>NZ_CP013692.1:3876870-5169161 GCF_001477625.1 Paucibacter sp. KCTC 42545
ATGGCAGCGGCAACCCGCTGAAAAAGCATGCCGGTTTCCTCAACGTCGCCTGCCCCAAGTGCGGCAAGCCGGCGCAGCGCGAAACCGACACCATGGACACCTTTGTGGACTCGTCCTGGTACTTCATGCGCTATTGCGACGCGCAGAACAAGGACGCCATGGTGGGCGCCGGCACCGACTACTGGATGCGCCAGGGCGCGGCCATGGACCAGTACATCGGCGGCATTGAGCACGCCATCCTGCACCTGCTGTACGCCCGCTTCTGGACCAAGGTCATGCGCGACCTCGGCCTGGTCAAGATGGACGAGCCTTTCACCAAGCTGCTCACCCAGGGCATGGTGCTCAAGGGCGCCTTCTTCCGCAAGCCGGCCGACGCGGGCAAGAACTATTACTGGGAGCATGAGGTCAACGTTCAGACCAATGAGCATGGTCAGATCACCGGTGGCACGCTGAAGGCCGATGGCCTGCCGCTGGATTACGAAATGACCACCATGTCCAAGTCCAAGAACAATGGCGTGGACCCGCAAGCCCTGATCGACCAGTACGGCGCCGACACGGCCCGCCTGTTCGTCATGTTCGCCTCGCCGCCGGAGCAGACCCTGGAGTGGAATGACGCCGGCGTGGAAGGCGCGCACCGCTTCCTCAAGCGTGTCTGGGCCTTTGGCGTCAAGCACGCCGCCGCCATCGCGCAAGGCGGCCGTGACTTTGCCGCCCTGAATGGCGACGGCAAGGCCCTGCGCCGCGAGGTGCATCTGGTGCTCAAGCAAGTCAGCTACGACTACGAGCGCATGCAGTACAACACCGTGGTGTCGGGCGGCATGAAGCTGCTCAACGCCCTGGAGTCCTTCAAGGCCCAAGGCCAGGACGCCGCGCTGCGTGAAGGCTTCTCGGTGCTGCTGCGCCTGCTCTACCCGGCCTGCCCGCACATCACCCATCAGCTCTGGCAAGACCTGGGCTTTGCTGCCGAGCTGGGTGATCTGCTCGACGCGCCTTGGCCCAAGGTGGACGAAGCCGCCCTGGTGCAAGACGAGATCGAGCTGATGCTGCAGGTCAACGGCAAGCTGCGCGGCGCCATCAAGGTGGCGGCCACGGCAGACAAGGCCACCATCGAAGCCACCGCCCTGGCCAATGAGGAGTGCATCAAGTTCTGCGAAGGCCGCGCCCCCAAGAAGGTCATCGTGGTGCCGGGCCGCTTGGTCAACGTGGTCGCCTGAGCGTGACTGCGCCGCGCCGCTCGTTCTTGTTGATGGCCATGGCCACGGGCCTGACGGCCTGCGGCTTTGCACCGCGGCGCGAGCCTGAGTTGCTGTTTCAAAGCATCGCCCTGACCGGCTTTGCGCCCGGCTCCTCGCTGGCCCTGGAGTTGCGCCGCCAGCTGGCGCGCACCCCGGTCAAGGTGATGGAAGACGCCAACAAGGCCGAATTGGTGCTGGAAGTTTTGCTGGACACGCGCGACAAGAGCTCGGTCGTGTCCACCAGCGCCGGCCAGGTGCGGGAATGGCAGTTGCGGGTGAAGCTGGACTATCTGCTGCGCACCAGCGCAGGCGAGCTGCTGCTGCCGCGCACCGAGCTGCGCATGTCACGCGACCTCAACTACACCGAGACGCATGCGCTGGCCAAAGAGCAGGAAGAAGCGCAGCTCTACCGCTCGATGAATTCCGATGTGGTGAACCAGCTGATGCGCCGGCTTGCCGCCGTGCGTCTGCCCGGCTGAGCCTGACTGAGACAAGCATGCAGATCCGCGCCGACGCCCTGCCGCAGCAACTCGCCAAGAACTTGCGCCCCATCTATACCGTGTTCGGTGACGAGCCGCTGCTGGCCCAGGAAGCGGCCGACGCGGTGCGCGCTGCCGCGCGCGCGCAAGGCTATGGGGAGCGCAAGGTCTTCACCGTGGCAGGCGCCTATTTCGATTGGGCACCGGTGCTGGGCGCGGCCCAGGCCATGAGCCTGTTTGCCGAGCGTCAGCTGATCGAGATCCGAATTCCTTCGGGCAAGCCCGGCAAGGAGGGTTCCGAGGCATTGCAGCGTTATTGCGAACGCTTGCCCGAAGATGTGCTGACCCTGGTCACCCTGCCCAAGCTGGACCGCACACAGCTGAACAGCGCCTGGTTCCTGGCGCTGGACGGCGCTGGCGCCACGGTCAAGGTTGAGCCGGTGGAACGCCGCGGCCTGCCCCAATGGATTGCCCAACGCCTGGTGGCCCAAGGCCAGCGCGTGCCCGAAGGCGAGGAAGGGCAACGCGCCCTGTCCTTTTTTGCCGACAGAGTGGAAGGTAATTTGCTGGCCGCGCACCAAGAGCTTCAAAAACTGGCCCTGCTGCATCCGCAAGGTGAACTGAGCCTGGCGCAGATCGAGGCGGCCGTGCTGAATGTGGCCCGCTACGACGTCTTCAAGCTCAGCGAAGCGGTGCTGGGCGGCCAGGTGGGGCGCGTGCTGCGCATGCTCGACGGCCTGGAGGCCGAGGGCGAGGCCGCGGTGCTGGTGCACTGGAGCTTGGCCGAAGACATCCGCGCGCTCAAGCGGGTGCGCGATGCGGTGGACGGCGGCAAGCCGCTGCCGATGGCGCTGCGCGAATCGCGCGTCTGGGGCCCGAAAGAGCGCTTGTTCGAGCGCATCGTGCCCGGCTTGAACAGTGCCGATCTGACCCGCTTGGTGGCGGCCGCCCAGGTCTGTGACGGCCTGGTCAAAGGTCTGCGCCACCCCGACTGGCCCAGCGACGCCTGGGCCGGCCTGCGCCGCCTGGCCCTGATGCTGGTGGAAGCCACCGCCGGCCGCGGCCAGCGGGCGCACATCTTGGCCCTGCAAGCGGGCTAAGGCCCGCACCGTTGCCGGTTTAAGTCAGCCCCGATTTGCGCCGACAACGCTGGACACACTGCATTCTGATCAAGCCCGCCTCTTGAAGCCCCTATGACATTGCGCCTGCCGGCTTTCCTCAACCTGCGCCGCCTCGAAGGCCGCATGGTGGTGCCTTTCCTGGCCCTGCTGGCCGTTGTGCAGGTGAGCAGTTGGACCATCACTGACGCCAGCATCCGCGCCAACACCGAGCAAACCGTCAGAGCCGAGTTGCAGACTAGCCAACGCGTGCTGGAGCATCTGCTGACGCAGCAGGTCGAGCAACGCGCCGCCATGCTGCGCGACTTCGAGCACAGCTACGCGATCCGCCAATTGCTGGCCAATGCCGACAGGCTGAGCAAGACCGATCTTGAACTCAGCCTGAGCCATGAGCTTGAATCCAAAAACCAGCGCCTGCTCAAGTCAGGCCTGATCGCCTACACCGACAGCCAGTTCAAGCTGGTGGCCGCCACCGCCCCAGAAGCCCCCGACTTCGCCGCCCGCCTGCCCGCGCTGGTCTTGTCCATGGCCAAGCAAGACGGTGCATCCACGCCCTGGCAGTCGCACCTGCTGCTGCGGCAAGGCCGCGCCTATCTGATCGTGGCCGTGCAGGTGAAGGCCGTGGAACCCGGCGGTTGGCTGCTGATGGCCGATGAATTGGGCGCCGGGCCGCTGCAGGAGCTGCGCATGCTCTCGCAGGTCAAGAGCTCCTTCATGCTGCGCCTGCACCCGGATGAAGCCTGGCATACCCAAGGTTCGGTCTTGAACAAGGTGCAAACCGATGCGCTGGACCAGCAAAACCTGCACGAGGCGGGCGCCATCAAATTCAAGCTGGGCGCCGACGATATGCGCGGCATGCTGCGTCCGCTGGTGCGTGACGGCGAGCAAGAATTGGCCGTGCTCTTGCTGCGCAATTTCGATCTCGCCTTCGAGACCTTTGACCGCCTGCGCCTGACCCTGGCCGCACTGACCCTGCTGGGCCTGCTGACCTTTGCACTGGCCAGCTTGTTGATGGCGCGGCGCATCAGCACGCCCATCCGCTCGCTGGCCAACACGGCCGACCGCCTGGGCCATGGCGACTACGACACCCCAGTGCAGGCGCTCAGCGGCGCCGCCGAAGTCAGCGACCTGGCGCGCTCGCTCGAATCCATGCGCCAAGGCATCCGGCAGCGTGACGCCGCACTCAATGAACTGGCCTTCAAAGACGCGCTGACCGGCCTGACCAATCGCGCCGGCTTCAGCCGCTTGGCCACCCGCTTGCTGGCACGGCCCGGCGGCCATTGCGCCGTGCTGGTGCTGGGCCTGGACCGCTTCAAGCATGTCAACGATGTGCAGGGCCATGAATTCGGTGACCTGCTGCTGCGCAAAGTGGCCGAGCGCCTAGGCCCTCTGCTGCAAGGCGATGACGATGTGCTGGCGCGCCTGAACGGCGACGAGTTCGCCCTGCTGCTCAATCTGGGCGACGAGGCGGCAGCGCTGGGCTTGGCAGACGCCATCCGCCGCAATTTCGAGCGCCCCATGCAACTCGGCGAACAGACCGTGGACCTCAGCGCCGGCATCGGCATCAGCCTGGCGCCCCAGCATGGCTACGAGGGCAAATTGCTGCTGACCCGCGCCGGCCTAGCCATGATGGAAGCCAAGAAGCGCCAAAGCGGCAGCCTGATCTACACCCCCGGCATGGATGTGGCCAGCCAGGAGTCGCTCTCGCTGCTGGGTGAGTTGCGCCATGCGGTGGAGGCCGGCGAGCTGCGCTTGTACCTGCAGCCCAAGGTCGACCTGGGGCGCAGCCAGGTGCTGGGCGCCGAGGCCCTGGTGCGCTGGCAACACCCGGTGCGCGGCCTGGTGCCGCCGATGCACTTCATTCCTTTTGCCGAGCAGACCGGCTTCATCCGCACGCTCACCACCTGGGTGATTGCCGCCTCGATTCGCGCCTGGGCGATGGCGCAGGCGCAGGGCTTGCCCATGCGCATCAGCGTCAATCTCTCGACCCGCGATCTCCTCGATCAAGACCTGCCGGACAAGATCATGCGCTTGCTGCAAGCCCATGGCGCGACCAGCCAGGCGCTGTGCCTGGAGATCACCGAAAGCGCAATCATGGACGACCCGCAGCGCGCCATGGGCACCTTGGCGCAGCTCAGCGAGCTGGGCTTCAAGCTGTCGATCGACGACTTCGGCACCGGCTACTCCTCACTGGCTTATCTGAAGATCCTGCCGGTCAATGAGCTCAAGATCGACAAGAGCTTCGTGATGAATATGGAGCACGATTTGGGCGACGCCAAGATCGTGCGCTCCACCGTCGAGCTGGCCCACAACCTGGGCCTGACGGTGGTGGCGGAAGGGGTGGAATCCGCCAAGGCCTGGAATATTCTGGCCGCCCTGGGTTGCGACGAAGGCCAGGGCTTCTTCATCGCCAGGCCCATGCCTGAGGCCCACTTCTTCAACTGGGCCAAGGGCTGGCAAGCGCCCGACCTGAACGGTGACTCCACCGCCACGGTGCTGGAGCAGCTCAAAACCGACCCCTTGATCTAAGCCGGGCCAGTCGATCCTCGTCAGGCTCGGCGGTGGTCAGCGTGCAAGCTCAGTAGCCCCGCGCGACCTGCACCAAGTGGGCCAAGGGCCGCCCCTCGCGCAGCGCTCGCAAATTGCCCAGCACCACGGCCGCGGCACTGCGCGCATCAGTCTGGGCCGCGCAATGCGGCAGCACGGTCACCCTGGGGTGATGCCAAAAGGCGTGGGCGGGGTCCAGCGGCTCTTGGGCGAACACATCCAGCACCGCGTGGCCCAGCTGGCCTTGTTCCAGCGCCAGCAGCAAATCGCCTTCGCGCACATGGGCGCCACGCGCCAAATTGACCAGGCCGGCGCCACGCTTCATTTGCGCAAAACGGCGGGTATTGAAAAAGCCGCGCGTGGCATCGGTCAGCGGCAGCAAATTGATCACCGTATCGGCCTCGGCCAAAGCCGCCGCCAGCGCGGCCTCGCCGCACAAGCCGCGCACCTGGGTGTCATCAAACCCGCCAGCAGCACCAGCCTGCGTGCGCCAGCCGCTGACCGCATAGCCTTGCGCTGCCAGCGCGCGCGCCACCCGTCCACCCAGCTCGCCCTGGCCCAGCACCAAGACCCGCCACTCGCTGGCCCGCGGCTGTGCGGGCTGGCACCACAGCGCCAGCGCCTGCTGTTTTGCCAAGCGGAAGAAGCCACGATGCAAGGACAGCACGGCCCACAAAGCGGTCTGCACCATGGCCTCGTTCATGGCGGGGTCGACCATGCGGGCCACTGGCACGCCAGTCGGCAAATCGGGGTCGGCCAGCAGCTTGTCCACCCCAGCCCAGACCGACTGGATCAGGCGCAGATTGGGCAAGCCACGAAGGCTGCCGTGCACGGGGTTGGCCACGATGGCTACCTCGACCGCCGCCGCAGCGGCGGCGTCGGTGGATTCGGCAGGAGGCGCCAGTTCAAACTGTTCGCCCGGCAATTCGTTTTGCAAGAGCGCCAGCCAGCGCTCGCGTTCGGCAGCCGTCCAGCTGCCCAGCAAGAGCAAACTCATCGGTCTTTGTCTTCCAAAGCCTCGCACAAAGCCATCAAGCCAGAGCGCAGCGTCGCAGTGCGCACGGCATGGCGGTCGCCGGTGAACAACTCCTGCCAAACCTTAGGTTCGCCACAGCCATGCACCAGAGCCAACCAGACCGTGCCGACCGGCTTGTCCGCGCTGCCGCCGGTAGGCCCGGCAATGCCGGTGACGGCCAGGGCCCAATCAATCGGCGCGTGCGCCAGCAGGCCGCGCGCCATGTGCAGCGCCACCTCGCCGCTAACCGAGCCATGCAGGTCAATCAGCGCTGCCGGCACGCCCAGCAGCTCGGTCTTGGATTCATTGCTGTAGCTGACCACGCCGCGCTCAAACCACTGGCTTGAACCCGACAAGCTGGTGCAGGCCGCGGCGATCAGCCCGCCGGTGCAGGACTCGGCCGTGCCGACTTTTTCGCGCCGCTGCATCAGGGCCAGGCCGATGCGATCGATCAACTCTTGCTCTTCCGGGAAATGCATGCTTTTTCCTCTCGATCAGATGGTGTCTGCGCGCCGTTTCACAGGGCCTGCGCACTTGCCTCGCTGGCGCGCTCTTGCGCGCCGCCACACCTCGTCAATAGAACAGGAATCGCCACACAGCGATCACCAAGAGCGTACATCCTGCTGCCACAAAATCATCAAACAAAATGCCGAAACCTTGCGCCCACGTGACTGGCTGACCACGCTCGCCCTTGAACAACTGGTCGGCCCAGCGCACCGGCCCCGGCTTGGCGGCGTCGAAGTAACGGAACAGCCCGAAGGCAATCACCTGGCCCAGCAAGCCGGTAGGCATGACCAGCCACAGCACCAGCCAGAAGGCCAGCACCTCGTCCCAAACAATGGCGCCGGGGTCAGGCGTTGCCATGGCGCGCGCCGTGGCCGTGCAGGCCCACCAGCCCACCAGCGTGCCGCCCAGCAGCAGGACGGCCCAGCGCGCATCCGTCATATGCGGATGCAAGGCTAGGAAGGACGCCCAGGCCCACAAGGTGCCCACCGTGCCCGGTGCCTTGGGCGACAAGCCGCTGCCAAAGCCCAGCGCGATCCAGCGCGCCGGATGGGCCAGCATGAAGCGGGCGGTGGCGCGGCGCGGCGCGGCGGGAGAGGCACGCGAGGCGGGCGCGACAGAAAGATCGTCACTCATGATTTGAAATGGTCAAAGCTGCTGAAGCTGGCTGCCAGGGCTTGGCCCTGACGGTCCAGCAGGCGCAAGCCCGGCTGGGCCTCGATACGGCCGATGCGGGTCACGGGCGTTGCGCTGGTCTGGGCCGCGTGCAGCACCGCCGCCTGCGCCGTGGGCGCAGCGGTGAACACCAACTCGTAATCGTCCCCACCGGCCAGGCCGCATTCGCGCTGCACGGCCAAGGTTTGCGCGGCCAAGATGGCGCTGCGCGGCAAGGCATCGGCTTCCAGGCTGGCGCCAACGCCACTGGCTTGCAGGATATGGCCGAGGTCGCCGATCAGGCCGTCCGACACATCGATGGCACTGCTGGCCACCCCGCGCAAAGCCTGGCCCAGGGCAACGCGAGGCTGCGGGCATTCCATCGCTTGCCGCACGGTCTCGAAGTCGCTGCCGCCCAAGCTCACGGTGCCACGGAAGACTTCCAGCGCCAGCCGTGCATCGCCCAGGGTGCCGGACACATAAATGTCATCCCCCACCCGCGCGCCGCTGCGCAGCAAGGCTTGGCCGGCAGGCGCTTCGCCCATCACCGTGATGCAGATATTCAGCGGGCCCTGGGTCGTATCGCCCCCCACCAGCGCAATGCCATGGGCATCGGCCAGAGCGAACAGACCCTTAGCGAAGCCGGCTAGCCCAGTCGCATCGGCGCGCGGCAGGGCCAGCGCCAGGGTAAAGACACGTGGTGTGGCGCCGCAGGCAGCCAGGTCGCTCAGGTTGACCGCCAAGGCCTTGTGGCCCAGGCGCTCGGGCGCCACGGTGGAAAGGAAGTGCCGGCCTTCGACCAGCATGTCGCTGGACACCAGCCACTGCGCGCCCGCTGCCGGATTAAGCACAGCGCAATCATCCCCAATGCCCAGCGCCACCGCGCTGTTGGCGGCCGCGCCGCGCACGAAAAACTGCTTGATCAGATCGAATTCACCCATGCGGGGATTGTCTCAGGCCAGGCGGACCGATTGTCCCGTCGATGGCCCCGTCAATGGCCGAGGCCGCACGTTTCAGCCCAAGGGCCGCACACCTAGCCAGGCCGCATGCACCACCAAGGCAAAGCCAGCCCAGGCCAGAGCCCCAAGCACCAGCGTGATCAGCGTGGGCCAAAAGCGGCCAGGCGGGTAGACGGTGCCGGCCACTCGGTCGCGCTGGCGCGCGGCGCGGAAGCACAGAATGGCCCAGACCAGGAAGCCGCCGAACAGCAGCACATCGGCCAAGGTGTTATTGGCCAGCAGATGGGCTGCCGCCCACAGCTTCACCGACAAGACCATGGGGTGATGCAAGCGCGCCTTCAGCAAATTGCCGGGCACATAGGCCGCCACCATCAGCATGAAAGCAAACAGGGTCAGCAAGGCGGCCAGATGGGCCATGCCCGGCAGGCGGGGCCACAACACCAGTGGCTGGCTGCGGGCCGCTGCAAAGCCCCAAATGATGGCTGCCAAGCCGACGGCCGAGACCAAGGCATACAAGCCCTTCCAGGCGCCCGCACCGCGCGCGGCGATGAAGCGGCTGCGGGCATCTTCCGCAAAGATGCGGGTGGAATGAATGCCCAGAAAAAGCACTAGGCCGAGTATCAAGATCGTCATGCTTTTGCGTCCTTGGGCCGCTGGCCCTTTGTCTGAAAAACAGTCCGCTCCTTCGCTACTCCTTGAGCAGATTCGACAACTCTACCGCCGACTTCACATTCATCTTCTCAAACACGCGGGCACGGTGCACCTCCACCGTGCGCACGCTGATGTGCAATTGGTCGGCAATCAGCTTATTAGGCAGGGCCTGCACCACCAGGCCCATCACTTCACGCTCGCGCTCGGTCAGTTCGGCCATGCGCTGGGCCAGGCGGCCGGTCTGCTGGCGCGCGGCGATGGCGCGGTCGCTGACGAGCAAGGCCTCTTCAATCCGGTCGACCAGGCTGTTGTCCGAAAAAGGCTTCTCGACGAAGTCAAAGGCACCGCGCTTGACGGCGGCCACCGCGGTGGGCACGTCGCCATGGCCGGTCAGGAAGATCACCGGCAGGGCGGGCCCCAGGCCGCGCTGCGTCAAACGCTCGAACAAGGCCAGGCCGCTCATGCCCGGCATGCGCACGTCCAGCAGCAGGCAGGAAGGCGCGTCTGGCCAGTCACGCGCGTGATCGGGCCGGGCATCGAGCATGGCCTCAAAAGCCTCGGCGCTGGCGAAGCCTTCGGACAAGAGCCGCCGCGAACGCAGCAACCAGGACAGGGACTCACGAATGACTTCTTCGTCGTCCACCAGATAGACCATGGGCAATTTGCGCGAGTTGCTGGGATTGATCAAAAAACTCAAGTCGACTCTCCTGCTACATCGTCGGTGCTCAGGCGCTGTGCCGCCTCCGGTTTGGCGGGGCTGGCCGCAGCGGCCAGGGTAAACCGAAATTCGGTGCCGGGCCCATCTTCGCGGCTGAAGAAGTCCAGAGCGCCGCCATGCTGCTCGATCACCGTGCGGCACAAGCTCAGGCCCAGGCCCATGCCCTCGGCGCGGGTGGTGAAGAAGGGGGTGTAGAGCTGCTTGGCCACCTCAGGGGAAATGCCCGGCCCACGATCAAGAACGGCAATGCTGACCCAACTGGCAGCGGTCTGGCGCGCCCGCAGCGTCAGCACCCGTGCGTCCAGCGGCATATCGCCGTCCATGGCCTGGATGGCATTGCGCGTCAGGTTCAGCAGCACTTGTTCGACCATGGTGCGGTCGCAGCGCACCCGCGGCATGGGCTGGGGCAAATCAAGCTCAATCCGGGTGCCGCTTTTGCGCGCCTGCAATCGCACCAGCGGCAGCACGGCGTCAATCAGTTGGTCAACGGCAATGGTCTCGCGTGACTGGTCGCGGCGGCGCACAAAGTCGTGCACGCTCTTGATCACCCGGCCGGCGCGCTCGGCCTGCTCGGCGATGCGGGTGATGGCCTGGCGCACCAATTCAGGTGTTTCCGGATCAGCCGCTTCAAGCTTGAGCAAATTGAGCGATGCGGCCGAGTAGCTGGCGATCGCCGCCAGCGGCTGATTCAGCTCATGGCTCAGCAGCGAGGCCATTTCACCCACCGTGGCCAAGCGGGCCGTGGCCTGCAGCCGGTCTTGCTGCTGGCGCGACAGCTCCTCGACCCGGCGCTGGTCGCTCACATCCAGCACCGCGCTCATCCAGCCGGTTTGCTGGCCCTGCGCGTCCAGCAAGGGCGCTTCGAAAATCAGCACCGGGAAGCGTTCGCCGCCGGCGCGCATGAACACGGTCTCAAAGCCCTGGCGCGGGTCTTCCCCGGCATTCCAGCGCGCGCTGCGGCTCATATGGCGGCGCCGGTAGCTGTCAACAAACTCGGGCGGCCAGTAGGGCGGCGCGGCCTGGCCCAGCAACTCCTCGGCCTTGAAGCCCACCATCGAACAAAAAGCCGGGTTGACGTAGGTGATGGTGCCGGCCATATCGCGCGCGCGCAGGCCGGTGACCAGGGAGTTCTCCATCGCATGGCGAAAAGCCAGAGCCTCGGCCAGCGCATGCTCGGCAAAGGCGCGGCGGCGGCCATCGCGCGCCAAGAGGTAGACCAGCACAAACAGCGCCAGCGACAAGCCCAGCACCAGGGCCGTGGTGAGGTTGGGGATCAGCTTGGGTTGGCCCGCCGCGCTGTCCACCTTCAGCTGCAAGGTCAGGCCACTGACGTCCACCAGGCGCTCGGCCAGGTAGAAGCCGGCGCCGCGGGTCAGGCCGGCGCGGGCCAGGCGGGTGCCGTCACTCTCCACAAAGCTGAACTCGGCCTCGCGCGCCAAGTCCTCGGCCACCGCCTCTTCCAGCAAATAGCGCAAGGCCAGCGTGGCGACGACGAAATTGGGCGGCTGCCCGGTGTGCAATTGCGGCAGGCAAAGGTCCACCACCTCCAGCCCCTCCCCGCCGGCCAGCACGATGAAATAGCTGCGCGAGAACTGCTGCGAGCCCTGCCGCAGGGCGGCCGCGCAAGCCAGCTGGGTTTCGATTTCCATCTCCTCGCGCGAAGCTTGCAGATAGATGGGCGAGACATAGGGCGAGTCGGTGCTGCGCGCCACAAGGCGCTGGGCATTGCGGTACTCCAGTCGCAGAATCGGCCGGGTGCGGCGCAGCAGCAAAGAGGCATCTTGAGCCCAGCGCGGGCCTTGGTCCAATTGCGGGTCATCCCACAACAAGCCCTGCAGGCCTTGCAGATCACGGTCGGTGATCTGCTTGAGCCGGGCCGCCACCTCGACAGCCACCTGGTCCACCCGTTCTTGCCCGCGGGCGGCTTCGTAGCGCAGGGTCAGCGCCACCAGCAGGGTTTGCGCCACCAGCAGCAGCACCGTCAGCGCCGCCCACAGCAGCGCCCGCCGCCAGTTCCAGGGACGTATCAGCGGTAACGGGGACAAGGGATTGGGCACAGGCTTGATGGGCACGCAAGACAGGAGCAAGTATCCTTTGCCTCGGCGGCGCCCGGATGCGCGTTACCGCGTACGGCTGGCGCCCGAGTTCGGCGGACACTCAAATCTTGCCTCCTACAATCGCCGACCCCTCTTGCCTTGTTTCGGGAACCCAACATGATCTCCTCCTCCGAAGAAAAAAAAGCTCAGTTGCGCCAAGCCGCCTTGGAGTATCACGAGTTCCCGACGCCAGGCAAGATCGCCATTGCCGCCACCAAGCAGTTGGTCAATCAGCGCGATCTGGCCCTGGCCTATTCGCCCGGCGTGGCTTTCGCCTGTGAAGAAATCGTGGCCGATCCGGCCAATGCCTTCCGCTACACCTCGCGTGGCAATCTGGTTGCCGTGGTCACCAACGGCACCGCCGTGCTGGGCCTGGGCAATATCGGCCCACTGGCATCCAAGCCGGTGATGGAAGGCAAGGGCGTGCTGTTCAAGAAGTTCGCCGGCATCGATGTGTTCGACCTGGAAATCGCCGAGAACGACCTCGACAAGCTGGTCGATGTGATCGCCTCGCTGGAGCCCACCTTCGGCGGCATCAACCTCGAAGACATCAAGGCGCCCGACTGCTTCTACGTCGAGCGCAAGCTGCGCGAGCGCATGAATATTCCGGTCTTCCACGACGACCAACATGGCACGGCCATCGTCGTGGGCGCCGCGTTTTTGAACGGCATCAAGGTGCTGGGCAAGGACATCAAACAGGTCAAGCTGGTGACTTCGGGCGCGGGCGCTGCTGCGCTGGCCTGCCTGGGGCTGCTGGTCAAGCTGGGCCTGCCGCGCGAGAACATCTGGGTCACCGATTTGGCGGGCTTGGTCTACGAAGGCCGGGTCGAGTTGATGGATCCGGACAAGGCCGCATTCGCGCAAAAGACCGAGCAGCGCACGCTCAGCGAAGCGATTGACGGTGCCGACATCTTCCTGGGCTTGTCAGCTGGCGGCGTGCTCAAACCCGAGATGGTGGCCAAGATGGCCGCACGGCCGATGATCTTCGCGCTGGCCAACCCCACGCCCGAAATCTCGCCGGAAGAAGTGCAGAAGGTGCGCAGCGACGCCGTCATCGCCACCGGCCGCACCGACTACCCGAACCAGGTCAACAACGTCCTGTGCTTCCCCTACATCTTCCGCGGCGCGCTGGATTGCGGCGCCACCACCATCACCGATGAGATGGAAATCGCCGCAGTGCACGCGATTGCGGAACTGGCGCAAGCCGAACAAAGCGAGGTGGTCGCCGCCGCCTACGCTGGCGCCACGCTGAGCTTCGGGCCCGAGTACCTGATCCCCAAGCCCTTCGACCCGCGCCTGATGATGAAGATCGCGCCGGCCGTGGCGCGCGCCGCGCAAGAGTCCGGCGTGGCCTCGCGCCCGATCACCGACATGGCTGCTTACGTGGAAAAGCTGCAGAGCTTTGTCTACGCCTCGGGCACGACCATGAAGCCGATCTTCAACGTGGCCAAGCGCGCACTGAACAAGCGCGTGGCCTACGCCGAGGGTGAAGAAGAGCGCGTGCTGCGCGCCGTGCAAGTGGTGGTGGACGAAGGCCTGGCACGGCCCACGCTGATTGGCCGCCCGGCCGTCATCGCCCAGCGCTGCGAACGCTTCGGCCTGCGCCTGCAAGAGGGGCGCGACTACGACGTGGTCAACGTCGAGAACGACCACCGCTACCGCGACTTCTGGCAGACCTATCACCAGATGACCGAGCGCAAGGGCGTGACGGTGCAAGTCGCCAAGATCGAAATGCGCCGCCGCCTGACCCTGATCGGCGCCATGCTGCTGCACAAGGGCGAGGTTGACGGCATGTTGTGCGGCACCTGGGGTACCACCGCCAACCACCTGCACTACATCGACCAAGTCATTGGCAAGCATGTGGGCGGCAGCCCCAGCACGCCGCAGGATGTGCCGGTCTATGCCTGCATGAACGGGCTGATGCTGCCGGGCCGCCAGGTCTTCCTGGTCGACACCCATGTCAACTACGACCCCACCGCCGAGCAACTGGCCGAGATCACCGTGATGGCGGCCGAGGAAATGCTGCGTTTCGGCGTTCAGCCCAAGGCGGCCCTGCTGTCGCACTCCAACTTCGGCACCACCGACCACCCCAGCGCGCTGAAAATGCGTCGCACCCTGGCGCTGCTGCGCGAGCAAGCGCCTTGGCTGGAAGTGGACGGCGAGATGCACGGCGACGTGGCCCTGGACGGCGCCAGCCGCAGCAAGATCATGCCCAGCTCCACCTTGCACGGTGAAGCCAATTTGCTGGTCCTGCCCAATATCGACGCCGCCAATATCTCCTACAACCTGCTGAAAACAGCGGCCGGCGGCGGCATCGCCATTGGCCCGGTGCTGCTGGGCGCAGCCAAGCCGGTGCATGTGTTGACGCCTTCGGCCACCGTGCGCCGCATCGTCAACATGACCGCACTGACCGTGGCCGACGCCAACGCCTTGCGGACTTGAAGCATCGATGCACTGGCTGGTCAGGCACCAAGCCAGTGCATGAATTTGCCTTGCTTCCGAGTATTTACAAAAGTTTGTAAGGGCTAACAGGAGCCGTGCCGCAGCCGATGGCGCAAGCCAGCTCGGCCGCTCGTCGATTGTGTGCGCACACTTACATACCAGATATTCCGCACGGGCTGATGCGCCGCCGCTTGAGGTTTTCCGGTGGTTTAGATACCATTATGCTTTCAGGAACAGGGTAAACCCGTGTCTTTGCTCTCTCGGCCTCCCTCGCGGGCCATTTGGATCCAGTCAGCTTTGGCCACTTTTGTTGTGGCGATGGCAGCGGTTGGCGTCCAAGTGCAAGCCAAGGAGAACAGAGAATCGGTCGCCACACCGGCAACGGTGAGCCTGTCGGCGCTGCCTCGCGAAGCCCAATCTACATACCGACTCGTTCTTGCCGGGGGACCTTTTCCCTACGACAAAGACGGTGTGGTTTTTGGCAATCGTGAACGCTTGCTGCCGCGCAAAGCTAGAGGCTACTACCACGAGTACACCGTCGCCACGCCGGGTGCCCGCAATCGCGGCGCCAGGCGTTTGGTCTGCGGAGGTAAACCCCCGACAACTCCTGATGTTTGTTATTACTCCGGTGATCACTACGCCAGCTTCAGCCGCATCGAGCACCAATGATGGCCGTGAAGCCGAGCGCAGTCAGCATTCGAAGACCATAAAGTTCTGTGACTATATAGGAGGATCGTGACCATGCTATTGCAGACCGTCCGTCCCAATATCGTGCAGGCCATAAGGGCCTACCGCGTAGAGGACTTGATGCAGGCAGCACAAGATGCTGGCCAGCATTTTCTGTATGCCAATTTGACCGAGGCACAGTCCAAGCAGGACGTGCTGGAAGCGATTGCCCAGGCATTCCTCTTTCCGGCCCACTTTGGCAAAAATCTGGATGCGCTCCACGATTGCATGACCGATCTGGTTCACAAGTCCGGCGCCCAGCCCGGCTTTGTGGTGGTGCTGGAGCAATTGCCCGACAACATCAAGTTCGACCGCGAAGCGCGTGAGCAATTGCTCGATGTCTTCCGTGAGGCCGCCGACTACTGGGGTGACCGCAAAGTTCAGTTCAGGTGCTTCTATTCTTTTCAGTAGCCCGCTCACAAGACAATGCGTCTTGGGAGCGGGCTACCGAAGAAGCCGCCGCTGCACCGGTCAAGCCAGCAGCCAAAAATTCCAAAGCAGCAGCCAATGCCAATTTCGGAATGAATATGCCCATGATGAGCAGCGCTTTTGACACTGCCATGTGGCTCAACGCCGCCTGATCTGAGTTTTCAAGCTTGCTCAGGCAACAAAAAGGGACCGCAAGGTCCCTTTTTTATTGGCCGCTGAAAACGCCGCCCAAAACGTCAGGCTGCGCTCAAGGCCTGAGCCAAAGCCACATATTCCGCCACAGGCACCTCTTCGGCGCGACGCTGCAGATCGAAATGCCCACTGAAGCCACGCGCCGTCAGCCACACACCCAGGCTGTGACGCAGCAGCTTGCGGCGCTGCGAGAAGGCCGCCGCCACCATTTCGCCCAGCAACTTCACATCGAGTTCCGGCGGCTTGGCGAAAGGCTGCATACGCACAATGGCCGACATCACCCGCGGCGGCGGATCAAAGGCCTCGGGCGGCACATCAAACACCGACTCGATGGCATAGCGCCACTGCAGCATCACAGTCAGGCGGCCATAGTCTTTGCAGCCGGGTGAGGCTGCCATGCGGTCCACCACCTCTTTTTGCAGCATGAAGTGCTGGTCCACCACATGGTCCACAAAGCCCAGCAGATGAAACAGTATAGGCGTGGAGATGTTGTAGGGCAGATTGCCCACCACGCGCAACTTCTGACCCTTGGCGGCAGCCAGCGCAGCGAAGTCCACCTTCAGCACATCGCTTTCGATGACGTCCAGGTTTTCGCGCTTGCGCAGCTTGGCGGCCAGATCCCGGTCCAGCTCGATGACGCTGAAGGACGGCATGCGGTTCAGCAGAGGGAGGGTCATAGCGCCCAAGCCGGGGCCGATCTCCACCAGCGCTTCGCCGGGTTGCGGGTCAATCGCGTCGCAGATCGACTCGATGATGTGCACATCGGTCAAGAAATGCTGACCGAAGCGCTTGCGGGCGATATGCGCGGCCATCAGTCTTGCCACTCACGCAGTTCAACAAAGGCGCGGGCGCGCAAATCCTTCACCCACTCTTGATAAGCCTCGTCGTACTTCTTCTCGCGAATGGCGCCACGGGCCTGCTCGCGCAGCGCCTTGGTTTCAATCTCGGTATTGCGGCGCTCAAGCACTTGGATCAGGTGCATACCAAAGCGCGAAGGGATGGGGGCAGAGATGCCACCCAGGGGCAAGGCGTCCATGGCCTGCTCGAACTCAGGCACGAAGGCGCCGGGGGACATCCAACCCAAGTCACCACCTTCGGGCGCGCTGCCATCCTCGGAGTTCTCGCGCGCCACTTTCTCGAAGGTGGTGGCGCCGGACTCAATCGCCCGCTTGAACTCGGCCAGGCGGCGCGCAGCCACCTCGGCGGTCAGCTGTGCCGAAGGGCGCAGCAAGACATGGCGCGAATGGGTTTGCACCACCGTGGTCAGTGAACCGCCCTTGCGCTCCACAACCTTCAGCACATGGAAGCCCGCACCGGTGCGCAAGAGCTGGGGCGCAACTTGGCCGCTGCTCAGGCCTTTGACGGCCTCAACAAACACGTCCGGCAGACGGCTGGCGGCACGCATGCCGATCTCGCCGCCCTTGTCCTTGTTGGCGTCCTCCGAGAGTTCCTTGGCCACCACAGCAAAATCTTCACCGGCCTTGATGCGAGCCAAAGCGCTTTCAGCGCGCGCCTTGCGCTCGGCCACCACCGATTCGGCGGCGCCATCCGGCACACTGACCAGGACTTGCGCCAGATTGACCTGATCCGCCTGGCTGAGCTTTTCGCGCTTTTCGTCCAAGTATTTGTCGATGTCGCCGTCGGTGATGCGGATGCGGCCTTGCACCTCGCGTTCACGCACGCGCTCGGTCATCAGCTGGTCGCGCATATTCTCGCGGAAGGTGCGGTAGTCCATGCCTTCTTGCTTGAGCCGCTCTTTGAGCTGATCCATGCTCAGCTTGTTCTGCGCCGCCACGTTGGCCACCACACGGTCAAGTTCGGCCTCGTCCACCTTGGCGCCGCCTTCACGCGCATAGGTCACCAGCACGCGATCCTCGATCAGGGCTTCCATGGCCTGCTTGTGCAGCAAGGTGCTGTCGGGCATGGCCTCGCCCTTTTGGCGGGCCTCTTGGCGCAGCCGCTCGGTGCGTTGCACCACCTCGCTGGCGGCCACCACGTCCTGGTTCACCACGGCGGCAATGTAGTCCCCTGGCTGCAGATCAGACGCTTTGCGTTGGGCATGCGCGGGCGAGCTGGCCGCCAGGGTCAGCACAAATGCGGCCGCAGCAAGGGTCAGGGAACGATGAGACATGTCAGTCATAGGAGGCTTGTTGGCTTGCCGAGCGAGAGCCGCTCAGCGATCGGTAACCAGGGATATTGTCCCTCAAGACATTGAGTGCATTGGAGCCCAGCTGGGACAAGCCCACCAGCTCCATTTGCAGCATCAAACGTGTGCTTGCTTCACTCAGGCCGGTGGACTGCCGCTCGGCCCCGATGCGCAAAATCCAGCAGCCGGCGTCGTACTCCAGGCCCAGCACCGAATCGGTCAAGCGCCGATCGCTCAGGCTGTACTGAATCCGCCCGGCGCTATACCAAGCCCCCGAGCACGCGCCACCGCCGCTGCGCTTGGCGGCCAGGCGTTCGTCATGGCCGTACAGCGGCCATTGCCACGCCAGCTCAAGCTGCTCGCTCTGACCACGTGCCAGGCGGTAGGCCGTGCTGACGGTGCGAAAAGGGCCGGGCGAATAACGCGCCCGCAAGACGGTGCGCACCGATCGACCCGCCTCGGGATTGAATTGCACCTGGCCGTCGGCCCACCACTGCTCGGTGACATGGGCGCTGGCCAGCAAAAGCAGGTCAGAAAGACGCTGATTCGCCGGCGTGCCGTCGGGCGTGATGCGCTGCTCGCTGAACAAAAAGCGCTGCACCGCACCCAGGCGCAGGATTTCCTCGCCCTGACCCGACTCAATCCAGCGGCTGGACAAGCCCAGGGTCAGCTGATCGGCATCATTGACGCGGTCGACGCCGGAGAACTGGTTCTCGGTGTAGATCGAGTCGAAATTGAAATCCTTGGGGGCCGAATCGAAATTGGGCAGGTTGCTTTGCTGGCGATAAGGCGTTTTGACGTAGAGCAGCCGCGGCTCCAGGGTTTGCAGCGTGGGGCGGCCGAACAAGCTGCTGTCGCGCTCCAACACCCAGCCATGGTCCAGGCTGAAGCTGGGGATGCTGCGGCCCATGGACCGTCGCCCGTCTTGCAAGGGCTGATCCAGCGAGTACTGTGCGGTATTCAGCGCCAGGCGCGGAATCAACCACCAGGCCGCGCCACCCATGGGCGCGCTGACATGGGCCAGGGCATGCGCACGCTGGCCGGTGTAGAGCAGGCCAGCGGCCTGGTTCCTCAGCTGAGTCGGGCTCAGCTGACCATTGGGCGGCAGATCGAAGCGGTTGTATTCCAACTCCACCGCGCCCTCCAAGCGAGCGCGCCGCACCCAGGGCACAAAGCCATCCAAGACTGCATCATCAGCGGCGGTGTTCAAACGCAGGCCCACCTGGGGCGAGCGCTGATAGGGCGAGTCGATATTGGCCAGCGGGTCCGTGCCCTGCAAAATTTGCCAGCGCTGCAGCCGTGCATAGGCATTGGCCTCGCCCCAGGGCAATGCGTGGCCGCGTGCCAATTGCACATCGTTGAGCAGCAGGCGCTGGGTGGGGCTCTGCATGCGCTTGGGCAGGTCTTTCCAGTAATCGTCGTCCGACACCCGCTCGGCCCGCACGCGGTAGCGCCAGTCCATCGCCAATTCGCCGTCTTGCACCAGATTCAGCGCCCAGCGGTTGCTGTGGGTGGCGCGGTCATTGGGCAGCAAAGCCCAGTTAACCTGGCCGCGATGCTCGGGCTCCAGATAGCGGAACTCGGAATCCAAACCGGCGCCGCGCTGCGTCATCATGAAGGGCGTCAACGTGGCATCGCGTTGCGGGGCGATATTCCAGTAATAGGGCACGCCCAGCTCGAAGCCGCTGCGGTTGTCAAAGCTGATATTGGGCGGCAACCAGCCCGATTTGCGGGTCAGGCCCAGCGGGAAGCTCAGCGAGGGCGCGCCGAGAATGGGCACGCCGTAAAAGCGCAGCACGGCGCCGGTGGCAACGCCCTCATTGGCGTCGAAGTCCATGGCCAGCTTGTCGGCGGTGATCTGCCAGTCCTGCTGCGGCTTGTCTTCGGTGATGGGGCAGCTGCTGTAGCTGCCGTTGACGGCAGTCAAATGCTTGGCGTCACTGAAGCTGACGCTGTCGGCGCGGCCGCTGCCGCCCGTCAGGGCGAAGAAATAACTAGGGCTAAGGAATTCACCCTCGAAGCGGTTGACGTAGAGCTTGAGCTCAGGCCCACGAAACAGCGTGCCGCCTTTGCTGACCTCGACCGCGCCGCTGGCATGCGCCAAATCATCCACCTGGCCATAGCTGAGCTTTTGCGAGCGCAGCAGCAATTCACCGTAGCGCAATTCCACATCGCCCTCGGCCTGCGAGCTCTGATCCACCTGGGTGCTGAGCTTGTTGGCGCTGATGACCAAGGCCGGCTTGGCATCCGCCCCGGGCTTGCCAATTTTTTTGGAGGACCGCAAGCGCGGGCCTTGCTCGGGCGCCAAGGGCTGGGCAGCAGCCGCGTCGGCCAGCAGCAGGCTGCCCACGGCCGCCAGCACGCTCAGGCTGGCAAGCACCCGCGGGCGAGGCCGGCGAACAAGTTCGGTGGCGAGAACAGAAGAGGGAGCGATGATGGGGCGCGGCACAGCGGGGGCAGGCGACTTCTCGGTTTAGTAGGGCAGGCAGCCAAAACGCTGGCATGGCCAACGCAGATGGACCCGGTGCCGAGCGCGGGGCTCACGGTTTGTAAAATCCATTATCCATGAGGCCGTCAAAGGCCGCATCCTCGCCAGCCCTCCCTCAAGAAGAACAGCAAAAATATGACGCCTATCGCCTGGCCCAGCCCACAACGCCAACAAGATTTCCAAGCCTGGTTGCTCGCCCTGCCAGCTCACTTTGAGCTGCTGCCCAACACGGTGCAAGAAGCCAATGCCGACGCCAGCAGCCGCCGCTATCTGCGCGTGCAAGCCAGCCATGGCGCCAGCTATATCGTGATGGACGCACCGCCCGAGAGCAATGACTCGCGGCCCTTTGTCGCGGTGGCCGCCCAGATGAAGGCCTGTGGCCTGCATGTGCCGGAGATCTTTGCGGTGGATGACGCCAAGGGCTTTTTGCTGCTCAGCGATCTGGGCACCCTGCCCTATCTGCAAGCTTTGCTGGCCACCCAGGCCGAGGGCAATCACGCCGAAGCCAATCGCTTGATGCGCGATGCCACCCAGGCCTTGCTGGCCTGGCAGCAAAAAGGCGTGGCCGAGAGCTTGCCCCCCTACGACGAAGCCTTTGTGCGCCGCGAGCTGCACATCTTCAAGGAATGGTGCGTGGAGCGCGAATTCGGCCGGCAATGGAGCGAGACCCAGCTGAAGTGGTGGGCGCATAGCTGCCAGGTGCTGGTGGACAACATCGCCGGTCAAGCCCTGGTGCCCATGCACCGCGACTTCATGGTGCGCAATCTGATGGTCTGCCCGCCAGACTCGGGCAACCCCGGCGTGCTGGACTTCCAAGACGCCGTCTTGGGCCCGATCAGCTACGACATGGCCTCCCTGCTGCGCGACGCTTTCATCTCCTGGGACGAAGAGCAGGAGCTCGACTGGGCCATCCGCTACTGGGAACAAGCCCGCAAGGCAGGCCTGCCGGTCAACGAAGACTTTGGCGCCTTCTGGCAACAGCTGGAATGGACCGGCCTGCAGCGCCACCTGAAGATTCTGGGCATCTTCTGCCGCCTCAAGCATCGCGACCATCGCCCCGCCTACGTCGCCGACCTGCCGCGCCTGTTCGCTTACGCCATCAAGGTCTCGACCCGTTATGTGCAGCTCTCACCGCTGACGCATCTGCTGCAGGACTTGCAGGGCACTTTGGTGGAAACGGGCTTCACCTTGCGCTGAGCTTAAGCCCCTCGCTCAGTCTCGCCTCGCTGAACGCGGGCGAGCCCGGTCGGTCCCCCTGGGGGACGAGGCCGTTGGCGACATTGAGCCGCAAACAGCCTCAGACGGGCCGGCTTGGGACGGCCCGGCGCTCGGCCCGCAATTTTCAAGGATGCGCGGCCATGATTTGCGCCACTGCTGCTGTCAGGCGCTTGCCGTAGGGCACATGCAGGAACTCGTTGGGGCCGTGGGCATTGCTCTTGGGGCCCAAGACACCGCAGACCACCATCTGCGCGGCCGGGAAGCCTTTTTGCAGCATGCTCATCAAGGGAATCGTGCCGCCCTGGCCGATATAGCCCACTGGCGCGCCGAAATGCGCCAAGCTGGCGTCATTGACCGCTTGGCTGAGCCAGGCAGACAGATCGGGCGTGTTCCAGCCCGTGGCGCCGTAAGCGCCGGCGCGGCCATCGGGCACAAAAGTGACCTTGGCGTTGTAGGGCGCGTTGTCTTCCAGCAAGGCCTTCAGGCGCAGCGCGGCTTCGTTGCCGTCGATCAGGGGCGGCAGGCGCAGCGACAGCTTAAAGGCGGTGAAGGGGCGCAGCACATTTCCGGCGCTCTTCATCTCGGGGAAACCGTCCACGCCGGTCACCGACAAAGTGGGGCGCCAAGTGCGGTTGAGCAGCACTTCCACCGGCTGGTCGGTCATGGGCAGCACCGGGCCGCCGTCGCCGCCGCAGGCCCAGGGCAGGCGCTTATAGACCTCGTCCTTCAGAATCGCCGCCGTGGCTTGGGCTTGTTCGATGCGATTGCCGGGAATCTCGCAGTGGAAGCTCTCGGGCAAGAGGCGGCCGGTCTTGGAGTCTTCCAGGCGGTCCAGCACCTGACGCAGGATGCGGAAACTTGAGGGCACCACGCCCGAGGCATCGCCCGAGTGAATGCCTTCGGTCAGCACCTCCACCTTCAGCACGCCGCTGACCATGCCGCGCAAGCTGGTGGTGAGCCACAGTTGCTCGTAGTCACCCGCGCCGGAGTCCAGGCAAACCACCAGCGAGACTTCGCCCAGCTTGTCCTTCTTCAGCACCTCGATATAGGCCGGCAAGTCGTAGGAGCCGCTTTCCTCGCAGGTTTCGATCAGGCCGACGCAGCGCGGGCGCGGAATGCCTTGCCTGTCCAACGCCATGATGGCGGTCAGCGAGGCGTAGATGGCATAGCCATCATCGGCGCCGCCACGGCCATAGAGCTTGCCGTCCTCGTACTTGGGCGTCCAGGGGCCCAGGTCGCTGCGCCAGCCGCTGAACTCGGGTTGCTTGTCGAGGTGGCCGTAAAGCAGGATGGTGTCGGTGCAGTCCGCCTTGGTGGCAGGCACTTCGAAGAAGATCACCGGCGTGCGGCCGGGCAGGCGAATCACTTCCAGCTTGAGACCCGCCACTTTTTTGCTCTCGACCCAGGCAGCGGCATCGCGCAGCACTTTTTCGATATGGCCGTTGGCGGCCCAGTCGGCATCGAACATGGGGCTCTTGGCCGGGATGGCGATGTACTGGGTCAGGGCCGGGACGATCTCTTCGTCCCACACGCGGCCGGCGAATTCGCCCAGGGCCGTGGTCTGTTCAGCCTGCAGGGGCGGCAGGGCGGGGTGGCGTGCGTTCATGGTGGGGGTCCTCGCTGATGGCAAGTGGCCGGCCGGGGTGTGGCCAGCTGCAACCTCGCATCTTAAAACTTCTGCGCCAACCAGTCCCGCAGCTCGGCGAAGACCAATTCCTTCTCCGGCTCGTTGAAGATCTCATGCGCCAGGGCCTCAAAGCAATGCGCCCGCAGCAATGCGGCCGGCGCGGCCTCGGCGAATTCGGCGCTGCCCGAGGGCGCCACGCAGCGATCGCTGCCGGCCCACAAGAGCAGGGTCGGCACGGCCCAGGTTTCGGCATGCTGGCGCACCATTTCGCCGGCTTCCACAATCATGTTCGCCAGACTGGGGCTGATGCGGTCATGCACCAGCGGGTCATCCACATAGGCCTGAACCACCGCCGCGTCGCGTGAAATCCAGTTGGTTTTCAGGCCATTGCCCACGGCCAAGTGCGGCGCCAGGCTGACGCCCAGCGCCAGCTGCAAGCGCTTGAACCAATTCATGCCCGGGTCCAGCGCCGGGCTGCTCAGCACCAGGCCGTCCACCGGCCGGAACCAGGCCGGCAAGTCCCCGGCACTGCTAGCAGCCAAGCCACCCGCCACAAAGCGGGCAGCCACCAGGCCACCCATGCTGTGACCCAACAAAATCTGCGTGCCCGCGCCCAGCAGCGGGTCGGCGCGCAACTCATCCATCACCAGGGCCAGGTCTTGCAGCAGGCGCTCAGGCGTGGGCACATCGCCACGCGCGCCGCCGGAGGCGCCGTGGCCGCGCTGGTCATAGCCCACCACATGCCAGTCCCAGGCATTCAGATGCTCCGCCACCTCCTCGTAGCGGCCAATATGCTCACCCAGGCCATGCACGATCAAGACAGTGCCGCGCGCCGGCCCTTGGTCGGGCTTGTTACTACTCCATTGCCGCCAGTGCAAGGGCAGGCCGTCATCGGTTTTGAGGGTTCGCATGCGGGCGAGTGTAGATAGTGGCCGCCCCCCCGCAAGCAAGGGCTTGCCCGCAGAAACGACCCGGCGCTGTCACCAACTTGTCGCTGATAAATGGCGAATGTGAATAACACTCACGCCATTGCCAGGTAGGCTTGGCAAGACCCATCACAAAAAAACACCCTGGAGCCCCAAATGAACGACTTTTTCAGCCTCAGCAGCGACGACCAGGCGATTGCCCATCTGCAACTCAATCGCCCCGAACGCCTCAACACCATGGCACCGGCATTCTTTCCGGCCCTGCGTGACGCGGTGCGCGCGCTGGATGCGACCGGCACGACCCGGGCGCTGGTGATTTCCTCGACCGGCAAGCATTTCAGCGCCGGCATGGCGCTGGAGACCTTTGGCTCGCAAGACAGCATGCTGGACACCGGCTCCGCCCGCGCCCGGCTCGGCTTTCAGACCATGTTGCGTGAGCTGATGGCCTGCTTCAGCGCGCTGGACGAAGCGCGCTTCCCGGTGCTGTGCGCCGTGCAGGGCGGCTGCATCGGCGGTGCCCTGGATCTGGCTGCCGCTTGCGATATGCGTTATGCCACGGCCGACGCTTTCTTCAGCGTGCAAGAAATTCAAATCGGCATGACGGCTGATTTGGGCGTGCTGCAGCGCCTGCAAGGCATCATGCCCGCCGGCCTGGCGCGCGAGATGGCCTACACCGGTGAGCGCCTGAGCGCCGAGCGCGCCCTGGCCGCCGGCCTGGTCAATGCCGTGCTGCCCGATGCCGAGGCCTTGCTGGCCCATGTGATGGGTGTGGCGCGCCAGATCGCCGGCAAATCACCGCTGGCCATGGCCGGCAGCAAGCTGGCGCTCAACTATGCGCGTGACCACGGCGTGGCCGCCTCGCTGCAGCAGATGAGCTTGCTGCAAAGCGCCATCTTCGATGTGGAAGAAATGGGCCGCGCCATCATGGCCTGGAAGCTCAAGAAGCCTGGGGAATTTAAACCACTGGCACCCGCGCTGCCGCAGGATTGAGCCCCATACACTGTGCGGCTTGTCGACTGCCGCCCGCGCCATGAGATCGCTTTTCGTCCTGTTGTTGAGCCTGCTGCTGGCCGCTTGTGCCGGCCCGAAATACACGGTCGATGACGGCCGCAAGGTCGATGAGACCCTGCTGGCCAATATCCGCGCCTACGGCACGGGAGAGCAAGCCATTCGCCCGGCCATTGCGCGCAGCGCCGCCTTGCGCGACCCGGAGTGCGACAAGCAGTGGGAGCTGCCCTTTGCCGTGGCCACCGCCTACGGCTGGGCCGAGACCGACCGGGTGGCCTGGGTGCGCGGCCTGGGCGTGGATGAACGCCTGACCGTGGTGGCCACCGCACCCGGCTCACCGCTGACCCTGGGCGACAAGCTGCTGGCCGTGCGCGGCCAAAAAGACAATGACAGCGAGCGCCTGCTGGCCACCCTGGCCGAGGCCCGCGACACCGGCAAGCCCTTTGCGCTGAGCCTGAGCAGCGGCCGGACGCTCACCGTCACGCCCTTCGAGGTCTGCCGCGGCTACACCCGCCTGGCCCCGCCCAACACGCCGGAGATGCAGGACTATCACTGGCTGCTGAGCCTGCACGCGCTGGAGATCACCCGCGCCAATCTGACCGAAGACGAGGCCCTGTGGACGGTGCTGTGGACGCAAGGCCTGTCGGAAGAAGGCGGCGCGCGCATGAAGACCTACCACTACGGCTCGCAAATCGTCGGCACGCTCTACAACCTGGCCACCCTGGCCACCGGCCTGCGCGGCGCGGCGCTGGCGGCGGAAGCGGCCATCAACGCGGCCAAGAATGCCGCCAGCACGGTGGCCAGCGAAATCGTCAAGCAGCAAATCATCGAGCAAGGCAAGGCCCTGGCCGCCCAGCGCATCCGCGACGGCCTGAGCGAAGCCGCTCAGCAACTCACCAAGCAGCAGGTGATGAATGCCATGCAGGCCGTGGCCTCCAACCGCTCCAGCCTGTGGGGCGTGGCGCGGGTCGGCGCCACTGTGTTTGACCGCGCCGATCAATGGGCGTTTGAGCATGCGCTGAAGCTGGGCGCCAACCCGCTGGCCGGCTTCACCCTGCACCAGAAACTGATCGAGCGCAGCCTGGTCAGCAACGGCCTGGCCTTCGACGCCGAGCGCCTGGCCGCCATCAACAAGATCGCCGAGGCCAAAGGCCTGGGCTACGAGGTGCAAGCGATTCTGCGCGGCATCAAGCCCGATGAGCTGATGCTGGCGATGGACAGCATGCCGCTGGCCTCCGCGCCGGAAGCCTTCGCTTACGAAAATGTCAACGACCCCGGCAGCGGCCGCTACGCCCGTGGCCTGATCAACGCCATGCTGGACATTCCGATGGAGTCGGACGCGCGCAAATGATGATGAAAGTGACGATGAAGAAGATGTCCCAGCGGATCCCGTTGATGAGCAGTCGAGTGGTTTGTGTCGCCGGCCTGGCCTGGCTCTTGAGCGGCGGCGCCAACGCGCAAAGCGCCGCGCCCATGCCCGAAGCCGCAGCGGCCAGCGCCAGTGCGCCGGCTGCACCCGAGGCAGCGGCATCGGCCGCCTCAGCAGCAACGGGTGCGCCCAGCATCGTCAGCTGTTCGGTGCTGACGGCCAAAGCCATGTCGGCCGATTTGCGCGCGGCGCTGGCCCGATCCACCAATAAAGACCTCGACAGCCAAGCCAAGCTGCTGGGCGAAGCCATCGCGTTGTGGACCCAGGGCCTAGAAGGCTGCGAGGGCCGCGCCCGCGAACGCGCCCAGCGCAATCTGGCCGACAATCAAAAGCAGCTCGCCAGCGTGGCCGAGCGCCAGGCCGCCGGCTCGCAATGCGAGCTGTCGCACCAAGACGGCAATGCCTTGCAAGAACTGGCTCGCCAAGCCTTTGGCGAACGCCGCTGGGCCGACGCTGCCAACCTCTACGCCAAGGCTGAGACCATGTGGGACTTGGCGGCCGAACATTGCACCGGCACCCAGCAGCAGCTGGCCGCCAAGAAGCGCGAGCAGGCCGAGACCGATGCCCACAATGCCGAGCATTGCGCGCCCCTGTTTGACCGCGCTCGCGACAGCACGCAAAAGTTCCGCAATGCCGCCGCCGGCCTGAACCCGCCGGAGCGCCAGCAACAGTCTCAAGTGGCCGAAACCCTGTGGCGCCAGGCCGTCGCCCAGTGCAAGGGCAGCGCGCAGGAATTGGCCGGCAACAATGCCCAGGCTTTGGCGCGTGAACGCGGCACGCCCTGGGTGAGCACAGCGCCAGCGCCGGTCGCAGCGGCGGCGGCAACGCCCGCGCCGAAAGCTGCTGCCTCAGTGGCCTCGGTGGCCTCAGCGGGCAAGGCTGTCGCAACGACTGCAGCGCCAGCCCCCGCCTCGCCCGTGCTGAGCGGCGCTGCGGCAGTGACGCTTGCCGCCACGACCGCCCTCACCTCGCCACCTTCGCCATCAGCACCCGCCGGCCCGGCAGCAAGCACCAGCAAGACCATGCCGGCGGCCGCCGAAACCGCGCCGGAGATGGACATCCGCAGTGGCGACACCCGTTACCTCGGCCGCTTTGTACGTGAAACCGGCCAGGTCGTCAGCGGCACCGGCCGGGTGGAATGGTCCAACGGCGATGTCTACATCGGCCCGTTGATCCGCAGCGTGCGCCAGGGCCGGGGCGAGTTCATCTGGGCCAGCGGCCAGCGCTATGTGGGCGATTGGCTGGACGACAAACCCACCGGCAAGGGTCAGATGCGCTTTGCCAACGGCAACCAGTGGGACGGCCCGGTGATCGACGGCGTACCCGAGGGCGAGGGCCAGCTGATGTTTGCCAATGGCGACAGCTACAAGGGTCAGGTCAGCCGTGGCATCCCGCATGGCCGCGGTCTGTTCCGCTGGACCAATGGCCAGGTGTTTGACGGCGACTGGGTGAATGAGCAGCCGCAGGGCCAGGGCGTGCTGCGCTTTGCCAATGGCAACCGCTACGAAGGCGCGGTGTCGGCCGGCCAACCCCATGGCAAGGGCGTGCTGGTGCATGCGTCGGGCGACCGCTACGAAGGTGACTTCAAGCAGGGCAAACCGCACGGCCAAGGCAGTTATGCATGGAAGTCGGGCGAACGTTTCGCGGGTGCCTGGGTCGAGGGCCTCAAACACGGCCAAGGCATTTACTACTGGGCCAATGGCGACCGCTGGGAAGGCGAGTTCAAGAACGACGAAACCGTGGATGACAAGGGCACGATCATCCGCAAAGAGTAGCCGCCAGACCTGAAGCCCCGCCAGCCCCGGGCCTTTGCCCAAGCTGCTACCGTGCCAGCGATTGACTCACACCGATTCGGAGCAAATTGAATGAACGACGAACAGAAGCAGCAAGCCCAACAAGCCGCCGCCTACACCCCACCTAAGGTCTGGACCTGGGACAAAGACAATGGCGGCAAGTTCGCCAGCATCAACCGGCCCATCGCCGGCGCTACGCATGACAAGGAACTGCCCGTCGGCCGCCACCCCTTGCAGCTGCATTCGATGGCCACCCCCAACGGCGTCAAAGTGACGGTGATGCTGGAGGAGTTGCTGGAACTGGGCCACAGCGGCGCCGAGTACGACGCCTGGCCGATCAATATCAGCGCCGGCGAGCAGTTCGGCAGCGGCTTTGTCGCCATCAACCCTAACTCCAAGATTCCAGCGCTGGTGGACCGCAGCGGGCCGCAGCCGGTGCGGGTGTTTGAGTCGGGCGCGATCCTGCAATACTTGGCCGAGAAATTCGGCGGCGCCTTTCTTCCCGCCAGCGGCGCCGAGCGGGCCGAATGCCTGTCGTGGTTGTTCTGGCAAATGGGCAGCGCGCCCTTTCTGGGCGGTGGCTTTGGCCACTTCTTTGCCTACGCGCCAGAGAAATTCGAGTACCCGATCAACCGCTACGCCATGGAAGTCAAGCGACAACTCGATGTGCTGGACCGCCACCTGGCGGAGAACGCCTATCTGGCCGGCGCGCAATACACCATCGCTGACATGGCCGTTTGGCCCTGGTACGGCGCCTTGGTCAAAGGCCAGCTTTACGAAGCCGGCGAGTTCCTGCAAGTGCAGGACTATCGCCATGTGATCCGCTGGGCGGACGAAATCGCCGCGCGGCCGGCGGTGCAGCGCGGCCGCAAGGTCAACCGCTTCTGGGGTGAACCGTCCAGCCAATTGCACGAACGCCATGAGGCCTCGGACTTCAACACCAAGACGCAGGACAAGCTGGCGACGCCGGGCTGAGTCCGCGGCTCCGCCACCCTTCCCACTTCAGCAGCAAGGCCACACCGATGAGCATCACCCTCTACGACTGCGCCACCGCACCCAGCCCGCGCCGCGCCCGCATTCTGCTGGCCGAGAAAGGCATTCCCCATGCCACCGTGCAAGTGGATCTGCGCCAGGGCGAGCAACTCGGCGAGGCCTATCGCCGCATCAATCCGCAATGCACCGTGCCGGCCCTGATCACCGAGGACGGCCTGCTGCTGAGCGATAACGCGGCCATCACGGCCTACCTCGAAGCCGCCTACCCCGAGCCACCCTTGCTGGGCCGCAACCCGCAAGAGAAGGCCGAGATTGCCAGCTGGCAGTGGCGCATCGAGTTCGAGGGCCTGATGGCCATTGCCGAGGCCTTGCGCAATAGCGCCCCCGCCATGGCCGGGCGCGCCCTGCCCGGGCCGGTGGGCTATGCGCAGATCCCGGAACTGGCGCAGCGAGGATTGCTGCGGGTACAGCAGTTTTTCGACACGCTCAACGAGCGCCTGGCCGGCCGCGACTTCATCGCCAGCGAGCGCTTCAGCGTTGCCGACATCACAGCCGTGGTGGCGGTGGACTTTGCGCGCATCGTCAAGCTCAAACCCGGCGAGGCGCATCCGCATTTGCTGCGCTGGCGCGCCGCGATGGCTGAGCGGCCATCGATGGCGCTGTAGCTGCGGCGCGCACTGACGCGGCCGGGTAACTCAGGCGGCGCTCAGACGGATGGCGGCTGAGTGGGTGCGGGAGTTTGCGCAGGTGTTGAGGTCACGGCCTGCACCACCTCCGCCGCGCTGCGGAAGGCTTCTACGGCCATGGGCACGCCGCAGTAAATGGTGGCGTGCAGCAGCACTTCCTGTATCTCCTGCACCGTGGCGCCGTTGTTGAGGGCGCCGCGCACATGGCCTTTGAGCTCATGTTGGCGGCCCAGCGCCGTCAACATGGCAACCGTGACCAGGCTGCGCGTCTTCAAGTCCAGGCCCGGCCGCAACCAGGTTTCGCCCCAGGCGTTGCGGGTGATGTGCTGCTGCAGCGGGGCGGTGAAGTCGGTCTGCGCGGCAAAGGCGGCCGCCACAAAGTCCTCACCCATCACCTGCTTGCGCATGGCAAGCCCTTGCTCGAATTGCGCGTCACTCATGCTGTGCTCCCCCAAAAAGCATCAAGCATAGTGGGAGCGAAAAAGAACTAAAGGCCGCGCCCGGAGACCTCATGGATGAAGTCGGGTGCGGCCTTCGATTTTGCCCAGGGGCACCGGCAAATTCGCCAGCGCCCTTTGCTACAGCGCTTTTTACTTGGCTTCGGACGGCTTGGCGCTCGGGCGGCCAGCAGCCGTCGGGTAGGCCGACATCACGCGCACCGGGTCAGCCTTGTCCAGGTAGGCCGCGTACTGCGGCTCGCTGCAAGCCAGCTTCTTGCCCGCTTGGCGCTCACCCTTGAAATCGCCCTTGTAGTAGACGAAGTGGTACTCATTGCCTTGTGCCGGCGCGGCACCCAGCTTGCTGTTGCTGGCGGCGGCGCATTCCGAACGCAAGGCCAGCTCTTCAGCAGCGGCCGACGAGGCCGCCTGGGCCAGCGATGTCAAGCCAGCGGAAAGCAGCAATGCGATAAGCAGTTTGTTTTTCATGTTTGGACCTTGATGAAGAAGTTGCGCGTGACGGAAAGATGACACCGGCGTAGCTTAAAACCAGTCGGGCTGCGGCGCTACCCGCGTTTGCAGGGGCGGCGCGCTGGGTCGAAGTCTTGCGCCGCAGCAAAGCCTTGGGCCAGTAGCCGGTACACAATCAGCCCATGAACGCCGCCCCTGCCCTGATGCTTCGCCCGCCCGATATCCAGCCCTACCGTCACAGCGCCAGCGGCACGGACTATGTGCATGTGCTGGACTCCGGCCTGCCCGGCCCCACGGTGATGGTGCAAGCCCTCACCCATGGCAACGAGCTGTGCGGCGCGATTGCACTGGACTGGCTGTTCAAGCAAGGCATGGGGCGCAGCGTCCAGCCCTTGATGGGCAAGCTGATTCTCAGCTTCGCCAATGTGGCGGCCTTCGAGCGTTTCGACGCGCAAGACCCCAATGCCTCGCGCTGTGTCGACGAAGACCTGAACCGGGTCTGGGCCGATGAGGTCTTGTTCGGCCCGGGCGACTCGCTGGAGCTGCGGCGTGCGCGCCAGCTGCAGCCTTTTGTGGACAGCGCCGACTTGCTGTTCGACATCCATTCGATGCAAGACGCCTGCCGGCCGCTGATGGTGTGCGGCCTGCTGGACAAGGGCGCGGCCTTCGCCCGCCAGTTGGGCATGCCAGGAGACTTGCTGATCGACACCGGCCACCCCTCCGGCCTGCGCATGCGAGATCGCGGCGGCTTTGGCGACCCCGGCAGCCCCAAGAACGCCTTGCTGATCGAATGCGGCCAGCACTGGGAAGCCTCCTCCGTGGATGTGGCCATCGACGGCCTGCTGCGCTTTTTGCGCCTGACCGGCATGGTGGCACCGGCCTGGGCCGAGCAGCACCTGCGCCTGGCCCTGCCCGAGCGCCAGCAACTCATTCGCGTCAATGAGGCGGTGACGGCGCTGAGCCCCGACTTCCACTTCCTCTTCCCGGTGCGCGGGCTGGACGTGATTGCCGCAGCAGGCACATCCTTCGCGCAAGACGGCGACACCGTGTTTCGCACCCAGCACGACAACACCGTGCTGGTCATGCCCAGCACCAAGCATGGCAAGCGCGGCAACACCATGGTGCGCCTGGGCCGCTTTGAGCAGGCCTGAAACACTGAGCCCTGCGCTCAGTTGATCTGCACGTCTTGCCGCAAAACCTCCGCCGGGTAGTAGCGTTGCAGCTGGCGCAGCAAGCTGCCGTCTTGCGCGGCGCGCTGCATGGCCTCGCGCAGGCGTTGGCGCTCCGCCAGGCTCAGGGTTTGGCGCGATAGATAGGCGCCCACCTCTGAGCGGGGCAGGCCCTGCAAGGGTGTGAAATGGAACTCCCGGCCGAAGGCGCCTCGGCTGTCGGGTGAGGCCTGCGCAGCAGCCTCTGGCACGCTGCCATCGGGCGCCAAGGTCAGCGCGGAGTACAAAAGACTGGGCGGCAGAATCGTGAAGTCCACCCGGCCGCTGCGCAGCATCTGGCCGACGGTGCGCAGGTCATTAACAAAGTCGATGCGCTTGTCGGCCTGCAAGGCCTTGAGCAGGCCTTCGTACTCATCGCCCCAGCTGTAGCTGCGCACCATGGCGCCGCGCCATGACTTTTTGGCCAGCAAGGTGCCCACATCCCTGACCGAGGCCAGCTCACGCGCAGTGCCCAGCGTGATCAAGGTCGGCGTGAGTTTGAGCATGGGCACGAAGTCCGCGCGCGCTTCCCGCTCCGCAGTGCGCGAGGCGGGCACAAAGACGTCGGCCTCCTGAGTCTCGAAAAACATCAAGGTCACGCGTGCGCGCGGCACGACCGGGAACTGAAACTCGCAGCGCAGGCCGGCGCTCAACTGCCGCAGCAGTTCGGGGTAGACCCCTTCGATCTTGGCGCCCTCGTTCAGCACCAGCACATTGAAGCCGGTGGGCGCCACCGGCACGCGAATTGGCTTAGCGCAATCCGCAAACGCAGCAGCGTCAGCGGCCAACAGCAGCGCCCATCCCAGGCAGGAATGCCGCATGCACCGGACCCAAGTCCTGCACTTCATCCCCAAAGTCGTCCTGTCAACGGCCCTCTGCGTGGCCCTTGGCTTCCCTGCGTTGGATGCTGGGCTCAGATTAGCAGGAATGGCTGAAGCATGGGGTTCGCGGCAGCACCTGCTTGAGTGAATCGAGACGCCTGTACCAGGCGCGGCTGGCGCACCTTGGCGAACCTGGGCTCAGCTCAGCCCATGCAAAACACATTGAGCTTGTTGCCGTCGAGGTCGCGGAAATAGCCGGCGTAAAAACCTTCGCCGCGCAGGCCCACCGCGCCTTCGTCTTTGCCGCCCAGGGCCAGGGCCTTGGCATGCACCGCATCCACCTTGGCGCGGCTGTCCACCACCAGGGCAATCATCACGCCATTGCCCACCGTGGCCGGCTCCTTGTTGAAGGGTGTCATCAAGCCGAAGCCCGGCTTGTCCATGCCCGTGCCCCAGGCATAGCCACGGCCAAAGTCCATGATGCGTTTGATGCCCAAGACGCCGAATACCTCGTCGTAGAAGGCGCTGGCGCGGGGCAGGTCATTGGTACCTAGCGTGGTGTAGCCGATCATGTGTGCCTCTTGAATGAGTGGGGAGATGGAGCATGCAACGCGCGCGCATCGCCTCATGTTGACAAGCGCTACACAGGCCATGCGGTTGATTCGTCGCCCATTATGTCGATCCGTCGCGCGCTGCCGGCACTATCGGTCTGCGCTGGCGAGACTGGCTCCATCACCCACCCATTCCGATGGAGCTTCATATGCGTAACTCCCTGAACCGGTTCTCTCTGGCCCTGGCCTTGAGCCTCACGGCTTCGCTGGCGGCGGCCTACCAACTTGCAGCGGCGCCGGCGGCCGAGGTGTTGCAAGGTGAAGCCCAAACGCTTTCACTCAGCGGCGCCAAGCCGGGCGAGCAAATCACCCTGCGTCTGAGTCGGCGCGCCGATCTGCCCGGCATGGGCCCATCGCTGCTGCGCGCCGAGGCGGTGTTCCAGGCCGATGCACAGGGCCGCATCGACACCAGCCGCCAGGCCCCACTCTCGGGCAACTACAGCGGCATTGACGCCAGCGGACTGTTTTGGTCAGCCTTGCCGGTACGCGGCGAGCCGGCGCCCGCCTCAGCCGAAACAGGCGAAGCCCGCTTGCAACTGGAAGCCTGGGGTCAGGACACAGCCGGCGCGCCCAAGCCTTTGGCCGAGCAAACGCTGCGCTGGCTACCCGCCAGGGCGCGAGTCGAGGCCCGTGCCGCTGCCACCCTGCCCGGCGCGCAGCTCATGCTGCCGCTGGAACGTGCGGCGAAGCTACCGGTGGTGATCGTCTTGGGCGGATCGGAAGGCGGATCCATCACCTCGCGCCGCTTGGCCGAGGCCTTGGCGGCGCGCGGCTTCGCCGCCCTCGCCCTGCCCTATTTCTCGCCACCGCGTTGGGGCGCCCAAGGCCCGATGGCACCGGAACTACCCAGCCTGCCAACCAGCTTGGCACGGATCGAACTGAGCCAGCTGGAAACGGTGCGCGAATGGCTGGGCCAGCAAGCTGAGGTGGATGCGAGTCGCATTGCGCTCTGGGGAGCATCCAAAGGCGCTGAATTCGTGCTGGCCGGCGCCAGCCGCATCGCCGGTTTCAAAGGCGTGGTGGCCGTGGTGCCCAGCGATGTGATCTGGGAGGGCTTCGACCTGATGCAGGGCGCCATGGCCCAGCCCTCATTCAGCTGGCATGGCGAGGCCCTGGCCTTCGTGCCCTACAAGGGCTACCAGGAAGAAGTGGCCGGCTTCATGAGCGGCCAACCGGTGCGCCTGCGCCGCGCCCATGACGCGGGCCGCGCGGCACAGCCCGAACGCGCCAACGCAGCGCGCATCGAGGTCGAGAAGATCAGCGCGCCGCTGCTCTTGATCGCCGGCAGCGACGATCAGGTCTGGGATTCCGGTGGCATGGCTCGCGCCATCGCTGCACGGCGCGCAGCAGCTCAGTTGCCCACCGAGCTGCTGCTGTTCGAAGGCGCCGGCCACGGCATCACCGGCCTGGGCAGCATGCCCACCACGCTGAACAATGCCGGCCCGATGAAGATGGGTGGCCAGCCCGCAGCCGATGCGCAGGCCCAGCGGCAAGGCTGGGCACGCACGGTGAGTTTCTTGCGCGAGGTCTTGCGTTGAGCGGGGGCGGGCACAGTCGAATGGCTCCCCTTCCGTGTCTTACTCAAGCCTCACGACTCAAGCACCCGCGCTCTTAGCCCCGGTCAAACTTGAAGACGGCCATGCTGGAAAGCAGGTTCGGGAAGGTACGCACCGACTGGCCGTCCTGAATGCCAAAGCTGTCCAACACGCGCAGGCGATTCTTGCGCGCCAGCACCTCGAAATCGGCATAGGTGCCGACGCGAATATTGGGCGTGTCGTACCACTCGTAAGGCAGCACGCGCGTCACCGGCATGCGGCCAAGCATCACCTGCAAGCGGTTGGGCCAATGCGCAAAATTGGGGAAGCTGACGATGCCGATGCGGCCGACGCGCGCGGTCTCGCGCAGCATCAACTCGGTATTGCGCAGATGCTGCAGCGTCTCCAGCTGCAAGACCACATCAAAGCTTTGGTCCTCGAAGATGGACAGGCCGTCTTCCAGATTGAGCTGAATCACATTGACGCCGCGCTGCGCGCAGGCGAGCAGATTGGCGTCATCCAGCTCCACCCCGTAGCCAGTGCAGCCCTTTTCTTTTTGCAGCATGTCCAGCAAAGCGCCGGTGCCGCAGCCCAGGTCCAAGACCCGCGATCCGGCAGGAACCAGCGCAGCGATCTGCTTCAAAACGCTCTCACTGCTGCTCATGCTGCGGCTCCTTGCGACTGTTCTTTGGCAATGCGTTGAAAGTAAGCGCGCAGCAGGCCGTGATAGCGCGGGTCCTCCAGCAAGAAGGCGTCATGGCCGTGGGGGGCGTCGATTTCCGCGTAGGAGACATCCAGCTTGTTGTCCAGCAAGGCCTTGACCACCTCGCGTGAGCGTGCGGGCGAGAAGCGCCAGTCGGTGGTGAAGCTGGCCAGCAAGAACTTGCAGCGTGCGCTGGCAAAGGTGCGGCTGAGGTCGCCACCATGCTCACGTGCGGGGTCGAAATAGTCCAGCGCGCGGGTGATCAGCAAATAGGTATTGGCGTCGAAGTAATCGCTGAATTTGTCGCCTTGGTAGCGCAGATAGCTCTCGATTTCGAACTCGATGTCTTGCGTGCTGTAGCCCAGGTCAGCCGCGCGCATCTGGCGACCGAACTTCTGCTCCATCACATCGTCCGAGAGATAGGTGATGTGGCCGATCATGCGCGCCACCCGCAGGCCGCGCTTGGGGACCACGCCGTGGGCGTAGAAATGGCCGCCGTGGAAATCAGGGTCGGTGATGATGGCGCGCCGCGCCACCTCGTTGAAGGCAATGTTCTGGGCCGACAAGGCCGGCGCCGTGGCGATGGCGATGCAATGGCGCATGCGCTCCGGATAGCGCAGCGACCAGTCCAGCGCCTGCATGCCGCCGAGCGAGCCGCCCAGCACCGCCGCCAATTGGGTGATGCCCAGTTGGTCCAGCAGCAAAGCCTGGGCGTCGACCCAGTCTTGCACCGTGACGACGGGGAAGTCTGCGCCGTAGATTTTCCCGCTTGCGGGGTTGATGTGCATGGGCCCGGTGGAGCCAAAACACGAGCCCAGATTGTTGATGCCGATGACGAAGAACTTGTCGGTGTCCAGCGGTTTGCCGGGGCCGATCAGGTTGTCCCACCAGCCTTCGCTTTTTTCCTCGCCCGCGTAGCTGCCGGCGACGTGATGGCTGGCGTTGAGGGCATGGCAGACCAGCACCGCGTTGTCGCGCTGCTCGTTCAGCTGGCCATAGGTCTCATAAACGAGTTCGTAGTCGCTGAGGCTGGCGCCGCTGCGCAGGGGCAGCGGCTTGGCGAAGCGCATGCGCTGCGGGCTGACATGCCCGATGTGTCCGTAGGTCACAGGAAGAATCCTCCAAAAAGCAAAAAACCGGCTCCGCAAAAGCGGACGCCGGTTGATCGGAGTCCCTCTTTAGCTGCATTTGTTAAGCGCCCGCAATTCGGAACAAATCAGCGCTGTGAGGGCAATTATAACGAGCACCCGGATTGCGATACGTGGCGCGGCCCGGCGCCGACTCCGTGTTTGAGAAAGCACCCAGCATGCCCGAGCCAGGGCGCTTGAATCTCAGCGCAGCCAGGTCGCAGGAATGCCGCCGCACCTCAAGACTTGAGGCGCGCCTTTTGCAAAAACTTGGCATAGCGGCCATCGGCCTTGAGCCGATCCAAAGCCGCGCGCACATGCTCGGCCTGCAGCTCGCTGAAGTCGGGAGAGCCGGCCAGCCATACATCCGCCGTGTCAAACGACGGCCCTTCCGCATAGGCCCGCACATCGCGCCCGCCCGCTTGCAAAGCCCCCATGAACACCGGCTCGGCGGCGTAAACAAGATCGACCGTGCCCTCATCCAGGCGGCGCAGGATGCGCGGGTAATCGGCCTCTTCGATGATGTTTCGGAAGCCCAGGCTACGCAGGCGTTCACGGCTGAGCGCGCCGCGCAAGACCGCCACCCGCGATTGGCGCAAAGCCTGGTTATCGAGTCGCAAGCGAGACTCGGCATCTTTCTTGCCGTAGAGGCAGTAGCGCTGCCGGTACAGCACGGCCAGCCACTTCACCGAGGACTCTCGCGCCGGTGAACGCACCAGGGGCGCCATCAGCACCGCGGGGCCGCGCTGCACCAGGGCGGCGGCGCGGGCAAAGGGGTAGAAGCTGGGTCTCAGATCGTGCCTGAGTTCATGGCCCAGTTCGGCCAGCAATTCGCCCAGCGCACCCGGCGCACCCGCGCCCTTGGCGTAAATCAGGGGCGGGAACTCGGTGCTGACAAACTGAAAACTCGCTGGCAAAGCGGCCGCTTCGCTGGGCGGGGCTGGCGTCAAGGCGGCTGGCGCAGGTTCCGCCACAGCGGCTGATGCTGAGGCCGGCCGCTCGGCTTTCGGCGTGGCGCGATCAGGCTCCGGTTCGGCCGCTTGGCTCAGGCCGCTGGCCAGCGCCAGAGCGGCGAGCAGCCCAGCGAGGCTGCTACGCCACTGGCCAACTTGGAAACCCGTGCTTGCGAACCGCCGCCACATCTGCGCCTCCGACAGCGCCGACAGGGCGACACCGCGCCACGATTATGCGGCAGGCTTCAAGGCATCACGGCGCCAAGCACAGGCAGTGCACCACCGCCGTGAATGGCTTCTTGCCCTCGCTCAGTTCGGCCAAAAAGGCCAACTCGCCTTGCGCTTGCAGCAAGGCCTTGGGCGGCACAGGCAGGCCCAGTTCGGCCCGCACGCTGGCCGCAATGGCCGGCGCCACCACTTCATCCAGGCTGCTCAGCAGACGCTCCAGGCGGCCCATCTCGCGCTCCACATAGCTGATGCGCGGCGTGCCTTCCAGCTTGGCCAACTTGGCGGCTGACTTGATGGCATCGTCAAAGCTGCCCAGGCGGTCGATCAGGCCGCGCTCCTTGGCTTGCGCGCCGGTCCAGACGCGCCCTTGGGCCACGGCGTCAATGTCAGCCACCGGCTTGTTGCGGGCGGCCGCGGCCTTGGAAGTGAACTCGTCGTAGATGTGGTTGATGCCTTGCTGCACGCTGGCCTGCATACGCGGGTCCAGCGGGCGGCGCGGGTCAAAGCCGCCGGTCAGCCAGGTGCTGGTGTAGCCACCGGTGTGGATGCTGAGTTTTTCCAGCAGCTTGTCGGCGGTGGGCAGCATGCCGAAGACGCCGATTGAGCCGGTCACGGTGGCCGGGTCGGCAATCACCTCTTTGGACGACATCGAGATCCAGTAGCCGCCCGAGGCCGCTACATCGCCCATGGAAATCACCACCGGCTTGCCGGCTTTTTGCGTCAACTCCAGCTCACGGCGGATGATCTCGGACGCAAAAGCGCTGCCGCCGGGCGAATTGACGCGCAGCACCACGGCCTTGATTTGATCGTCCTCACGCGCTTGGCGGATTTGGCGGGCTGTGCTGTCACCACCGATGCGGCCGGCAGCGGCGTCACCGTCGACGATTTCGCCTTCGGCCACCACCACGCCCACGGCCGGGCCGTGTTGCGCGGCCGGCTTCAGATAGGCCTGGTATTCGTCCAGCGAGATGCGGCGGAAGCTCTTGCCCTTCTCGTCCTTGGCACCGCGCGCAATCAAGAGTTCACGCATCTCGTCGCGGGTCTTGATGCCGTCCACCAGCTTGGCTTGCAGAGCCAGCTTGGCGCTATCGCCCTTGAGCTGCGCCAGCGTTTCCGGCAAGGCCTCGATGCCAGCGACGATGGCACCCTTGGGCAGCTTGCGGGCGGTTTCCACCGCGCCGGTGTAGCGCGCCCACAGGTCGCCATACAGATAGGCTTCCGCCTCCAGCGCGGCCTTGGACGGCGCGTTGGCGAAATAGGGTTCGGCGGCGTTCTTGAAGGCCCCCACACGCAAGACATTGGCGCTGACGCCCAGGCGGTCCAGCGCATCCTTGTAATAGGTGCGATAACGGCCAAAGCCCTCAATCATCACCATGCCCATGGGGTTCACATAAACCTCGTTGGCGCGCGCGGCCAGGAAGTAGCTGCGCTGATCGAAGTTGTCGCCATAAGCCAGCACCGGCTTGCCGCTGGCTTTGAAGCGGTCCAGCGCGGCCGCCACTTCGTTCAGCCCGGCCATGCCGGCGCCACCGAACTCATCCAGGTCCAGCAGCACATGGCTGATCTTGGGATCTTTGGCGCCCGCCTCCAGCGTGGCCAGCACATCGCGCAAGCGCGTCTGCTTTTGCTTGGATCCGCGCAGCTGCGCCATCGCCGTGTCACGCGGCGAGCCGGAGTACTGCTCCACCAGCGGGCCTTGCAGATTCAGCACCAGGGCCGTCTTGTCTTGCAAAGGCTTGGGGCCACGGTTGAACAGCCCCACCACCAGCGCCACCAAGATCAGCAAGAGCAAGAGGTTAAGGATGGCCCGCCGCGTGGCGTCCAGCGCCCGCCAGAACTGACAGACGGCCCACCACAGACCCGAAAACACGCTTTTGACGCCCATATCGCCCCTACCTAGTCCGAATAGTTTGATGCGGGCTGATTGTGCAGGATCACAGCGGCCCAGCCGGAAGACATGGCTGGGGTTTGCACCAAGTTCCGGCAAGGCGAGCGCAGGGCCGCAGCGCATACCATGCGCCAAAACGCCAAGGAGTGAGCGCATGCCGAGCTGGTTAAACCGAGTGAACGAGCAATTCCCGATCCGCTACAGCGCTTGGCTGTTCTGCATCCTGGCCACCGCCATCAACGCCATCGCCTGGCTGCTGAATCGTCGTTTCGCCAGCGCCGAGTTCCTGCAAATGCTGGTGTTCGGCCTGCTGAGTCTGCAGGGCTGGCGCGATGTGCAGCAGACCAAACGCGCCGTGCTGCGCAACTACCCCGTCATCGGCCATATCCGCTTTTTGCTCGAATTCATCCGGCCGGAGATCCGCCAGTACTTTCTGGAGGCCGATAACGAAGCCGCCCCCTTCTCGCGCCAGCAGCGCTCACTCGTCTACCAGCGCGCCAAGGGCGACCCCGACAAGCGCCCCTTCGGCACCCAGCTGGATGTGGGCACGCAGGGCTATGAGTGGATCAATCACTCGCTGGCACCGACCCAGCTCGCCTCGCACGATTTCCGCATCACCATCGGCGCGCAGCGCGCCCAGCCCTACGAGGCCAGCGTGTTCAATATCTCGGCCATGAGCTTCGGCGCGCTCAGTGCCAATGCCATTCTGGCCCTCAACGCCGGCGCCAAACGCGGCGGCTTTGCGCACGACACCGGCGAGGGCTCCATCAGCGCCCACCACCGCCAACATGGCGGCGACCTGATCTGGGAAATCGGCTCGGGCTACTTCGGCTGCCGCAATGACAACGGCAGCTTCAACCCCGAGCGTTTCCAGGCCAATGCACGTGACCCGCAGGTCAAGCTGATCGAGCTCAAGCTCAGCCAGGGCGCCAAGCCCGGCCATGGCGGCGTCTTGCCCGGCCCCAAGGTGACGGCCGAAATCGCCGCGGCGCGCGGCGTGCCCATCGGCCAGGACTGCGTCTCCCCCGCCGCCCACAGCGCCTTCAGCACGCCGGTGGAAATGCTGCGCTTCATCCAGCGCCTGCGTGAGCTCTCGGGCGACAAGCCAACCGGCTTCAAGCTCTGCATCGGCCACCCCTGGGAATGGTTCGCGATCTGCAAAGCCATGCTCGAGACAGGCATAACACCGGATTTCATCGTCATCGACGGCGCCGAGGGCGGCACCGGCGCGGCGCCGCTTGAATTTGCCGACCATGTGGGCGCGCCGCTGCAAGAAGGCCTGCTGCTGGTGCACAACACCCTGGTCGGCTTGAACTTGCGCGATCAGATCAAGCTGGGCTGCGCCGGCAAGGTGACCAGCGCCTTCGACATCGCCCGCATGATGGCCCTGGGCGCGGACTGGTGCAATTCAGCACGCGGCTTCATGTTCGCGCTGGGCTGCATCCAGGCGCAAGGCTGCCACACCGGACACTGCCCGACCGGCGTCACCACCCAAGACCCGCTGCGCCAGCAAGCCCTGGTGGTGCCGGACAAGGCCGAGCGCGTCTTCAATTTCCACGACAACACCTTGCGTGCCCTGCAAGAACTGGTACAGGCCGCCGGCTTGCAGCACCCTAGCGAAATCAGCGCGGCCCACATCGTGCATCGCATCAATCAGCATGAGGTGCGCCTGCTCTCCAGCTTGCTGCCCTTCACCCGGCCGGGCGCCCTGCTCGGCAGCGAACTGCCGGGCAATGTGTTCAAGCTCTACTGGCCGATGGCCTCGGCGCACAGCTTTGCGGCGCAGGGCGACCTAGGCGTCGCAGACTGAGGGCGCCACCCAAGGCGCAGGCCGATCACGCATCATGGCCTGAAACAACTCGCTCGCCACAAAAGCGCGCAACCAGGCTTGCAGCGCGGGCAGTGGCGCGGCCTCAAACCAGGCCGCATCCACGGCCGCGAACTGGCGGATGAAGGGCAGCAAGGCCATATCGGCCACGCTGGGCTGAGCCCCAAACAGCCAGACTTGGCCGGCCAGGGCTTGCTCCAGCGGCCGCAGCATCAAATCAATCGCGGCCTCGCGATGCTGCTCGACACTGGCCTCGGGAAAGCGTTGCGGGTATTTGTAGCGGTCCAGCAAGGGCTTGAATTCAATGTCATTGCGCTGAACCCACTCGGCTTGCGCGGCCCAGGGCGCGGCCTGCAGCCAGCCATCCGGGTCGGCCTGGGCCAAGGCCCACAACATGATGTCCAGGCTTTGCGCCAGCACCGCGCCGCTGGGCAAGACCAGCACCGGCACCGTGCCCTTGCTGGAGGCGGCCAGCAACTCGGCCGGCTTGGCGCGCAAAGCCACCTCACGCATTTCCACTTCTGCAGCGGCATAACGCAAAGCTAGCCTGGCACGCATGGCATAAGGGCAGCGGCGGAAGGTGTAGAGAACGGGCAAGCTCATCGGGATGGATCGGGCGCCTGGCGAACGGACGGTTAAAAAAGGAACGGCTTGCGGGCTTCAAGTCCCACGTTCAAGGGGGCTGCGCCATCGGGTCAAGGGGTTGGCGCCGGCCCTCAAAGCCGCAAAACTGCCATTGTCTTTCTCCCCTTGCCGAATGCCATCTCTTTTCCTGCTTCGCCGCTGCCAACCCTCTTTGCGCAAGGCCCAAGCTCAGCTGACCCAGCTGCCGGCTTGGCGTTTGTGCGGCATGAGTGAGCAGATGCGCAGCGCGGAGCAGGAAATTCAAGCCCTGGCGCCCGATGTGGTGGCTTGCGATCTGCGCCTGCTGGACGGCCACGCCAGCCGCCTGGCCCGCCAGATGCAAAGTTGGCCGCAGCGCCCACGGCTGCTGCTACTGACCCCCACGGCCGACGATTTGCTGCTGTTCCAGACCCTGCGGGACGGCGCCAGCGCCTACTGCCTGGACGTCAACCCGGCCAGCCCAACGCTGCCCGAAGTGGGTGAAGTTCAGCAGATCCACAGCCCCCAAGCCCCACCGCTGACCCAAGGCCTGCACGCCTTGTGGGCCGGCCGGGCCAGCATGTCGCCGCGCATCGCACGTGAATGCCTGCAGGCCCTGGGCCTGAGCCGCAGCTCCTGGGCCAGCGCCAGCCAGCCGGCCGCGGTGGCCGAGGCCAGCGGGTCTGCTCACGCGACAGGCGGCCGTGAGGGTCAGCTATTGAGTCTGGTGTGCTTCGGCCTGCTCAGCGATGAGATCGCGCGGCTGTGGCAATGCGGGGTAGAAGCCATCGAGCAACAGCTCTACGCCATTTACCGCCGCCTGCATGGCACACAGCGGCTGGCGCTTGCCTCGGCTTGAGGCGCGAGACTTCAGGCGCCTGGCCTCAGGCCAAGCGCGGTGCAGTGTCAATAAAACTTTGGCGAGCGCTAAGCTTTTCGAAATGACGCGCCAGATTGGGGCAATCGCTGCGCCAGTCGATGCCCGGGAAGCGGAAGTCCAGCCAACCCAGCGCGCAACCCACGGCGATATCGGCCAGTGAGAAATGGCTGCCCGAGCACCAGGCTTTCTCGCCCAGGCCTTGGTTCATCGCCGTCAGCCCGGCCTGCACCTTGCTCATCTGGCGATCCATCCAGGCCTGGCTGCGCTGCGCTTCTTCGCGGCCAGACCAGGTTTGCTCCAATCGCAGTGAGACACCGGCGTCCATGACGCCATCGGCCAGGGCCTCCCAGGTGCGCACCTCGGTGCGTTCACGGCCGCGCTCGGGGATCAGCTTGCCCACGGGCGACAGCGTGTCCACATACTCCACGATCACTCGTGAGTCGAACACCGCCCCGGTAATCGAGTCTTGCCCCTCCATCACCAGGCAAGGCACTTTGCCCAGCGGATTCATCTTCAAGATGGCATCACTGGCCCAGACATCTTCCAGCACAAACTGGTAGTCGAGCTTTTTCTCGGCCATGACGACGCGTACTTTGCGCACGTAAGGGCTGGCGAGTGATCCGATTAACTTCATATATTGCGCTGCTGACGCGTCATCCCAATTGGGCGCATTCTAGCCACGCGACTGTTGCAGATTGGGCTATACAAAGCGGGCGTTGTAGGGCAGACGAATGCGCGCCGCGCAGTGGAAATTACCAGCTGAAGCATCCGTTACGGCCACCTCAGCGCCAGCTGAGCACCGCCCTGCTTTGATAAGCTGGGCCATCGAGGAGCGATCAAACCCATGCAAGCCGCCGACAAAACCAGTAATCAGCCCAAGCAAGTCAGCCTGCGCCATGTGAGAGAAGAAGACCTGCCACTGCTGTGCCGCATGGCCAGCGACCTGAACTGGCGCGGTGAGTTCGAGTCCACCTTGATGCGCAGCCCGCAATTCATGCGCAAGCGCTTCGCCGAGGACGGCTTTTCCAGCGAAGCGGCCGAGCGCCTGATGGTGTGCGATGCGAGCAGCGGTGCCGTCATCGGCAGCGTCTCGCATTTCCTGGCGCATCGCTATTCCAGCGCGCGCGAGATCGGCTGGAAGATTGACGACCCCGCACTGCGCGGCCAAGGCTGGGGCACGGCCGCCGCTCGCGCCTTGGTGGACTATGTGTTCGAGAACTTTGACATCAACCGCCTGAGCTGCGGCATGGATCCTGCCAATCTGGCCTCGCGCCGGATTGCCGAGAAAGTCGGCTTCAGCTACGAAGGCCGGCTGCGCGGTGTGCTGTTTCTGCGCGGCCGCCATGCCGACGGCGAGATGTTTGGCCTGCTGCGGGAGGAATGGCTGGCGGCGCGCGCGAAGCGCTAAAGCCACCTGAGCAACTGAGCTGCGGATGGCGCGCTGCGATCGCAGCCGCCTGCTAAACCACCTGCCCGTCCACCACCTGAATCGTCTTGTCGCAACGCAGGGCCAAGGCGGGGTTGTGGGTCACGAAGAGCACCGCCGTACCGCGCACGCGATTGACCTCGCGGAGCAGTTCGAACACCGCGTCGGCGCTCTTGGTGTCGAGATTGCCAGTGGGCTCATCCGCCAGCAGCAGGGCCGGCTGCATCGCCAGGGCGCGGGCCACGGCCACACGCTGTTGCTGGCCACCCGAGAGGCGCGCTGCCGGGCTGTCCTTCCAGCGGCTCAGGCCCACGCTCTCGATCAAGGCCTCGGCACGTGCCTGCATGGCCGCGTTCGGAAAACCGGCCAGGCCCAGCATGGGCAGCATGACGTTCTCCAGCGCGGTGAAGGCGCCGATCAGGTGGTGGTACTGGAACACAAAGCCGATGCTGCGGCCGCGCAAGCGCGTCAGGGCTTGATCATCCAGGCGGGTGGTTTCTTCGCCGGCAATGCTCAGCAGACCTTGGGTCGGCCGGTCTAGCAAACCCACGATATTGAGCAGCGTACTTTTGCCAGAGCCCGAGGGGCCCATGACGGCGCAGAACTCGCCGGCCGACAAGCTCAAGTCGATACCGTGCAGGATCTCCACCTCGGTGGGTTCGCCCACATTGAAGGACTTGCGCACTTGGCGCAGTTGCAGCACCGGCTCGTGCTCAGCCGGTGCGCTCACTGGAGGCAGGGGCGAAAATTTATCCACGGATGGCCACCACGGGGTCAAGTCTTGCTGCCCGCAAAGCAGGCGCAAGCGCGGCCAGCAAGCCGGTCAGGCTTGCCAGGCCCAAGGCGCTGAGAATCAAGCTCGGCGTCAGGCTCACGATGAACATGGGCGTGCCATCCGCATTGCGGACGTAATGCAGCCACAGCTGCAAAGCGACGGCGCCAATCAAGGAGCCCAGGGCCGCGCCGCCCAGGCCCAGCACGCCACCTTGAATCAAAAACACCCGCATGATCTGGCCCCGCGAAATGCCCATGGCGCGCAGGATGCCTATCTCTTTAGAGCGTTGCACCACCGACACCACCAAGACACTGGCAATGCCAAAAGCCACTGACAGGCCGACAAAAAAGCGGATGGCCGTATTGGCCGTCTGCTGCGACTGCACGGCGCTGAAGAACTGCGCATTGGTCTTGATCCAGCTATCGGCCTGCACGCCGGTGCGCGCGGTGATGCGCTGGGCAATGCGCTCGGCGGCATAGACGTCGCGCACCGTCACCTCGATGCTGGTCACGCCCCCCGGATAGCCCAGCAGGCTTTGCGCGCTGTGCAGGGCCAGATAGCCGGCGCGTTGATTGGCGCCCTTATTGCCCAGGTCCAGGATGCCGGCGATTTGAAAGGTATTGCTGGCCCCGGTGGCGGCGGTGATATTGAGCTTGTCGCCCACGCTCACGCCCAGGTCGGCAGCCAGCTCCGTGCCGATCAACACATCGGTGGCACCCAGGCGCGAATGGCCCAGCACGATTTTTTCGGAGAGATTGACGATGCGCTCATAACTCTCACTTTCCACGCCTTGCACGCTCAGCGACCGGCTGGTGCTGCCACGCAGAATCAAGGTGGAGCCGCTGACGACGGGCGAGGCATCGCGCACATCGGGCATGGCGCGCAGCTGAGCCAGCACCGACTGCCACTGGTCGATGGACTTGAGCCGCTGCAAGGGCGCTTGCAATTGCGCGGCATGCTGGGCTGAATCAGGCGCCGTGTCAGTGGCATGCAAAGCCCGCACCGTCTCCTTGGGTGGCAACAGCTGGATATGGGGCGACGCCGTCAGCACCCGCCGCACAAAATTGCCCTGCAGGCCTTCCAGCAAGGCGGACATGAAGACGATCACCGCCACACCAATGGCCACACCTGCAATGATGAACAAGGTCTGCAGCCGCCCCTCGCGCAGGAAGCGCGAAGCGACGATCCACTCAAAAGGCTGCCAGCGCGCCAATGCCACGTCTCAGCCCCCGGGAGCGGAGGCACCCGCCGCCACAGCGCGCACGCGCTGGCCGGCATGCAGCCCGGGCGAGGCTTCACTCAAGACCTGCTGACCGGCCTGCAAGCCGTGCAAGACCTCCACCCAGCCGCTCGCGCGCAGGCCCAGTTGGAGCTCCGCGCGGCGCAGTTGCGCGCCCTCCTCGTCGAGCACCCAAACCCAGGGCGCTGCACCGGGGCTTTCATGCAAAGCATCCAAAGGCAGGATCAACACCTTTGGCCGCCGCGCCACCTCGATTTCGACCGAGACCGTCATGTCCTGCCGCAAATAGTCCGGCGGCTCGGCGACCCGCAGGCGCAGTTCGACGGAACCGCGCTGGGCATCGACACCGGGGCTGATCAAACTCACCTGCGCCTTGAAGCGCTGCTGGGCGTAGGCATCGGCGGAGGCCAGTGCCGATTGGCCTTGGCGAAGCAAGCCCATATTCTTTTCGTCGATCTGGGCGATCAACTCGGTCACACCTTGCGGCGACAGCACAAACAAGGCTTTGCCCGCCTGCACCACCTGGCCGGGCTCGACATTGCGGTCAATCACCTGGCCCGCCACCGGCGCCTTGATCTGGGTGTAGTTCAAACGGGCCTGCGCCGCCTCGGCATTGGCGTGGGCCTCGGCCAGGGCGGTCAGGGCGAGCTGTAATTCGCTGCCATCGGGCGCGTGGGCCGCCAACTGAGTCCGCGCGCTGCTGGCCTGCGCTCGGGCAACATCCAGGGCGCGTTGCGCTTCGTCCAAAGCGGCCTGGCCGATGAAGCCCTGCTTGAACAAATCTTGCTGGCGCATGAATTGCGCCTTGGCTTGCGCCAGATTGGCCGCGGCCTGCTTGTCCGCTTGCAAGGCCACGGGCGCTTGCACTTCCTTCAGCTGACGCAGCTTGAGTTCGGCTTGCGAGATCGCCAAGGTGGCTGCTTTGGCCACCGCTCGGGCCTCGCGCGCATCAAGCTCGGCCAGGACTTGCCCGGCCTTGACCTGATCGCCCTCGTTGACCAACACACTCAACACCGTGCCGGTGACCTGGCTGCCCAAGTCAACCCGGTGCTGGGTTTGCACCCGAGCACTGGCCACCACAGTCTGTACAAAGTCCCGCGGCTGCAGCGTCAGGGTTTTGACTGGAGGGCCCTGGACTTGGCGCAGCAGGAAAAAAGCCAAAAGGGCAAGAAGCACTGCCGCCAGCAAAGCTGATTTGCGATGCGCAGCCAGCCACGCCAAGCGCGTTGACGCAGCCCCCGATTTCTTGATGTCTTCACCGGCCATGAGCGCTAGCTCTCCTTCCCTCCAAACGGCAGCAGGCAAGTGTGCGGCTCGTTTCAAGCCGGGCGATTGACTTTGGTCAAAATGGACGTGGGCGGCGCAGCAGGGGCCGGCTCAAACGCCTGGCAGGCCGAAATAGCCAGTACACCCTCCGACTGCAGACTAGGGCTTGCCAGCACAAGCCCTTGTGCATCAGCATGACGCCGCCGCCCTGCATCAGGGCGGCAAGCCCAAGCCAAGGAGCTCAGACATGATCAAGGTCAGCGTGATGTACCCCTACGCCGCCGAGGCGCGTTTTGATCACCACTACTACCTCAACAGCCACATGCCCATGGTCAAGCGCCTGCTGGGCGAGGCCTGCCTGAGCTACACGGTGGACAAGGGCCTAGCCGGCGGCGCGCCGGGCTCGCCGCCGAACTACATCACCCTATGCCACATGCTGTGCCCCTCGGTAGAGAGCTTTCAAGCCGCCTTCGCCCCCCACGCCAAAGCCATCATGGCCGACATCCCCAACTACACCGATCTGAGCCCGGTGCTGCAGATCAGCGAGGTGCTGGTGGGCTAAGGAAGCTCTGCATAAATCGGAGCCAGACCTTGTCGTGCGGATCGGGATGGTTACAAGGCGCAGTTTGAAGCGAACAGCCGTAGCTATTGGCGAGAAGTGCAACGCTGCACACCGCCAGATGCCCCGCTAGCTTGGGCTGGCCTGATTTGTGCAGAGCTTCCCTAGGACTGCGGCGGCGCTTGCGCTGCCAACAAGGTGCGGATCTTCTCGGCCTTCTCGAAATGATCAAGCTGCATGTCCTGAATCCACCAAGTCGCCGCCTCCATCAGCAGGGCCGGGTCATCGTTGCGGTTGGCAAAGAAGGCGTAGAAGGACAGGCCAACATCGGGCCCGCGCTTGGCGATTTTGGTGGCACAGACCTGCAATATCTTGGTTCTCAATGTGGCGCGCATTCGCCCCCTTTCGTCGGCATTTTCAGTCTCAAGGCTGCCACAGCCCAAGTGCACGCTCGCCTTGGCACGCCTGCCCGCCAGCGACGTTGAACTGCGACTGCCCCTGCATGTCTTTGTCTAAGCCCCAAAGCGGCGTCACCAAGGTCAAGCCCAGTTGCAGATCAATCCCACACCACAAATTCAGACAGAAGGAGCGTAGGGCACCGCAGTCGCAGCATTAGAACCGCGAGTGCGTATTGCTATGCGTCCCTTGGTCGATCAACAGAGGCGAGGGAACAATGCCTCGCCTCCCATGGCGGCGCCATCAAAAGCGCGAAAAACAGGCAGCAAGCGGGCGGCACCGGCATCAAGCAATTCATGCTTGCCTAGCCCTCGAGTTTTGTCGCGGAGGCATTCTGTTGCACGCGGGCCTGCTTACCTCGCCCTCTGGAGGATCTGCTCTGCCAAGCCACAGTAGGCGCACGGACGAACCGCCGAATCAGTGGTCCGTCGCGATAACTAGCCCAAGCCAAGCCATCATGCGATGGCTATCTCAGGGCCGCCCGCAATTGTTCGACCTCGGGAGGCGTCGCCTGACCTGGCGCCATCTCCGTCAACCGATTCAGTGCGGTTTTGGCCAGCGCCTTATCGCCTGCCTGCAGCGCGATCTGCGCCAGATGCAGCTGCAGCAGCGAGGCGCTTGGGGCCAGTTGCACAGCCTTTTGCTGAATTTCCAAGGCCTTGGCGAATTGCCCCTCATACACCAGCGCTGCAGCCCAGGTATCCAGCAGCGGGGCCTGATTCGGCGCCAACTTATTGGCCTGTTCAGCCAAGCTCAAAGCGCCGGACTTGCGCTGCTGCACCAGCAGCCAGGCGAGGTTATTGAGGGCACTGACACGCTCAGGTACTTGCGCCAATTCGTCCCGGTACAGCCGCTCTGCCTCGGGCAGATCCCCGCGCGCCATTGCGCCGCGCGCCAGGCCCTCACGAAACTCAAGATCGCCGGCATGCGCCGCCAGCCAGTCACGTTCGTATTGGTCAGCATCGGCGCGACGCCCATCGGACAAGAGGACCGCATGCAGCCGGAGTGCGGTATCTGATCTGGCGGCCTTCGACTGTGCACTCCGATAGGCCACAGCGGCTGCACCCCATTTTTTCTGCAAGGCCAGGGTATCGCCCTCCCAAGTCCAACCCTCGGGCTGTTTAGGCAACAGGACCTGCACTTGCTGGCTTTGAGTCTGCGCGGCAGCCCAGTCTTGCGCCTCCAAGGCCAAAGCCACCAAGCCGCGATGCGCGGCCAAAAAACTGCCGTCCAAAGCCAGTGCCTGCTTGAGCTTCTTGCGCGCTTCGGCAGGCTCTTTGGCTGCCTGATGTGCCGCGGCCAAGTCGACCCAGGCAGCAGGATCTTTGGCTTGCACATCCGACACCCGCTTGAAAGTACGAACGGCCTGCGAGGTCTGCCCGGCTGCCAATTGCGCATGCCCCAGCTGAGCCAGCACCGAGCGATCAGTCGGCAAGGCATTGACAGCAACCTGCGCAGCGGTCAATGCAGCCTGGGCATCACCCTGAGACAAGAACCAGCGAATCAGTGCCAATTGGGGCGCATTCCAAGCGGGCGCGGCACTGATGGCTGCGCGAATACTGGCTTGTACCGTTTGCGGTGGCGCATCTGCGCGCTCCTGCCAACCGGCCAAGGTCAAATGAGCGCCTGCGTCCTTGGGATGCTTGAGCAGCCAAGCCTGAATGCCTTGGACTGCGGCCTGAACATTGCCGCTCGCAGCGTCGGCCTGCGCCAAAGCCTCCACGGCCGGCCATGACTGAGGATCGATCTTGGCGGCCTGCTCAAAGGCTGCACGCGCCGCCACCAGATCGCCTTTCTGGAGCAGCAAATGACCGCGCTGCAAGAGCGGTACCGGATCTTTGGGCTGCTTGCTTTGGGCCCGATCCAACATTGCCAGAGCGCCCTGACTGTCATTGTTGTGTTGCTTCAGATTGGCGAGCGCCAAGTCCGGCAAATTACTGCCACCTTGCGCTGACATGCGCTCCAGCTCAAGCATGCTCTGCGCATCTTCGCCGCGCGACAATTTGGCCAGGGCCTGCCCAATGCGGAATCGCTCATCGCCAGGTGCAGCCTTGCTGGCTTGTTCAAACAGCTTTTCCGCCTGCTTGAAGTTACCCAACTGCACATGGGCGCGAGCCCCGATGGCCAAAGCCAAGGGCGGTGGCGCCGGCATGCCAAGCAAGGGGGTCACCGTGGCAAGGGCCTTTGCTGAGTCGCCGGCGAGCACCTGCAACTGCGCCAACTGCAAGGTTTGAACGATGGAGTTGGGCGCAATTGCCAAGGCCTTGGCCAGGTGACTCTCGGCCTGTGCCACGGCGCCGGCGCGCGACTCTAGTTCGGCCGCCAGCGCCAGCCCCAAGACATCATTGGGGCTGGCTTTCAAGGCCAGCTGCAGTTTTTCTCTGGCGGTCTTGATGTCATTGGCTCGCAAGGCCATTTGCGCTTCAAAAAGCAAAGTCTGAGGATGGCCCGGCCAGGCCTTGCTCATCGCCGTGAGACGTGTTTGTGCAAGCTCGCCCTGGTTGGCCGTCAACGCCATCATCGTCAACTGCTGATGGGCCATGAGGGCCCGGGGATCCTCCTTGAGTGCGCTCTCATAGGCCTGCACGGCCGCGCTGTCGTCGCGCTTGCCAATCTGCAGCAGCTCGCCCTTGAGCACCCAGGCCTGCGCATTGTGCTTATCCGCGGCAATCACCGCGTCGACGATGGCCAGCGCACCATCGGGTTGACCTCGTGCAGCCTCTGCACGCGCTCGCAGCAGGCGCGCGGGCGCGTAGTCGGGCTTAGCGCGCAAGGCGGCTTGCAAAGCCTGCTCAGCCTTGTCCGTGTCGTTTTGAGCCCGGTAGGCTTGGTAGAGCGCGGTCGTGAATTCAGCCACCGCCGCTGGGGATTGCAGCTGAGTGCCTGCGTACCCGGCAATCAAATCTTTGGATTGGCCGGCCAGCACCATGGCTCGCGCCAGTTGCGGCAAGACAGACTCCAAGGGTTGATCGGCACTCAGTGCCTTGCGCAATTCAATAACAGCATCTTGGCCGTTACCGGCCTCCAGATAGGCCACCCCTAACAAGTGCCGGGCCTCGGGCCAATTTTCTTTGACCTGTAGGCCGCCCTTGAGCGTGACCTGAGCGACTGAATACTCCTTGGCTGCGATTTGCCGGCGGGCGTCCGCCAACAAGTCAGCATCAGCTCGCTGCCCGCATGCTTGCAGCGCCGCAAGCCATATCAACAGAAAAACGACTCGGATGAATGGCATGTCCCGACCTCTCAATTGGCCGCCCAAGGGATGCGCACGACGTCGCAAATTACCAAGCCCGGTTTGCGTCCGTGGTGCCGACGCAAACCGAACACTGATCAAATTCGATCAGCTTTGGCGCAGCCGACGACCGACGCCGCCCGCACAGAGGAGTGCCAACCCGATCAAAGCAAAGGAACTAGGCTCAGGAACCCGCAACTCTTCGGTAGAGACGGTGTAGCCGAATGCCAGCGTGGTCTCTTGACCTTCGGGTGTTGTAAAGCCAATGCAGCCATTGGCCTGTCCGGCCGCGGCACAGGCGGTATCTTGCAGAACGCTCAGCACCCCGCCCGACGTTGGGAAGATATTGACGAAGTAGGTTTGGCTGTCATAGCTGAAGGACTGATTTAAAAAGCCGCCCTTCAGGACAAAGATGTCATTGCAGGGATTGCCGGGTGGGCTGGTCGCGGCGCAGGTGCCCGAGTTCGGAGTCTCGACGAAAGCGATGTCGAAATTGATGGGCGGCAGCGCGCCAGGGCCGGGGCCGGCGGGGTTCAGTGCCGTCAAACTCAGTGTGTCGCGGATGGTGGCGCCCGTCATGGGCGAATTGGTGATCGGAAAATTCCTGTGCGTGACGGTAGAACCTGGCACCGTGAATACCGGTGGTGGTAGCCCGCCACCAATATAAGTATTCACCACTTGATTGGCTGCGGGATTGCCAATCGTCAAGGAGCTTTGGCCATTGCCAATATCGGTACCCCAACTCAGCTTGGTATCAGCCAAGCTTGCAGTCACGCCAGCGGCATAGCTGCCCGGCAACCATGTACCGGCGGTAGTGGCTTGCCACTGTGTCACGATGGCAGCATGAGCGCTACCCATCAATCCCGCGGCGACTCCTAGTCCCGCGAGTACTTTCGTCAACATGTTGTTCATACAGACCTCCATGAAGCAATCACCATCGAAAATTGATGGCGCCGACCAAATTGCACAATCCGTGCCCGGCATCTGATTTGCGTGTCATTAACTTTACAAATCAATGACTTATTGGCGACAAGCCACAGGCTAGCCCGCTCCAGCCTGAGCAGATGTAAAAAAAATCGACGCTCCAATCGAGCATGCACGAAGAAAATGCCGCGCCGGAAACGCTGCAAATAGCGGCGCCAGGCCGGATCACCGGCATCGCCGTGAATCAAGAAGCCGGCCACGCCCGGCCTTCCTAGCAATCGCGCCCCTGTCAGCGGGCTCCGACCCGGGCTAAGCTTCAGGCCAATTCGCTCACACAGTTAAAATCCGCGGGTTTTTCCGAAGCCGCCGCCACGCTACGGCGCCGCCGCCGGCTTCGCATCCCCTCACCCCAGCTCAGTGGCCTTGCGCCGCACACCGCCATGAACAATGCCGCCGCCTCCTTCTCGATCAGCGCCCTATCGCCCCTGGATGGCCGCTACGCCTCCCGCGTGGCCGCCCTGCGCCCGCTGCTGTCGGAATACGGCCTGATGCACCGCCGCGTGCAGGTCGAGGTGGAATGGTTCATCGCCCTGTCAGACGCCGGTTTTGCCGAGTTCAAGCCGCTCAGCGAAGCCGCCCGCGGCCTACTGCGCGGCCTGGTGACGCGCTTCTCCGAGGCCGATGCCCTGGCCATCAAAGACATCGAGAAGACCACCAACCACGACGTCAAAGCCGTTGAATACTGGCTCAAGGCCCGCTTCGACGCCTCGCCCGAGTTGAAGGCCGCTGGTGAGTTCGTGCACTTTGCCTGCACCAGCGAAGACATCAACAACACCAGCCACGGCCTGATGCTCAAGGCCGCGCGCGCCGAGGTGCTGCTGCCCACGCTGGACCGCATCACCACCAAGCTGGCCGAAATGGCCCACACCCTGGCCGCCGTGCCCATGCTCAGCCGCACCCACGGCCAGACCGCCAGCCCGACCACCGTGGGCAAGGAAATCGCCAACGTGGTGGCGCGCCTGCGCAATGCCCGCGCACGCATCCATGATGTGAAGCTGCTGGCCAAGATGAACGGCGCTGTCGGCAACTACAACGCACACCTGAGCGCCTGGCCCGAATACGACTGGGAGGCTTTCAGCCAGCGCGTGATCGAGCAGCAGCTTGGCCTAACCTTCAACCCCTACACCATCCAGATCGAGCCGCATGACTATATGGCCGAGCTGTTCGACGCCGTCACCCGCGTCAACACCATCCTGATCGACTGGTCACGCGATGTTTGGGGTTATGTCTCGCTGGGCTATTTCAAGCAGCGCACCAAGGCCGGTGAAATCGGTTCTTCGACCATGCCGCACAAGGTCAACCCGATTGACTTCGAAAACGCCGAAGGCAACTTCGGCCTGGCCAATGCCTTGCTGACCCATCTGAGCCAAAAGCTGCCGATCAGCCGCTGGCAGCGTGACCTGACCGACTCCACCGTGCTGCGCAATATGGGCGTGGCCCTGGGATACGCGGTGCTGGGTTACGAGAGCCTGTTGAAGGGTCTGGACAAGCTGGAAGTCAACGAAGCCGGTCTGGCCGAAGACCTGGACAGCGCCTGGGAAGTGCTGGCCGAGCCGATCCAGACCGTGATGCGCCGTTACGCCTTGCCCAACCCCTACGAGCGTCTGAAAGAGCTGACCCGCGGCAAGAGCATCACCGCCGAATCCATCCGCGAATTCATCACCGGCCTGGAATTGCCCGAAGCCGAGAAAACCCGTCTGCTGGCCATGACACCGGGCAGCTACACCGGCAAGGCTGCGGAGTTGGCGAAGAAAATCTAATGATTTGAGTGACAGACCGATCGAACTTGCGAAGCAAGTGAGGAGCTCTGTCACCAACTGATTAGATGTCTTGAGTGACAGACCGATCGAACGAGTAAAGCGCGTGAGTGAGTAGCTCTGAGTCTGCACAGCCAAGCCGGAAGGCTTGGCTCGGCTGACGAAGGACTTGCCGCGATACAAGCGGCAAGGCTGTCACCAACTGATTGAATTGTGCGTGACAGACCGATCGAACTTGCTAAGCAAGGGCGCCGGTCAGTCCTCAAATGATGGGCAGCCTCAGCGCAACACACCCTTGCCCAGCCACTGCGGCCACATGGCCAGGCTGACCGAGCCGTCCGCCACGCCGGGATCCTCGGCCAGCGCGGCTTGAACGGCGTCACTATTGCCGCTGCGGGCAAACAAGATCTCTGCAATGGGGCCTTCACTCAGGCGGTACCAGGCGCCGATCAGCTCAGCCTTGAGCAAGGCTTCCAGCTTGTCGGCCAACGTTGTGGAAGAGGCTGCGGCCTGACTGCGGCGCCCCAGCAGCACAATGCGCGACTCCTCAATGCCATTCGGGTCAATGCCCTCGGTGTTCAAACCGCGCCTTGCGCCGCAGGGCGTGGCATTGACGGTCATATAGCCCTCGCGCACATATTCGTCCGGCTCGAAGTAGCTTTGCAACTGCTCCCGGCTGGCCGCGCGGACGAGCACAATGCCGCGCTTGAGCCCGCTCGGGTCGCGCAGCGGGCCGGCGGCCAAGAGCAGGCCCAGGCCGAAGAGACGCTTGAAATTGTCGATATGGCCGCGCTGCATGGCGGCCACGGCGGCCTTGTCGTCCGGCGTCGGCCGGCCGCGCTCCAGAAAGATGAACCACAGCAGCTCAGGTATCTGAGGCGCTGGCTGTGCCCAAGCCGCCATCGGCAGGCTGCTCAGGCCCAGAAGGGCATCGCGTCGTCGCATCATGATCAGTCTCCTTGGCAGGGACGCTCACACGGACTCAGGCTGAGTCGGGATCCAACAAAACTTCGGGTTCGGGCGGCGGGACCAAGGGCCAACTCATTTGCAAACGCGCCCCGCCCAGCAGTGGCGATGCGCCCATGCGGGCCTTACCGCCATGCACCTCGGCCACCCGGCGCACGATGGCCAGGCCCAGGCCGAAGCCGCGGCTGCCGCGCTCTTTCTCGCGGTCCAGCCGTTTGAAGGGCACGAACACGGCCTCGCGCATGTTCTCGGGCACGCCCTCACCATCGTCTTCCACCACCAGAAAGACCTGCCCGTCCTCCACCCAGGCAGACAGCGCGATGCGCGCCCGGCCGTGGCGCGCCGCGTTGCGCAGTGCGTTGCGCAATGCATAGGGCAGCAGGCGCGCGTCGAAACGCACCGGGCGGTCCAGACGCAGATTGGTGCTGAGCTGCTTGCCTTCGAGCAGCGGCACCAGGCTGGCGGCCTCATGGCTCAGCAAGGCCTGCAGGTCGCCTGGCTCGCAGCTGAGCTGCAAGGCGCCCATGTCCAGGCGGGCGATGGTGAGGCTGGCATCGATCAAGGTGTCGAGCTCGTCCAGATCGCGCTCGCAGGCTTGCACGGCCAGCTCGCGCTTGCCCATGTCTTCTTCCTCGACCAAGGCGTCGATGGCGAAGCGCAGGCGCGCCAGCGGGGTGCGCAGCTCGTGGGAAACCGCGCCGGTCAGCTCACGCTGGGTCGCCAGGGCCGCAGCCAAACGCTCCAGCGTAGCGCGCGCGCCCGCGGCTATTGGGGCAAACAAGCGGCTCTCGGGCTCGGCAATTGCCAGCTCAAAGCGGCCCTCGGTCATGGCGTCGGCCGCCATTTGCAGGCGCCGTATATCGCGCCAGATCGGGCGCAGAAGCCAGGCCGCCAGCGCAAACACCGCCAGCGCCAGGCCCAAGCCCGCCAGCAACTGCATCCAGACCTCGCGCGGCAGGCTGACGATAGTCTCGTTGGCCCGCGCCTCCACATTCAGCGGCCCGAGCCGCAGCACCTGAAAGTCATCCGGCGACTTGCTGCTGGCGGTGTTCGGTAGGGCGGCGTAGATGCGGCGATTGAAGCCCAACACCACCAACTCGCCCCGCGCCAGGGCGGCGCGGTTGGCCGCATTCAACTCGGAACCCGAGACGATGGTCACCGGGTAAGAGAACTGGTCATCCAGCACCTGCACCCGGGTCTGGCGCTGCTCGGCCGACAAAGGCCCCAGCTCAGCCACCAGGATGTCCACCGTGCCGCGCATGAAGCGGCGCACATAGTTGTCGGTGACGCCGTTGACAGCCAAGCTCATCAAGCCCTGAATCAACCAGACCAGCGCCAGCGCGGCCAGGCCCAAACCCAGCGCGACCCGGGTCATGGGGGAGCGCATCTTCATGGGCATGGCCGCAGCCTCAATCCTTGGCGAAAAGATAACCTTGCCCTCGCACGGTCTTGATGCGCTCGGCGGCTTGCGCGTCGTCGCCGATTTTCTTGCGCAGGCGCGAGACGCGGGCGTCGATGGCGCGGTCCAGGCCATCAAACTCGATACCACGCAGGCCTTGCATGATGTCTTCGCGGGTCACGGTGCTGCCGGCGCGTTCGGCCAGGAAGAGCAGCAGGTCGTACTCGGCCGTGGTCAGCTCCACCGGCGCGCCGGCCACGCGCACATCGCGGGCCGAGGGTTTGATCACTAGCGCGCCAAAACGCAGCTCGTCCGTGTCAGCAGCGGACGCGCTGGGCGCGTCGCGGCGCAGCAAGGCCTTGATGCGGGCCAGCAGCACACGCGGCGCCACGGGCTTGGTGATGTAGTCGTCCGCACCACCTTCCAGGCCCAGCACCTGGTCGATATCGTCATCGCGCGCGGTCAGCATGACGATGCGGCCGGCGAACTGGGCGCGCGTGTCGCGCAGCACATCGAAGCCGTCTTTGCCCGGCAGATGGCCGTCCAGCAAGACCACGTCAAAAGCCTCGGCACGCATCATGGCCTCGCCGTCCAGCCCGTTGACGCAGTGCGTCACGGCATAGCCGCTTTTGCGCAAGGCCTCGGCCACCAGTTGGGCCAGACGTTCATCGTCCTCCACCAGCAAGATGCGTGCGGCTGCTGTTTCTTCCGTATTCATCACTTGTGCCCTATCAAAACCTGTCAACTATTGTGCCTGCCCGAGCCTGCTTCAGCGGCCGCCCGTGCAGGCCAGCGCAGCAATCTTCCATGCCTTGCCCTGGCGCAGCAATTGAATGGACTGCAAGCTCTCGCGCTCAAAGGCTTGGCCGGCGTCGCGCCCGCTCATCTGCACGCTCAACCAGGCATGGGCGATCTGGCCATGGCGCTCCAGGCGCAGGCTGTTGACGCGCTGCTCGACCTCGGTCCAGCGCCCGCCCGGCCCCAATAGCTCTGCCCTCTGGCGCATGAATTCGCGCAGGCTGAGGCAGCCCGAGGCATCCGCATCACCCAGGCTGATGGCGGCCCGGCCCAGCATCCAAAACGGCAAAGCCGAGACCTGGGGAACGCGGCCCTGGCCATTGTTGAATGCGCTGCTGAAGCGCTGCAGCAGGGCCTGGATCTGGGCGTCGCCGTTGCCTTCTGAGTGGATGTCTGGGCGGCACGCTTCGCTGCCATCCTCCCAGATGAAGAGCCGGCTCAAGCCCGCATTGCCATCCAGGGCCACATCCTCCTGATGGCGAAAGCCTATGCTTTGCAGCACTTTTTGCGAGGGCGCGTTGTCCAGCGCGGTGCTGGCGAATAGGCGCTGCTGCGCCAGCACTTCCTGCGCATAAGCCAGGCAGGCCGCGGCCGCCTCACGCGCATAGCCCTGGCCCCAAAAGCGCGGCAAGAAGGCATAGCCGATGTCGGGCGCGGGCAGGTAGTCGCGCTGCAACAAGCCGCACATGCCCAGCACCTGGCCGTCGCTGGCGCGCTCCACCGCCCACAGCCCCAGGCCGCTGGCCCAGTAGCCGGCAAAGAGCTTTTCTTCCATCCAGCTTTGCGCAGCAGCCAGGTCGTGCACACCGGGGTCGCGGATGTTCTTGATCCATGAGGGCTCCAGCAACTGCTCCAGCACATAGGGGGCATCACTGCTCTCAAACCAGCGCAGGCGCAGGCGTTCGCTCGTCAATACCAGCATCGAAAAAGCATCTCCCCTGCAAAAACCCGGACAATATGGCACTTCAACTGTGCCCATCATCGCCCATGAATTTCATCCAGCAACTCCACCAGGCCGAAACTCTCAACGACTCGCTGCTGTGCGTGGGCCTGGACCCCGAACCCGCCAAGTTCCCCGGCGCCTGGAAGGGCGACGCCGGCCGCATCTACGACTTCTGCGCCGCCATCGTTGACGCCACCAAGGATCTGGCACTGGCCTTCAAGCCGCAAATCGCCTACTTCGCCGCCCACCGCGCTGAAGATCAGCTGGAACGCCTGATGGCCCACATCAAGCGCGTGGCCCCCAGCGTGCCGGTGATTCTGGATGCCAAGCGCGGCGACATCGGCTCAACCGCCGAGCAATACGCCAAGGAAGCGTTTGAGCGCTATCAGGCCGACGCGGTGACGCTCTCGCCCTTCATGGGTTTTGACTCGATCGAGCCCTATCTGCGCTACCCCGACAAGGGCGCCATCTTGCTGTGCCGCACCTCCAACCCCGGCGGCAGCGACTGGCAGAACCAGCGCCTGGCCGATGTGCCCGGCACGCCCAAGCTCTACGAACACCTGGCCCGCCTGGCCCAGACCGACTGGAACAAGAACGGCCAGCTCGGCCTGGTGGTGGGCGCCACTTTCCCGGCCGAGATTGCCCGGGTGCGTGAACTCGCCCCCACCCTGCCGCTGCTGATCCCGGGCGTGGGCGCGCAAGGCGGCGATGCCTCCGCCACGGTCAAGGCCGGCTGGCGCGCCGGTGTGGGCGGGCAACAAGGCCAAGGTGGGCCGGTGATAGTCAGCTCCTCCCGCGCGGTGCTTTACGCCAGCAGCGGCAATGACTTTGCCGCCGCCGCCCGCCGCGTTGCGCTGGACACCCGCGAGTTGCTGAACCAGGCTCGTCGCGCCTGAGCGAGCCAAAGCCACGGCATGCCACGGCGCGGCCAGTCCAAACGCCGCGCCCGTCCTGACCCTGGGGCATCCCCTCAGACGGGTGAGAACTAATGCGCAAATCCCTAGCGATTGCTGAATTACCCCCGATTTCAGGTGCTCTACCAATGGTCGCGCCGGCCTAAGTCAGGGGAAACTCCGCCCCGGACGGGCTCATTGATCGCTCAATGAACCAGGAAGCCGCTCACTATCGGGCGATTCAGTCGACGAGGGCGGAGTGAGTAGAGCAGATTCCCAGGATGATTTGAGCAGCCTGGTCGGGCAAGACCTGACACCGGCGGATCAACAAGCGCGCCTTGAGCATGGCGTGCGCTGGCGCTCGATCCGGCTGTTTCTGAGCGTCGGCTCGCTGATCCTGAGCCTCAGCACCGTGATGTTGCTGCTCAGTCGCTCGCCAAATGAACATCTGGGCGGCTGGTTGCCGCCCGCCTTGGCTGGCACCCTGGCCCTGGGTTGTGCCCTGTGCTACTGGCGCATGCCGCGCCGCTACGGGCGCCAAGCCATGGTGCTGTTGATGGCCGGCATCTTGTTGGTGACCGTCAGCATCTCGGTATCACGCGACCTCGGCACCCATTCCATCACCCTGGCCATCACGGGCCTCTTGATCGCCATGGCCACCGGCATGCTGGGCCTGCGCGCCGGCTTGGGCCTGGCGCTGCTGGCGGGGCTGTCTCTGGCCGGCTTGAGCTGGGCCGAGGCCCTGGGCTGGGTCACCAGCCAATCCGCCAACCACACCCTGGGCGTGCGCGCCGCTGCTCAGTTGATCAATCTGCTCACCGGCTTGCTGATCGGCGTGGGTCTTTTGCGCATTGTCGAGCGCGGCTCGCGCGAAGCGATGGAGCGCAGCGCGCGCTTTCGCGGCCTGCTCAGCATGGCGGCCGATTGGTACTGGGAGATGGACCGCGAGTTCCGCTTCACCCATCTGGCCGAAGAAAAGCCCGGCCGCTCCGGCCTGGATCTGCAAGCCCGCCTGGGCAAAACCCCCTGGGAACTGGGCGAGCTGGCTGCGCAAGAAGATGACATCGATGCGCACCGCGCCGATCTGGAATCACACCGCCCCTTCCACGGCGTGGTGGCCAGGCGCTTAGGCCTAGACGGCGAGCCGCGCTACGTGTCGATCAGCGGCGAGCCGCGCTTCGATGCGCAAGGCAATTTCCGTGGCTACTGGGGCGTGGGCCGCGACGTCACCGACGAGGTCAATGCCGAGCAAGCCATCCAGGCCACCGAGACCCGTTACCGCGAGCTGTTCCGCCGCTCGCCCTCGCCGCTAGTCTTGCACCGCTGGGGCCGTGTCATCGACGCCAACCCCGCCGCCATGGCCATGTTCGGCTACACCCAGCGCAGCTCCATGGTGGGCCAGGACTTGTACTCGCATTACGAGCCGGGCGACGACGAACGCGCCCGCCAACGCGCCGCCAAAATGGAAGGCATGGCCGTCGGCGCCATGCTGCCCATGGCTGAGTTCCGCCTGCGCACCCTGTCACGCCGGCGTCGCCTGGTCAGCGCCACCAGCGTGCGGGTGGAGGCCGTCAACGGCCCGGCCACGCTGAGCTTTTTCATTGACCAGACCGAGCAGTCGCGCGCCCAGGAAGCGCTGCGCCGCTCCGAAGCCTTGCTCTCGCACTTGGTGGCCACCAGCCCCGATGTGATCACCCTGACCGAGCTGGCCACCGGCCGCTACGCCATGGTCAACAAGACCTTTGAGCGCTTGTCGGGGCACGCCATCGAGGAAGTACTGGGCCGCACCGCCGAGGAGATCAATGTCTGGTTTGACATGCAAGAGCGCGAACGCGTGCTGGAAGCGATCCGTGCCCACGGCCGCGTCTCCGAGCACCCGGTGACCTTCCGCAACAAGGCTGGCGAGCCCATCTCCATGGTCATGTCGGCCGCACCCTTCGAGATGGACGGCGAGCATTACCTGGTCATCAACGCCCGCGACGTCACCGACACCGAACGCTCGCGCCTGGTCCATCAGGCGATTCTGGAAAACGCCTCCATCGGCATCGCCCTGACCCGCGACCAGCACTTCGTGCAAGCCAATCGCTGGGTCGAAAACATGTTCGGCTGGCCCCAAGGCGGCATGGTCGGCCAGCACAGCCGGGAGGTCTGGCCCAGCGACGCTGACCACGCCGCCATCGGCCAAGAAATCGGCCCGCGCCTGGCGCAAGGCGAGCAGGTCGAGGTGGAGCGGCCGATGCGGCGCCGCGACGGCAGCACCTTTTTGTGCCGGCTGCTGGTCAAGGCCGTGGATCCCACCCACCCCAGCCGTGGCGGCACCATCTGGATCATGGAAGACGTCACCGAGCGCCGCCGCGTCGAGGCCGCGCTGGCCCAGGCCAAGGACGATGCCCAGGCTGCCAACCGGGCCAAGAGCGCTTTCCTGGCCAATACCAGCCACGAGTTGCGCACGCCGCTGAACGGCCTGCTGGGCTTGGCGCGCATGCTGCAAAAGCCCGATCTGGCCGAGCCCACCCGGCGCGAATACCTCGACCAAATGCTGGACAGCGCCGAAAGCCTGTCGGGCCTGATCTCCGACATCCTTGACCTCTCCAAGATCGAAGCCGGCCGGCTCACGCTGGAAGCTGCGCCTTTTGGCCTGCGCGAAATGCTGGCCACCATGCGCATGGCCTATCTGACGCTGGCACATGCGCGCGGCCTGAGCTTCGACATCCATATCGAACCCGCCGTGCCCGCCTGGGTGATGGGCGACCAAACCCGCATCCGCCAAATCCTCAGCAACTACCTGGGCAATGCGCTCAAGTTCACGGCCAGCGGCTCGATTTCGGTGCAGGTACGCGCCAAGGCCAACGAGCGCATCCGCATCGAGGTCACCGACACCGGCCCCGGCATTGCGCCGGAACTGTTCGAGCATCTGTTCCAACCCTTCACGCAGGCGGACGAGTCCACCACCCGGCGTTTTGGCGGGACCGGCTTGGGCCTGTCGATCTGCCGCGAACTGGCCACCTTGATGGGCGGCGAAGTGGGCTTGCAAAGCCAGCCCGGCCAGGGCTCCACCTTCTGGGCCGAGCTGCCGCTGCCGGCCGCCGCCACGCCCATCAGCAGCCGCCCACGCGAGGCCACCGACAACCGCGACCTGCAAGGCCTGCGCGTGCTGATGGTGGAAGACCACCCGGTCAATATGATGATTGCCGTGGCCCAGCTGCAGCAGTGGGGGCTGGAAGTCTCGCAAGCCAATGACGGCAGCCAGGCGGTAGAGGCGGTGCACGCCGCCGCCAGCATGGGCAAGCCTTTTGACGCCATCTTGATGGACGTGCAAATGCCGGTGATGAGCGGCCACGAAGCCACCCGCGAGTTGCGCAAACGCTTCAATGCCGAGGAACTGCCCATCGTCGCCCTGACGGCTGCCGCCCTGGTATCCGAGCGCGACGAAGCCCTGGCCGCCGGCATGAACGAGTTCCTCACCAAGCCGATTGATGCCCCGAAGCTGCGCGCCACCCTGGTGCGACTGATCGGGCACCGGGACAACGACCAGACGCGTCGCTGAAGCCTGCATGCAGGGCGCCAGCTGCCTCACTGCAGATTGGTGCCTGCCCTTTTGATTGCCGCCCCGACCCCGCCCTTGCGCCCTTCTTTGGCCAAGGCGCGGCGGCCAAACGCCAGCGCCTTGGCACAAAGGCAGCGGCCTGAGCCGGAGAAATAGGCCCACTTCAGGGCCAACAGGCCAGCTTGAGCGCGACGAACTCGGCCGAAGATGGCTCGGTGACAGGTGAGATGCAAAGCGCCGACGGCGTGAACTGCTGCATCAAATATTGATGTACGGCATGCCCCGGCGCGCCAATCGGCCTACTATCAATTGCGCCGGCCGAGCACGCCGGGCCGATGTCGGCATGGCTGATGACGAAAGTTGCCGCCGGCTGTCTGAAGCCCGCTCCACCTGGCGCTCAAACTCAAACAGGAGACACCGATGACATTCTTCAGCGCGTTCAAGAAAACTCTGCAATTGATGCTGGCAGGTCTGGTGATGGCAGGTGCCGCGCAGGCGGCCGACCAAGGCACTGCGGCCGAAGCCGAAGCCATGGTGAAGAAGGCCGTGGCCTATATCAAAACCAATGGCGCAGAAAAAGCCTACGAGGAATTCACCAACGGCAAGTCCTTCAAGGACCGCGACCTCTACATCATCGTCTACGACCTGAACGGCAAGAACCTGGCCCAAGGCGCCAATCCCAAGCTGGTCGGCAAAGACTTGATCGGCCTGAAGGATCCGGACGGCAAGCCGCTGATCCAGATGTTCATCGACCTGGCCAAGACCAAGGGCAAGGGTTGGGTGGAGGGCTACAAATTCCTCAACCCGGTGTCGCAAAAGATTGAAGGCAAGGCCATGTATCTCGAACGCGTCGGCGACACCCTGGTCGGCTGCGGCATCTACAAGAACTGAGCCCCGCGCATCGTGGCGCCGTGAAGCCGGCGCCGCTGCTGACACAAGCTGCATACGCCTTCAGAAGCCCGCCGAAGAGCGGTGCAAGGGCGGAGAACCCCAACCAAAGCATTGTTCGGAGACAAGCCATGAACACGATTGCAATCCTGAAGCGCCTGATGAGTGCCGGCCTGACGGCACTCTTGATGAGCGGCGCGGCCCTTGCCGCGCCAGCTGCCGAGCGCGGTAGCGCCGCCGAAGCTGAGGCCATGGTCAAGAAGGCCGTGGCCCTGATCAAGGCCAACGGCGCGGACAAGGCCTACGAAGAATTCACCAATGGCACGTCCTTCAAGGACCGTGACCTCTACGTCTTCGTCTACGACATGACGGGCAAGAACCTGGCCCATGGCGCCAATGCCAAGCTGGTGGGCAAGGACCTCAGCGGGCTGAAGGATCCCGACGGCAAGCTGGTCTTGCCTCTGCTCTTCGAGGTGGCCAAAGGCAAGGGCAAGGGCTGGACCGAGGAATTCAAATTCCGCAACCCGGTCAGCCAGAAGCTGGAGCCCAAAGTGGTCTACGTCGAGCGTCTCGGCGACACCTTGATTGGCTGCGGCATCTACAAGAACTGAGAGAGTCCCGCTTTGACGCGCGCTCCGCAAACCCTGCTGAGCGCAGCCCCGCTGCCGCCCCTCAAAGCCCGCAGCGTTTCCATTTGAATTCCGCCACTGCCGGAGCCCGCTGATGAATTTACGCGATATGAAAATCGGACCGCGCCTTGGCCTCGGCTTTGGCGCCATTTTGTTGGCCGCTATTGCCATGCTGGTGGGCGCCTTGCTGAGCAACGGCAGCAGCCGGGCGGCCTTGCTCGACACCTTGCAGCGCTCCGCCGCCCAGCAGGACATGGCGGTCCAAATGCACAACGCCCTGCTCAGCAGCGCCGTGGCGGTGCGCAATATGGGCCTGCAGACGGAAGTCAGCGGGGTGCAAAAAGACGAGGCCGAGGCGAAGAAGCAGCGCGCCACTTACCTCGCCGCCAAAGCCAAATTGGAAACCACCGATCTGGGCGCGGAAGAGAAAGCCATCTTCGCCCGCCTGGCCGATATTGATAGCCAGATGGACGCGCAGTTCAAAGACGCCGTCGACCTCGCCGCTCAGTTCAATACCGAGCAAGCCGCCAAGGTCATCACCAGCAAGATAGACCCCCTGCTCAACAAGGCCGTGGCGGAGCTGATGGCCTTCATCGCCATTCAAAAGCAACACGGCGACCAAGCCACCGAACAGGCCAATGCGCGCAACAGCACCACCGTTGGCGTGATCAGCATGGCCGGCGCCCTGGTGCTGGCCATGGCCGCGCTGATGGCCTGGCGCTTGACTGTCAGCATCACCCAGCCGTTGCAAACCGCCTTGGCGGCGACCGCACGGGTCGCCAATGGCGACCTGGTCAGCCCGATTGAGATCAGCGGCAAGGACGAAGCCGCCCAACTGCTGAGCGGCCTGCTGGAGATGCGCGACGGCCTGGCCCGCATGGTCAGCGAAGTGCGCAGCGGCGCAGAGAATATTTCCACCGGGGCGAACGAGATTGCCGCGGGCAATGCCGATCTATCGCAACGCACCGAAAGCCAGGCCAGCAATCTGGAAGAAACCGCGGCCTCGGTCGAGCAGCTCAGCGCCACGGTCAAGAACAATGCCGAAACCGCGCGTCAAGCCAATGGCATGGCCAGTTCCGCCAGCACCGCAGCCGTCAAGGGCGGTGAGGTGGTGGGCCAGGTGGTGGCGACGATGCAGGAAATCAGCGCCTCGTCGAAGAAGATCTCCGACATCATCGGCGTCATCGACGGCATCGCTTTTCAGACCAATATCCTGGCGCTGAATGCCGCCGTTGAAGCGGCGCGTGCCGGTGAGCAAGGACGCGGATTCGCCGTCGTTGCGAGCGAGGTGCGCAGCCTGGCCGGCCGCTCGGCCGAAGCCGCGCGCGAGATCAAGACCTTGATCGGCGCCAGCGTCGAGCGGGTCGAAGTCGGCAGCCGCCTGGTCGGCGCGGCCGGTGAGTCGATGGGCGATATCGTCAGCCAGGTCAAGCATGTGGCGACCCTGATCAGCGAGATCAGCAGCTCAGCGCATGAGCAGACCAGCGGCATCAGCCAGATCAATCAGGCCATCACCCAGCTCGACCATGTGACGCAGCAAAACGCGGCGCTGGTCGAAGAAGCCGCTGCCGCGGCCGAGAGCCTCAACGGCCAGGCCGCACGCATGGTGGAAGTTGTCAGCGTCTTCAAGCTGCACTGAGCTTCGCTGCGGCGGCAGAATTCACCCGGCGGTCCCGCAGTGAGCGCCTAGGCTCAGGGGCAGATCCACAGCAGCAAGCGCTGCCCCTGTGCCAGGGCCGAGGCCGCGAAGGCGGCCAGCTCGGCCAGCAAAGCCTCCAAGTCCAGCGCCAGCACAGGCTGGCCGCGCGAGGTTTCCAGCGCCTGCCAGTTGCTGGCGTGCTCGGCAATCTCTTCGAGCGACATCTGGGCCATCAGCAGGCCCAAGTCTTCCGGCAAAGCCACCAGCCAGGGGTCGCCCTCCACGCTGTCGGGCGAAGCGCCCAGGCGCTCAAAACCCTTCAGGTAGTCGGCCAGCGCGCGCACCTCGGCGGGCTGGCGCATCAGCACAAATCGCAGGCTGGCCCATTGGGCGGGCGTGATGGCAGGCAACTCCAGTGTCGACCAGACATTGGCATGACCTTGGGTGACAAGAATCGCCGAAGCGTCATCGGGAGAGGCGGCAATCAGATCTGTGAGCATGGGCATCGCACCCCGACGAGGCAGGGCGTTTCGGAATTGGCAAAGCGCTGGATTGTCCCTTGTTCACGCCTTGCGTGCCGAAACCGCCTCAGCGCGGCTCTGCAGGACCCCGCCCTTTACAGGCCCAGCAAGGGCTCGCGGGTGTAAGACAAGCCCATCATGTAGGCCAGCATCAGCAGCGCGCCCAGATAGGCCAGGCTGCGGAACTCGCCCCGGCCCATGGCCAGGTAGGCGCAGACGGTGTAGCCCACCAGCGACAGCAGCTTGAGCGCTAGCCAGGCATCCCGGAACGGCGAGAAATACAGCAAGGCCCAGAGGCTCAGGCCCGAGACGGTCATCAAGGTATCGGCACCGAAGACCAAGACGCTCCATCGGCTATCCAGCGGCCACTCGGCACCGAACTGCACGGCCAGGCCGCGCACCATGAACAGCGTCATGCTGAACCAAGCCAGTGCAGCGTGGGTGTCACGCATGCCCATATAGAACCAATCCATTCGCTTGCTCTCCCTTTCCCGCCAGCTTGGCCATGGCGGCGGGCGCTGTCAAGCGCGGCCGCCGCGCTGATCTCAATCAGTCCAGCGTGATGGCGCCAAACACAAACCAGGCCCGCGGAATTCGACCCGCTTGCACCTGATAACAGGCCACCAACTCCATGCTGCCCGGGCCCTCGGGGAAGGTGCGGCGGATGCGTTCATGGTCGATGACGATCTCGCCCGCGCAGATGCGGTTCAGCAGCGTGGCGTGCAGCAGCGGGTCAGCAAAACGCAGCGCAAAGCGCTCACGCAGCTGAGCCGAGCCTTGGGCCAGCAGTGCGCCGCTGACTTGGTCGAAATGCTGCGCGTCGTCGGCATAGATGCTCAGCAGGCGCTCGATGTCCTTGGCGTTGTAGGCGTCCAGCTGTGCTTGAACAATGGCTTCGGGGGTCAATGCATTCATTTTTCTAACAAGGTCAAAGGCAGGCGCCGCAAGCGCTGACCGGTCAATGCAAACAAGGCATTCGCCAGCGCCGGCGCCACCGGCGGCAAGCCGGGTTCGCCCACGCCGGTGGGCGGCAGGGTGCTGGGCATCAGATGGGTGTCGATCTGCGGCGTTTGCGCCAGGCTCAGCAGCGGGTAGTCGGTGAAGCTGGTCTGCTGCACCACGCCGTCCTGAATATCGATGCGGCCATACAGCGCCGCCGTCAGGCCGAAAATCACCGCGCTCTCGATCTGCCTTGTCACGATCGCAGGGTTGACCACCACCCCGCAGTCCATCGCGCACACCACCCGGTGAACGCGCGGCTTGCCGCCTTGCAGCGAAACCTCCACGACCTGGGCCACGATGCTGCCAAAACTCTTGTGCAAGGCCAGGCCACGCGCCCGCCCTGCGGGCAAGGCCTGACCCCAGCCGGCCAACTCCGCCGCCTTGCTGAGCACGGCGGCGTGGCGCGGCAGATCGCCCAGCAGGCTCAGCCGGTAAGCCAGCGGGTCAGCCCCGGCGGCGTGGGCCAGCTCATCCACAAAGCTCTCAGTGAAGAAGGCGTTATGCGAATGCCCCACCGCCCGCCACATGCCGATGGGCACGCCGCTGTGGGTGGCGAGATGGGCGATGCGCTGGTGCGGCACGGCGTAGGGCTGATCGAACAAGCCTTCGCTGGCGGTTTTGTCGGGCGGGTCGATGGGGCCGCTCAGCGCGGGCAAGACACGCTCCATCCAGCGCGGCGTGATCGCGTCGCCGGCGCTGCCCAGGCCCAAAGCCAGCGGCTTGCCGTCCTCCGCCAGGGCTGCCTGCATGAAAGCGGCCGCGGCGGGGCGGTAGAAGTCATGCCGCATGTCCTCCTCACGCGACCACAACAGCTGCACCGGCAGGCCGCCCATGTCCATGGCCACGCGCACGGCCTGGCCCACATGGTCCACATCCAGCCGGCGCCCGAAGCCGCCGCCCAGGTATTGCACATGCACGGTGACGGCCTCCTCCGGCACACCGGCCACCCGCGCCGCCAAGGCTCGGGCAAGACCTGGCACCTGGGTGCCGACCCAGATTTCGACCTTGCCGTCCCGCACCTGCGCGGTGCAGTTCATCGGCTCCATGGTGGCGTGGGCCAGATAGGGCGCTTCGTACAGGGCTTCAATCTTCTTTGGCGCGGCGGCCAGGGCCTGTGCGGCGTCGCCCTGCGCGCTAAACACAAAGCCTTGGCTGAAGGCATTGCGGGCTTCGGCTGCCAGCGAGGCCGCAATGGCAGCGGAGTTCAAGGCACCGGCCGGGCGCTGCTGCCAGTTCATCTCAACGGCTTGCAAGGCGCGCAAAGCCTGCCAACTGTTGTGCGCCACCACAGCCACCCCCGCCTGCCCACCGGCGATAGGCCCCAGCTGCACCACGCGCAGCACGCCGGGCTGCTGCAGCAAAGCATTGACGGGAATGGCGCCGGGCGCGCCGCCCAGCATGGGCGCATGCATCACGGCGGCAAAAACCTGGCCGGGCTGGCGCACATCGATGCCGAATTGCGCGCTGCCATTGACCTTGGCCGGCAGGTCCAGGCGCGGCGCGGCCTGGCCGATCATGCGCCACTGCGCCGGCTCGCTGAGCTTGACCTCGCCGGGCGGCGTGGCCGCGGCCTCCTTGGCCAGTTCGGCAAAGCCGGCTTGCGGCCCCGAGGGGTGACTGATCAGGCCATCTTTCAGCTGCAATTCGGCCAAAGGCAGCTTCCAGCGCAACGAGGCCGCGCCCAGCAATTGCTGGCGCGCCGTGGCCGCAGCCCAGCGCAAGGGCTCCCAGGCATCGGCCACGCTGGAGCTGCCGCCCGTCGCGTTGATGCCCAGCTCGCGCGCCAGCTTGGCCATGCTCCACTGCGCCAGGCGCACCGGCCGGCTCTGCTGGCCCGGCTCGGTGCTGCGGGCACTCAGGGGCAGGCTGTCGACCAACATGCTCACATTCCCGTACAGCGACTCATGGCCGGCCGCAATCAAACTCACCCGTGCCAAGGGTAGGCTCAGCTCCTGAGCTACCAGCTGCGCCAGGGCAGTGTGCACGCCCTGGCCCATTTCGCTGCGGTGCATGGCCAGCAAGACATCGCCATTGGCGGCGATCTTGATCCAGCCATTCAAACCGATGCCGCCCGCCACGCCGGCCAGCGTGTTGGCATTGCCCAGGCGGCTGCGCGGTGGCATGGCGCCCCAGCCCACCAGCAAGGCTGCCGCGCCGCTGAGGCCGCTGATCAAAAGGGTGCGGCGCTTCACTTCTTGCCTCCGGCCAGTTTTTCGGCAGCTTGGTGAATGGCGGCGCGCACACGGGGATAAGTGCCGCAGCGACAGAGATTGCTGATGGCGGCATCGATATCCGCATCGCTGGGCCGGCGATTCTTGGCCAGCAAGGCGGCGGCGGCCATCAACATGCCGCTCTGGCAATAGCCGCATTGCGGCACTTGCTCGGCCAACCAGGCCAGTTGCAAGGCATGGGGCTGGGCCTCGCTGCCCAGGGCTTCGATGGTGGTGATGGCTTTGCCTTGCACCGAGGCCAGCGGCGTCACGCAAGATCGCGTGGCCACGCCATCCACATGCACGGTGCAGGCGCCGCAAGCCGCGATACCGCAGCCGAACTTGGTGCCGGTGAGGTTGAGCCCATCGCGCAAGGCCCAGAGCAGCGGCATGGCCGGATCACGGGCGTGCTCGGGCAAGGTATGCGGCTGACCATTGACGTTCAAGTCCATGCGTTTTTCTCCTCCAGGGCTGTGCAGCATAGCGGAGCGACAATTCGGCTCCTGACTCCCCCAGAAAAGCCTTCACCATGAGTATTGATCCCCCCGCCAACGCCACGCCAACCCCGCCGGCCATCGTCCATCTGCCGGCCAGCGGCGCCGTTGATCTGTGCTTTGTGCTGTTGCACGGCGTGGGTGGCGATGCGGCCAGCATGGCGCCGCTGCGCGAGGCCTTGCGGGAGCAGTATCCGCAGGCCGCGCTGGTGTCGCTGAACGGCCCCGAGGCCTTGGCCGATGGCGGCCAGGCCTGGTTCGATGTGCAAGGGCTGGATGCCGACACGCTGCTGCAGCGCCTGGACGCCGCCCTGCCGGCGCTGGTGCAACGCATCCAGGCCTGGGGCCAGCATTTCGAACTGAGCTGGGAGCGGGTGGCCCTGGCCGGTTTCTCGCAGGGCGCCACCATGGCGCTGGAAGCGGTGCAGGCGCAAGACCAACTGGCCGGCCGGGTTCTGGCCTTCTCGGGCGGCCATGCCCGCGCGCCGCAGCATGCGCCCCAGGAAGTCAGCCTGCATTTGCTGCACGGCCTGGCGGATGAATTGGTGCCTTATCAGCCGGTGGTGGCCATGGCCCGCAGCCTGGTGGCCCTGGGCGCGGACGTGACGGCCGATGTGCTGCCCGAGGTCGGCCATGCCCTGCACCCCAAGCTGGTCGAACGCGGCATGGAACAGCTACGCACTTTTGTGCCGGCCCGCGTATGGCGCAGCGCCATGGAGGCAGCGCAGGCGCAGAAGGACCAAGAAGAGGAACAGGCGCAGGCCGACGGCGCCAAGCCGCAAGCCTGATTTCAGACCACTTGGCGGCACCCCCTCATTTAAGGGGTACGGTCGCCTGCAAAATTTGCGCCTTCCATGAAATACCGCACGCTTGAGCCGCGAGGCCGCAGGCACGGCTAGCAAGCGCCAACATCCGCCACGCCAGAATTCCCGGCCCGCCAAAATCCAGCCCGCTTCCGGCCTGGTGCGCAGCAGGCCGCTCACCCGCTTCCCCGGGTGAGATTCCTTGGAACAGGCGTAATGTTGAAGATCAAAAAGACGACGGGAGGCCTCGCGGCCCTGGCTGCAGCGCTGCTGCTCGCGGCCTGCGGTGGCAGCGGCGGTGGCAGCACCACGGACAGCGGTTCCGGCAGCGGCACACCAACAAGCCCAACTCCCCCCGCACCAACAAGCGCCGAGGCCCGAGTGGCCCAAGCCCTCAAGGATGGCAGCGCGGCCGGGCTACAAAGCGAGCACCGCGCCACCCTGCTGGCGCAGGCCAGCGCCATCAGCCAACGCCTGACCGCGCGCCCAGCCGAAGTGCTAGGCAGCCTGTACAGCGCCGGCGGCAAGGCCCTGGATCTCACGCTCAACCACAGCAGCGACAGCATCACCATCAGCCCCATCAGCCGGGTCGAGGCCATGCCCTACATCGTCTCGGACAACGGCAGCGGCATGGCTGCGCTGGTCGAGGTCGGCCCAGGTCGCGCCATGGCTTATGGCGCCGATGTGCTGGCCTGGATGGCGGGCACCACGCGTGAACAGCAACACCTGCCCTTGTTCACCCGCGCCTTCACCTGGACCCTCACCGGCGCGGCCGAGGGCAGCCTGCCCGCCACCCTGAAGTACGCGGTGGCCGGCTACAACAGCAGCACGGTCAAGTCCTTCATCACCCGCCTGGGGAAGACCGCGCAAGACACGGCCTGCGCTATTGCCACCGACAACAGCTGCTGGCAAGCCGCCGACCTGCTGGTTTTCGGCGCCGGCGTGGCCGATGACGGGCGCTTGCAAGCCCGCGTGGCCAGCTATCTGGCCGCCGGCAAGCCGGTGATTTATATGCACCCGAACTGGATCAATTCAGACCCCGGCCGCGCGGTGCTGGCAGCGATGAAGATGGAGATGGGTGGCTACCCCGGCAACTACTTTGCACCCGGCGCCGGGGTGGCGGTGGGCGCGGGCCGAACAGCGGCGCAGAGCTTGGCCAATGCCAGCTCCCTGCAGGCCCTGAGCGACACCCTGGCCATGCTGGGCAATGACGGGCTGCAACTAGACTTCAGCGCCAACACCGCCCCCACCGATGCCATCACCCGGGTGCATAACGAGTTAGCCAGCTACCAGTCGCGCGGCGTCAATGTGTTCCAGACCCCAGGCTTGGAGCTGTATGGCTTGCTGACCCTCTACGCCGACCTGCTGCGCCCCAGCATCACTTACGGCAGCATCGACAAAGCGGCCGCACCGGCCACCTTCTTGCGCACCTACGCCTCGGACTCCTGGGTGGTCTACAACCGCAGCACTACCACCACCGCCACCGCCGGCCAGGGCGACTACATGCCCGCCGCCGCCCAAGCCCTGCCCGTAGCCAGCGACTGGGAAGACATCGAGGTGACGATTGCACAAGGCAGCGGCAACACCCTGATTGGCCGCGGCGCCGTCCCCGCCAAAGGCCTGCAGGTGCAGGTGATGGATGCCGCCGGCGCCAAGCTGGGCCTGCAAACCAGCTATCTGCGTGCCTGGGGCAATCCGCTCAGCGACAAGAACTACCCGCGCCCGCGCCGGCCGCATTCCTTCAACCTGCCCTTGCCGGCAGTCGGCAGCAGCCTGGACTTCGTCAGCCCCTTCGGCGGCCCCTTGATGCTGAGCTATAGCGGCGCCACGCCGGGCAGCGTGGTCAAGCTGCGCATCAAGGGCAGCGCCAAATACGCGCACTTCGACTTCAGCCGCGGCAGCATGAGCGATGCCGACATTGCCGACGCCGTGGCCGCCCTCAAGCGCGCTGACTTTGGCTGGCAGACCAATAAGTTTGTCGGTGGCGAGATCCAGCAGACCATCAAGTACGCGCAATCGGTGATCGGCAACAAAGATCCCAAGGCCTATGTGGTCGATCAGCTCAAGGGCGTTCTGTTCGATAGCAATCACATCGCCAACGGCTACAGCAATATGCCCATGGCCAGCGGCGTGCAAGCCCTGTGCAGCCAATTCGGCTGGACCTGCGACGGCGCCCAGCACCGCGCCCCGGGCGTGCAGCATTTCGTCGGCTGGATTGCCACCTGCGGCTATCTCTGCTCCGGCAACCCGTCAGACGGCTTTGCTGGCGTCGACGTCGGCTGGGGCTGGGCCCATGAACTGGGCCACAACACGGTGCAGCGGGTGATGCACATCACCCCCGACGGCAGCAATGGCTGCGTGGTCGAGTGTGACAACAACATCCTGGCCAGCGCCACCATGCTGCGCGGCACCCGCGTGCTGGGTACCGACCTGGGCGGCCACACCCTGGACTACCCCGGCCTGTACGCCGCCATCCTGGCCAACCGCGCCACCGGCGGCAGCGATGCCCAGCGCGAAGCCGAGATGATGGTGCGCCTGTGGAGCAAGAGCTCCCAAGACCTGATGCGCGGCGTGCATTTCCAGCTCGCCTTCCTCTACACCCAGTACCGCAGTGGCCTGGCGCAGCCCGACACCGACCGCACCCTGGAGTTCCTGACCCTGCTGACCAAGGGCGACCGCCTGGTGGACAAGGCCTGGGATCCGGCCAACAAAGGCCGCTACGCCATGGGCCGCTATGCCGACAACAAGATCAGCAACCACGAGCTGCTCTATGTGCTGAGCTCCAAGATCATCGGCCGCGACCTGCGCAAGTTCTTTGCCATGTACGGCATGCCGCTCAGCGCCACCGCCCTGGGCTCGGTGGCCGACCTGGGCCTGCCGGTGGCGCCGCTGCAGTACTACGCCATCCCTGCGGGCAAGTACAACCAGCCCAGCACCGGCAAGTGGATGGACATCGACGCCAGCTCGCCGGCTTATCCCTTCTGATGGGCTGAGGGCCGGCCACTGCGTGGGGGGCTCAGCCCCGCCGCTGGTATCGCGGCGAGGCCTTCGCCAGCCACAAACGCCTTCCGGCGTTTGTGTGCGGACTCAGTCCAAGACCACCTCGGTGCGGACGGTGCCGGCGCGGTCGGCGCAGGCCGTCAGCGCTAGGCGCGTGCCCTGCGGGGCGCGCACCACCCACTCACCCACGGCGCGGTCGGCCGTGACCTCACGGCTGGGCAGAAAGGCTTGTTGGCTGGACTTGGGCGCGTGGCCCTCCAGCTGCGGGCCTTCCATGCGCTCTTTGCCGCTGACCAGGCTGACCTCGGGTTGATTGACCGGCAGATGGATTTCAAACATCACGCCGCGCACCACTTTGCGCTCCAGCGCTCGCTTGGTCACATAGGCCGGCAGATAGCCGCTATTGGCCACGGCCAGGCGGATGCGCCAGGTGTCGGGGCCCAACGCGCGGACTTCGGTACGCAAAATTTCCAGCTTGGGTAGCGAGAGCGCAATCTGATCCATCCAGGCCGGGAAGCGCGCCGCCTCGCGTTCGCGCAGCGCCGGCGGCGGATTGCGCCAGAAGTTCATCTTGTCCCAACCGCCAATCTCGACGTCACCTAGCTGCGGGTGATGGAACTCCCGCCAGTCCACATGGGCCTGGCCGCCGCATTGCTCATCACTCCACTTCAGCAGCTTGAGGTCATCTTCGACCGGATGCTCGCGGTACCAATCGATCCACTTATAGCCCTCAATGCCGGCTTCCTTATTGGGTGACCACAGCTCCACCACCCAGAACAGCGCGCCCAGCTGCTCGTAAACCCAGTCCTGCGTGCCGGTGATGATTTCCTTGGGGTGGTATTTGAAGTCGTGCCAGATGCTGATGGCGGGGTAGCCGCTGAGCTTTTCGCCCAGCGCCGAGAAGCGCTTATAGCTCCACAAGTCTTCGGGGATCATGTCCTCATCGCTGCAGCCGCCCATGGGCCGCAGGATCACGCCGCTGTGGGTGTGATAACTGATGGCCGCGCCAATATTGGGGTGGGCAATGATGAAGTCCACCATCGCCCGCACCTCGGGCTCGCTGGTGGGGTAAGGGCCGGCGCCGACCTGTTTGTACTCCTGCCGCCATTCGCTGGGGAAGTTGCGGTTCAGGTCCAGGCCCTCGCGATCCTTGTTGACCGTGACGGTCAGGCCGTCGTGGTTCTTGATGAAGCCCTCGGGGATCAGGCGGTAGTACTCGCCGCCGAATTCGCCCGGCTCGCGCGCCACCATCAGGCGCGGCTCCTCCGCATGCTTTTTGTAGCCGCCATGCGGGTCGCGAATGCGCATGGTGAGGATGCGGCCATCGCCGTCCACATCCTCGGCGCTCAAGCCGTCGACCGGCGCTTCGTCAAAGGGGTAAGGCCGGGTGGAAGAGCGGATATGGCGCGGGCGATCCGCCAGCGCCAGCTCGGCGCCATCGGGGTTGAGGCGCGGCACCATATAGACGGCTCGCGTATCCAGCAGCTGCGTCACTTCGGGGTTGACGCCGTAGCCGGTGACCAGATGGTTAAGGTAGTAGAGACAGGTGGTGGACGCGGTCAGCTCGGCAGCGTGGATATTGCCGTCGAGCCAGAAGGCGGGCTTATCCACATCAGCCCCGGTGGCGGTATTGGTGAGCACCAGCACCCAAATGTCGCGGCCCTCAAAACTCTTGCCGATGGAGCGCACCGAAACCAGATTGGGCCGAGCCTCGGCGAAGGCGAAAAGCAGCTCGGTCAGCGGCTCGTAACGGTAGAACTCATCGAAGCGGGGAGTTGGCAAGGCGGCCATGGAAGCTCACTGAAAGCGGTGTCGCGGCCCATTGTGCACAAAGCGCGTGACCCCGCCAGAGCGAATGCCCCAGAGCGCCCTCACTGACCCTTGAACAAGCCCTGGAACTGGCGCGATACCGGCAGCTTTTCTTCGCGCCCGCGCAGCGTGATCACCATGCTGTTTTCGTCGATGCGCAAGGCGCTGGCGATGCAGCGGCTGTTCACCAACACCGAGCGGTGCACCTGCCAGAACTGCGCCTCGTCGAGCTGGGTCAACAGCTCTTTCAAGGGCGTGCGGATCAGCGCTTCACCGCCTTGATGGATGACCCGGGTGTAGCGGTTGTCGCTCTCAAAATAAATCACCTCCTCGGGCGCGATCAGCTTGATCTCGCGGCCCAAGCTGGCTTGGATGGGGCGCGCCTGCCGCGGCTTGGCTTGGGGCAGTAATTGCTGCAGCAGGGCCTGCAGATCAGGCCCCTGGCTTTGCCCCGGCGCGGCGCTGGGCGCAGCCAAGCGGGCACGCAGCTTGGCCAGGCATTGGGCCAGCCGGGCCTCATCCACCGGCTTCATCAAATAGTCGATGGCACCGGCCTCGAAGGCCTGCAAGGCATGGTCACCATAGGCCGTCACGAAGACCACCTGCGGCGGCTCTGCCAGCTCGGCCAAGCGGCGCGCCACCTCCAGGCCGCTCAGGCCCGGCATGCGGATGTCCAAAAAGCACAGCTGCGGCTCATGCGCCAGGGCATCGTCCCAGGCGTCCACACCGTTCTCGCTGGCGGCCACGATTTGCAGCTCGGGCCATTGCCGCTGCAGGGCGGCGCGCAGCTGTTCGCGCGGGGCTTCTTCGTCGTCGGCAATCAGGGCGGTGATCCTTGTCTTTGCGCTCATGCGTGTTCTTTCGCCTTGGGAATTTCGACACAGGCCAGGCAGCCGGGCGTTTGCGCCAGCAGGCTCAAACGGGCGGCCGCACCGTGCAACTGGGCCAGGCGGGCGCGGGCATTGCTGAGACCTACGCCTCCAGTACCGGGGGGCGATGCAGCGGGGGCTGAATCTGCGGTGCAAGACAAGCCAACACCGTCGTCCTGCACTTCCAAGCGCAGCAAATCGCACGCTTGCTGGGCACGCACCACGATGCTGCCGCCGCGCAAGCTGGGCTCGATGCCGTGGCCGATGGCGTTCTCCACCAAGGTCAGCAGCAAACCCGGCGGCAGTTGCAGCTGGGCCAGGGCGGGGTCGGCATCAATCGTCCAGCTCAAGCGGCTGCCCAGGCGGGCCTGCATCACCAGCAGGTAGTTGCGCACGATCTGCAACTCTTCATCCAGGCTCAGCGCTTCACGCTCAAACATGGGCAAGGTGGCGCGCAAATAAGCCGTGAAGGCACGCAGCGTGCTGCCTGCACGGGCGTCTTGCGTATCCACCCAGTGCTGCACCGAAGCCAGGGTGTTGAAAAGGAAATGCGGCTGAATCTGCGCTGTGGCCAGGCGGCGGGCCAGCTGCACGCTGCGTGCTTGCTCGTCCAGCTCGCGCAGGCGGGCCTCGATCTGCTGCACCCGCAAGATGATCAAAAACCACCAGGCCAGCGCAACCATCACCATGCCACCCAGCATGGCCGCACTGGTCACCAGCAAGGCCTTTTGCTCCAGCTGCAAAGGCGGCCAGAACTTGAACAGCAGCTCCAAACCAATAGTGACGAGAGCCAGCACCAGAGTGCTGAGGTTCAGATTCAGCCGCGTCGGCGCACGCCACAAATGCCGCGCCACGGCCAAAACGGCATAGTTCGCCGCCAGAACACTGAGGCAGATCAACACGGCCCAGTGGCGCGACATCTCGACGTAATTGATCGCCAGCAGCACGACCACATTGCTCATCACATAGCCGTCAATCGCCTTGGGCCAGGGTTGCTGGCCGGCACGCGCCATTTCATCGGCGCTGAACTTGCGCCGTGGGCCGGGGCAAACCCACTGGCTCCAATGCAGGCTGAACTTGTTGTCCTGTGTCATGGGCGCAGTCTAGGTCAGGCTTGCTGCGCAGCGGCGGCCGATGCGGCGAGCTGCGGATTGCGGCGTTGAATGGCCGGCTTCGAGGGGTTGCACTTGAGGCAAGCGGCTAGAAAAGCGCGCTCAGGCGTGCACAACCCCGTCCACAAACACCTTCAATTCGCCTGGCGCAAATGCCACCCAGGGCTCGTCACGGGTCAGCGGCTCGGTGGCGATGATGGCCACGCGGTCTTGCATCGTGGTGTGGGAGGCGAAGTCCATGCTGAGGTCTTCGTCTTGCAAATGCACCCGCCCGAACGGGTGGCGGCGCAAAAGGTAATGCAGATGGGTTGAGCCATGCGCCCACAGCGCCTGGCCGTTGGACAAAAGCATATTGAAGGTGCCGAAGGCATTGAGCTGCGGGCAGAGCTCGCGCAGGGTGTGGGTCAGCTCCTCAATGCTGGGCACGGCGCAATGCGCTTTGGCCAACTCTTGCATCAGCCAGCAGAACGCGCGCTCGCTATCGGTGTCACCCACCGGCCGAAAGGCGGCGTGCAAACGGGGATGGAAATCCTTCAAATTGCCGTTGTGCGCAAACACCCAGTAGCGCCCCCACAGCTCGCGCTGGAAGGGATGGGTATTTTCCAAGGCCACCTGGCCCTGCGTGGCCTTACGGATATGGGCGATGACGTTATCGCTCTTGATCGGATAGTCCTGCACCAGCTTGGCCAGCGGCGAGACGCGGGCGCTGTGGTGGTCAACAAAATGGCGCAGGCCACGGCCCTCGAAGAAGGCGATGCCGAAGCCGTCTTTGTGCTCCTCCGCGCGCGTGGCCAGGCCAGTGAAGCTGAACATCACATCGGTCGGCGTATTGGCATTCATGCCCAGGAGTTGACACATGGACTACGCGCCCCTTATTCGAGAAAGAGCCGCGAGAAGCCTTTGAGGCTGACCAGATTGCCCGGGTTGCTGGTCTCATTGAGCACGCCGCTCATGCGCTGCAGCAGGCGCGGGCTGCGCTGGGCGCGCCAGATCAAAATGTCCGCCAGCAAGGGGAAGGCATTGACGCGGTTGGCGCGGTGGTAGAGGTCGAACTTGGGCTTCAAGGCCTTGAGGCTGAGCTCATAGGCCTGGCGCACCTCGCCTTCGGTTTGACTCTTGGCTCGGCCGGCCAGGATGGCGTCGGCCACCAGCATGCCGGTTTCCATCGCCTTGCCAATGCCTTCGCCGGTGAAGGAATAAGTGCTGCCCGCGGCTTCGCCGGTGACCATCAAGCCAGGGCGGCTCCAGCGTGCGCCATTCAAGCTGCAGCGCAGCGGCGCGCCCTTGAAGTCGCCCACCACCTCACCCACGCGCATCAGCTCGGCGGCAGGCGCATAGCTGGCCACGAAGGCGTCGAGGATGTTGCGCAAGTTCAGCTCTTTCTTGCTGCCCTTGCCGCCCACGGCGGAATGGCTGTCGGTCACGCCGACGCCGATATTGAAGCAGTTGTCGGGCGCGGGGAAGATCCAGGCATAGCCGGGCCGCACCGCCTCACCCCAGACGATTTCCAGCGCCTTGATCTTGCCCACCATTTCGGGGGCGCGCACATAGCCCCGCAAGGCCACGCCGCTGGGCGTGTGGCGCTCGCACATGCCGGCCGCCTGCAGCGCCTTGGGCACCGCGCCGGTGGCCAGAATCAGCCACTGCGCCTGCACTTCCACCAGCGCATCACCCACCTTGAGCAAGGCGCCGTTGACGCGGCCCTGCCCGTCTTCCAGCGGCTTCTCGAAGCGGGCCGGAGCCAGGAATTTGGCGCCGGCGTCTTGCGCGGCCTGGCACATCAAATTGTCCAGCTGCCGGCGCGGCAACACGGCCAGCGAACCCGGCACATCGATGCGCCCGCCGCGCGGCCCGATGCAGCCCACATGGGTGACATGCTGGGACTGGCTCATCACCTGATCCAACAGCCCCAGACGCTTGAGCGCCGCATGGGCATCGGGGATCAAACCGTCGCCGCAAATCTTGTCGCGCCCCTGCGGTTGCTGATCCACCAAAAGCACATCCAGCCCGGCTTGGGCCAGCACCCGCGCGCAGGCATTGCCGGCCGGGCCGGCACCGACGATGAGCACATCGCAACGATCCGGCACTGCGGCGTTCGCGCCAGTTGAGTCGGCTTGACGGGGCTGGTCTGCTGTCATTGTTCTATCTTTCTGTCTTCCTCTGAACGAGCGGGCATTCTAGGCAATGCTTGAGTCACAAGCCTGCAGGCATTTCCGCCGTCAAACAGGCAAAAAAAACCGGCACATCGCAAGCAATGTGCCGGTTCGGGCAATCACAGCGCTGATCTTGCAATCAGCGCGTCAGGCCAACTTACATGCTGTAGCGGATACCAACGTAGTAGCGCGGACCCAGCACGTCATAGATCGTGGCATTGGTCTGCGTACCCGTGGTGTTGCCGCTCACGCCGCTGGGGATCATCGGCGCCTTTGTATTCAAAGCGTTGTCGATACCCAGGTAGAACTGAGCCTTGCCCATGGTGTACGAACCTTGCAGATCAAGGTAAGTCTTGGAAGCAACTTGGGACTGCTTGGCTGTGGCATCAGGGAAGTCAGTCATGTACTGATCGTCCAGCTTGGACTGACCGATGAAGGTCGTCGTAGCCTTCAGGCCGATATTGCCAAAGTCGTAGCCCAGGTTCAGGGTCCACTTGTTGCGAGCCGAGCCAACTTCACCCGTCGAGTAGTCGGTATCTGCGCCAGGACGTGGCACATAGTAGGACTTGATCAGGTAGGTGTAAGCCAGCTTGGCGTTCAGGCGGCCAGGGCCAACCAACTCGTTGTAAGCAGCAGTCACGTCAACACCACGGGTGCCGAGGCCACCGGAGTTTTCCTGAGTCTGGTTCACATACTCCAAGGAACCGGCGCTGTTGGAACCAGCAGTGTTTTGACGACGCACGATGAACTTGCAGAAGCTCTGATCGCCACCGGCATAGCACTGGTTCAGCGTGAAGGTACGGCCAGGCGAGCCAATAGCTTCGGTCACCTTGATGTCGAAGTAGTCGGCCGTAAAGGCAAAGTTCTTCAGCAAAGGCACCGACTTGGGCGTGATAACGATGCCCAGGGTCGTGGATGTACCCTTTTCAGCCTTCAAGTTCGGATTGCCGCTGTCATAGCCGCTCATGCCTTGCTTGTCAGCTTGGTTCAGCGTGAACACACCGCCATTGGCTGCCATATTGGCGGCCACACCTGCGTCAGCACGGCAAGCAATGTCGGTCACTGTCGTGCCAGTTGCTTTCGCGCCTTCGCATGGGTCAGAGATGCCCGAGGGGAAGGTTTGAGCCGGAGCCGAGTACAGCTCGCCCACATTCGGAGCACGGGTCGACACGGCCGTGTTGGCACGCACGCGAACCATGGTGTTCACGGCCCAATCCAGACCACCGGTCCAGCTGGTGACATTGCCCACAGACGAATACTTACCGACGCGAACTGCGGCGGATGCATCCAAATTGCGAACAAAAGGCAGGTTCTTCAGCAGAGGCAGCTTGGCTTCGACGAAAGCTTCCTTGACGTTGAAGCTGCCTTGCGTGTTGGGCAATGCATTGCCAGCGTTCAGGCCAGCTTGCGTCAGTGCATCGTAGGAGGTGCTGGACGTCTCTTCACGCCACTCAGCGCCGGCAGCGATGCCGACCGGGCCGGCCGGCAGCTCAAAAGCCTCGCCGCTCACCGAAGCACCCACCACCTTCTGGGTGATTTTGGTGTTCAGCGAACTTGGTGCATTGATGTACTTGACAGCGTCGGCGCTCAATGTGCCCTTGCCGAAGATATTGGCGGGGACGCAGCCTTGCGCACGGGCGTTGGCATCCAAACAGATCGCCTCGGTGCGGTTGCCATTGCCGTTGACGTCGTTGACGTCAGCCACAGCTTCCAGCGCATTGCGGAAGTTCAGGACATTGACCTGGCCGGTACCGGTCTGGCCTTCCTTGGTGAAGCCGTAAGAAGCGAAAGCCTCGTAGGACCAGGACTTGGTCAGGTCGCCCTTCACGCCGGTCAGGACGCGGAAGGTGTCACGTTCGGCGGTGGAGGTGCGACCGCCGAAGTCAGACATGCGGCGGGTGAAGTTGTAGTCCTTCAAGCCGTCACCGTCACGGTCGACTGCACGCGAGTACAGATAGTCCGGCACCAAGGGGTTGCGCATCTTGACGCCACCCACCATGAATTCGGCAGGGATCAAACCACCGGAAGCCTTGTTGATATTGATCGAATCCAACGGGAAGGGCTCAATGTCCGACTTGGTCTTGGTCGAGGCATAAGTGCCTTCGAAGAACACCGTGTGCTGATCGTTCAGCGCATAGTCACCCTTGGTGGCCAGCAGGAAACGATCAGTCGGCACTGCGATGGCACGGTAGTACTGGCGGTTGAAGCCTGTCGCGCCCACACCGTCACCATCAGGGCCGTTGGTCGAGAAGGGGATTTCCTTACCGGCAGCGTCGTAGGTGTAGCTGGCATAAGTGCCGTTAGCACGCTTCGGGCCGTAGAAGAAACGGCCTTGCGGAGCAAAGCTGGAGTAGAAAGGCTTGGTCACCGAGAAGATGTCGGCTGCATCGCCAGTCAGCTGAGCAGTGGAGATGTCGTCCGTGTCCCAACCGCGGTCACGCGCGTACACAGCGCCTTCCTTGGTAAAGGCGATGTGGGCCATCAAATTGCCCTTGCCGTTGGCCAGGTTGGAGCCCAGGGTGGCGCTGACAATCTTCTTGTCGTTATCGCCCTTGGTGCTGCGGCCGGCTTGTGCGTTCAGAACCAGACCCTCGAAGGCCTTCTTCAGCACGATGTTGACCACACCCGAAACGGCGTCCGAACCATAAGTTGACGATGCGCCACCGGTCAGGGTTTCGATGCGCTCGATGAAGTCGGTCGGGATGGTGTTCAGGTCGACCTCGGACGAACCAGGGACGCCCGAGATGTAGCGACGGCCATTCACCAGCACCAGCGTGCGCGCAGCGCCCAGGCCGCGCAGGTCGATGGTCGACACACCAGCGCCCGATGTCTGGAAGTTGGAGTTGGTGCGGCTATTGCCGGGCACGAACAGCGGGCTCTTGGCCAACAATTCCTGCACATTGGCCACGCCCGAAGCGGCGATGTCCGCCGAGGTCATCACCTGGATCGGCGCGGCCGATTCGGCATTCATCGACAGAATGCGGCTGCCAGTGACTTCAACACGCTCGAGCTGCTGGCCGGCGGCCTGCTGGGCGAAGGCGGGGGCGGCAAGTGCGCCGAGGGACAAATAGACGGCAGCGCCGACAACGCTGATTTTGGGTTTCTTAAACAACACGATTTCTCTCCGTAGATTTGGCGGATTGCCAAGCGATTGCCGCGGTCGCGCAGATATCGAATAGACATCGCTGGCCCCAGCAGAATGGTGCGCCGCGAGTCTAGGAGCAGCGACGCTCAGGGGAATCAAGGGTCAATACCTATGGGGCTAACGCCACAGAGCGGCGGACGGCGCCAAGCAGCGACCCCAGACAAAGAAGGGCGCATAGCGCCCAAATAAATATATGAAGCGCAGGAATTCACAGCCGATTTGTTGCTGTTTACGCGAATCAAGGCCTACTAAGCAAAAGCGAGGCACGGAATTTGTGCTTTGTATCGGCTGGGCGCGCCGGGCAGTGGTAGATCACATTTGATCTACTATTCGCACAATGTGACTTTCCGGCCGCACCGAAGACAAAGTCCCAGGACTGGGGAGCCCCGGCTCAAAGTCCCAAAAATCGGGGACTCATGATTTCAAATGCAAAAAAAAAGCCCGGCCAAAAGGCCGGGCTTTTCACAAGTCAGGGGAAAGAACTGCTTTAGAAGCGGTACTCAGCACCCACCTTGACGGTGCGCGGACGCAGGGCAAAGCCGTCACGCAGATTGACCGGTGCGGGGTTGTTCATCAGGTTGCCGATGTTCAAGCCCAGGGTCAGACCCTTGAAGCCGCGGTAGCTGACGTTCAGGTCGGTACGCAGATAGCTGTCGATGTAGCAAGGATAAGCACCCGGCTTCAGACGTGCCTGGCAGGCAGCTTCGCCCCAGCTGGCTGCGTCGGTTTCATCGTTGTTCAGCTTGGTGGCCGAGGTGTAGTTGAAACGCAGACCGCCGGTCCAGTCGTTCTTGCTCCAGGCCACGCTGAAGATGCTGCGCAGACGCGGTGCATTGCGATTGCCGACGCGGTTCGGACGGAACTCATTGGCCTCGATATCCCACTCGCGCATGGTCAATGCGTAAGTCGCGTTCAGGCCCAGATTCAGGGTACCGAACTCAGGGCTGCTGACGCGGCCCTTGATGTCGAAGTCGATGCCGGAGGACTCGGTCTTACCGAAGTTCTCATACTGCAGCAACAAGGTCACCAGCTCGCCAGCGCCCCAGGACACATTGGCCTTGGGATCGAGCTGGTTAGCGCGCGCTGCACGGGCCAGATCGGTACCGCTGACGGGCACGCGAGCGATCAAGTCCTTGTAGCCGGCATCGGCTTCGCGGGCCAGCACATAGTCCGGATCACGATAGGCGATTTCGTCGCGGCGCTCAATCTTGTAGTAATCGACAGCGATCGACAGGTTCTTGGTCGGATCGAAGACGAAGCCGACGGTCGCGCTGCGCGACAGCTCAGGCTTGACGTTCGGGTTGGCCGAGATCATGGCCGGCACCGACACCAAGCAGCCCGAGTTGAAGGCCGAGGTCGCGTCTTGCTTGTCGTTGGCATCGCCGTTCTTCAGGATGTCGCGGATCTTGGTGGCGGTATCGCAGCGCTTCGGGTCAACGGTGTTGTTGAAGAAGCCGGTCAGGCCAACCTTGCCCAGCGTTTCCGGAATGTTAGGAGCACGGAAGCCTTCCGACACAGTACCGCGCAACATCAGCATTTGCGGCAGCACTTCGAAGCGAGCACCCAGCTTGGGCGAGAAGTGACCGTCAAAGCCAGTGGCCTTGTCGTAACGCACAGCAGCATTGGCAGTGAAGCCCTTGAACAGAGGCGCTTCCACTTCGGCGAAAGCGGCGTCTTGCTTGCGATCACCCTCGATCCAGACCGAGCCGGTGCTGATGATTTCAGCATTCAGCAGGTTTTCGGTCGACTTGATCTTGACGCTTTCCTCGCGGTGCTCAACACCGAAGGCACCCATCACGGCGCCGGCCGGCAGGTTGAACAACTCGCCGCTCAATTTCGCGTCGATGTAGTTCGTGCTGTTCGAACCTTCCATGCCGTGCTTACGGAACATGCGGCCCAGCAGCTCAGAGCTGTTGGCGCCACCGATCTTGTACTCGCCACTGCTGACGGCATTGATGAAATCGGTGCGATGTGCGCCGATACCATCCTTCTGACCATCGGCGCCAATGCGGCCGATCACAGTTTCCCAATCCCAATTGCCGAAGGTGCCCTTCAAGCCGGCTTGGACGCGGTACTGGCTGGCATCAGCCGGCGTGGACCACATGCCCAGGTCGTCCATGAAGCGGTATTCCAGACCCGCAACGCCACCGGTGTTGTTGGCCGGGTTGTTGGCAGCCAGCAGGGGCTTGTTGACCAGCTGAACCTTCTTGCTATTGCCGTCGAACCACTTGAACTGCGTGCCCGGTGCATTCATGCCGTAAGGCAGTGCCAGGTAGTCGGTCGTGGTCTTGGAGTAAGACGCTTCGCCGAAAGCCTCAATCGTGTCCGACACCAGATAACGACCGGAAGCGAACAAGTTCATGCGCTTGGCTGGGTCATAGGACTGGTTCAGGCTATTGATATCGGTGGTGCAAGCACCGGCCGAGTTCTTCTGCGAGGCCGGGCAGCTCGGCACCGGTACGCGCGCGCCGCTGGTGGCTTGCACGAAGGAGCCATTGACGACCTTGCCCTTGATCAAATTGCCAGGGTAAGACGTCAGGCTCGGGTCACCCAGTGCTGGGTTGACGATTTGCTTGTGATAAGGGGCGTACGAGCTCAGCGCGTCGGCCAGGGTGTAGCCTTCACGCTTGTAGAACTCGGCGTTCACCAAGACGTTGAAACGGTCCTTGGCCAGGTTACCGAAGCCTGCGACGACGCTGGCCGTGGCTTGCTTCTGCAGCGCTGGGCTGACGCCGGTTTGGTAGTTGGCGCTGACGCCAACGCCTTCGAAATCTTTGCGGGTGATGATGTTGATCACACCGGCCATGGCGTCAGAGCCATAGACAGCGGATGCGCCGTCCTTCAGCACTTCGATGCGCTCGATCGCGTCGGCCGGGATGGAGTCAACGTTGACGAAGGTTTCCTTGGCGCCATCGGCCAAGGCGTAATAGGCGACACGGCGGCCGTTCATCAGCACCAAGGTTGCGCCCTTGCCCAAGCCGCGCAGGGATGCGCCGGTGGCGCCAGCGGCGAAGCTGGTGGAGTTGCCGTTGTCGCTGATCTCGTTCGTGGTGGTGGAAGTGATGGTGTCCAGCACTTGGCGAACGGTGTTCGCGCCCGTTTGCTTGATCTCGCTACGTGTCACCACGGTCACGGGCGACGCGGTTTCAGCTGCCAAACGTTTGATGTTCGAGCCGGTCACTTCGACGCGCTCGAGTTGCTGAGCAGGAGCCGTCTGAGCCTGAGCCGACAAAGCAACAACTGTGAACACGGCCGCACTGACTGCGCTGAACTTGCAATTCCTCAACATGAGCATCCTTTTGGGAGTGGTGGACAAAAAAAGCCACTTGCCTCCTGGGTGCGATCTTGATGAGATGGCTAGTGGAGGCTAGCGGCACTTCTTCACAAAACTTTAACTTGAAGTCGGCACGCTTTACACAGCAGCAACACCTGTGTTTCAGGTGCAACGGGGAAGTAAAAAACGTCGCAAGTTATGGCAGGGAATTTTTCCCACGGCGAACGCGACATAACGGCAAAACTTCACGGCGTTCTGCATAAATTCCCGATGGGCAGGGAGATATCGCCACTTGCCGCCTGAATCGCATGATGTGGCACTTGATGCCAAAACTTGGCCACAGGCGGCCCCGCGCGATGCTCGCACGCCACTACCGTGCGGCTGTCGCACGCCCAAAAAGTCGAACGCTGCCCCGCGAGGGACTGCTTATCGACATACGAAGGCTGGGCGTTTGGCCTTTATTTGCCCAAAAAGCCCGGCATAGGCGCAAGGATGCGGCCGGCATTGTCATCCAAAGCAAACGCGCCAGAGAAGTGCGCCGACAAAACGCAAAAGCCCCGCAGCAAAGCTGCGGGGCTTTTGTAAAAGCGCCTCAGCGGCTTGGAAGAAAAGCTCGGCATGCCGAGCCTTTCCAGCATCACTTTTCGCTCAGGAGGCCTTCACTTTCAAGCGCCAGGCATGCAGCAGCGGCTCGGTGTAGCCGCTGGGCTGCACCAGGCCCTTGAACACCAGATCCAGCGCAGCCTGGTAGGCGGCTGAAGTCTTGAAGTGGCCGGCCATCGGCTGGTAGGCCGCGTCGCCCGCGTTCTGGGCGTCCACCACGGCAGCCATGCGCTCGAAGGTGGCGTTGACTTGCGCGGCGTTGGTGACGCCGTGGTGCAGCCAGTTGGCGATGTGCTGGCTGGAGATGCGCAAGGTGGCGCGGTCTTCCATCAGACCGATATTGTGGATATCGGGCACCTTGGAGCAACCCACGCCCTGGTCAACCCAGCGCACCACATAGCCGAGGATGCCCTGGGCGTTGTTGTCCAGCTCTTGCTGAACCTCGGCGGCCGACCACTCGGCCTTGGCCACCACCGGGATCTGCAGCAAATTATTCAGAATGGCGTGGCGCTCAGCGTCGGCATCAATCTTTTCCAACTCCTGCTGCACCGCCGCCACATTGACCTGGTGGTAGTGCAAGGCGTGCAAGGTGGCCGCGGTGGGCGACGGCACCCAGGCGGTGTTGGCGCCGGCCTTGGGATGAGCGATTTTTTGCTCCAGCATGGCGGCCATCAGGTCGGGCATGGCCCACATGCCTTTGCCGATCTGGGCGCGGCCGCGCAGGCCGCAGCTCAAGCCGGTCAGCACATTGCTGCGCTCGTAAGCCGCGATCCAGGCGCTGGTCTTCATATCGCCCTTGCGGAACATCGCGCCGGCCTGCATGGCGGTGTGCATCTCGTCGCCGGTGCGGTCCAGGAAGCCGGTGTTGATGAAGGCCACGCGGCTAGCGGCTGCGGCGATGCAGGCCTTCAGATTGACGCTGGTGCGGCGCTCTTCGTCCATGATGCCCAGCTTGACGGTATTGGCGGGCAGGCCCAGCAAGGCCTCGACGCGGCCGAAGATCTCGCTGGCAAAAGCCACCTCGGCCGGGCCGTGCATCTTGGGCTTGACGATGTAGACCGAGCCAGTGCGGCTATTACCCTTGCGTTGGAGGTCGTGAATGGCAATGGTGGTGGTGACCACGGCGTCCAAGATCCCCTCCGGAATCTCCTTCGTGCCATTGGCATACAGCACCGCCGGGTTGGTCATCAGGTGACCGACATTGCGCACAAACATCAGCGAGCGGCCATGCAGCACGACCTGACCCTGGCCATTGGCCGCCGTGTAAGTGCGGTCGGCATTGAGGCGGCGGGTGATGGTCTTGCCGCCCTTTTCCAATTCTTCGGTCAGGGTGCCTTTCAGAATGCCCAGCCAGTTGCGATAGGCCAGAACCTTGTCTTCGGCATCCACAGCAGCGACCGAATCTTCCAGATCCAGAATGGTGGACAGCGCGGCTTCCATCACCACATCGCTGACGCCCGCGGCATCGCTGGCACCGATGGCGGTGCTGCGGTCGATTTGAATGTCCAGATGCAGACCGTTATGGCGCAAGAGCACCGAGTGCGGCTCGCTGGCCTCGCCTTGATAGCCCACGAATTGCGCGGCATCGGCCAGGCCCGTCACTGCGCCGCCGGCCAAGCTCACCTGCAGCTGTCCGCCTTCGATGCGGTAGCCGGTGGCGTCCTTGTGCGAGCCCTGCGCCAGCGGCGCGGCCTGATCCAGCACCTGGCGGGCATAGGCAATCACCTTGGCGCCGCGCACCGGGTTGTAGCGGCCGGCCTTTTCAGCGCCATCGGCTTCAGAGATGGCATCGGTGCCATAGAGCGCGTCGTACAGCGAGCCCCAGCGCGCATTGGCGGCGTTCAAGGCATAACGCGCATTCAAGATGGGCACCACCAGCTGCGGGCCGGCTTGGGTGGCCAATTCGGCATCGACATTGGCGGTGCTGATTTGCACCGCGCCGGGCGCGGGCACCAGATAGCCGATTTGCTCCAGAAAGGCGCGGTAGGCGGGCATGTCGGCGATCGGGCCGGGGTGGGCGCTGTGCCAGCTATCCAACTCGGTCTGCAGGCGATCACGCTCGGCCAGCAAGGCGATGTTCTTTGGGGCCAGGTCTTGCACGATGGCGTCAAAGCCGGCCCAGAACTTAGCGGCGTCGACACCCGTACCCGGCAAGACTTCTTGCTCGATGAATTGCGCCAGTTCGGTGGCGACTTGCAGGCCGTGATGGGTGGTGCGTGCGGTGCTCATGGCGGAATCCTCGGGTTTTATTGCGTAAGGCGACGAATCAAGGCCCTCAATTTATGCCAGTTTGACGACGCGATTCATGACACCGCGTGCATTGAATACATATACAAAACGAGCTAATCCACCGAAAGTTCTACTTTTTCATTGCGATCAGCAGGAGAATCAGGCGCATGGATCGCCTCAAACAGATTGAATCCTTCGTCAGCGTGGCCACCCGCGGCAGCTTGACGGCAGCCGCCGCCGTCGAGGGCGTGGCCCCGGCAGTGATGGGGCGGCGCATCGATGCGCTGGAGGCGCGGCTAGGCGTCAAGCTGCTGCTGCGCACAACGCGGCGCATCACCCTCACCCACGAGGGCAGCGCCTTTTTGGAAGACTGCCAGCGCCTGCTGGTGGAGTTTGCCAATGCGGAATCCAGCGTCAGCGCTGGTGGCGTGAAGGCCAGCGGCTTGCTGCGCCTGACCGCACCGGCCGGCTTCGGGCGCCGCCATGTGGCGCCCCTGGTGCCCGACTTTCTGGCCCTGCATCCGGACGTGAGCGTTTCGCTCAATTTGAGCGACCGGGTAGTGGACATTGCCGGCGAAGGCTATGACTGCGCCGTGCGCCTGGGCGACCTGCCCGACTCCAGCCTGGTCAGCCAACGCCTGGCCGACAACCGGCGCCTGTGCGTGGGTGCGCCGGCCTATTTGAAGCGTGCCGGCGCGCCCAAACATCCGTCAGAGTTGGCGCGCCACGCTTGCCTGATGCTCAGCTCTGACGCCAGCCAGACGCGCGGCTGGGCCTTTCGCATCGACGGGGAATTGAGCCACTTGCGCCCCAGCGGCCGGCTCGACTGCAGCGACGGCCAGGTACTGCACGACTGGTGCTTGCGCGGCCTGGGCCTGGCCTGGCGCAGCACCTGGGAGGTGGAGCAAGACATTGCGGCCGGGCGCCTGCAAACCGTGCTGGACGACTTCGCCGCGCCACCCAATGGCATCTACGCCCTGCTGCCGCAACGCAAGCATTTGCCACTGCGGGTGCGGCTGTGGGTGGACTTTCTCAAACAAAACTATGCCAAGCCGGAGTATTGGCGCAACAGCGCCAAGTCGGCCTGAGGCTCAGGGCAATCGCTGTTCTGTCCAGCTGAAATGCGGCTGCCACTGCTGGACCCAGCCGGGCAGATCTGCCGCCGGCATCGGCCTGGCGATGCCATAGCCCTGTGCCAGATCGCAGCCCAAGCCGATCAGCAGGGCGCCGTGCTGAGCCGTCTCCACACCTTCGGCAATCACCTCGCAACCAAAGGCTTGCGCCATGCCGATGACGCTCTTGAGGATGGCAATATCGACGGGGTTGTCCAACATATCGCGCACAAAGCTCTGATCGATCTTCAGCTCAGCCACCGGCAAGCGCTTCAGATAGGTCAGCGAGGAATAGCCGGTGCCAAAGTCATCCAGCGCGAAGCGCACGCCCATGGTCTTGCATTCGTTCATCACCCGAACGACATGGCTCATGTCCTCCAAGGCCGAGGTTTCCAAAACCTCCAACTCCAAACCAGCCGGGTTGACAGCCGGATGAGCCGCCAACAGCAGCCGCAGTCGAGCAACAAAATCGGCCTGCTGCAGCTGCCGTGCCCCGATATTCACACTGACTGACATTGCCAAGCCCTGCTGCAACCAGAGTTCCTGTTGCCGCAAGGTGGCGTCAATCACCCACTCCCCCACCTCCACCGCCAGCGGGTGATCTTCAATCACGGGCAAAAACTCAGCCGGGGCGAGCAAGCCACGCTCCGGGTGCTGCCAGCGGATCAAGGCTTCGGCGCCCAGCACAAGGCCGGCCCGCATATCGACCTTGGGTTGAAAGTACAGCAAGAACTCGCCCTGATGGAGCGCCTGGCGAATGCGCTGCAGGCTTTCATGGTGACCGCGCACGCTGCGGTCCTGCTCGGCATCGAAGACGTGATAGCGGTTCTTGCCGGCCAGCTTGGCCTGGTACATGGCTTGATCGGCTTGCCGCAAGAGCTGATCGGCATCGATCTCAATGCCTTGCGGATAGAAGGTCACGCCCAGGCTGCCCGAGACCTGCAGCGTTGTGCCGCGCACTTGCAAAGGCTGGGCCGCGGCAGCCAGCAGGCGGGTCAGCATGGGCAGGCTGGCCGGCACATCGTCCAGATCCACCAGCACGGCCACAAACTCATCACCGCCCAAGCGCGCCAGCGTGTCCCCTTCGCGAAGCGCATTTTTCATGTGCTCCGCCAAAGCGATCAGCATCAGGTCCCCGACCTCATGCCCATGCTGGTCATTGATCGCCTTGAAGCCGTCCAGATCCAAGAACGCGACCGCCAACTGATTGCCTCGGCGCTGCGCCTGCAGCATGGCCTGCTGCAGGCGGTCGGCCAAGAGCAGGCGATTGGGCAGATGGGTCAACGCATCAAAGTGAGCCAGGTGACGCAGCTGCGCTTCTTGCTCGCGTTGCACCGTGACATCGGAGAACAGCGAGACGTAGTTGACCGTGTTGCCCGCAGCATCCAAGACCGCGGTGATGGTCTGCATCGAGGCGAACAACTCACCCGTCTTGCGCCGATTCCAAATATCAATCTGCACATGACCGTGGCTGCGCAGTTCGGCAAACATATTGCGGTAGAAGTCGGCGTTCTGGCGACCACTGCCAAACAGCCGCGGATTGCAACCGACGATCTCCTCCACTGAGTAGCCGGTAATGCGGCAGAAGGCCTCGTTGACCGCCAGAATGCTGCCGTCGGGTGCGGTGATCATGATGCCCTCGCGGGCATGGGTGAAGACTTTGGCCGCCAGGGAATTGGCTTGTTCAGCCTGCTTGCGCGCATCGATGTCCATGACCGCCAAGTGCATCAGCGACTCGCCACCTTCCACCTGCGCGCAGGAGGCCTGTATCTGCACCCAGCGCGTCCCTCCGTCTTGCCCGCCCTTTTGTGTTCCCTTTTGCGAGCCTTCTTGCCCACCCTCTCGGCTGCGCAAACGCAACTCAAAGGACTGCGGCTCGCCACTGCGCTGCAAGAGCAGGCGGTAGCGATAAAAAATGTCTTGATCCTCCGGGCAGATGAAGGCCGCGAACCGGTGGCGCAGCAAATGGCTACGCGGCTGCCCCAAGAGTGAAGCCAGAGCCAGATTGATCTGCTCGATCATGCCCGCCTCACCGAGGCTGCAGTAGCCTACCGGCGCCAAATCGTAGAGATCGAAATAGCGCGCGCGCGAGGTTTCCAAGTCCAGCTGCGAGCTGCGCAACTCCTCGTTTTGCATCTCCAGCTCAATCTGCTGCACCCGCAATTCGTGCAGCAGCGACTCCGGCGCTTGAATCGGCGCAGCGCCGACGGCGTCACGCGGTGACAGCGCTAGCGCGTGCAAGCTGCGAAAACGCGTCTCCGCACGCTCGCGCAAGCGCTGCAGCGTGGCACGTGCCGTGGGAGTGGAGCCGTCTTCAACACTCATCGGTGTCTTAACCCTGATTGCCAGCTAGCGCCCGCTCGGTGGTGGACACAGCATAGTGCCGCCCCTCGCTATCGCGCAAGGACGAAGACACCACCACCACCTCAAGTATTGCCCCGGACTTGGTGAGACGCTGGGTTCGCAAGGGTTGCTGCATATCGGCCTGAGCCAACTCGTCCAGCGCCCGGTCGCGCAGCGCCACCGGCACCCGCTCCCGCACATTCAGCGCCAGCGCTTCGGCCTCACTCCAGCCATACAAGCGCGTCGCGGCCGGGTTCCAGGCCAAGGTGCGCCCACTCAGGTCTTGCACGGTGATCGCATCCGAAGCGTCACGCACCACCACGGCCAGGCGCAGCAAATCATTGGCATCGTTCAGCTGCTGGCGCGCGCGCACCATATCGCTGATGTCCACAAAGGAGATGACGGCGCCCTCGATCACATTGTCGAGCGTGCGATAGGGCTGGATGCGCATGGTGCACCAGCGGCCTTCGCTGGTCTCAACCTCGATGGATTTGGACACCAGGCTGTCCAGCACCGCCTGCACATCGGGCACCAGCCGGTCGTAGCCCACCAGCTTGGACACCAGATGACCCACCGGCCGCCCGGTGTCGCTTTGGATCAGGTGAATGAACTGCGTCGCTGCCGGCGTGAATCGCAAGATGCGCAATTGGTGGTCGACAAAGACCGTGCCAATGCCGGTACCGGCCAGCAGATTGTTCATATCGTTATTGGCGCGCGAGAGGTCCACCACCTTGGTGTTCAACTCGGTATTGACCGTGGCCAGCTCTTCATTGACCGACTGCAACTCTTCCTTCGAGGTTTCCAGCTCTTCGTTAGCGGACTGCAGCTCTTCGTTGACCGACTGCATTTCTTCGTTGGCCGACTTCAGCTCCTCGTTGGCGCTTTCCAGCTCTTCCTGCGTGCTTTGCAGATACTCGTCTTTGGCGCGCAGCTCCCGCTCCAGCTGCTCGATGCGCACACGCAAGGCCACCACATCGGCGGGCTCAGCCTCGGCACTTGGGCTAGTGGCGAGATCAGGCAAGGCCTCCACGCCAGCCGGCGCTGCGGATGAGGCTGGGCCGCCTTCGGCCATGCCGGCATTCACCTCCTCCAAGATGACCAGGAACAGGCTTGCTGCCTGCACTTCATCCGCCGGGGCGGCCAGCGGCAGGACCGCGCGCACCGTCAGATTGGCGCGCGTGAAATGCCCATTGCTGCGGACCCGCAAGCCAGTCACCCGCACCGTGTCCTTCAACACGGCGGCCTTGTGCAGAGCCATGCTCAACTCATGGCGCAAACCCTCACGGGCCATCTTCAGAATATTGTTGACACCAGCCTCGCCGGGCGCAGGCTCCAAAAACATGCCGGTGCGGCCATGCAGGTAGAGGATGTCGCCCTGCGCATTCACCAAAGCACCTGCCGGCACCACTTGCAGCAGCAAGGCCTGTTCAGTAATTTCTCGCAATGATGGCTTCATAACATTCGCTGACTGAGCGCCCCCGCGCACTGGCGCGGCGGCAAGACCTACCCCAAGTGCGGCCAGGCGCAACGCCGAAAGCTGGGGCAATGAAACGGAGACTCGACCACTGCCCGGCCTCAGCTGGCCCGGCACATCGGGGCGGCGGCGATACAACTTGGACTTGCGATCCGTCGCACTGAACAAGGTATCGAACTCACCGACCCCCTCGCAGGAGCCGAGAAACAAGCAGCCGCCCGGCTTGATCGCATAGTGGAACAAGGGGATCAGGCGCTTTTGCAAATCGCTGCCGAGGTAGATCAGCAGATTGCGGCAGCTGACCATGTCCAGCTTTGAAAAAGGGGGATCCTTGATCAAATCATGCTCGGAGAACACCAGCTGATCGCGCAGGCTTTTGCGCACGCGGTAGCTGGCACCATCGGCCTCGGCAACAAAGAAGCGCGCCAAGCGCTCGGGTGAAACATGGGCGGAGATGCTGCTCGGGTAACGGCCCTCGCGTGCAAAGGCAATCGCTCGGCTGTCGATATCAGAGGCAAAGACCTGCAAACGGTAAGTGCCCGGCAAGGTCTGCATATGCTCGAGCAAGAGCATGGCGATTGAATAGGCCTCTTCGCCGGTGGAGCAGCCAGCCACCCAAACGCGGATGACCGCACCGACGGGCTGGCCCTCGAACAAACTGGGAATGCCTTGTTGCGCCAGCACATGAAAGGCATCCGAGTCACGGAAGAAGTTGGTCACGCCGATCAGCAAGTCGCGAAACAAGGCCTCCACCTCGGGCGGCGATTGCTGCAGGTAGCGCGCATAAGCCTCCACCGTGTCGATCTGATGCACGGCCATGCGTCGGTCGATTCGCCGGCAGATCGTCGTCGGCTTGTAATTGGAAAAATCATGGCCGGTCTGGGCGCGCAGCTGGGCATAAATTTTGCGCAATTGCGCTTCGCTTTTTTGCCCCGCCTCGGCGGCCCTCAGGCTCTTGTCGCCCTGCCCCATATAGGCCAGCAGCTTCGGCCCCATGTCCGCCGTCGCCAGCTCGAAGTCCACCAGGCCGGTGGCGATGGCGGCTCGCGGCATGCCGTCAAATTCTGCCGTTACCAAGCTTTGCGCCAGAATCAGCCCGCCATGGGCCTTGATGTCACGCAAGCCCTGGCTGCCGTCGCTGCCTGTGCCCGAAAGCACCACCGCGACAGCCCGCTCGCCCTGGTCCAGCGCCAGCGAGCGGAAGAAGAAATCGATCGGCAGCCGATGGCCTCGTTTGGCCGCAGGCTCGAGCAACTGCAGCCTGCCGTTCAGGCATGCCATGTCTCGGTCAGGCGGAATCACATAAACATGGTTGGCCTGCAGAGGCATGCCATCTTCCACCTCTCGCACCGGCAGGTCGGTGTAGCGCTGGACCAATTCGCTCAGCATGCTGCTGAAATCCGGCGCTAGGTGCTGCACCAGCACAAAAGCCATGCCCGGCTCGCAGCCCTGCGGCAGGCTGGCAAAAAAACTCTCAAAGGCCGCCAAGCCACCGGCCGAAGCACCCAAGGCCACCACGGGCATGCCCTGCGGCGCCGGCGCGCCCGCCGCCGGGCCTGAGTCTGCGCTGAATATCGACGCGCGCGGCGCGCTGCCTTCGTTCATGGGGTCCTTTGCTTGGGCGGCACCAAATCTTGATGATGCGGCGGCCGATTCTCGCCTCAAAAAGAGCGCGGACAAAGCAAGGACAAAGGCCGGCGAAGCGAAAACGACGAAGCCCTCACATCGAGGGCTTCGGCTCGCTCATTCAGTGCGGAATAAGCCTTACTTGGCGTCGGCCACGCACTTCTTCACAAAGCTGGTCTTGGCGGCGCCGGCCAGCTTCTTCTCAGCGGCCTGGCTGTCGCACACGGCTTGCGGGTCGACAGCGGCGGCAGCAGCAGGCGCGTCGGCATCGGCCACGCACTTCTTCACAAAGCTGGTTTTGGCGGCACCGGCCAGCTTCTTCTCAGCAGCCTTGGCATCGCAAGCGGCGTTGGCCGGATTGTCGGCATTGCACTTCTTGACGAAGCTGGTCTTGGCCGCGCCAGCCAGCTTCTTCTCGGCGGCCTGAGCATCGCAGCTAGCGGCTGGCAGCACAGCGTGGGCGCTGCCGGCAAATGCGAGGGCGGCAAAGGTCAAGAGGCTGATCATCTTCTTCATTGAGAAATCCTTGGCGATTGAATGAAAGGTGAGAACGAAGGTCATTGCAGCAAACTTGAATGACCCAGCGTGCCGAGCCATTCAAGCATGCCAACGCGACAGGCTCAAGAAGGGTTTACAGAATCCGTCGTGGATGCGCCAAAGACTCATGCGCCGCATGTAAGCGACGCACCAACACCTGGATGAAGGCGCGGTCAAAGCGATGCTGGCATTCGGGGCTGAGCAGGCCCAGCGATTCGGGCGTGAAGGAGATGGTGGTGCACAGCTCGCTGACCTTCACATCCGCGCTGTGCTGGCGCAGCGCCGGGTTGGGGGCCAGATAGGCCATCTCGCCCACCGAAGTGCCTTTGCCCAGCGCGGCCACCATCGCGCCGTCGCGGTAGACCTCCACCGCGCCTTGCGAAATGATGTGGAAGGTATTGCCCTCCTGCCCGCGTTTGTAGAGCGCATGACCTTCGGGAAAACGCCGCCAGCGCCCGCGGTGCACCACTTCCCACAACTCGACATCGCCGAAGTCGGCAAAGAACTCCAGCTCGCGCAGCATATTGAAGCGCTCGGAATCCTTCACTTCATAAAGCCTGGCCAGCGGCACCAATTGCTTGGCCACCAGCTCGGACAAGCCACGGCCAAACTCTTCCCAATTGGCGTAGCGGCTTTCGGGGTGCTTGGCCAGGGCGCGCATGATGACGCTGTCCAACTCCGCCGTCACGCCGCTGCGCTGGCCCACCAGCGTGGCCGGAGCCTGGTGATAAATCTGGTGCATCAGCGCCATCTGGCTGGGCGCATCAAAAGGCGGGCGGCCCGAAATCAGGTGGTAGAGCACGGCACCCAGGGCGTAGATATCGGCGCGGCAATCCACATCGCCGCCCTCGATCTGCTCCGGCGGCATATAGGCCAGGGAGCCGACGCGGTGCACCTGGGTGGCATCGGAGCGCAGATTCAGGGCGCTGCCGAAGTCGCTCACCTTCACATCCGTGACCTGGCCCTGCGCATCCAGCACGGCCAGCAAATTGGCCGGCTTCACATCGCGGTGAATCACGCCTTGGCGGAACACATAGGACAAAGCCATGGCGCACTTGAAACCCAGCTCGACGATCTGGTCCAGCGGCAGCAAGCGGTCGCTGCGGCAGAAATGCTTGAGCGTGAGGCCGGGCACAAACTCCATCACCAAATAGGGCGCGTCCTGCTCCGGCACGGCGTCGAGGATTTGCACCACATTGGGATGCTGCAAGCGGCCGGCCAGCGCCGCCTCGGCCGCGTAGAAGCGGCTGCCGTAGTCACTGCCCTCTCCGCTGCGGCTGGTGACCGCCCAGGCGCGCATGCGCTTGATGGCCACCTCGCCGCCCTTGAATTCGTCCAGCGCCAGGAAGACATCGCTGGTCGCGCCCTCGCCTAAGCGCCGCAAGATCTTGTAGCGGCCGATGTAGGCGGGCAAATCCAGCTTGGGCTCGATCGGCAAAGAGGTGTCGTCGTCAGACATGCCCGGCATCATAGAACCTGTGGGGCCGACGAATCCGCTGGCGGTGCGCCGACTTAGAATCGCGCCATGATCCAAGCCAAGCAAGAACTGCTCGCCGCCCTGGCCGAAGCGATTCAAGAACTCAGTCCCGGCGCCGACCTGGCAGCCGCCTTCGAATCCCCCAAGCAAGCCGCCCTGGGCGACTATGCCTGCACGGCCGCCATGCAATTGGCGCGCCCGCTCAAGAAGAACCCGCGCGAGTTGGCGCAGGCCTTGATTGAGGCCCTGCAGCGCCGCCCCGCCTTTGAGCGCTGGGTCGAAGCGATGGAAATTGCCGGCCCCGGCTTCATCAATATCCGCCTCAAGCCCGCCGCCAAACAAGCCGTGGTGGCCGAGGTGCTGAGCGCCGCCGCCGACTTCGGCAAGCAGCCCGCCAACGAGCAGCATGTGATGGTGGAATTCGTCTCCGCCAACCCCACCGGCCCGCTACACCTGGGCCACGCCCGCCAAGCCGCCCTGGGCGACGCCATCTGCAGCCTGTTCCAGACCCAAGGCTCGCAAGTCACCCGCGAGTTCTATTACAACGACGCCGGCGTGCAAATCGCCACCCTGGCCAACTCCACCCAATGCCGCCTGAAAGGGCTGAAGCCCGGCGATGCGGGCTGGCCGGAATCGGCCTATAACGGCGACTACATCCAGGACATCGCCGACGACTTCCTGGCCAAGAAGACCGTCAAGGCCGATGACCGCGAGTTCACCGCCTCCGGCGATGTGGACGACCTCGACAGCATCCGCCAGTTCGCCGTGGCCTATCTGCGCCACGAGCAAGACCTGGACCTGCAAGCCGTGGGCGTGCGCTTCGACAATTACTTCCTCGAGTCCAGCCTCTACTCCAGCGGCGCGGTGGAAAGCACCGTGGCCAAGCTGCTGGCCTCGGGCAAGACCTTTGAAGAAGGCGGCGCGCTGTGGCTGCGCAGCACCGACTACGGTGACGACAAGGACCGCGTGATGCGCAAGTCCGACGGCAGCTACACCTACTTCCTGCCGGATGTGGCCTATCACATCAACAAATTCCAGCGCGGCTTCACCAAGTGCATCAATGTGCAGGGCACCGACCACCACGGCACCATCGCCCGTGTGCGCGGCGGCCTGCAGGCGGCCGGCGTGGGCATCCCGCAAGGCTTCCCCGACTATGTGCTGCACAAAATGGTGCTGGTGATGAAGGGCGGCGTGGAAGTCAAGCTGTCCAAGCGCGCCGGCAGCTATGTGACCATGCGCGACCTGATCGACTGGACCAGCCGCGACGCCGTGCGCTTCTTCCTGATCAGCCGCAAGGCCGACACCGAGTTCACCTTCGACATCGACCTGGCCCTGAAGCAGAACGATGAGAACCCGGTTTTCTATGTGCAGTATGCCCATGCGCGCATCTGCTCGGTGATCCGCAACTGGGTCTCGCGAGGTGGTGATGCCGCCGTACTGGCCAGCGCCGATCTCAGCCTGCTGACGGCCCCGACCGAAGCCGCGCTGATGCTCAAGCTGGCCGACTACCCCGCCATGCTGACCCGCGCCGCCGAAGGCCTGGCCCCGCATGACCTGACCTTCTATCTGCGCGAGCTATCCAGCAGCTATCACAGCTACTATGCCGCCGAGCGCGTGCTGGATCAGACGCCCGAGCTGAGCCTGGCCCGGGTCGCCCTGCTGGCGGCCACCCGCCAGGTCATCGCCAATGCGCTGACCGTGCTGGGTGTCAGCGCCCCTGAGGTGATGGCGCGTGAAGCCGTGGTGACGACAACATCGGAGAACACATGAGCGTTGGGGCCAAGAATCAAAAAGCGGGACAAAAGGGGGGCTTCGTCCTCGGCCTGATCGTTGGCCTGCTGGTCGGCTTGGCCGTCGCGCTGGGCGTGGCGCTCTACATCACCAAGGTGCCCATCCCCTTCATCAACAAGGTGCCGCAGCGCACGGCGGAGCAAGACGCCGAAGAGGCCCTGCGCAACAAAAACTGGGACCCCAACGCCCCCTTGGCCGGCAAGGCTGGCGCCAAGGCCGCCAGCGGCGTGGTCAGCCCGGCGCCGGTGACGACGCCTGCCCCGGTGCAAAGCACGGCGCCTGCCGCCGCCACCACCGCTGTTGAGCCCGCCCCGGCTGCTGCAACCACCCACGTGCCAGCCCAAGTGCCGGCCCCCGCCCCTGCCAAAGCCGCCGAAAAGGCGGCTGAGAAGACTAGCGACAAGGCCGCCAGCGAGAAGAAGCCCGAGTCCAAGGCAGCCGCTGCAGCGCCCGCCGCCGACCCGAACGTTTACTTCGTGCAGGCCGGTGCCTTCACCAAGTCCGACGACGCCGAGGCCCAGCGCGCCAAGTTGGCCATGCAGGGACTGAGCGCCAAGATCACCGAGCGCGAACAATCCGGCCGCACGGTCTACCGTGTACGCCTGGGCCCCTTCGATGCCCGCGACGAAGCCGAAGCGCAGCAGCGCAAGGTTGAAGGCGCCGGCATGGAAGCCAATTTGGTCACCGTCAAGCGCTGATGGCGGCTTGAGTTCACCCCCTCTCACTCCCCTTTATTTCCAAGGATCTCACCGATGATGAAGCGTCGCGATTTCTCCGCCACTCTGGGCCTGAGCGTTCTGGGTGCCGGCAGTCTGCCCGGCCTGGCCTTGGCGCAAGGCGCGCCGGTGGAAGGCAAGCAATACCTGAAGCTGTCTCAGGCACTGCCCTCCACACCCGGCAAGATCGATGTGCTGGAGTTCTTCTGGTACGGCTGCCCACACTGCTTCACCTTTGATCCCACTATCGAGGCCTGGAGCAAGCAGCTGCCCGCCGACGTCAACTTCCGCCGCGTGCATGTGGGCTTCCGCGCCAACATCAAATCGCACCAGAAGTTGTTCTTCGCTCTCGAAGCGATGGGCAAGGAAGCCGAAGTGCACACCGCCGTGTTCAATGCCTTCCAGCGCGATATGCCCGAGGACGACAAGGCCGTGATGGCCCTGGCCGGCCGCCTGGGCCTGGACATGGCCAAGTTCACCGCTGCCTACAACTCCTTCGGCGTGCAAACCAAGTGCGCGCAAGCCAGCAAGCTGTCGGAGGAGTACCGCATCGACGGCGTGCCCGCCATCGGCATCGCCGGCCGCTACCTGACTTCGCCCAGCATTGCTGGCGTTCGCGGTGCCGGTGAGATCGTCAATGGCCAGCAAGCGCTGGCGGTGACGGACTATCTGATCAAGCTGGTACGCTCAAGCAAGGGCTGAGGCCCGCTTGCAACACCTGCCGTGCTGCGCGCGCGGCGGGTCGATCTCTTCAGCCTAGGTGCCGCTCCTGCAATTTGGGGTGGCGCCGGGCTGCGCTTGAAGATGCAGGGCTAGAATGGTCTGCAAGAATTGTGCCGCCATGAAAACACCCTGCATTCGCCCATCCCGCCCTAGCGCCAGAGCCGTCGCCCAAGACATCGCCAACGCTGGCCGTGTCGCCTTGGCCGTGGCGCTGATGCTCGGCGCCGCAACCATCGCCCACGCCGAAAAGGCCGACCAGTTCAAACCGCTGAACATCGCCTCCGACCAAGGTGGCCGGGTCGATATGGCGCGCCAGCGCACCGAGTTCAACGGCAATGTGGTGCTCAGCAAGGGCAGCTTGCTGCTGAAGGCCGAGCGCATTGATGTGCGTGAAACCGGTGACGGCTACTTTCAGGCCTATGCCAATGGCCAGACCGGCAAGCAGGTGTCCTTCCGCCAGGCACGAGACATCCCCGGCGAGGCCATCGAAGGCTTTGCCGATCAGGTGGAGTACGACACCCGCAGCGACACCGTGCGTTTCATCGGCAATGCGGTGGTGCATCGCACCATGGGCAGCTCGGTGGCCGACGAGGTCAGCGGCGCCGTGATCGTGTACGACAACCGCAGCGAAGTGTTCACGCTGGACGGCGGCAAGACCTCGCCCCACCCCACCGGCCGCGTCCGCGTGGTTATCATGCCGCGAGGCTCGGCAGCAAGCGCTGAGCCCGCAGCCAGTTCTGGCCTGACCCTGCAACCCAGCACCCAGCTGCCCAGCAGTAAAAAGGCGCCATGAGCAGCGCGCCCCCAATCAGCGGCAGCAGCGCGCCGCGCAGCCGCCTTGACGCCACCGGTTTGGCCAAGAGCTATGGTGTGCGCAAAGTGGTCAAGAACGTGCACCTGGGCGTGGACAGCGGCGAGGTGGTGGGTCTGCTGGGCCCCAACGGTGCCGGCAAGACGACCAGCTTCTACATGATCGTGGGCCTGGTGCGCGCCGATGCCGGCGAGATCCATATCGACGGCAAAGAAGTCCAGCACCTGCCCATCCACCAGCGTGCCCGCCTGGGCCTGAGCTATCTGCCGCAGGAAGCTTCGATCTTCCGCAAGCTCACCGTGGAAGAGAACATCCGTGCGGTGCTGGAATTGCAACTCGATGCCAATGGCCGGCCGCTGAGCAAGGCGCGCATCAATGAGTTGCTGGAAAACCTGCTGCACGACCTCAGCATCGAAAAGCTGCGCGACAGCCCCGCCCCCGCGCTTTCGGGTGGCGAGCGCCGCCGCGTCGAGATCGCGCGCGCCCTGGCCACCCAGCCCCGCTTCATCTTGCTGGACGAGCCCTTCGCCGGCGTCGACCCGATCGCGGTGCTGGAGATCCAGCGCATCATCAGCTTCCTGAAGGCGCGCGGCATCGGGGTTTTGATCACCGACCACAATGTGCGCGAAACCCTCGGCATTTGCGATCGCGCCTACATCATCAGCGAAGGCGCCGTTCTGGCCGAAGGCACGCCCGCCGAGATTGTGGACAACGCCGATGTGCGCAAGGTCTATCTCGGCGAAAACTTCCGCATGTGATGAAACAGTCGCTCCAGCTGCGCCTGAGCCAGCATCTCTCGCTGACCCCGCAATTGCAGCAATCGATCCGGCTGCTGCAACTCTCGACCCTGGAGCTGAACCAGGAAATCGAGCAAATGATGGCGCAGAACCCTCTGCTCGATACCGAGGATGACATCAGCGTGGCCGCGCCCGAGATCAGCGAGCCGCTACGCGCCAGCGCCGCCGACGACAGCAGCGCCGACACCGAGCTGGGCGGCGGCGCCGACGCCGAGAGCACGCCGGAGTTGCGGGCCGAAGACTTCGGTAGCACCGAGCGCGACGACTGGGAGAACGGCACCGAGCGCGATGACTTCGACGGCATCCGCGAGCTGCCCAGCAACCACAACAGCGGCAGCGCCAGCAATGACGGCGACGACGATCGCAGCGAGCAGGAGTTCGCCGAAATCAGCCTGCAAGAGCATTTGAATCAGCAGCTGGCCGGCATGCACCTCAGCCAGGCCGACCGCATGGCCTTGCAAGTGCTGATTGAGTCGCTGGGCGAAGACGGCTACCTGGAAGACACACTGGAAGACATCGCCCAAGCGCTCACCACTGATGCCGAGGAACAAGAAGAGCTGCTGGACCATCTGCGCATCGCCCTGAAGTGGTTGCAGAACATGGACCCCGGCGGCGTCGGCGCACGCGACCTGGCCGAGTGCCTAACGCTGCAATTGCGCGCACTACCGCGCAGCCCGGCGCAGGTGATCGCCATCCTGATTTGCAAATCACATCTGGAACTGCTGGCCAAGCGCGATAGCAAAAAGCTGATGGCGCTGACCGGTGCCGACGAGCCCCTGCTGCGCGAAGCGCAAGCGCTGATCCGCGCCCTCGACCCCAAACCGGGGCGGCGCTTCGCGCAAGGCCAGTCGCAGGCAGTGATCCCGGATGTGATCGTGCGCAAGGTCGGCCGCGAGCTGCGCGTGATGCTCAACCCCGAGGTCGCCCCCAAGCTGCGCATCAATGAGATGTATGCCAACGCCCTGCGGCAAACCCGCGGCGGCATCAGCAATAGCGCGCTGGGTGGCCAGCTGCAGGAAGCGCGCTGGTTCATTAAAAACATCCAGCAGCGCTTCGACACCATTTTGCGTGTCTCCAAAGCCATCGTGGAGCGGCAAAAAGGCTTCTTCACCCACGGTGCCCTGGCCATGAAGCCCCTGGTGCTGCGCGAGATTGCCGACGAGCTGGGCCTGCACGAGTCCACCATCTCACGCGTCACCACCGCCAAATACATGGCCACCACCTTCGGCACTTTTGAGCTGAAGTACTTCTTCGGCTCGGGCCTGAGCACCGAGGCCGGCGGCAATGCCTCCAGCACCGCCGTGCGCGCGCTGATCAAGCAATTCGTTGAGGCGGAAGCGCCGAACAAGCCGCTGTCTGACAGCGCCTTGGCCAACATGCTGGAAGAGCAAGGCATCCAGGTGGCGCGGCGCACCGTGGCGAAATACCGCGAAGCGCTGAAGATCGCCCCCGCCAATTTGCGCAAACCCTGCTGATTGATCTGCATCAAGGCTGAGGCAGGAGCGACTCGCTAAGGTGACGCTCCCTCACCTCGCCCACCATGTCCAGCCCAGCCCCCCATTCGGCGAACCGCCCCGGTTCGGCCTTCTGCATTCAACAATTTCACGCACAGTGGCTGGTGTTCGCCCTGGTCTGCGCGATCGTTGCGGTGTCTGCCGGTATTTGGCTCAGGCATGAACGCGCCCAGTTGCAGCAGCAAGAAAGCCAGCGCCTGCAAGGTCTGGTGCAAGTGCTGGACGGCATCGTGGCCCAACAGCTGCATGGCATTCAGGCAGCGCTGCAGACCATCGACGATTCCCACGGCAAATGGCGCAACAGCCAGATGCAGCAAGATGCTCGCCCGCTTTTGAGCGCCCTGGCCCAGGCCATGCCCGGTGTGCGCATGGCCGCCATCATCGATGCCCGCGGGCGCATGCGAGCCACCTCCCTGGCCGAATTGCCCAATTTCGACGCCAGCACGCGCGACTACTTTCTGATGCCAAAAACGGCGCCACAGTACGGCATGCTCTATGTCTCGCCGCCCTACAGCAATGCGCTGGGCGAGTACACCATGAGCTTGTCGCGGGCGCTGTTCGATGCGCGCGGGCAATTCGCTGGCGTGGCCATGGTGACGCTGGATCCCGACTACTTCAAGCTGGTGCTGGGTACGGCGCAAACCTCGGATGACACCTGGAGCGCCCTGGTTCACGCCGACGGCATGCTCTACAGCCTGCGCCCGCAGAACAATGACTGGATGGGCCGCCGACTGCTGGACCGGCCGGGCTCGCTACTGGCCCGCCATCTGGCCAGCGGCCAAGACGCCAGCGTGCAGCAAGGCCTGGCCTTGGTCAGCCGGGATGAGCGCCTGACGGCCTTGCAAACCGTGCGCACCCCGGGCCTACAAACCAACCGCGCCTTGATCGTTGCCGTGGGTCGCCAGATCAGCGCCCTGGAAGCGCCTTGGCAGCGCCAGTGGCAGCAAACCCTGGGGGCCGGCTTGCTGCTGGCCATGGTCAGCGGCCTGGCGCTGTGGCTGCGCCAACGTCGCTTGCGCAGCATCGCCGCGTTGCGCGAAGCCCAGCGGCGCAGCGACCACGACAAAGCGCAGCACACCCAGGCCGTTCTGGACAATATGGTGGACGGCGTCATCACCATCGACGCGCGCGGCCTGATCCTGAGCTTCAACGCCTCGGCCTGCCGCATGTTCGGCTACAGCGCCGAGGAGGTGATCGGGCGCAATGTCAGTCTGCTGATGCCCGAGCCTGAAGCCAGCCAGCACGATGGCTATTTGCGCAACTACCTGGGCGGCAATCAAGCCCGCGTGATCGGGGTTGGCCGCGACGTCACCGGCCGGCGCAAGAGCGGCAGCAACTTCCCGATGAGCCTGGCCGTGTCCAGCATCGAGCGCGATGGCGAGCCCCTGTTCATCGGCCTGACGCGCGACATCACCGAACGCAAGCGTGCCGAGGCCGCGATCGAGAAACTGGCCTTCAACGACCCGCTCACCGGCCTGCCCAACCGCCGCCTGCTGCTGGACCGCTTGAACCAAACCCTGGCCTCGGCGCAGCGCCAGGGCCGCCACGGCGCGGTGCTCTTCATCGACCTGGACAATTTCAAGTCGCTCAACGACACCTTGGGCCACGGGATGGGCGATCTGCTGCTGCAAAGCATCGCACAGCGCCTGCTGGGCACGGTGCGGGCGCAGGACTCGGTGGCGCGCTGGGGCGGCGATGAGTTTGTGGTACTGCTGCAGGACTTGGGCCAGGACTACGCCGAGGCTGCCCAGCATGCCGAAGCGGCAGCCGAAAAGATCCTGCGCGTGCTGGGCCAGCCCTACCAGCTCAAAGACCATTTGCATCACAGCACGCCCAGCATCGGCATCAAGGTCTGGGGTGCGGGCGACGGTAGCAGCAGCGAAGATCTGCTCAAACATGCCGACCACGCCATGTACCAAGCCAAGGCGGGCGGCCGCAACCAGCTGTGCTTCTTCGACCCGGTCACCCAGGCCGCCATGGCCGAGCGCGCCACGCTGGAGGCGGACCTGCGCGGCGCCCTGCAGAACGACCAGTTCGCGCTCTATCTGCAAGCCCAGGTCAATCAGCACGGCCAGTTGACCGGCGCCGAAGTGCTGCTGCGCTGGCAGCATCCGCAGCGCGGCTGGATCTCGCCCGCGCAGTTCATCCCCCTGGCTGAGCAGACCGGCCTGATCGTGCCACTGGGCGCCTGGGTGATGCAGCAGGCCTGCGCGCTGCTGGCCTTGTGGGCCGGTCAGCCGCGGCTGGAGGGCTTGAGCCTGGCCGTCAACGTCAGTGCCGTCCAGTTCCGCCACAAGGGCTTTTTGTCCACCTTGCAGCAAATCTTGGCGCGCAGCAACGCCCCCACCGAGCGCCTCAAGATCGAGCTGACCGAGAGCGCCCTGGTGGACGATGTGGAGGGCGTGATCCGCCTGATGACGGAGCTGGGCCGCCTGGGCGTAGGCCTGTCGCTGGATGATTTCGGCACCGGCTATTCCTCGCTGGCCTACCTGAAGCGCCTGCCGCTCAAGCAGCTCAAGATCGACCAATCCTTTGTGCGCGACCTGATCAGCGAGCCCAATGCCCATGCCATTGCCCATGCGATTGTGCAGTTAGGCGACAGCCTGGGCCTGCACGTCATCGCCGAAGGGGTGGAAACCGAGGCGCAGCGCGATCTGCTGGCGCAGCTGGGTTGCCATGCCTACCAGGGCTATTTGTTCGGCCGCCCCATGCCCATCGAGGCCTTCGTCGCCGGAGCCTTGCAATGGCCCAAGCCCATGGCCGGGCAGACGCAAACTGCCGAGCCCCTGCTGACTCAAGTCACAAGCGAAGACAGGCCTGCCGACGCGCCGCTGCCGGCCTAAAGGCAAGCTCAGGCCAGGCTCGCGGCGCTGGCACTGGCCTGATTTCCGCACCCTCTGGTCAAGCCTGGCCGCGAACTGGGACAATCAGGCCCAAAGCCCTTGCGCTTTTGCCCTTTGAACTTTTTGCTTGCGGCCGCAATCGCAACGCCTCTGCCCCATGTTTTCCCCCACCGATAAGCTCCATCTCTTTGTCTCCTGTGCCTCCGGCGTGGAGCGCCTGCTCGATGAAGAGGTGCGGGGCATCCTGCCCAAAACCCATATCGAGGTGCTGCGTGGCGGCATCGCGCTGAAGGGTGATCTGGAAGCCGTGATGAAGCTCAACCTCGAAAGCCGGCTGGCCCAGCGTGTGCTGATCGAGTTGATCGGCGGCGGCTACCGCCATGAGGACGATATCTACGCCCTGGCCTGCAAGATCGACTGGACACAGTGGATCACCCCGGCCGAAACCATCCGCGTGGACACCATTGCCCAGCGCAGCCCGCTGCGCAGCCTCAACTTCGCCACCCTGCGCGTCAAAGACGCCATCTGCGACGTGCTGCGCGACGCCACCGGCGAGCGCCCCAGCGTGGACACCCGCTACCCCGATCTGCCGGTGATGCTGCACCTGAGCGAAACCGATGCCACGCTCTACATCGACAGCTCCGGCGAGCCGCTGTTCAAACGCGGCTGGCGCGAAGACAAGGGCGACGCCCCGCTGAAGGAAACCCTGGCAGCCGCCATGCTGGCCGCCGCCGGCTGGAAGGGCACGCCCGAAGCCGGCGGCGCCCTGCACGACCCCTGCTGCGGCTCGGGCACCATCGCGGTGGAAGCCGCGCAAATCGCCTGCGGCATGGCCGCCGGCATGCAGCGCCGCTTCGCCTTTGAGCGCCAATTGCCTTTCGTGCCGTTGCGCGGCCGCTGGCAAGCCATCAAGCAAGCCGCCAAAGACCGCGAGCATGCGCCCGCCGTGCCGATCTACTGCAGCGATGTGGCCTTCCGCATGGTTGACTTTGCACGCCGCAATGCCGAGCGCGCCGGTGTGGCCCAGTACATCCAATTCAACGGCGGTGATGCGCTGGAGCGCCCAGCACCCGAGCTGCCCTACGGCATGCCCGGCACCATCATGATGAACCCGCCCTACGGCGAGCGTATCGAGGTGCGCGGCAAGGCTGGCAACTTCCAGATGAGCCGGGATGCGGGCGGCTCAGAAGCCCGCGATGCTGGCGACGACTTCTTCCCGCGCCTGGCGGCGCACTGGAAGCGCGCCTACACCGAGAACCCGGCCGGCTGGACCGCTTGGCTGCTGTGCCCGGACATGAAGCTGCCCAGCAAGATGCGCCTCAAAGAGTCGCGCAAGATTCCGATGTGGAACGGCCCGATCGAATGCCGGATGTTCAAGTTCGACTTGATCAAGGGTTCGGCGCGCACACCTAAGCCGGGGCGCGAAGGCGAAAGCAACGGCGACAGCGCCGCCGCCGACTCAAACTGATTGCAGCGCCAGCCAGCCCAACACGGCCAGCGGGGCCGTGTCGGCACGCAGAATGCGCGGGCCGAGTTGCACGGCCTCAAAGCCGTGATCGCGCGCGGCCTGCTCTTCGGCCGGGCTCAAGCCCCCTTCGGGGCCGGACAAAACCAGGGTTGAAGTCGCTTCCGGCTGCGCCGCCGCCAGCTCGCGCAAGGGCCGTGCCGCCGTTGGGCTGAGCAGCCAGCGGCGTTGTTGCGCCGTCACGGGCGGCAGGCTCTTGAGCCATTGTTGCAGGGTGCTGACGGCCTCAACGCGCGGCAGCACGCTGCGCCCGCTCTGCTCGCACGCCGCCACCGCCACGCCTTGCCAATGGGCTTGTTTTTTCTCGGCCCGCTCGCCGGTCAGGCGCAGCACCGAGCGCTCGCTCATCAAAGGCTGCACGGCGGCAGCGCCCAGTTCGGTGGCTTTTTCAATCACGCCGTCCATGCGGTCATTGGCCGGCATCACCACGCACAAGCGCACCGCATGAGCCAGCTCGCGATGCACCAGCTGGCGCGAATGCAGCTGCACCACCACCTCGCTTCGGCCCATGCGCAACACCTCGGCCTGCCAGTCAAAACCGCTGCCATCGAAGAGATTCAGGGCCGCGCCGGGCTGCAGGCGCAGCACTTGCACATGGCGGGCGGCGCCGGCGGGCAGCACCAGCTCGATGGGGCCGGCGGCGTCCGTGTCTGAATGCGGGTGCAGCTCGGCGAGCGGGGTGTCAACAAAAAGACGGGGCAGCATGATGAATGAAGGCAAAGAAGTTAAAGCGCAGCGGCGCGGCGGCCGGGCCATGCCAGCGGCCTGAGATGCCGCCAGTGTGCCGCAACTTGGGGCCCGCCGGACGCGCTTATTCCGGGGCTGTGCCGGCTTACGGCTTGATGATGCCCAAGGCGCGCCGCACTTGCTCGGCGGCCATCTCGCCCTGCGCCTGCTGCACGTCCTGCACGAAGCGGTCGGCCAGGGTGCGCAAGGCCGCCAAATCGGCGCAACGCTCCACCTCCAGCACCAGCTTGTAGCCCTTGATCAGGCCCAGATGCTGCTTGGCATGGCGGGTCAGAAAGTCATAGAGCTCGGCATGTGCCAGCGGCGACTGGGCGGAGGCGCCGGCCGCTTCGCTTGCGCTTGCCGTCGTGGCCTCGGTCGCCGCAGGTGCGGCGAATGGGGCAGCGGCGGCAACTGTGACGGGCGCCTCAGCAGGCGCATTCACATCGGCCACCAGGCCATGCTCAAGCAGCTGCTCCAGATCGGCCGCGCTGGCGCCTTGCACCAAGCCCAACCAAGCACTCGCCGGGCGCGAGGCGTCCAGCACCAGCAAGAGATTGCGTGCGCTGCGCGACAAGCCCAGCAGGCGCGCCTTGACCTCGGCCCGACCGGCCTCGGTGCGGTGATAGGAATGAGTCAGCAAGGCGGGCACTTTGTAGAAGGATGAACCGACGGGGCGCCGGACTTGGAACTTGCCCGCCATGCAGCGGGTTAGGCCAAGTTCAGCCAATCTCGGCATAGTGCCGCATATTGGCCGCGGCGCGGGACGCTGACCTCAGCGATACGTGGGTATCGCGAGGATTTGTCACGCTGTGGGGCGTGACAAAGCTGCGCCAGCCAAGCTCGGCCAACTGCGAACCGAACCTTACTTCTTCAGATCCCGCAATTCACGCCGCAGCACCTTGCCGACCGGGGTCTTGGGCAGGTCGAGGCGGAACTCAATGATCTTGGGCCGCTTGTAGCCGGTCAGATTGGCCTCGCAATAGGCGCGCACATCGGCCTCGGTGAGGTCGGGGTCGCGTTTGACGATCACCACCTTGACGGCCTCGCCGGCCTTGTCGTCCGGCACGCCCACCGAAGCGCACTCCATCACGCCAGGCATCTGGGTGATGAGGTCTTCGATCTCGTTCGGGTAGACATTAAAGCCGCTGACCAGAATCATGTCCTTCTTGCGGTCGACGATGCGGAAGAAGCCGCGCTCGTCCACCATGCCGATGTCACCGGTGCGGAAGAAGCCATCGGGCGTCATCACCTGAGCGGTTTCATCGGGACGCTGCCAGTAGCCGGCCATCACCTGCGGGCCGCGGATGGCAATCTCGCCGGAGGCGCCCGGCGCCACTTCACGGCCGGCATCATCCAGCAAACACATTTCGGTGCTGGGCATGGGCAGGCCGATGCTGCCGGTGTAGGCCTTGCTGTCGGTGGGGTTGCAGCTGGCCACGGGCGAGGTCTCGGACAAGCCGTAGCCTTCGCAGATCGGGCAGCCGGTCTTGTCCAGCCACAGCTTGGCGGTCGCTTGTTGCACCGCCATGCCGCCGCCCACGGCGATCACCAAATGGCTCCAATCCACGGTATTGAACTGCGGATGATTGGCCATGGCCATGAACAAGGTGTTGACCGCCGGCAGGCTGTGGAAGCGATGCTGGCTCAGCTCCTTGAACACGGCGGGCAGATCACGCGGGTTGGGGATCAAAACGTTTGCGCCGCCCACATGCATGGACAGCATCATGTTCGTCGTGAAACCGAAGATGTGATACAGCGGCAAGGCGCAGATGCTCAGCAACTGCTCGCCAGCCGGCACCTTTTTCAGGGCCGGCAGATACCAGGCCTCGGCCTGCAAGGTATTGGCCACCAGATTGCGGTGCAAGAGCACGGCGCCCTTGGACACGCCGGTGGTGCCGCCGGTGTACTGCAGCACCGCGATGTCGTTGGGGCCGACCTTGGGCTGCTGGTAGTTCAGGCTGCGGCCCTTGGCCACGGCATTGTTGAAGCTGACCGCGCCGGGCAACTCAAAGGCAGGCACCAGCTTTTTGACCTTGCGCACCACGTAGTTGACGATCAGGCCCTTGGGGAAGCCCAGCATCTCACCCATGGAGGCCAGCACCACATGCTTGGTGGGCACCGACTTGATGACTTGCTGCAAGGTGTAGGCGAAGTTCTCCAGGATCACGATGGCTTTGGCGCCAGCGTCCTTGAGTTGATGCTCCAGTTCGCGCGGGGTGTAGAGCGGGTTGACGTTCACCACCACCAGGCCGGCGCGCAACACTGCCGCCACCGCCACCGGGTACTGCATCACATTGGGCATCATCAGGGCGACGCGGTCGCCCTTTTCCAGGCCCAGGCTCTGGAAATAAGCCGCCAGCGCACGCGAGGCTTCATCCAGCTGCGCAAAAGTGATCTGCCGGCCCATCATCTTGTAGGCAGGCTGGCTGGGGTACTTCTTGAACGCCGACTCCATCAGGTCCACGAGGGACGGATAAAGCCCTGTATCGATCTCCGCCGGAACTCCCTCAGAGTAGTTCTTGAGCCAAATCTTCTCCATCTTTTCTGTCTCCTAGCTATCCCGCAATTCTGACCTATTGCTGACGACGGAATCGTCAGGGGATTCGATAGACGCACCTAATGCGAACAAAGATTGCGCATTGCGCATGAAAAACGGGCCCGAAGGCCCGTTGATGGTGCGCATTAGCGCGGCCGCTGCGGCCTCACTCCACGGCCTTGACCATGTCTTCCACCACCTTCTTGGCGTCGCCGAACACCATCATGGTCTTGTCCATATAGAACAACTCGTTGTCCAAGCCGGCATAGCCCGCGGCCATGGAACGCTTGTTAACGATGATGGTCTTGGCCTTGTAGGCCTCCAGAATGGGCATGCCGTAGATGGGGCTGCCCTTGGTGTGCGCGGCGGGGTTCACCACGTCATTGGCGCCCAGGATGATGGCGACATCGGCCTGGCCGAACTCGGCATTGATGTCTTCCATCTCGAAGACTTGGTCGTAAGGCACTTCGGCCTCGGCCAGCAGCACATTCATGTGGCCGGGCATGCGGCCCGCCACCGGGTGAATGGCGTACTTCACGGTGATGCCCTTGTCGGTGAGCTTTTGCGCCAGCTCCTTCACCGCATGCTGAGCGCGCGCCACTGCCAGGCCGTAGCCGGGGACGATGATCACGGTCTCGGCATTGCCCAGCACAAAGGCTGCGTCATCGGCGCTGCCGCTCTTGACCGGCCGCTGCACCGCGCTGCCAGCGGCAGCCGCCGTGGCATCACCGCCAAAGCCGCCGCCGATCACATTGAAGAAGGAGCGGTTCATGGCCTTGCACATGATGTAGCTCAGGATGGCACCCGAGGAGCCCACCAGCGAGCCGGCAATGATCAGCATCGAGTTATTCAGCGAGAAGCCAATGCCCGCCGCCGCCCAGCCCGAATAGCTGTTCAGCATGGACACCACCACCGGCATATCGGCGCCGCCAATCGGGATGATCAGCAGCACGCCCAGCGCAAAGCCCAGCGCCAGAATCAGGCAGAAGTCCATCCAGCTCTGCGAGGCAAAAAAGCCATAGCAGAAGAACACCGCCGCCAGGCCCAGGGCCAGATTGAGCTTGTGTTGACCAGCAAAAGACACCGGCGCACCCTGGAACAAGCGGAACTTGTACTTGCCCGAGAGCTTGCCGAAGGCGATCACCGAGCCCGAGAAGGTCACCGCGCCGATGAAGGCGCCCAGCGCCAGCTCGATGCGGTTGCCGCCCGGGATCAGCGTGCTGCCCTTGTCGGCAATGCCAAAGGCGGCCGGCTCCAGCACAGCGGTGGCGGCAATGAACACCGCCGCCAGGCCGATCATGCTGTGCATGAAGGCGACCAGCTCGGGCATCTTGGTCATCTCAACCTTTTGCGCCATATAGGCGCCGATGCCGCCGCCAACCACCAAGCCGGCCAGCACATAGGCCAGGCCAATCGAATGACCATCAGCCAGCTTGAGAATCAGCGCCGCCGTGGTCACGGTGGCAATGCCCATGCCCACCATGCCAAACAAATTGCCGCGGATGGAGGTGGTGGGGTGCGACAAGCCCTTGAGCGCCTGGATAAAGCAGACGCTGGCGAGCAGATACAGAAGGGTGACGAGATTCAAACTCATGGCTTGGCTCCCTCCGCCTTCTTATCCTTCTTCTTGAACATCTCCAGCATGCGCCGCGTGACGAGGAAGCCGCCGAACACATTCACGGCGGCCAGCGCCACGGCCAGCGTGCCCATGAATTTGCCCAGATCGGTTTCGGTCAGCGCCGCGGCCAGCATGGCGCCGACGATGACGATGGCCGAGATCGCGTTGGTGACGGCCATCAGCGGTGTGTGCAGGGCCGGTGTCACGGTCCAGACCACGTGGTAGCCCACGTAGATGGCCAGCACGAAGATGATCAGATTGGTGACGGTGGGATTGACGATATGTTCCATGGCTAACTCTTACTTTCGTTTGACTTCACCGGCCTGCGTCATCAGGCAGGCCGCCACGATGTCGTCGTCCATGGGCACGTGCAGCGCACCCTCTTTGCTGACGATCAGCTTCATGAAGTCGAGCAGATTGCGCGCATACAGGGCCGAGGCATCGGCCGCCACCAGGGCCGGCAGATTGGTCCAACCGATCAGGGTCACGCCATGCTTGACCACCTCTTTGTCCGCCTCGGTCAGCGGGCAATTGCCGCCCACCGAGCCATCAGCTGCCGTTTGACCCTTGCCGGCGGCCAGGTCCACGATCACCGAGCCGGGCTTCATGCTGCGCACCATCTCTTCGGTGACCAGCACCGGCGCGGCGCGGCCGGGAATCAAGGCGGTGGTGATGACGACATCGGCCTGCGCCACGCGCTTGGCCACTTCCACCTTCTGGCGCTCCAGCCAGCTGGCCGGCATGGGCTTGGCATAACCGCCCACGCCCACGGCAGCTTCTTGCTCCTCCGGCGTGTCGTAGCTGACGTCGATGAACTTGGCGCCCAGCGACTCCACCTGCTCCTTGACGGCCGGGCGCACGTCAGACGCCTCGATCACCGCGCCCAGGCGCTTGGCCGTGGCGATGGCCTGCAAGCCCGCCACACCCACGCCCAGAATCACCACGCGTGCGGCCTTGACGGTGCCAGCCGCCGTCATCAGCATGGGGAAGAAGCGCTGATAGCGGTCGGCCGCCATCATCACGGCCTTGTAGCCGGCGATATTGGCTTGCGAGCTCAGCACGTCCATGCTTTGCGCCCGCGAGGTGCGCGGCGCGGCTTCCAGCGCGAAGCTGGTCAGCTGCGCGGCAGCCAGGGCCTGCAAGCCGTCTTTGTCGAAAGGATTGAGCATGCCGACCAGCGTGGCACCCGGCTTCACCAGGGCCAGCTCCTCAGCATTGGGGCTGCGCACCTTGAGCAGCAAGTCGGCGCCAAACGCAGCGGCGCGGTCGACGATTTCCGCCCCCGCCGCAGCGTAGGCTTCATCGGTGACGCTGGCACTCAAGCCCGCGCCCTGTTCGATGCGCAAGACATGACCCTGAGCCTTGAGCTTCTTGACCGTTTCCGGTGTGGCAGCCACACGCGTTTCCCCGGCCGCACTCTCGCGCGGAACACCTATCAGCATGAATCATCCCTCCAGGGCCATCACTGCTTAAGCAATTCGGCCAAAAGAACTTATGACTTGACTTGCACAGCCTGGCAGACAGGCTCTGTCTCATTTCAGCTTACACAATAGAGCCCTTCTATGTCACCCCTACATGCCCAGGGATTGCAGATGTCCAACACCACAGAACGCTGGAAACCGTCCGTCACCGTAGCCGCCATCATCGAAAAAGACGGCCGCTTTTTGATGGTTGAAGAAGAAACGCCGGAGGGCTTGCAGCTCAACAATCCGGCCGGCCACCTCGATCCTGCCGAGTCTCCCGAGCAGGGCGTGGTGCGCGAAGCGCTGGAAGAAACCGGCCGCCACTTCAAGCCCGAAGCCCTGCTGGGCATCTATATGGCGCGCTTTGTGCGGCCCAAAACATTAGAGGATGTCACCTATCTTCGGCTGGCTTTTGCTGGCTCGGTCAGTGAGCCTGTGCCGGGCTGGGTGCTGGACAAAGGCATTGTGCGTACGCTGTGGATGAGCTTGGACGAGTTGCGCGCCAGCGCCGAGCGCCACCGCAGCCCGCTGGTGCTGCAATGTGTGGAAGACCACCTGGCGGGCCAACGCCTGCCGCTGAGCGCCTTTCATATCGACCCCAGCTTGCTCACGCCGCAGCGCAAAGCCTGAACCAGCGCTTGATCAAGCAGCCCAGCCAAAACCCGGGCGAACGCGGAGCCAGGGCACATGCGGGACAATTGCGAGCATGAGTTCGAGTAGCAAGAAACAACGCATCGTCGTCGGCCTGTCCGGCGGTGTGGATTCGGCCGTCACGGCCCATCTTTTGAAGCAGCAAGGCCACGAGGTGGTCGGCATCTTCATGAAGAACTGGGAAGATGACGACGACAGCGAATACTGTTCATCCAATATCGACTTCGTCGACGCCGCCGCGGTAGCCGATGTGATCGGCATCGAGATCGAACACGTCAACTTCGCCGCCGATTACAAAGACCGCGTCTTCGCCGCCTTTTTGCGTGAATACCAAGCCGGCCGCACGCCCAACCCCGATGTGCTGTGCAATGCCGAGATCAAGTTCAAGGCCTTCCTCGACCACGCCATGCGCCTGGGCGCCGAGAAGATCGCCACCGGTCACTACGCCCGCGTGCGCGAGCATGAAGGCCAGACCCAGTTGCTCAAGGGCATCGACAACAGCAAGGACCAAAGCTACTTCTTGCACCGCCTCAACCAGGCGCAGCTGGCCAAGACCTTGTTCCCGGTCGGCGAGCTGCACAAGACCGAGGTGCGCCGCATCGCCGAAGAGATCGGCCTGCCCAATGCCAAGAAGAAGGACTCGACCGGCATCTGCTTCATCGGCGAGCGCCCCTTCCGCGAATTCCTCAACCGCTATCTGGCCCACAAGCCCGGCCCCATCAAGGATGCACGCGGCCGCAAGCTGGGCGAGCATGTGGGCCTGTCCTTCTACACCCTGGGTCAGCGCCAGGGCCTAGGGATTGGCGGCGTGAAGGAAAAGGGCGCGCCGCGCGGCGGTGGTGAGCACGAGCCTTGGTTCGTGGCCCGCAAAGACATGCAGACCAATACGCTGTACGTCGTGCAGGGTCACAACCACCCCTGGCTGCTCAGCAGCAGCCTGGTGGCCGATGACCTGAGCTGGACCGGCGACGCGCCCCAGTTCGGCGGCTATGGCGCCAAGACCCGCTACCGCCAGGCCGACGCGGCCTGCGCCCTGCATCCCGACACCCCGGCCGCCGGCCAATGCCGGGTGGATTTCGCCCAAGCGCAATGGGCGGTCACGCCAGGCCAAAGCCTGGTGCTGTATGACGGCGAAGTCTGCCTGGGCGGTGGCGTGATCGCTTCCGCCACTGCTGCAACAGCCGACCTCGCCTGAAGGGTCAGGCCTTGCCGCGCGCCGCATTGAACGAGAGGGGCCACAGCAGCCCCTCACCCCAGCCCAAGCTGGACCGCTGGCTGGCCCGCATCGCCCAACCCGGTGTGGTGCTGCAGGTGGCGGCGCTGACCATGTGCGTGCTGGAGTTAGCCGCCGCCGTGGCTGGCCTGGCCGGCTACCGCACCGAGCCTTACGACGGCGCCCTGGCCGCGCTCTATCTGCGCCTGGGCGGCAATAGCAATGACCCGTTGTTGCTTCTGGCCTGCTTCAGCTTGGTGTTGGTATTCGCCTATCAATACTGGCGCCTGGCGCAAGACGCGCGCGCCGACCAAGCCCTGCCCCATCTGCTGCGGCGCATTGTGCTGGTGGACTTATTGGCCGTGGCGGTGACGCCCGGCCTGCCCTTTTTGGTGACGGCGCTGGCGGCCGTTTTGCTGCGGGCGCGGCCGGCCTTTTTGTTCGCCCTGGGCCAGGTGTTGCTCAATCTGATGCTGTACTGGCTCTTGCCTTTGGCCGAGCTGCAGCAAGCCCGCTCTGAGGTGCCAGCCTGGCTGGACAGCGTGGGCCTGCTGCTGGCCATGGTGGCGCTGCACGGCATGGCCTTGGGGCTGGGCCGCATGGCCGCGGTGGAAGCCGACAAACGCCGCTGGCTGCAAGTGATGCTGGCCGAACGCATGAGCGCCGAACAGCTGCAAGCCGAGCAAATGCGCTATAGCGAACGCACCCTGATGGCGCGGGAATTGCACGATGTCGTCGGCCACCACCTCACCGCCCTCAATCTGCAGTTGCAGCTCAGCAGCGCCTTGCTGCAACGCCAAGATGCCAGCGGAGCCGCCGCCGCGGTGGACCGCGCCCAGAGCAGCGCCGCCCAGCTGCTGGCCGATGTGCGCGAAGCCGTGTCGCAGCAGCGCAGCTCACAGCGCATCGACCTGAGCAGCGCCCTGCAAGCCCTGGCCGAAGGCGTGGCCAGCACTCGCATCGAGCTGCGCATCGCCCCCGCCGCACGCGACCTCGGGCCGCGCCTGGCGCATGCGTTGCTGCGCTGCGTGCAGGAGGCCGTCACCAATAGCGTGCGCCATGCGCGGGCGCGCAGCATTCAGATCGAGCTGTGGGTGGACGGCCCGCTGGTTCATGTCAAGATCGCCGATGATGGCCTGGGCGCCCCCGCGCTGCGGCCCGGCAATGGCCTGCAAGGTATGCAAGAACGCGTCAGCGAACTGGGCGGCACAATGCAGATCGACGCCAAAAGCCCGGGTTTCCGAATTGAACTGCAAGTGCCAAGGTCCGCATGACAATGACGACAGACAAAGACAATCACACGCCCGTAGGCAGCCCCCTCAAACTGATGCTGGTGGAAGACCAGCAATTGGTGCGCGAAGGGCTCAAGGGCTTGCTGGCCTTGTATGAGGATGTGGACATCATTGCCGAAGCCAGCGACGGCGCCGAGGCCCTGACCCTGCTCGAAGCGCCCAGCGGCCCGGGCATGCCCGACCTCATCTTGTCCGATATGCGCATGCCGCGCCTGGACGGCCTGGGCCTGATCCGCGCCCTGGCGGCCCGCGCGCTGACCATTCCCGTGGTGCTGCTGACCACCTTTGACGACGCCTCCGCTTTTGACGAAGCGGTGCGCGCCGGCGCTCGCGGCTTTTTGCTCAAGGCCATCAGCCCCGACACGCTGATTCAAGCTCTGCGCGATGTGCAAGCCGGCGGCACCGCCCTGCGCCCCTCGCTGACCACCCGCATGGCCCAAACCGGCGGCCGGGGCGAACGCGCGTTTCAAGCCACCGAGCAGCCCGACCCGCTTTCACCCAAAGAGTTGCAAGTGCTGCGCCTGGTGGCCAGCGGCCGCAGCAATACCGAGATCGCCGCCCTGCTGGGCAATAGCGAGGGTGTAATCAAAAACCACTGCTCGGCCATCTTCTCCAAGATGGGCGTGCGCGACCGCACGCAAGCCGTGTTGAGGGCCATCGATCTGGGTTGGATCTAAGCGCTGTCGCGCCAGCGCAGCCTCATCGGGATGGCTGGGCTGAGGGCGGGCTATTTGGCCTTGCGCCCCAGGTGCATCACCCAGTAACGCTCCAGCTCACCGGGCCCGGCCACGCAGGCCATGCCAATGTCCTGAAAACGCGGCTCCATCAGGTTCTCGCAATGGCCCTCGCTGCCCAGCCAGCCGGCCATCACCTCGTCCAGGTATTGCGGCCCGCCGGCCAGGTTCTCGGCCACTTGGCGGAACACATAGCCGCGCTCTAAGACGCGCTCACGCAAGCCCTGACCCCGCTGATCAATGTGGGTAAGCTTGTCCAGCAGCGACAACTCATCGGCATAGGCTTGGGCGGAGGCCTGCAAGCGCGCATCCCAGCTCAGCGGCGCAACGGCCGCAAAAGGCTTGGGGCCGCAGTACTGACGCTGCGCCCGCATTGCATTGACGCGCGCCAGCACCTGCTCCGCCGACACGCCCTTGGCGCAGTCATCCACCTGCGGCAGCGACTGGGGCCGTGCTTGGCTACGCGCCGGGGCCGCGCCAGCGCCCGCCCTGCTAGGGCCGGCAAGCAAGAGCAGAACAGCGAACGAAAGTGGGAAAAAAAAGATGCCGCGCATGCGCACCAAAACCTGAGGAAGCGGCGGATTCTAATAGGCCGGCCAGCCTCGCGCCTTGCGTCGACGCAAGCCCATGCGAGTAGAGAAGTCCTCTTGCCATCAAGGCCGCACAGTGAGCGTGCACAATCGCGCCATCGCATTCACGCTGAGACGTTTTCCGACCATGGCTGAGACGACAAGCACCCCCTCCAGCGCAGCCTCCAACGCCAAGCCGCTGGGGCAGTTGAAGATCGATCGCCAGGCCGCTGGCGGCGCCAAGCAACAGCCGCGCCGGCGCAAGCGCTGGCCCTTGGTCGCTGCGGGCGTGCTGGCTTTGGCCGTGGTCGCCATGCTGGCCATGCCGTCTAAACCTGAGGTGCAGACCAGCTCGGTGCTGCAAAGCACCCCGTCCCAGCAATATCTGCAGCTCACCGCATCTGGCTATGTGGTGGCGCAGCGCCGCGCGGCGGTGGCCTCCAAAGCGACAGGCCGCTTGCTGGAGCTCAATGTGCGTGAAGGCACGGTGCTCAAAAAGGGCGACTTGATTGCCAAGCTGGACGCCAGCGATGTGCAGGCGGCAATAGCCACCGCCCAGGCCGGCGTGCGCCAGGGCGAGGCCGGGGTGCGCCAAGCCCAAGCCCAGCAACGCCAGGCGGATGTGGAACTGGCCAATGCCGAGGCCGAGCTGCGCCGCAACCGCAGCCTGCAAACCCAGGGCTTTTTGTCCGAGCAAGCGCTCGACGCCGCCCAGCGCCGCTTCGATGCCGCCCGCGCCGGCCAGGCCGCCGCGCTGGCCAGCGTGGGCCAAGCCCAGGCCAGCGTGGCCCAAGCTCAGGCACAGGTGAATGCCCAGTTGGTGAACCGCGACTACACCGAGATCCGCGCCCCATTTGACGGCGTGGTGCTGAACAAGAACGCCAATGTGGGCGACATCATCACGCCCTTCTCCAATGCCGCCGGCTCGCAGGGCGCGGTGGTCACCATGGCCGATATGTCCACGCTGGAAGTGGAGGCCGATGTCTCGGAAAGCAGCCTGGCCAAGGCGAAGAAGGGCCAGCCGGTCGAGATCACCCTCGATGCCTTGCCCGAGATGCGCTTCAGCGGCCATGTGGTGGGCTTGGTGCCCACCGTTGACCGCGCCAAGGCCACGGTGATCAGCAAGATCCAGTTCGACAAGCTGGACCCGCGCATCCTGCCCGAGATGAGCGCCAAGGTCAGCTTCTTGTCGCAAGCACCAACGACCGCCGAGCAGCAGCCCGTGCTGGCCGTCAACCCCAAAACCCTGCTGGAGCGCGACGGCCAAACCTGGCTGATGCGCATCAAGCGCGAGGGCGAAAAAGAGCTGCTGCAGGCCGTGCAGGTCAAGCCCGGCCGCAAGCTCGGCGATGTGGTGGAGGTGACGGCGCTGGGCGGCGGCACACTCAAATCGGGCGAGCGCCTGGTGCTGTCGCCCACGGCCCAGCTCAAGGACGGCGGCCAGGTCAAGCTCGCGACGAAGTAAGTGCCAAAGCAGACCATGAGCAGCCCGAACGACGCCCTGATCCGCATCCGCGACCTCAGCAAGTCCTACCAGCGCGGTGGGCAAGATATTCCCGTGCTGCTGGACATTCAGCTCGATGTGATGCCCGGCGATTTCGTTGCCCTGATGGGCCCCAGCGGCTCGGGCAAAAGCACTTTGCTGAACCTGATTGCCGGCATCGACCAGCCCAGCAGCGGCCGCATCGAAATTGGCGGCGTTGACATCGCCACCCTCAGCGAAGGCCAGCTGGCCGATTGGCGCGCCCGCAATGTCGGCTTCATTTTCCAGTTCTATAACTTATTACCTGTGCTGACCGCGTTTGAGAACGTGGAGCTGCCCCTGCTGCTGACCGACTTGTCGGCCAAGCAGCGGCGCGAGCACACCTTGGCGGCACTGGCCATGGTCAAGCTGGATGACCGCATGGACCACTACCCCAATGAACTCTCTGGCGGCCAGCAGCAGCGCGTGGCGATTGCGCGCGCCCTGGTCAGCGACCCCACCCTGATCGTGGCCGACGAGCCCACCGGCGACCTGGATCGCCACACCGGCGAAGAGGTGTTGGGCCTGCTGGACGAGCTCAACCGCGAACTCGGCAAGACCATTGTGATGGTCACCCACGACCCCAAGGCCGCGGCCCGGGCGCGGCGCATGGTGCATTTGGAAAAGGGCGTGCTGGTGGATGAAGATCCACTCGGCGCCGGCCGCTGAATCGCAAGCCCGACAGCCCGCTCGCCATGTTCATCCTCAAGCTGCTGCTCAAGAACGCCTTTCGCCACAAGCTGCGCACCAGCTTGACCATGGTGGGCTTGGTGGTGGCGATCTGCGCCTTCGGCCTGCTGCGCACCATCATCGATGCCTGGTATGCCGGCGTGGAGGGCTCCAGCAGCACCCGGCTGGTGACGCGCAGCGCCATCTCGCTGACCTTCCCGCTGCCGATGAACTACGCGCAGCGGCTCAAATCGGTGGAGGGCGTGGCGGGCATTTCCTGGTCCAACTGGTTCGGTGGCATTTACATCAGCGAGCGCAATTTCTTCCCGCAGTTCGCCGTGGAGCCGGTCAGTTACCTGGCGCTCTACCCCGAGTACCGGCTCAAGGACGCCGAGCGCATCGCCTGGCTGCGCGACCGCCAAGGCGTGATCGTGGGCCGCAAGCTGGCCGACAAGTTCGGCTGGAAGGTGGGCGACCAAATCCCTCTGCGCGGCACCATCTATCCCGGCACCTGGACCTTCAATCTGCGCGGCATCTGGGACGGCGCCGAGGCCAAGACAGACGAGAGCCAGTTGCTGATGCACTGGTCCTATTTGAACGAGTCCATCCGCAAGCTCTACCCCAAGCGCGCCGATGCGGTGGGCGTCTACATCCTGGGCATCAACGAACCGCAAAACGCCGCGCTGATTTCGCAGCGGGTGGATGAGCAGTTCAAGAACTCGCTGGCCGAAACGCTGACCGAAACCGAGTCTGCCTTCCAGCTCAGCTTTGTGTCCATGAGCGAGGCGATTCTGGTAGCCATCAATGCGGTGAGCCTGATCATCGTGGTCATCATCATGGCCGTGATGGCCAACACCATGACCATGACGGCGCGCGAACGCCTGGCCGAATACGCCACGCTCAAAGCCTTAGGCTTTGCGCCCAGCTTTGTGGTCAAGCTGCTGTTCGGCGAGAGCTTGCTGATCGCCCTGATCGGCGGCCTGGCCGGCCTGGCCCTGACCCTGCCGCTGGCGGCGGGCTTTGCGCAGGCGGCGGGCACCTTGTTCCCGGTGTTTCAAGTCTCCACCCTGACCATGAGCTTGCAGCTGCTGGCCGCCATCGTCGTCGGCGCGGTGGCTGCGGCCTGGCCCGCTTGGAAGATGAGCCGGATCGATATCGTGCAGGGGCTGCGGCATGTGGCTTGACATGTTTGATGAATCGAACAGCGCGTTTCGCGCCGCAACAGGTCGGCTGGGTGCTCTGCGTAGCGAAGTAAAGGGGGAGGCGAAGCCGGAGGACATGAGCGGAGCAGAGCACCCAGTCGGCCGGTTTTTCCTCAACCATCCATGAGAGCCATCCCACTGTCCTACATCGCCCGCAACCTCTGGGTGCGGCGCGTCACCACCTTGCTCACCGCTGGCGGCATGGCCTTGGTGGTGTATGTGTTTGCCACCGTGCTGATGATGAGCGAGGGCATACGCGCCACCCTGGTGGCCACCGGCCAGCCCGACAACGTGATCGCCCTGCGCAAAGGCGCCGGGGCCGAGATCAACAGCGCCGTGGACCGCGGCCAGGCCGCCATTCTGGAAAGCCTGCCCGGCATCGCCACCGATGCCAGCGGCAAGCCGCTGCTGACCAAAGAACCGGTGGTGCTGAACAATCTGCCCAAGCGCGGCAGCGGCAAGCCCAGCAATGTGACGGTGCGCGGCACCTCGCCGCAAGCCTTGCAGATGCGCCCGCAGGTGCAGTTGGTGGAGGGCCGCATGTTCCGCCCCGGCACCTCGGAGATCGTCACCGGCCGCGCCATTGCCAGCGGCTTTCAGGGCGCGGGCCTGGGCGAGACGCTGCGCTTTGCCGGCCGCGACTGGACCGTGGTGGGCGTGTTCGACGCCCAGCGCAGCGGCTTCGATTCCGAAATCTGGGGCGACGCTGAGCAGATGCTGCAGGCCTTCCGCCGCAATGTCTTTTCCAGCGTGGTGTTCCGCATTGCCGACGCCAGCCAGTTCGAGGCCATCAAGGCGCAGATCGAGGCCGACCCGCGCATGACGGTGGAGCTCAAACCCGAGATGCAGTTCTACGCCGAACAGAGCGAAGCGCTGGCCAAGTTCATCAGCATCCTGGGCACGGCGCTCTCGGTGATCTTTTCGATCGGCGCCATCGTCGGCGCCATGATCACCATGTTCGCCGCGGTGGCCTCGCGCACGGGTGAGATTGGCACCTTGCGTGCCCTGGGCTTCCGTCGTGGCGCGGTGCTGATCGCCTTTCTGGGTGAATCTCTGCTGCTCTCGCTGGTGGGCGGGCTGATCGGTTTGGCGGCGGCCTCGCTGATGCAAACGGTGAACATCTCCACCACCAATTTCCAGACCTTTTCCGAAATCGCTTTTCAGTTCAAGCTAACCTCGGCCATCGTCTGGCAAACCCTGCTGTTCGCGCTTTTCATGGGCTTTGTGGGCGGCTTCATCCCGGCCTGGGGCGCTGCGCGGATGAAGATTGTGGATTGCCTGCGCGCGGCCTGATGTCGCGCTGGGAAGCGCGCAAAGAACCACGCCGAACACCGTGCAGAGCACCGCGCTTGCCAGCCCAGCCCGCAAGCCTCACGATGCAGGCATGAACACCCCTCGCCCGGTCAATCGCCCATCCCGCCTGAATGCCGCCGTGATCGCCGCGCTGCTGGCCATTGCCACCAGCGCCTGCGGCAGCGCCCCAGCCGCAGCAGCACCGGAAGCCAAGCCCATGTCCAACAACAGCAGTGGCAAGCCCAGCAGCCAAGCGATTTGGCAGCAAATTCAGGCCGAGATTGGCGACGCCGCCTGCGACGGCCCGCAGCAATGCCACAGCATTGCCGTGGGTGCCAAGGCTTGCGGCGGGCCGGATGCCTATCTCGCCTGGTCCAGCAAGCGCAGCAATGAGGCCAAGCTGCGCGCCTTGGTCGCCGCCCACGCCCAGGCCCGCAAGGACGAGAACGCCACGAGCGGCATGGTGTCGGATTGCCGCATGGTCACCGACCCCGGCGCCAGCTGCCAGGCCGGGCGCTGTGTGCTGCAGCCGCAGGGTGCTGGCGCGGCGCCGAAATCGGCTGAGTGAATGTGCGGGTAATTCCTGCGCTGAGCTGAACTCGCTCAACTCAAGTTCGAAGTGCCCGATTCAATTGGCCCAGCAGGGTCAGGTCTTGCCAAACCCGTATTTACAGACCAACAGCCTGTCGCTCTGCTGCCGCGCATTGATCTACATAGCGCACATATATTTCGCCACAGGCATAGCCAACAAGCATCCGCCCTACCCCGATCAGGGCAGCCTGCGGCGTTAGGTAAAAACCTCACAATCCCCTATCCATCGGCCATATGACGGTTTCGCGACAGGCAGAAATAGGGTAGGACCAGCGCCAACAATGTCACGAATGCACAGGCAAGAAGCGCTGTGAGCAGGGTCTAACCCCTAGGGGAAATGCCCACCCTGCAGCCTAGGGGGCAAAACCGGGTTTCGGCCTAGACAAGACTTTCAGGGCACGCAGAATCAAGTCACCCCAGGCCCCAAAGCGACCCTAGCTCAACAAGACTTTTGTCGCCGCACCAGCCAAGGGAATTCTCCGATCCCGCATTTGAAAACCGGGACCGTGCAGACCCAGCTTATCGGCAGGGTTTTTTGTCTTTTTGAGGAAGTTCCTATGTTCAAGAAAGCCATGACGGCGTTGGCCCTGAGCGCGGCGATTGCAAGCGCACATTCCGAAGTCCTGATCAACGAGGGCTTTGACAATATCACCACGCTGGCAAGCGCCGGCTGGATTCTGGACAACGCCAGCACGCCCGTAGGCACCGCCGGCTGGGGCCAAGGCGGCGTCAATTTGTTCGACGCACACTCCGGTGACGTTGGCTCCTATATCTCCGGCAACTACAACAATGCTGCCGCCGGTGGTCAGATCAGCAATTGGCTGATCACCCCCACCTTCTCCAACGCGACAGCCCTGCAACTGAGCTTCTACGCCCGGGCCGACGCAGGTCCCGGCCTCGCCGACCTGATCAGCTTCGGCGCCAGCACCGGTGGCAGCAATGCCGCTGACTTCAGCATGGGCTCGGTCATCACCGTGCCGACCAATGACTGGACCAAGTACACCATCACCTTCGCCGCCCATGGCGCCGGCAGCGTGGCACGCTTCGCGATCAATTACACCGGCGCTGCCGACACCGCCAACTTCGTTGGCATCGACACCCTGTCGGTCAACGCTGTGCCCGAGCCATCGACCTGGCTGATGCTGGCCGCTGGCCTGGGTGGCCTGGGCCTGCTGCGCAAGCGCAAAGCTGCGCGCTGATTCGCCGCTGAATAGCCGCACTGTTGACCTGTCAATGCCCGAGCGGCATCGACAGCGTCACCCTTTTTGATTCACATCAGGAGTCATTCCTCATGAACAAGATTTCCTTTGCCGCCGCCACCGGCCTGGCCTTGGCCGCCCTGGCCCAACCCGCTTTTGCCCACGGCGATCACGCTGCAGCCCCCAGCGCCACCGCAGCCGGCAGCAGCCTGGTCGTGGTGCGTGATGCCGAAAGCGGCCAACTGCGTGCCGCCACACCCGCAGAGCTGAGCAAGCTGGAACTGCAAGCCAACCGCAACCAAAGCCTGCGCAGCAGCCTGGGTGCCGTCCAGGTGCCGATGCAAAAGAGCCACGCCTCCGGCGCCCGCGGTGCCCGCGTGACCGATGCCTTCATCAGCATGTCGGTCGCCGTGAAGAAGGCCGACGGTAGCGTCGCCCAAGAGTGCTTCGAGTCCCCTGAAGAAGCCCAGGCCGCGCTCAAGTCCGCCGCCGCCCAAGCCAAGATCGCCAACAAGCTGGCCACGGAGTAAGCCCCATCATGAGCATCAAGCACAACAAACAGTTCTCCGCCCTGGCCCTGGCTACCGCCCTGCTTTGCCTGAGCAGCGCCACTCAAGCCGCCACCATCAGCATCGCCAGCCGCGACAAGCCGGGCGTGGGCTTCAATGACACAACACCGGTTGCCCCGGTCGGCGGCAACCCCGGCATCACGCTGGGCGAGCAGCGCATGAATGTCTACCGTCATGTCGCCAATATCTGGGAACAAGCACTGAGCAGCGATGTCACCATCACCGTCAGCGCCGCCTGGGAACCCTTGACCTGCGACGCCGGCTCAGCCGTGCTGGGCAGCGCCGGTGCCTGGAACTTCTGGCGCGACTTCAGCGGTTCCAAGCCCGGCACCTGGTACCCGCAAGCCCTGGCCAACAAGATCGCCGGCGTGAACCTGTCGGCCGATACGCCGGAGGACTCCACGGGTTACGGCAATGTGGACATCAAAACCCAGTTCAACGTCAACCTCGGCAATGAAGGCTGCCTGACAGGCTCTGGCTTCTACCTGGGTCTGGACGGCAATGCCGGCAGCAAGGTCAACTTTGCCACCACCCTGCTGCATGAACTGGGCCATGGCCTGGGCTTTGCCCTGGGTCTGACCAGCACCTCCACCGGCCTGCGCGTTAACGCCGACTTCACCGCCTACGCGGAAAACGGCCTGCCCAGCGTCTGGGAGAGCTTCATGTACGACAACACGGTCGGCAAGACCTGGTTGGCCATGAACAGCGCCGAGCGCAAGGCTTCCGCCATCAACCCGCTGAAGCTGGCCTGGACCGGCAATAACGCGGTGGTCGGCGCAGCCCAGACGCTCAAGGCAACCCCGGTGGTGAAGATCAACACCTCGGTGCCTGGCGCTTCCGGCCTGTATGACATCGGCACAGCCAGCTTCGGCCCGGCCATTCCGGTTGCTGGCACCCTGGGCACCCTGGCCAACCTGCCTGCGGGCACCAGCAACAATCCGCTGGCTTGCGCTGCACTGGACGCCGCCCAAACGGCTGCCGTCGCAGGCAAGGTCGCCATCATCGACCGCGGCGCTTGCACCTTCAACATCAAGGTGAAGAACGCGCAAATCGCCGGCGCTGTGGGCGTGCTGATTGCTGACAACGTCGACGCCCCGATTTCCGGCCTGGGCGGCAGCGACAACACCATCACCATCCCCGCTGTTCGCATCACCAAGGCCGCTGGCACCAAGCTGAAGGACGCCGTGGCGCGCGCACCGGCCTATGGCTCGCGAGCCAAGCCTGGCACGGTGCTGGGTGCTTGGTCGACCGACGCCAGCCGTGTTGCCGGTGCCGACGCCCTGGGTCGCCCGCTGCTGTACACGCCGGCGGCACTGGCCGGTGGCTCGTCGGTTTCGCATTGGGATGTGTCGGCCACGCCTAACCTCTTGATGGAGCCCTTCATCAACTCCGACCTGACCAACATCATGGTGGCACCTAAGGACCTGACCGTGCCCCTGCTGAAGGATCTGGGCTGGTAATCGGCTGAAACCAAACAGGCGTCAGCTGACGCCTGCTGATTGAAGCAAAGGCGCGCTGCTGGCAAAGGCAGCGCGCCTTTTTTTATGAGTGCAAAGCTCAGGGCCGGCCGGTGCCGGGCTCGATGGGCAGGGGGAGCGGAGGAGGCGCAGGCGTCGGGGTCTGCTGCTGTTGCTGTTCTTCAAACTGGCGCGCGCTGAACAACCAATCACTAGCGCGGCGCAGTGGCTCACCATTGGCTTGTGACTGCCGCTGCATGGTCTGGTCCGAGCGGCTGCGCACGGCACTGAAGGTGGCCGCCGTCAGCGAGCTGCTGCTGGGCCAGGCCTGGGCGCTGGGCGCAGCGGGCAAGGCACCGAAGGCAGGCGCTTGGCCGGCGCCGTCCTCCACCAGCACCCAATCGGGTTTGCCGGTGAAGGGATCAAGATAGAGGCGGCGCAGATGATGGCGCGGCTTAGCGGCGCGGCGATCCACCAGCAAGTCCTCAAAGCGCTGTGGGTACTGGCCCGGCTGCACCGGGCTGGCCTTCACATAACTGGCAATCGCCTTGGCAATCTCATTGCCCCGGAACTCCAGCTCGCGCTCCCGCTCGCGCTGCGCGGCCATCTGCCAGCTACTGCCCAGCGCCGCCAGGCCGGCCGACGACAGGGCAACAAAGAACAGCAGGCCCAGATAGGTGAAGCCGGTTTGGCGGACGGGCGGGCTGGCCGATGGTGGAGCAGCCATGCTCACCAGTCAGCAAACAAGCGGCCATCGCTGGCGCGGCCGGCCGCGCCGCTGCGCACATCGTAGAGCTCACCACTGAGCTGCGCCTCGGGCGGCGGGCTGAGCGTGACCCAGGTCTCGCGGCTGCCGGTCAGCGCGTCCTCCGGCACTTCGCGGATATAGCGCGCCGTGGCCAGGGTTTCCAGCGAATCGGGGTAATGGCCTTTGTCGGCGGCGTATTGATCGATGGCGTCGCGCATCACGTTCAGCGAAGTGCGCAGCGCCGTCTCGCGCGATTTCTGCAAGCTGTTGAAGTAACGCGGTGCCACGATGGAAGCCAGCAGGGCAACGATCGCCATCACCACGATCAACTCGATCAAGGTGAAGCCGCGTGAAATGGGTTTGCTGCGCATACGCCTCACCAATCCTTGTAGCGCGTGCCGTCCAGCGCGCGGCGCTCGGAGCGCGAGAACACATCAAACACATCGCGGCCGGGCTGCGGGTCATCGGGCGGGCTATCGGCCGCGCGGGTGGCCCAGCTTTCGGCAGCGGGCAAGCTGGTTTCGGCAAAGGGGTCGCGCGGCAGGCGGCGCAGGAAGTAGAGCTTGCGGCCTTCGGCGGACTTGATGTCGGGCACGCCTTGCACCAGGGCTTGCAGGGTCGGCGGGTAGCCGCTGTCCTCGGGGCTGAGCTTGATCTGGCCGGCCTCGGCCGCTTTTTTGTAGGCATCCAGCGCGCCGCGGATCTGGCGCAGGCCGGCGCGCAGCTCATGCTCTTGGGTGCGCTGCACCGTCAGCTCCAGCAAGGGGCGCGCTGCACCGGCGAGCATGGCCATGATGGCCAAGACCACCAGCATCTCGATCAGCGTGAAGCCCAGGCCCTTCTTACTCATGCCCTTGCTCATACCGTGCTTGGCGCCCAGCCTTAGCGCGCCGCTTCCACCGTCAACATCCCGGTGCCGTCCAGGCGCACCGGCACGCTGTCGCCGTTGGCCGCCGTGCCCTGCGCGCCGCTGACGTTGATGCTGATCACCTGGCCGGCCGCAGCCGGCAAGGCGCGCAACACCACCACCCGCTCGCCTCGCGGTGGCAACTCCACCGGCTGGCGGCCGGCCGGGCCGCCTTGGGCGGAAGCCAGCTTGGCCGGGTCGTATTCCACCTCGGCGCGCACGGTGGCGCCGCTGTCATTGCGCAAAGACACCGTCGCCGTGCCACCGGCCGCCACCTGGGGCGTGACCTCAAAGCGCAGCACGGCTTCGCTGGGCGCAGCCTCAGTCGCGCCGGCGGGTGCGGCATTGGCAGCCGGGTTGTTGACCACGCCAAGGGCGCGTGCAGCGCCAGCACCTGCCAAGCCCACACCCGCCTTGGCATTGGCCTTGAGCAAGCTGCTGAAGGCGCCCGGCGAGGCATCGGTGCCACCGGCCATGCGCGTGGTGCTCAGCTCCGGCAAGGCCAGATTGCGCACGATGCGCGGGGTGATCAGCAGCACGATTTCGGTCTTGGTGTGGTTGTCTTGCGTGACCCCGAACAAGCGGCCCAGCACCGGCAGGGTCGACAGCACCGGAATGCCGTTGGCGGTGCGGCGGTCTTCGTCATTGATCAGGCCGGCCAGCACTTGCGTCTCGCCATCGTTGAGGCGCAGCGTGGTGGACGTGACGCGGGTGCCGATGCGGTAGGCGCTGGAGCCGTTCGGGCCGCTGACCTCGCTGATCAGATTGCTGACCTCCAGGCCGACCTTGATGCTGACATCGTTGTCGAGCTGAATCGTCGGTTCCACATCGAGCTTCAGCCCCACATCCAGATAGGACACCGAAGCCGCCACGCCCACATTGATGGACGAGGTGGTAGTGAACACCGGCAACTTCTCGCCGATATGCACCTTGGCTTTTTCGTGATTGCGCACGCGGATGCGCGGGTTGGCGAGGATGTTCACGTCGCCGGCCACGCCGCGCAGCGTGGCCACCACGGCCGGGTTGGCCACCGAGGCGGTGAAGCTGCCGCGCCGGCTCAGATCCACCTGGCCGGTGACGCCGGTCAGGCCGTACTGCACCGTGTCGGGGAACTTCAGCCCCAGGGCATTGGCGCGGTCGGTGCTCATCTCCATCACCTCCAGCTCCAGCATCACCTCGGGCTCGGGCAGATCCACCGACGCGATCAGCTTTTCCACCAAGCGCATCACCTCGGGCGTGTCGCGCACCACCATCAGGTTCAGGCGTTCGTCCACATGAATGTCGCGCACCTTGGCGATCGTGCGCACCATGGCCTGAACCTGCTTGACGTCGGCGTTAGTCAGGTAAAGCGTGCGGGTGATCAGCTCTTGATGCTCGCGCTGCTTGCCGGCGGTGTTGGGGAAGATCAGCACCGAGCTGTCGTTGAGCAGCTTGCGATCCAGCTGCTGGGTCGACAGCACCACGCGCATGGCTTCGTCCAGCGTGACATTGCGCAGGAAGACGGTGATCTTGGCGTCGGCCCGCACGTCTTTGTCGAAAACGAAATTGATGCTGCTGCTGCGCGCCAGCGCTTCAAACACCTGGCGCAGCGGCGCGTCGCGGAACTCCAGCGTCACCGGCTTCTGGAAGGCCGGGCCCATCTCATTGCTTTGCGCTTCCAAAGGCCGCGCCTGCGCGGCCTGGCTCAGCAGCAAACGCGCCCCCGGGTGATTGGGCGACTCGGCAATGATCTCGCGTGCCAAGGCCTCGGCGCGGTCCACCTTGCCTTCGCGCAGCAGGGCGCGGGCGCTTTGCAGCTTGGTCTCCTGACGCGGGCCGCGCAGCAGCTCGGCGTCAAAATAGTCCAGGCGCGGGTGGTGCGCATCAAGCTTGCGCAGCTGGGCCATGGCCTCGCCCATTTCCTCCCAACGGCCGGCGCCGCGCAGGCCTTCAATCTGAATCAGCAGGCGCGACACCAGCTGCTGCTGGGTGCGCAGCTGGGCGGCGCGCACGGCGTGGTCAGCCGGCGCCAGGCGCAGGGCCTCGGTCAGCAAGGTATAGGCCTCGGCCGCCTGGTTGTTGCGGTTCAGCTCCTCGGCCTGGCGCAGCGCCGGGTTGGCGCAGCCGGCCAGCAGCATGGCCGCAGCCAGGGACAGCAATAGCAATGCGTTCTTTTTCATGAGGCGGGGCGAAAGGCAATGGTTTGAGTGAGCTGGGACGGCAGCCAGGTGAGCTTGAGGCCCTGCTCGGTGACTTGATCGATGCGCCACTGCCCGTCCACCACATCGCCCGCCTTAACGGCCAGGCTGCGGTTGGGGCCGGACAAAAAGCCCTGCGCCTGCCCGCCATCGACCAGGCGGCCGATCAGCTGGTAGGGGAAGGCCGGTGCGATCGGTGGCGCTGCCACAGCAGGCCCCTTGGCAGCAGGAGGAGGCGGCGGCAGTGGAGGCGGCGCCCAGGCGGCGAATTGCGCGTCCTTGGTCTCGGCCCAAGGCTGGCGCGCCACCGGAGTCCAGTCCAAGGCCGCTGTGGCTGTCTGCTTCGTTGTGGCGGCTTGGGCCTTGGCGGTGGCGGCAACTGCTGCTGGCGCGGCGCGGCGCTGGCCGGCCATGGGCTGCGCAAGGGCGCTCGCTTCTTCCTCGTCTTCGCCCGCCACCCACCAAGTGGCGAACAGGGTCAGCAACAAGGCGGCCAGCAAGCCGTAACGTCTTTTTTGAACGGCATTCATGGCCGGGCCCCTTCGCGCGGTGGCGTACCGGCAGCTTCAGCCGCTTTCGCCGGCAAGGCCGCACGGCCGTGCAGCGACCATTGCAGCTCCGCCTCCACCTCGGCAGCCTGCGGCGAGGCGCGGCGCAGCTTGAGCCCGTCCAGGCTGAGGGCCGGGTCATGCAGCAAGGCGGCGGCAATGTACTGGCGCAGCTGGGCATAGCCGCCGCTCAGCGGCATGGTGACGCGCAAGCGCTCCAGGCCCGAGGCCGCATCCACGCTGAGCCGGTGTTCGGTGCGGGCGCTGACCAAGCCAAGGCGCAAGCCCATCTCCAGCAAATCGGCCAGGCGCTGCTGGCGCTCAGCCGCGGGCGGCAAGGCGGCCAGCCACTGCGCGCTGGTGGCGGGCGCTGCTGCTTGGGCCTGGCCTGCGGCGCGCAGCAAGCGGATCTGGCCGCGCAGCTGATCGGCGTCAGCCTGGGCTTGGGCGGCTTGGGCATCCCAGCGCTGCGCCAAGAGCGCCAGGCCGAGTGCCAGCAGCAAGGCCAGTCCGGCCAGCAGGCCGGGCACACCGAGGCTGCGCAACTCGCGCTGCAGATCGGCGAATGTGAAGTTCTGGAAGCGACTCATGGCGTCTTACCCTCAGCGACTGCAGCAGGCGTCGGCAAAGCCGGCAGCTCACGCTGCAGCGATGCAGGCTGTAGCTTGGCGCTCAGCTCGAAGCGCTGGCCGCTCATGCCTTGTTCGGCGGTCTGGAAGCGGCTCAACATCACCTCGCGCCAACCCGGTGCGGCATTCAGTCGGTCGGCCACTTGCAGCGGCAAGAGCTTGTCGGCCGCCAAGCCTTCAAGGCGCAAGTCAGCCCGGGTGGCATTGATGTCCAGGGCCAGCCAGCTCAGCGCTGCGGGGGCTGATGCATTTGCCGTGGCGCCTCCGCTCAAGCCGGCTTGCTCCACATTGGCTAGCAATGGCTCCCAGTCCAGCTGCAGCAGCTTTTGCACTTCGGCCGCAGCCCGCAGGGGCTGGGCCTGCTCGGCGCCACGCGCCCCGGGTTTGGCCACTGGGGCCACATTGCTGCCGCGCAGGCGGCTGTATTCCGTCGCCAGACGACGTTGTTGGGCTTGGGCGTCAGCCCGGGCTTGCTGGCTTTGCTGCAGACCCACAGCAGCCGTTACCAGCACCACGGCAGCCGTCGCCGCCAGGCCCCAGGCCAGGCGGGAATAGACCTGGCGCGGGCCGAGAAAGTCGGGGGCCGGGGCGGAAGTGTTCGCTTGGCGCGGCGGCGCAAACCATTCGGCCTGCGGCGCGGTGCCGGTCAAGCGGCCCAGCAGGCGCACGCCCTCGCTCGCGCCGGCATCGGTCTGGCCGGGCTCTGCACTCAAGCCAAAGCCCAGCGCCAGCACCGGGCCGGCAAAGCCGTTTCTCAACTCGGCCAAGGTCTCGTGCAAAGCCGCCAGGCTGGCTTCGGACAAGCGCAGTTGGCGCAGGGCCTGCACCCGGCCGGCGCGCAGCTGCAGCCAGGTCAAGACCTGACCCTCCACCCACGCCAAGCCTGCTTGCGGCACGGCAGCCCAGACCGGCTCGCTGGCCAACACATGCGCCAGCACCGGCGCCCAGGCCGGTTGCACTTGGCGGAGTTGCACCGCATTGGCCTCAAAAACCAGGCGCAGGGCGGGCCAGTCCAGGCCGTGCAAAGCCGACAAGCCGCACTGCTCAGCGCTTTGCTCAGCACCATGCGTTGGCAAGGCGTCCAAGCGCCAGCTCGCCAGAGGCCATTGCTTGGCCGCCGCACCGAAGTAATGGCTGAACTGCTGGCGGCCGTAGGCCTGCAAATCAGCCTCTTGTGCCAAGGGCAGGCCGGGCTCGCAGACCAGCTCATGCAACAAGCGAGCCGACACGATCAAACGCGCGGCCGTGCCGCGATGGGCCTCGGCCCATTCCTGCACCGTGCGCTGTGGGCTATTGGCGCCGTCCAGCAAAGGGCGCAGGCCCTCGGCCGTCAGGAAGATCGGCTGGGCCTGGCGCTGCAGGCGGGCGGCGAGGCGCAATCGCCATTGCGACCAGCCGGCGCCAAGGTTCTGCGGGCTACTCATCGAGGGTGACACGTTCCAGCTCCTCGAAAGTGGTTTCGCCACGGCAAACGGCTTGCAAGGTCATCACACGCAATGGCTTCATGCCGCGTGAGCGCGCGGCCTCCTTGATTTGCGACATCGGCGCCCGCGCGGCGATCAGGTCGCGCAGACCGTCGTCGAGTTTCAGCAGCTCCGCCACGGCGCGGCGGCCGCGGTAGCCGGTGCCACGGCAATGGCCGCAGCCCTCGCCCTTCAAAAAGCTGTGCTCGCCCTCGGCCAAGCCATAACGCGCCAGCACGGCGGCGTCCGGGAAATGCGGCTGCGCGCAATGCTTGCAGGTCAGGCGCACCAGGCGCTGCGCCAGCACGGCATTCAGGGCCGACACCACGTTGTAGAGGTCCAGGCCCATGTGCATGAAACGGCCAATCACATCGAAGGCGTTATTGGCGTGCACAGTGGAAAAAACCAAGTGGCCGGTCAAGGCCGCCTGCACCGCAATCTGCGCGGTTTCGGCGTCACGGATCTCGCCCACCATCACCCGGTCGGGGTCATGGCGCAAGATGGAGCGCAAGCCACGCGAGAAGGTCAGGCCCTTCTTCTCGTTGACGGGGATTTGCACGACCCCGGCTAACTGGTATTCCACCGGGTCTTCGATGGTGATGATTTTGTCGGTGCCGGTGTGGATCTCGGCCAGGGTGGCGTAGAGCGTGGTCGTCTTGCCGCTGCCGGTGGGGCCGGTCACCAGCAACATGCCGTGGGGCTGACGCGCTTGGGCGCGGATGGCGGCGCGTTCATCGGGCTGGAAGCCCAGGGCATCCAGGGTCAACGCGCCACCGGTTTGCTCAATGCGGGCGCGGTCCAGCACCCGCACCACCGCGTCTTCACCGAAGACGCTGGGCATGATGGACAGGCGGAAGTCCACCTCGCGCCCCTGCACGCGCAGCTTGAAGCGGCCGTCTTGCGGCAGGCGGCGCTCGCCGATGTCCAGCTCGGACATAACCTTCAGGCGCGACACCAGCTGCTCGGCCACCGCCGCGCCTTCCACCGTGCGCACCATGGACATCACACCGTCCACCCGAAAGCGGATGGCCGCGCCGCGCAAGGTGCATTCGATGTGCACATCGCTGGCGCCGTCTTGCAAAGCGTCGTAAAGCGTGGCGTTGAGCAGGCGCACCACCGGGCTGGCCTGCTCGGACATCACCAGGGCAGAGAGCTCCTCGGCGCCGCCAGCGGCATCGCCAGCCACCACCGCTTCTTCCACATCGGACAAGGCACGGAAATCTGCCTCACCCGCACCCAGCCAGTGCGTAACGGCGGCCGCATCGCAGCGCAGCCAGCGCACGGGGCTTTGCAGGCGCGCTTCCACCGTTTGCAGCAGCATGGCGTCTTGCTCACGTTCACCCAAGAGCATCTTGCGGCCGTTCGCGCCCACGGCCAGCACGGCGCGCCAGCGCTGCGCCTGAGCTTGCGGCCAGGCTTCGAAGTCCAGATGCCAGGGGCCTTGCTCGTGAGGCAGCCAATCCTGCAATGAAATTTGTTCGCTCATTGCACCTGCTCCACCAGCTGAAAAATCGGCAAGTACATCAACACAATGATTCCGCCAATCAACACCCCCATGATCAACATCAGCGCCGGGTTGATGGCGCGCGTCAGCAGCTCCGTCAGACGGGCGGCTTCTTCGTCGTGAAAGGCTGCAGCGCGTTCCAGCATGGCCGGCACCTCGCCGCTGCGCTCACCCACCCGCACCATGCGGCGCGCCACCGGGGTGGCGAGGTCTTGAGACTCCAGCGCTTCGGACAGGCGCTGGCCGTTTTCGATCTGCGCGGCCGCCGCCGCCACGGCCGGGCGCCAGGGCGCGGCCACCACGTCTTGCACGATGCGCAAGGCCGCCAGCACCGGCACGCCCGAGGCGAGCAGCATGGCCAGGCTGCGATAGAGCCGCGCCAGCGCCAGCACGCGCAGCTTGGGGCCCAGGCCCGGCATGGTCCACAGAGCGGCCTGCACGCGCAGGCGCAAGGCCGCATTCATCCACAAGGCATAACCCGCCAACAGCAGCAAGGCCATGCCGCCCAGCACCAGGCCAGGATGCTGGCCAGCGGTGCTGCCGAACTGAATCAAGACCTTGGAGGCCCAGGGCAGATCGCTGTTCAGGCCGTCCAGAATGCCGGCAAAACGCGGCAGCACGAAAAGCAGCAAGAACATGATCACGGCGCCGCCCACGCTGAGCAGCATCACCGGGTAGACGCAAGCCGCGATCAGGCGCGCCCGCAGGCCATCCACCCAAGCCAGGTATTTGGCATGCTGAGCCAGGGCGGCGCTGAGCTGGCCGGTGCGTTCATTGGCGGCCACGATGGCACACACCAATTCATCAAAAGCCTGGGGCTGGGCGCGCATGGCGGTGGACAGGGGCTGGCCCTGTTCAACGCTGGCGATCACCCCATTGAGGGCCTGGCGCACCGACTCGCTGGCCTCTTTCTCGCGCAAGGTGTTGAGGGCTTCCAGCAGGGCAATGCCGGCGTCCAGCAAAACAGCCAATTCCTGGCTGAACAGCTGCAGGGGGAATCGTTTGCGGCTGCGTGCCGACGCGATTGCGCCGGTGCCTGCGCCGGCTTCAGCGCCCAGCTCCTGCACCTCCAGCACATGCTGGGGCGCCACGCCCAAGACGGCCGCCACCGATTGGCGGTCGGGCGCATCGACGCGCTGCGTCCGCACGCCGGCCTGGGCGTCAAAGACACGGGTCAGATAGCTGGGCATGAGGGGCGAGAACCGACGACGGGCGATGGGGAGAAAGGCAGCGAGTGACTGAAGCGGGGCCCGTGGCCTACCAGCTCGTCACATCGGCGTCTTCGCCCTCGCCGCCCGGCCGGCCGTCGCGGCCGAAGGAATACAGGTCGTAGTCGCCATGCTCACCGGGTGAGCGGTACTGGTAGTCGTTGCGCCAGGGGTCTTTGGGCAAGGCCTTGCTCAGGTAGGGGCCGGCCCAGCGCGGCTCATCGGCCGGCTTGTCGACCAGCACGGCCAGGCCCTGCTCGGTCGTAGGGTAGCGGCCCACATCGAGCCGGTACTGGTCGAGTGACTTCTGCAAGCCATCAATCTGCGCCCGCGTCGCCTTGACCTCGGACTTACCGATCTGGCCAAAAAACTTCGGCCCCACATAGCCTGCCAGCAAGCCAATGATGACCATCACCACCAACAGCTCCAGCAAGGTGAAGCCGCCCAAACGGCGGGCGCGGGTAGCGCGGGGTTGGGCGTGAAAAGAAAGTGCGGCGAAGTGGCGACTTGAATCCATAGGGCTTTGATGATCTGGCGGGTCCGGGCTGCGCAATGGCAGAAGCGGAGCGAGCGACCACTATGTCACAGCGATTCGCCGCAGCCATAGTGGATTCACCGCCCCCGAACCCAGGGAATATGACACTTTAACCAGCCATCATGACAATTCAGCGCAGGCTATTCAGCACCCCCCCGAGCTGGGTAGGTGGCCTGAATCAGACTGGCTGTTCAACCGAACCGCAGCCGCCGCCACCCGGCGTCTGAATCGCAAACACATCGCCCGGCTGCATCGCCACTTGGCCGAGGTGGCCCAGGGGCTCGATGCTGCCGTCACCCCGCTCCACCCAGTTGGCGCCAACGCTGCCAGCCGCGCCGCCGGCAATGCCGAATGCACCTGCCAAGCGGCCGTTGCTGAGGATGGAGGCCGTCATGGGCGCCAAGAAACGCACCCGGCGCAGGCCGCCATTGCCACCCGGCCAGCGCCCGGCCCCGCCGGTGCCGGGGACGATCTCGTAAGACTCCAGCCGCACCGGGAAGCGGAACTCCAGCACCTCGGGGTCGGTGAGGCGTGAGTTGGTCATATGGGTTTGCACGACGCTGGTGCCGGCAAAGCCCTGCGGGCCGCCCTCTTGACCAGCTTGGGCGGCGCTGCTGACCCAGCCTGCGCCAGAGCCCCCCGAGATGGTTTCGTAATACTGATGGGTGGCGTCACCAAAGGTGAAGTTATTCATGGTGCATTGGCTGGCCGCCATCACGCCCAAAGCGCCATACAGCGCGTTGGTGACGCACGAAGAGGTTTCCACATTGCCGGCCACCACGGCAGCGGGCGGGTTCGGGTTCAACATGCAACCCGGCGGCACGATCACTTGCAGGGGCTTGAGGCAGCCGGCGTTAAGCGGAATCTGGTCGTCCACCAGGGTGCGGAACACATAAAGCACCGCCGCCATGGTGATGGCCTTGGGTGCGTTGAAGTTGTTCGTTAACTGCTGGGGGCTGGTGCCGGTGAAGTCGATCACCGCGCTGCGCGCCCGCGCGTCGACCCGCAGCGCCACCTGGATCTGCGCGCCGTTGTCCAGGGCCAGGCAGAAGCTGCCGTCCTTGAGCGAGCCAATGGCGCGGCGCACCGAGGCCTCGGCATTGTCTTGCACATGCTGCATATAGGCGGCCACGGTGGCCTGGCCGTACTGCGCCACCATGGCCTTGAGGTCTTGCGCGCCCTTCTCGTTAGCGGCGATCTGGGCCCGCAGATCGGCCATGTTTTGGGCGGGGTTTCGAGCAGGGATATGGGCCGGGTGGCTGCCGCTGGCCAACAGCGCCAGCATCTCCGCTTCCCGCAAAACCCCAGCCGCCACCAGCTTGAAGTTGTCGATCAGCACGCCTTCTTCATCAATGCGGCGCGAAAACGGCGGCATCGAGCCGGGGCTGATGCCGCCGATATCGGCATGGTGGCCGCGCGAGGCGACGTAGAAATCAGGCCGCTCGCGCTGCGCCAGGAACACCGGCGTGACCACCGTGATGTCCGGCAAATGGGTGCCGCCGTGATAGGGGTCGTTGAGCACATAAACATCGCCCGCCTGCATCTGCGGGTTGCGCTCGATCACGCTGCGGATGGACTCGCTCATCGAGCCCAGATGCACCGGCATATGCGGGGCATTGGCAATCAGCTCGCCCTCGGCATTGAAGAGCGCGCAAGAGAAGTCCAGCCGCTCCTTGATATTGACCGAGTAAGCGGTGTTCTGCAGGCGCAGCCCCATCTGCTCGGCGATATTCATGAACAGGTTGTTGAAGACCTCCAGCAGCACCGGGTCCACCTGCGTGCCCAGGGCATGGCGGCTGGGGCGCGGCAAAACGCGCAGCAGCTCGATACAGCCATCGGCCTTAAGCCGCGCCTGCCAGCCGGGGTCCACCACCGTGGTGGCATTGCGCTCGGCCAGGATGGCCGGGCCGGCGATGCAGGCGCCCGGCTGCAGCAGCTCGCGCCGGTAGAGCGCGGCGGCGCGCCAGCCCGCCGTCCCGGCATCATCGGCCGGGCAATACATGCGCAGCTGGGCGCTGGGCTCAGGGCTCAGGCTGATGCTCGCTCGGCGGCAATGAGGCCGAATCATCCGGCGCGCCGACCACCGATGCACCGGCGGCCACACATTCCACCGCCACCGCTTCAATCACCAGCGCCCGCCCGGCCATCAAGAAGGCAAAGCGCTGGGCATAGGCCTGCTCAAAAGTAGCGCGGATTTGCACCAGGGCATCGGCATCACCATCGTCGCCTGTATCAGCCTGCGCCGGCCCGGGCGGCAGCGCGCAGGCCAACGCCGTGTCGGTACCCTGGTAGCGCACTTGCAGCCGGACCTGGCTTTGCAAGGCGCTGGCGGCAATGCCTTGCGCTTGCAGCTCGGCGGCAGCAGCGGCCACCAGTTGCTGGCCCAAGGCCCGCGCGGCGCGCAGGCCCGGCGCGTCCAGCGCCAACTCCAGCGAGGCCTCGCGCAAGGCCAGCTGATCGGCCAGGCCCATGCCGTAGGCACTCAACACACCGGCCAGCGGATGCGCCAAGACACGGCTGACGCCCAGCGCATCGGCCACCCGGCAAGCCGCCTGGCCGCCGGCACCACCGAAGGACTGCAAGGTGTACTGAGTCACGTCGTAACCACGCGCCACCGAAATCTTCTTGATCGCATCGGCCATGCTGCCCACGGCAATCTGCAAAGCGCCGCTGGCCACTTCTTCCGCGCTGATGGGCTTGGCTGCCGCCGCAGTCATGCGCTGCGCCAGCTCGGCAAAACCGGCCTGCGCGGCGGCTAGGTCCAAGGGCTGATCGCCCTGCGGCCCGAACAGATGCGGGAAGAACTCGGGCTGGATTCGCCCCAGCAGCACATTAGCATCGGTGGTGGTGAGCGGCCCACCGCGCCGGTAGCAAGCCGGGCCGGGCTTGGCACCGGCGGACTCCGGCCCCACGCGCAGGCGCGCCCCGTCAAAGCGCACGATGGAGCCGCCACCCGCCGCAACGGTGTGGATGCTCATCATCGGCGCCCGCATGCGCACGCCCGCCACCTCGGTGTCGAAAGCGCGCTCGTAGCTGGGGCTGGCGCCGGGTGGCGCGGCGGGGTCGGCCGCGAAGTGGCTGACATCGGTGGAGGTGCCGCCCATATCGAAGCCGATCACCTTGTCATAACCCGCCAATTGCGCGGTGCGCACCATGCCGACAATGCCGCCGGCTGGGCCGGACAAAATCGCGTCCTTGCCCTGGAAGCGGCTGGCCTCGGTCAAGCCACCTGAGCTTTGCATGAAGAACAGCGGCACACCGGGCATTTGCGCCGCCACCTGCTCCACATAGCGGCGCAGGATGGGCGACAGGTAGGCGTCCACCACCGTGGTGTCGCCGCGCGGCACCAGCTTCATCAAAGGGCTTACCCGGTGCGAAACCGAAATCTGCGTGAAGCCGATCTGCCGCGCCAAGGCCTCGGCCCGCAACTCATGCGCCGGGAAGCGGTAGGCATGCATGAAGACGATGGCGCAGGCGCGCAGGCCGGCATCAAACGCCGCTTGCAGCTCAGCACGCAAGGCGGCCTCGTCCAGCGGCGTCACCAACTCGCCCGCCGCGCCCAGGCGCTCTTGCGCCTCGATCACACGGCTGTACAGCAGCTCGGGCAGCACGATGTGGCGTTCAAACAGCTTGGGCCGCGCCTGGGTGGCTATGCGCAGCGCATCGCGGAAACCCCGCGTCGTCACCAGCAAGGTGGGTTCGCCCTTGCGCTCCAGCAAGGCATTGGTGGCCACCGTGGTGCCCATCTTCACGCACTCCACTCGCTCGGGCGTGATCAGCTCCCCGGCCTGCAAACCCAGCAAGCGGCGCATGCCCTCCACCGCCGCATCGCGGTACTGCTCGGGGTTCTCCGACAGCAGCTTGAGCGTATGCAATTCACCGCCCGGCGCACGCCCCACCAGATCGGTGAAGGTGCCGCCCCGGTCGATCCAGAATTGCCAGCGGCCGACTGGAGGGACGCAGGACGAGGAAGCGGCGCTAGTCATGGCAGGGCGGGCCCGGGCATTGGCCCGGCTGAGCTACAGGGCTGACCACTGTAGCCGCGTGAGCGCCACCGGCCATGAAAAAGGCCCGTCGCCTTTGGGCCACGGGCCTGATGTTGACAGGGCTGCTGTCGGTTCGGTTTAGACCGGGAAAGCTGACCTTTGGAGTGTCAACATCCGTTCGTGACGAAGAAAGCAGCGCTCGCAACAACCTGCTGCATAGCCGACAAAACTAAAGAGGCCGACGGCTTTGCAGCGATCACGGTCCTAGCATCACGGACGCCGGGTGACCGCTATCGTGAGTTGGGCGATCGGTCCAGCCGACACGCGCCGGGCCTAGCTGTAACCGCACCTTATGCTCGCGCAAGGCGTTCCACCAAAGCAAAAGCCCCCGCGATGGTCATGCGTCGATTGGGCTTGTCCGGCCGCCAATCCAGCGACATCTTGAAGCGCGCCTGCTGATCCAGCAAGACTGCCCTGGAATTTGAGCACGCCCGACTGAAGCAACGCTGCGCCCATCAATCAAACGCAATGGCACCTGTCTGCATCAAGCGTACAGGCAGCTGGCGTCTAGAGTTCCGGCGTCTGCGGTCGGGGTTCGTGGGTCGACGTGCCAGACGATTCGACAGCTGGTGCCAGTCCACCTAAAACGCTCGTTGATTTACGACTCGAAGCTGGTGCCTCATCACGGAATATCCATGGGCCGGTTCGAAGCCAGGGCGTGACCATGCAATGGACAACGGTGGCGCGAACGGTCACTGGCTGCATCTTCTGGCTGGTAGGTCCCTTCGCGCGGCGCACAGCTTCCGCAACGAGCTGCCGCTCCAACCCGTTGTCCAGGTTCATATCACGCTGAAGCACACGGGTGACATCCAAGGCCCAGTCGCGCGGACACGCCGGATGACGCAGCAATGCTTCGACCAAATACTCCGTCAGTTCGAGCGCGACGCCGAAGTCGCAGTTGCCGTCGTTGTAGATGCCGCCGATGAAACGCACGATCACCGGAGCTGCGGTGCCGAAGTTCAACAGCGGATCGATGAGGTATTCGCGCAAGGCATTGATGCCAGGCGTGAGCCAGCGGTTGCCCTGGTACATCAGGAAGGCCAGGTCGGCCTCGTTCAGGGAGACGAAGGTGCGGCGTCGCATCATCAGGCTGAGCACTGCGACAGAGTAGTCGCGCGGGCTCAACACGCCGCGCCCCAGCATGTGGCGCATCAAATCCTGCGGACCTGCCGACTTCACGTCATGGTTCACAACAACGGCGCGAATACGGACATCCAGGGACAACAAAGCCGCGTCACGCTCCAAGCACAGCAGCAGGTTGGCGTACTCCTCCGTGCTGAGCACCTGCCGGATGCGATCCAGCGATGGGTCGACTGTGTCCGGCCCGTAGGCGGGCAGCACTGAGCAATGCGTTCTGATGGCAGCCAGAATGTCCTTGAGGAACTTGCGCTCCGCCGCTAGGTCGGCCTCCGTGTTTTCGTGGAAGCCGATCTGGCCGTCTCTAACGAACATCGTGCCGGCGCGATGCATCACGCTTTCTTGCTCGAGGTTGGCCGCGATGGCGGTGTAAGTGCTCGATGAAACCATGGCGCCTGGCAGGTGCGCCAGCAGATGCAGCAGGTCGAGCTGGGCGAGCTCGGTCAGCAAGGCGACGTCAAGAACGCAAGGCTTGCCGCTGTCCAGCAGCGCGACCGCCTCTTCGGTTGGCAGGCCAATGTCTAACTTCGGGCCCGTGGAAGGCCATCCGCGCACCACGTCCATAACATCACGGTTGAGCCTTTTGGCGATCATGCCCAAGGGCGCCGGATGCTGCGCGTACAGGTCTAGGGTCTTCGCCATCGCCGCGTCTTGACGCTCTAGCTTTTGGCGAAGCTGGTTCAGGTCAGGTGTGCCGTCGGCCAACTGCGGCAACGTGAGCGTTTGAAGGTGCTTGGCCGGCGTGATCGAACTGTGGATGGCGGCGAGCGAAGTCTCCACCAACCGGTGATAGGCAGACTGCAGCCCCGTGATCCTGTAGATCGTCGGCTCGGAAAAACTCTGGTCGATGGGTAGGGCGTCATCCACCCGCAGGCCAAAGAGCCACTTAGCCAGCGGATCGTCGGGCGGTACGAACTCTTCCGTCGCCGGCAATCGGGCAACATCGGCGGGGTCGAAGGTGACCCGGCGCAGCTCGCCGGTGGTGATGTCCTGCAGCACCACCGCTGTACCTGGGCCAACGACTTCAGGCACCGGATCCCTTTCAGGTAGGTTCTTCTCAGCCACAAAGATGGCGGTGAGGTGCAGCGCCGCAGCCTCCACTTCACCCATATGTTCACGCCGTGCTCGATACAAGCGGCGCATGCCCTTGGCGGCATGACCGAAGCGCATCTCGGCGCTGGCCAGGCGACCGACATCCTGCAGGGAAGCCGTCAGTTCCTCCGGCACCTGCTTCACTAGCTCTTCGATATCCGGGCGATCCGTGTTAACTGCGGCGAGGATGCGCAGTAACCAGCCCGTTGGCTCTTGCGGCTGCAGCGCGACCTCGAACTCCGCCAATGCAGTTACCTCTGCCCAATCGCCGGCGATCTGAGCAAGCTCCAGTGCCATGTGGCGAGCGTCGCGATCCTGTTTCCACTCGGCGGGCAACGCCTGCAGCATCTCTCGTGCCTTGGCGCGTTGGCCTGTGCGTAGGTAGGCGTACAGCAGCTCGGTATGCAATTCGCTGAACGCGGACGATGGCAGGATGCGCGCGTAGATGAGCGCGGCGGCGGCAAGCCGCCCGTTGTGGAAGAGGACCTTCGCGCCCATGTAGGCCTCTGGACGGTCTTCGGTCGCAGTGGCGAGTTCCTCGATCCGGTCGAGCAGCGCTTCGCGCAGGGTGGCATCACCGTCCGACTTGCGCTGGGCACGCACCGCGAACATAAGGTCCGGAATCGATGCAGATGCGGCCGTGATGTCGGCCGCCTTCACCTCGTCGAGAAGCGTTTCATGCTCCTTCTGGGCCAGCATGCCTTCCCAGCGAACCATGCGCAGGGTGTGCTGCAGCCGCTCGTGGCCCGGCGTATCAATGCGGGTGGCGCCTTGGGCCACGGCCGCGTCGACCCTGCCGAAATCCCTGGCCTCCACCGCGACCTGTGCATAGGACACCAATGCGTCCTCGCCAAGCTGCGGCAGCAGGGGCTCGAAACGGTCGAGCAGCTCTGCCGACCGTCCAAGGTCGCGAAGGGACTCGATCTCCACGCGGTGGATAGAGGTCGACGTGACGCCATGCGAACGGGCCTCGTCGATCAGTGCCGCGGCCTCCTGCGCGTTGCCGGTCAGAAGCAAGGCGTAGCCGAGATGGGTGACCGCCGCCTCCAACGCCGTCTGGCTCTGGACGCGCCACAGCGTCTTCGGCCGGTCAGCGAAGGCAGCAATGGCCTCGATCAGCCGTTCGCGGTCCGGGCCGTCTGGCATCCGAAAGCCGAGGGTCAGCCCGTCGCGTGAGGCCTGCTGAAGTGCATAGCGCAGCAGCCCTTCCCGACTGAAAAAGGAGACATCCGCCTTGGTCAACGACACCCTGGCGCTTTCAAACGCGCCCACCAGATCGCCGGCTCGCTCCTGGGACGCAGCGATGACCTGCCACGCCGCAGTCTTGTCCATGTGTTCGGCCGGGATGTCGGCCGCGCTGAAGACCTGGCCGAGCAACATGCGCGCGTTGCAGGCGGCAGCCCACACCGCCAGCGACTGCGGAAACTTTGCCCGCGCGGCGTCCGCCACCGCAGCGGCGTTCTGCGTTTCGCCTCTGAGGATGTGGGCCTGGATGCGGCCGGCTGCGATTTTGTCCTCGTCATCCACAAGGTCGGCCGCCGTCACCAGATCGGTCGCGGCCGCCTCGATGTCATCTTTCTGATGCCAGCGGCAGATGCCGCGCAGCCAGTACCAAAGTGCCCGCTGGTGATCGTCAAAATCAGCCAGGTCCTGTTCAAGGACCGCAAGCTGCTCGAGGCCGTCAGTGAACCTATTGGCCTTGCGCAATTCGTTGATGGCGTCCAGCTGCCTGGAGACGATCTTGTTCGGGGAGCTGGCCCGCGTCGCCGGCGCTGCATCGACATCCACCGGGGGCGCCGCCGCCGGGGCCGGCGCCACTGCCTGCAAGACCGATGTGGCCGGCACGAAGGCGAGCAACGGTCCGCCCGTGGTCGGCGCCGCCACACGGACATGAGGTGCAGCCAGTTGCTGACGCCTCATCCGATCCGTCTGGAAGAGCTCATTGAGCTGGGTACCGATGTGGCGGGCAACGCTCGTCAGGTCCACGTCGCCACCGTCACCGTTGAGCGCAACGCAAACCTGCACCAGATGCGCCCAGTAGCCTGCAAGCTGCTCCAAGGGAACACCCGCCTGAAAAAGGAACTGCTTCTGGGCCATGACTTCGGCGGTGCCGTCGGAGTCGAGGTCGTGCTGCGCGAACTTCAGGTGCACGACGAACTGATGAAGTTCGTCCAGCGTGATCGGCCCGCCGTGATAGAGCTCCGCCGCTGCCTTGATGGCCGCGTATGCGGTACGGTTGGCTTCGTTGCTGAACTGCGCAGCATGCACCCGGTCATACCAACCAGCGGCATTGCTCGAGCTGAAGGCCCAGCGAGCGACCTCGGCCGCTGGTGTCATACGGCTGCCGCAGCGGGTGTCATGCACGATTACGTTCAGATCGAGGTCGCGCACGAAAACCGGGCTGATGAAGTCGAGCCAGGCCAAGCCCACAGCTTCCTCGAAGACCTTGTTCTTGGCTGTCGGCGCAAGCTCGCTCTTCATCTGCATACGCACCGTACCGATCTCACCCGTCGGCGCGGCAACGGTGAGCACCAGGTCATCCGTGTTGTGGCCTTCCCTGCGCCCCTGAAACAGCAACTTGATGATGCTGAAACCGTCGGGCACGCCCAGGCACGGCATTCCCAGGCACATGGCCAGGAGCCGCGTCGCCTGCACACGATGCTCGAAGGCAACGCCTCTGTTGCCTGACGACTTGGGGCTGCTCACGCGCTTGGGCTTGCCGCGCGACTCTACAGCGCCTGCCTCGGGCGGCGTCTTCTTTGCCGACCTCCCGGCACCTCTTCGCTTGTTCTTCTGTTGCGTGACCATCAGCTTGCTGTTTGCAACGTCATTTTAGGGGCCAGGTCGCCCCAGCCCGCCCATCCCTCACGCCTTGTTCTCCCTGCTGAAAGGCAGTTTGGCGGTTTGCTTGCCACTGCGGATCTTGGCCTCATGCCCCTGGACCACAGGGCCTACATGCTTGTCCTCGACTTGCTTGGTCACGTGTACTTAAGCGTCACCGTAATCTACGCGCACGTCCTGCGGCTTGGTACGCAATCCGCTTGATCGGCTCGCAAGCTCAAGTGGTGGATCCCGTCGGTCGGCGAAGGCCGGGAAGTTGGATGAATCCGGTCATCCAGGGCTATGGTTTTCACTGACAGCAATCAGCCTAGAACGAAAAGCTCTCGCCTAAAGCAAGAACGAGCAAGCGAATCCGGTATGGGTTCTGTTGCTTACGCACCTTGGGGGTAGGCGATACCCAACCCCGACACAGAACAAGAGATGCGATGTAAACAATGAAAAAGGCCCGCAGCCATTGGGCTGCGGGCCTGATATTGACGCTCTACTGGTAGGTGTGTCTTAGAACGGAATATCGTCATCCATATCGTCAAAACCCGTCGCCGCACGCGGTGCTGGCGCAGGGGCGCGCGGAGCAGGGGCGCGAGGGGCTGCTGCCGGGCGGGCTGCCGGGGCGCGAGCGGCGGGTTGGTCGCCGTAGTCGTCGCCACCACCGTAGCTGCTGCCGCCACCGGCACCACCACGGGCGCCGTAGCCACCACCGCCACCGCCGCCTTCGTCGCCACCGCTGTCACGGCCGCCCAGCAATTGCATCTGGTCGGCGATGATTTCGGTGGTGTAGGTGTCGCGGCCTTCCTTGTCTTGCCACTTGCGGGTGCGCAGACGGCCTTCAACGTAGAGCGGCTTGCCCTTCTTGCAGTACTGGCCGACGATTTCGGCCAGCTTGTCGTTGAACACGACACGGTGCCATTCGGTCTCTTCCTGCTTCTCGCCGGACTCGCGGTTCTTCCAGTTGCGGGTGGTCGCCAGGCTGATGGTGCAGAAGGCAACGCCGCTGGGGTTGTAGCGCAACTCGGGGTCGCGCCCCAGATTGCCGATGAGAATGACTTTATTGACCGAGGCCATGATGCGTGCGCTCCGCAGAGAAGGAGAAAACCAAAGGGCGGATTATGCCGCCCCAGCCACAAGGCCAGATTAGGGCTCGCCCTCCCAATAGTCCAGCCCGTTCTCCGGGCGCTGCACAAAGCTGCGGCCCCGGGCGGCGAAAACGCCGATCTTGCCGGAGTCAGGGTACTCGCAAACCTCGGGGCGCTCCTGGGTGCTGATGGACAAATAGCTCAGCGGCGCGTTCGAGGTATTGAGGATTTGATGCGGATAGTCCGGCCCGCAGGGAATAAAAATCACATCGCCCGTCTTGATCGGCAGCATCTCACCGGCCACCCGCAGCGTGCCCTCGCCCGCCAGCACGACAAACATCTCTTCTTGCGTGTGGTGAAAGTGATAGGGGCAGCTTTGCTGGCCAGGCGCCACGGTGTCGACGCCACAGCCCAGTTTGCGCGCCAGCGTGCCGTCGGAGAGGGCGCCAATCATGCTGTCGTAGCGCGGCGGGCGCACAAAGCGTTCTCGCGGCAAGTCGAGATGATTGCGGATCAGCTTCGCGCGCAAGGCCTGGCTTTTTTCGTCCAAAGTGGTTCTCCTCGACAATGCGGGCCACCATGAGCCAGCCAAACCATCATCCCGTCCTGTTGAACATCCTGCAAGAGGTGTTTGGCTACGGCGCCTTCCGCGGCGCGCAAGAAGCCATCATCCAGCATGTGGGCGACAGCGGTGACGCGCTGGTGCTGATGCCCACGGGCGGCGGCAAAAGCCTGTGCTACCAGATCCCGGCAATTGCCCGCCACCGCGCGGGCCAGGGCGTCACGGTGGTGGTGAGCCCCCTGATCGCGCTGATGCATGACCAGGTGGGCGCGCTGGAAGAAGCCGGCGTGCATGCGGCCTTTTTGAACTCAACGCTGAGCGGCGAACAAGCCGCCCATGTCGAGCGCGAGATGATGAGTGGCCGCCTGGTGATGCTTTACGCCGCACCTGAGCGCATCACCAACCCGCGCTTTCTGGCCCAGCTGGATTCGCTGTACGAGCGCGGCCTGCTGAGCCTGTTCGCCATCGACGAAGCGCATTGCGTCAGCCAGTGGGGGCATGACTTCCGCAGCGAGTACCTGGCGCTGAGCCTGCTGCACGAGCGTTTTCCGAACGTGCCGCGCATCGCGCTGACCGCCACCGCCGACGACCTGACCCGCGCCGACATCATCAGCCGCCTGCGCTTGGAAGAGGCACGCGTCTTCATCTCCTCTTTCGACCGGCCCAATATCCGCTACACGATTGTCGAAAAGGACAAGCCGCGCGAGCAGCTGCTGCGCCTGATCCGCGACGAGCATGAGGACGATGCCGGCGTGGTGTACTGCCAAAGCCGCAAAAAGGTGGAAGAAACCGCCGACTGGCTGGTGGCCGAGGGCATCAAGGCCCTGCCCTACCATGCCGGCCTTGACGCGGCCCTGCGCCAAAAGCATCAAGACCGCTTCTTGCGCGAAGACAGTGTGGTGATGGTGGCCACCATCGCCTTCGGCATGGGCATCGACAAACCCGATGTGCGCTTCGTCGCCCACCTGGACCTGCCCAAAAACATCGAGAGCTATTACCAGGAAACCGGCCGCGCCGGCCGCGACGGTGCCCCCGCCGACGCCTGGATGGCTTATGGCCTGGCCGATGTGGTGAACCAACGCCGCATGATTGACGAAAGCCCGGCCGAGGAAGAATTCAAGAAAGGCCAGCGCGGCAAGCTCGATGCCTTGCTGGCCCTGGCCGAGGCGACCGATTGCCGTCGGGTTCGCTTGTTAGGCTATTTCGGCGAGGCCAGCTCGGCCTGCGGAAACTGTGACAACTGCTTGTTCCCTCCCGCCACCTGGGACGGCACCGAGGCCGCCCGCAAACTGCTCAGCTGCATCTACCGCTTTCACCAGAACGGCGGCCAGCGCTTTGGTGCCGGGCATTTGATCGATGTGCTGCGCGGCAAGGTCACCGACAAGGTGACGCAATACGGCCACCAGACCCTGAGCACCTGGGGCGTGGGCGCCGACCTGCCCGAAACGCAGTGGCGCGCCGTGCTGCGCCAGCTGATCGCCCTGGGCCATGTGCAGACCGAGGGCGAGTACATGACCCTGGTGCTGGCGGACTCGGCCCGCTCGGTGCTGAAGGGCGAGGTGCAACTGCTTCTGCGCGTGCCCTCGGTGGCCAGCAAACGCGGCAAGCAAAGTTCGGGCAGTGGCAAGAAGCCAGGCGGCAGCAGCAGTGCAGCGCGTGATCTGGGCGATATGGACGAACAGGCGCAGGCCGCGTTCGAGCAGCTCAAGGCCTGGCGCGCCGAGGTGGCCAAGGAACACAGCCTGCCGGCCTATGTGATCTTCCAGAACGTGACCCTGGCCGAGATGGCCCGGCGCCGGCCCGGCACGCTCGATGAGCTGGCCGGCATCAGCGGCGTGGGTGCGAAAAAGCTCGAAGCCTACGGGGCAGAGATTCTGCGGGTGCTGGATCAGGCCTGAGTTGAGATGGCGTAATGTGAGCTGAGCAGCGAGCAAGCCTGCTCAGCTCACCGCTCAGCCAACAACAAGCCGTCAGCCGAAGAACTTCAAGTCGCGCACGCTGGCATCAAAGTTCTTCAAGTTCGGGAAGATGTCGGCCAAGCCGCCGTCTGACACGCCCATCCAGCGGCCCAGCGTGGCGCCCAGCTGTTCCACCGAGGTTTCGGGCAGCAGCACGCCGTTGGCGAGCTGGGAGGGGCTGCTATCGAACTGGTTATTGCCCGCGTTCTTCAAGCCCAGCTGCGGGAACTTGCCGTAGAACTCGCGCCCGCGCACCGCGCCGCCCATCACCAGATGATGGCTGCCCCAGCCGTGGTCGGTGCCATCGCCATTGCTGGTGAAGCTGCGGCCGAAGTCGCTGGCAGTGAAGGTGGTGACTTGATTGCGCATGCCCATGGCGCCCAGGGTGGCGTCGAAATAGCTCAGCGCGTGCGACAGCTTGGCCATCAAATCGGCATGGGCGCGGTTCTGGTCATCATGGGTGTCAAAGCCACCGATGCTGACAAAGAACACCTGCCGCCCCACGCCCAGGCTGCCGCGCGCGCCGATGGTGCGCGCCACCACCTGCAGCTGCTGAGCCAGCGAGTTATTGGCTTTGGCGCCGGTGAGCGGGTTGTCGTACTGCAGCAGCGGGTCAGCCGCGCCAGCCACCAGGCCGCCGGAGCCATAGGGCGCGGGAACGATGTCGGGCAAGGCCGGCACGATCAGGCTTTCGGCGCTGAGCGCACGGGCCACCACGGCGGCATGGTCGCGGCCGATCAGGTCAGTGCTACGGCCGCCGCGCATCACATTGCGCAAGCGCTCGGTCGCCGTGGTGGAGCCGAACAGGCTGCTGCCGCTGCCACCCACCCGTACCGCGCCGCGGCTGCCGATTTGATAAGGCAAGACCTGGCGCCCGGTCAGGAACACGGCGTTGCCGCCAGCCGAGACGGCGCTGAAGATGGGCTGGCTGTTATTGGCTAACAGCATGTCGGCAATACGCCCGCCCCAGCCCAGCGAAGCGCCCTCGGGGCTGAGGGCTTGCCAGGTGGATTGCTGGTCGTTGTGCGAGAACAGCGCGGCCGGCCGCGGGAAGCTGACCAGCTTCAAATCAGCCTTGCTGGTGGGTTTGACCAGGGTGCCGATATTGGGCAAGACCGCCAGGCGGCCCGCGGCGAAGAGATCACGCGCCGCCGCCATGCTGGGGTGCAGGGCAAATGTGCGGCCCTGGCTCGAGATCGGGCTGATCGGCAAGACCCCGCCCAAGCGCGTCGGTGAGCCGGCCGCTGCGCTCGCTGTGGGCGGCGCCCCTGGCGCCAGCAGCGCGATGGAGTCCGGCGCCTGGTTGCGGGTGGCGGTGTAGGCGGCCCAGCTGTCGGCATCGGTGGGCAAGACCATGTTCAGGCCATCGTTGCCGCCGTTCATGAACAGGCAGACGATGGCTTTGTAGTCACCGGCCGTTTGGGCACTGGCACTGCCCATGGCGGCCAGATTCAAGCCCAGCGGGGCGGCCACGCCCAGGCCGGCGAAGGCTGAGGCTTGGCGCAGAAAGGCACGGCGCGAGGCCGCGGAGTGGAAAGTGGCTTGGCTCATGATTTATTTCTGCACCAGGTATTCGGGAGCCATCAAGCTCAGATAGACCGCCATGCGAGCGCGGTTGCGGCGCTGCTCGTCGACTGTTTTCTGGTTGCTGGCGTCGGCCTTCAGGGCGTCGAGCTTGACGCTTTCCACTGCCGCCACGATCTCGGCCTGCAGGGTGGCATTGCTGCGCGCCCCCAGCAGTTTGCTGACCACAGCGCCCACCAGCTCGGTGGGCTTGTCGGCCAGGGCGATCTCGGCGCTCAGGTCCAGCTGAACATCGGGGCGCGCAGCCTTCCAGTCGGGCCCGGACATGCCGAAGCCATTGCCCAGGCCGTTGCGCATATAGACCGAGTAGCCGGCCACCGAGGTCTCATTCACCAGCGCCAGCTCGGGCATGGTGAGTTGGGCGGCGCCGGTTTCACTGCCTGCCGCCACATAGCCGGGGCGATAGAAATTGAACACCGAGGGCGAACGCAACGGCGACTGGCCCAGCTGCGAGCCGGGGTCGTCGGTGCTGCGGATCAGCCAGGCGCCCGAATCGCTGCTGGCGCCCAGGGCGCGCAGGGCTTGGGTCAGGCGCAGCACCGGTTCGCGCAGCTTGCCATAACTGTTCGCATCAGCGGCAGGCGTGTTGCGCGCCTCGGGATCCAGCAGCACCGCCTTGAGCATGGCGCGCATATCGCCGCTGGCACCAAAGGCCGCGCTGACCCGCGCCACATAGGCCGGGCTGGGGTGGCTGGTGACCAGGCGTTGAATCAGCTGGCGGCCAATGAAGGGACCCACATTGGGGTGGCTGGCCAGGGTGTCGAGCGCCAGCTTGAGGCTCGCGTTCGGGTCAGCCCGGGTTTGCGCTGGCAGCACCTGGCCGAGAAAGCGCTTCTCGGCCAGCGAGTGGTATTGGCCATAGCCCTGCATCGGCATGATGGCGCGGTCTGCCGAGCAGAAGCTCGGGCACCAGCCGAAGAAGCGGCCGTTGTCGGTGTCGGGGCCGTCCCAGCTCCAGCCGGTGAAGACCTTGGCCATGCCGGCGATGTCGTCGGGGCCGTAGGTGGGTGTGCTCACACCAGCAGCCAGTTTGGCGCTGCCATCGGGGTTGAGCGCGACCAGGCCGATGGAGAACAGCTGCATCACCTCGCGGGCGAAGTTCTCATCCGCAACGCGGCCGGTGGCGGGGTCTTCTTTCTGGTTTTTCAGATGCGAGAGGTACAAGCCCATCATGGGATGGCGCGCCACCTGCTCCAGCAGATTGCGATAGCTGCCCAGGCCTTGCGCGGCCAACATGTCCAGATAGCTGGCGGCGCCGCGCGGCTGGTCGCCCACCGCGCCCTGCGCCAGCGAGATCACAAAGATCTGCGACAAGGCATAGGCCATTCGCTGACGCAGCTGGTCTTCGCCGCTGATGGCCGCTTTGTAAAACGAATCCAGCACCTCGCCCGTACCGGCGCTGGCCGTCGCCTTGGCGGCCTTGAGGCTGGCGTCTGAGGCTTCCCAGTTGGCGCGGTGTGAGCTGGCGGGCAGGGCCAGTTGTTGATCGATCCAGGCCGCGTAGCCCTGATCCATCACCGCCTTGATGCTGGCCTCGGTGGGGCCGAAGCTGGCTTGCAGCAGAAAGCGGCGCGCCTCGTCACGGCTGGGCTTGGCGGGTGCGGGCTCAGGAGTGGAGGTACCCGCATTGGGCGTGGCGCCGGGGTCGCCTGCACTGCTACTGCTGCCACCGGCACCGCCACCGCAGGCCGTCAGTCCTGCTACAGCCAGGGACACTGACATCAGCAAGCTGGCCATGGCCCAGCGCGGCCGGGCTTGCGGCATCAGCGGCTGCTGCTGCAGCGGCGACTGGCTCAGGGCCAGCGGATCAAATTCGACTCTCATTGCGCTCCCACACACGGCGCCAAAAACAAAAGGCAGCGCCGAGGTCGGAACTCTAGTCAGGCCAAGCAGGCCGCAGTGCGACCAAAGCCAGCAGAATGTAAGCCGAGGTAACGTTTGGCGGGCGCATCTGCGCTTGCTGTGACTTTGTGCCGCAATAGGCCAAGTCGTGACCGAAGCCCATCACTCTTCCCATTTGAAACGCGCCAAAGCCAGGGCCGCGAACAGCAGCGTGAAGCCCAGCATCACCGCCACCGGCAGTAAGGCTGACTGCAAGCCTTGGGCACGCCAGGTCATGGCGTCCAGCCCATCCACCGCCCAGCGTGTGGGCACAAACATCGACAAGGTTTGCAACCACTCCGGGAAGATGAAGGACGGCACCCAGGCGCCGCCGAGCATGACCATCAGCAAGGTGGCCAGAATCGCCAGCCCACGCGTGGCCTCGGGCGTTTTGCCCAACGCGGCAATCAACAAGCCAAAGCTCGATGTCAGCGCAGAGAAGGCCAGCAGCACCGCCACAAAACCCAGCCAGCTGCCTTCCACCCGCACCCCAAAAGCGGCCATGGCCACGGCATAAATGGCCGCGAACACCAGCAAGGCGATCAGCGCGCAGCTGGCCATGCGGCTGCCCAGCAAGGTGGCTCGCGACAAGGGTGCTGCGCGCAGGCGCAGCCACAGGCCTTGGCGGCGCAGCAGCAGCAAGCCCACGCCGATGTCCACCCCCATCATCAAAATGAACTGCACCCCCATGCCGGCGAAGGAATGGGCATAGCTGTTGTAGTGCAACTCGGGCCGCGCGCTGGCCTCGGTTTCACGCGTGCTGAAGGGTGGGCTGAAGCTAGGCCCGGTCAATGCGGCAGAAGCGGCGGATGCTGCGGATGTCGGCGCTGAAGCCGAAGGTGTCGCGGTTTGCGCCTGCACGCGGCTGATGCTGTCGAACATCTGCAGCAAGTCCTGGCGCTGGGCGGCGGGCATCTGCGTGTCGGCGGCCACCTCGGACCGCGCATCCTTGAGGACCGGGCTGTTGGCACCAAAAGTCTGCTGCGCCACCAAGGCCATCGCATGCTGGGTCAGCAGGCCACGCACCAGCGGCAGCGCCATGGCTTGCGAGGGGTCGTAGACCAGGCCCACCTCCGGCTTGTGCTGGCCGCCGAACATGGCGCGGCCAGCTTGCGCGGCAAAGCCGGCGGGCAGCTCAATCGCGGCGCGCAGCTTGCCGGCCCTGACCTGCGCCTGGGCCTCATCGGCCGGCAATTCGCTGAGGGCCAAGCTGGGGTCCGCGCGCAGCGCCGCCACCAGTTTTTGGGACAAGGCGCTGCGGTCCAGATCCGTGATGGCCACCGGCACATGGGCGGGCTTGTTGCCCGAGCCGCCGAAGAGGCTGCCGAAAAAGGCCGCGATCAAAATCGGCGCGGCAATACTCATCAAGACCGCGCGACGGTTGGAAAAGTGCAGGATCAGGTCCTTGCGCAAAAGAGCGAGAAAAGCGTGCATGGTGGTGTCCTTCCTCTCAATCGCGCAGCTGGCGGCCGGTCAGGGCCAGGAACACATCTTCCAGATTGGCTCGGCCTGAGCTGATGTGGCGCAGCTGCTGGCCTTGCGCGGCCAGGGCCTGCAAGACAAGCGGGGTGGCGAGGGTCAGGTCTTGCACGCCGAGCTTGAGCTGGCTGCCGTGCAACTCGACTTGCCTGACACCGGCCAGGGCCTGCAAGGCGGCCAGATCCAGCGGCGCGCCCTCGTCCAATTCCAGCTGCAGGGTTTGCGCGGCCGGCAAGCGGCGGTAAAGCTCGGGTAGGGTGCCGCTGGCCAGCACCTCGCCGTGGTCCATGATCAAGACCCGATCGGCCAGGCGCTCCACTTCTTCCATGTAATGGGTGGTGTAGACCAGGGCTTTGCCAGCGCGCTTGAGCCGTTCGAGCTGATCGAAGATGGCGTTACGGCTTTGCGGGTCAACCCCGGCGGTGGGCTCGTCCAGCAAGAGCACGTCGGGGTCATGGACCAGGGCGCAGGCGATATTGAGTCGGCGCTTCATGCCGCCGCTGAAGCTGGCGGGTTTGTCTTGGGCGCGCTCGGCCAAGCCGACCCAATCCAGCACCTCGCGGGCGCGCTGCCGCAGGGCGTGGCCGGACATGCCGTACAGCGCGCCGAACAATTCGATATTGGCCTGGGCCGGCAAATCCTCGAACAGCGCAATGTCCTGGGGCACCAAGCCGATGCGGCACTTGAACGCGTTCGCTTGCTCGGCCAAGCTGATGCCGGCCACATGGACCGAACCGCTGTCTGCGGGGATCAGGCCGGCCATCATCGCGAGCGTGGTGGACTTGCCCGCGCCATTGGGGCCGAGGAAGCCGAGCAACTCGCCGGCACGCACCTGGAAGGAAACTTCACGCACCGCCTGCCTGGCGCCAAAGGCTTTCTTCAGGCCCTGGACTTGCAAGATCTCTGTCATCGACCGCCCTCCTCAACTGGTGTGGCGCGATCTTAGAGATGAGGGTGGGAAATCAATCAGGTATTACGACGAACGGTGTGCCAAGCGGCGCCAAACGACAGGCGCCGACGCAGGCGGGCTTCAGCATTGCACGGGGTTGTTGCAGACCTTGGCCTTGGCCACCAAAACAGTGGAGTCGGCTGCCGCAGGCGTGCGGCGGGCTTCGATGACCACGCGCGGCAGCTTCTCAATCGGCTGCTGCTGGGCCACAGCGGCGGGGGTCACGGGGCGCTTGCCTTCGATGACCACACGCTCCAGCTTGACGACGCGCATAGAGGCCTCGGGCTTGGCCTGAACGACCCAGGCGGTGGCGGCGCCGGCGATCAGGCCGACAGCGGTGAACACGGTAACGAAGAGATTCTTGGGGCTGGCAATCATGGCACTAACTCCTGCTGCTGCGAGTAGCAGATGCGCTACCCATGAATGCAGTTTCGGCTTTGAGCGCGGTGCTTTCCAGGCCCAGGCGATCAAGCGACAGGAGAGGCGATTGAGTTGCAGCAGAGCCGGATGAACGCACTTCCGGCTACTGGAAAACCCCTGGTCTCAGCAGCATCAAGCGCCTGCAACAAGGGCTTGCTCGCGCTTCAGCGCGCGCGCAGCACGCGGGTGGTCTGCTCCTGCTCATTGAGGCGCTGCTGCGCCGTCAAAGGTTTGACCCGCGCCGCCGCCAACGCGGCCTGATCGAGATTGGCGCCCCAGGTCTGCCCGGCCCGCAAGGCCAGCGGCGCGGCCAGGCCGGCGCTGAAGTTGGCCGGCAACCAGGGCAGCAAATCGTTCAGCACCAGTTGCAGGCGCGGCCGGATGCTGGGCTCGCCGATGCGCCCGCGCTGGCCCCAGTTCAGCACCAGATCGGCGCTGCTGCTGCCGGGCTGCAACTGATTGGTCACGGCAAAGTCACGCAGCACGCCGTAGCGCAGCTGCATCATGCCCTCCTCCACCAGCATGGCGGCGTCCTCACGCGGCACGCTGGCGCCGCTGGGCACCGAATAGCTGTAATCGTCGTTGACCCGGTCCTGGCTGAAAAAACGGGTGATGTCCTCGGGGCGGTAGGCCTCTTGCACCGGCGTGGGTGTGGCGCCAAAGGACAGCACCGAGGCCAAGCCCTGCATCTCCTGCGAGAAGAAGGGCAAGGTTTGCGCCAGTTGCTGCGAGGCGGTGTTGACCGGGATGGCCTGGTAGACCCGCTTGCTGCTGTCCAGGCTGGCATGCACGCGGGGCGGCAGAAAGTCGTTGGCATGCGTCAGCTCGTGATACAGCAAACGCCCCAAGTCGTAGGGCAGCTCACTCAGGCTGCGGCTTTGGCGCGCGCTGATGGCGTAGCTGGTGACGGCATGCTGGTTATTCAGCACATAACGCCAAGGCGTGGCGAAGGCCAGCGTGCTGCCGTTGCCGGAGCGCGGGTCGGCGGCTTCGCTGATGCTGTCGCGCTGGGCGGGGGTGAGCCACAGATAGCTGGCATCCAGATAGATGGCGCCAGTCGTGCTCCAGTAAAAAGCCGGCCGCACCTGGCCGCCGATCACCACGGCGGTGACGGCCGCCAGCATGCGGCGGAAGTCGCCATTGACGTCTTGCTCGCGCAAAAAGCGCTCGAACACCTCGGCCATCCAGTCGTTGGAGACGACGACGCGCTGCATCACCTGCTCTACCGTCGGCGCCGCCCCGCCGCTGGTCTGGCCGAGGATGGGCAACTGGCCCAGGGTGCAGGTGTTGTTGGGATTGCTGCGGCTCAGGTAAGGGCTGAAGACACAGTCGCGCAGGGCCGCCGCATAAGGGCCTTGGGCCAGATAGGGGTAAGTGCGGCTGACCGGATTGCTGCTGGTGAACAAAGGGTCGGCCGGCAGACCCGGCACGGCTTGCACCAGCAGGCTGAACTGCCCCGTGGCCGTACGGCCATCGGCCAGGGTGAGCCGCACGCTCAAGCTCAGGCTGCTATCGCGCTGCAGCGCTGGCGCTTTGATGATGACGCGCCAGCCGTCGGTGCCGCTCAACGTGGCGCTGGCGTCGCCGCTCTGGCTCCAGGCCACTTGGGCGCCTTCCAATTCGGCCTCGCTGAAGCCGGGTGCCCAAGCGCGCAGCGAAGTCTGCCCACCGGCCAGCACCGAGGGCTCGCCGCGGACCACCAGGGCCGGGGCTGCCGCCGCACTGCTGCTGTTGAACTGCACCGGCGCTTGAAAAGAGCGCCCCTTGGCATCGACATAGCGCAGATCAAACTGATAAGCCCCCGCCGCCGTGGGCTCAACACTGAGCGCCTGCGAGCGGCTGGACATGGCATTCAGGGCAGGGCCGGCGGTTTGCGTCCATTGCAGGCCGCTGAGCGTGGCGCCCTCGCAGGCGAGCAGAGCCAGTTCGGTGTTGCGGCCGGCCGGCGGTGCGGCCTCAAGCGCCAAGCGTGCCACCGAGCCGGCTTCACATTGGCTGCTGAGCGCGGGGACGGGCAGTGGCGTGGGCGTGGGGGTCGGTGGCTCATTGCCAGCAGCGCCGCTGCCTCCACCACCACCGCAGGCCGCCAAAAAGAGCAAGAGCGCCAAGCTCCAGGCTTGCGCGCCCATATTGAATGCTTTGTTCTTTTTCATCGCCTTGTCTCGGTCCGGTCCCGCCATGCGGGCGGCCATATTACAAGGCGGCAGGATCAGGCGCGCAGCGGCCTAGGGGCGGCCGCTGCACATCTCAGCAGATCAACTTTGAGGAGCCGACTGCAAGCTGCTGGCCTGAGCCGAGCGCGGTGCCAGCGTGCTGCGGGGTGACTCCACCACCACACGTTCCAGCTGCACCACGCGCGGCGTGGCGGCCGGCGGCGATTCAGACAAGGCGGCCAGGTTCAGCCCCAACAGCGCCGCGGCGGCGACTGCGATCAGAGCGGTCAACAAAGTGCGCAAAGCGAGTTGGGATTTCATGACGAGGGCCTTTCGGTGTTGCCTGCCAATTTTTGACAGTGAACACAGTGTCGGCAAAGGCGGGGCCGCATGCCAGCGCCGCGAGACGAAGGCGCAAATAGGCTGCGTGAACGGCGCGGGGCGGCGATGAATGGCTGACGGGAACAGTGGCGAAAGGCAGCGCCCATCAGCGCGACCAAGCCCCTTCTAGCCCAAGACCCCAGCCCTCTCAAGCCCTATTATTTGCCACGACAAGAGCGGCCAAGCCGCCTATCGTGCGCACGGTCCGCGGGCCCACACACAACAAATCAGGGAGCACTATGAGCAAGCCAGCCTTCGAAACCCAGCTGCAAGGCATCACCGATCTGGTGCTGATCACACCGATCAAGCCCGGTTTCGTCACCGCCTTCGAGACCATCACTTATGTGGACCGGCTGCGCCGGGTGCTGAAGTCGCTCAATGCCTTGCGCCTGGGCGCGCGCGAGTCCAGCGATGCGCCGGGCTTGTTCACCGATGTGGTGAGCCGCTTCCACATCGTCCACTCCTTCCGCTGGGCCATCATCGCCCCGCCGGCTGATGCCGCACCCGGCACGCCGCACAAGCTGCTGCTCAATGTCTGCTTCGACGGCGGCTGGGAGCCCTATATGCGAGTGATCTGGGACCAGCTTGGCAGCATGCTGGACCTGATTCTGTGCCACGCCGAAGGCTACCGCCTGGCCAAGGAAACCAGCTTCGAGCGCTACAAGGACTGGGTGCGCGAGCATGAGATCGCCAGCGATTTCCTCTACTTCGAAACCGGCCGCAGCAGCGCCGACCACGACTATTTGGCCGCCCTGGAATGGCAAGAGCGCGAGCACCCCGAGACCGATGCGGCGCTGGCCGCCACCCGCATACGCACGCCCGTGCCCGGCGAAACCGCGCCCTTGCCCGATGGCCTGCCCGCCCGCGCCGCCATGGCCGTGCGCGCCCTGCCGGCCCTGGCCACGCTGTACACGCTGGACCGCTACTTCATGCGCGATGACCCCAGCGTGGCGGACGGCCAATGCCTGATCCGCGCCGCCCGCGACATCTTGTTCGAGCTGGTGCAACTCGACACCGCCAAACTGTTCCCGCCGGGCAGCCCCCTGCGCGCCGCCTACTACCGCATGCTGGACTGGTTTGAAAAGCCCGCCCGCGTGGCCGAGATCAGCACCCGCCAGCTTGACTACCAGCCCAGCGACATCCAAGGCGGCATGCTGACGGCCTACCCCGACTTGAGCGGCGGCGCCATGGTCTTGCTGCGCGTGGTGCAAGCGCCGCAGGCAGTGGCCTGGCTGGCGGCCTTCCCGGCCAGCAACGAGGACGACACGGTGAAGGGCAACAAGCCGGCCGACGGCTTCTACCGCAATGTGGCGCTGAGCCTGGCCGGCCTGCGCGCGCTGGGCGTCAGCAGCAGCCGGCTGGAGCGCATGCCCCAGCCCTTTGTGGAAGGCATGGAAGCACGCGCCGGTGTGCTGGGTGATCTGCGCCACAACCACCCGCGCTACTGGAAACTGCCGCAGCGCAACTGGCCTGCCGCAAGCGCTAACGCCGAAAGTGGCCGGGTTGATCTGAACGCGGTGCATGTGCTGATTCAGCTGCGCCATGGCACCCAAGTCAGCGAGGCGGCGCGCCAAGCCGCCATCCAACAACTGGAGCAAGGCAGCGGCTTGCAAGTGCTGTCGGTGCAGGCCATGCGCCGCAATAGCGCACCCGGCAAGCCCAAGCAGACGGTAGAGAGCTTTGGCTTTGTCGACGGCATCAGCCAACCAGTGGTGGGCGAGCCCAGCGGCCCGACGCCGGCGCAGCCTTGGTCAGATGCGGTGCAGCGCGGCGAGCTGCTGCTGGGTTATCGCACCGATCGGGAGCGCTACGCCGTGCCCGAGCAGGCCGACGCCTTGCTGGACAAAGGCACCTTCCTGGTGGTGCGCAAGCTGCGCCAGTTTCCCGGCCGCTTGCAGCAGACCCTGGACAGCCAAGTCACCGAACTGGGTCTGGACCGCAAAACCTTGCTGGCCAAGATGATGGGCCGCTGGCCCGACGGCGTGCCCCTGGCCGCGCCCGCCATCGGCCCCGGCAACAACTTCAATTACAGCCAGGATGCCCAAGGCAAGGCCTGCCCCTTCCACGCCCACATCCGCCGGGCCAACCCGCGCACCGACCCCACCCTGGCCACCCCGGTGCCACGCCTGCTGCGCCGCGGCATGTCCTACGGCCCGCCGCTGCAGCCGGGCCAGGCCCCGGCCGACATGGATAAGGACGAACGCGGCCTGATCTTCATGGCCTATAACGCCAGCTTGGCCGAGCAGTTCGAGACCGTGCAGCGCTGGATCTCCGGCGGCAATAGCAGCGGCGGCTATGCCGGCCAGTCCGACCCCTTTTTAGGCGTGGCCGTGCCCAAGGCCGCTGCCGCTGAGCGTCTACCCAGCACCACGCCACGGGTGTTCCGCTTCGAGCATGAAGGCCGTGCGCTGAGCCTCAATCTGGGCGAGCAACCGCTGGTGGAGCTGCAGTGGGGCGCTTACTTCTTCGTGCCTGCCATCACCGCCCTGCGCCAGCTGCCCATGCTGGTGGAGCTGCCGGCCTTCCCCACGCCGATTGCCGTGCCGGCCCGCGCCCCCGATGTGGCCGACGCCAAAGCCTGGCAGGAATGGCTGGAAGACAGCAATAGCCGCGACGCCGCCTGGGCCTATGTGCGCAGCCAGCCGGGCGGCGTTTTGCGCACCGCCTACGGCGTGCTGGTGGGCGAGGCTGCGCGGGTCTGCGATGTGTTCCGCGACGTGGATTCGCGCTACTCGGTCAGCGGCTATGGCAGCCGCATGGCGCAATCGGTGGGGCGCGGCTACCTCGGCATGGACGAGGACAGCGGCCACCGCGAACAGGCCCCCCTGATCAACGCAGCCATCGAGCGCATCGACGAAGCCAGTGCCTTCGGTGCCGCCCGCACCATCGCTAACGCGGTGATCAAGCAGACCGTGGGCGGCGCCCGCCAGCTGCAACTCAAAGAAGCCTTGCTGGACCTGGAGCAGCTGTCCGAACATGTGCTGGCCGCCCTGTGCCAGCAATGGTTCGGCCTGCCCGACCAGCGCCTGATGTGGGGCACCGAATGGCATGCCGCCAGCGACACACCGGCGCCGCGCTGCCCGCGCGACTTCATCGCCGTGTCTCGCTATGTGTTCGGCCCCCACCCCAGCCCGGTGGTGGAAAAGACAGCCAGCAAAAAGGGTCAGGCCTTGCAGGCCGCCGTGCGCCAATGGCTGGCCGCGCAAAAGCCCGGCGCCAAGCTGCCGCCCTTGAGCCAGGCGATTGCCGAAGCCCTGGCGCCGCTGAGCCAGCAAGACCCCGACATCATCCCGCGCACCCTCACCGGCATCATGCTGGGCTTCCCGCCCACCGTGCATGGCAACACCCTGGCCTGCCTGGGCGCTTGGGTGATGAGCAAAAAGCTCTGGGATGTGCAGCAGGACTGGCCCGCCGCGCCGGCAAGCACGCCGCCGGCCCAGCTCTACAGCCGCGCAGTGTCAGCCCTGCGGCCCACGCTGCTGGCCACCATGGTGGGGCGGCCGGTGCCGAATATGGTCTGGCGCACAGCCCGCAAAGCCCATCAGTTAGGGCTGGTGGAGGTGCAGCAGGGCGAAACGCTGATCGTGGGCATTGCCTCGGCCACGCAGCAAAACCCGCGCGAGCACTACACGATGTTTGGCGGCGACCGGCGCGACGCCGTCAAGCCCGCGCCGCTGCATGCCTGCCCCGGCTATGCCATGGCCATGGGCGTGATGATGGGCGTGGCCGCGGCCGTTCTGGAGGCCGGCACGCTGCGCTTCACCGGCTCACCCACAGTGCTGGGCGTGCAGGTTTAAGCGAGCGCGCCGCGGGCCTTCAGGCCGCGGCGGCGCGCAGCCGCGCCACTTCGGCCAAATGCCAGTCCATGCCCATGCGGGCGAACAAGGGCTCGGCCTGATCGAGCTCAGGCCCGCCGCTGCGCCCCAGGGCGGTGGCCAGCTCGGCCGCGCACAGCAGCGTCACGGCGCGCTCATGGGCCGAGCCGCGCCGCTCGGCCACGCCGAAGGCGCGCGCCAAATAGTGATCCACGCGCGCGGCGGCGGCTGCGGCCTGGCTGGCATCAGTCGCCGCCACCGCATCAGCGGCCGCCAGCCGTGCGGCGACCCGGTAAGCCATGGCCACACCGATCAAATCATTGCGGCGGGCGCGATTCAGCGCCTCGGCAATGTGATGGCGGGCGGCCTCGACCTGGCCTTGCTCGGCCATGATTTCGGCCAACCAGCCGTGGTTGAATGAATTGAACAAGCCGCCACCGCGCGGTGCCAGCCAATGCGTGGCGTTCAGCAAGACCTGGCTGGCAGCCACCGAGCGCGTGCTCTTCCAGGCCGCGTAGGCCTGCGCCGCATGGCCCATCGCGCAGGTGAACAGGCTGCGCACCTGGGTGCCGATGCGGTGCGCTTCTGCCGCGCAGACTTGCGCCTCGTCCCAGCGCCCTTGCCACAGCAGCACGGCGGCGCGCCAGCCCTGGATGGAGGCTTCCACCGCATGATTGCTGCCGCGCACATCGGTCAGCGCTTCCTCGAAGACGCTGTGGGCCTCCGAGAAATGGCCTTGGTCGCCCAGCACATAGGCCTGCACGGCCAAGGAGTAAGCCAGGCCCACATTGACCCGCCCGGGGCGATGACGCGGGCGTTGGTAGGCAATCGCCTGACCCAGCAGCGCCAGGGCCGGCTCATACTGGCCCGCCGCCGCGCGGATCTGGCCCAGCACGCCGCGCAACTGGGCCACCAGGCCTTCGTCCGTGCCTTGCTGAGCCGCGGCCAGGCCCTGCTCACAATGCTGGGCACCCACATGCGCCTGGCCGAGCGCGTAGTGCACATAACCCAGCCAATACTCGGCGCGGGCGATCAGATCCTGCTTGCCGCTGATTTGCGCCAGCTTGGCCGCATGCTTCAAGACCCGCAGGTCGGCAGCCGAGGCGTCGAACACGCAAGCCATGCCGAAGCGCTGGGCGATGGAGATCCAGCGTAGGGCAATCTCGTCGCTGGCCGGCAGATGCTCCAGCGCCTCCAGCACCGCGCGGTACTGCTGCTTGGCGCGGTCCAGGGCGGAGCCGGCCAGCGCCTGGTCACCCGCTTGTTCGGCATGCTGAGCGGCGGCTTCCCATTGGCGGGCAGCGCGGCTGTGATAGGCCAGCAGCTCATGCACCGGCGCTTGGCCCGGCTGGGCCATACGCTCGTTCAACTCGGTCAGGATGCGGCGGTGCAAAGCCTGGCGGGCCTGCATGCCAATGGCCTCATAGACCACATCGCGGGCCATGCCGTGCTTGAAACGCAAATAGCCGGGGCGCTGCGCCGGGAACACAAAGTCCTGCGCCGCGAGATTGCGCACCGCCGGGTGCGACTCATCGCAACCGGTCAAGCGCTGCAGCAGCCAGCTGGGAATCACATTGCCGATCACCGCCGTCACTCGCAGCAACTCGGCCTCGTCGGCCGCCAAGCGCGCCATGCGCGACTCAACCAGGGCCGACAACCAAGCGCTGCCATGCCCCAAGGGGTTAGCCGCCATCGCCCCAGCCGGCGACACCTGTGACACAAAGGCGCCGAAGTTGCGCAAGGCATCTTCCGCCCCGCCCTCATGCGCCAGGGCATGGCAGAGCTCCTCGATGAAGAGCGGGTTGCCACCGGCATGACGCTGGATCTCGACGGCCCAGAACGGGTCCACCCGAGGCAGCAGCTGGGCCGTGGCGGCTTGCGCCTCCTGGGCGCTGAAGGGCTGCAATTCATGCACCTGCACCGGGTCACGCCAAAGTTCGGGGGCGCTACTGAGTAAGTCGGGTGCCGCGTTCAGTCCACACTGCGCCTGCGGCCGGCTGGCGGTCAACAGCATCAGCGGCAGTTGCGCTTGCGCGGCCGTGGCGCGCAGGCGGTGCAAGAGGGCTGTGCTGGCATCGTCGGCCCAATGCAGGTCGTCGATGAAGATCAGCTGGGGCAGCTGCTGCGCCAGTTGCAGGAAGTAAGTCAGTATGGCCTCGGCGCGTGCCTTGACTGGCAGCTGCATGACTTCAGCCGCCTGCTGGCTGCCCAGGGCGCGCTGGCTGCGCAGCATCTGCAGAAAAGGCTGCAAGGGCTCGGCGCTCAAATGGCTTTCGCAGTAGCCGCGATGGATCTGGCAATCCTCATCGGCGGAGCGGTACAGAAACTCTTCGGTCAGCCGGGTCTTGCCCAGGCCCGGCTCGGCCTGCACATTGATCCAGCGCGGCCGGCCGCGGCTGGCGGCGGCCAAGGCCTGCTCCAGCAGGTTCAGCTCGGCGCCACGCCCGACAAAGGGGCTGAGGCCGCGCAGCTGGCTGGCCTCAAAGCGGCGCTTGATGGCCGAAGTGCCAAAGATGCGGTAGACCGACAAAGGCGTCGCGCGCCCCTTGACCAGCAGGGGCCGGCGCTCATCGGTTTGGAAGTAATGGCATTGCAGGCCCAAGCTGGCTTCGCTGACCAGGATTTCGTCGGGGCCGGCGGCCTCGCACAGGCGCGCCGCGATATTGGGCACATTGCCCAGCAGTTCGAACTTGCCGCGCACCTCGTCGCCGGCTTCCATCAGCACCATGCCGGCATGAATGCCGGAGTGCAGGGTCAGGACTTGCCTGTGCGGCCAGCAGGGCTGGCCCGAGGCTGGGCGCATCTCACGCACCGCCGCGTGCAACTCCAGGGCCGCCATGGTGGCATGCCGCCCTGCTTCTTCATCCGGCTGCGGATGGCCAAAAATGGCCAGCATGCCATCGCCTTGGATGCGCACCACCGTGCCGCCGTGTTTGGCCACCAGGCCTTGGTAGAGGCCGCGCAACTCGGCCAGCATCAAGGCATAGTCTTCGGCCTCCATGGCTCCCGCCAGCCGTGTCGATTCCGACAAATCAGCAAACAAGATGGTCAGGTTGCGCCTATGACCGGATGCCCTCAGTGCCGGCGCTAAATCGGACTGCTCGCTCATGCCCCTGTTCTCATTTTTTTCGGGCTGAGGTACACCGCCTTCGCCCAGCAAGCCAATGGCTTGTTGCGAAAGACGGTCTTGCGCCAACCCTTTTTTGATCACCCGCGGCTCTTTGGCCGACGTTCTGGCGCGTATCGTACCGCTTGGTGATAGAAAAAAGGAATTACTACCTTTCCAGGGGGATGCCGAAGTCCGCCAAATCCTCTTCGCGCAGGCCCAGGTAAATGGATTCCCCCTGGCGGCGGTGGATATTGATCTTGGCGTTATAGACCCGGTGCTATAGACCATGCTTGTCGCGGATGGCGAATTCGCTGATGTCGAATTGGCTCTCTTCATCGCGCCGCCCGGTCAGGTAGCAGGCGATTTCGTCAATCTCCGAACCACCCAGGGCCAGGCCGTCGAGTTGCTTGAGCGGGGAGCGAGCGCGCTCCACAAAGTCTTTGCTGTCGATGCGCTGGCTATTGCCGCCCTGGCTGTCGTGCATCAAGGTGCTGAATTTTCCCACCAGGATCTGGCCGGGCAAGGCGCGGTCCAGCATGCGCGCCAACTCGATCGTGACCTGGCCCACCAAATAGCTGAAAGAGGTCGGGTTCAGGCCTTCGGACTGATAGAACTCGTAGTGCGAACCGACATGGAAGGCGGCGCGCAGGCGCGGCACCGATTCCGGCCGCAATGCCCGCTCACGCGCCAGGGCGTTATCGGCCAGGATGAATTGCAGCAGCTGGTAAAGCTCCACATTGGCTTCGATGCCGCGCATGCGGTTCCAGATGTAGAAGCCGTCGCCGGTGGTGGTGCGGGCGAAATTGATATTGATCTCGCGGTCCAGCAGCTTGGCATAAGCGGCGTTGACCGAGCAGGACAAGCTGCCCAACTGCACCACTTGCTGCAGCGGCTTGAGCAGGGAGAAGCCCACTGTGTCGAGCAGAATCACGGCGCGATCTTCCACCAGGCGGATGCTGTAGCGCGCCACGATGGCGGCCACCAGCTCCAGGCCCAAGCCCAGCTTGGGCTCGAAGGGCAGGTCCACATGCAGGGGCGCGATACCGAATTCGGCCGCCAGGGCATCTAACTGGGCGTCGGGCAGCTGGCCGGGTTGGGCCAGCACCTCGTCGAGCAAGCGGCTGCGGCGTTCGCCTTCGGCCTCATCATTGGCGGCCTGGGCCGCCTGCACGAACTCGGTCAACATCGGGTGCGGGGCCAGCAGCAAGCGCAAACCCTGCGCACTGGGCGCCCAGCCGTAGACCAGGTTCTGACCCAGGTCCCACAACTCGTAGAGGCGTTGGTCGAGCAGCATGATGTGCTCGCGCACCTCGGCCTCGCTCAATTGCGCTGGCCAGTCGTAGGCCATGAAGCCGTCCAGCCATGACTTGCGGCGGCGTAACACTTCGTTCAATCCCAACACTCCTTGGCGACTCTCAATGCCGCGCATTGTCGGTCAGCCGGGGCGGCTTGGGCTGCTTGGCCTGGATTCTCGGGAGTGGCCGGGTGTCGGCACTCACCAGCTGCGCGGCGCGTTGCCACCGGCCAATAACTGCGTAATGCTGGGGACCAGCTCATCAAGCAAATGCTCTTTCTTGATCAGCCGCGCCAGGCCCATGGCCTGCACCTGCTGCTGCAGATGCTCGCTGACGTAGCCGGTGGACAAAAACAGCGGCAGCTGCGGGTGGCTGCTCTGCATCGCCTTGGCCAGGCCCAGGCCGTCGCGCCCGGGCATGTTGTAGTCGCTCACCACGACGGCGATGTCCTGGCCATATGCCGCCAGACTGGCCAGCGCCTCGTCCACCGAGGCGCACAACAGCACCCGGTAGCCGGCCCGCCGCAGCAGGCCTTCGACGGTCAGGCGCATCACCTCGTCGTCATCCACGTACAAAACCTGCGGGCGCACAGCGATTTGAGCCGGCAACGCCGCAGGGCCATGGGCTTGGGGGCCGGGCGATGGCGCCTGCACCGCCGCGCCGGTGTAACTGGGCAGATAGACGCTGAAGCAGCTGCCCGCGCCGAGCTGGCTCTCCAGCGCCACAGCGCCGCGATGGCTGCGCACGATGCCATGCACCACCGACAAGCCCAAGCCCGTGCCCTGCTCCACCGGCTTGGTGGTGAAAAAAGGCTCGAAGATGCGCGCGCGGGTCTCCTCGCTGATGCCGCTGCCGTCATCACGTACGAAAAGATGGGCATAGTCGCCGGCCGGCAAATCCAGCTCGGGACGGTCCTCGGGCAAGTGGCAGGCGCGCAGGCCGACTTCAATCTTGCCGCCCTGGGCAGGCAGCGCCTGCCAGGCATTGGTGCAGAGGTTGAACAAGACCTGCTGCAACTCGCTGGCATCGGCCTCGACCCGCAAGGACTCGTCCGCCTCAACGATGCGCAGGCTCACCCGTGGCGGCAGACTGGCTTGCAGCAGCGCCAGGTTGTCCTTGACCTGCTCGGCCAGCGGAATAACTTCCAGGCTGTGCGGCGCGTGGCGGCTGAAGGCCAACATCTTCTGCACCATGCTGCGGGCGCGCTCACCGCCGCGGCTAATCAGGCGCAGCGGCTGGCGGGCCGGGTGATCCTCGGCCAACAAGGCGCTGGCCAGGCTGACATTGGCCAGAATGGCGCCCAACACATTGTTGAAGTCGTGCGCAATGCCGCCGGCCATGGTGCCCAAGGCCTCCAGCTTCTGGGCTTCACGCAGGCGCAGTTCAAGCTGATGACGCACCGCCTCGGCCTGCACCCGCTCACTCAAATCCACATCCACGCAGTACAGCAAAGCCTCGCCGCTGCCGCTGCGCTGCATGGAATGGCTGGAAAACACCGGCACCGGCGAACCGTTCTTGTGGCGCAAAACCAGCTCCTCGGCCGGCACCGACACCACGCCGGACTGCAACCATTGCTGCGTGCCGGCGATCACCAGTTCGCGCATCTCGGGCGGGATGATCAGATCCTCCAGCTTTTGCCCGATCGCCTCCTCGGCGCTGAAGCCATAAAGCCGCTCACTGGCCTTGTTCCAGAAAATCACCCGGCGCTGGCTGTCATAGCCCTGCACCGAAACGCGCTCCACCCCTTCAATCAGCGCGCGAAAGCGCATCTCGCTTTCTTGCAGCGAGGCCTCAGCCAGCTTGGCCGCGCTGATATCGCGGAACACGCCTTGGGTGGCGGTGACGCGCCCTTGCTCATCCAGCACCGGCTCGGCCTGCACGCGAACCCACAATGGCACGGTAGCCCGCTGTTTCAAGCGCAAGTCCAGGGCATAGGCGAGGCCCTGAGACTCGCAGCGCGCCTGGGCGGCGATGACGCTGTCGCGGTCAGCGTCCTGCATTAGCGCCCAGCAGTCGGCAAGGGTGTGCAGGCTGTCCGGTGGCGCGCGCAGGATTTGATAGCTCGTGCCGCATGCATGAAGCACCCCCGCGACGCCACAGTCCTGGCGCCAAGCGCCTAACTCGGAGAAAGTGGCCGCGATTTGCAGCAGGCGCGGATCAGGCGCATGGCCGCGGTCCATACCTGCACCCGTCACAACGCCCATAAATGGCTCTCCTCATTTGATTGGCTGAAGCCACCCCGAACGGGAATGCGCACGCCAGCACCCGCATGATGGTCTGCAAACCGTCATCGGCGCTCTTGCGAACGACTTTAATCCCTACTCGGCCCGGTCCTAGACTTGAATTGACACGGTAAGAAGGTTCCGCCGCACCCTTGGAGGCCAATATGCCCCCTTTTCCAGTGCCTGCGGTGCTGCAAACAGACATTCAGAAGGCAAGCGGCCTATGATGCTCAGTTGTTTTTCCTTGGCCTGCAGTAGCTCCCCACCATCATGTCCGACATCGAAACCCGCCCGGCCTCTCCTCTTGCGGATGTGCCGATGATCCGCGTGCGGGGTGCGCGAACCCACAATCTGAAGAACATTGATGTTGACCTGCCGCGCAACAAGCTGGTCGTCATCACCGGGCTGAGCGGCTCGGGCAAGTCCAGTCTTGCTTTTGACACCTTGTATGCCGAGGGCCAGCGCCGTTATGTCGAAAGCCTGTCGGCCTATGCCCGGCAGTTTCTGCAGCTGATGGACAAGCCCGATGTGGATGTGATTGAGGGCCTGTCCCCCGCCATCTCCATCGAACAAAAAGCCACCAGCCACAACCCGCGCTCCACCGTCGGCACGGTGACCGAGATCCACGATTACCTGCGCTTGCTCTATGCCCGCGCCGGCACACCGTTCTGCCCCGACCACCACCTGCCGCTGGAGGCCCAAAGCATTGCCCAGATGGTGGACGCCGTGCTGGCCATGCCCGAAGGCGCCAAGCTGATGTTGCTGGCACCGGTGGTGCGCGACCGCAAAGGCGAGTTCATTGACCTCTTTGAGCAGTTGCAGGCCCAGGGCTATGTGCGCTTCCGGGTTGACGGCGTGACGGTGGATGCGCCCGACTTCCCTGCGCTCAAAAAGGCCGAGAAGCATGACATCGACGTGGTGGTGGACCGGGTCAAGATTCGCACGGCCGGGCCCGAGGGCGATGCCAGCGCCCATGATCTGCGCCAACGCTTGGCCGAAAGCTTTGAGGCCGCGCTACGTCTGGCCGAAGGCCGCGCCCTGGTCCTGAATATGGACACCGGCGTGGAGCAGATCTTCTCCAGCAAATTCGCCTGCCCGATCTGCAGCTATTCGCTGTCGGAGTTGGAGCCGCGCCTGTTTTCCTTCAATTCACCGGTGGGCGCCTGCCCTTCCTGTGAAGGCCTGGGCCAGATGACGCTGTTCGACCCCGAGCGCGTGGTGGCCTTCCCCTCTCTCAGCCTGGGCAGCGGCGCGGTCAAGGGCTGGGACCGGCGCAATGCCTACACCTTCTCGATGCTGGAGGCGGTGGCCGCGCATTACCAGTTCGATATCGAACTGCCCTTCGAGCAGCTGCCCGAACAAGCCCGCCACGCCTTGCTACACGGCTCGGGCAGCGAAGAGATCGCCTTTGTCTACCAGGCCGAATCCAGCGGCGCGACCCGCAAGCGCGCGGTCAAGCGCAGCCACCCGTTTGAAGGCATCTTGCCCAATCTGCAGCGCCGCTTCAAAGAAACCGATTCCAGCGCGGTGCGCGAGGACTTGGCGCGTTATATGGCCGCCAAGCCCTGCCCGCATTGCGAAGGCTCGCGCCTGCGCCGCGAAGCCCGCAATGTGGTGCTGCAGGCGGTGGACGCACCCGAAGGCAGCAAAGGCCGGCCCATTTACGAGGTGGAGCATTCCACCTTGCGCGATTGCCTGCACTACTTCGAAGGCCTCAAGCTCAAGGGCTCCAAGGCCGAGATCGGCGACAAGGTGGTGCGCGAAATCACCTCGCGCCTGCGCTTCCTCAACGATGTGGGCCTCAACTACTTGAGCCTGGATCGCAGCGCCGACACGCTCTCGGGCGGCGAAGCCCAGCGCATCCGCCTGGCCTCGCAGATCGGCTCAGGCCTGACCGGCGTGATGTATGTGCTGGACGAACCGTCCATCGGCCTGCATCAACGCGATAACGACCGGCTGATCGCCACCCTGCGCCGCCTGCGCGACCTCGGCAACACCGTGATCGTGGTGGAGCATGACGAGGACGCCATCCGCGCCGCCGACTATGTGCTGGACCTGGGGCCAGGCGCCGGTGTGCACGGCGGCCACATCATTGCGCAGGGCACGCCCGACGAGGTGGCAAACAACCCGGCCTCGCTGACCGGCCGCTATCTGTCTGGCACGGCCTGCATCGAGGTGCCCAAGGAACGCCACAAGCTGGCCGACATGAAGGAGCCGCATTCGCTCAAGATCGTCAACGCGCGTGGCAATAATTTGAAAGGTGTGACGGTGGAGATTCCCGTCGGCCTGCTGACCTGCGTGACCGGCGTGTCCGGCTCGGGCAAGAGCACCTTGGTCAACGACACGCTCTACACCGCCGTGGCCAAGAAGCTCTACCAAAGCCATGCCGACCCGGCGCCGCATGACGAGATCGAAGGCCTGGACGCCTTCGACAAGGTCATCAATGTGGACCAGTCGCCCATCGGCCGCACGCCGCGCTCCAACCCCGCCACCTACACCGGCCTGTTCACCCCCATCCGCGAATTGTTCGCCGAGATGAATACCGCGCGCGAACGCGGTTATGGCCCCGGCCGCTTCAGCTTCAACGTGGCCGGCGGCCGCTGCGAGGCCTGCCAGGGCGACGGCGTGCTGAAGGTGGAGATGCACTTCCTGCCCGATGTCTACGTGCCTTGCGACACCTGCCACGGCGCGCGCTACAACCGCGAAACGCTGGAGGTGCTCTACAAGGGCAAGAACATCACCCAGGTGCTGGGCATGACCATTGAGGACGCCCACCAGTTCTTCAATGCCGTGCCGACGCTGGCGCGCAAGCTGCAAACCTTGCTGGACGTGGGCCTGGGCTATGTGAAGCTGGGGCAAAGCGCCACCACGCTGTCGGGCGGCGAGGCACAGCGCGTCAAGCTGGCGCTTGAGCTGAGCAAGCGCGACACCGGCCGCACGCTCTACATCCTGGACGAGCCCACCACCGGCCTGCACTTCGCCGACATCGCCCTGCTGCTCAAGGTGCTGCATCAGCTGCGCGATGCGGGCAACACCATCGTCGTCATCGAACACAACCTCGACGTCATCAAGACGGCCGATTGGTTGATCGATATGGGCCCCGAGGGCGGCTCGGGCGGGGGCCAGCTCTTGTTGGCCGGCACGCCGGAACAGCTGGCGGCCTGCGAGGCCAGCCACACCGGGCGCTATCTGAAGCAATTGCTGCGCTGAATGACAAACGGGGCCACAAGGCCCCGTTTTTAGTTCGGCAGGATCACGGCAAGCGCTGGCCCGCCGGATCTGAGATCAGTGCTGGCGGCGGCGGGCGATGAAGCCCAGTGCGGCCAAGCCCGCCAAGAGCAGAGCCCAAGTGCCGGGCTCAGGCACGACCGGCGGCGGTGCTGGCGGCAAGGAAGGCACGCCGGGAGGCGCGATCGGATTCGCACCACCACCCGGGCCGAAGGCCAGCGGCGGCGTCGACGGTCCCGCAGAGGTAAAGGTCGACCCTGGCACCAGAGGCGCGACATCCGAGCCGCCACCCGCACCGGCTGCGAAGGAGCCCGGCGCTGCCAAAGGACCGGCCGATGTTGGTTCCAGTTCCAGCGGTGCTTGCGAGTCACCGGTCGCCGAGTTGGCGCCACCGGGCGCAGCGGCCCGCGCGGGCATGCGATCAATGCGGCTGACGTTGCGGCACACGGTTGGCACCAAGATGCACTGGCCGTCTTCGCAGTAAACCAGGCCGCGCTCTTCAAGCTTGGCCGACCACTTGGCACGGCTGACCGTCTTGCAAACATTGTTGGCACCGAAGTGCATGTCGCGAATTTCGCTGCCGTACTGGGCATTGCCCTTGATGCCGTCGCGCTGAATGCTGACCAACTCGTCGTAGTCGCGCTTCTTCATGCGCTCTTTCAACTTGGCTCGGGTCGGCGCAGGAATATCGGTGTAGCGGTCGACTGCGGCCACCACATCACCCATGAAGGGGTTCACGCCCGGCTTGTCCCAGGAGCAATGCGGCAGCACGGCGCCAGACGCCGCGCCGGAGGCCGCAAGTGCAAGAGTAGCAAGCAAAGACATGATGATTCCTGGTTATCTCAATCGGCAAAAATGCTGAAATTGATCGGCAAAACTACTGCCATTTGGTGTTCGATAGTGGCAAAAATCGCCGCCGAAGCGCCTCCATCGGCCACATCGCTAGTGTAAAGAATGCACCCTGTCGATTTACGTTCAGATACAACAGGTGAATGCCCTGGAGGTGCGCAATTTCACGCTCTTGAGTTTTTAATCGCACAAATGTGACGAAATTCACATTTTGATGAATCGCAAATTTCTAGGTTTTGCAGCTTAAACAGCGTTGGCGCCAGCACTTTCACTGCTACGCTCTGCGCCGTCCCGTCCAACCGCCCATCGCACACTCAGCCATGCAGCAGGATTCAGCCGCCCAAGTGCTCTACGTCGAAGACGACCGCATCAACATCGTCTTGATGGAAGAAGTGTTTCGACGCCTGCCAGGCTGGGAATTGATCTGCGCCGAGACCGGCGCCGAGGCCATGGCCTTGCTGCATGAGGGCTTGCGCCCGGACTTGCTGCTGATCGATATGAACCTGCCCGACACCAATGGCATGGACTTGTTTGCCCGCTTGCAGGCTGATCCGCGCTTGGCGGGCTTGCGCTGCGCCGCGCTGTCGGCCGACGACGACCGGCGCCAAGTCGACGCCGCGCTGGCGGCCGGCTTTAGCGATTACTGGATCAAGCCGATTGCCGTGCCGCGCTTCGCTGCACAACTGCAAGCCAGCTTGGCTTTACAGACAGCGTAGGTTCCGCAGAGTCGCTGGCGCCAGCCACCCGACATTCAAACTCAACTGACAAAGAAAAAGGCCCGGTCAACCCGGGCCTTCTTGCAAGCCGCCGCTGAGCACGAAGCCCGGCGGCGCCATGACGCATTACTTCAGGTGGCTGTTGATCAGCTTGGTCATCTCGAACATATCGGCCTTGGCCTTGCCGAAGATTTCCTTCAGGGCGGCGTCGGCAACGATGATGCGCTTTTGCACTTCGTCCTGCAGCTTGTGCTTCTTGATGTATTCCCACACCTTCTTGGTCACATCGGTGCGTGGCAGCGGAGCTGCGCCGACGATGGCGGCCAAAGCGGCGCTGGGGGTCAAGGCCTTCATGAAGGCAGCGTTGGGGGTGCGCTTCTTCGCAGGAGCAGCAGCCTTCTTCGCAGCAGGAGCCTTCTTTGCAGCGGGAGCAGCCTTCTTAGCGGGGGCTGCTTTCTTTGCCGGTGCAGCAGCCTTCACGGCCACTTTTTTAGCCGCAGGGGCCTTGGTTGCCGCTGCCGCCTTCTTTGCGGGCGCGGCCTTCTTCGCAGTTGCCATTTCAATTCTCTCCATCAAAGTGTTGTTGATGTGCCGGGTCCGGGTGAAGACCGCATAAGCCTTCAATTCTCTCTAGCACCTAGCGAGGGCAATGGTACTGCGCGCCTCCTGCATTGAGAAGGCTTTCATAGGAGAGCGCGGCTCAATCACACACGGAAATGACCCTTGTTTACCCTGGGTGTCGCGCACCCGCATCACTCAATGGCCGTCAGCAGGCTATTTCCGTGCTGACCACAGCAAATGTGGGCCGGCTTCGGCCAAGGTTTTGCAGCCGCTCAAGGCCATTGCAATCTCGAGTTCATCGCGCAAAAGTCGCAGCGCATGGGCCACGCCATGCGCGCCCGCCGCCGCCAAAGCATGAACATATGGGCGCCCCAGCAAGACCGCGTTAGCACCGAGGGCCATGGCCTTCAGCACATCGGTGCCGCGACGGATGCCCCCATCGACCAAGACGCAGAAATCAGCGCCGACACCTTCACGCAGGCGCGGCAGCAGCTCGGCGCTGGCGGGCACGGTGTCCAGGGTGCGGCCGCCGTGGTTGGACACGATCACGCCACACGCGCCGCGCTTGTGAGCCTCAAGCGCATCGTCGGCATGCGTCACGCCTTTGAGCAGCAGCGGCAGGCGGCTATTGGCACGCAGCCAGTCGACCTCGGCCCAGGTGGCGGCACGCGGCATCAGGCCGTCAAACAAGGCGCTCTGGCCGGGCTGCAAGTCCAGCGGCTTTTTGAGGCCACCCAGGTTGACGGCGCGCACATCCGCGGGCAACTTGAAGCCGGCACGGCGCTCGCGGTCGCGGGCACCATGCACCGGCGCGTCCACTGTCAGCACCAAGGCGGTGAAGCCGGCTCGCTCAACCCGCTGCAAGAGTTCCAGCATGAAGCCGCGGTCATCGCGCCAGTAAAGCTGAAACCACAGGGGCCCGCTTTGCGGCTCGGCGGCGAAAGCCTGCGCCACCGCCTCCATCGCCACCGAGGCCTGCGCGCTCAGCACCATGCCCGCGCCTTGCGCCGCGGCCGCATAGGCCGAGGCCAACTCGCCATCGGCATGGGCGAGGCGCTGATAAGCAATCGGCGCCAGCAGAACGGGATGGGCCAGCTCGCTGCCCAGCAAAGGCACACGAGTGTGGCCACCGCTCAGATCGCGCAGCACACGCGGCTGCAACTGGATGGCATCCCAAGCGCTGCGGTTGGCGCGCAAGGTGATCTCGTCGGCCGCGCCGCCATTCAGATAGGCCCAGGCCTCGGCGTTCATCGCCGCTTGCGCATGGGCTTCGAAGTCCGCCAGATTGGCGACGCCGGCCGGAATGGGCTGCAGCGCGCTCAAGCTCATGGGCGCCTCGCCACTCATGTGTCCGCCCACATGCGCAAGAGGTTGTGATACGTGCCGGTCAGGGCGACCGCCGCCTCACACTCGCCCTGCTCGGCGCGCAAGCGCATCAAGGCCTGGTCCATCTCGAACAGCAAGCGGCGCTGCTCATCGCTGCGCACCATGCTTTCGATCCAGAAGAAGCTGGCCAGGCGCGCGCCGCGCGTGACCGGCTCGACCCGGTGCACGCTGGTGCCGGGATACAAAACCATATCGCCCGCCGCCAGCTTGACGCGTTGCTCGCCGTAGGTGTCGGCAATCACCAGCTCACCGCCCTCGTAGTCGGCCGGCTCGGCCAAGAACAAGGTGCAAGACAGATCGGTGCGCACCCGCTGACCACTGCCCGGCGTGTAGCGAATCGCCTGATCGACATGATTGCCGTAGGTGTTCGCCGCGCCGCTGTAGCGGTTGAACATGGGCGGCAGCACCCGCTTGGGCAGGGCCGCCGAGAAGAAGGTGGTGTTGCGCTCCAGCGCGCCCAAGATCAAGACTTGCAAGCTGCGCGCGGCCTCACTGCCGGAGGCGAGCTGCTCGTTGTTCTTGACCAGGGCGGCCTGCACCCCCGCCGTCTTGCGCCCATGCTCCCAGCTGGCCTGGGCCAGCAAGGCCTGCGCCTGCTGCAAAGCATCGGAATCAAGAACGGCGGGAATGCGGATCAACATGGGCGTACCAAGCCTTGCGGCCCCTTTAGAACTTATAGCTGCCGGTCAGGCTGACCATGCGGCCCGCGCCCGGCACGTAGTGACCGGTGTAGAGCGAGTCGGCATACAGCTTGTCGGCCACATTGCTGACATTGAGTTTAAGCAGCAACTGCTTGGGGATGACGGCGTACTCGGCCATTACGTCCGCAGTGACCCAGCCCGGCGCGGCCCAGCCTGGGTTGCGGTTGGGCGTCTGCTCGCTGCGGGCGGTCAGGCCGGCGCCGATGCGCAGGCTTTGCGTCAGCTGGTAGCTGCTCCAGATGGTGCCGCTGTGACGCGGGGTCAGCGAAGGACGATCACCGACCTTCTCAGACGCGGTGGCCGCAATGCCTTCGTCGATGCGGGCAATCGGCATCCACATATAGGAACCATAGACCTCCCAGCCCGGGGCCAGATTGCCGCTGAAGTCCATCTCGAAGCCGGCCACATGGCGCTTGCCTGACAGCACCACCAAGTTCACCAGCGGATCGGTATTGCGCTCATGCAGCTTGGTGGTCTGGAAGATCGCGTAGCGGCTGCTGAACTTGCCGTCAGCGCTGTCGATCTTGGCACCCAGTTCCAAGTTGATGGACTGCTCGGGCGGCGTGTCCACATTCGTGGCCCCCAGCGAGTAGGCATCGCCCGAGGTGTTGAACGAAGTGGCGGCCGAGGCGTGGAAAGACATGCGCTCGTTCGGTTGGAACAGCACGCCCAGGCGCTTGCTCCACTCCTTGACCTTCATGGTGTAGGACGAGGTGGTCACCGGGCCGGCGGCATTGGCCGGAATGGCGTAGCTGTCGTAGTCGCCCTTCAGGTGGTCGAAACGCAAGCCGGCCAGAATTTTCCAGGCCGGTGCGACCTGCACCAGATCCTGCACATAGGCACCCACACCACGCGAGGTGTACTCATTGGCGGTGCGCAGCACGCGGGCGCTTTCATCAATCCAGGCGCCGTCATCGGGCGAGCCCAGCGTTGTGGTGGGCTTGGTCAGGTTGACGCCGCCTTGTGCCGCGCTGCGCGGCGTGAACACCTGCTTCTTTTCCTGCGCAAAGTCGACGCCGGCTTGCAGCTCGTGGCCCAGACCCCAGCCCTTGAACTTGGCGTTCAGATCGCTCTGGGCATGCACGGTCTGCATGTCTTGAATCTTCAGCTGGGTGCCGCGCGAAATCACGGTCTTGGCGCTCAGCGTTTCCAGCGTCACGTCTTTGCCATCGGGCTGCAAATTGGCGCGGGCAAAGCGCACGGTGCCGGCACGTTGGTCGCGGGTGTAGTCGCTGAAGCGCAGCTTGCTGGTCAGCTCCACATTGCTGCTGAAGCGGTGGGTGTGCGCGCCGGTCAGCTGGGTGGCGGTACCCCGGTTGTAGTCGCTGGCCATGCCGTAGTAGGCGGTCGGCTTGAGCGGCGTCAGCGTCACCGCGCTGTCCGGCGAGCTCAGGCTGGGGTCGATCCAAGGCATGCCGTAATTCATGCCGTTGTTGTTATTGAGGTGGAAGGCGGTCAGGGTGAACTCATCCGCTTCGCCAATGCCGAAGCGGTAGGCGGCGATGGCGCCCTTTTTGTCCAGGCTGGAGCCGGCGCCGTTGTTGTCGGAGCGGTTGACCATGGCGGCCACGCGCAGGGCCGAGCTCTCGCCGGTCTTGAAATTGAAGTCACCCACCGCACGCAGCGAGTTGTGGCTGGCCACGCTCAGGTCGACTTGATGCTCATCGATCAAGCGCGGAGTCTTGGTCACCAAATTGACCGCGCCACCCGTGGAGCCACGGCCGAACAGCATGGAGGCCGAGCCGCGCATCACTTCAACGCGGTCTGCAAAGAAAGTGTCGCGGTCGTAGAAAGCGGGGTCGCGCACGCCGTCAACAAAAATGTCGCCGGTGGCTTGCAAGGCAAAACCGCGCAGGCGGATGTCTTCTTCGCCACCTTCGGCCGCCATGAAGCTGATGCCGGAGGTGTTGCGCAGTGCGTCTTTCAAGGTGTCGAGGTTGCGGTCATCCATCAGCTTCTCGGTCACCACGGTGACGGATTGCGGGATGTCGCGCAGCTCTTGCTTGCCCTTGCCGATGCGGGTCTCCACCGCTTGGTAAGACGTTTTGCCGTCACGCTCGGCGCTGGCTTTGCCGCGCACGATGGGCAGCGAGCTTTCGACCGGCTCAGTGGCAGGCGCGGTCTGCGCCAAAGCGGCAGTGGCCAGGCCAAAACCGGCGGCCAAAGCACCCAAGGGCAGCAAGGCGGAAGTAGCTAGGCGGCGATTGCGGGGTTGCATATTCTTGGTACTCCAGGAGAAGAGTGCAGGCATGGCGATGCCTGAAGCCGCCCGTTCAACAGGGCGGACTTGGGTTCAAAGACGAGGCTGGCTGGAGGCTGGCGAAGACGAAAAGAAGTTCGGGTGCAGCGCGTGTTCAGGGCCGCTCGGGCTCGCTGACGAAGCCGACCTTGCTGAGGCCGGCCTTGCTGGCATCGGCCAGGGTCTCGGCCACAAAGCGATAGGGCACGGCTTGGTCGGCGCGCAAATGCACTTCGGGCTGCTGGGGCTTGAGGCCTTCGGCGGCAAAACGCGCGGCGGCTTCGGCGCGGTTCAGCGCCTCACCGTTCCAAAAGCGCTGACCCGTGGCATCGATGGCCAGCTCAATCTTGTCGGGCACGGCTTGATTGAGTGTGCTGCTGACCTTGGGCAGATCCAGCTTGACCGAGTGGCTCAAGAGCGGGGCGGTGACGATGAAGATCACCAGCAGCACCAGCATCACATCGATCAGCGGCACCATATTGATCTCCGCCACCGGGCCGGCCGAGCGCTTATTGTCAAAAGACGCGAAAGCCATGGCCTCAGACCGCTGCGCTGTTGGAAGCGGCGCGCAGATTGCGCACCGGTGCAGCGGCCTGCGCGGCGCTCGGGGCTTGCGCCGCAGCGCTGGCACCGGGCGCTTCGCCCAGGGTCAAAAAGCTGTGCAGCTCGTAGGCAAAGGCATCGAGGCGGCCGCCGAGCACGCGGTTGCTGCGGCTGAACGCGTTGTAAGCCATCACGGCAGGAATCGCCACGGCCAGGCCAACGCCGGTCATGATCAAAGCCTCACCCACCGGGCCGGCCACTTTGTCCAGCGTACCCGCGCCACTCATGCCGATGGCCACCAGCGCGTGATACACGCCCCAAACGGTGCCGAACAAGCCCACAAACGGTGCAGTCGCGCCGATGGTGGCCAGGGTGGTCAGGCCGGATTCCAGCCGCGTGGTTTCCTCGTCCAGCACTTTCTTGATCGTGCGGGTGATGAAGTCATTGCTGCTGCCGGCTTCGGCCAGGCGCGCCGCGCCGTGGCGGGCATGGTGAGCCTGAGCATGCAAGGCCTGAGCACTCAAATGCGCGAAAGGGTCACGCGCGCCATGCGCGCTGAGTTCGGCCTGCACCGCATCGAGCGAGCCGGCGTTCCAGAAGAAGTCCAGAAACACGCTGCTGCGCTTACCGCGCAAATACTGCGTTAGGCTTTTGGAGGCGATCAGCACCCAGGACGCCACCGACATCAGCACCAGCACGCCGAACAGGAACTTGCCGACAAAGTCGGACTGCGCAATGAAGTGGCCAAAGCCAACCGTTGAAGTAGGTTCCATATCTTCTTTATTGGGGTCAGAGTCGATTTATTTGATGTTGAGCGCGAAGCGGAGGATCTCAGCGCTCCAGCTCGTAAGACAGCACGGCGATGCTTTCCACCTGCAGCGCCTGGCCGTTTTCCATGTGTGCGACAAAACGCGCGCTGCGGATGTCTTCCAAGGCTTGTTTGTCCAGCCGCTCGAAGCCCGAAGACTTCTTCACGCTGGCTTCCTTGAGATTGCCCTTGGCATCGACCACGATGCGCAAATGCACCATGCCGCTTTCGCCCAGGCGGCGCGACAGCAAGGGCACATTCACCCGCGGCTCGATCAGATAGCGCAAGGCATTGGGAGCAATCTTCTTCGCGGCAGGTGGCTCGACGCTGGTGGCCGCAGGCGCTGGCGGCGTCGACAAGGTCGTCGGCACGCTGCTGCTTGCCGGCACGGGCAAGGCTTCGATCGGCTCAGCGCGGGCAGCAACAAAGTCGGTCGGCTGCGACAGCTGAGGCGCTGCCGCCAGCAAATTGGTGGGGCGAACCACCGGCTGGCTAGGCTGGGGCTTGAGCAGCGGCTGCGGCGGTGCCGGCTGGGGCTTGACCGGCTCATTCGGCCGCACTGGCGCCAGCAAGCTGACCATGATGGGCGCGGCCTCTACCACCGCTTCACGCACTTCCCGCACTTGCAGCAGCGCCCAACCGGCCAGGGCGTGCAAAAGGACGACGACGATGGCCAAGCTGCGGCGCGCCACCGGGTCCAGCCCGTCATGGCGGGGCGTCAGATGCAAGGGCTGCACCTTGGCGCGGGGCGACACCGCCGGCGCTTGAGCGGCCGCACGTCGCCGCTCACCCGTGGCCTGCGTCGGCACAAGATCGCAAGCCGCAAGCGGCGTGGTGTCAGGCAAGGCGAGAAGGGGTTTCACGAGCAGAAGGGGCAGCGCGCTGCGAAGGTCATCAATAAACAAATCTTAACACAAACAAGAACGATTCTCATTACAGAGGTTGAGAAGCAATTGCTATTCAGTAGGGTTGAAGCTCTTGGCAGCAAGGCGCAGGGACGAAAAAAAACCCACCCGCTGTGTGCGGATGGGTTTTTGGCGATGAGATGTCGGGCGGGGCGTCAGCGGCAACAGCGCGACTGCGCTGCTGCCCCGCTTACCCCGATCAGGACTTGTCGGTGGCGATCTTCGGGGCGGTCTTCAAGCTCCAGACCATGGTGATGGCCAGAACCACCACCACCACACCCAGGGACACCAAGACCGGGATCTTGTAGATGTCGATCAACATCATCTTGGTGCCGATGAAGGCCAGCACCACTGCCAGGCCGTAGCTCAGCAAATGGAACTTGGAAGCCATCGCCGCCAGCAGGAAGTACATGGCACGCAGACCCAGGATCGCGAAGATGTTCGAGGTCAGCACGATGAAGGGGTCCTTGGTGATGGCGAAGATGGCCGGGATCGAATCCACCGCGAAGATCACGTCGGTCATGCCCACCAAGGCAATCACCAACAGCAGCGGCGTGGCCACGCGCTTGCCGTTCTCCATCGTCAAGAACTTCTCACCGTCGAAGTTCTTGCTCACAGGCATGGTCTTGCGCAGCAGCTTGAGGGCCGGATTGGATTCCAAATCAGGCTCTTTGCCCGACGCCCACCACATCTTGATACCCGTCAGCAGCAAGAAGGCGCCGAAGATGTACAGAACCCAGTGGAACTCTTCGATCAGCCAGCTGCCGACCAGAATCATCACGGTACGCAGAATGATGGCGCCGATGATGCCGTACATCAGCACCCGCTTCTGGTACGCCGCAGGCACCGAGAAGTAGGTGAAGATCATCAGGAAGACAAAGATATTGTCGACCGCGAGTGATTTTTCGATCAGGTAACCGGTCAGGAATTCCAGCGCCTTGGTATTGGCCAGGGCCACATCACCCGTGCTGTCTTTGACGGCCCACCAGAACAGGCCGTTGAAAGCCAAGCTCAGCGCCACCCACACCAAAGACCAGTTGATGGCCTCTTTGACCGAGACTTCATGCGCGCCCTGCTTGCGCAGCACGACAAAGTCCACAAACAGGGCCACGATGACCGAGCCCACGAAAAAGTACCAAAGCCAGAGCGGCGCGACTGTATCCATCAAGAATCTCCTGCAAAAACAAAACGACCAGACATGCCATCAGAGTGCTTCAGGCAGAGTCTGACTGAAGGCACGCAAAAGGCCAAGGTCGAAAGGTCTTGCGGGACAGGGCGTGGACAGCTTTATGCATCCACTCACCAGCTGCGGCGCCCGGGCATCTTCACAGACGCCGTGTTGACGGACCACCGCCACGACATGGATTGGGCCCATGCCGCGTAGCTACTCCCCTTTCGGAAAATCGGATTATGCCTGAGCCCGCGCAAGACCTGGCCCCATATGAGGACATCGCGCCGGCGCGCTGCGTGACGCTTGCCACATGTCAGGGGCCGATACCTGGATCAAGGCGGCAGATGAAGTACGCTTAGCAGCACGGCGCTGACTGCGCCATGCCATACGTACCCTGCATTTCGCGCCATGCGCACCCAACAAACAGGCTGGAGGCCTATGAAGATACTGATACGCTGGCTTTTGCTGGCCGGAGCCCTGCTCTTGGTGGCCCACCTCTATTCGGGCGTGATGGTCACCAGCTTCACCTCGGCGCTGATCGCCGCGCTGGTGTTGGGCTTGCTCAACACCTTGCTGCGGCCCATTCTGGTGCTGCTGACCCTGCCGGTAACGGTGATCAGCATGGGCCTGTTCCTGTTCGTCATCAACGCGCTGATGTTCTGGGCCGCCGCTTACTTACTCAATGGCTTTGTGGTGGCCAACTTCACGGCCGCGCTGATCGGCTCACTGATCTACAGCCTGTGCGGCATGTTGATCGATGTGGTGATGGAACGGCTATTCCCTTCGCTGGACTAAGTCGACGTCAGGGCAGTCAAGGCAGTTCAGCGCCCGGCGGCACGCCACGCGGGTACATCTCGGCCAGCAATTGGCGGCGCTCGTAGGTGAGCGCGCGCAAGCGCGAATCGATCACCGCCGCCTCGATCTGATCGGCATCACGGCCGCGCGACTGCCGCAGACCTGAGCGCAAACGGTCAATCGCGCCATTCAAATCTCCCATGGCCGCGCGCACCTCGCCTTGCGCCCGCAGCGCACGCAAGGGCTGGTTCAAGCGATCCCACAGCTGGGCCAATTGCGCCCAAGCGCCGGGGTCATGCGGATTGAGGCTCACATAGGTTTGCAAATCATCGGCCGCCTGGCGGGCCGATGCGGTGCCGCTGCTGTCCACCATGGCCAGCTGGGCGCGCTGCATCAGCATGGGCCGGGAGCGCTCACCCGCCAGCCCAGCCAGCGCCGCAAAGCCATCGCTCGCCTGGCCCTTGGCCGCAGCCAACTCGGCACGCAGATAGCGCAGATCACGGCTGGCGCGCTCGTCTGGACCCAAGAGCTGCAGGGTCAGCTCGGCACTGCGCAGGGCGTTCTCGGCACGCGTGAAATCACGCATCTTGATGGAAGCCAGGGCGCTGGCATAGCGTGCGCCGAGTTGCTCATAACCCTTGCCGCCGTCCTTGCTGCTGGTGTCGCGCACGCCGGCGTCAAGGTTCTGTAGCGCGGCCCAGGCTTCCGCGCGCGGGTCCATCAAGACCTTGGCCCGCGCCGCCATCAATGCATGCTCAGCCACGCCCAGCGGGCGCACAAAGGCCTCGGTGCCCATGCGGGTGCGGGCGTCACCGATGCGCTCGCTGGTCAGCGGGTGCGAGCGCAGATAGGGGTAGTTGCCCGCGTCCATCAGGTGATAGCTCTGCTCCATGCGCTCGAACATGCTAAACATGCCGGCCGGCGCATAGCCCGCCTGCGTCATCACCTGAAAGCCCACCCGGTCGGCCTCGCGCTCCATATCGCGCGAGAAAGCCAGCGAGGCCGCTGCCGCCGCCGCCTGGCTGCCGACGATGGCCGCGTTGGCGCCGTCCACGCTGCCGCTGCGCGCCGCGATGATGAGGCCGGCCACCATCGCCGCCGTGGCCAGCAAGCTATTGCGCGAGTCGCCGACGATGCGGCGCGCGATATGCCGCTGCGTCACATGCGACAACTCGTGGCCCAACACGGAAGCCAACTCATCGCGCGACACCGTCATCGCAATCAAGCCCAGGTGAACGCCCACAAAGCCGCCCGGCAGCGCGAAAGCGTTGACGCTCTTGTCGCGCACCAAGAAGATTTCCCAGGCGAAGTGATCCTTGGTCTCGTCACCGATATTGCCCAACCGAATCCCGGCCGCCACCAGCGGCGCCCAAACGCCCTGCACATACTCCAGCAAGATGGGGTCGTCCAGCAAGTCCGGGTCGGGGCGGATCTGGCGCATGATTTGGTCGCCGAAACGCCGCTCGGCGCCCACATCCAAATCGGCCGAAACTGAATCGCCCAGGGTTGGCAGATTCACTTGCGCTACACCGGGCCGCGGCCCACTGACCAACAACAAGGCTGCCAGCACGCTCAGCGCCAATTTGCGCGGCAAGACGCTGCGCGGCGCGCTGCCACGGCGCGAAAAAAGGCGAGGTGTTTGCTTCAACAAGAAAGAATCTCCAAGGGCGCCGCCGTGAGCACACTCACTATGATGAGGCCAGTATCGTCCCCACATGCAACTCAATTGTTGCTGCACTTTAAAGACTCGCACCATGACCAGCGCACATCTGACCCATTTTGACGCCCAGGGCCAAGCCCATATGGTGGACGTGGCGGCCAAAGCCGTCACCCATCGCGTGGCGCGCGCCGCCGGCCACATCGAGATGCTGCCCGCCACCCTGGCCATGATCAGCGCCGGCACCGCCAAAAAGGGCGATGTGCTGGGCATCGCCCGCATCGCCGCGATTCAGGCCGCCAAGCGCACGTCCGACTTGATTCCGCTCTGCCACCCCCTGCCCCTGACGCGGGTGACGGTGGACTTCGAGATCGACGCCGCAGCGAACCGCGTCAGCTGCATGGCCCAGGTCGAAACTCTGGGCCAGACCGGCGTCGAAATGGAGGCCCTGACCGCCGTGCAAATCGGCCTGCTGACGATCTACGACATGTGCAAGGCCGTGGACCGCGGCATGGTGATGGGCGCCATCCGCGTGCTGGAGAAAAAGGGCGGCAAAAGCGGCGACTGGTCCGCAGCTTGAGCCTCAGCGCAGCTCGCGCCACTCAAACATCTGCTTGGGCGGCTCGCACTGGAAGAATTTGAAGGCGCCCAGATCGGTCTCCTCACATTCGCTGAGGAAGCTTGCCGCGCTGGCATTGTGAAACTCACGCAGGCGCGCCACGACATAACGGGCCTTTTCATCGTCACCCACACGGTGCAGCGACTTGGCCCACGCCATCATCAGGCGCGCATCGATGAGCTGATGCGCGCTGCGCTGCGCCGCCGCCAGCGTCTGCGGGCCCGGGTCCAGGCTTGTGGCTGCGGCGTAATCGGCCTGCGTGGCGAAGAACACCGAATGTTGCCCCTCGGCAATCCGGGTCGCCAGCGGGCCGGCATTCTCGCCCGGCGCGTAAATCACCACCACGCGGTGATAGTCCCACACCGCAAACACCACGCCCACCACCAGGGCCAGGCCGGCCACGCGCAGAGCCGGTGCGAGATCGGCCTTGGCCGGCACAAACGCGGCCTCACGCTGGGGCGCACCCAGCGCCAGCCCGAAGGCAAAGGCGGTGGGTAAGAGGAAGTAGGCGTACCAAAGCGGGTATTCGAGCAAGCTGTGTAGGCCGATCATCAGCACCAGCATGAAGGCGCTGCGGCGCACCGCGGCCTGAGCCGCATCCACTTCTTGCATGCTGAGCCGGAAGGCGCGCCACAAAGACCAGCTGAGCAAGGCCAGAATGCTCAAGCTCCAGGGCAGGCCCAGCTCCACCGCCAGCTGCATCGGCAGGTTGTGGCAATGGTCGAAGAAGGCCACCGGGCGCTGCGGAAACTCGCTCATGGTCCAGGCCAGATTGAACTCACCCCAGCCCACGCCCGTCCAGGGGCTCTGCTTAAGCAAGGCCCAGCTATTGGCCAGAATCGCCAGCCGCGAGGGCGAGCCCGCGCCCTCGGCCAAGCGCGACTCCACCCCCAGCGCGTGGCCACTGCTGGCCGACCAGATCGCCAGCAACCAAGCGCAAAGGCCCAGCATGACGGGCGTGGCCAACAGTGAGAACTTGGTGGCACGGCTCAAGCGCCGATCGAGCAAGCCCCAAACCGCCAGAATGAGCACGCCGATCACGCCGGTGCGAGAGCCGCTCAACATCACCGCGAAGACCAAGGCGAACAGCAGCGCCGGCAATGCCCAGACCGAGCGCAAGGACCAAGGCCGCCCCGACTCCGCCAGGTAGACCGCCGCCACGCAGGACCACATCAGCAAGCTGGCCAGATGATTGGGCTGGCGCATATTGCCCACCGCCCGGCCCGGCACGCCGCTGCGTGCGATCACGCTGCCGTCCGCCCACTGCGGCGCAAACACCTGCACGACGCTAACGACCACGCTCAGCAGGCCTGCCACCAGCAGCCCCCAGCAAAACACCTCGAACCAGGCCGAACGCGCCTCGGCATGCAAGCCCTGCGCGGCAAGCAACAGCAAGGTCGCCGCGCCAATCAAGGCCGTGTTCGACAGCGCCAGCGACAGCGGCAAGCCCGCCCAAAAATGCGAAACCAGCGGCGCCAGCAGCAGCAAAAGCATGGCGCCCAGCGCCGCCGTCATGCGCAGCTGCGGCTGGGCGGCAGCCAGCAGCGCCAGCACACCACCCCAAGCCGCCAAAGCCGCCAGCTGGTTGAACAAGGTGGCCGAAGGCGTCAGGTTGTAGGCCAGCAGTGGCGCCACGATGCAGGCCAGCAACATGGCCAGCACCGCCACGGGCGGCAAAGAAAAGTGGGGGGAGTTCAAACGTGTCATGGGGCGAATCATCACATGGCGGAAGCCTGGCCGAAATTGTCCACGCCCCACTTGCTCGGTTGGGCGAGCGTGCACGCAAGGACTATTCGCCCCCTCGCAACGAGAACTTGTTGACCTCCGGCGAATAGGTGTACTACGATACCGATACACCAAGGGGATCACTTTGAGTAGCGACGCGTTCTTCTTTCGCATCAACACCGGCTCCACCGAGCCGATCTACCGCCAGCTGATGGAGCAGCTGCGCCGGCGCGTGGCCAGCGGCAGCTTGAGCGCCGGCCAGGAGATTCCTTCGGTGCGCGAGCTGGCCCAGGTGCTGGCCGTACACCCAATGACCATCTCCAAGGCCTATAGCTTGCTGGAGGCCGAAGGCTTGCTGGAACGCCGCCGCGGCCTGGCCATGCGCATCGCCCCTCAGCACAGCAAGGCCCAACCCACCGCCTCACGCATCGACCTGCTGCGCCCCAGCCTGGAGCGCGCTGCCGCGCAGACCCGCGAGCTCGAACTCAAGCCTGCCCAGGCCCTGCATCTGTTTGAACAAATTCTCAAAGAGGGAGACCCGGAATGAGCACCGCCACTTTGCCGCAGCCCACGGCCACCTTGGATCAGCTTGAACTCTATTACCCCGGCCAAGCGCCGGTGCTGCGGGGCTTGAGCTGGCAGCTGCTGCCCGGCCAGGTGGTGGGCTTGCTGGGCCGCAACGGTGCGGGCAAGACCACGCTGCTGGAAGCCCTGCTGGGTCTGCGCGAACCGCAAGCCGGCCAGGTGCGCCTGTTCGGCCAGGCGGCTGCCGAGATTGACGACGCCACCCGCGCCCGCATCGGCTATGTGCCGCAGCAAAGCGATTTGTTCGACGGCTTCACCCCCGCCCAGCTGCTGAGTTACTTCAAGAGCTTCTACCCACGCTGGAACGAGGCCAAGGTGGAGGGGTTGATGTCACGCTGGGACATTGCCCGCGACAAGCCCATCGCCAAACTCTCCGGCGGCCAACAGCAGCGCCTGAGCATCATCCGCGCCCTGGCGCATGAGCCGGACCTGCTGGTGCTGGACGAACCCGTTGCCAGCCTTGACCCCGCCGGCCGGCGCGACTTTCTGCGCGAGCTGGTGGACCAGGTGTTGGACCGCGGCACCACCGTGGTGTTCAGCACCCACATCCTCTCGGATCTGGAGCGGGTCGCCTTCAACCTGGCGTTTTTGCAAGCCGGCCGCATCGCGGTGCAAGCGCCGCTGGACGAGTTGATCGAGCAAGTGCGCAGCGTGCAGGGTTCAGCGGCCGAGCTGCAGGCGCTGACGCAGGCCTGCGGCGCCCAAGTGCTGCGCAGCCATGCGCTGGACGGCGGCCAAGAGCGCCGCCTGATTCGCCTGCCCGCTGAAGCTGCTGCCGCCACCGCCGCGCTGGACGAGCGCCTGCAGGCCGTCAACCTGGAAGACCTGTTCATGGAGTTGACTTGAAAATGGCGACCTCCATTCACCAGGCCCACGCCCTGCACTATCGCCCGGTACTGCTCGCCGCCTGGCAGCAGCATCGCAACGGCCGCTCGCGCTACTTTGTGCCACTGGTGGTCGGCTTGTCGGCCTTGCTGCTGCTGGCCATTGGCTTGACGGCCAGTTGGAGCGCGGCCCTGCAAACCGCAGCCGCCCTGGCCAGCGCCGGCCTGCTGGGACTGTGGACCGCACTGTTTGCCAATCTGTGCCGGCAGAACCACCCACACCACGCCCGTCTGCTGCCGCTGCAATTGCAAAGTTTGCGCGCCACCTTGGCGCTCAGCCAGTTGATGCTTTCAGCCGCCATCGCCCTGCTGATGGGCCTGAGCCAGGGCCATGCGCTGGCCTGGGGCCTGGGTGCGGGCTTGTTGATGTTGGTGATTGCCGCCTGTGTGCGCTGGTGGCAGATGAGTGTGCTGGTGTGGCTGGGCTTTATGGTGCTGGTCGAGCATCTACAAAGTCCCTGGGTGCAGGCGCCCTGGCAAGCCTTGCTGGCTTGGTACACATTGCAGCCCGCCACCCTGGCGCTGGCGGCAGCTTTGCTGCTGCCCTGGTGCACCAGCCGCTTGCTGCAAGCGGGCGGCAGCCGCCACGCGGCCAACTATCAGCGCCGCGCGAGGGCGCGCCAGATGTTCCGCGAGCAAATGACGGGCGCCAAGTACACGCCGAAACATTTCAGCCCCGTCGGCTTGTGGCTTTGGGAATTGTTCACCTGGCCAGTGCCGCTGTGGACCCGCCATTTGCTGCGCCAGGCCCGCCCCACAGCGAAAAGCGCCATCGCCCGCGCAGAGCTGGTGACCCTGGGCAATGTGCACTGGGTGGCCATGCTGGGCTCCGCCAGCCTGGTGCTGAGCATTGCAGTCGTGGTCATATTAGCGATGCAGATCTGGCTTGAACCCTTCGACTGGCAGCACGTGCATCAGGGCGGCAATCTTGGCCTGCAAATCGGCCTCGTCAGCATGGCCATGAACCCCTTATTCGGCCTGGCCGCCAACCTCTACCGCACACGCCGCGAGCAGGCCTTGCTGATGCTGCTGCCGGGCATGCCGCGCGGCCGCGCGCTGAACACGCTGATGGCGCGCCGCACTGCCATCCAGTTTCTGGCGCAGTGGCTGATCGCTCTGTGCGCCTTGGTGCTGGTGGCAGGAGGGAATGAGGCCCTGGCCGGCATGAACTTCTCCGGCCTGCATTTGCTGCTGGCCTGCCTGCCGGCGGGCAGCTTGCTGCTGCGGGACTGGTCCAGCCTGCCCTCACCGGGTCAGGGCCCGGCCATTCTGGTGTTTATCGGCGTGGTGGCGTTCGCGCTCGCCATGGCTGGCCTGCAGTGGCTGGGGCTGAGTATGTGGCTGATGGCCGCGGCCGCCGTGCTGCTCAGTTTGGCGCTGCTGCGCTGGCGTTGGCAGGGCTTGATTCTCAAGAGCCCAGCGGCGATGCCGGTGGGGCGCTGGGGCTAGCCTGGCGCGATGTCAGATCAATCGCTCAGATCGGCAGTTCGGTGAAATAGCGCCCACCGTGGAAGATCAGCGGCTGCGCGCCGGCGCGCCAGGCACAGCTTTCCACTTCACCGACAAAGATGACATGGTCGCCCTCTTCGTACTGGCTGCGGTTGGCGCACTCGAACACGGCGGCCACGCCGTCCAGCACCGGCGCGCCACCGGCGCCCTCACGCCAGGACACGCCGGCAAAGCGGTCAATATCCCGCGTGGCAAAGCGCTGGGCCAGCTCTTTTTGGTCGGCCGCCAGGATATTGATGGCGTAGTGCGAGCCACGGCTGAACACGGGCATGGACCCGGCGCGCTGCGCCAGGCTCCACAGCACCAAGCGCGGTGACAGCGACACGGAGTTGAAGGAATTGGCAGTCAGGCCGACCAGGCTGCCGTCGGGCGCGCGGGCGGTGACGATGGTCACCCCGGTGGCAAACATGCCCAGCGCAGCACGGAATTCTTGCTGTTGTTCGGCTGGGCTGGGGTTGGACGTTTGAAGCATGGCGCATTGTCGGGGCTGAAGCCGATCTCGTCTTGCAGCGGGCGAAATTAACCCCATTTAGAGCAGCCCCCCGAGGCATTAAGCTCTAGGCCATGACCGCAAGATTTGACCCCCACGCCGACCCCATTCTGCCCAGCGCGCCCCTGCACGGCTTCGGCCGCTGCGCCTGCCACACGCACCAGCCCTCGCGGCGCCTGTTCACCAGCCTGCTGGGCGCGGTGGCGCTGGCGCCCGCCTTGTCTTCACCCGCCAGCGCCCGCGAAGGCGTGGACGTTGGCGGCACCAGCGGCCTGGCCAAGCTGGTGCCGGCCGAGCAAGTGGAGGCCGCCGGCGCGCAGCAGTATCAGCAGATGATGCGCGAGGCCGCCAACCAACGCGCCTTGGCGCCGGCCAATCACCCGCAGCTGATTCGCCTGCGCGAGATCGCCAAACGCATCATTCCGCAATCGGAACCCTGGAACCCGCGTGCCAAGCAATGGCGCTGGGAGGTCAATTTGATCGCCAGCCCGCAGCTCAATGCCTTTTGCATGCCGGGCGGGAAGATCGCCTTCTACTCCGGCATTCTCGAAAAGCTCAAGCTCAGTGACGACGAGGTCGCCACCATCATGGGCCACGAAGTGGCGCACGCCCTGCGCGAACATGCCCGCGAGCGCATGGCCAAGACGCAGGCCACGCGCCTGGGCGCCAGCCTGATCTCCAGCCTGTTCGGCCTGGGCGGCGTGGGTGACACCTTGCTGAATATGGGCGGCCAATTGCTGACCCTGACCTTCAGCCGCGAGGATGAGAGCGAGGCCGATCTGGTCGGCATGGAGTTGGCCGCACGCGCCGGCTACGACCCGGAGGCCGGCGTCACGCTGTGGCAGAAAATGGGCGCGGCAGCCAAGGGTGCGCCGCCGCAGTGGCTGTCCACCCACCCGGCGGGCCCGACCCGCATCAAGGACATTCAGGCCAATCTGCCCAAGGTGGAGCCGCTGTACGCGCGGGCTGACAAGCCCAAGCAGCGCTTTGAGGTGGCGCAGCCCAGCCGCTAGGGCTGAGCTGAGAGGGGGTGCGGCTGCTTACCAGCGCGCCGGCAAGGCGCGCAGCTTGCGGTAACGGCCGTTGGACACGCGCATCAGATAGCCGCCCAATTCCAGGTCCTTCACCAGCTTGGACACCATCTCGCGCGAACAACCCAGGCGCTGAGCCATCGCTTGATGGGTCAGCTGCACTTCGTCGGTCGTCAGCGTGGCGGTTTCGAGCAAGGCCTTGAGGCGGCCGTACACATCGTTGAGTGCCAGCTGTTTGGTCGACAAAGTGGCGGCGCGGGCGCGGCGAATCACCTTGGTCAACAACTCAAAGGCGAACTCGGGGTACTCGCTGATATGCGCCAACAAGCTGGCACGGGTCAGCATCACGCAGCGTGAATTCTGTTCGGTGATGACGCTGGCCGAGCGCGCGCCGCCGTCCAGGCTCATCTCGCCAACGTACTCGCCAGCGCCGTAAATGCCGTAGGTGACTTCGCGGCCACGCGCGTCGCAGCCGTAAACCCGCAAGCTACCCGACAGCACCAGATAGAGGGCATCGCCCTGCGAGCCTTCTTCGATTAGCAGGGTGCCGCGACGGTAATTGCGCGCCACACCTCGCGCGGCCAGGGCGCGCAAGCTAGCAGGCAATTCCGTGTAATCCGAGGCCGAAGCCAGCAATGCATCAGTTTCCATACGAGAGGCGCCACGGAAGACAGCCGTGGTCGCGCCCGCATATTACGAGACAGACGTAGCCGTTCTCGTCGCGCTGATACGACAAACAGGCCCTATCCCCATTCGGTGGGTATAGGGCCTGTTGATGGCGAATTTGGGCTAGGGATGGCGCGGAAAGCTGAGTCGATGAGGGGCCGAGCGACTTGGAAGCACTTTCGAGCGGTCTGTCACGCAAAGCCTTAGTCAGTTGGTGACAGCCTTGCCGCGTGTATCGCGGCAAGTCCTTCGGCAGTCGAGCCAAGCCCTCTGGCTTGGCTGTGCAGCCTCAGAGCTACTCGGGGGCCCTCGGGCGGTCTGTCACGCAAAGCCTTAGTCAGTTGGTGACAGAGCTACTCGGGGGTACCCTCGGGCGGTCTGTCACGCAAAGTCTTAGTTGAACTCCATGCGTAAGGCGGACATCAGCGGCGGCAGCACCGCCAACTGGCGCATCAGCTCGCCGATGCTGTCGGCACCGGACTTGGCGCGGATGCTTTGAATCTGGGTGCGCACCGTGGAGATGGCCACACCCTGCTGCTCGGCCACAAAGTTGGGCCGCACGCCGGCGCTGAGGGCTTTGAGCACTTCGGTTTCGGTGGGCGTCAGGCCATAGCGCAGCGCGAACCATTGCGCCGCCAATTCGCCGCAGAGCTGACCTCGCTCGAGCACCAGCAAAACGGCGGCGCGCGACACATCGCGATTCAGAGGCACCACCACGACATTGCTGCGGCGCTCGCCTTCACCCAGGCGCAAGAGGCAGCGCCGACCGTCGCGCTCGGCATTCTGCAAGGCTTCGGCCAGGGGCGCGGCATCACGCGGGTCGCGGCAACGCAGGTGGTTGGCGCTGATTTCCAAAGGATGAGATTCATCCAGGCCGCGCCGCGCCGAGAGATTGCAGTGCAGCACGCGGCCAGAGGCATTCAACAGCAACACGCCGTAGTCCAGCTCCTCCAGAACCAAACTCAGCCAGTGGCTGCTGAGCGAATCAGCCTGCCGTCTTTCCGTCTTGCCCGCTGCGGGAGTGAAGGCACTCACCATGGACCCGATTGCTACTTCCATACCGATCTCCTCAGTGCGCGTTTGGACTCACACAACGCCGGCACAGATTAGGGCGCTAATCGCACGCGCAGCCGTAAATCTTCAAGCGGCACTTTGTGAGCAATTCACTGGCCTTTCTGAGACTTTTGCCCTCTTTTTCACTCAGGTAGGCGACAAGATCCACGCAAGTTGAATCAACTGGCGGCCAGCTGCTGCGCCACCCATCCGCTCCTTTGTTGCGTTAGGCCTGATTTGAAAGACTTGATCAGCGGGCGGCAAGACTGCGGCTGCTTCGGGCTCTTTTCATTCGGCCGAGCCACCGGCCAAGCTCGCCAGGCCGAAAAAAAGGCCCCGCATCGCGGGGCCTACTTTCTGGGGAGCAAGCGCGTTGGAAAACGGCTCGCGCACCCGGCATTGGGGGCTGACTGCGTCAGCTGACCGCAGCCATCAATGCACGCCGTGCATCTTTTTCTTCATCCAGGGTGTCAGCAGCATCAAGACCACACCCGCACCCATGGGGATCAGGGTGAAGATCAGGAAGAAGGTGGACATCGAATACGTGGCCGAGATGTAGTCGATATAGGCACCCGTCTTGCCGCCGATGAAGTTGGCGATGGCCGAGTTCAGGAACCAGACGCCGAACATCAGGCCCAGCAGGCGCGCGGGCGCCAGCTTGGAGATGTAGGACAGGCCCACCGGCGACACGCACAGCTCACCCATGGTGTGCAGCAGATAGGCCAGGCACAGGAAGAGCATGCTGACCTGAGCGGTCTTGGCGCCCGAAGGGATGCCGGCGGCGCCAAAAGCCAGGGCGGCAAAGCCCAGGCCCAGCAGCACCAGACCGACGCCGAACTTGACCGGGCCGCTCGGATTCCAGTGCTTCTCCCACAACTTGGAAAACGCCGGCGCCAGGATGACGATGAAGAAGGAGTTCAGCACACCGAACCAGGTGGCCGGCACTTCGCTTTGATCCATGGCGAATTCGCGGCCCAGCATCCAGATCACCAAGCCCCAGATCAGGGCAAAGGCCAGCACCAGCAGCAGATTGCCCAGCCACTGGCTCTTGCCGGTGGCGCGGTGCAGTTGGAACAACAGCCAGGTCAGCACCGCTGCCGGGATCACCGTCATCAGCGTGTTGACGATCTTGAAGACCAAGCCGCTGGTGCCGACGAGGGTACGGTCGGTGTAATCGGCCGCGAAGATGGTCATGGAGCCGCCGGCCTGCTCGAAAGCAAACCAGAAGAAGATGGTGAAGAAGGCAAACACAAAGACGGCCTTCAGGCGATCGGCCACCACATGGGCGGGCGTGTCGTCAGCCGCGTGGGCGGCGGCGGTCTTCTCCTTGGTCGGCGCGGTGCCGATGTCGCCGAACACCTTCTGGCTGAAGAAGAACTGCAAGGCGCCCAAAATCATGAAGACACCGGCCAGACCGAAGCCCAGGTTCCAAGACACTTTTTCACCGATATAGCCGCACAGCGAGATGCCGAAGAAGGCACCGGCGTTCACGCCCATATAGAACAGCGTGTAGCCACCGTCACGGCCGCCTTCGTTGTCCTTGCCGTAAAGCTGGCCGACGATGGCCGAGATATTCGGCTTGAACAAGCCCGTGCCCGCAATCACCAGGCCCAGGCCCAGGTAGAAGGAAGGAATCGTCTCCAGGAACAGCGAGATGTGGCCTGCGGCGATGATGAAGCCGCCGAGCAGAACAGCGCGACGCGTGCCCAGATAGCGGTCAGCCAGGTAGCCGCCCAGGATAGGGGTGAAGTACACCAGCATGGTGTACCAGGCGTACAGCGAGGTGGCGTCGGCGCGGCTCCAGCCCCAGCCGCCCTTGGCGGTTTCTGAGATCAGGAACAGCACCAGCAGGGCGCGCATGCCGTAGTAGGAGAAGCGTTCCCACATCTCGGTGAAGAACAGGACAAACAGGCTGTTCGGATGGCCCAGGATGGTGTGCCCACCCGTGGTTTTAACTTGGTTGTTGGTGCTCAAGCGATTCTCCGTGCTTGGTCTGAAAGGTGGCCGGGCCTGGGTGTGCTCGAGCCTGCGGTTTGCGTGATGGCGCAGCGTTCACTCATCGCGGCAAAGCCGAATTCCCTGATGTTGAGCACGCAACAGCCTGGCTTGTGGCCACGCAGCGAGGGCGCATTGTCACCGCTGCACTGCTGCGATTCCGGCCGGGGCGGGCTGGGGTTTTCCCGAGGAAAACCAGACTCGGCAGGCCCGGCGGGCTGACCCGGCTCAGCTGCGGTAGCTGGCGTCCAAGCGCTCCAACTTGCGCAGCAGCGCCGGCCAAGCAAGGTCGGAGCCCATGCCCACAGTCACCGTCTTCATCACCGTCGCCATGCCTTGGAGGATTTGCGGGTTCACCTGATGCAACTCGCCGCCGGCCTGCGCGTCGAGCTGGATGCGGCAGGTGGACTCGAAGATATACATATTCAAGAACGCATCCGGGATGCTCTTGCCCACGGTCAGCAGGCCGTGATTGCGCAGCATCAGAAAGCGCTTATTGCCCAGGTCCGCTTGCAAGCGCGGCTGTTCGTCCTCGCGCAGGGCCACGCCTTCATAGTCGTGATAGGCCAGCGCGCCCAGCACAAAGGTGGACTGCTGACTGATCGGCAGCACGCCACATTTTTGCGCCGAGACCGCCACACCCGCGCGGCTGTGGGTGTGCAAAACGCAGCCGGCATCCTCACGCGCCTGATGCACGCAGCTGTGAATGGTGAAGCCGGCCGGGTTGACCGGGAAGGGCGACTGGCTGAGCTTGTTGCAGGCTTGGTCCACCTTGATCAGGCTGGAGGCGGTGATCTCATCAAACATCAGCCCGTAGGGATTGATCAAGAAGTGATGCTCGGGCCCAGGGATGCGCGCGCTGATATGGGTGAACACCAGGTCGCTCCAGCCGTACAAGGCCACCAGGCGGTAGGCAGCGGCCAAGTCGCAGCGCAGCTGCCATTCGGCCGGGCTGACCTTGCCTTGCAGCGAGGGGATGTTGAGGGATTCGTTGATGTTCATGGTGGTGTGCTCTTGTTGTCTTGTGGATGCGCCGCAGGCAGGAAACTGATCTGCCCGCATCGCACCAGGGTTTGCCGGCCTCAGGCCGATTGACGCTGCGTCAGCGCCGCCTTGTAAAGCGACTGCTTGGGCTGGGCCAGCACGCGGCGCAGCATGGGTTCAAAGGCGCTGATCGGCAAAGTCTCCGCAGCGGGGTCGAAAGAGGGGTTGTCGTACAGCTCACAGAACTCGGCCGTGCGTGCGTAAGCCGGGTGGTCCTTGAACTGCTCGCGCATATCGCGGTCCATGCCCAGGTGATGGAAAAAATAGTGGCCCTGAAAGATCGCGTGATGCGCCACCATCCAGTGGTTCTCTTCGCTGACAAAAGGCTTGAGGATGGCCGCGGCAATATCGGCATGGTTGAAGCTGCCCAGGGTGTCGCCCATATCGTGCAGCAGGGCGCACACCACATATTCCTCGTCACGGCCATCGCGCAGGGCGCGGGTGGCGGTTTGCAGGCAGTGGGTGTAGCGGTCGATGGGAAAGCCGCCGTAGTCGTTCTCCAGCAGCTTGAGGTGGGTCATCAGGCGATCCGGCAGCTGGCCCGCGAACTGCATGAACTCAGCACCGATCAGCCGCCAATCGGCAGCCACGCTGTCTTCCATGCGGGTGAAACTGGCACGCTGGCTCATGGCTTTGTCTCCGGTGTTGTGCGCCCATTCTGCGCGGCCGGGGCCGACATCACATGTCATCTAGGTGCCAGGCCTTGAGCATGCAAACCGTGACAATGCCTTTGCGCCCTGTGCGGTGCTGACGAATTGCTGCGTAAGCGGTGGCATGCCAGGGCTGAATGCGCACACCCTGGGACTTTCCCGGTCTGTCGCCAAATGACAATAGTTTGTCCGGCAAAGCCCGTGCAATCCGCGCGGCAAAAGACGATCCTTAAGATCAAGAGCGCCCGCCACTGCGTGCGCGCCAGCCAGGAACTCCCCATGAGCCCCAATCTTCAGAACTTTGCGATTCCCGCCGACGTGGTCCAGGCCCAGTTGCAAGCCTGCCTGGCCAAGCAGCGCCAGGCCTATCACGCCGACCCGGTGCCCACGCTGGCGCAACGCCGCAGCGACCTGAAAACCCTGCAGCGCTTCATCCGTGAAAACAAAGACGCGTTGTGCGAGGCGGTGAGCGCCGACTACGGCCACCGCTCCAAACACGAAACCCTGCTGGCCGAAATCTTCCCGGCCATCGACGGCATCGACCAAATCCTCAAGCACCTCAAGAGCTGGATGAAGCCGCAGCGCCGCAGCGTCGACATCCGCAACTTCCTCGGCGCGCGCAACCGCGTGATTCCGCAACCCCTGGGCGTGGTGGGCGTGATCGTGCCCTGGAACTTCCCCATCAACCTCAGCCTGGTGCCGCTGAGCTTCATCTTCGCCGCCGGCAACCGCGCCATGGTGAAGATGAGCGAGAACTCACGCCACCTGGCCGCCTTGCTGATCGAGCGCTTGCCGGCCTACTTCCCGCCCGAGAAGTTGCAGGTGTTTGACGAGACCGGCGGCGTCGGCGTTGAGTTCTCCCAGCTGCACTTCGACCACCTGCTGTTCACCGGCTCGGGCCAGACCGGCCGCGCCGTGATGGCCGCCGCGGCCAAAAACCTCTGCCCCGTGACCTTGGAGTTAGGCGGCAAAGCCCCGGCCGTGCTGCTGGACGACTTTCCGCTGCGCTTGGCGACCGAACGCATCATGTTCGTCAAATGCCTCAACGCCGGGCAGATCTGCACCACGGTTGACCATCTGTGGATGAGCCAGCCGCGGGTGGCCGACTTTGTGCAGGCCGCGCGCGAAATCGTCAGCAAGCGCTACCCCAGCCTGGACTCGCCGGACTACACCGCCATCATCGACGAGCGCGCCTTCCGCCGCCTGCTTGCCGCCATGGAGGAAGCGCGTGCTGCGGGCGCAGAGCTGATCCAGCTGATCCCCGGCCCCGCTTTTGATGAAGCCAGCCGCAAGATCGCGCCTCACATCGTGCTGAATGCGCCGGCTGATTGCGCGCTGAACCAGCGCGAGATCTTCGGCCCCATCTTGCCCATCCACAGCTACGCGACGCTGGAGCAAGTCATCACCGCCATCAACAGCGGCCCGCGCCCGCTGGCGCTCTACCCCTTCAGCTACGACGGCCGCCAGGTGCAGACCTTGCTGGACCGGGTGATGTCGGGCGGCGTGTCGGTCAACGACGCGCTCTTCCACGTCGGCCAGCACGACCTGCCCTTTGGCGGCGTGGGCGATTCGGGCATGGGCCATTACCACGGCCGTGAAGGCTTCGACACCTTCTCCAAGCTGCGCCCGGTGTTCTACCAGGCGCGCTTCTCCAGCCTCAAATTCATGATGCCGCCCTACGGCAAGTTTGCCGACCGCATGCTGGCGTTCTTGACCAAGTAAGCCTCGTCCTTGCGCAAGGCGCTGGGCGTGCAGCCATACCAGCGCTTGCAGCTGCGCGTCAACGCGGCCTGCTCGGAGTAGCCCAGCATCAGGGCGATCTGAGTCAGGCTCAGGCGGGCGACAGGGCGCAGCAGGTCCAGCAGCTTGTCGCGCCGCAGCTCGTCCAGGATCTGCTCGAAATGCCAGCCCTCGGCCGCCAAGCGGCGCTGCAAGGTGCTGGGGTGGATGGACATGGCCTCGGCCACATGCCGCTGGCTGGCCTGGCCGGCGTCCAGCAGATGCCGCAACAGCGCCCGCACCCGATCGGCCACCGCTTGCTCGGGCGCCGGGAACTGCTGGGCCAAATAGGTCTCGGCCATGGCGCGCACATGGGGGTCGTGGCTCAGGATGGGGCGCGCCAGATCGCGCCGCCACAGGCGCAGGGCGCAGCGCTCGGCGCCAAAACGGCAGTCACAGCCATAGCTCTCGGCATAGCTGGCCAGCGGCCCCTGGCGGGCATGAGGGAACAGCGCCAGCAAGGGCTGGGCCTCGCCCGGACACACCATGCGCAGGCCTTGCAGCATCACACCCAGGGACAACTCCAAAGTCTGCGCATGGGGCGGCAGCGCGGGCATGTCAATCGCAAAGCACAGGTCCACCTGAGTGGGCCGACCGGCCACGTCCTGCAGCACAAAGCGCACGGCCGGGCTGTGGACAAAGATATAGCTGGAGGCCAGGCTCAGCGCCTCGCCCACCGTGGCGGCATGGCGCAGCAAAACCGCCAGCGGCCCCAACACGCCCAGGTTTTGCAGACGAGCCAGACGCTGGCCAAAGTCCGGGCAGGCGGCGGCCGCCGCCGAATGCTCCAACAAATGAATCAGGGAAAGATAAGGGATCAAGGCCTCGGGCTGGGCCAGGCTGCGGCGCGACAGGCCAACCCGCCGCAACTCGCGTGTCACGTCCAGACCCAGACTGGCGGCCAGATTTTCATAAGAACTCAGGCTGGCGGCGCGGACAAGTGCGGTCATAGGGGCTGAGGACTAGGGCTTCCACGGGTGATGCGAAATGTTAAAAGTTTGAGGTCGCAAGTCAATCGGCCCAGACCCACCCGAGGAACAATCCGCCCACACTCAAAAAGCAAAGCGAGACAGCGGCCATGGACATCAGCTACGACCTGCTCATTCAAGGCGGCACCGTGATGGACGGCAGCGGTGCCGCGGCCTTTGTGGCCGATGTGGCCCTGCGGCAGGGCAAGGTGGTGGAGATCAGCCGCGCGCCCCTGCCCACCGAGCGCGCGGCGCGCGTGCTGCCCGCGCAAGGGCTGTGGGTCACGCCAGGCTTTATTGACATCCACACCCACTACGACGCCGAGGTGCTGATGGCGCCCGGCCTGCCCGAGTCGGTGCGGCACGGCGTGACCACCGCCTTCATCGGCAGCTGCTCCATCAGCATGATTTACACCGCGGCCGAAGACGCCTCGGACATCTTCACCCGGGTCGAGTCCATCCCGCGCGAATACGTGCTGCCCACGCTACAAAAAGACAAGACCTGGACGGACGCCGCCGGCTATATCGCCAAACTGGAGTCCCTGCCTCTGGGGCCGAATATCTGCAGCTATATGGGCCACTCCGATCTGCGCACCGCCGTGATGGGCCTGGGCCGCGCGGTGGACCCCAAGGCCCGCCCCAGCGAGGCCGAGATGCAGGCCATGGAGCGCCATCTGGACGAAGGCATCAGCCAAGGCCTGCTGGGCATGTCGGGCATGACCAATCCCTGGGACAAGGTGGACGGCGAGCGCTACCGCTCCAGCGCACTGCCCTCCGTCTACGCACGCTGGAGCGAGTACCGCCGCTTGCACAAGCTGCTGCGGCGGCGCGGCGCGATTCTGCAAAGCGCGCCCAACTTGAACAATCCCGTCAACGCGGTCTTCTACCTCTTCAGCTCCGCCAGCCTGGGCCTGCGCAAGACGCTCAAAACCACCTTGATCACCTTGATGGACGTGAAGGCCAAGCCGGGTCTGGACCGCCTGGTCGCCCTCGGCACCAATTTCTTCAATCGCCGCCTGGGCGCCAACTTCCGCTGGCAGGCCTTGCCCCAGCCCTTCCAGGTCTATGCCGATGGCATTGACTTCATCATCTTCGAAGAGTTCCCGGCCGGTGAAGCGGCCCTGCACCTCAAGCACGACTTCGACCGCAACAAGCTCTTTGCCGACCCCGCCTACCGCAGCCAGTTCAAGGCTGAGTACCGGCGCAAATGGGGCGGCAAGGTTTGGCACCGCGACTTCAGCGACGCCCATGTGATCGCCTGCCCCGAGCCCGGCCTGGTGGGCAAGTCGGTGCAGCAGATTGCGGCTGAGCGCGGCCAGCACGAGGTCGACACCTTTCTGGACCTGATCATCGACCACGGCCGCGCCCTGCGTTGGTCCACAGTCATCGCTAACCACCGACCCGAGCGCATGGCCAGCAATCTGCGCGAGCCTTGCAGCCTGGTCGGCTTCTCCGATGCTGGCGCCCATCTGCGCAATATGGCGTTCTACAACTTCGGCCTGGCCATGTTGCAGCAAAGCCTGTTGCCGCGCCCCACCCTATCGCCCGAGAAGGCCGTGTGGCGCTTGAGCGGCGAGATTGCTGACTGGTATGAGATCGACGCCGGCCGCCTGCGCGTCGGCGCGCAAGCCGACTTGGTGGTGCTGGACCCCGAGGCCTTGCGCCGCGCCAAGTTGGATGCCTATGCCGAAGCCAGCTTTGAAGTGATGGGCGGCATGCAGCGCATGGTCAACCGCAACGACGGCATCATCAAAGTCACGGTGATCAATGGCCATATCGCCTTCGAGGACGACAAGCCTCACCCCGAGCTAGGCCGGGCGCCAGGCTTCGGGCGATTCTTGCGGCGCAAGCCAGGCTTAGGCACGGCCTCGGCGCTGGCCTGAATCGATCACCTGCTCACCATCCGACTTGGTGAAGGGCGCCAGCGGGCCCACGGGCAGCAAGTCCAGCACCTCTTCCGAGGGCCGGCAGAGCTTGGCACCCAGCGGCGTCACCACCACAGGGCGGTTCATCAAAATCGGGTGCTGCTCGATGAAGCCCAGCAGTTCGGCATCGCTCCACTTGGCATCGGCCAAGCCCAGCTCGGTGAACGGCGTGCCTTTTTCGCGCAGCAAATCACGCACCGGAATGGCCAGTGCCGCCACCAGCTCGGCCAGTTGGGCCGCCGTCAAAGGCGTTTTCAAGTACTCCACCACCACCGGCTCGATGCCGGCATGACGGATCAGGGCCAAGGTATTGCGCGAGGTGCCGCAGGCCGGGTTGTGATAAATCGTGATGGAGGACATGGCGTGAGCAGGAGCGTGAGGGAGAAGAAAGGTCAACACTGCTTGAAATCCGGGCGGCGGCCGAGGCCACTCGCCGCATTGAACTCCATGAGGCAGCTTCTTAGTGCGCGTCATTTTCCTCCAGTGCCACACCCCCCTAATTTCGCCACCCCAGGGCGACTTCGTGCGGTCATCGCCCTCGCGTACACTCGCCTCGCGCCTAACCCTTAAGTTAGGCGCATTTCCCGCCGATGTGCAGCGAGTTACCGCCGCAGTCTGCGGGTGGACTTGGCCTGTTGCCCGAAAAGTTGGCGTGACAGACTGCCTGAGAGTGCGTTCAGCCCTGCGAACGCATCGCTCTGTCACCAACCCTTCTTTGCCGGTTCTTGCGTGCCATGCGTGTCTGCTCACTGTCGTCGGTCAAAAATCGCATCGTGCTCGGCGCGCCCTTGCCTTTCAGCGTGCGCGACGCGGCCCATATGCTCTTGCTGGCGCGCGGCCAGGTGATTGCCGATGAAGCGCAGCTGACCGAGTTGTTCCAGCGCGGCGCCTTGGTGGAGATTGAGGAGCTGGCCGTTTCAGCGCAAACGCCGCGTCAGGTCTCCAAAGCGCAGCGCATGACTCGTTTGCCGAGCGATTGGGACAATAGCAAGCAGCAGGTGCGCCAAGCCCTCAGCGCGCCGGTGGCCGAGCTGGCCGCATCGGTGGATGAGTGCACCGACCATCTGCTCAGCCTGATCGAACTCTCACCCGATGTGGCTTTGTCCCAAGTGGTGCGCCAGCCCGAAGGCGGCGCCGGGCATTACGGCGTCAACCATTCCATCCACGCCGCCACCGCCTGCCTGGCCTCCGCCCGCTACCTGGGCTGGAACGACGCCGAACAGCGCCGTGCCTTCCAAGCCGCGCTGACCATGAATGTGGCCATGCTGGACCTGCAAGCGCGCCTGGCGCATCAGGTGTCGGCCCTCACCAATTTGCAACGCGAGACCATTCGCGAGCACCCCGAGAAGGGTGCCGAGATGCTCAGCCAGGCCGGCATCGACGATGCGGATTGGCTCGAAGCCGTGCTGCAGCACCACGAGCTGAGCGATGGCTCAGGCTACCCGCGCGGCAGCAGCGATATTGGTGAGCTGGCGGAATTGCTGCGCTTTGCCGATGTCTACACCGCCCGCCTGAGCGCTCGCAGCAATCGCCCGGCCATGAGCGCCCAACAAGCCGGCCGCGAGATTTTGCAAATGGCCGCCTCCAGCCCGATGGCCGCGGCGCTGATCAAGGCCTTTGGCATCTTCCCGCCGGGCTGCATGGTCAAGCTGGCCTCGGGCGAGATTGGCGTGGTGCTGCGCAACGGCGCCAAGGCTTATCACCCGGTGGTGGCCGCCCTGACCAATGCGCAAGGTGAGTCGCGCAAGCAGCCGCTGACCCGCGACAGCGCCCGCAGCGAGCACACGGTGGTGGCGCTGCTATCAGCCCAGTCCTTGCCCATGCGCTTGAGCGATGAGCGCATCGTCAGCCTGATCGGCGGCGAATGATTGGCGGCGAATAGGTCAGGAATTGACCCGCTGCCTGAGCCAGCGCATCAGGCCGCCCAGCAAGGGAATCTTTTCATAAAGCTCTTCGGCCGCGTCCCAGTAGTCGCGGTGCATGGTGATGCGGCCCTGCTCATCGAGCCGCAGCTGCGAGCCGCCAATGATGCACTGCTCCTGATCGCGCCGGAAGCTCTTGAAGCGGAAGCGGAATTCCCAGGCCAGAAAGCACTGCGCGCCGTCGACGATGCGCTCGGTGATGACAAAGCGCGGCGACTCCAGATTGACGAACATATGGCGAAAAATCGCCTGTATCGCCGGCACCCCGCGCACACTGTTGAAGGGGTCTTTGAATTCGGCGTTAGGCGCGTAAATCGTGCCCAGCTGTTCCACCTGCGCGGGGCTGAGGGTTTCAAAGAACTGCACGATGGCGTCGATGGCCGCGGTGTTGGCAGTGGCGTTGGAGGTAGGTACGTTTGCGCTCGTCATGGCTGAACTCTCAAGGGCGATTCAAGCGCCGGGTGATGGCGAAGTAGGCGGGATAAGGCAAGAGCTGCAAGAGCTTGAGCCAAACGGTGAAGCGGCGCGGGAAGTGAATCTCAAACGCGCCGCGCGCCCAGCCGCGCAGAATCGCACTGGCGGCCTGGGCCGGGCTGATCAGCGCGGGCATTTTGAAATCATTCTGTGCCGTCAGCGGGGTGTCGACAAAGCCGGGGTTGATCACCGACACCGCCACACCCTGGCGATGCAGATCCAGGTAAAGCGTTTCAGACAGATTGATCAAGGCCGCCTTGGTGGGCCCGTAAGCCAGGCTTTTGGGCAGGCCGCGGTAGCCGGCCACGCTGGCCATCAGGCTGATGTGGGCGCGCTGGCCGGTGGCGGGGTTGAAGGGTTGCGCCAGCAGTTGCGGCAGCAAGGCATCCAGCAGGTAGAGCGCGCCGAGGTAATTGACCTCGTTGTGGCGCAGCAGATCGGGCAGGTCGAGCTGATTGGCCTCCATCGCCCGGTAGTGACCGGCGCAGTAAACCACCCAGTCCAGCGGGCCGCCGGCCAGCACTTGGGCCACGGTCGCCTGCATGGCTTGCGGGTCGGTCACATCCAGCGCTAGCGCCTCGGCACCCGGATGGGCACTGACGAATTCGGCCAGCGCAGTAGCACCCCGCGCCGACACTATCACCCGCGCGCCGGCGGCGTGCAGGGCCGAGGCCGTGGCGCGGCCAATGCCGGTGGAGGCGCCCACCAGCCAGACCCGGCGGCCGGCCCAATCGTGGATTTGAGGGTTGCTTGACATCGCTCTGCGCTGCTAGTCGTTCAGCGTTTGACGAAGGACAGCGTGACCTCGCCCAGATGGACACCCCATTTGCTCATGGCGGCCTTGTTCAGCATCACCCGCTGATCCATCAGATACATCCAGTCATCGAACTGCACCTCGATCACCCGGCCGTCCACCGGCAAGGCCAGGGTGTAGGCCCACTGGAAGGCGTTGCCGCTTTGCTGGCCCTGGGCGGTGCCGATCACATCGTCGGCGCTGCCGGTGTAGCGGCCATCGGCCAGGCGCTGCAGGCGCCAGACGCGGCGCTGGGTGCTGCCGTCGGAGTAGGTGAACAACTCGTCCAGCACGCCTTGGTCGCCATTCCAGCTGCAGTTCATCACCACCGTGAAGCGTTTGACGACCTGACCCGAACGGTCGGTGAAGATGCCGTAGGCATCCAGCGTGCCGTTGAAGTACTCGCGCAATTCCAGGCGCGGCTTTTCCTGCGCGTAGTGGGTGACCGGCGGCGGGCTGCCGCAGCCTTGCAGCAAGCTGGCTGTGAGCAGCAGCGTGAGCCAATGGCGTCGTTTCATGATGGGCAAGCCTTAAGAGTTGGACGTGAATGAAAAGCGCAGCGCCAGCGCCGCCAGCGCCTTGAGCAGGCAAGGCAGCAGGCAATAGGCCAGGCTGAGCATCTGCAAAGCCTCAGGGTCGCGCGTGCCGGGCTGATAGCCCAGCCAAGCCAGCAGGGGCAGCGTCAGGCCCGCGGCCAGGGCCAGATTGAGCTTGCTGGCAAAGTTCCACCAGCCGAAGTAGCTGCCCTCCGAGCGCCCACGCTCACCAGCCGCGTGGATGACGCCAGCCAGCAAGGCGCTGGGCATGGTGAGGTCGCTGCCCAGGGCCAGGCCGGACAAGGCGCAGACCAGCAAGAACGCCGGCATGTCCCCGGCACCCAGCTGCGCCGCGCCGAGGAAGACCGCGATCGACAAGAGCATGCCGAGCAGCCAGCTGCGCCGTAGGCCCAGCCGCCCCACCAAGCGCAGCCACAGCGGCATGGAAATCGCGGCGCACACAAAGTAAAGCCCCAAGCTGGCCGACTGCCAGCCCGCGCCGCCCTGCAAACGATCTTGCACAAAGAACAGCACCAAGGTGGCCGGAATGGCGCTGGCAATGCCGTTGAGCAAATAGACCAGCAGCAAGCGCCGGAAGGCGGCTTGGCGCCAAGGCCGCCAGGCATCCGTCGCCAGTGGCTCAGGATGGACCTGTGCCGTGGGGTAAGGCGCCCGCGTCCAGGCCCAGAAACCCAAGGCCAGGCCAGCCACCAGCAAGGCCACCAAGGCCGGCTCCCCCAGCAGCGCCGGGGTGGCCGCCGCCAGCAACACACCCAGCAGGCCCAGGCCTTCACGCCAAGCCACGATATGGCCTTGCTGGCCCTCGCCGCCGCCCAGGCGCGCGCCCCAAGATTGGTGAACCACCGTCAGTGCGCTATAGGCCAGATAGGTGCCCAGCAAGCAGGCCCCGGCCCAGACCAGCAGCGCGGTAGCGCCGCGCACCTGCGGCAAGAACAGCAGGCCAAAACTCAGCGCCAGCAAGGCGGCAGCCGCCGCGCCAAAACCCAGCACGGCACAGCGCGAGCGCCCGAACAGTCGGTCGCTCCAGCGACCCAGCCACGGGTCCACCAGGGCATCGAGCAAGCGCGTAGCCAGGAGCAGCGCACCCAGCGCGCCCAGGGGCACGCCCCATTCACGCGCATACAGATTGGGCATCAGCATGTAGAGCGGCAGGGCGCAGAACGCCAAGGGCAGGCCCAGCAGGCCGTAGCGCAGGCCGTCCCGCCAGCTCAAGCCAGCGTGGTTCATGGTGCCTCGGCGGCGGCGCCCAGCAGGCTGCTGCGCATGCGGGGTTCCGACGTTTGCGGCGCCAGCCAGATGCCGAAGAAGAGCTTGGCAAAGGTCGGGTCGCGGATCTCGCCCAGGGGCTGGCCGTTGTACAAGAACACCGCGCCGCGGCCGACTTGATGAATGCCGGTGATGCGCTGGTTGGTCTTCACATCGGGAAACAGGGTGCGCATCTGCGTTTCCCAGCCGGCCTCTTGACCGGCAGCCATCGGGCCCTGGCGGCGCATCTCTTTGATCGAGCGGCTGGCGATGTCGGCACCGCTGAAGTCGCGCAGATAGATCAGCTCCAGCGCGAAGTTATGTTTGGCGTAGTCACTGCTTTTGAAACCCGGCGCCACCCACAGGCGGGCGCGGTAGACCTCGAAGCCCCAGAAGCTCAAAGTGGCCTGGCCGGCCAGCTCGGCCTGCGGCAAGGCCGCCCGCAGCTCAGGCGTCAGGGCCGCAGCGCCCTCGCTGGCGCGCAGCGGCATGGCCACGGCCGCCAGCATCAGCGCAGCAGCATCACGGCGTTTCATGACCGGGCCTTTGCGGGCGCAGCGGGCTTGCGCAAACTGAACTGGGTCAGGCTGATGTCGCCGGTATCGAAGGCAGCCTCGCAATAGGCCAGATAGAACTCCCAGATGCGCATGAAGCGCTCGTCAAAGCCCAGCGCCGCGACTTCGGCCTGGCGCGCCTGGAAGGCATCGCGCCAGCGCCGCAGGGTCTCGGCATAGTCCGGGCCGAAGGAAAACTCGTCCACCACCTCCAGGCCCGCAGCCTCGGCTTGACGGCGGAACTCGCTCGGGCTGGGCAGGCAGCCGCCGGGGAAGATGTATTGCTGGATGAAATCGGTGGAGCTGAGATAACGCTCAAACAGCTTGTCATCGATGACGATGCTCTGCACGCAAGCGTGGCCGCCGGGCTTGAGCAAACGGGCCACGGTTTGGAAATAGACCGGCCAGTAGCGCTGACCCACGGCCTCGACCATTTCGATGGAGCAGATGGCGTCGAAAGGTTCGTCGCGAATATCGCGATAGTCCTGCAGGCGCAGATCGGCCCGATCTGGCACGCGGGCCTGGGCGTATTTGAGTTGCTCGGTGCTCAGCGTCACGCCCACCACGCTGGCGTCAAATTCCTGGGTGGCCGCCTCGGCCAGGGCGCCCCAGCCGCAGCCGATCTCCAGCACCCGGTCACCTGGCTTGACTTGGGCCATGCGCAGCGCGCGCCGCACCTTGGCGTCCTGGGCCTGGCGCAGTGGACGGCTCAGGTCACCCTCGAACCAGGCGCTGGAGTAGTTCATGCTTTCATCCAGCCACAGGCGGTAGAAGGCATTGCCCAGGTCGTAATGCGCGTGGATGTTCTTGCGGCTATTGGCGCGGCTGTTGTGCTGCAGCAGATGCTTGACGCGGTAGAACAAGCGGCCGACCCAGCTGCCGAAGATCACCGCATCAATCGCCTGGCGGTTGACCGAGAAGAGCTTGATCAGCTCGGTCAGGTCGGGCGTGCTCCAGTCGCCAGCGATATAGGACTCGGCAAAGCCGATGTCACCCGACTTCAACGCGGCGCCAAACACCCGCCAGTTGTGCAGCACCAAATGGGCGCAGGGGTAGTGGTGGCCGGCCAGGGCGTTTTGCTGCGGGTGCTCGCCGAAGCGCCGCAGCGTGCCATCGGGCAACTGCATGCTCAGCTCGCCATGTTGAATTTTCTGCAACAGACGCAGGGCGCTGCGGGCGGCAGCGGGCGCATCGCTAGGCAGGGCGTGGGTGCGTGTGGGGAGGGTGGTGGTGTTCATGCTCGGCAAGGTTCAACTGGGTTCGGCAGGGTTCGGCGAGAGCTGGCGCGATACAAAGGCTTGGGGCGCTGCGGGCTTGCTGAAAAAAGGCAGCTTCTTCTTGCGCCACAGCTGCCAGGCATGCAGGTGGATGCGCACGAGCACACCCAGGGTCATGACGGGGTAGCGCCAGAAGGCGCGGCGCAGGGTCTGCGCGTTCAGCGCTTCCAGCCGGCCACTCAGGCTGGTCTGCAACAGCACGGGCTGCTCGTCAGCGTCTGCACCTTTGCCGTCGCCCTCACACAGGTCGATGCGGGCAATGCAGCGATCCTGGCTGCGCATGAAGCGAAAGCGGTAGTGGCCCTCAACCTTGAAGAAGGGCGAGACATGGAAGACCTTGTCCGCCCTCAGCTCCGCACCCCAGCGCGGGGCGTCGAGCAAATAGCAGTGGCGCTCGCCGAAGGTGTTGTTCACCTCCACCACGATGGCGCGCAGCGCGCCGCCCTGGTCGTCGGCCGCGCGGTGACAGTACCAGAAGCTCACCGGCTTGAAGGTGTAGCCCAGCACGCGGGGGAAGCAGTGCAGCCAGGCTTCGCCGGTGGCGTCGTGAATGCCTTCGCGCTGCAGCAACTCGTCCAGCCAGGCCAGCGCGCCGCCTTGTGCAACAGGGCGGCCATCGCCGTGGTCGGCCTCGAAAAAGCTCAGCAGCCCGGGCTGGTTGATGCGCCAGCCCTTCCGGCCTTCGCCCTCGGCTTGGGCCGCTTCCCGCTTCAAGCTGCGCAGCGGCAGCATCAGAAAATAGCTGGGGTAGGCAAAGGCATGCAGCACCGGCCGCAGGCGGGTGTGGCGCACTTGGCCAAAGCCCAACATGGCGACAGGGCTGCCGGTGTTCATGCGTACACCGCCACGGCGCAATCATGCAGCAATTGCTTGGCTGCGGCCTGGCCGGCCTTGAGCCCGTCTTCGTGGAAGCCGTAGCCCATCCAGGCGCCTGCAAAGTAGCAATGTTCCCAGCCCTGCAAATGCGGCATGCGGGCCTGCGCGGCGACGGCAGCCAGGTCCAGCACGGGGTGGGCGTAGTCAAACTCGCCCAAGACCTTGGTCGGGTCGATGGGGCGCAGGGGGTTGAGCGACACCAGCACCGGCTGCGTCCAGGGCAGCGGCTGCAGGCGGTTGAGGTAGTAGTGCAGGCAAACGCGCTGTTCGGTCGCTTCTGCACCCTTTGCACCCTCGGTTTGCACGGCGCTGCGCTCGTAGTTCCAGGCCGCCCAGGCCGCTTGGTGGCGCGGCAACACGCTGGCGTCGGTATGCAAGACGGCCTTATTGCTTTGGTAGCGAATCTTGCCCAGGGTTGAGCGTTCCGCGGCCGTGGGTTCGGCCAGCAAGGCCAAGGCCTGATCGGAGTGCGTGGCGATGATGACTTTGTCAAAGCGCTCCGTGCCGCTGTCCAGGCTCAGCATCACCCCGCCGCTTGGCCCGCTCAGCCGCTTGATGCTGCGCACCGGCGTGTTCAGGCGCTTGTCGGCGATGGCGGCCACGATCTTCTCAACATAGTGCTTGGAGCCGCCCTGCACCGTGTACCACTGCGGCCGGCCGGTGATCTGCAGCAGGCCGTGGTTATGGCAAAAGCGCAGCATGGTGGCCACCGGGAAGGCCAACATTTGGCGGGTCGGGCAACTCCAGATGCAGGCCATCATGGGCAGCAGATAGTCCTCGCAGAAGGCGTCGCCAAAACGCTGCTCACACAAAAAGTCGCCCAGGGTCTGGCTCAGCTGCTGCTCGGTGCCTTGTTCGGCAATGTGGGTGCACAGGGCATTGAAGCGCAGCAAGTCCTTCAACATGCCCCAAAAGCGCGGGCTGAACAGATTGCTGCGCTGAGCAAACAAGGAAGCCAAATTGCTGCCCCCCCATTCCAGCGGCGCCTGGCCGGCCGCGCGCTCGGATTGCACCGAGAAGGACATCTCAGACTTGGCGCTGGCCACGCCCAACTGCTTCAACAAGCCGATCAAGTTCGGGTAGGTGCGCTCATTGAGCACCAGAAAGCCGGTATCCACCCCGTGGGTGACCGGGCCCTGCGGCGTGGGCAAGGTGATGTCCACCGTGTTGGCGTGGCCACCGTAGTAAGCCCCGGCCTCCAGCAGCGTCAGCTGTACCGCGCCACCTTGGGCCGACAGCGCATGCGCGGCGGCCAGGCCTGAGATTCCTGAACCAATGATGGCAACTTTGAGCGGCATAGTTGAATTTGTTACTAATCAGTCTTTTGTGAACTGTATAGTATTTTTCCAGCCGCTGCATTCGATTCTTTACCGGCTCGACTACAATTTCGCCATGCTTACCCGCCTCGCCCCCAAACTCTCTTTCAAAGCGCAGATGCTGCAAGCCCGGGAGGGCGCCATCATTCAGGTGGTCAACCGCCTATTGGCGGAAAAAGGCTTCGAAGCCATGACGGTGGATGAGGTGGCAGCCGAGGTCGGCATCGCCAAGGCCAGCTTGTACAAACACTTCGCCAGCAAAGAAGACCTGGCCGCAGCGGCCATGGCCTCGGTGATGCAGCGGGCACAAACCTTTCTGGCCGAGCTGCCGCCCGACGCCGCGCCGATGGCGCAACTGCGCGCCGTGGTGGCCTGGACCATGGGTCTGAAATTGGTGGGCGAAATGCCGGCCTTGCCGAGCCAGAACTCCAGCCTGCGCACCGCCTTGATGGGCTGCCGCCCGTATATGGACGGGCTGATGGAAGTGAGCGAGCGCCTGGGCGAATGGATCGAAGCCGCGCAAGCCGAAGGCAGCCTGAATCCCAAGCTGCCACCCATCGCCGTGCTCTACACCTTGTTCGCTCGGGCCTGCGACCCGGTGCTGGAGTTCCTGAAAATGGGCGGCCAGTACGGCGATGAGGAGATCATCGAGCTGGTGCTCAGCACTTGTTTTGATGGCTTGAGCGCGCGCACTGAGGTGGCAGCGCCACCAGCGGCCAAGGCTGCATCAACACGCAAACCCAAGGCAGCTGCGCAGCGCGCAAAGCCCTGATCCACAGTCAGGGGCGCTGAGCGGACGCGTTTTGCAGCTGGAGGCTTGCCGTGGGAAGGCGGCCAATCAGGCAGAACTCAGGATTCGAGCCCGCCCAGCGCTGCACGCCATCACTTCCCCTCGGGTCGCTCCCCCACCAATGCCGTCAAGATGGCATGGGCCGCCTCAACCCGCGCCGGAATCGGATAGTTTTTGTTCGCCAGGATCACCAGGCCGAACTGTGCGGCGGGAACGAAAAGCACGTACGCGCCAAAGCCGCCCGTCGAGCCGGTTTTATTGAACAAGCGCGGCCCTTGCTGCTGGCCTGCCAAGACCTTTTGCACCGGCTGGGGGTCGAAGATCACCTCCTCCGCATTGCCTCCCAAGAGCCACTCGCGGCTGGTGGGGTAGCCATACTGCTCCCAGCCCAAGCCCTGCACCAGGGGCCCAGCGCGGAAGCGCCCGACCTGGGTCGACTGCACCGCGCGCTTCATCGCTCCGCTGAGCGTGGCGGGGTCCAAATTGGCTTGCACAAAGCGCAGCAAGTCTGAGGCCGTGGTTTTCACGCCGTAAGTCTGCTCATCCATCGGGCCTGGGTTGACGCGCACCGCCTGCTCACCGCGGTAGCCCCAGGCGTAGTTGGCAGCAGCCCGCTCGGGCACATGGATAAACGTGCTCGTCATGCCGAAGGCGGGGAACACGAGGGTCTCCATCGCGCTGGCAAAGCTCGTGCCCAGCGCATGGCTGGCCGCCAGGCCGAAGAGGCCCAGGCTCGGGTTGGAGTACTCGCGGATGCTGGCCGGTGGCGCCGCCGGTCGCCAGTCGGCGTAGTAGGCCAGCATGGCTTTTTGACCGACCACTGCCTCGGGAAACTGCAAGGGCAAGCCGCCCGCCGTGTAGGTGCCGAAATGCAGCAGCGTCGCCCGGTCGATGGCCTTGCCGCGCAGCTCGGGGATGTATTTTCCGGGGTGATCGGATAGAGAGAGCTTGCCCGTGGCCTCGGCATACGCGCCCAGCGTGGCGGTCAGCGTCTTGCTGATGGAGCCGACCTCGAAAATCGTGGCATCGGTGACCGCTTGGCCCGAGGCCTTGGACGCCACACCGAAATTGAGGACATGGGCTTGCCCATGCAGCGAAATCGCTACCGCCATGCCGGGCACGGCATATTGGCTCATCAAGGGGCCAATGATGGGCTCAAGCGCGCTGCGGACGCGCGCCGCATCGTCGGCCACAGCGGCTTGGTGGCCCAGAAGGGCCAGCACGGCTGCACCGAAGACGCTCAGAAAGCCGTGGGAACAAGGGACTGGCACACGCAACTCTTGGAACGCGCTTGATGAAAAGACGCCGCGGCTGAGCGGCCGCAAGCGCGACCGGCCCTCAGCGGATTGCCTCAAAGCGCAAAGTCGTAGTCGATGGTCAGCGGCGCGTGATCGCTGAACTTCTGCGCTTTGTAGATGGAGGCACTCTTGGCCAGGGCCGCGAGCTTCGGGGTCGCGAAGTGGTAGTCCAAGCGCCAGCCCACGTTCTTGGCATAGGCCTGGCCGCGGTTGCTCCACCAGGTGTAGCTCTCGTCGGTGGTGTCGGAATGGAGCTGGCGGTACACATCGACCAGGCCGCCGTGCTCAGGGCCGCTGCCGAAGAGATGATCCAACCAGGCGCGTTCCTCGGGCAGGAAGCCGCTGTTCTTCAGATTGCCCTTCCAGTTCTTCAGGTCAGCGGGCTTGTGGGCGATGTTGACGTCGGCCACCAGGATGAACTCGCGCTCGCCCTTCAAAGCGGCCAGGTGGGGGCGCATGGCGTCGAGGAATCGGTACTTGGCTTCTTGGCGCTCGGGGCCGCTGCTGCCGCTGGGGAAGTAGCAGCTGATCAGGCTGAGCTTGCGGCCGGGTTTGTCGAAGCGCTTTTCGATGTAGCGGCCTTCATCGTCAAACTCTTGCACGCCGATGCCGGTGATGATCTCGCTGGGTTCCTCGCGGGTGTAGAGGCCCACGCCGGAGTAGCCCTTTTTCTGCGCGTAGTGGAAGTGACCCTTCAAGTCATTCGAGCTGCAAAAAGTACCGGCCACATGCTCGTCCTGGGCCTTAACCTCTTGCACGCCCAGGGCATCGGCCTGCTGCGCGGGCAACCAGTCAAAAAAGCCCTTGGTGGCGGCGGAGCGAATGCCGTTCAGATTGGCGGTGATGAAGCGCATGGTGGAGAAGCCGTTCTTGCTGGTCACTGGGGCTGCGCAGTATCGCAGCAGGGCGGCATGCCGCCACAGCGTAAGGCGGTGACAGGACCGAGCGCAGGCCAGACCCGTCCGCTGTTTTTTGACAACAATCAAGGCAAGAAGGCCCCAGATCGAAGCCCAAGCTCTAACTTTCCGGCACGCGACTTGCTAGATTCGAAGCCTTGCCCAAATGCGTGCCGTGGAGACCTTGCATTGGATCACCCATCGCCCCAAGCGAATCCAGCACCCACGCGCGTCACCCAAGCCCGTTTTTCTCTTCTCCTCCCCTTTTCCACTCATTCCGGAGCCCTCGCATGAGCCTCTTCCACTCATCGCCCTCTGCCGCCGCTCGGCGCCCTCAACACCTGGCCCTGTCCATCGCCATGGCCCTGGCGGCTTGGCCGGCGGCACAAGCCGTGGCGCAAGAAAAGACGGCTGACAAAACTCAGCTGGAGACCGTCACCATCACGGCCGAGCGCCGCACTGAGAACATCAAGGAAGTGCCCACCGCCGTCACCAGCATCAGCGGTGAGAAGCTGGATGTGCTGAACTCCGGCGGCCAGGATGTGCGCTTCCTGTCCGGCCGCGTGCCCAGCCTGAACATCGAGTCCTCCTTCGGCCGCGCCTTCCCGCGCTTTTACATTCGCGGCTACGGCAATACCGACTTCCGCCTGAATGCCTCGCAGCCCGTCTCGCTGATTTACGACGATGTGGTGCAAGAGAACCCGATCCTGAAGGGCTTCCCGGTGTTCGACATGAAGGCCGTCGAAGTGATCGCCGGCCCGCAAGGCACGCTGTTTGGCCGCAACACACCGGCTGGCGTGGTGAAGTTTGACTCGGTCAAGCCCGGCAAGACGCAGGAAGGCTATGTCAACCTGTCCTACGGCACCTACGGCACCAGCAATATCGAAGGCGCCTTCAATCTGCCCCTGGGCGGCGACTGGGCCGCACGCATCTCGGCGCAAGTGCAGCACCGTGACAACTGGGTCAAGAACGTCAACACCAAGGGCACCCAAGACACCGAAGGCTACGACGACCGCGCCGTGCGCCTGCAGGCCCTGTACGAGCCGAACAAGGACTTCAGCGCCCTGTTCAATATCCACAACCGCGATCTGAAGGGCAGCCCGCGCCTGTTCCGCTCCAGCATCATCAAGCCCGGCACCAATGAACTGGTGGACGGCTTCGATCCGGCCAAGATGTACATCGACGCCACCAACGAGCAGACCCTCAAGGCCACCGGCGGCAGCATGCGCCTGAAGTGGGCCCTGAACGGCATCACCCTGCACTCCATCACCGGCATCGAAACGGTTGAGCCTTTCAGCCGCGCAGACGTCGATGGCGGCTACATCAACAACTTCGTCAAGCCGCCACCATTTGGCGCCGAAGGCAATGTGTTCTGGAGCGCCGAGACCTCTGACGCGCTGAAGAACCACCGCCAGCTCTCGCAAGAGTTCCGCGCTGAGTCGACCGCTGCGGGCCCGCTGCGTTGGCAAGCCGGCCTCTACCTGTTCGATGAGCGCTACGACATGGAGAGCGTCGACTATCTGGCCGCCCCCGCCGACGCGCTGGTGTCCACCCACCAGACCAACCGCGCCTGGGCCTTGTTCGGCTCGGTCAACTACGAAGTCAGCCCCAATCTGAAACTGCGCGGCGGCCTGCGTTACACCCAGGACAAGAAGACCTTGGCCACGGTGGGCAAGGTCAACGCCAGCGCCGGCACCAGCGACAGCACGGACGACAACAAGGTCAACTGGGATGTCTCGGCCACCTATATCCTGACCCCGGAAACCAATCTGTACGCCCGCGTGGCCACCGGCTTCCGCGCCGCCTCGATCTACCCGGCCAGCGGCTTCGGCCCGCAGTCCAAGGCTCGCCCGGAAAACACCACCTCCTACGAGATGGGCGTGAAGTCGGAGTTCTGGGATCGCCGCGCACGCTTGTCCGCCAATGTGTTCGCCTACACAGTGAAGGACCAGCAACTCACCGCCGTCGGTGGCACCAACAACTCCAACACCTTGCTCAACGCCAGCAAGGGCGAGGGCCGCGGCTTTGAGTTCAACCTGGACCTGATCCCCGTCGACAACCTCTTGCTGACCCTGGGCGGCAGCTATAACGACACCGCCATCAAGGACCGCAGCCTGGCCCTGCCACGCTCCGGCAGCAACCCGACCGTGCTGGACCCGGTCAATGCCAGCGGCAACTACAGCATCTATGACAACCCGCTGCCCAACGCACCCAAGTGGATCGCCAACCTGACGGCTCGCTACGGCATCCCGACCAAGGACGGCAATGAGTTCTACGTCTACACCGACTGGGCTTACCGCAGCAAGGTCAACTTCTTCCTGCAGGAATCGGTGGAGTTCACCGGCAAGGCCCTGACCGAAGGCGGCCTGCGCGCCGGCTACATCTGGAGCCAAGGCAAGTATGAAGCGGCCGGTTTTGTGCGCAACATCACCAACCAGGTGCGCGTCACCGGTGCCATCGACTTCAACAACCTGACCGGTTTCATCAACGACCCACGCACTTACGGCGTGCAATTCAAGGCCTTGTTCTAAGAACTTGTCTGCCAATAGCAGGGCGGAGGATGGGGCGGCGATTTGTGACCAGGGCAAGGCGCAAACCACAGCAATACCCGAAGGTATTGCGAGGATTTGCTACGCAGCCATGGGTACAAATCGGCCGCCAGCCGACCCCAGCTATTTGGGGATAAGTTCTCAGCCAATCCCGCTTGACGCGTAGGGCCCAAGCCCGATCCTCCTTTTGGGGGATTGGGCTTTTTTGCACCCCTACAATGAGACACACGATTCAGCCCCTATGCCCATGAGCACTGCACCAACCCCCGATCAGCTGGCCCAGGAATTCGTTGCTTTCGCAGTCGAATCCGGCGTGTTGCGCTTCGGCCAATTCAAGACCAAGGCCGGTCGCCTGAGCCCCTATTTCTTCAACGCCGGCCTGTTCGATGACGGCGCCAAACTCGGCCGCCTGGCGCAGTTCTATGCCCAGCGCCTGATCGCCTCGGGCCTGGAATTCGACATGATCTTCGGCCCCGCCTACAAGGGCATCACCCTGGCTGCGGCGCTGTCCATCGAGCTGGCGCGCCTGGGCCACAACAAGCCCTTCGCCTACAACCGCAAGGAAGCCAAAGACCACGGCGAAGGTGGCACCCTGGTGGGCGCGCCGGTGCAAGGGCGCGTGCTGATCATTGACGACGTGATCTCCGCCGGCACCTCGGTGCGTGAGTCCATCGCCATGATCAAGGCCGCGGGTGCCACGCCTTGCGGCGTCACGATTGCGCTGGACCGCCAGGAAAAGGCGGCCGAGAACGGCGTCGACCTGCCCCACTCGGCGGTGCAGTACGTCACACAAGAGCTGCAAATGCCGGTGGTGGCCATCGCTGGCCTGGCCGATTTGCTTCAGTATTTGAGCTCGGCGGACGATAGTGCCGTGACCGCCCATGCGGCGGCTGTTCAAGCTTACCGAGATAGCTACGGGGTCTGATGCGCCATCTCCGCGCCGCGTTTTCGTCGATTGCCAAATTGCTGCGGCGCCAGGCCTCGCTGGCCGGCGGCAGTGCGCTCGCGGGCGCTTGCCTGAGCGGCGCGGCGTTGACAGCATTGCCAACGCTGGCGCAGGCGCAAACCCCGCCGACCGATAGCAAGAAGGGCATTTACAGCTGCACCACTGCTGATGGCCGCCGCCTAACCTCCGACCGCCCGATTGCCGAATGCAATACGCGGGAGCAGCGCATCCTAAACCCCGACGGCTCGCAGCGCGCGACCTTGCCACCGGCACTCTCACCGGAAGAAAAGGTGCGGCAAGAGGCGCAAGAACGCCACCTTGCCGCTGAACGCGCCACCTTGCGCGACGCCATCCGGCGCGACCGCACGCTGATGCTGCGCTTCCCGAACGAAGCCGCCCACCAGCAGAGCCGCAGCCAGGCCTTGGACGATGCCAACAAGGCACGCCTGAGCTCGGAGCGCCGCATCAAGGAATTGGCGCAAGAGCGCAAGCCGCTGGCCGACGAGGCCGAGTTCTACAAGGGCCGGGCCTTGCCCGCCAAGCTCAAGCAGCAAATGGACGCCAATGACGCCGCCGTCGAGGCCCAGCAGCAGCTGATTGAGAACCAAAAGGCCGAGTTGGTGCGCATCAACAGCCGCTTTGACGCCGAATTGGCGCGGCTGAAAAAGCTCTGGGGCGGCGCCGCCCCCGGCACGCTGGGGCCGGGGGGCGATGGCAAGGCCGCTAACGGTAGCAATGGCAGCGACGCGGCCGCCGCTGCAGCCAGCGGCCGCTGACCTCAGCAGCCGGACGTCAACGCCCGGCCGCTGCTGGCCTTAGCCAGCCAGCTTCTTCTTCAGCAGCTCGTTCACCGCGCTCGGATTGGCCTTGCCCTTGGTGGCTTTCATGGCCTGACCGACCAGAGCGTTGAAGGCCTTTTCCTTGCCGGAACGGAACTCTTCCACCGACTTGGCATTGGCGGCCAGCACCTCGTCGAGGATGCGCTCGAGCTCACCGCTGTCGCTCATCTGCTTCAGGCCCTTGGCCTCGATCAAAGCATCGACGTCCTGGCCTTCGCCGGTCCACAGCGCCTCGAAAACCTGACGTGCGGCGTTGTTGGAAATGGTGCCGTCCTGAATGCGGCCAATCAGCGCGGCGAGTGTCGCGGCCGACACCGGGCTGGATTCGATGCTGCTCTCTTCGGCGTTCAAGCGGCGCGAGAACTCGCCCTGCAGCCAGTTGGCCACCAGCTTGGGCGCCTTGCAGCCGTCGCGGGCGGCTTCGTAGAAGCGCGCCGTGGCCAGGCTTTGAGTCATCAGCGCGGCGTCGTAGGCGGGCAGGCCGTCAACGCTTTCGAAACGCGCCGCCATCACGGCCGGCAGCTCGGGCATCTCGCCGCGCACACGCTCCACCCATTCGGCCGACACCACCAGCGGCGGCAGATCGGGATCGGGGAAGTAGCGGTAGTCGGCCGAATCTTCCTTGCTGCGCATGGCGCGGGTCTCGCCCGTGTCGGGGTTGAACAGCACGGTGGCTTGTTGAATCGTGCGGCCGTCTTCGATCTCGTCGATCTGCCAGTTCACCTCAAAGTCCACCGCCTGAATCAGGTTGCGGAAGCTGTTCAGGTTCTTGATTTCACGCCGCGTGCCGTAAGGGTTGCCGGGCTTGCGCACCGACACATTGACGTCGCAGCGGAAGGAGCCTTCTTGCATATTGCCGTCGCAAATGCCCAGCCACATCACCAAGGCGTGCAGGGTCTTGGCGTACTCGCAGGCCTCGGCGCCGGAGCGCATATCGGGCTCGCTAACGATTTCCAGCAGCGGCGTGCCGGCGCGGTTCAGGTCGATGCCGGTGAGGCCGTGGTAGTCCTCGTGCAAGCTCTTGCCCGCGTCTTCCTCGAGGTGGGCGCGGGTCAGCTGCACCACATGCTTGGTCTCGCCCACATAGAACTCCACCTGGCCGCCTTGCACCACCGGGATCTCAAACTGGCTGATCTGGTAGCCCTTGGGCAAGTCAGGGTAGAAGTAGTTCTTGCGCGCGAAGATGGACAGCGGCGCCACCTTGGCGCCCACGGCTAGGCCGAAGCGAATAGCGCGCTCAACGGCACCGCGGTTCAGCACCGGCAGGGTGCCCGGCAAGGCCAAATCAACCGGCGAGGCTTGCGTATTCGGCTCGGCCCCGAAGGCGGTGGACGAGCCGCTGAAGATCTTGGACTGGGTGGAAAGCTGGACGTGGTTTTCCAGGCCGATCACGACCTCATAGCCACGGACGAGTTTGCTGCTTGCGGTATTGCTCATATCAGATGCCTCCCGGCGCCGAGGCGTGCCAGGCTGTCGCTTGTTGCAAGGCGTGGGCTGCGTGCAGCAGCTGGCCTTCCTTGAAATAGTTGCCCAGCAATTGCAGGCCCACGGGCATGCCGCCTTCGCCCACACCGACCGGCACGCTCATGCCAGGCAAGCCGGCCAGCGAGCCGGGCAGGGTGAAGATGTCGGCCAGATAAGCCTTGACCGGATCGTCCTTGCCTTCGCCATGCTTCCAGGCCACCGTGGGTGCCACCGGGCCGGCGATCAGATCGCACTGGGTGAAGGCTTGTTGGAAGTCGTCGGCAATCATGCGGCGCAGCTTTTGCGCTTGCAGATAGTAGGCGTCGTAATAGCCGTGGCTGAGCACATAGCTGCCGATCATGATGCGGCGCTTGACCTCCGCACCAAAGCCTTCGGCGCGGGTCTTTTTGTACATGTCCAGCAAATCGTCGTACTGAGCCGCGCGATGACCGAAACGCACGCCATCAAAGCGGCTCAGATTGGAGCTGGCCTCGGCCGGGGCAATGATGTAGTAGACGGGAATTGCCAGCTCGGTACGCGGCAGGCTCACATCCACAAGAGTGGCGCCGAGCTTTTCCAGCTCGGCCAGGCCTTGGCGCACGGCGCTGTCGACATCGGCCGACAGCGCCGCGGGGAAGAACTCCCGCGGCAGGCCGATGCGCAAGCCCTTCAAGGGCTGGGCGGCGGTGGCGCCTTCGCGCGCTTGCAGCATCTGCGCATGGAAGTCCTGCGGAGCCTGCTGGATGCTGGTGGCATCGCGCTCATCAAAACCGCTCATGGCCGAGAGCAGCAGGGCGCAGTCCTCGGCCGAGCGGGCCATGGGGCCGGCTTGGTCCAGGCTGGAGGCAAAAGCGATCATGCCGTAGCGCGAGCACACGCCGTAGGTCGGCTTGATACCGGTGATGCCGGTGAAGCTGGCCGGTTGGCGAATGGAGCCGCCCGTGTCGGTACCGGTGGCGCCAGGCACCAAGCGGGCCGCCACGGCCGCGGCCGAGCCGCCGGAGGAGCCGCCGGGCACGCGCTCGCGGTCCCAGGGGTTCATCACCGCCCGATAGGCCGAGTTCTCATTCGCCGAGCCCATCGCGAACTCGTCGCAGTTGAGCTTGCCCAGGCTGACCGTTCCGGCCGCGTTCAGGCGCGACACCACGGTCGCGTCGAAGGGGCTCAGATAACCGCTCAGGATCTTGGAGCCCGCGGTGGTGGGCATATCGCGGGTGACGAAGATGTCCTTGTGCGCCAGGGGCACACCGATCAGGGCACCGGTTTCACCGGCGGCGCGGCGCGCGTCGGCGGCTTGGGCGGCGGCCAAGGCCTGCGCCTCGTCCACATGCAAAAAAGCGCCCAATGCGTCAGCAGCGGTAACACGCGCAAGCAGATGTTGCGTCACTTCGAGGCTGGAAACCTCTTTGGCCGCGAGGGCGCGGCCGAGCTGGGCCACGCCCAAATCATGCAGGGATGTAGAAGTCTTTGTCATTATTCGATGACCTTGGGAACCAGGAACAAACCGTCTTCAATCGCCGGCGCGCTGCGTTGATTGAGTTCGCGTTGATTGCTTTCCGTGACCGCGTCTTCGCGCAGGCGCAGGGACACTTCCTGCACCGCTGACAGAGGCGTGTAGAGCGGTTCGACACCGCTGGTGTCCACCGCACTCATCTGTTCAACGATCTTGAAAAACCCGTTCAACTGGGTCAGCAGTTCGGCGCTTTCGGCGGGCTGCAATTCCAGCCGCGCCAGATGGGCGATGCGGCTTACGTCTTGAGGGGTCAGAGCCATGGCAAGTCTTGTCCGGGGGTCGGGAGGATTCAAAGGCCGATGATTTCGCACATCTGAGCTGAAGCTAGGCTCAGCTAATAGCAAACATAAGGCTTTTGCGGTAGAGAATTTAGGGGGTGATCAGTTATTATCTCCGCTTATCTCTATAGCACCGGGGCTGCGTGTCCTTTCCAGGTACGCGCAGCCTCGTTGCATATGGCGATGCCCCAAGTACACCATTGCCCCGAAGGCTCGGTTGGCGCTTTTTTCGGCCACCCTGCCCCAAAGAACCAAACACTGCCCGAACCACGCGCAGCGGCCACAGCGATTTGCAGCCCCAGGCTCAGATGCTCGGCCCCGCGCCCGCCAAAAACATGATGTTCGCCTCCCTGCGCCGCTATTTCTCTACCGACCTCGCCATCGATCTGGGCACCGCCAATACGCTGATTTATGTCCGCGGCAAGGGCATCGTGCTGGATGAGCCCTCGGTCGTCTCGATCCGCCACGAAGGTGGCCCCAACGGCAAGAAGACCATTCAAGCCGTTGGCCATGAAGCCAAGGCCATGCTGGGCAAGGTGCCCGGCAATATCGAAGCCATCCGCCCGATGAAAGACGGCGTGATCGCCGACTTCACGGTGACTGAGCAGATGCTCAAGCAGTTCATCAAGATGGTGCACGACTCCAAGATGCTGCGCCCCAGCCCGCGCATCATCATCTGCGTGCCCTGCGGCTCCACCCAGGTGGAGCGCCGCGCGATTCGTGAGTCCGCTCTGGGCGCTGGAGCCTCCGAGGTCTATCTGATTGAAGAGCCGATGGCCGCCGCGATTGGCGCCGGTCTGCCGGTGTCGGAAGCTTCGGGTTCGATGGTCGTGGACATCGGCGGCGGCACGACGGAAGTCGGCGTGATCTCGCTGGGCGGCATGGTCTACAAGGGCTCGGTCCGCGTCGGCGGCGACAAGTTCGACGAAGCCATCATCAACTACATCCGCCGCAACTACGGCATGTTGATCGGTGAGCCCACCGCTGAAGCGATCAAGAAGAACATCGGCAGCGCCTTCCCCGGCTCCGAAGTCAAGGAAATCGAAGTCAAGGGCCGCAATCTGGCCGAAGGCGTGCCGCGCAGCTTCACCATCTCGTCCAATGAGATCCTGGAAGCCCTGACCGACCCGCTGAACCAAATCGTCTCCGCCGTGAAGAACGCGCTGGAACAGACCCCGCCCGAGCTGGGCGCCGACATCGCTGAGCGCGGCATGATGCTGACCGGCGGCGGCGCCTTGCTGCGTGACCTGGACCGCTTGCTGGCCGAAGAAACCGGCCTGCCGGTGCTGGTGGCCGAAGACCCGCTGACCTGCGTGGTGCGCGGCTGCGGCATGGCACTCGAGCGCATGGAGCGCCTGGGCAGCATCTTCACTTACGAGTAAAGCCATGTGGCCTGCTGCGCGGCCCCGTAGCGCTGCTGAGCAGCGCAGCGGCAACAACAGCAGCGGCAAACACCCAAGCTCGCGGCCGCTCGCAGCGGCCTGCTAGGCGGACATTCTTTCGGCGCACGACTTCGCCATGCCTCTCGGCCCACCAGATCGCACGACACCGCCCATCTTCCGTCAAGGCCCCTCGGCCCTGACCAAGCTGCTGCTGTGCGCCGCCGCTGCCGTTTTTCTGATGGTGGCGGATGCGCGTTTCAAGGTGGTGGAGCCCGCCCGCCAGACCCTGGCCCTGGCCCTGCATCCGGTGCAGCGCCTGCTGCTAACGCCGGTTGATGCCTGGGAGGCCTTCCAAGACTATCTGCGCGGCACCGAGCGTGCCATGGCGGCCGAAAACCAAGCCCGCCAACAACTGGTGCGCCAAGCCGAGAGGCTCTCGCGCGCCGAGCAGCTGCACCAGGAAAACCAACGCCTGCGGGCCTTGCTGGAATTGCGCCCAGCCCTGCAGGTGAGCTCGCTCTCGGCCGAGGTGCTGTACGAGGCACCGGACCCCTATTCGCGTCGCGTCGTGATCGACCGTGGCAGCTTCAACGGCGTGCAACTCGGCGCGCCGGTGATCAATGAAGAGGGCGTGCTCGGCCAAGTGACGCGGCTCTACAAGCTGTCGGCCGAGGTCACGCTGCTGAGCGACAAAGACGCCGCCATTCCCGTGCTCAACACCCGCACCGAACAGCGCAACGCCGCCTTCGGCAATAGCGACGGCAGCGGCATGGAGCTGCGCTTTCTGGCCGCCAACGCGGACGTCAAAGAAGGCGATGCCTTGACGACCTCGGGGCTGGACGGCGTCTACCCGCCCGGCTTGCCGGTGGCCAAGGTGACCGTGGTGGAGCGGCGCGGCGACAGCAGCTTCGCCCGCGTCAGCCTGCAACCCGTGGCGCGGCTGGACAGCGTGCGCCATGTGCTGGTGCTGCAACCGCTGGCCCAGCATGAAGCCGCGCAGGCCGAAGCTGCCGAAGCCGCGGCTTCAGCGGCAGCGGCCGCCGCCAGCGTGAAGTCGGCCCGCAAAGCTGCCGCTAGCGCTGCAGCCGCATCGGCGACAGGCCATGGCGCCAGCGCGGCACCCAAGGCCGCCGCCAAGCCGGTCAGCAAGCCCGCCGCCAAACCCGCTTCTGGAGCCAAGCCATGATCATGCCGCGCGGCTCCGGCCAGCTCTTGCTGCCGGCCAACCCCCTCTTCATTGCCCTGACGCTGATCCTGGCCCTGGTGGCCGATATGGTGCCGATCGGCCGCTCACCAATGATGCCGGACCTGCTGGCCGTGGTGTTGGTGTTCTGGGGCGTGCATCAACCGCGCCGGGTCGGCGTGGGCTGGGCCTTTGCCTTCGGCCTCTTGATCGATGTGCACCACGGCTCGCTGCTGGGCCAGCACGCCCTGGCCTACAGCACCTTGGTTTATGGCGCGGTGAGCCTGCATCGCCGCATTCCGGCCTTCGGCCTGATCGGCCAGGCCCTGCATGTCTTGCCGCTGTTTGCCGCCGCGCACGCCGTGTCGCTGCTGGTGCGCATGCTGGTGGGCGGCATGTGGCCGGGCTGGACCCTGGCCTGGGCGCCGCTGTTTGAGGCAGCGCTGTGGCCGCTGGCCACCATCCTGCTCTTGGCCCCGCAACGCCGCGCGCCTGATCGCGACGCCAATCGCCCGCTGTAATGACCGTTCTCAAAAACGTCGAACAGGAGCTGTCACGCTTTCGCCTGCGCCTGATCGCGGCCGCCGGCTTCGTGCTGTTCTGCTTCGGCCTGCTGGTGGCGCGGCTGATCTTTTTGCAGGTGATCCAGCACGACAGCCTGCTGGACCGTGCCGAGAGCAATCGCGTCAGCGTGGTGCCCATCGTGCCCAATCGCGGCCTGATCAAAGACCGCAACGGCATTGTGCTCGCCAGCAATTACTCGGCCTACACCTTGGAGATCACGCCCTCCAAAGTGCCTGATCTGGACAGCACCATCGACCAGCTGGCCCAGGTCATCGACATCCAGCCGCGCGACCGTCGCCGCTTCAAGCGCCTGATGGACGAGAGCAAGAATTTCGAGTCCCTGCCCATCCGCACCAAGCTCAACGAGGCGGAGGTGTCGCGCTTCACCGCCCAGCGCTTTCGCTTCCCTGGTGTAGAGATCAAGGCGCGCCTGTTCCGCAACTACCCGCTGGGCGAAGTCGGCGCGCATTTGCTGGGCTATATCGGCCGCATCAACCAGGCCGAGAAAAAGGCCATGGATGAGTGGGAAGAGGAAGACATCGCCAATTACCGCGGCACCGAGTACATCGGCAAGCTGGGCATCGAGCAAAGCTACGAGAAAGAGCTGCACGGTCTGACCGGCTTTGAGGAGATGGAAACCAGCGCCGCCGGCCGCGCCGTGCGCCGCCTGGCCTACCGGCCGCCCACGCCGGGCAATACCTTGCAGTTGTCGATCGACATCCGCCTGCAAGCCCTGGTGGAAGAGCTGTACAAAGACCGCCGTGGTGCGCTGGTGGCGATTGACCCGCGCAATGGCGAGGTGCTGGCCTTTGTGTCCAAGCCCACCTTTGACCCCAATCTATTCGTCGATGGCATCGATGCCGACAGCTGGCGCGAACTCAACGACAACCTCGACAAACCGCTGCTGAACCGCGCCCTGCGCGGCACCTACCCCCCGGGCTCGACCTTCAAGCCCTTCATGGCCATGGCGGCGCTGGACACGGGCAAGCGCGCGCCCGGCACCATCATCCAAGACAACCTGACCTTCAGCTTCGGCGGCCGCACCTTCGGCAGCCCGGAGACCGACCGGCCCGGCCCCAAGGACATGCGCTTGGCCATCGTGCAGTCCAGCAATGTGTACTTCTACACCCTGGCCAATGAGATGGGGGTGGATCTGATTCACGACGAGCTGGAGCCCTTCGGCTTTGGCCGAAAGACCGGCATCGACGTGCAAGGCGAGGTCGGCGGCCTGCTGCCCAGCACCGACTGGAAGCGCCGTTACTTTGCCAAGAACCCGGCGAACCAGAAGTGGTTCGCCGGCGAAACCATTTCGCTGGGCATCGGCCAGGGCTATAACAACTTCACCATGTTGCAGCTGGCCACCGCCATGTCCACCATGTCCACCGGCGGCCAGCGCTTCAAGCCACGGCTGGTGCGGCAGATTGAGGATGTGGTCAAACGCGAGCAGCGTCAGTTGTCCAACGACGCGCTGACGCCGCTGCCACTCAAGCCCGCCGATGTGGCGGTGATCCGTAACGCCATGCATGGTGTGACGCTGGAGGGCACCTCGCGCGCGGTGTTCGCGGGCGCAGCCTACCAAAGCGGCGGCAAGACCGGCACGGCCCAAGCGATTGGTCTGCGCTTGGGCGAGAAATACAAGGACATCAAGGCCGACGAGCGCAAGCGCGACCATTCGCTCTACGTCGCCTTCGCGCCGCTGGAAGCCCCCACCGTGGCCCTGGCGGTGATTGTGGAGAACGCCGGCTTCGGCTCCACCTCGGCCGCGCCCATTGCGCGCCGGGTCTTCGACTATTTGCTCACCGGCGTCTACCCCAGCGAGGAAGACATTGCCCTGACCCAGATCGGCAAGAGCACTTTGCCAGTTGGCAAGCCGCGCCCCATTGCCGAAGTGCCTTTGCCGGGCGCACCCACCACGGCGGCCGCAGCGGCTTCCGCAGCTTCAGCTGCTGCCTCTGCTGCTGCAGCATCAGCGACGGCAACTGCAGCACCAACGCCTGCCACCGCCGCGACTGGCCAAGCCGCAGCAAACCCTGCCGCGGCCCGCCCAGTTGCGCCCGCGGCCAGCCGGGCCTCCGCCCCGCAGCGAGGAGCCTCCACACCATGAACGCCGTGTTCAACAAACCCAGCTTATGGCAACGCCTCAAGCCCATGTTCAGCGGCTTCGATCTGCCCCTGCTGCTGGCGATTGGCTGGATGATGGGCCTGGGCCTGCTCAGCATGTATTCCGCCGGCTACGACCACGGCACCCGCTTTGTGGATCACAGCCGCAATATGCTGATCTCCATCGCCCTGATCTTTCTGGTGGCGCAGATTCCACCGCAGCGCATCATGCAGCTGGCGATTCCGCTCTACACCGTGGGCATCGTGCTGCTGCTGGCCACGGCGCTGTTCGGCATCACCAAAAAGGGCGCCACGCGCTGGCTCAATATCGGCGTGACGCAGATCCAGCCGTCCGAGTTGCTCAAGATCGCCACGCCCTTGATGCTGGCCTGGTGGTTCCAAAAGCGCGAGGGCTTGCTGCGCCTGCCGGACTTCATTGCCGCCTTTGTGCTGCTGGCCATCCCGACGCTGCTGGTGGCCAAGCAGCCGGACTTGGGCACTTCCATCTTGGTGGCATCGGCCGGCCTGTATGTGATCTTCTTTGCCGGCTTGTCCTGGAAGCTGATCATCCCGGCCTTCATCATCGGCGCGGCCAGCATCACCACCTTGGTGATGAGCGAGGAAAAAATCTGCCAGCCGGATGTGGAATGGCCGGTGCTGCGCGAGTATCAGAAGAACCGCGTCTGCACCCTGCTGGACCCGACCAAGGACCCGCTGGGCAAGGGCTTCCACATCATTCAGGGCGAGATCGCCATCGGCAGCGGCGGCATCACCGGCAAGGGCTTTATGAAGGGCACGCAAACCCATCTGGAGTTCATCCCCGAGCGCACCACCGACTTCATCTTCGCCGCCTTCGGCGAGGAGTTCGGCCTGGCCGGCGCCTTGGCCTTGCTGGGCGGTTTCACCGCCCTGATCCTGCGCGGGCTGATGATCGCCTCGGACGCGCCGACCCTGTTCTCACGCCTGATGGCGGGGGCGGTGACGATGTCTTTCTTCACCTATGTGTTTGTCAATATGGGCATGGTCAGCGGCATCTTGCCGGTGGTGGGCGTGCCCTTGCCCTACATCAGCTACGGCGGCACCGCGATGGTGACGCTGGGCATTGGCCTCGGGCTTTTGATGTCCATCGCCAAGACGCGGCGCGTGCGTTACTGAAGCCGTAGAAGCACGAACCAGCACCAACAAGGCCGCTCAGGCCTGATCAACAGGCTCGTCGGCCGCCTGGGCATGGAAGCGCACCGTAAAGCGAGCCCCCGGGCCACCGCTGTCAGCCTCCAGCGGGGTTGAACGCTTGGGCCGCGTTTCGTCCAAAGTCAGATCCGCCTCATGCTGCTGCGCGATCTCGCGCACGATGGCCAGCCCTAAGCCGGAGCCATCCACATTGGTGCCCAGGGCGCGATAGAAGGGCTGAAACACCTTCTCGCGCTCGGCCTCGGGCACGCCGGGGCCGGAGTCTTCCACCTGCAAGACGCTGACCTGGCCGAAGGGGTCTTCCACCACCCGCACCGTCACCGTGCCGCCCACCGGGGTGTAGAGCAGGGCGTTGTCCACCAGATTGCGAATCAGCTCGCGAATTAAAAGCGGGTGGCCCAGCACGCGCAAGCCGCTTTGCTCTTGGTCGGGGCCTTCGAAACCGAGGTCGATGCGTTTGTCAAAAGCACGCGGCACGAAGTCGCGCACCGTCTCGATCGCCAACTCGGGCAGATTGACCAGCTCACGCCGGGCCGCATGTTCCTGGTCTTCGGCCCGCGCCATCGCCAGCAGTTGGTTCACCATGTGCGCGGCACGCTGGCTGCTGAGCGAGATCTGCTGCAGGGATCGCTTCAAATCGGCCGGCTCGCTGCGGCCCTCGTCAATTTCACGCTGCACGAATTCGGCCTGAGCGCGAAGGCCCGCCAGCGGCGTTTTCAGCTGATGGGCGGCATCGGCCAAAAAGTGTTTTTGGCTGCTGATCGACTGATCCAGCCGCGCCAGCAAATCATTGATGGCGCCCACCAGCGGCGCCACTTCCTCGGGAATACGGCGCTCGTCGATGGGGCTGAGGTCGGAGCTATCGCGCGAGCGGATGCGGCGCTGCAACTCGTTGAGTGGCGCGATGCCGCGCGCCAAAGCCAACCACACCAGCAGCACGGCCAGCGGCAGGATGACGAACTGCGGCAGGATCACGCCCTTGATGATTTCGTTGGTCAGCTTGCCGCGCTTGCCCAAGGTCTCGGCCACCTGCACCAACATAGTCTTGCTGCTGCCGGCCATGCCCTCGGGCGAGACCCACAAATACGCCACCCGCACCCGTTCATTGCCCACTTCATCGTCGCGGAAGTGCAGCTCCCAGGGCACGATCAGGTCGTCATCGGTCGGCACCGGCAGCTTGGCATCACCGTTGAGCAACTCGCCGCGCAGGCCCAGCACCTGGTAGAACACCGTATCGCTCTCGTCCGCGCGCAGCAAGGCAGCGGCCTCGGGCGCCAGCGCGTATTGCGCCCGGCCGGTGCGGCCAGCAGCAAGTGCCGCCGAGGTGGAGGCCACTTGCAGGCCCAGCGTGCGGGCCATCTCGCCCAGTTCGCGGTCATAGGGCTTGGCCGCAATGCCTTGCGCCACCAGCCAGGTCAGCGCCACGCTGATGGGCCAAATCAGCAGAAGCGGCGCCAGCATCCAATCCAGGATCTCGCCGAACAGCGAGCGTTGGCCGGACTCAGCGGCCATGGCGATCCCTCACTGCCGAGCGCTTGAGCATCAGCCGGGAATTTTCTCGAGGCAATAGCCCAGGCCACGCACCGTGGCGATGCGGATCGGGCCTTGTTCGATCTTCTTGCGCAGGCGGTGGATATAGACCTCGATGGCGTTATTGCTAACTTCCTCGCCCCACTCACACAGGCGCTCCACCAACTGGTCCTTGCTGACAAGCCTGCCGGCGCGTTGCAGCAAGACCTCCAGCAAACTCAGCTCACGCGCCGACAGCTCCACCATCTGCTCATTGATATAGGCCACCCGTCCGGTGGCGTCAAAGGACAGCGGGCCATGCTTGATGACACTGGACGCCGTGCCCAGGCCGCGGCGCGTCAGGGCGCGCACCCGCGCCTCCAACTCCTGCAGCGAGAAGGGCTTGGCCATATAGTCGTCGGCGCCCAGATCCAGGCCCTTGACGCGCTGCTCCACGCTGTCGGCCGCGGTCAAGATCAGCACTGGCATCGACGAGCCCCGCGCGCGCAGCTTGCGCAGCACTTCCAGGCCGTGCAGACGTGGCAGGCCCAGGTCAAGAATGACCAGATCAAACTCATGGGAAGCCAGGGCCGCATCGGCCTCGGTGCCAGTACCCACCTGGTCCACCGCATAGCCCGAGGCCCGCAGCGAACGCAGCAGGGCGTCCGCCAAAACCTGGTCGTCTTCGGCGATCAAAATACGCATGGCGGTCTCCGGCAGTTTGATTTGTTGTCAGCGCATTCTAGGTTTGCCGCCGAGCCCGGCTGTGAAGACAATCCCTCGCAAGAATTTTCAAAACCACTGTACAAACATACAGATTGCGCCATAATCCGCCCAGCTCATTGAGGAGAAATTCATGGACGCCCCAGTCAAACCCACCATCAGTGCTGAAAAAGCCAAGGCCTTGCAGGCCGCCCTGTCGCAGATCGAAAAGCAATTCGGCAAGGGTTCCATCATGCGCCTGGGCGAGGGCGAGGTGATTGAAGACATCCAGGTGGTGTCCACCGGTTCGCTGGGTCTGGACATTGCCCTGGGCGTTGGCGGCCTGCCGCGCGGCCGTGTGGTCGAAATCTACGGCCCTGAGTCTTCGGGCAAGACCACCCTGACCCTGCAAGTCATCGCTGAGATGCAAAAGGTCAACGGCGTCTGCGCCTTCATCGACGCCGAGCACGCCCTGGACATCCAGTACGCACAAAAGCTGGGCGTCAATCTGCAAGACCTCTTGATCAGCCAGCCCGACACCGGCGAGCAAGCCCTGGAAATCGTTGACGCGCTGGTGCGCTCCGGCTCCGTGGACCTGATCGTCGTCGACTCGGTGGCAGCGCTGACGCCCAAGGCCGAGCTGGAAGGCGAAATGGGCGATTCATTGCCTGGCCTGCAAGCCCGCTTGATGAGCCAGGCCCTGCGCAAGCTGACGGCCACCATCAAGAAGACCAATTGCATGGTCATCTTCATCAACCAGATCCGCATGAAGATCGGCGTGATGTTCGGCAGCCCCGAAACCACCACCGGCGGCAATGCGCTGAAGTTCTACGCCTCGGTGCGCCTGGACATCCGCCGCATCGGCTCGATCAAGAAGGGCGATGAAGTCATCGGCAGTGAAACCAAGGTCAAGGTGGTGAAGAACAAGGTGGCCTCTCCCTTCAAGACCGCCGAGTTCGACATCCTCTACGGCGAAGGCATCAGCCGTGAAGGCGAGATCATCGACATGGGCGTGGTAGCCAAGGTGGTCGAAAAGTCCGGATCCTGGTACGCCTACAACGGCGAGAAGATCGGCCAGGGCAAGGACAACGCCCGCGAATTCCTGCGCGAAAACAGCGACATCGCCCGCGAAATCGAGAACAAGGTGCGTGACTCGCTGGGTGTTCCGCTGCTGGCGGGCGCCCAAGCCGAGTAATTCGGGCTTTTTGCTCGGATCAGCGCCTCGCAGCGCCCCGTCGCACAGCACCGCCGCTGGAGCCTGCCTCATGAACACACCACGCGAACGGGTGTTGAGCTACTGGCAGGCCGCCAACGCCCGCGATTGGCAGGCATTTGCTGAGTTGCTGGCCGAGCAGATCGTTTACGAAGTGCCGCAAACCCGGGAACGGGTGCGCGGCCGCGCCAACTATGTCGAGTTCAACCGCACTTGGCCCGGTCAGTGGCGCGCCGATATCCAGCAACTGGTGGCGGACGATCAGCAAGCCGTCTCGGTGATCGCCTTTCATGTCGACGGCACCGCCGAGACCGGCATTTCGGTGTTCGAGTTTGATGGTGACGGCCGCGTTGCCCGCATCACCGACCACTGGCCGGCTCCGTACGCACCGCCCGCGCGCGCCTGCGACTGCATCGAGCGGTATTGACGCAGCAACACCGCTTAAAGCAAGTCACAGCGACCGGCAGCGACTTACAGCCACGAACCATCGCCCACTTGTGCGCACAGCGCCCATGAATCACAAACCCCTTTCCCTGAAGGCTCGCGCCATTGCCTTGCTGGCCCAGCGCGAGCACAGCCCGAGCGAGTTGCGCCGCAAACTGCTGCACATCGAGAACGAACGGCGCCGCCAGGAAAGCATGCGCGAAGGCAAGGAATCAGTTGATGACGACAGCACAAGCGCGGCGCCGGAACTCGTCGACGAACTGCTGAGTTGGCTGCAGGCGCAAGGCTATTTGGACGAAAGCCGCTTCGTGGAGTCGCGCCTGCATGCCCGCGCCAGTCGTTTTGGCAATAGCCGCATCAAGCAAGAGTTAGCCCAGCACCGCCTGAGCCTGAACGCGGAGCAATGGCAAACCCTGAAAGCCACCGAACTGGAGCGCGCCCGGCAAGTCTGGCGGCGCAAGTTCGGCCTCTCTGCTGAGGTTGATGCCGAGCTTGATGCTGATGGCCAATCAGATGTCGCCGCACCGAGCGGCGCCGAGCTGGCCGCCATGCGTGCCAAGCAAGGCCGCTTCCTGGTGCAGCGCGGCTTCGCGCCGGAGGTGATACGCCAAGTCTTGCGCGGCGGCAGCGCGGGCGAAGACTGAAATCTGCCTGAAACGCCTTGAAATCGGCCCATTTTGGGGCGTTTGAAGGGCCACTGACAGTTCCGTGAAAGCATTGCGGCAGCGCAACATGCTACATTGCCGTCTGCGCAGCGAACGGCCCGTCGACTTATTTCATCCGGGTTTCGTCCCTGCGCTCAGCTGTTTTTTGCCCATGTCCTCCTCACCCATCCCCAACTCTTCGCGTCGATTGATCCACCGCCGCGCCATCGATGTGCAAGTTTTTGCACGCGATGATGAGTTGTTTGAGGTTGAAGCCGGGCTGGTCGACAGCAAGACGCAGGACATTCCCCTGGCCGACGGCATCCGTCGCGCCGGCGACCCGATTCACGATATGACCCTGAGCCTGGTCATTGACCGTCAAATGACGATTCGGCAAGCCAGCTCGGTGACGCGCTGGATGCCTTATCCCGGCGCTTGCGAGTCGCATGGCGACGCCTACGCCAAACTGGTCGGCCTGAACTTGATGCGGGGCTTCCGCCTCGGCGTCAAAGACCGCCTCAGCGGTGTCAAAGGTTGCACCCATTTGACCGAGTTGTGCCAGGTCTTGCCTACCGCGGTGATCCAAGCCTTCGCCGGCACGGTGATCGACACCCGCGAAGGCTCGCCCGAAGGTCACCCGCCGTTCCAGATCGACCGTTGCCATGCCTTGCGCAGTGACGGCTCGGTCGTCGAAACTCACTACCCTCGCTGGTATCGCAAGATGGCAGAAGCGGCGCAAGCCGCCGAGCCGCGAGCGCTGCCTGCTTCCTCTTCCTGACTTCCTCCAGAAAAGCGAGACCCCTATGAAGATTCACGAGTACCAGGCCAAGGAAATCCTGCGCCAATTCGGAGTGCCGGTGCCGCGTGGCCATGCGGCTTTCACAGTGCAAGAAGCGGTTGAAGCCGCACAGAAGCTGGGCGGCCCGGTCTGGGTCGTGAAGGCGCAAATCCACGCCGGTGGCCGTGGCAAGGGCGGCGGCGTCAAGCTGGGCCGTTCGCTGGAAGACGTCAAGAAGCTGTCCGAAGAAATCCTCGGCATGCAGCTGGTCACGCACCAAACTGGCCCCGAAGGCCAGAAGGTTCGCCGCCTCTACATCGAAGACGGCGCTGACATCAACAAGGAGCTGTACATCTCCCTGGTGACCGATCGCGGCACGCAAAGCGTTGCCTTCATCGCTTCGAGCGAAGGCGGCATGGACATCGAGGAAGTGGCTCACTCCACCCCCGAGAAGATCATCACCGAGATGATCGACCCCCTGGTCGGCCTGACCGAAGCCCAGTCGCGCAAGATCGCTGCGACCATCGGCCTGAGCGGTGCCTCGATCGACCAAGCCGTCGACCTGTTCGCCAAGCTCTACAAGTGCTACATGGACACCGACGCGTCGCTGGTTGAAATCAACCCGCTGAACTGCGATTCCAAGGGCAATCTGATCGCCCTGGACGCCAAGTTCAACTTCGACGCCAACGCCCTGTTCCGTCACCCAGAAATCGTGGCTTACCGCGATCTGGACGAAGAAGATCCGGCCGAAGTGGAAGCCTCCAAGTTCGACCTGGCCTACATCTCGCTGGACGGCAATATCGGCTGCCTGGTGAACGGCGCCGGTCTGGCCATGGCCACCATGGACACCATCAAGCTGTTCGGCGGCGAGCCGGCCAACTTCCTGGACGTTGGCGGTGGCGCCACGGCCGAGAAGGTCACCGAAGCCTTCAAGATCATGTTGAAGAACCCTGACGTCAAGGGCATTCTGGTCAACATCTTCGGCGGCATCATGAAGTGCGACACCATCGCCGAAGGCGTGATCACCGCTTGCAAGGCCGTGAACCTGTCCGTGCCGCTGGTGGTGCGCATGAAGGGCACCAACGAAGAGCTGGGCAAGAAGATGCTGGCCGAATCCGGCCTGCCCATCATCGCCGCCGATTCGATGGCCGAAGCCGCAACGAAGATCGTTGCCGCCGTCGCTTAAAGACCTTGCGGGACAGACCGACCGAGCGTATTGGCGAGTCGCTCTGTCCCCAACTGACTAGGAAGAATTCGCAATGAGCATTTACATCAACAAAGACACCAAGGTCATCACCCAGGGCATCACGGGCAAGACCGGTCAGTTCCACACCCTGGGCTGCCAGGCTTACGCGAACGGCAAGAACGCCTTCGTCGCTGGCGTGAACCCCAAGAAGGCTGGCGAGAAGTTCTCGGACATCCCAATCTACGCCACAGTCAAGGAAGCCGCTCACCAGACCGGCGCCACCGTGTCGGTGATCTATGTGCCGCCCGCTGGCGCTGCCGCTGCCATCTGGGAAGCTGTGGAAGCCGATCTGGACCTGGCCATCTGCATCACGGAAGGCATCCCCGTCCGTGACATGCTGGAAATCCGCAACAAGATGAAGGCCAAGGAAGCTGCCGGCGGCAAGAAGACGCTGCTGCTGGGCCCCAACTGCCCCGGCCTGATCACGCCCGAAGAAATCAAGATCGGCATCATGCCCGGTCACATCCACCGCAAGGGCCGCATCGGCGTGGTCTCGCGCTCCGGCACGCTGACGTATGAAGCAGTGGCACAGCTGACCGAAATCGGCCTGGGCCAGTCCTCGGCTGTCGGCATCGGTGGCGACCCGATCAACGGTCTGAAGCACATCGACGTGATGCAAGCCTTCAACGACGACCCGGATACCGACGCCGTCATCATGATCGGTGAGATCGGTGGCCCGGACGAAGCCGAAGCCGCTCGCTGGTGCAAGCTGAACATGAAGAAGCCCGTCGTTGGCTTCATCGCTGGTGTGACTGCCCCTCCCGGCAAGCGCATGGGCCACGCAGGTGCCCTGATCTCTGGCGGCGCCGACACGGCCGATGCCAAGCTGGCGATCATGGAAGAGTGCGGCTTCACCGTGACCCGCAATCCTTCCGAAATGGCCAAGCTGCTGAAGGCTTTGCTGTAAACCTTTTCCGCTACAAAGCCGGGCCACAGCGGCCTGGTTTGATCCGGAACACCAAAGGGGCTCAGGCCCCTTTTTTCATGGCGCCCGCGCCACCGCACCTGTCGGTATAGTGGCCGGGCAGCGATTTAGAAAATTCAATGGACAATTTCCTCAGCCCAGATTTCTGGCTGGCCGTCGGCCAGATCATCATGATCGACATCCTTTTGGGTGGCGATAACGCCGTGGTGATCGCACTGGCCTGCCGCAAACTGCCCGATGCGCAACGCACCAAGGGCATTCTGTGGGGCACAGCAGGTGCCATCGTGCTGCGCGTGGTGCTGATCTTCTTTGCGCTGACGCTGCTGCAACTGCCTTTTCTGAAATTGGTCGGCGGCCTCTTGCTGCTGTGGATTGGCGTCAAGCTGCTGATGCCCGAAGACGAAGACGAGCACGACAGCATCCAGGCCAGCGACAAGCTCTGGGCCGCCGTCAAAACCGTCATCGTGGCGGACTTTGTGATGAGCCTGGACAACGTCATCGCCATTGCCGGTGCGGCCCAGGCCGCTGGTGGCGAACACCAGATGCCTTTGGTGATCTTCGGCCTGCTGGTGTCGATTCCCATCATCGTCTGGGGCAGCCAGTTGGTGATCAAGCTGATGGATCGCTTCCCTGTGGTCATCAATGTGGGCGCCATGCTGCTGGGCTGGATCGCCGGCACCATGATGGTGGGCGACCCAGCGCTTGCCGCCTGGGTTCCCACCCAAGCCGGCGACCAACCGGGCACCCCCAACCATGTGCTGCCGCTGTGGCATTACGGCTGCGGCGTGCTGGGTGCTTTGCTGGTGCTGGCTCTGGGCAAATGGCTGGCGGCTCGCCAGTCCGCACCGGCGTCGGCCGGCTGACAGGCAGCGCAAGCATGAGCGGCTTCTGGCAGCGCCTGCTCGGTCGGCCTCACTCCGCTGAGGCCGCCGGTCAAGACCTGACCCCAGCGCAAGCGCAAGTGCAGGCGCCCGCCGCCGGCGAGGGCCTGGCAGCGTACGAGTTGCAAGGGGAGCTGGGGCGCGGCGCGATGGCGGTGGTGAATCTGGCCGTCGAGCGCAAAAGCGGCCGTACCCTGGCCATCAAACGCCTGGCCTTGCAGCGCGAGTTCGCGGCCGAGGATTTGGCCGATGTGCGCCAGCGCTTTATGCGCGAAGCCAAAGCAGCCCGCCACCTGCAACACCCCGACATCCTGCAAGTGCTGGACGCCGGGGTGGACGGGCAAGACACCTGGATCGCGATGGAGTATGTGCAGGGCCAGGACCTCAGCCACTTCACCCGCTCCGGCACCTTGCTGCCCATCAACGAGGTATTGCGCCTGGGGCAACGCCTGGCCCTGGCGCTGGACTATGCGCACCAGCAAGGCGTGGTGCATCGCGACATCAAACCCGCCAATGTGATGCTGGACCGCGGCCACGGCGTGCTCAAGATCATGGATTTCGGCATTGCCCGCATTGCCGACGGCAGCCGCACCCGCACCGGCTTGGTGCTAGGCACGCCCTCCTTCATGTCGCCCGAGCAATTGGCCGGCCTCAAGGTGGACGGGCGCAGCGATCTTTATTCGCTGGGCGCCATGCTTTACCAGCTGTTGACCGGCCGCCTACCACACCAGACCGATTCGATGGCCCAGCTGATGTACCAGATCGCCAACGAGCCACCGGCCGATGTGCGCCACTACCGCCCCGACCTGCCGGAAAGCCTGGCCCTGGTGCTGGCCTTGGCGCTGGAAAAGCGCCCCGAGCTGCGTTATGCCAGCGGCCAGCAAATGGCGCAGGACCTGGGCGCCGTGCTGGAACAAACCGGCGAACTCGGCGACGCCAGCGCCGCCAAGCTGCAAGGCCAGGCTGCCAGCGCCGAATCTGCCAAATTGGACCCCGGATTCGCCCAAACTGTGCGCCTTCAGCTGAAGGAAGCAGGGCAGAATCCCCCACCAGCTAACCACACAGAATTGCCATGAGTTTGGAGTTTTTCAGCGCCACCGATGTCGGGCGCGCGCGCAACAACAACGAAGACTCGGTGGCTTTGGACGAGAACGTGGGCCTGGCCGTGCTGGCCGACGGCATGGGTGGCTACAACGCCGGTGAAGTGGCCAGCCAGATGCTGACCAGCTTCATCCGCGCCGAATTGGGCCGCTGGCTAAAAGAGTCCAGCGCCGAGGCGACCCATGTTGACCTGCGCCGCGCCATGGACATCTGCGTGGACAACGCCAACCGCGCCATCTTCAACGCGGCCAACACCAATCCGCGCTATGCCGGCATGGGCACCACGCTAGTTTTGGGCGTGTTCCGCGAGGACGGGTTGCTGCTCGGCCATGTCGGTGATTCACGCGGCTACCGCCTGCGGGGCGGCCAGCTCACCCAAATCACCCGCGACCATTCCCTGCTGCAAGAGCAATTGGACGCGGGCTTGCTGACCCCGGAAGAAGCGGCCTACTCCAGCAACAAAAATCTGGTGACGCGCGCCGTGGGTGTCGAAGACACCGTGATGTTGGAATTGCACCAACACGAAGTGCAGCCTGGTGATGTTTACCTGTTTTGCTCCGACGGCCTGTCGGACATGCTGGAAGACGAGGCCATGCGCCAGTTGCTGCTGGCGCATCCCACCTTGCCAGAAGCCGCGCAAGCCCTGATCGACGCGGCCAACGACATGGGCGGCCGGGACAATATCGCCCTGGTTTTGGTGCGCGTCGAAGGCCGCCTCAAGCCCGAAGGTCGTACTTGGTGGCCGTTTGGGCGTCGCTAAGAGGCGTCAACAAGGGTTGCCGAGAAGTCAAAGCACTGCGAAGCGACATTCCGGGCAGCTATCATCGCTGCCGTAGACGCTCTGCGAACCAGGCGCGCCGGCCGGCAAGATTTCACGTTCGGATCTGCCACGGCTTGAGCGAGCGCGCCGCACTCGTGGCATGCAACAACAGAATTTGAGGTCAAAGATGGGCAAGCTGGTGGTTTCGCTCGATGGTGTGGTGATCAAGGATGTCCAGATTACAAAGGACAAGACCACGCTCGGGCGCCGACCTTACAACGACATCGTCATCGACAACCTGGCGGTGAGCGGCGAGCATGCCGTGCTGCAGATGGTGGGCGCCGATGTCTTCATCGAAGACCTCAACTCCACCAACGGCACCTACATCAACGGCAAGGCCATCAAGAAGCAGTTGCTGGCCAACAATGACACGGTCGAGATCGGCAAGTACAAGATCAAGTTCTTGCTGGAAGACAACGGCGACTACGAGAAGACCATGATCCTGAAGTCGGGCGCTGCCGGGGCCACGCCCAGCGGCTTCGGCCTGCCTTCGGCCTTTGCCTCACTGCCCACCGCCGCCACCGCCTTGCCGGCCACCATCAAGGTGCTGACCGGCGCCGCCGCTGGCCGCGAGGTCAGCCTGACCAAGGTCGTCACCACCGTGGGCAAGCCCGGCGTGCAAGTGGCCTCCATCACCAAGCGGCCCAGCGGCTATGTGTTTGCCCATGTGGAAGGCCTGGCGCGCCCCAGCGTCAATGGCAGCCCGCTGACCGGCGAATCGGTGGCCCTGAAGAATGGCGACGTGATCGAACTGGCCGGCACACAGATGCAGTTTGTGCACGGCTGAGTCAGCCGCGCCGGTTTGACGGTGCAGCACCGCTGCGCCGAGGGCTTAGCCAGGGATATACCCTGGCAAGATCGGGCCCGCAAAGTGGCACTTGCCATGCAGAATCAATGCACACCGAGCGCGCTTGGGGCGCGCCGTGCAGCATTGATCCCACGTGAGTAGTTCCAGCATTCAACCCGACACCCCTCTTGACGCCCCGCTGCCGCCGGCCAAGCCGGTGCGCGCGCTGGGCTGGCGCTTAGGTCTTGTCGTGTTGCTGACGTGCAGCTTGGCCGTTGGGCTGACCGAATGGCTGAACCTGCCCGCTGGTCACGCCATGGGCTGGACCCAAGCGCTGCCACCTACACCTCAAGCCTTGCCGGGCCAGGCCCGTGCCGGTACGCAAGAACTGCTGTTTGAGCCCAGCAGTGCCGGCGCCGCTGATCTGCAAGCCGCGCAGCCTCCGCAGCCATGGCTCCAATGGCTGGCGCGTGACCTGGGCCTGGTCTTGCTGCTGAGCCTGGCCCTGCACGGGGTACTCAGAAGGATGCTGCTGCGGCCCATGCAAGCGCTGGACGGCCAGGCTCACCGCCTGAGCCAGGATCTGCTGGCCGAGCGGCAGCGCAGCGCGATGCTGCGCCAACAAAGCGAGCAGCAACATGACGCGCTGCTGCAAGCTCAGCTGGCCCATGCAGCCACGACGCGTGAGCTGAACGAACTCAGCCGCGTGGATGCGCTGACCGGCCTGCCCAACCGGCGCGAGTTCGAGGAAGCCCTGCGGCGTGAGTTCAAGCGCGCCCAGCGCCAGCGCGGATGCCTGGCCCTGGCGGTGCTGGATCTGGACCGCTTCAAGAACTTCAACGAGCGTTACGGCCAGGCCGCCGGAGATGCTGCCTTGCAGCGCTTTGCCAGCCTGCTGGCCGAGCGCTTCAAACGCGATACCGATCTGGTCGCCCGCCTGGGTGGCGAGGAATTTGTGGCCCTGCTGCCGGGCTTTGAGCCGCAAGCCTGCCAGCAATTGCTGGAGCAATTGCGCGAGGACCTGCGCGCCTTGCAGATTGCGCATGCCGGCGGCGTCAACGAGAGCCTAACCCTGAGCGTCAGCGTGGGCCTGGCGGCCTACAGCCCCCAGCAACCCTATCTGAGCTCACAAGCGCTGATGCAGGCTGCCGATGAGGCGCTCTACCTGGCCAAGCACACGGGGCGCGACCGCCTCAGCCGTGCGGCGATTTCAGCTGCCTCGCCTCGGTCGGCTCAGGCCGATCTGGCCGGCCGCAAAGTCTGAGCCAATCAAGCCTTGGAGTTAGCGCAGCGGCGGCACCTGCCTGCAGCGCTCAAAGGCAAGCTAACGGACGTATGAGCGGCTTTAGCGGCCGTGTTCCTGCGCCTGCTGCAACTGCTCGCTGACGCGACGCGCGGCGCGCAGCACCAGGGTTTCATCCAGCGAGGCCTGGGGCGAAATCTCATGCGCCACCTGTTCCAGCTTGGCCGGCTCCATCAACAAGGCCCAAGCCACGGTGGAGATGGCACTGACACCACGGCGCTGCAGCGCGTCGGGCATCACCAGGCTGTCTTGCACCTCAACGTGGTGGCGCACGCTGGCCACCGCGGCGGGCGCCAGGCCCCAGCTCTCGCACAAGGCGGCGCCCAGCGCGTCATGCGTGACGCCAAAGGCGCGGCGCTCCAACTCCACCAATTCAACGTCGCGCGTGGCCGCGCGCAACATGGCCGGGTAATGCGCTGGCGCATGGCGATACAGCACCGCCTTGCCGCATTCCTCAAACAGGCCGGCAGAATGCGCGGCCCAAGGATCGACACCCAGCATCTGGCCCATGCGGCCCATCATCACGCCGCGCTCGGAAGCCCGGCGCCAGACTGGATCCAACTCAGCCGCCGGCGGGAAGGCCGCGCGTAAACCCATCTCGAAGGTGATGCCCGAGACTTCGCGCATGCCCAGATAGGTCAGGGCCTGATGCACGGTTTGCACCTTGCCGCGCAAACCGTAGAGCGAGGAATTGACCGCCTTCAACACCGCCGCAGCCAGGGCCATATCGGTTTCCACCAGGGCGGACATGGCCAGCAAATCAATATCTTCAGCCGCCATCAGCAGCGACAACTTCACCAGCACTTCCGGCTGGGTCGGAATTTCTATTTCAAGCGTACGAAGCTGCGGATCAACAGACATGGTCAGATTCCTCGAATTGTTCTTGATGTTAGCGCCTGCGCTGGGCTTCTCAGCTTGGGCAATGCGCCTATTGCAGCAGCTATTGAACCGGCTTTTCGCGACGCCTGCTCACGAGGGTGAATAGTCAGCAGCCATGCAGGGTGGGGCACAAGCACGCACAAGCCCTGAATCAGCGCAAAAAGGCGTCGTAACCCGTCTTCAGAATCAGTGCGCCGACCACCAGCACAAACATGCTGCGCACAAAGCCCGCCCCGCGCGCCAGCGCCATGCGCGTGCCCACCAAGCTGCCCAGCACATTGGCCACCGCCATCACCAGAGCCACCTGCCACCAGATATGCCCCTTGGCGCTAAACAAGACGATGGCCGCACAGTTCGTGGCCACATTCATCAGCTTGGCCGTGGCCGAGGCGTGCAAAAAGTCGTAGCCCAGCACGCGCACAAACAAGAAGACAAAGAAGCTGCCAGTGCCCGGTCCAAAGAAGCCGTCGTAAAAACCAATCACCAGGCCGATGGCAGCGGCCACCCAGGTTTCCGCCCGGCCCGCAAAGCGCGGCGCATGTTGGCGGCCCAGGTCCTTGCGGGCCAAGGTGTAGATCAGCACCGCCAACAAGATCAGCGGCAGGGCACGCCGCAAAAAGCCGGCATCCACCAAAGTGACCGTCCAGGCGCCGGCAAAACTGCCCAGCAAAGCGATCCCAGCGGCCGGCAGCAGGGCGCGCCAGTTCAAGCTGACGCGCTTGGCGTATTGCGCCGTGGCCCAGGCAGTGCCCCACACCGAGGCGCCCTTATTAGTGCCGAACAAGGTGGCTGGCGCCGCCTGCGGAAACACGCCGAACAAGGCCGGCACCAGAATCAGACCGCCGCCGCCCACCACCGCATCCACAAAACCGGCCAGCAAAGAGGCCAGGGCAAGAATCGACAACTCAAACATGGGCGGGAAACGGGGGCTTGGACAACAGAGCCGGGCGCAAAAGCCCCGGGCAAAAATAAAACGAGCGCCTGGATCACTCCAGGCGCTCGTGATTGTGACAGTGTCACTTTTTTCGTCTTGAATTACTGCTTGAGTTGTCTCCTCAGCCCGCCTTTGTCGATGCCGCTTGCGCGGTAAGGACATTACGTGGGTGCAAATGTAGGCGGCCAGCCCCCATGCACGCACTTGGGGTTTTTACGGGCAATTTGCACCTTTATGGGTGGTTGGCGTGCGCTCACTTGCCTGATATCTTTAATAAATCAAGCACTTATTCTTCTAAGCAATGCACTTTTTTGGGATTAGCCAAGTAGGGTTCAAACGCGGATTGAGCCGCTTTTGGCTTGATATTTGTTGTGTTTTGGCAAACTTAGTCGCTTGTTCTAGACCTCATTCGGCCGGGCGGCAAGCGCTTTTTTCAGCCCGCATAGGACAAGTACAGCCCATAAGCCGGGCCAACTCGGTACATTGAGCCTGACGGCGGATGCAAAACTAGCAAGCATGTTGTTCCCTATTCATTCTTCGCTGCGTACCCGCGTGTGGGCCGGCCTGCTGTGCCTGAGCTTGCTCGCCTGCGGCGGCGGAGGTGGCGGCAATACCAGCAGCGCCACGTCCGTCAGCACGCCAGCCCCCGTGGCAGCGCCGACCCCGGCGCCAACGGCCAGTGCCACCAGCACCCTGGGCCTGAGCTTGCCCCGCCAAGGCCTGAATGCCAGCGAACTGGGCGTGATCGTGGCCGAGGGCGATGCGCTGTCAGAAGCCATCGCGGCCTACTACCAAGCGGCACGAGGCGTGCCTGCGGCCAACATCATCCGCGTCAAGGTTGACACCAGCAGCCCGACTATTTCCGCCACAGCTTTTGCCAGCCTGAAGGCCGATGTAGACGCCAAGTTGCCCGCCGGCGTGCAGGCCAGCTTGGTGACCTGGACGGCGCCCTCGCGCGTGGTGGACAGCTGCGCCATGAGCATCACCAGCGCCCTGGCCTTTGGCTACAACAGCAAATACTGCGGCGGCTGCGCCAGCACGGCCAGCTCCGCCTACTTTGATTCAGAGTCGCGCCAACCCTGGACCGATTTGCGCATACGCCCGGCCATGATGTTGGGCGCCACCTCGCTGGCTAGCGCCAAGGCCCTGATCGACCGCGGCGTACAAGCCGATGGCAGCCTGCCCAGCGGTGATGGCTATCTGATCAACACCAACGATGCGGCGCGCAGCATCCGCTTCAGCGATTTCAGCCCCTTGCCCGCGGCCTGGGCCGGTCGCCTGACGCTCAACTACATCAACAACAGCCTAGGGCCAGACAGTGCCAACAGCATCAGCGGCAAGACCGGCCTGCTGTTCTATTTCACCGGCTTGGCCAGCGTGCCCAATCTCAGCAGCAACAGCTTCCGCCCCGGCGCAGTGGCAGATCACCTCACCTCCTACGCCGGTGTCTTGCCGACGAGCGGCCAGATGTCCGCCCTGGCTTGGTTGGATGCCGGCGCCACCGCCAGCTACGGCACGGTGGAAGAACCCTGCAACTTCAGCAATAAGTTCCCCAAGGTATCGACCTTGATCGATCAGTACTACCGCGGCGCCAGCCTGATCGAGGCCTACTGGAAGGCCGTGGAGTGGCCCGGCCAAGGCCTGTTCGTCGGTGAACCGCTGGCCCGCCCCTTCCCCGACAGCCCCAGCTTTGTGCTGCAAGGCAATCAATACCAGATCAGCACACGCGCCCTGCGGCCCAATAGCAGCTATGCGCTGGACTACCGCGTCGGCACCGCCGGCAGCTGGGTGCGGCTGGCCAGCTTCAGCACCGGCGCGGTGCCCGCCCAAAGCCTCAGCGCGCCGCTGCCGCCCGCAGACGCCACCCAGCTGCGCTGGCTCGGCCCTTGCCCCAGTGATGCCAAGCAGCTCTGCACCTTGAGCAGCAGCTAAATCCCAGGGTATAGCGGGGCAGGCAAAATAGCGCACCGCGCCGCCCCAGCGCAATACAGCGCCCCCATGACCTCCCCCTTGTCCTTTTTCCCGCCCGCCCGGCCCGCCGATGGTGCTGCCGTGCCCGCCTTGCGTGTGCTGTCCATCATCCCGCCGATGACGCAGCTCAACACGCCTTACCCCTCTACCGCCTACCTGACCGGCTTTCTGCGCTCGCGCGGCGTCGACGCCGTGCAAGAAGACCTGGCCCTGGCCTTGATGCTCAAGCTGTTCTCGCGCCCGGGCTTGCTGGCACTGCGCGACTGTGCCCAAACCATGGCCAAGCCGACGCCCCAGGTGCAGGGCTTTCTCGAGCTGTTTGATCGCTACCTCTCCACCATCAGCCCCACCATCGCCTTTTTGCAAGGCCGTGACCCCACGCTGGCGCACCGCATCAACACCCGCCAATTCCTGCCCGAGGGCGCGCGCTTCGCCACGCTGGATGTGTATGTGGACGAGGAAGGCGGCGACCCGCTGGCCTGGGCTTTTGGCGCGCTGGGCCTGCAAGACCGTGCCCGCCACCTGGCCACGCTCTACCTCAACGATCTGGCCGATGTGCTGCGCGAAGCGGTCGACCCGCGCTTCGAATTCGTGCGCTACGCCGAGTCCCTGGCCACCAGCCAGCCCAGCTTCGAGCCCCTGGCCCAAGCCCTGGCCGCACCGCTGAATCTGGTCGACACCACGCTGCAAGACCTGACCCTCGCCGCGATTGCCAAGCACCAGCCGCAGCTGGTGCTGATCTCGGTGCCCTTCCCCGGCGCGGTGTATGCGGCCTTCCGCATCGCCCAAACCATCAAGGCGCGCTTCCCCGACATCACCCTGGCCCTGGGCGGCGGCTTCGTCAACACCGAGCTGCGCGAGCTGACCGAGCCGCGCGTGTTCGACTATTTCGACTTCCTCACCCTGGACGCCGGCGAGCGCCCGCTGCTCGCGCTGCTGGAGCATCTGCGAGGCCAGCGCCCGCGTGAGCGCCTGGTGCGCTGTTTTGTGCGTGATGCCGAGGGGACGGTGCGTTATCTGAACTTCGCCGAGGCCGACGTGGCCTTTGCCGAGGTGGGCACGCCGACCTGGGATGGCCTGCCGCTGGACCGCTACCTCTCGCTGCTGGACATGCTCAACCCGATGAACCGCTTATGGTCCGATGGGCGCTGGAACAAGCTCACGGTGGCGCATGGCTGTTACTGGAAGAAGTGCAGCTTCTGCGATGTCAGCCTGGACTACATCTCCCGCTACGAGGGCGCCTCCGCCGCCACCCTGGTGGACCGCATCGAAACCATCGTCAATGAAACCGGCCAGACCGGCTTTCACTTTGTCGACGAGGCCGCGCCGCCCAAAGCCCTGAAGGCCCTGGCCGCCGAGTTGAAGGCACGCCAGCTGGACATTTCCTGGTGGGGCAATATCCGTTTCGAAAAATCCTTCAGTCCGGAGCTGTGCCAGCAACTGGCCGACAGCGGCTGCATCGCCATCTCCGGCGGGCTGGAAGTGGCCTCCGACCGCTTGCTGACGCTGATGAAAAAAGGCGTCTCAGTGGACCAGGTGGCGCGCGTCACCAAGGGCTTTGCCGACGCCGGCATCTTGGTGCATGCCTATCTGATGTATGGTTTCCCGACGCAGACCGCGCAAGACACGGTCGATGCGCTGGAGTACGTGCGCCAGCTCTTCGAGCAAGGCTGCATCCACAGCGGCTTCTTCCACCGCTTCGCCTGCACCGTGCATTCACCCGTGGGCAAGAGCCCGCAAGATTACGGCGTTAGCCTGTTGCCGCTGCCGCCCGGCGGCTTTGCGCAAAACGATGTGGGATTTGTCGACCCCACCGGCGTGGACCACGACCGCCTCGGCCTGGGCCTGAAGAAAGCCATTTACAACTATATGCACGGCATCGGCCTGGACGAAGACGTGCGCAGCTGGTTCACCGTCAAGGTGCCGAAGACGACCGTGGCCCGGCATCGCATTGCGCGCGCGCTGGATCAGCGCGGCTGATCCGTAGCCCGGGATCAGCCTTCGGACTCAGACTGAGGTCGCGCTGACACCAAGCCCTGCCGCTGCGCCACAAAGCCCTCGAAGCCGGCCCACAAGGGCGCGTACTTGGCGGCAACTGCTTCAGCCGCTGCCGGGGTCTGCCCTTGCGACTCCACTTGCTGCAAGGCCAGCACCGCCGCCTCCAGACTGGAGCGTTGCTGCTCGGGGCGCTGCGCTTTGCGGATGGCGTAGCGCGAGGGCGGCAGCGCACTCGCAGCCAAGGCCAGGCGCGGCAGCTGCTGCAGAAGTGGGTTGAGGTGCAGCAGCTTGCGGCTCTTGCGCCAGGTGGCATCCAGCAGCACCAGGCGCGCGGGCTCCTTCGCCTGCGGCCAAGCGCCTGCGTCGGCCGACTCATCCAGGGGATAGAGCAAGGCCGTGCCGGCCTCATGCAAGCCCAGCGCCAGCAGATCAGCGGGATCGAATTGCTCGCCCACCAAGACCCGGCAGCGCTGCAGGCAGCGGCTCAGCAGGCGCACCGTGCCCTTGGCCTGGTACTGCTCTTGCGGGTGCTGCAGCACGATCAACTCGACCCGGTTGGCCACGGGCCGCACCCATTCGCACAAGCAGGCGGGCAGGGGTAGCGCACAGGCGGCGCACAGGGTGCGGCGGCTGGCGGGGCTATCGCTGCCGCTCATGGCTTGCGCCATCAACGCCAGAGCTTGAGGCCGTCCAGCCGGGCCTCGATCTCAGCCATCTGCGCCTTGTAGCCTTCGGACTCCACCGTGCCATAGCGCTGCGCGAACTGAGCCGCGCTCAAAAACTCGGGCAAGTCGGCCACATCGGGCATGAAGTCGCGTTCCTGCAAGCCCGTGCTCATCGCCACTTGCAGCTTGGCGGGGCTGGTCTTGGCCAGCAGGCCGAAGCGGGTGCCGGCGCGGTCGGCGGCGATGTCGTTGAAGCTGAAGCCGCTGCCGCCGCGCGAGTCAGCCACTTCCTTGTAAACGCCGATGGCATCGCTGAGCGGCCCGCCACCCTCAATGGCCAGCACGGCGGAGATCAGGAAATGTTGAGGGAAGTCATCCCGCCCGGCCAGCGTCACCACCAGCGGCCGCACCGGCTCCCAGGCGCGCGCGGCCGGCATCAGGATGGCCCAGCTCTTGCCGCTGGCATGCAGGGCCAGGGTCAGGATGGCGGCACGGTTCTCGGCCGCCATCAGGGTCACATCCCCCTTGGCGCGCTGGCGGGCCAGGTCGAACAGCGGCGGCAAAAGCCGCGCCAAAGACACGTGGGCGTAAACCGGATAGGCCGCGGCCACCTGCGCCAAGGCCTGGTGATAAGCCAGAGCGCGCTGCTGCTCGGGTGCGGGCCAAACCAGGGCCATCACCCGCGCCATGCTGTCGGCCTGCCACTGGTATTTGACTTGCGCATACTGCTCGCCGAAGCCGATGTGGCGAATGAGGTCCTTGGCGAATTGCACGTCTTGCTCCGGCGGCAGGCGCAGCAGGGCAGCGCGCAGTACCCAATTCGCCAACCATGCGGGCAGCGGCAGACGCCCCACCTTCACATGCTCAAACTCGGGCAGGCGCCCGGTCTCGCGCAGGCGGGCTTGTACATTCAGCCACAGGCCCAGCTTGGGCACCAGCAAGCTCAGGCGCAAATCGGCCAGGCCGGGGTGCAAGCGCAATTGGGCCGCACCGGCGTGCGAATAGAGCGCGGCCTGGCCCAGCAGCAGGTTCAGATCAGCCTCGCTGATGGTCACGAGGCGCTGCGGATTGCCTTCGACGCGGCGCGGATCATTGCGTTTGAGAAAGTCCTTGGCGCGCGCCACATCGCCGCTTTGCACCTCGGCGGCCGGTGGCAGCAAGGCCTGCCCCTGCAAGGCCAGGGCCAGCGCCAGCACGGTGGCCAGCAGCAAGCCCAGCGCGCTGCCGAGCAAAATTCGTTTCATCGTCAAGCTCATGGCGCGCAGTCTGCCAGCAATTTGTGGCGGGCAGCGGGCCTGCAGAGACAATCCGCCCAATGCCTGACCTTTCGCCGCCCCTTCCAGAATCTGCAGATTCACCCGCACGCCTGTGGCCGCCCGACGCCCCCACCCTGGGCCGCCTGTTCGAGCGCCAGCGCCTGCAGCGCGGGCGCAGCCTGCAGGGCCAGCTTTTTGATATCAAGGAAGACGCCGCCGGCCACGCCAGCGCGCGCTTTTCGGGCGGTGGCGACACGGTATTCGAGCTCTCGGTGCAAGGCCTGGCCGATGCGCAAGGGCGCCCGCACTACGCCGCGCTGTGCAGCTGCAAGACCCAGCGCTTTTGCGAGCATGCCGCCGCGCTGCTGATTAAGCTGCAGCTGGCGGCTGAGCTGCCGCAGCGCAATGCCTTGCTGCAAAGCTGGGTAGAAGCCTTGCGCCGCAAGGCCGGGCGGGATGAGTTGAAGAGCTTGCCCCGCCTGCCCGAGGTGGATGCGGCCAAACTGATGGATCTGTTGATGGCGGACGAGCCGCCGCCTCGCACACCAGCGGCAGCGCCAACAGCCGACGCGCCAGCCATCCCCAAGCCCCAGCCAGCCGGCACGCCGGCCCGCTTCCGCCCGCGCCTGACCTTGCGCAGCCTGGGCCGGGGCGATGGTCTGCTCGGCCTGGCCCCTGGCTCACGCGCTGGCCGGCTGGGTCCGCGCGGCGACCAAGTCACCGTGGTCTGGGTGGACTGGACCTATCAAACGCCACAAGGCCAGCGCTGGGAAACCGCAGCGCCGCGCTCACTGCTGAACAGCCGCCCCGCGGCCAGCGTGCAGCTCGACGATCAGCAACTGCTGCAACGCGACCTGATCCGCGAGGCCGAGGCGCGCGATCAGCTCTGGGCGCTGGACCTGATTCCGCTCGAGAGCAAGCGCCTGCAATGGCGCGACCCTAAATCAGGCGCCAATGTGCCCGAGGGCATGTGGACGCTGGCGCAGGAAGAGTTTTTTTCCGCCTTCTGGCTGGAGCAAGTGCCTCGGCTGCAGGCGCAAGGCTGGGCGGTGGAGGTGCTGCCCGGCTTTGCGCACCGGCCGCTGCAGCCGGAGGCCTGGACCCTCAAGATCGACCGGCTGACGCTGTCCAAGCGCGAGGGCTCCTGGCTCTTGAGCCTGGGCGTGGAGGTGGAAGGCGAGGCGCTGGATCTGGCGCCCATGATTGCCGACCTGATCAAGCGCGACGGCCGCTGGCTGCAGCACGAAGAGCTGGCCGAGATCGAGGACGATGCCATCGTCGTGCTGCACGCCCCCGGCGGGCGCCGCATCGAAGCGCCGGCGCTGACCCTCAAAACCATCATCGGCGCGATGGTGGATCTGCTGACCGACCCCAAACGCGCCGACGGGCCGATCCCGCTGAGCGACTGGGACGCCACCCGCCTGGCGCTGCTGGACATCGACTCCCGCACGCGTTGGCAGATCAGCGGCGATGCGGGCCTGCGGGCCATGGCCAAAAAGCTGCAGGCCGCCGGCTCGCCCCAACCCGTGGCGCCGCCCACCGGCCTGGGCCTGAGCTTGCGCGCCTATCAATTGCAAGGCCTGGCCTGGCTGCAATACCTGCGCGAACAAGGCCTGGCCGGCATCCTGGCCGATGACATGGGCTTGGGCAAAACCGCCCAGGCCCTGGCCCATGTGCTGCTAGAAAAGCAGGCCGGCCGGCTGGACCGCCCGGCGCTGGCCGTGCTGCCCACCTCGCTGCTGTTCAACTGGCAGGCTGAGGCTGCGCGCATCGCGCCGCAGTTGCGCGTGCTTCTGCTGCAAGGGCCGGATCGCGCCCAGCACTTTGCGCATCTGCATGAATTTGATCTGGTGCTCAGCACCTACCCACTGCTCTGGCGCGACATCACGCCGCTGGCGGCGCAGCCCTGGCATTTGCTGATTCTGGACGAGGCGCAGACGGTCAAGAACGCCAGCAGCCGCGCAGCCCGCTCGGTGCGCAAGCTCAATGCCCGCCATCGCCTGTGCCTGACCGGCACGCCACTGGAAAACCATTTGGGCGAGCTGTGGGCGCAGTTTGACTTTTTGATGCCGGGCTTCTTGGGCGACTCACGCAGCTTCCAGCGCCTGTGGCGCAAGCCCATCGAGGTGGGCGGTGAAAACCTGCGCGCGCAATTGCTGGCCCAGCGGGTGCGCCCCTTCATCTTGCGGCGCCGCAAGGAAGAGGTGGCCACCGAGCTGCCGGCGCTGAGCACGGTGACCCGGCGGGTGCAGCTCTACGGTGCGCAGCGTGATTTGTACGAAAGCGTGCGTGTCGCGGCCGACAAGCAAGTGCGCCGCGAGCTGGCCAAACATGGCTTTGGCGCGGCGCTGATGTCGGTGCTGGATGCGCTGCTCAAGCTGCGCCAAGTCTGCTGCGACCCCTGGCTGGTCAAGGGCACGGCCATCGCGCCGGGCATGGAGCGCGCCAAGCTGGAACTGCTGGGCGAGATGCTGCCCGAGCTGGTGGCCGAGGGGCGCCGGGTGCTGGTGTTTTCTCAGTTTGCCGAGATGCTGGGCTTGATCGAGGCCGAGCTGGATCGCCTGGATTTGCCGTTTTTAAGCCTGACCGGCGCCACCCCGGTATCGGCCCGCGGCGCCTTGGTGCGGCGTTTTCAGGCCCTGGAAGTGCCGGTGATGTTGGTCAGCCTGAAGGCCGGTGGCGTCGGGCTCAACCTGACGGCGGCCGACACGGTGATCCACGTCGACCCCTGGTGGAACCCGGCCGTGGAGGCACAAGCCAGCGCGCGCGCCCACCGCATCGGGCAGGACAAGCCGGTGTTTGTGTACAAACTGGTGGTGGCCGGCAGCATCGAGGAGCGCATGCTGGATTTGCAGGCGCGCAAGCTCAAGCTGGCGGAAGGGGTGCTGGGCAGTGACGCGGCGGATGCCATCAAGTTCACGGCCCAGGATCTGGATTTGCTGCTGGCGCCGCTGGCCTGATCGCCATGCTTGGCATGGCTGGCCCGGGCGGGCTGCACTGCAACAATTGCTTTCGGCTGAGCAGCGCCTTGATGAAGATCAAGGCCGCTGTCAGCTCGGCGGCAATTAACGCTTGCGGTCGAAGCGCAGGGCGGCGCGCACCAAGTTGCGACGGTCGCCACCGGCGAAACCGGCTTCAAAGGCTTCGTGCTTGCGACCCTTGTCGAGCGAACCGAGCTGCCACTCGGTGCAGGGAACGCGACGGGTTTGCTGTTGGTCTTGATGCTGCTGGGTTTTCATGGCTTTATGCCTTTGCTCCTGACGGGTTCTGGGGCTCATCCACATGAGCTTCCTGTCCGTCTGCTGATGTCAACGCAGGCGCTCGCAGCCCGGTTGACAATCCGGGGCGAAGTTTTTTTCGTCACCTGTCACAAAGCGCTAAGCTGCCGCCATGAGTTCCGCCCCCCTCCCCACCGACGCCCATCAACGCCATGCCCAGACCACCCTGGTGGCCTGCTTGTGCGCGGCCTGGTGCCGCACCTGTGACAGCTATCACGACACCTTCGCCCAGCTGCGCCAGCAGTTCCCCGACTACCGTTTCATCTGGGTCGACACCGAGGACGACGAAGAGCTGATCGGCGACTTGGATGTGGAAACCTTCCCGACCCTGCTGATCGGCGTGGGTGAGCAGCTGCGCTTCATCGGCCCGGTGACCCCGCAGCTGGCCACCGCCCAGCGCCTGCTGGAAAGCGCGGTGCAAAGCCCCAAAGCCGGCACGGCCGACCCCGCGGCGCAAGCCTTGCTGGTGCGCTTGCAAAGCAGTTGCTGAGCGAGGTCTGATCGGAGGTCTTGAAGGCGGCCTTGTTCGTGGTCATATGCAGGGTGTTGGCCGGGCGGGCGACAATCACGCCATCAAAAAACCTTGCCGGGCCAGACCAATGACCGTCCAATTGAAGAAATCCGCCCCCGCCGGCGCCATCGCCATCACCGTGGCGGACCGCGCCGCCTTCCAGGCCATCGCCCCCAAACTGCCTGCCGCCACCCGCAACTGGCTGGCAGCCGTGGGCTTCACCGGCGCCGCCGACACCCATGCCCTGCTGCCCGGCAAAGACGGCAAGCTGGCCCAGGTGTTTGCCGGCGTCGCGCATGGCGCCCACCCCTTTGCCCTGGCTGCCCTGCCGCAAGCCCTGCCCGAAGGCGTTTACACCCTGAGCGAGGCCGGCATTCAGGTGGCGCCCGAGCAAGCGGCCCTGTCGTGGGAGCTGGGCGCTTATCAGTTTGACCTCTACAAGCCGCGCCGCCGCGCCCCGGCCCAGCTGGTGCTGCCACCCTGCGCCGAGGCCCAGCGTGGCCTGGCGATTGCCACCGTCATGGCTGCCACCCGCGATCTGGTCAACACCCCCGCCGAGCACATGGGCCCGGAGGAGCTGGCCAAGGCCGCCGCCCTGGTGGCCAAGCAGCATGGCGCCAAGTTCAAGCAAATCGTCGGTGAAGAGCTGCTGAAGCAGAACTTCCCGGCCATCCACGCCGTGGGCCGCGCCAGCCACCGCGCGCCCCGTCTGATCGAGCTGAACTGGTCTGGCGTGCCGGCCAAGGCCAGCGCCAAAGCGCCGCTGCTGAGCATCGTCGGCAAGGGCGTTTGCTTCGACACCGGCGGCCTGAACATCAAGGGCGGCGAAGGCATGCGCCAGATGAAGAAGGACATGGGCGGCGCCGCCAATGCCCTGGGCTTGGCGGCCCTGGTGATGGCATGCAAGCTGCCGGTGCGCCTGCAAGTGTTGATTCCGGCGGTGGAAAACGCCATCTCCGGCAATGCCTACCGCCCCGGCGATGTGGTGCCCACCCGCAAGGGCCTGCACATCGAAATCGGCAATACCGATGCCGAAGGCCGCGTGGTGCTGAGCGATGCCCTGGCCTATGCCGCGGAAGGCAGCCCCGACCTGATCATCGACCTGGCCACTCTCACCGGCGCCGCCCGCGTGGCCCTGGGCGCGCAGCTGCCGGCCCTGTTCAGCAAGCATTTCGACACTGCCCGCGACCTCGTCGACCTCGGCCTGAAGCTGGACGACCCGATGTGGCATATGCCGCTGTGGGCGCCCTACAAAGCCGGCATCGAAAGCACGATTGGCGACATCGTCAACACCGGCAAGAGCGCCCTGGCCGGCGCCATCAACGCCGCGCTGTTCCTGGAGTACTTCGTGGCCGAGAACCAGGACTGGCTGCACATCGACCTGTTCGCCTGGAACGATGTGGCCCGCCCGGGTCGCCCCGTGGGCGGCGAGGCGCAGACCATCCGCACCCTGCTGGGCTATCTGGAACAGCGCTACGCGGCTTAAACGGGAAAGCAGAGCGGCCGGGCGCGGGCGGGCTACTCGCCCGCCTTCAGCCAGGCCGCCGCGCGCTCGGCAATCATCAGCGTCGGCGAATTGGTGTTGCCGCTGGTGATGGTGGGCATGATGCTGGCGTCCACCACCCGCAGGCCGGCCACGCCGCGCACGCGCAGGTGGCTGTCCACCACCGCCTGCGCATCATCGGCCCGGCCCATCTTGCAGGTGCCCACGGGATGGAAGATGGTGGTAGCGATGTCGCCGGCCAAGCGGGCCAGCTCTTCATCGCTCTGGAACTGCAGGCCAGGCTTGAACTCTTCCGGCTCGTAGGCGGCCAGGGCTGCTTGCCCGACGATGTGGCGGGTCAGCCGCAGGCTGGCGGCGGCGATGCTGCGGTCTTCCTCGGTGCTGAGATAGTTGGGCGCGATGGCGGGCGCCGCTGCCGGATCCTTGCTGCGGATTTGCACCGTGCCCCGGCTCGTCGGGTTGAGGTTGCAGACGCTGGCGGTGATGGCGTTGAAGTCGTGCAGCGGCTCGCCAAAGGCATCCAGCGACAGGGGCTGGACGTGGTATTCCAGATCGGGCCAGCGTTTGTCCGGCGAGCTGCGCGTGAAGGCGCCCAGCTGCGAGGGCGCCATGCTCATCGGCCCGCTGCGCCGCAGGGCGTATTCCAGGCCGATCAAGGCCTTGCCCCACAGGCTGCCGGCCATGGTGTTGAGCGTCTTGGTGCCCTTGACCTTAAAGACGCTGCGGATCTGCAAATGGTCTTGCAAATTGGCGCCCACGCCCGGCAGCGCTTGCTGCACAGCGATGCCAAGCCGGGCCAGCAAATCGGCCGGGCCAATGCCGGAAAGCTGCAAGATCTGCGGTGAACCGATGGCCCCAGCCGCCAGCAGCAACTCACCGCCCGGATTCAGTGCCACTTGCTGCAGGCCGCGCGGCGTCAAGACCTCGGCCCCCGTACAGCGCAGGCCGCCGCCTTCGGCCGGCAGCAATTGCAAGCGCTGCACCTGGGCGCCGGTCCACATCTCGAAGTTGGGGCGGGCATAGCAAGTCGGGCGCAAAAAGGCCTTGGCCGTGTTCCAGCGCAGGCCAGACTTTTGATTGACCTCGAAATAGCCCACGCCCTCGTTGCTGCCGCTATTGAAGTCCTCAGTGGCCGGGATGCCGGCCTGCACGGCGGCGCTGGCGAAGGCGTCCAGAATGTCCCAACGCAGGCGCTGCTTCTCGACCCGCCACTCGCCGCCATGGCCGTGTGCTGCTTTGAAAGCGGCGCTGGCACCGTTACTGCCGCCACGCGCTTCGCCGTCCAGGCGCCAGTGGTTCTCATGCTGCTTGAAGAAGGGCAGGCTGGCGTCCCAGCGCCAAGCGGGGTCAGATGTTGCCTCGGCCCAGCCGTCGTAATCACGCGCTTGGCCGCGCATATAAATCATGCCGTTGATGCTGGAGCAACCGCCCAGCACCTTGCCGCGCGGGTAGCGCAGGCTGCGGCCGTTCAAGCCCGCATCGGGCTCGGTCTGGTAAAGCCAGTCGGTGCGCGGATTGCCGATGCAGTGCAGATAACCGACCGGGATGTGGATCCAGTGATAGTCATCCCGCCCGCCCGCCTCCAGCAACAAGACCCGCTTTGCCGGGTCGGCCGAGAGGCGATTGGCCAATAAACAGCCGGCCGTGCCGGCGCCCACAATGATGTAGTCAAAACTCATGGCGGCCATGCTGACGCAGCAGGCTTACACGAACAAGGGCGTTGCTACTGAAGCGCGTAAAAAACTGGGCCGTGCAGACCGCGTGACCCTCTGATTTTTTAACCCAGATGCGAGCCCAGCACCGGGAACAGCTTCATCAAGCCGTCAGCCAGCAACTCCACCGCCAGCGCGGCCAGAATCAAACCCATCAAGCGAGTCATGATGCTGATGCCGGTCTGGCCCAGCACCTTGGCAATGCGGCCGGAAGCGGTGAACACGGCATAGGTGAACAAGGCCACCACCACGCCATAACCCACCAGCACGGCCAACTCCCACCAGTGGCGGGTTTTCTCGGCGTAAATCACCATGGTGGAGATGGTGGCCGGGCCGGTCAGCAGGGGGATGGTCAGGGGCACGACGGCGATGCTGGCGCCGGCGTCGGCCTTGCTTTCGGCCGCATTGAGTTCCTCACCACTCGATTCGGCCGGCTTGGCGCTGAGCATCTGAATCGCGCTGATCAAAAGCAGCGTGCCGCCACCCACCTGGAAGCTGGCCAGCGAGATATTGAAGAACTCCAGCAGTTTCAGGCCCAGCAGCGAACTCAGGGCGATCACCAGGAAAGCCGTGAAGCAGCTCACCACAATGGTGTGTTTGCGCTGTTCTTTGGTCAGGTGGCTGGTGAAGTGAATGAAAAAGGGCAGCACCCCGATCGGGTTGACGATGGTCAGCAGGGCCACCAGCGGTTTGTAGATATCCATGGCCCGCATTGTCTGCGCACTGCAGCCCCCTCAGGCTGGCGCAAACCCCGAAATCAGCCCGCTGTTTGCGCCAGCCGGCACAAATAGTCCAGACCGGCGGCCGCGCGCGGGCCGTACCAGCTCAGCAGCTCACCATCCACTAGTTCCACGCGGGCCTGCGGGCACAAGGTCTGCGCCTCGGCCAGATGGCTGGTGTCGAAGCGATAGGGCTCCGAGCTGAGCAGCACCCGGTCGATCTGCGCCAGCCAAGGCTCGTTGCCCTGCAAGACCGGGTAGCGCGCAGCGCCGGATTCGCCGCCCCAGACCTCGGGCCATGTCTGCCAGCCCACTTCGGCCAGCATGCGGGCGATGTAAGTGTCTCGCGCCACCGTCATCCAGGGCTCACGCCAGATCAGATAGAGCACCCGCTGCGCCGGCCAGACCTGGCTGCGGCAACGTGCCAGCGCGGCGTGCAAGTCCTGCTGCAACTCAGCGCAGCGCTGCGCCACGCCCGGCAAATGGCCGAAGGCGGCAAGCATTTGCGCCAGCAGTTCGAGGTTGTCTTGCGGGCCCTGCGGATGGGTAACGATGAGCTGCGGCACGAACTCGCGCAGCGCCTCGGCGGTCTCGGCCCGGTTCTCGTCCACATTGACGATCACATGGCTGGGCCGCAGGGCGCGCAATTTGGCCAAATTCACGTCCTTGGTGCCGCCGACCTTGGGGACATCGCTCACAGCCTCGGCTGGATGAATGCAAAAACCGGTGCGCGCCACCAGATAGGGCCGCAAGCCAAGGGCGATTAGCAACTCGGTGACGCTGGGCACCAAGCTGGCAATGCGGGGCGCCGAATCCAATGCCGAGGCCAGGCTCACACCAAGCGGCTTTCGGCGCCACCGGCAGCGCGCTCTTCCGCCTGCGCTGCATCCTGCAAGACCAGAAAGACGGCGCAGCAGCCGCGCAAATACACCAGCGTAGGCAGCACCAGGGCCACAGCGAACACGGTGCCGCCGCCCACCAGGGCCGCCATGCCCAGCGGTGTGGCCGCCAGCGGTGCCCCGGCAGCGCCCAGGCTGCGCAAACCGTAGCCGAACAGGCCGGCCATCAATTGCTGAGCCGGCACATCAATGCCGGTCAGCCACACCACCAGCAAGGCCCAGGCGCGCCCACCGCTCATCACCACCAGGCTGACCAGGGCGCTCACCAGGCCCGACACGGCCAAGGCCGCGGCCATCAGCCCCGCCGCCTCCAGTGGCCCGTGGCGCAGCTGGCGCCACAACATGCGCACTGTCTCCTGCACGCTATTGCCGGCCCAGATGGAAGGCCCCGTCAGCGGCCCCACCAGCACGACGCCGCTGAAAGCCACCACGCCCAGGAACACCACGCCCACCGGCACCAGCAAGGCGAACAAGGCCACACCCACCCAGGGCAGGCGCGCCGCCCACAGCAGCGTCAGCAAAACGCCCACGCCCAAGGCCACCGCCATCAGCAGGATGAACAAGCACAGCAAGACACGCGGCGCGGTGCGCAGTGCAGCGCTGAAAGCATCGGCCACATCGCGAACCGGGCGGCCACGCGCCTGGTCCATCAGCAAGAGGCCGGTGGTGTTGAGGCCCAGAAAAGCACTCACCACCGCCCCGGCCGCCCAAAGCCAGCCCGTCAGGTTGTCTGCCTTGGCCAGGGCCGATTCGGCCGAGGCCAGCATCAAGCCGGCCATGCAAAAGGTCGCCAGCAAGGCATACAAAGCCTGGCCGTTACGCGGGGCATCCAGGCTGGCCAGCACCCGGTTCAAATCCTGCAAACTGATTTTTCTCGACATGGCTTGATCATAGCCAGCCTCTTTTGCAAGCCGTTTTGCCAAACTAATTCACAGTTCGCACGGATTCATCACCAGGGTTTTTTCTAGCTACCGAAAAACAACACTTGGCAGTGTGGGCATGACCTTCGGCTAGACCCATCGCCCATAATGTTTTACCTGTGTTTGGAAGCCGCACCTTCGCTTGAATGGTTCACGATGGGCTGAAGCTCCACATGGTTTTTCTTGGTATTGAAAGGGCTTCCCCATGGGAAACAAGCTTTACGTCGGCAATCTTGCCTATAGCGTGCGTGACGAGTCGCTGCAAGAAGCGTTCTCGCAATTTGGTTCTGTGACCTCCGCAAAGGTCATGATGGACCGTGACACAGGTCGTTCCAAGGGCTTCGGCTTCGTGGAAATGGGCTCTGATGCAGAAGCACAAACGGCCATCAACGGCATGAATGGTCAAGACCTCGACGGTCGCGCCATCGTCGTGAACGAGGCTCGTCCTCGTGAAGAGCGTCCGGGCGGCTTCGGCGGCGGCGGTCGTTCGGGTGGCGGCGGCTTCGGCGGCGGTCGTTCGGGTGGCGGCGGCTTCGGCGGCGGCGGCGGTGGCGGCTACGGTGGTGGCGGCGGTGGCCGTTCCGGTGGCGGCGGCTTCGGCGGCGGTGGTGGCGGCTACGGCGGTGGCGGCGGTGGCCGTTCCGGCGGCGGCGGCGGCTACGGCGGCGGCCGTTCGGGTGGCGGCGGCTATTAATTAGCCCCGGTCTCATCGACCTGCGATGAAAAAGGCACCCTCGGGTGCCTTTTTCTATTTCTGCGCTACCTTTGCGCGGCCCTTGCTCTTGATCAGGTCTAGCGCTGGCCTAGGCCAGGACCGGGCCAGCGCTATTTCCGATGGATGGCTGGGCTCGCCTCGCCCAGCGAATCAACGCTGCCAACCCACTTGAGCCTTGGCAAAGACTTCGGTGCTGCGCTGGCGTGAGGGGCGCTCGTCGGCCTGGCTCATGCCCAGGCTGAACACCCGGTTCAAACCCTGGCGGTGGGTGTAGACCAGCGAGAGATGGTTGCTGCTGTCCTGCGCCGCGTTCAAGCCCAATTCGGCGCGGCGCTGAAACTGGCTGTGCTGGGCAATGGCGCGCAGGGAATCGTGCGGGCTCAGATGCAACACCAGCAAGGTCTGCCAATTGCTGTCGGTGAAGCCACGCTGGCCCTGCGGATTATTCACATAGCTCTGGCCCACTTGCTGCTCCAACTCCAGCCCGAAGCCTTTGGGGCTGGGCAAGCGCAGGCGCGCCTCCAGCCAGAGGCTGGCGCCCCTGCCTAAGCGATCGGCCTCCACATCCAGGCGCCGACCCCATTCAAGTTCAGCATTCACAAAGGTCAGCCAGGCATTGGGGCTGGACTCAAAGCCCAGCAGCACGGTGCGCGGTGCATGCACAGGCCCATCGGACTTGGCGCGCTGCTGATCCAAGCCCAGATGCGCCCAAACGCCGGTATTGCGCTCGCTCGCCAGCCAAAAGCCGGGCTGCAAGCGCCGCTCGATCAAGCGATTGCCCGGCACGCCCAGCTCCGCATCCGCCAGCGTTTGGGCTTGCACCAGCTTGAGTTGCCAATCCAACTCGTAAGCCTGAAAACGCGACCACTCGCCCAGCGGCGCCAAGCTTTGCGAGCCCGCCTTTTGGTGCATATTCAAAGTAACACGCCGAAAGCCAGCCTGGCTGACAAAGCCGTTGTCGTTGGCAAAGCGTGGGCTCACATCCTCCAGGTGCAGCTGATTGCTCCAGTCCTCGCTGCGGTGGCGCCAGGCCAGCCACAGATGATGGCCGGATGCAGCCGGCCCGCTCTGGGCCTGGCCTTGGGCGTCGAAGGCCACGCTGGTGCGCGACCACAGCAGGTGGCCGCGCACCGCATCACCGGCGCCGGGGGCCCAGGCGAAGTCGCTGCCCAGCACCTCGTTGCGGCGGCCCTGGCCATAGTCACGCGATGAAACGAGGCCACCCAAGGTGATGGGCGCCAGTTGCATACGCCCGCGCATAAAGCTGGCTTGCGAGACGCCCGGCTGCGCGAAGCTAGCCGTGCCAAAGGCATTGGCACGCAAGACCTGACCCCCACCGGCATCGCGCAGACTCAGCGCCGTGGCGTCCGCCAAGGCGCCGCGCCAGGTGGCACGCAAGCCCCAGTCGGGGTCGGTGATGGCGCGTGAGTAGAAGGCCGCTAAGCCGCGGTTCTGGCCTTCGTCATCCGGCTGGCTTTGGCCCACCACATCGGTGCTTTCCAAAAAGAAGGGGCGCTTTTCCTGTTGGCTGAGGGCGAAGCGGGTATTGCCCGCCAGCTGCGGCGCGTCCAGCTCGACCTGCGAGAAGTCCGGGTTCAGGGTGGCGTCAATCACCCAGTCGGCGCGCGGCCGCCATTTCAGTTCGCCACCCAGATTCAGGTTTTGGCTGCGGCTGTTCGGCTGACCCGGCTCAGTGACTTGCAAGCGGCGCGCCGTCAGCTCGGGGCGGATGCTGATGAAGCTGCGCTCGCGCACCTGCTCCACCAGATCGTCCAAACCGCCCAGCACCTGCAGTTCGGCGATAAAGCTCAAAGCTTCTTTGGTGAGCGGGGCGCTGAGCATCAAGCTGGTGGCCTCATCGCGCGGCATATTGCGCACCACCATCACGCGCCAGGGCAGGCCCTCGCTGTGCGGGAAGCGCAGCGAGGCCAGCGGCCAACGCAGCTCGATGCTGTAGCCATCGGGCAGGCGTTGTGCGGCGGCTTCGAGCTCGAAGTCGGGCGAAAAGTCCTCCACATCGTCGTCGGCGGTGAACAGCCCATCGGCCAGCACGCCGGACGCGCTGATGCGCACAAACTGGGCCGAGCGGCGCTGGCCCACCGGGTCGATCACCACCGAGACAAAGTCCTGATCGCGGCGCACCCGGTCACGCCGGGTCAGCGGCGCGCGGATCAAGTCCGGCGCGGGGTCGTAGGCGCGGATGCCGAAGATCAGCGCATCCGCACTCGCCACCACCTGCACCGTGGTGCGCCAGGGCGCGGGCTTTTTGTCCTCGGGCTGGAACTGCACAAAGCGGTCGTAAATGGGGGCGCGCTGCCACAGCGCTTCGTCGAGCCGACCGTCAATCACGGGCGGCGTCTCCGTGCTTTTGAGGCGCAGGGCGCGCGGCCCGTCCAGCGGGGCCGGCTCAGCCGCCCATGCAGGCGCAGCCCAAGTCATGGCCATCGTGACCACCAGGGCCAGACCAGAAAGAATCGATTTCATGCGGCAAACAGATCAAGGCATGACGACAGCGAGGTTCGCCTCGCGTCAGCCGGGTCATGGTGCGACGCCTAGCGCGCCGGCGCAGGCCGGGGCACGGGGTCAAGAAAGGCATCATGGCCAGGGAGAAAAATCCCTAGCGAGCAGCCCTAGCAGGGGTGAAGTACTTTCATCATCATGCTTGCCTCCTGATGACCCTGGCTCCCAGGGTGCACCGCTTTTGATCGGGTGCCGCAGTGTAGGCAGCGGCTGGCGCCCGCGCAAGTCAGCGCAGAGCAACAGGCTCGCTACTCGCCCTGGCGATGTTTGCGCGGCCGGCCGACCAAAGCCCGGTCAAAAATGAAGTTAGGCAGCAAACGCAAGAGCCGCGCCACCCAGCCCATTTGCCAAGGGATGACCCGAAAGCCCACGCCCTGCCCGATGGCCGCAAAAGCCTTGGCGGCGAAATCTTGCGCAGGCATTAAGAAGGGCATACGGTAGCGGTTCTCGCGGGTCAGCGGCGTGTCGATATAACCCGGCGCAATCGTCACCACCTTGACGCCGAAAGGCCGGCACTCGCCGCGCAGGCTTTCGCAATAGCTGATCACCGCCGCCTTGCTGGAGCAATAGGCCGCATGGCCGGGCAGGCCACGAATACCGGCCACGCTGGCCACACCCACCAAGGTACCGCTGCCGCGCTCGGTCATGCCCTTGATGAAGGGATGAAAAGTGGCCGCCAGGCCGATATTGTTGGTGGCGTAGACGCGTTGCATCACGGCCAGGTCTTCGTAAATCGCGCTGTCTATGCCCACGCTAATGCCGGCATTGGCGATCACCACATCGGGCAGGCCCTGGGCGGCGATGCAGTCGCGCCCGGCCGCGACGATGGATTCGACCACGCTGACGTCGGCGCCGTAGACGCGAAAGCGCTCCGGACTCAGGCCTTGCGTTTGCGCCCATGCCTGCAACTCGGCCGTGCGCCGCGCCACCAGGGCCAGGCGCCAGCCTTGGCGGTAATACTCCAGCGCCAGCGCTTGGCCCAGGCCGCTGGAGGCGCCGGTGATGTAGGCAAGACCTGTCGTCGTCATCGCTTGCTTCCGGGTTTGGCCACGGGGGTGAACTGCGCCGTGCTGCGGCCGCTGAAACTCAGGCGGCCACTGAGGTTGTCGTACTCAAAGCTCTGCGCCTGGATCACGCCATTGGCATAGCTGATGCGCACGGGCACATGAGAGCGCAGCAACTCGGTGTTGACGAAGGCGTGCAAGAACTCACCGCGTATCTCTAGCTTGGGCGCGGCGGCCACTTCGCCTTGGCTGTCACGCTCAAAGCGCTGCACATGCACATCCCCCATCAGCTGCACCTCGCTGCCGTCGCCGTTGCTGAGCGCGCGGGTGGCGCTGGCCAGGGTCAGGCTGCCGTCGCCGCCGATGGCACGCAGGCGGATGCCGTCGATCTCCAGCGTGTCGTCATCGGCGAAATGGCGCATCTCGGCACCTTCGATACGCACCCGCAGCTTGCCGTCGGCCGCCACTTTCTGCAGATCGAAATTGCGCATGCGGTAGTCAAACACATGGCGAACCGGTTTGGCTTCGCTGGGCTCATCGGGCCGCGGCGTGTGCTTGAGCAGCCACCAACTGCCCGCCGCGAGCAAGGCCATCAGGATCAGCGGCAGATAGGCCGAGAGCAAGGCCTGGAGGCGCCAGATCAGCGGCTGCACCTGACGCGGCGGCCTCAAAACTGTGACGGCCGGCAGCGGCCGGGTGGGCACGGCCGAAGTCGGCCGCGTGGGCATTAGGCCAGCCTCCCGCCGTCCAGCGTATCGAGGTGGCCATTGAGCAAATCAGCATAGCGGCCACAGGCCTGCAGCATCAGGTCGCAGCACTCGCGCGCCGCACCGTGGCCACCGGCCGCGCTGGTGACGTAATGCGCCACCGCCTTGACCTCCGCATGGGCTTGCGCCGGCGCGCAGGCAAAGCCGGCCCGGGTCAGCAAGGGCAGGTCGGGCCAGTCGTCACCCATGGCGGCCACCTCGCCCCAGCTCAGGCCCAGGCTGTCCAGCAGTGGCTGGGCCACGGCCAATTTGTCTTTGGCGCCATAGCTGGCATGGCGCAGGCCCAGATCCGCCACACGGCGGCGCACGGCGGGTGAATCGCGGCCGGTGATGATGATGGGCGTGATGCCGGCCTGATCCAGCAACTTGAGGCCGTGGCCGTCCAGCGTGGAGAAGGCTTTGAAGCTTTCGCCCTGCTCGCCAATGTAGATGCGGCCATCGGTCAGCACACCGTCCACATCGAAAATGGCGGCCTTCAAGCCCAGGCCTTGGCCTTGCGCCTTGACGAGCAAGTCGGTAGAGAATTTCAGTGCGGGGCTCAGCATCAGATCACCTTGGCGCGCATCAAATCATTGATGGTGATGGCGCCTTGCAGCGTCTGCTGCTCGTCCACCACCAGCACCACCGTGATGCGTGCGGCTTCCATCAGCGCGGCGGCATCCACAGCCAAGGCCTCGGCGGCCACGGTGCGGGGCTTGGCGTGCATCACCTGCGCGGCATTCAGCCCGCGCAAGTCCTGACCCTTTTCCACCAAGCGGCGCAGGTCACCGTCGGTGAAGATGCCTTGCACACGATCCGCCGCATCCACCACGATGGCCACGCCCAGGCTCTTGGCCGACATCTCGCGCATCAGCTCGGTAAACGGTGTGTCCAGCGCCACGCGCGGCAGATCAGCGCCGCTGCGCATCAGATCGCGCACATGAGTCAACAGCTTACGGCCAAGCGCCCCACCGGGGTGCGAACGGGCAAAGTCCTCGGGCTTGAAGCCCCGCGCGTCCAGCAAGGCCACGGCCAGGGCGTCGCCCAGGGCCATTTGCGCGGTGGTGCTGGCGGTGGGCGCCAGGTTCAGCGGGCAGGCCTCTTCGGCCACGGCGCTGTCCAACACGATGCTGGCGTGACGCGCCAGGCTGGACTCGGCCCGGCCGGTCATAGCCACAATGGTGACGCCCAAGCGCTTGAGCACCGGCAGCACCACATTCAATTCATCGCTTTCACCGGAGTTGGACAGCGCCAGCACCACGTCATCGGCGGTGACCATGCCGAGGTCGCCATGGCTGGCTTCGCCCGGGTGCACGAACAAAGCGGGCGTGCCGGTCGAGGCCAGCGTGGCCACAATCTTGCGGCCCACATGGCCGCTCTTGCCCATGCCCATCACGGCCACGCGGCCGTTGCAGTTCAACACCGCCTGCACCGCCTGCGCGAAGGCTTCACCCAGCCGGGGGCCGAGATCGGTCAATGCCTGTGCCTCGATGGCCAGGGCTTTGCGCGCGGCGCCAACCGCACGCGCGGCGTCAAATGTGGGAGCTTGGGTCATGGGTGGAAGTATATCGAGGGGGTGGTGCTCGCTGAGTCGGTATGGAAGCAGTGATTGGCCGCTCGGCCTCGGGCCAAGAACAGGGCCGACGACAGCGCCGCGGACCGCCGCACAGCTTGCGCCCGGCTCAAAGCACGGCCTAGCGCCTGCTATGCTCGCCTCGCTTTCTTGCCAATGAGGGGTTCAATGCGCAGCAGGGTCTCGGGGGTGCTTGTCTGGATGCTGGCCGGGTTCGCCAGTTCGCCCGCGCTTGCCGAGGATGTCGCCATGCGCTTCGTCACGGAGCCCTTTCCGCCCTACACCTACGCCGTGAAGGACAAAGCCGCCGGCCCCATGGTCGATGTGCTGCAGGCGGTGTGCGAATTGCTCAAGCGCAGTTGCAAGATCGAGGTACTGCCCTGGCGCCGGGCGCTGAGCCTAGCCCAGCGGGGGGCGGTTGACGGCATCTTCACGATTCTCGACACGCCGGAGCGGCGCGCCGTCTTCCACATCAGCTTGCCCGTGATCGATGCCCGCTACAGCCTGTTCGCCCAAGCCGGCGCAGACTTCCGTTTTGATGGCGACCGCCAGGCCCTCAAGGGGCGCACCATCGGCGTCTACGGCCCGTCCGGCAGCTCCTATGCCTTGGACCAGTTGGTCGAAGGTGTGGCGGACGTGAGCAAGGTGCTGGAGTACGACAACATCAGCGTGCTGCGCAAGCTGGCTGCCGGGCGCTATGGCCCGCAAGGCTTGGTCTTGATCAACGAGGCCGTGGGCCTGGATTTGATTCGCTCGGAAAAACTGTCCGGTCTGCAAGCCGCTGGCACCGTCAAGCAGTTCAGTTATGCCTTTGGCCTGAGCCGGGCGCGCTTGACCACGGCAGATGCCCGGCAGTTCAACGCCGCACTGGCCACCTTGTGCAGCAGTGGCCGCACCGCCGCCTTGCTCAAGCCCTACGCCGTGCCTGCGGCGGCGTGCAAGCATCCTTGATTGACCGGTCCGCCATCAGCCCCACCGGCCCGCCGGAAGCAATGAGAAAGGCCACCCGAGGGTGGCCTTTTTTGTGCACGAAGGCGCCGGGGCGCCGGTTCGATATCAGGGGTAGAGGCCGCGCTCTTCACGCGCTTCCAGCACCCGCGTGCAAGCCACCACGAAGGCGGCGGTGCGCAGAGTGATGCGGTGCTGCTCCGACACATCCCAGATGTGCTTGAAGGCGCCGGTGATGATCTTGTCCAGACGGACATTGATCTCGTCTTCGGTCCAGAAGAAGCTGCTGAAGTCTTGCACCCACTCAAAGTAGGACACGGTCACGCCACCCGAGTTGGCGATCACGTCCGGCACCACCACGATGCCGCGGTCCGCCAGCACGGCGTCGCCGTCCGGCGTGGTCGGGCCGTTGGCGCCTTCCAGCACCAGGCGGGTCTGCAGGCCTTCGGCGCGCTCTTTGCTGATCTGGCCTTCCAGCGCAGCCGGGATCAGGACATCGCTCTTGACCTTCCAGAAGTCTTCGTTGGCGATCTTGTCACCGCCACTGAAGCCGCCCACGCCGCCGGTCTTGGCCACATGGTCGAGCAGGTTTTGCATATCAAAACCGCGCTCGTTCAGGATGGTGCCGGTGTGGTCTTGCACGCACACGATGCGCGCACCGCTGGCCGCGAATAGCTTGGCAGCGATGGAGCCCACATTGCCGAAGCCCTGCACGGCGATACGCGCACCTTCCATCTCGATGCCCAGGCGGCGCATGGCTTCACGGCCGATCACGAACACACCGCGGCCGGTGGCTTGCACACGGCCCAGAGAACCGCCCAGGGCGATGGGCTTGCCGGTGACGACGCCGGTGGCGGTGGCGCCCACGTTCATCGAATAGGTGTCCATCATCCAGGCCATGATCTGGCCGTTGGTGTTGACGTCGGGCGCGGGAATGTCTTGCTGCGGGCCGATGATGATGCCGATCTCGCTGGTGTAACGGCGCGTTACTTTTTCCAGCTCTTTCTTCGACAAGGCCTTGGGGTCGAGGCGAATGCCGCCCTTGGCGCCGCCGTAAGGCAGGTTCACGGCCGCGTTCTTGATCGTCATCCAGGCCGACAAGGCCATCACTTCTTCCAGCGTCACGTCGGGGTGATAGCGCACGCCGCCCTTGCCCGGGCCGCGGGTCAGGCTGTGCTGCACGCGGTAGCCTTCATAGTGGGCGATGGTGCCGTTATCCAATTCGATCGGCACGTCCACGATCAACGCACGCTTGGGGCGGCGCAGGGTCTCGACCCAGCGCGCCAGATTGCCCAGGTAGGGCTCCACCGCATCGATCTGCGAGAGATAAGTGCCCCAAGGGCTGTTGCGGGTGGGCGAGACAAAGGACAGGTTGGGCATGTAATGCTCCGTAACTTTTGGTGGCCCGAACGGTATCAAGACTTGACCCCATCCGTCCCCAAAGTCCGAAGCCGAGTGCACATGCCGCTATGCGGCTTGCGCATAGGGCGTGCGTTCAGCGAGCATTGCTGGCCTGAGGCGGCACGGCCCCCGCCCCTGCCAACGGCATAGTCGGGGCGCAATTCAACGCAAACGGCGCGCTTCGCTCAAGGCATGCCGATCTTCTGCAGCCGCCCCACTTGCAGCGCCATATCGGCGAAGTGCAGGCGGTCAGCCTCGGCCGCGGCACTGCGCGAGGCGGCCTCCAGCCGGGTCTTCAGCGCCGGCAGGCTGGCGTGTAGCCAGGGGATGAAGACGGTGTCGTCACCGGTCTCGACCATGGCCTGGGCGGCGGCCGGTGTCAGCGGCAACTCGGCCCGCAAGGCCTCGGCCATCTTCCTCTCGTCGGCGCCACCCTTGGCCCAAGCGTTCAGCAAGTCCTTGGCCGCGTCGATATAACCGCGCTGCAAAGCGCGCTGGGTCGGGCTGCTGCTCTTGAGATCACCCCAGACCGCGGCGTTGATGTCTTTGCCCAAGTCCAGCGAGGAGTAGGCCACCGGATTGCTGCGGCGCTGGCTCTCCAGCAAGGCCACGGTGGAGCCGGCCATCAAATCGCTGACCATGCCCGCCTGCAGCCGGTCGATGGCGGCATAGCCACCGTAGACCGACACCCGCTCCACCACCGCCGGCGCCGTATAGGGCTCCAGCGAGGCCGCCCCCTCGCCCAAGAGATATTGCACGGCCTGCTTTTGCTCGGCCGCCGGCACCTGCGTGGGCAAGCGGCTCTTGCCATCGTCCATGGCCGGCATCACCCCAGCCAGCAGGCGGTTGACGGACTTCAGCAAGCCGACATGGCGCGACAGCATCACGCCGTAAGTGGAGGCATAGAGCTTGGCATCGCCACCGGTTGCGGCGTCCAGTTGATCCAAGGAGCGCCGCAGATTGGACACGCCCAGGCGGGTGGCTTGCACCCGTTCGGCGCCGGTGTTCTCGGTCAGCACGCGGGGGTCGAGGTGGAAGCGGCTGATCAGCTCGGCCGATTCTTCACTGGCCCAGAACAAGCGGCGGTCACGCGCGAAGGTCTCGGCAAAAGCGGCCAGTTCGCGGCGCTCGCTGGCCGAGTCGCTGCCGAAGCGGCCGTAGCCGTACTTGATGGCGGCAAGATCGTAGGGGCCGATCACGCTCCACAGCTGGGTGATGCCATCGCCCGGCTGCGCCACCTGATTGAAGCGCCCGTAGGCCATGATCGAGCTGTTCGGGCCATAGCGGTTGGCGAACTCGGGCTGGCGCATCTGCGCCACCGTGTGGGCGGTGGACGCAATCTGGTTATGCATCAGGCCCAAGGTATGGCCGACCTCGTGGGCGACGATATAGCTCAGTAGGGCGCCCGACTTTTCGGTGGACAGCGGCAGTGTGCGCGCGCCGGCATCCACGCTGCTGAACAGCGCCCAGTAGTACTGGCCGAAGCCTTCAATCACCGCCGGCCAGATTTGGATATGGGCCGACAGCGTCTCACCCGAGCGCGGATCGGTGACGCGCGGGCCCATCGCATTGATGTTTTCTTGGGGCACCCAGCGGATGACGTTGATGGTGACGTCTTCCGGCGACCATTCCGGGTCTTGCTCGGGCGTGGGCGCATCCAGCACGCGAATGGCATTGCTGAAGCCCGCCGCCTCGAAGGCCGGCAGCCACTGGAGCACGCCGGCTTTGACGTAAGGCTTCCAGCGCTCCGGCATGCCGCGCCCCAGGTAGTAAGTGATGGGCTTGATGGGGTCGCTGAGCGGCGCTGCCGGGTCGGCCTTTTCCAGGCGGAAACGGCCGATCAGCGCTTGCTTGTCTTGGGCGCTGCCGCGCTCGGACTCGAACTCGGTGTAGTCGTTCTGGAAGAAGCCCACCCTCGGGTTGGCCGGGCGGCCCACCATCGGCTGCTCGGGCAAGAACACGATGGAATGGCCCAGCACCACCGACACCGGCTGCGGCCCCGCCATCGGTTCTGACTTCAGCCCGGCCAGAAAGGTGATGTGCGAGCGCACCGTCAGCGCGTCGCCACGCACGCGCACGCCGTCGATGTACGACTTGCTCGGATCGACCGCCGCCGGCACCGCGCCCACCTTGGCCAGGATGCTGCGGCCTGTGGCGGCGCCAATATCGTTGGAGAAGGTGGCCGTCACATCCAGCACCGTGCTGCCATCGGGCAAGCTGCCCACCACGGGAAAGCTGGCGATCAGCGCGCCGGTTTCCGAACTGCTCAGGGCCACATCGATCGGGCGGACCTTGGGATCTGCGCCAGCCGCGCCGGGCGGGTCATTGGCTTGCGCGCCAGGCAAAGTGGGGCCACCCGGCGAGACACCGGCGCGGCGCTTTTGCGTCGTGCTCAGGTCGCGCACATGGATGATGTTGCCCACGCGCTCGAAGCGGGCCAGCAAGCTGCTGACTTGCAAGCCCTTGTCGGCCGTCACCGCACCGGCAGGCACCCGCACCAGCTCCGTGTACCAGAGCAGCGGCTTGCCGACAGCCCCAGGCGGCAGCACGACCAAAGTGCTGGCACCCTTGCGATAAGCGCTGAAGCGCGCGGCGCCAATGCGTTGCGCGCCCTGCAGCACCGCGGCCGTATCGGCCGGCTGCGAAGCGGCGCCGGCAACCGGCTGCGGCACGGCTTGGGCGAATGCGGCGCCAGGGTCAAAGACCAGCGCGGTGATGGCGGCGGTGGCCGCAGCAGCGGCAATCAGCTTCGAGGTGAGAGGCATGAGCTCACTCCTGTATGGGGGCTGGTCGCGGCAGCAGCGGAGCCGCATTCCGGTGGGTCTTGCAATAGGTATGGCGGTGGCCGGTGCAGTGCACTGCGAATTGCGGGGGCTTACGCCACCCGATTAACTTCGACATCTACCTCGGCCTGGCCTTGCGCTCGGCCATATTCGCGGCCTTGCATGTGGCCTTATTCGCTGACGATCTGTCCCTTGGTGCCAGCGTCACTGTCGGTCCAGGTGTCTTCTCCCTTGAGGCGCCGGTCACCTTGAATTCGGTAGGTGATGGTGCCGGTTTTGAAGGTCAGGCCGCCATCGCTGCGCTTGGCTTTGACTTTCTTGCCATTCACCCAAACATGCTCTTTGGCGTCGATGCGGATGGTGGCGACGGTGGCGCCGCTGTCCGACTTGGCCACCCATTGCCCGGCGTAGGGGTTCTGAGCCGTCGGGCTGGCTTTGGGCGCAGCGGCCGCAGCGGGAGCGGCCGCCTCATTGACGAAGCCGGCCTTGGCATTTTCCGCTTTGGTCTTGTGAATGTCGCAGCCCTGGCCTTCAGAGACTTGCGTGCAACCAGAGCGTCCAGCTGCTGCGCGTATTTGGAACTGATGGCATAAGCGCTGGGCTGAATGGCTAGCGCCAACAGGGCTAAAGCCAATGACTTTGCTTTCATGAAACGTCCCTTTCGAGATTGAGTTGCGGGTGAACTGAAGAATAGATTCTTGTTCGCGAGCACCGTCAGAGGCAGTGGCATCGCCGCCATGGCACGGCTGCGCAGCGTGCTCATCAAGGGTCTGGCCAAGCGAAGGAGGCGAGCCGGTCGAACCATCATCAAGACTCCGGTGAAGCGACTGCCCCAGGCGGCGCCAGACACAGTCTTTTCGTCGCGGAGACTCGATGAATCGAGCCTGCATCACGAGGGCGAATTGAGCTGGAAAGCTGGTGTGGGCGCTGAAGCAAAATCAGCATATCACCAACGTGTCGGCGCCAAATGAAGGCTTTATGGCGCCCCAAGCTGGGTCCCTAACTTGAACATGCAGCGCAACTTCTTCTGAGAGTTTGCCGAAGATTCTTAGGCCTTGATGGGCTTGGGATGCGCCAGGCCCATCACTTCTTCCTGCATCACATCGGGGTGATTGCCAGCCTTCATCGTGGTCGATGCTGAACCAAGTCACCTCAGTCGGCAAATCCACGATCAGCGCGCGCTTGGGCCGGCGCAAGGGCAAGCCAAGCGCGGCATCGGCTGCAAAACAAGTTACGTCCGACCTTGTGGGCCGCAAACGCCAAGGCCTCCCGGCCTGAGCGCCGACAACTTTAGTTCGCCAGCTTCCAGTCGCCCTTGTCGATCGTCAGCAAAACGCGCGCATTGTCTTCCAGGCCCCAGTGGTCCTTGGCCGAGTAGCGGATCACACCCTGGGTGATGGTCACGCCCTTGCTGTTCTCCAGCGCGTCCTTGAGCGCGGCGCGGAATTCCGGTGTTCCCGGTTTGCCCTTCTTGAGCGCTACTGGCACCGCGGCCTGCAGCAGCAGGTGCGCGTCGTAGCCATGCGCCGAGAACTGGTTGCGCGTGCCCGCGCCAAACTGCTGCTCGTAGCGCTCAACGAACTCGGTCGCCAGCTTCTTGGAGGGATGCGCCGCAGGCAAAGATTCCGGCATCACCGCCAGCCCAGCCACCACGATCGCACCCTCAACATCCTTAGCGCCCAAACGGATCAGGTCACGCGAAGCGGCGCCATGGGTCTGGTAGATCTTGCCCTTGTAGCCGCGCTCCACGATGGCTTTGTGCGGCATCGCGGCGCCGCTGCCCGACGCGCCGATCAGGATGGCGTCCGGGCGCGCCATGGTGAGCTTGATTGCCTGCGCCGTCACGCTGGTGTCGGACCGTGCGAATCGCTCCGTCGCCAACGAACTAAGGCCGGCCTTCGACGCCAGCGCCTCGAAGGCCTTCAGCCAGGTCTCGCCATAAGCGTCGGAGAAGCCGAGAAAGGCATAGGTTTTGATGCCGCTCTTCTTCATATGCTCAACCAAAGCGGAGGCCATCAGCGGCGTGGACTGCGCCACGCGGAAAGTCCAGGCGTCCTTGCCTTCGGGGAGATCGACCGGCGAGGTCGAGATCTGCACCGTCTGCCCTTCGAGTGCGACAGCCGACAGCGCAATCGAGGCCGGCGTGGCGGTGGAGCCGACGATCACGTCAACCTTGTCCTCGGTGATGAAGCGGCGCCCGTTCTTGACCGACTGCGTCGTGTCGGAGGCATCGTCCAGCATGATGAGCTTGACCTTCTCGCCGCCGATGGTGTCGGGCCACAAGGAGATGCCGTTCTTGGTCGGGATGCCAAGGCCCGAGGCCGGGCCGGTCAGCGGCAGACTCACGCCGATGGTGATATCGGCATGCGCGGCGCCGACGAAGGCATATGCACTCAATATCGCGGCAAGCAAAGGGCGGATCGACTTTTTCATCATCATCATGTCTCCTGGCTAGTTTGAACTAAGGGCACGCCACGCGGCCTGCTTTCAACTCTCGGGGGCACACAGCTTGCGCAGCAGCGCAAGCAGCTGTTCTTTCTCGGCCTGGCTCAAGGCGGCAGAGATACGTTCGTCGTGCTCTTTCACCGCTTGCTTGTAGCGCTTGAGCTGGCGTGCGCCGGCTTTGGTGAGCAGCAAGCTGTAGGAGCGGCGGTCGCCAGAAGCCTGGCGCTCGATCAAGCCCTTGTTCTCGAAGTCGTCGATGATCGCCACCACGCCGGAGCGCGCGATACCCATCACTTCGGCCAGCCGTGTCTGCGAAATTCCGGGGTTGTTCTCAACAATTACCAGCGACGAGAAGCGCTGCGGCGTGATCTCTTCCGCCCCCATGGTCGCGCCGAAATCTTCGTAGATCGACAGCTGCGCACGCCGCACCGCATAGCCGACCAAGTCGTCGAGCACACCGTACGCCACACCGTCGATGCTGGCATTGAAATGAATGCGCTGGGCCAAACCGTCTCCTCGTCTTCGCCCATCCGGCGCTTGTGTTCCACGAAATAACTGTTATAGGATATAACAATTCAGCGTGAACGTCATTCCCAAATGCTGAAGCAACAACATGAATTGGAGACGGGCGTGAAAGTCACAATTGCAGGCGCCGGTATCGGCGGGCTTAGCTTGGCACTGATGCTGCACGAACGCGGCATCGAGGTGGAGATATTCGAGGCCGTTGGCACCATCAAGCCACTCGGCGTTGGCATCAACCTGCTGCCGCACGCCAGCCAGCAACTGTGCAGGCTAGGCCTGGAAGACGCCTTGGCCGCCAATGCGATTGAGACTTCCACCCTGGCCTATTTCAACCAGTTCGGCCAAGAGATCTGGCGCGAAGCCCGTGGCCGCGCGGCCGGCTACGACTCCCCGCAGTTCTCCATCCATCGCGGCGAACTGCAGATGGCTTTGCTGGCGAAAGTGCAAGAGCGCATCGGCAAGGACAAGGTTCACAGCGGCCACGCTTTCGCATCGTTTGAACAAATCGCCGACAAGGTCGTCGGCCAGTTCACGCGCCGTGAAGACGGCGCCACGGTGCTGTCGGAATGCGATGTGTTGGTCGGCGCTGACGGCATCCATTCAGCCGTGCGCAAGTTCCTCTATCCGAATGGCGATCAGCCCCGTTTTTCCGGGCGCATGCTGTGGCGCGCGGTGACGGAAGCTGAGCCCTATATGGACGGGCGCAGCATGTTCATGGCCGGGCATCAGGATCAGAAGTTCGTCTGCTATCCGATCTCGGAGCCCCTACGCCGCGGCGGCCGCTCGCTGATCAACTGGATCGCCGAGTTGCGCGTACCCAATGGCGAATTGCCCAGCACAGACTGGAATCGCAAGGTCGACAAATCCGTCTTCGCGGCGCCCTTCCAGAACTGGAAATGGGACTGGATCGACATCCCCGCCATCATCGACGGCGCCAAGGAAATTTACGAATTCCCTTTGGTTGATCGCGACCCCTTGCCGCGCTGGACTTTCGGCCGCGTCACGCTGCTGGGCGATGCCGCGCATCCGATGTACCCGATCGGCTCCAACGGCAGCGCACAGGCCATCCTGGACGCGCGCTACCTGGCCGACTGCCTGGCGGATGACCCCGACACTTCGTATGCACTGCGCGAGTACGAAGCCGAGCGTCTGCCCAAGACCACCGGCATCGTCTTGCGCAATCGCATGAACGGGCCGGAGCAAGTCATGCAGATGGCCGAGTCGCGCGCGCCACAGGGCTTCACAAACATCGATGAGGTGATTCCGCGCCAAACGCTGGAAGCCATCTCCCAGCGCTACAAGCGCCTGGCGGGGTTCGACAAAGACAGCTTGAAGACGAAGGCCTGAACGAGCGCCCGGCTCACGTTTTGCGCCCTATGCCGCGCCGGCAAGTCGAGCCGGCCATGCCCATCGCGCTCGACCGATTGGCCGAACGGGACTCCGGGCGGGGCCGTCCGACTTCAGGCCGAATGCCGATCAGCTCACAAAATCAATCCTGCCTCAAGCACTCAATCGGCAGCAGCTTGGACGCCCGCCGCGCCGGGTAGTAGCCGAAGAACACGCCCACGCCACTGGCAAAGCCCACCGCCACCAAGATGTGTTTGAAGGCCAGCACCATTTCGAACTTGCCGGTGGCGTTGACAGCCGCCACGCCCAGCGCGGCCAGGCCGAGGCCGATCAGGCCGCCCACCAGGCACAACAGCACCGCCTCGCCAAGGAACTGCCACAGCACATCGCGCGGCTTGGCGCCAATAGCCATGCGGATGCCAATCTCGCGTACCCGCTCACTCACACTGACCAGCATGATGTTCATGATGCCGATGCCGCCCACCAGCAGCGAGATCGCGCCGATCACGCCCAGGCCCAAGGACAAGCCGGTGCCGATGGCGGCGCCGGTCTTGGCAATGCTGGCGAGGTCGGTGATGGCGAAGTCGTCGGGTTTGTCGCCGGTGATGTGGTGGCGGTCGCGCAGCAGCTCGGCCACGTCTTGCTGGGCGTCGGCCATGCCCGCCGCGTCTTTGACTTGCAAGCTGATGTAGTGCACCAGGCCGGGCCGCGCCAGGCGCAGGGGCATGGCACTGATGGGCACCAGCACCAGCTCGCCGAGTTCGGTGCCGTCCAGCGTGCGGCCCGAGCCGCCCATCACGCCGATGATGGTGAAGGGCTGGCCGTCCATGCGCAAGACCTGACCCAGCGGATCACGGCCAGCGTAATGCGTGCTGGCCAGCTTGGAGCCGATCACCACCACGCGGCTGGCAGCCTGCACATCGCGCTCATCCAGCGGCACGCCGCTTTCCACCCGCCAGTTGCGCAGGGCAATCATGGCGGGGGTCACGCCCAGCACGGTCTGGTTGCTATTGCTGTCGCCGTACTGCAGCTGGAAGAAACCTTGCAGCGCCGGCGCCGCACCCTTGAGCGAGGGCAACTGGGCCAGCGCGCGCGCATCATCCACGGTCAGGTTTGGCACCTCGCCGCTGCGCCGGCGCACGCCGCCGCCGTCCACAGGCGTGCCGGGCTGCACGATCAGCTGATTGCTGCCCAGCACCGACAGCTCCTTCGCGATGAAGTTGCGCACGCCATCACCCACGCTGAGCATCATCAGCACCGAGGCGATGCCGATCACCACGCCCAGCATGGTCAGCGCGCTGCGCAGGCGGTTGGCATTGAGCGAGCGCAGGGCTTCGATGAAGATTTGAATCGGGTTCATAAATGCGCCTGTTCCGAGGGCAGGCCGTCAAAGGCCACGCGGCCATCCTTGAGCCGCACCAGGCGCTTGGCCTGCAGGGCGACCTCGGGCTCATGCGTGACCAGCACAATGGTCAGGCCCATCTCGCGGTTCAGCCGCGCCAGAATGGCCAGCACCTCGGCGGTGGTTTGGGTGTCGAGATTGCCGGTGGGTTCGTCGGCCAGCAACAAGGGCGCCTCGTTGGCGAGCGAACGCGCAATCGCCACACGCTGCTGTTGACCGCCGCTGAGCTGGTTGGGCATGCGCCTGGCAAACTCACCCAGGCCCAGCTGATCCAGCAGCTGCTGGCCACGCGCGCGCGCCGCGCTGCGGGGCTTGCCTGCGTAGATCAGCGGCAGGGCCACGTTGTCCAACACCGTCATGCGCTTGAGCAAATTGAAGCTCTGGAACACAAAACCGATTTCGCGGTTGCGCAGGCTGGCGTGTTCGGCGGTGCCCAGCTGGCTAACGTCGCGCCCCTGCAGCAGCAGCTCGCCGCTGTCGCAGCGGTCCAGCAAGCCCATCAAGTTCATCAGCGTGCTTTTGCCCGAGCCGCTGGAGCCCATCAGCGCGAGGTAGTCGCCGCGCTGCACGCTCAGGTCAATGCCGTGCAGCACCGGGGTGACGATGTCGCCGCTGCGGTAGCTCTTGGTGATGCCGCGCAGGGCCAAGACGGCCGACATTACAGCTCCGCCTTGCCGTCCACAGGCACGCGGCGCGTCACCACCGCATCGCCCTTTTTGAGGCTGCCGCTGCTGATCAGCTCGGTGAATTTGGTGTTGGCAATGCCTACCGTCACCTCGTGCGCTTGCAGGCGCTTGTCGGCGTCCAGCGTGTAAACGCGGTAGACCCGCGCGCCACCACGCAGGGTGGAGAGCACGCCGTCGTCATCGGGCCGGTTGACCTGTACAGCGGATGCGGCGGCAGCTGCCGATGCGGGCGCGGAGGCAGCGTTCGCTGCCCCGGCCGCCTTGTCACGATTGAGCTTGAGTTCTTCTTCCGTCGGCACAAAGCGCAGCGCCGCGGTGGGCAGGCGCAGGGCCGTGGGGCGCTGTGCCACCACGATGCGGGTTTGCGCCGTCATGCCGGGTTTGAGCTCACCGTCTTCATTGGGCACATCCACAATCACCGTGTAAGTCACCACGCCCTGGGTATTGGTGGCGTTGAGACGGAATTGCTGCACCCGGCCTTCGAACTCGCGGCTCGGGAAGGCGTCCACCACAAAGCGCACTTGCTGACCTTCGCGCAACTGGCCCACATCGGCCTCGGACACATTGGTCTGGATCACCATTTCACGCAAGTCCTTGGCGATCAGGAACAGCTCCGGCGTCTGGAAGCTGGCGGCCACGGTTTGGCCCACATCCACGCTGCGCTTGATCACCACACCATCCACCGGCGAGCGGATCACGCTATTGGCCAGGTCGGTCTGCGCGGCGTCGAGCTGGGCGCGGCTGACTTCTACTTGTGCCAGCGCAGCGTCCAGCTCACGGCGGCTTTGGTCGCGCTGGGGGGCGGACAAAAAGCCTTGCTTGACCAGGGATTCGTTGCGCTCGTAATTGCCGCGCGTAAAAGCCACCTGCGCCTCGGCCGCGCGCATGCTGGCACTGGCCTGGCGCACCCGGGCTTCAAAGTTGGCCGGATCCAGCCGCAGCAAGACCTGACCCTTTTTGACCTTGTCGTTGAAGTCCACCAGGCGGGTGATGACGGTGCCGCTGACCTGCGAGCCCACCGTCACCACCGTCACCGGCTGCAAATTGCCGTTGGCCATCACCACCTGGGTGATGGCGCCTTCGTCCACCTCGCTGACCCGAAAGGGCGAGGGCTTGGAGCTTTTACCCGCCTGCTGCTGCATCCATCCGGCGCCACCGGCCAGCAGGGCCAGGGCGGCAAGGCCGAGGCTCAGGCGCTTTTTCAACTTGGTCAATTGCTTCTCCTGCCTGCGCTGCTTGAAGGCACGCAGGCGTGGGCTTGGGTTAATGGGCTTGGCCGCATGTCTGGCTGCGGCCCGGCAATTCAAGCGGCTGGGTCGGCAAAGCGGAAAATTTACCTGGCCGCCAATCGCTTTGGCGGGCCGAGTATCTCCGCCTTGCCCGCAGCTGCGCCTCGCCATGCGACGAATTGCCAGCCCGAGCGTTTGACTGGCAGAAAGCCCGGCACCAATGACGAGTGTGAGAAAGTCAGGCATTGCGCTCAACCACAGGAACGCTCGCCATGACCCTGCTCACTACCGCGCGCCTGCGCCTGGAACCGCTCACCGATGCCCACTTCGACGGCCTGCACCGCCTCAACAGCGACCCCGAGGTGATGCGTTACATCACCGGCAAGCCGGACACGCCGGAAGACACCCAGCTGATGATCGACCGGGTCAAGGCGCGCTGGGCCGAATGGGGCTACTCATGGTGGGCCTTTATCGAACAAGACTCGGGCGAGCTGATTGGCGCGGGCTGCATCCAGCATTTGGGCCGGGTGAGCAGCGGCCCGCTTGAAATTGGCTGGCGCCTGCGGCGCGACCGTTGGCACCAGGGCTATGCCAGTGAGGCAGCCCAGCGCATGGCCAGCTTCGCCTTCGATGACTTGAACGCCCCGCTGCTGTGCGCTGTGCGCATGCCTAACAACCTTGCCTCCGGCCGGGTGATGGACCGTCTGGGCATGCGCTACACCGGCATGGAGCATTGGTACGACATGGACATGGCCCGCCACGATGTGACGCGGGCAGATTGGCTGGCGCGCAGCCCGGTCTGAATGACGCTCCCAGCGCAAGATCAAGCGACTCACGCCGTTTAACATCGGCCCATGGTGTCCTCTCTCGATCTTGCCCTGCTTTACCTGGTTGCCGCCGTGCTGGGGGTGGTGGCCTGCCGCAGCTTGAAGCTGCCGCCCATGCTGGGCTATCTGGTGGTGGGCGTGCTGATCGGGCCGCATGCCCTGGCTTTCGCCGGCGACACCGCCAGCATCCGCTACCTGGCGGAGTTCGGCGTGGTGTTCCTGATGTTTGTGATCGGGCTGGAGTTCAATCTGCCCAAGCTGCGCAGCATGCGCACCCTGGTGTTCGGCCTGGGCCTGTGCCAGGTGCTGTTGACCATGCTGGGCGCGCTGGCAGGGCAATGGCTCTTGGACACGGTGGCGGACTATTTCCACCTGCCCTGGGACTTGGGCTGGAAGGGCGCCCTGGTGCTGGGCGCGGCCATGGCCATGAGCAGCACGGCCATCGTGGTCAAGCTGATGGCCGAGCGGCTGGAGCTGGAAAGCGAGCATGGCAAGCGCGTCATCGGCGTGCTGCTGTTTCAGGACTTGGCGGTGGTGCCCTTGCTGGTGATGATTCCGGCGCTGAACAGCAGCGGCGCGGAGATGGCGCAATCACTGGCCTGGGCCAGCCTGAAAGCGATCGCACTTTTGGCCCTGTTACTGGTGGGCGGGCAAAAGGTGATGCGCTGGTGGCTGACCCTGCTGGCGCGGCGCAAGAGCGAAGAGCTCTTCATGCTCAACATCCTCTTGGTCACCCTGGGCCTGGCCTGGCTGACCGAGCATGCGGGTTTGTCGCTGGCCCTGGGCGCTTTTGTGGCCGGCATGCTGATCGCCGAGACCGAATACAAGCACCAGGTGGAAACCGACATCCGGCCCTTCCACGACGTGCTGCTGGGCCTGTTCTTCATCACCATCGGTATGAAGCTGGACTGGCGCTTGCTGCTGGCGCAATGGCCCTTGGTGCTGCTGCTCAGCGTGCTGCCGATTCTGGCCAAGTTCGCTCTCATCACCGGCCTGGCCAAGCTGTTCCGCGCGCCCACCGGCGTGGCACTGCGCACCGGCATCTATCTGGCGCAAGCGGGTGAGTTTGGCTTTGTGCTGCTGACCCTGGCCAGCCAGCATGAGCTGATTCCGCCGCAGTATGTGAGCCCGGTGCTGGCGAGCATGGTGCTGTCGATGCTGGCCACGCCCTTCTTGATCATGTTCAGCAACCGGATCGTGATGAAGCTGTCCAGCAGCGACTGGATGATGCAGTCGCTGCAGCTCACCACCATCGCCAAGAAGGCGATCAAGGCAGATGCCCATGTGATCATCTGCGGCTATGGCCGCAGCGGCCAGAACCTGGCCCGCTTGCTGGAAGGCGAGCACATTCCCTATATGGCGCTGGACCTGGACCCCGACCGGGTACGCCAGGCGGCAGCCGCCGGCCAGAGCGTGGTGTTCGGCGACGCCGCCCGGCTGCAGAGCTTGATGGCCGCCGGCCTGGCCCGCGCCAGCGCGGTGGTGGTGAGCTACCCCGACACGCCCTCGGCCCTGAAGATCTTGCATCTGGTGCAGCAGCATGCGCCGCAAGTGCCGGTGGTGGTGCGCACGATTGACGACAGCGATCTGGAACGCCTGCGCGCCGCCGGCGCCACCGAGGTGGTGCCCGAGGCGATCGAAGGTTCGCTGATGCTGGCCAGCCATGCGCTGGCCCTGGTGGGCGTGCCGATGCGGCGCGTGATCCGCCTAACCCGTGACGCGCGAGATGCTCGTTATGGACTGCTGCGTGGCTACTTCCATGGCGCCGACGACGACACCGCGGAAGACCGCCATCACGCCCGCCTGCGCTCGGTCACCTTGCCGGCGGCCAGCGCCTACGCCGGCCAAGCCTTGGCCGTGTTGGCGCTGCACGCCACCGGCGTGTCGGTAGTGTCGCTGCGCCGGGCCAGTGGTGCGGTGGTACCAGCCAGCGACACGCTTTTGCTCAGCGGTGGCGACACATTGGTGCTGGCCGGCGTGCCGGAGGCACTGGCCCTGGCTGAGGAAAAGCTGCTGCGAATTTGATCCGCCGCCAGCTTGCTGGACTTTTGGACTGAGCCAGACCCTCCGCGCACCCCGTCACGCAAAACCCGCTGAACCAGTAGGCGCCCGAACTAGATCACCGGGCTCGGGTCATCCCGCATGGGGCGCTCACCCTCGACCATGCCCTGGTGGTAGCTGAGAAAGACCTGGCCCTCAAACCACTCTTGCCAGCCGCCGGCGCGCAGGCGGTCCAGCACGGGGCCTTTGACCTCGGAGAGATCCAGGCGCACGCCCTGCAACTTCAGGGTCGCTTGCAGTTCCCGCAAGGCTTCCAGGCCGCTGAAGTCAATGCTGTTGACCGGCGACATCATCAGCAAGACCCGGCGCGCCTGCGGCTGCCCGGCCAGATAGCCCTGCACCACATCGCCCAGGCTGCGCGCATTGGTGAAGAGCAAGCTCTCGTCGATGCGCAGGCCCAGCACATCGGCCTGCAACTCCACCGCATGGCGCTCGACATTGCGGTAATGCTCGGTGCCGTAAACGCGGCCGAGCTGGGCCACATGAGGCCGGGCGCTGCGCTGCAAAAGCAGGGCGATGGAGCCCAGCACACCTAGGCCTAAGCCGACCGACAAGTTCACGCCCAGCACGGTCAGCGTCACCAGCAGCATCAGCAGCGCCTCGGGGCGTGCATAACGCCAAGCCTGGCCGAATGGCTGCAGCTTAAGCCCCGACAACACAGCCACCAGAATCGTGGCCGACAGCACGGTCTTGGGTAGCCAGGCCAGCACATCGGCCAAGAGCCACAAGGCCAGCAACATGAACACCGCCACCAAGGCGCCGGCCAAGCGGGTCCGGCTGCCCGCGTCGTGCAGCAAAACGCTGCGCGAAAAACTAGCCGCCACCGGCATGCCGCCACTGCACGCAGCCATGCAATTGGCCAAGCCCAGGGCGCGCAACTCGGCCGCCGCATTGATCCGCTCACCGCGCTTGCGCGCCAGCGATTCAGCCACCACGAGGCTGCTCACATAAGCCATCAGCGCCAGCAGCAGGGCATTCGGCAGCATGTCCCACCACAGCGCAGCGTCCAGCCGCGGCAGGCTCAAGCCCAGCGTCAGCGACGGCAGGCCGCCCAAAAGGCGAACACCAAACGAAAGCGCATCAAGCTGCCAGGCCAGCAACATGGCGCCCAGCAAAAGCACCAGTGGGGCCAGCCGCGCCAAGGCTCCCGGCAGCCAGCGGCGCGCGGCCAGCAAGAGCGCGCAGGTCATGATGCCAAACGCCAGCGTCGGGCCATGCCAGCTCACACCATGCGCCCAGACCTCCCGCAGCAAGGCGGGCACATCCGCGCCCTGCACCGGGCTGCCGATCAAGACCGGGATTTGGCTCAGCGCGATGCTCAAGGTGGCGCCGGTTTCGAAGCCATGCAGCACCGGCACCGACAGCAAGGAGGCCAGCGCATGCAGGCGCAGCGCCGCGGCCAGCAGCAGGATCAGGCCCATCTCGGCCGCCAGCACCAGTGCGCCTTCGCTGGGGCTGACCCCGGCGGGCAGCTTGCCCAGGGTCTGCGCGATCATCAGCGCCAGCACCGCCACCGGCCCCACGGCCAGGGCCGGGCTGGTGCCAAGTGCGGCATAGGCCAGCAAGGGCAGCAAGCTGGCATACAAACCCACCTGCGGCGGCAGGCCGGCCAACATCGCGTAGGCCAGGCTTTGGGGAATCAAGAGCACGCTGACCACAAAGGCGGCCAGCAAGTCCGCCGACCAAGTTTGCCTATGCTTTTCGAGCATGCCGCTGCGCCAGGCGGCCAGTTTTTGTTTCATGCGGCCATTGTCCGGTTTTATCCGGCCTGGGGCCCACGCACCTCGCTCAGCCTGACGCGCGCGGCGCTGCAGGCAGCATCAAAATCGGCCTCGATCTGAGACAGGTCTTTGCTGTCCTCGGCCAGCACGCTTTGAATGCCCATGGCGCGGTTGCGGCCCTTGGCCTTGGCACAGTACAGCGCCATATCGGCCCAATTGACTGCCTGCTCCCAATGCAAGGCCAGGCCGGTCGGCGGCAAGGGGAACTGGGCAAAGCCGATTGAGGCCGTCACCCGCAACTGCCCCTTGGGCACGGCCACCGGGCTGCCGCCCACGCTTTGCAAAATGCGCTCGGCCAGTTGGCCCAGGCGTTCCAGCGTGACGTCGGCGGCGTAGATCAGAAACTCTTCACCACCCCAGCGCACCACCAGATCGTCCTGGCGCACCGCATGGCTGATGCGCCGCGCCACCTCGCAAATCACCACATCGCCAACGGCATGGCCATGCTCGTCATTGACATGCTTGAAGTGGTCGATGTCAATCATCAGCAAGGCGCCGCTGAAACGCTCGCCCGGCTTCGCCGCCATCACGCCGAGGAAGTGGCGGCGGTTGGCCAGATCGGTGAGCGGGTCACGTTCGCTCTGAGCCCGCAGCAAGGCCTCGTTGGCCTTCAAGCGCTTATTGGCCGCGCGCACTCGCCGCACCATCACCGTGGTCAGCAAGAGCGACAGCAGCAAGAGCGCCGCCACCGCCACACCCACCTGGGTGACCAGGCTGCGGTTGTTCAACTGCCTGTCCTTGAGCGCGTTGTCGCGTGCCAGCAGCTCCAACTCGCTTTGCTTGCGCTCGCTGTCGTACTTGACCTGCAACTGCTTCAGCGCTGAGGCGCGATAGATGGCGTGCACCTCGGCATTGAGCTTGCGTTCGGCGTGATAGACCTCGATGGCCTTCTTGGCCTGCCCGGCGGCGGCCCAGGCCTCGCCTTCTTCGCGCAACTCGGCCAGACGCATACCCTGGTCGGTCTGGCCCTGACGCAAGGCCTCAGCACGCGCCATTTGCGGCCGGGCCTGGTCAAACCTGCGCAACATGATGTAGGCCACCCCAAGGTTGTGGCGTAGGCTGCGTTCGGCGGCCAGGTCTTGGAACTGCAGGGTCAGTGGCAGGGCTTGGTAGGCCCATTTGAGCGCCAGCTCGGGCTGACCCCGGTGCAAATAGTTGTCGGCCAGAGAGACCTGAATCCGCGTCACCACACGCACGGCATCGGCCTGCTGTGCAAACACCAGTCCTTCTTCTAGCGCCTTGAGTTGTAGCTTGGGGTCGCCTTGCTGGGCCGCCAACGCGCTTTCATAAATCTTCGCGTGGGCCATGGCCACGGGGTCGCCCTGCGCGGTTTGCAAGGCACGCACCATCCAGCGCCTGGCCGCTGCGACCTGCTGCTGCATTTGGCTATTGCGCGCCAAGCCGCCCAGGCTGAGCACCCGCAGCAAGGGGCTGTCGCCCACCTCGGCCAGCGCCAGAGCGCGCATCTCCGTGGCCTCGGCAAAGGGCAGCGCCCCTTGTTGGTTCTGCTTGCGTTGCAGGATGCGCAGCGCTGCCCACATGGCCCGGAAGTCACAGGCATTGCTAGCAACGCTGGCGCGCAAATCGTCCGCAGGGCAGCTTCGCTCCAGGGTTGCCACAGCAGTCTGGGCGAACTCGATGGCCTGCTCTGGTTGGCCTTGACGCTCCAGCAACTCGGCGCGCAGCAGGGCCACATGGCCGGCAAAGCCCGGCACAGCGGCCAACTCGGTGACCAAGGCCTGGGCTTTGGCAAAGTTGCCACCGAACACGGCGATACGGGCTTCGGCAAAGCGCAGTTGCAGCGCACGATTTGGGTTGGCAGGCTCGGGCGGCAGCTGCTGCAAAGACCGCAGGGCTTCCTCCGGCCGGTCATAGGCGCGCCAGACCAGCCGCAAGAGCTGGGCCTCCAGCACCGGCTCCAGCCGCAATTCGGCCGGTGGCTGAGCCGCCGCGGCACTGGCCGCGCTTGCCGTGTTAGTCGCAGCGGGGCCGCTTGCAGGGCTGGGCCCGGCCGCCAACAAGGCCGCCGGCCAGAACGCCAGGGCAAAGGCCAGTTGCCGCACACGCCGCCCGCCTTGCAAAGCCTGCCTCATGCCGGCACCTCCGGCGACGCCACCGGCCCATGCAGAGTCTGCACGCTGATATGCCCGGCCTGCCAGGCAGCTTCCATCTGCGCAGCCAGGGCTTGCAACTCGGGCTCGTCTTTGGCTTGCATGCTCTCGATGCCATAGGCCTTGTTGCGGCCGTGCGCCTTGGCCATATACATGGCGGTGTCGACCAGGTCGATGGCGCGCTCCCAGCTTGGCAGCAAGCCATGCGGCTGCACCGGCAAGCTGGCAAAGCCGATCGAGGCGGTGACATGAATGCTGTCGCGGCCATGCTGGATGGGCTGGCTGGCTATCAAGTCGAGCAGGCGTTGCGCCAACAGCTTGGCATCCGTCGCCTCATGGGCGGCCACCAGAATCAGGAACTCCTCGCCGCCCCAGCGCACCACCAGGTCAAGCTCGCGCAAGGCAGCGGTCAAGCGCTTGGCCACCTCGATCAAAACAGCATCACCCGCGGCATGGCCAAACACATCGTTGATGCGCTTGAAATGATCGATGTCGATCAGGAACAAGGCGCCGCTGAACTGCGGCTGGCCCTCGCCGCGCTGGATCACGGCCTGGAAATGCCGCCGATTCGCCAAGCCGGTCAGGGGGTCACGCTCACTCTGAATCTTCAAGGCCTCATTACTGCGCGCCAGCGCCTGATTGGTCTTGCGAATGCGTTGGTAGGCCAGACCCAGCAAGACCGATGACAAAACCACGCAAGCGCCCACCGCGGCCCAGAGCTTGAGCTGCAGATCGCGCGCGCGCAGGCGCTCGGCTTTGAGGTTGTTGTCACGGCCCAGCAGATCCAGCGCCTTGCTACGGCGCTCGTCGTCGTAACGGGCATCCGCTTCCAACATGGTCTTGCGGGTGTCTTCCCGAAACGCTTCATCGGACCAGCGCCGGTGCTGCAGATAGGCCTCGATGGCTCCGCTGGCGTCGCCCGCCCGGTCCAGGTAACCGCCCAGCTCCAGCCAGCCACTGGCCGCCTCGCTGATAGCGCCGCTCTTGTTATCCAGGGCGATGGCCTGGTGCACTTCGCGCCGGCCTTCCTCGACGCGCTTCAGGGCAATCTTGGCAAAACCGGCGTTGTAGCGCGCCACCACCTCAGAGTCGCGGTCATGACTGGCCAGCGCCAGCGGCAAGGCCTCCTCGGCCGCCTTGATGGCCTCGGCGTAGCGGCCCATGCTCAGCATCACGTCGGCGCTGTTCGCCAGGGCCAGCGCCAGCAACTTGTCAGAGCCCACCTTGCGGGCGTTGGCGATGACTTGCGCCGAAGCCTGGCTGGCTTGCTCGAGATCGCCACGCACCGTGAAAGCAATGGCCCGCGAGTTGTAGACGGTGTAAAGCAAGACCGGGTCGGGGTCCTTCATCGCCTCAAGCAGTGCTTCATCGGCCAATTGCTGAGAGCGTTCGAGTTGCTGGGCGCGGGCACAAAGGGTGGAAAGCACCGACAAAGTGACGGCCCGGCGCCAGGGCTGGCCCATTCGATCGGCAATTTTCAAGCCCTCCAAACCGGTTGCAATCGCCCCGTCGAAATCGCCCACATCGGCCTTCTCAATGGCCAAAAAATGGTGGAAACGCTGCAGCATCGGCTTGGGCATCTGGCTGTCCAGAAAAGCCGGCAGCGCATTCATGGCACGAATGGCTTGCAGCCTTTCGCCCTTTTTCGACAGCGTCAGGGCCTGCAAAAAGCTGTGCGCCATTTCGGCCAACTCGCGGCTCGGCCCCTCGGGCCAAGCGCGCAGGGCAGACAGCATTTGCTCAGCCAATTGCTGATCTTTGAGCGTCGCAGCTTGGTCACCGCGCAGGGTCAGGATACGCAGGCGCTCGACACTGCCAGGGGCACTGCGTGCCTGCAGCTCGCTCAGCAAGGACTCGCTGCGGGCGTAATTGCTACTCCCGAGCCGCTCCACCGCTTCAATTTCCCGCTGCAACTCAGCATCGTCCGGCTGCTTAAAAGCCGAGCTTGCAGCTTGCCCTTGCTGCAATTGAGACGCCCCGGTCGGCGCCGCCTCCTGCGGCCCGCAACCTGCGCTCAGCAAGGCCAGGCTCAGCAGGGCGCCGCGCAGGCCGCCACTCGTCCAACGGGGCGATAGTTCCCCCGAGACGCGTGCCCCCTTCGATTCAAAGTCCCAGCAAGCCATGCTCATTCGCAGTTTTATCGGCAGCGATGCTTGAATCTTGACCACTCAGCCATGCGCTCAAACGTGACGTAATGATCAAAGCAATCATCAACTTGCATGGTAGGTCACGCCAGCACCAGATATGGGCGTCGGCGCAAGCTTCTACGGGTTTATCGCGAAGAATCACCGCGCAAAACCATGAAAAAAGGCGGCACCAGTGCCGCCTTTGATCTTGCTCTCTGAAAGCAAGCGTGGACTTAAGCCGCGTTCGCAGTCACTGCCGCCGGCTGATAGCCGCGCGGCACGGCGCCGAGCAGGCGGCGTGTGTACTCTTGCTTGGGGTTTTTCAGCAAGGCCTGGGTTTCGCTTTGCTCCACCACATCGCCGTTTTGCATCACCAGCACTTCATCGGAGATGAACTTCACCACAGCCAGGTCATGGCTGATAAAGATGTAGGACAGGCCGAACTCGTCCTGCAAATCCTTCAGCAGATTGAGCACCTGGGCCTGCACCGACACGTCCAGCGCCGACACCGATTCGTCCAGCACCAACACCTCAGGGTTGAGCGTCAGGCAGCGGGCGATGGCAATGCGCTGGCGTTGACCGCCCGAGAACTCATGCGGGTACTTGCCCAGCACCGAGTCATCCAAGCCAACCTTCTTCAACAAGGCGCTGGCGCGGGCCAGGCGTTCCTCGTGGTCCTTGCCGATATTGTGGATTTCCATCGGCTCGACCAAGGTCTGGGCGATGGTGAAGCGCGGGTTCAGCGAGGCATAGGGGTTCTGGAACACCACCTGGATGCGGCGGCGCATTTGCTGCCAGTCCGGGCCGCTCATCTTCAACAGGTCTTTGCCTTCGAACAGCACTTCGCCGCCGGTGGGCTCATGCAAGCGCAGCAGGGTCAGGCCCATGGTGGTCTTGCCCGAGCCGGACTCGCCCACCACGCCCAAGGTGTAGCCCTTGCGCAGCTTGAAGTTGACGTCCTTGACGGCCACGAACTCCTTTTTGCTGAACAGGCCGGACTTGAAGAAAAAGCTCTTCTTCAGGCCCTTGGCTTCCAGAATCACCGGCGCGTTGGGGTCTTTGCGATTGACGGCCGCCGTGGCCACGCGGCCGGCAATGTGATCGTCGATCACCATCAGGCGGTCGGGGTTCTCTTCCAGCGAGGGGCGGCAGGCCAGCAAGGCCTTGGTGTAGCTGTCTTGCGGGCTCTTGAAGATCTGCGCCACGGGCGCCTTCTCGCGGATCTCGCCATGGCGCATCACCACCACTTGGTCGGAGATTTCACCCACCACACCCAGGTCATGCGAGATGAACAGCAAGCTCATCTTGTGCGTTTCCTTGAGCTTGGCCAGCAACTCCATCACCTGGCGCTGGATGGTCACGTCCAGAGCAGTGGTGGGTTCGTCGGCGATCAGCAGCTTGGGTGAACAAGCCAGGGCCACAGCAATCATCACGCGCTGCTGTTGGCCGCCCGACATCTCATGCGGGTAGCTGTGCAAGCGGCGCTTAGGGTCGGGGATGCCCACTTCGTTGAGCAATTCCTCGGCCCGCACCAGGGCCTGGCGCTTGCTCATGCCCATGTGCTTGATCAGCGACTCCATGATCTGGTCAGCCACGGTGAACACCGGGTTGAGCGAGCTCATCGGGTCCTGAAACACGCAGGCGATCTCGCGGCCGCGAATGCCTTGCAACTCGCTCAGCGAGGTCTGCAGCAGGTCCCGACCCTGGAACAGGATCTTGCCCTGGCGTTCGGCGTTCTCGGGCAACAGGTTGAGGATGGACATGGCGGTGACGCTCTTGCCCGAACCCGACTCGCCCACCAGGGCGACGGTGGAATTTTCCGGCACGTCAAAGCTGACGCCTTTGACGGCCAGGGTGCGCTGCATTTGGCCGTTAGCACGGCCCATGCGGAAAGCGACTTTGAGGTCTTGAATACTCAACAACATTTTCAAATCACTCCAGGCCGCGCAGTTTGGGGTCCAGCGCATCCCGCAAGGCATCGGTAAACAGCGCAAACGCGGTCACGAAGATGGCCATGATGGCCGTCACCGCCGCCAGCTGCCACCAGTAGCCCAGGATCAGCTCGCTCTGCGACTCGCTCAGCATGGTGCCCCAGGAAACCTGGTCCACGCCCACGCCCAGGCCGAGGTAAGACAGGATCACTTCGCTCTTGATGAAGCCCACCACATGCAAGCTCAGCTGCACCAGCGCCACATGCGAGACATTGGGCAAGATGTGCTTGAACATGCGCGAGAACTTAGAAGCGCCAATCGCCTCCGCCGAGCGCACATATTCGCGCACCGAGTGCTTCATGAACTCGGCACGAATCAGGCGGTAAATGCCAGTCCAGCCGGCCAGTCCCAGAATCATCACCACCGACAAGACACCGCGGCCAAAGATCACCGCGAAGGCGAAGATCAGCAAGATGCTGGGGATGGCAGTGAAGACGTTATAGACCCACTCCAGGAAGTCGCCCACCTTGCCGCCGAAGAAGCCCGACAAGGCGCCCAGCACGGTGCCGATGATGGTGGCCACCACGGCCGCCAGCACGCCCACCAAAATGGACACCTCGGCGCCCTTGATCACCTTGGCCAGAACATCACGGCCCAGGCGGTCGCCGCCCAGGGGCAGGGTCTCGGCCTTGACCGTCACCTCGGTTTTGTAGGCCTTGGCGCGCTCTTCCCACTCGGCATATTTGGGCGCCAGCGGGTCGATATCGCTCAGGTCCACATTCGGGCCTTTGGGCGCCACCAGGGCGCCTTGCGCCTCAGCAGGGGCCGGGCCCATGAAGGTTGGCGGCGCATTCGGCACGCCCACTTCCTTTTGCCAGTTCTTGGCGACCAAGCCGGTGCTGGAGGCGATCACCAGCAGCAGGAAAAAGCCCACCACCACCATCGAGACCATGCCGACTTTGTCGCTGCGCAGACGGCGCCAAGCGGCGTGCCAGACGCCCTCAGACTTGTTCACGGCCTTGGGCGCCGCCTTGTGATTGGATGACAAAACCGCACTCATTTAAGCACCACCCGTGGGTCGACCAGCTTGTAGAGCAAGTCGGTAATCAAGTTCACCACCATGGTCAGGAAGGCGATGTAGATCGCAAAGGCCTGAATCACGGGGTAGTCGCTGCGGTTCACCGCCAGCAAGATCTCACGGCCCAGGCCGGGGATGGAGAAGAACACTTCCAGCAAGAAGCTGCCCACGAACACGCCCGGCAGTGCCACCGAGATATTGGTCATGATGGGAATCATGGCGTTGCGCAACACATGCTTGAGCAAAATGGTGCGCTCGGTCAGGCCCTTGGCGCGCGCGGTGCGCACATAGTCGTGGCCGATTTCGTCCAGGAAGAAGGTGCGATACAAGCGGGTGTACGGCGCAATCGCCACCGCCACCGCCACAAAAATAGGCAGGGGCGCGTAGGTGGTGAGGTTGGTCCACACGCTGTCCGTCCAGCCCTGCACCGGGAACCAGCCCAGGCGGAAGGCGAACACGTACTGGCCCACGATCACATAGACCAGCAGCGAGATCGACACCGCGATGGTGCTGACGATCATCACCGTGCGGTCGGTCAGGCTGCCGCGCACATAGGCCACGGCCAGGGCGAAAGGAATCGCCAGCAACACTTCCAGAATCAGGATGGGCAGCATCACGGTCAGCGTCGCAGGCAGGCGGCTGGCGAACAGGCTCGAGACCTGCTCGTTGGTGGCCCAGCTCTTGCCCCAGTCAAAGGTGACGATCTGCTTGATGAAGATCCACAGCTGCTCCCACAGCGGCTTGTTCAGGCCCAGCTGCTCGCGGATGGCGTTGATCTGCTCGGGGCTGGCGTTCAAGCCGCCCATGATTTCGGCCGGGTCACCGCCGAAGAATTTGAAGAGAAAGAACACCAGCAGCACGACCCCCAACAGGGTCGGAATCATTTGCCACAGGCGCCTGAACAGATAGGCCACCATTACTACGGATCTCCAAGAAACGACCGTGCGCTGGCACGGCGGTGAGTCTGAACCCGCTTGTGATGGGCCCTGAGCTCGAAAAAGGGGGTCGGGAAAGAAATGTGGCGCGAGTCTAGTCGAATGAAGGCGCGAGCTGCCCTGGCATTTGTCCGGTAGCCCGCAAATAAAGGGCCTAGCGGGCGTAGTGCGCCCACTTCGCCGGCGCCGCCGCCGTAGACTGCGCGTTTGGCGAGGCGGTCCAAAAGAATGCCCGCTCCTTTTTTGTCGTTCCAGGAACCGAACATCGTGATTCACGCCACCACGGCCCATCCGGCCAGGCCCCGGCCTTTCCTCTTGCGCCAGCGCTTGACCGCCTTCGCTACCGTCCCGGCTCTCGCCTTGGCCACCGCGCTTTGCGCACTGTCCAGTGGCAGCGTGCAGGCGCAAGCCACAGAAGCGCAAACTCAGGCCAAGCCGGCAGCGGCACAAAAAGTTCTGCGCTACGCCTTCCGCGTGGCCGAAACGGGCTTTGACCCGGCGCAGATCTCCGACAGCTATTCCAAGAACGTCGCCGCCGCCATCTTTGATGCGCCGCTGCGTTTTGAATACCACACCCAGCCCGCCAAGCTGCGCCCCAATGTGCTGGTGGCCATGCCCGAGGTGTCGGAAGACTTCAAGACCCTCACGTTCGAGCTGAAGCCCGGCATCTTCTACAACGATGACGAGGCCTTCAAAGGCAAGAAGCGCGAGCTGACGGCGGCAGACTACATCTATTCCATCAAGCGCCACTACGACCCGCAGTGGAAGAGCCCGAATCTGTATCTGCTCGAGAACGTGCAGATCCTGGGCTTGTCCGAACTGCGCCGTGAGTTGATGCAGGCCAAGAAACCATTCGACTACGACCGCCCGGTGGCGGGCCTGCAGCAGCTCAGCCGCTACAAATTCCAGGTCAAGCTGGGCGTGGGCGACCCGCGCTTCATCAACCAGTTTGCCGACGCCGGCTTCCTCGGCGCGGTGGCGCGCGAGGTGGTGGAGTTCTACGGCGACAAGGTCATGTCGCACCCGGTCGGCACCAATGCCTGGGCCTTGGGCGAATGGCGCCGCAGCAGCAAGATCGTGCTGGAGAAGAACCCCAACTTCCGCGAAGAGTTCTACGCCGAAGTGCCCCCGGCAAACAATCCCGAGCTGGCCGCTCAGGTCAAGGCCCTGCAAGGCCGCCGCCTGCCCATGGTGGACCGGGTCGAGATCGCCATCATCGAAGAGGCGCAGCCGCGCTGGTTGTCCTTCGTCGGCAAAGAGGCAGACCTGATCCTGGAAACGCCGTTTGAGTTTGCTGGCATCGCCTTCCCCGGCAACAAGCTGGCCCCCAATCTGGCCAAGCAGGGCATTCAGATGACCCGCTTCATCTACCCCGAGGTGGCCTTCTCCTATTTCAATATGGAGGACAAGACGGTGGGCGGCTACACGCCCGACAAGGTGGCGCTGCGCCGTGCCATCAGCCTGGCCATGGATGTGGACAAGCAGATCCGTCTGGCCCGCCGCGGCCAAGCCGTGCCGGCCCAGGGCTCGATGCCGCCGGGCGTGTTTGGCTATGACCCGGCCTTCAAGTCAGAGATGAGCGAGTTCAATCTGGCCAAGGCCAAGGGCTTGCTGGACCTCTACGGCTATGTCGACAAAGACGGCGACGGCTGGCGCGATATGCCCGACGGCTCGCCGCTGCGCATCGAGTACGCCACCCAGCCCGATAACACCAGCCGCCAGCTGATCGAGCTGTGGCACAAGGGCATGGACGCGCTGAAGGTGAAGATGGTGTTCAAGTCTGCCAAATGGCCGGAGAACCTCAAGAGTGCCAATGCCGCCAAGCTGCAGATGTGGGGCGTCAGCTGGGTGGCCACCGCACCCGATGGCGACACCTTCCTGGCCTTGGGCGATGGCGGCGCCAAGGGCAAGGCCAACAAGGCTCGCTTCGACCTGCCGGCCTTCAACGCGCTCTACAAACAGCAAAAAGCCCTGCCCAACGGCCCCGAACGCCTGGCCGTGATGCAAGAGGCGCAGCGCCTGATGGTGGCCTATATGCCCTACAAGATGGATCTGCACCGCGTCTTCACCGACCTGGCGCAACCCTGGGTCAGGGGCTATAACCGCAACGTCTTTATGCGCGAGTTCTGGACCTATGTGGACATTGACACCGAAGCGCTGAAGGCCGCTAACCCCTAAACCATGCGTGCACGGCGCCCCGTAGCCCGCGAGCACCGCGGGAGAATCAGCCCGCATGGCTTGCGGGCCGCGGCGCTTGTTTTGCTTGCATGGCTAGGTCTATTGCTCTTCATGGCTTCGCCGGCTCGCGCCGCCGAGCCCAAGCTGCTACGCTACGCCTTCCGCGCCGCCGAAACCACTTTTGACCCGAGCCAGATCAACGACATCTACTCGCGCGTCATCACTGCCCATGTGTTCGAAGCGCTCTACAGCTACGACCACCTGGCGCGGCCCGCCAAGATCGTGCCGCTGATCGCTGCCGGCCCGCCCGAGGTCAGCGCCGATTTCAAGACCTGGACGGTGCGCCTGCGGCCCGGCATCTACTTCGCGGAAGACCCCGCATTCAAAGGTCAACGGCGCGAGCTGGTGGCCGAGGACTTCGTCTACAGCTACAAGCGCTACGCCGACCCGGCCCTGAAGAGCCCCAACTGGACCACCGTGGAAGAGGCCGGCCTGATCGGCCTGGCCGAGCTGCGCCAGCGTGCCCTGCGGGACAAAAAGCCCTTCAACTACGACGCCGGCGTGCCGGGCTTGCGCGCCCTGGACCGCTACACCCTGCAGCTGCAAACCACCCAGCCGCGGCCGCGCCTGCAAGAGATGCTGCTGAGCAGCAATGACTTGTTCGGCGCCGTCGCCCGCGAGGTGGCCGAGCATTACGGCAGCAAGGTGGGCGAGCATCCGGTGGGCACCGGCCCCTTTGTGCTGAAGAGCTGGCGGCGTTCTTCCCAGATCGTACTGGTGCGCAACCCTGCCTACCGCGAGCGCTTCTACGAGGCCCAGCCCGCGCCGGACGACGCCGAGGGTCAGGCCTTGCTAGCCCGCTTCCAAGGCCGCCGCATTCCGATGTTGGACCGCATCGAAGTCAGCATCATCGAAGAGGCGCAGCCGCGCTGGCTGTCTTTTCTGAGTGCCGAGCAAGACTTTTTGGAGCAGGTGCCGGAGGACTTCATCGACCAGGCCATGCCCGGCGGCCAGCTGGCACCCACACTGGCCAAGCGCGGCATTCAGCCACGGCGCCAGGTGGGTTCGGACGTGACCCTGAGCGTCTTCAATATGGAAGACCCACTGGTCGGCGGCATGGCGGCCGAGAAGGTGGCGCTGCGCCGCGCGATTTCACTGGCGCTGGACATTCCGCGCGAGATCCGCCTGGTGCGGCGCGGCCAAGCCGTGCCGGCACAAAGCAATCTGGCGCCACATACGACCGGCTACGCGGCCGACTACCGCAGCGACTTGTCCAGCCACGATATGGCGCGCGCCAAAGCGCTGCTGGATGTTTACGGCTATGTGGACCGCGACGGCGATGGCTGGCGCGAGCAGCCCGACGGCAGTCCGCTGGTCCTGCTGCGCAACACTCAGTCCGACGCCGCCTCACGCCAGCTCGACGAGCAATGGCAAAAGGCCATGAACGATCTGGGCCTCAAGCTCAGCATGAAGGTGGCCCAGTGGCCCGAGAACCTCAAGGCCGCACGCGCGGGTCGCTTCATGATGTGGAGCGTGGGCTCTCGCGCCGAGCAGCTGGACGGGCAAAAAGCCCTGCAGCGCCTCTACGGCTCGGCCGGTGGGCAAAACCTGGCACGTTTCAACAGCCCCGAATTCAACGCCATCTACGACCGCCTGCAAGGCCTGCCCAATGGCCCCGAACGCGAGGCCTTGTTCCTGCAGGCCAAGCGCATTGGCGCGGCCTTTGTGCCCTACAAACCGCATGTCCACCGGATTTACACCGACCTGAGCCAACCCTGGCTGATCGGATACTACCGGCCGCTGTTCTGGTTGGATTGGTGGCAGTTCGTCGACATCGCCAGCGAGCGTCACCCCGAAAAATGAGCCCATCTCCCCGCGCCTCCACCTTCTGCCTGTCCCGCCGCAGCGGCCTGTTCTTGAGCTTGCTGACATTGGGCAGCTTGGCGCTGAGCCAGGCTAGCATGGCCACCGCCGCTACCACCGCCAGTGCGCCAGCGAGTCCTGTGAGCAGCAAGCCCGGCAGCGAAAAAGTGCTGCGCTATGCCTTCAAGGTGGCTGAGACCGGCTTCGACCCGGCCAAGGTGCAAGACCTGTATTCGCGCCTCATCACCGCCAATATCTTCGAAGGCCTCTACAGCTACGACTACCTCGCGCGGCCCTTCAAACTCAAGCCCCAAACCGCCGCGGCCCTGCCCGAACACAGCGCCGATTTCAAGACCTGGACGGTGCGCGTGCAGCCCGGCATTTACTTTGCCGACGACCCGGCCTTCAAAGGCAAGAAGCGCGAGCTGACGGCGGCCGACTATGTCTATAGCTTCAAGCGCTTTGCCGACCCGCTAACAAACAGCCCCACCTGGGACGGGCTGGAAGAGTTGCACCTGCTGGGCCTCAACGAATACCGAGCCGAAGTCGAGAAGAGCAAAAAGCCCTTCAACTACGACAAGCCCATCGAAGGCCTGCGCGCGCTGGACCGCTACACCCTGCAGTTCAAGCTGGCCGAAGCGCGGCCCCGCCTGCCGCAGACCCTGGCCGATGGCAGCCTGTTGGGCGCAGTGGCCCGCGAAGTGATCGAGGCCTACGGCGACAAAAGCATGGAGCATCCGGTCGGCACCGGGCCCTTCATGCTGGGCGACTGGCGGCGCAGCAGCCTGATCGAGCTGCGCCGCAACCCCGGCTACCGCGAGCGCTATTACGAGGCCGAACCGAATGCGGACGATGCCGAGGGTCAGGCCATGCTGGCGCAGTTCAAGGGCCGGCGCCTGCCCATGATCGACCGCGTGGAGGTGGCCATCATCGAAGAGAACCAGCCGCGCTGGTTGTCCTTCCTGAACGCCCAGTTCGATGTGCTTTACACCTTGCCCGAGGACTTCACCGCCCAGGCCATTCCGGGCGGCAAGCTCGCACCCAATCTGGCCAAGAAGGGCATGCAAAAGCACACCATCGTGGCCTCAGACGTTTTGTTCACCGTCTTCAATATGGAAGACCCCGTGGTGGGCGGCTTCGAGCCGGCGCAGATTGCGCTGCGCCGCGCGATCTCACTGGCCACCAATGCGGAGCGCGAAATGCGCATCGCGCGGCGCGGCCAGGCCATCAGCGCGCAGTCCATCATGCTGCCGCACACCAGCGGCTACGACGCCGAGTTCAAGAGCGAGAACGGCGACTACGACCCACAACGCGCCCGCGCCCTGCTGGACCTCTACGGCTTTGTGGACCGCGACGGCGACGGCTGGCGCGAACGCCCCGACGGCAGCCCACTGGTCTTGGAAAGCCTGACCACGCCCGAAAGCTTCCAGCGCCAGATCGATGAGATTTGGTCCAAGAGCCTGGCCCAGATCGGCTTGCAAGTGAAGTTCAAGTCCGCCAAATGGCCGGAGAACCTGAAGAGCTTGCGCGCTGGCAAGTTCCAGATCTGGTCGCTGGGCAGCAGCGCCTCGACGCCCGATGGGCAAGACGCGCTGGGCTTTTTCTACAGCCCGCGCATCGGCGGCCAGAACTACGCCCGCTTCAATCTGCCCGCCATGGACCGGCTCTACGAGCAAACCAATGGCCTGCCCGACGGGCCCGAGCGTGACGCCGTGTTTCTGGCCGCCAAGCGCTTGGGCGTGGCCTACGCGCCCTACCGGGCCCGCGGCCACCGCATCATCACCGACCTGGCGCAGCCCTGGGTGAGCGGCTACCGGCGCCCGGCCTTTGCACTCGACTGGTGGCAATACGTGGACATCGACAACAACAAGCGGCCCTGAGATGAAACAACAAGCAGCCAAGAGCAAGACCGGGCGCCGCCAACTCCTGGCCGCGGGGGCAGGGGCGGCAGCGCTGGGCTTGTGGCCGCTGAGCGCTGTCGCCAGTTCGCCCACCAATACGGCGGAGATTGCCGGCAAAGGCGAGAGCGCTGCTGCCGTCAAGACCCTGCGTTATGCCTTCCAGATCGCGGAAACGGGTTTTGACCCGGCACAGGTCAGCGACGACTATTCACGCACCATCACCCCGCACATCTTCGAGGCGCTCTACGCCTTCGACTACCTGGCCATGCCGGTCAAGTCGGTGCCGCTGACGGCAGCAGCCTTGCCCGAGATCAGCAACGATTTCAAGACCTGGACCATCCAGCTCAAACCCGGCATCTTCTTTGCGGATGATCCCGCCTTCAAGGGCAAGCGGCGGGAGTTAACGGCCGAGGACTACGTCTACAGCTTCAAGCGCTTTGCCGACCCCAAGATCAACGCGCCGCTGTATGCCGGTGTCGAAGAACTTGGCATCAAGGGCTTGCTGGAGCTGCGCAAACAGGCCATGGCCGAGCAGCGCGCGCTGGACTACGACAAGCCGATTGCCGGCCTGCGCGCACTGGACCGCTACACCTTGCGCATCGAGCTGGAACAGGCGCGGCCACGCCTGCTGGAAAACCTTTCGTCCTCCGACCTGCTGGGGGCGGTGGCGCGCGAGGTGGTGGAGGCTTATGGCAGCAATATCGCCGAGCATCCCGTCGGCACCGGGCCATTTGTGCTCAAGCAGTGGCGGCGTTCCAGCCTGATCGTGCTGGAGCGAAACCCCGGCTATCGTGAACGATATTACGAGGCCCAGCCGGCCGCCGACGATGCCGAGGGTCAGGCCTTGCTGGCCAAGTTCAAAGGCCGCCGCCTGCCCATGGTGGATCGGGTAGAGATTTCCATCATCGAAGAGTCGCAGCCACGCTGGCTAAGCTTTCTCAACGCCGAACACGACCTCTGCTACATCGTCCCCAACGACTTCGTCAGCACCGCCTTGCCAGGCAATAAACTGGCCCCCAATCTGGCCAAGCGCGGCATGGTGCTGCACCGGGTGCTGGCGGCGGATGAAGCTTTCACCTTCTTCAATATGGAGAACCCCACGGTGGGCGGCTACACCCCCGAGAAGGTGGCGCTGCGCCGCGCCATCTCGCTGGGGCTGGATGTGGAACGCGAGATCCGCCAGGTGCGGCGTGGCCAGGCCGTGGTGGCGCAAAGCCATGTGGTGCCGCACACCTCGGGCTACGACCCGCAATACCGCTCAGAGATGAGTACGTACGACCCGGCCCGCGCAGCCGCCTTGCTGGACGCCTACGGCTATATCGACCGCAATGGCGACGGTTACCGCGAGATGCCCGATGGCTCGCCCCTACTGCTGGAAGTGGCCACCCAACCCGACGCCCAAAGCCGCCAATATGACGAGTTATGGCAGCGCTCCTTCGATGCGCTGAACATCAGAGTCAAGTTCTTTGCCGGCAAATGGCCCGAGCAAATGAAAGCCGCCCGCGCCGGCAAACTGATGCTGTGGATGATGGGCAATTCCGCCGGCTCACCCGACGGGCTGGAGGCGCTGCAATACCTGTACGGCCCGCAATCCGGCAATCAAAACATCTCGCGTTTTCGCAACAAGGCGTTTGATACCTTGTACGAGCGCATGCTGGTGATGCCCGACGGCCCCGAGCGCGAAGCCTTGTTCCTGCAAGCCAAGCGCATCCAGGCCGCCTACCTCCCCATCAAAACCCATGTGCACCGCATCCGCAGCGACATCACCCAGCCCTGGCTGCTGGGCTACCGCCGCCCCATCTTCCGCAACGAGTTCTGGCACTTCGTCGACATCGACCTGAGCAAAAAGCCCTGAGCCCTGAATTGGGGTCAGAGTCGATTTATCGTGTGGATTGGATTGCCGCCCCTAATCCCCGCACTTGTCTGGTGCGCAGTCGCTACGATCTGTGACCATAGGCGGTAGCGGCAATCCTGCCCCTTCGCCCGAAACTGCCCCGCACACCGCATGAGCGTCACGCCTCAAAAATCAAAACCGCGTCGTCGAACGGCTCGACCTGCTGAAGCCGCGCCGGCGCACGAGCACGCAGGCCACGATCATCATCTGCATATGACGGCGCCCAACGCGCTGCTCTTGATGCTGGAGGCACGCGCGCCCTGGGAGTTCGCCAGCCTGCTGGCGTCCATCCCGTGGCTGCGCCGGCTGCCGCGCGGCGATGGCCATCCGGTGATTGTGTTTCCCGGTTTGGGCGCCAATGATCTGAGTACCCGCCCGCTGCGCAGCTTTTTGGAAGCGTTGGGGTATGAGACCCACCCCTGGGGCCAGGGCTTCAATTTTGGCCCGCGCCACGGTGTGCTGGAGCAATGCACGGCCGATGTGAAGCGTCTGTTCAAGCATCATGCCCAGCCGGTCAGCCTGGTGGGCTGGAGCCTGGGCGGCATCTACGCTCGCGAGTTGGCCAAAGAATTGCCAGACCATGTGCGCAGCGTCGTCACCCTGGGCACGCCCTTCACCGGACACCCACGGGCCACCAATGCCTGGCGCTTTTTCGAGTTTGTCAGCGGCCACAAGGTCGGTGACCCGGCCATGATGGCGCAGATCCGCCGTGCCCCGCCGGTGCCCACCACCTCCATTTATTCGCGCAGCGACGGCATCGTCTCCTGGCGCTGCAGCCTCAACGAAGCCGGCCCGCTGTGCGAAAACATCGAAGTGCCAGCCAGCCACATTGGCCTGGGGCTCAACCCGCTGGCCTTTTACGTCCTGGCCGACCGCCTGGCCCAACACCCCGAGGACTGGCAGCCCTTTGAAGCCGAGGGCCTGCGCAAGTGGTTCTTCAAGGTGGAATCGCCCCGTTGATGGATGGCATCAACGGCTGCCGGATGACGGGATGGCGGCGACAATGGCATGCCCCACTCGCCGGCCCCGCGCATTGATCCATGCCTGATGAACAAACGCCTCTTGCTTGCGCCGCCGCGCCGACCCAAGCCCTGGTGAAAGCCCGGCCCATGTGGCAGCGGGTGATCTGGCTTCTGGCCGGCCTGCTGAGCTTGGCACTGGGCATCGCGGGCATTTTCTTGCCGCTGCTGCCGACCACCCCCTTCATCTTGCTGACGGCGTTTTGTTTTTCACGCGGCAGCAGCCGCTGCGAAGCCTGGATCCTCAATCACCGCACCTTCGGCCCCATGGTGCGCGACTGGCGAGCCACTCGCGCCGTACCTCTGCGCGCCAAACAACTGGCCAGCGTGATGATGACCATCGGCTCGGTGTGGGCCGCCATCACCTTGCCCACGCAATGGGCCTGGCTGCCGGCGCTGTGTTGCGCCTGCGTGGCCACCTGGCTGTGGCGGCTGCCGACACGGCGCTGAGACGGTCGGCGTTTGCTCTGCCGCCGTTGTCACCGAGTCAATCGCTCAGATTGATGTTGGCTAGACCGCTTTCCATAGCAAAAACAGGTACCGACTTCCACATCCCCCCATTGGAGGGAACCCGCCGCGACACCCCCCACGTATCCCCCATCACTCCCCCTCCGGAGTGATAGAAAACGGATCTGTCTGCGCCGAATACTTGAGCCACTGACGACGCAGTGACCCCAGCAATCAAGCCCCTCCTCCCCGCGTCAGCCCACATGTCTTCAGGAATGATGGAGCTCAAAATGAGATTTCAAAGCCTGTTCCAGACCCTCTGCCTGCGCCGGCAGCTTGCACATTCCGCCATCATGGCCAGCGCGACAGCGGCTTCACAGCTCAAGGCCAAAGCAGCGACGGATGACGATCGCTTCGGCAGTTGCGGCTGGTTTGACTCAAGCTACGAGCTAAGCCAGGGGCTGCTCATCATTGAGGATATGGATGCGGATGCGCGCCTGAATTTGGAGCTTGAGCTAATTCAAGACTCCAAGCATGACCATACGGCGCAAAGCCAGTGCTTACAAATTGAATCTTGTGGGATTGCCTGCTGAACTCGGAATCTGGCAATCGAGCAAATAGTCAATTGACCCGGTGCAGCGTCTTACGTGCCTTGATCGAATATGCGAACAGATGATTTCAGCCGGTTGCCAAGACTTACGCGACCGGCATATTAAGGGCTTGAATTCTTCACAATGGCGTCCTTAATCGGCCCGGCCGCCACATCGGTGCTTACCGCCCAAGAGAGACGCGAATTCTGCAGAGTGGGTGTGAACGTAATGGTCTTGCCACCCAGATCAGAGCCAACATTGGCGGCCGATGTGAACGTAGCCACGATGACGCCGTTAGTGGCAACAACGCTGGTCAAGACATTCGTAGCGGTCCAGGCTGGAATGCCATTGCTGCTGCTATTGCAGCCTGTGACCGTACTACCGTCTTGAGCGCAAACCGCGACAGCCAGTTTCACCCCATCCATACTGGAAATTGCCGAGGCAACCCTGGCTTTGGCGACGTAGTCCTTGTACTGGGGAAGGCTCACGGCCACCAAGATGCCGATGATCGAGACAACAATCAACAGCTCAATCAACGTAAAACCCTGATAGATACGTTTCATGTGTTCCTTCTTGGCTCGCTCATGATTCATCGGTGACCGCAAACGCCAGTACCGGTAGAAAAGGTCTGCATACCCGGGTGCCCTCATGGCTGACGCGTTGATCAGAGAGGTCTGAGTTTTGCAAAGAGACAAAAATTGCTAAGCAACGGCCGGATTGACGTTCAAGTTCAAACTCAGGCAACTTTAGAACCCCGGCTTTTTCCATTCTGGCGTACTTATTCCGCTCCATCATCCAATGCCGACGAAACATCTGCTGATTAGACAAGGAAGAAGTTTTGTTAGCTAGCAACGCGGTGCTCTTGCCTTGCCTTAGATTGCGCACCTTGGCAGGGTCGAATTGCAGCTTGCACACACGGACCGGGGGCATCTATTCAGGCAACGGCGCACCGCCTCATTCGAGCCCGTGAAGCGCCAATATGACGCTGCTGCATAAGTTCTCTAATGTGCAGCAAGTTACTTGGACAGCATTTTTCCTGCTGGGTGCAAAGCCTTTGACGCAAGACCCACCGCGCTACTCCATTCTGAAATGAGAAAGGGCGCCATCAAGGCGCCCTTTCTTTCAACAAGGAATCAACAAGATCCGCTGATTCGTTCTACCGAGAGCACTAAGCTCAGGGCGTCGAGTTCTTCGTAATTGCAGCCTTCACTGCATCCGCAGTGACATCGGTTGACACGATCCAGGACATGCGCACGCCGTCAGGCTTGGCTTCGTATTTGATAAATTTTCCCGCCAAGTCTGTGCCGCTGGCATCAGCGAAAGTAGCAGTAATCACGCCCTTATCGTCAGCCGCTGCGGTCTTCAAAACATTGGTCGCTGTAAATGCGGGGACGCCACCCGTACCGGAGGAAGCACAAGTATCAAATCCGGCATTTTCCTGGTAGCACAAGGCTACAGCCTTCTTGATACCGTCAATGCTGGCGATGGCGGACGCAACTTTGGACTTGCTCGTATAGTCCTTGTACTGAGGAATCGCCACAGCAGCCAAGATACCGATGATGGCCACAACGATCATCAATTCGATCAGGGTGAAACCTTGTTGGATGCGCTTCATGTTCATGATCTAAATCTCCTAGGCGAAGCCAAAAAAGAAAAGCAGTTGAGGGGTAGGTGCCCCCCCCCCTGAATGCAGGGATCATGCCAACTGGTTTCATCGCCGCTCCCGTGCGTTTCTTCACACTCCGACTGGCTCAGTAATCCGCAGCCTGACAAAAATTGTCAATCCAAGTGACACAAAAAGGTCTGCGCACAAAGACGTGACTATTTCCGTCGGAACTTTAATGTGAGGTCCATGGACAATTTTTCTAGCGAGTGCTAAGTTTTTGGTACAGGGCTCGCCGAACTGTTAACTCGATAACCCATTCTGAAATGAGAAAGGGCGCCATCAAGGCGCCCTTTTTTCAACAATGGATCAACAAGTAGCGCTGGTCCGTCTTACCTAGAGCACTAAGCTCAAGGAGTCGAATTCTTCGTGATGGCAGCCTTCACCGCAGCCGCAGTGACATCGGTTGATACGACCCAAGACATGCGCACGCCGTCAGGCTTGGCTTCGTACTTGACAAATTTACCAGCCAAATCTGTGCCGCTGGCGTCAGTGAAAGTAGCAGTAATCACGCCCTTGTCATCAGCCTGAGCGGTTTTCAAAACATTGGTCGCTGTAAATGCAGGAACGCCGCCCGTACCAGAGGATGCACAAGTATCAAATCCGGCATTTTCCTGGTAGCACAAGGCGACAGCCTTCTTGATGCCGTCGATGCTGGCGATGGCGGACGCAACTTTGGACTTGCTCGTGTAGTCCTTGTACTGAGGAATCGCCACAGCAGCCAAGATACCGATGATGGCCACGACGATCATCAGTTCGATCAGGGTGAAACCTTGTTGGACGCGCTTCATGTTCATGATGAAAACTCCTGGCCGAAGCCAAATAAGAAAAGCCGTTGAGGGGTGGGGTACAACCCCCTTGAATGCAGGGGTCGTGCCAGCTTGTTCCTGCGCCGCTCTTGTGCTTTTCGTCACGCTCCGGCTGGTCAACGGCCTCACGACCTGACAAAAATTGTCAACCCAGGTGACACAAAGAGGTTGAGGCACAAAGAAGTGACAATTTACGTCTGCACTACGCAATACCAATAAGAGTGCAAAGCATTCGGGGAAAAATTTTGGGGCCAGAGTTGATTAATCGCCGCAAGGATTAATCAACTCTGGCCCCATTAAAAACTGACCCCATTAAAAACTGACCCCATTAAAAACTGACCCCATTAAACAGGGCGGGAGGCGCTGGGCTACAGCACCATCACCTGCCCGGCCTGTAAAGGCGCGAGTTTGTGGGCGGTGCTCAGGGCGGCGATCTCGCTCATCACGGCGTCTACCTCGCCGGGCTTGATGTGGGTGATGTGCACCTCCACCGGCCCTTGCAGATGCTGCAACTCCAGGGCCAGCGAGGCGGGGCAGAGGTGTTTGCTGACGGTGGCGACTTGCTGCTCTTCGTCGCTGAAGGCGGTTTCGATCACCAGGTGCGAGAGCTTCAGTTCAGCCAAGCGGCGCCACAGGGCCGGGTTGGGTCCTGTGTCGCCGGTGAACACCCAGTGGGCGTGGCCGCTGGCCGGGCCGCCGTCCACGGCAAAGCCAACTGCCGGCACGGTGTGCGCGGCGCTCAAGACCTCGACCTGGCGCTCGCCCAATTGCAGGCGATCACCGATTTCAAAAGGATGCAGGCTCAGCACCGGATGCTCAGCCGAGGGCAGGCGGGTGAAGTCGGGCCAGATCACCCCGTTCAGGATGTGATCACGCAGAGCCTTGAGCGTGGGCGCCAGGCCATGCACCTGAATCGGTGGGCGGCCGGCTGCGGCGCGCAAGCGCAAGACCGAATCGGCCAGCAGCGGAATGGCCAGCACATGGTCCAGATGGGAGTGGCTGACCAGAATGTGATCAATGCGGGCCAGCGCTTCCAGCGACAAATCGCCCACGCCGGTTCCGGCGTCGATCAGCACATCGTCGTCCAGCAGGAAAGCGGTGGTCTTGAATCCGGCGGCGATAGCGCCTGAACAACCGAGGACGCGAATTTTCATGAAGGGGGTCAAATGGGGATTTTGGGATCCTGCCGCGGCATGTGTGAGATGCTGTGCTCTCACGCAGAAACGCGCCCAGAGACCGCAATGTACGCACCCAGCCAAGACACGCAAGTGCGCAATACCGGTTTTTTCCGGCAGGCGAACACCCCGCGTATGCCCCGGCGTGAATGCGTGATTTCCTTCACGTCGGCAAAGCTGCCAGACACCCCGGGCCAGGCGCGCCAGCCCTTGGCATACTCCGCCCTTCACTGCTGGGCGCATCATGGCTACCAATGACAAAAACAAGGGCGCTACCAGCCTGAAATTCATCACCCCCACGGGCAAGACCGGCATGACGCTGGAGGAGTTGCTGGAGCAGGCGCGCACCTTGAAGGCGGCCGGTGAGCTTGAACGGCGCAAAGCCCTGAGCTCGGGCGATGCCGGACGACTGTGCCAAGCAGCGGAGGACGAAGCCGAAGGCGCTTCAGACGACGATGCTGACGACAACACCCCGCCTACCGGCGCACTCAGCGCCGACGAACAAGTGCTGCTGGACGCCTTGCTGCTGGCCGGCAACACGCGCGGCGTGGAAGGCCTGCGGCTATGGCTTCAAGCGGCCGACGCGCAACGCTACCCCTCGGGCCGCGCCTTCACGCCGGCCGAGATCAGCAAATGCCTGAAATCCCTGCACCGCCGTGGCCTGCTGCATCTGCAGCAAGGGCGCGGCTATGTGGCCGATGTGCGCGAACACAGCGAGCGCTTGCAAGCCCTGCTGCTGCGGCCCGAAGCCAAGGACTACTGGCGCTGGCTGGCCTGGGTGCTGGCCGGGGGCCACGGCAGCCCGCTGCAGCCGAACAACTGGCTGAGCTTTCGCAGCGGCGATGAGTGCAGCAAGCTGCTGCGACTGCTGATGTTCTCGGGCATGCCGCGGGTCGACTTCGAGTCGCGCCTGGTCTATTGGCATGAGTTGCAAGAGCCCGCTCGCATGAGCGATGTGCTGTGCCGGCCCTGGATGCCCCAGGCCCTGGGCCGGGTGGCGCCTGACTTGCTGGAAACCTTGCTGGCCCAAGCCCTGCGCATCTTGCCGGCGGACGACGCCCGCGCCCTGCAATTGGAGCAATGGCTGCTGGCCCGTTTCACGAGCAAGCCGCTGGACGTGCCGGCGGCGCAGCGTGCCATGCTGGCCGAGCGGCAGGCGCTGGGCCTGAACTTCAAAGCCATGCGTGAGCTGCTGGCCGGCCTCGAGGACCCGGCCCTGCCAGCCTTCGAGGCCCTGGAAGCCGCCGCCCGCGGGCAATGGGCCGAGGCCGCCGCCACCTTTGAGCTGGGCATCAAGGAAGTACGCAAGGCCCACAAGCTGCGCCGCGCCCCGCTCAGCGAAGACCTGTCGCGCATCTATGTGTGCTGCTTGCTCGCGCAAGACGACCCCAAGCTCTGGGACGCGGCGCGCAAATACTGCGTGAGCGAATCGGGCTCACGCAGCCCTTCGCCGCATGAGCTATGGGGCCGCTGGGCCCATGTGATCGGCGCACGCTTGGGTGAGGTCACTTTCGACCCGGCCTGCCTGCAATACGTGCCCGCCCTGGAAGTGCGCGAGCATGGCCTGCCCCAGGCGGCCGATCGCCTTTTGCTCGCAGCCTGGCTGGGCAAGCCCGCGCCGGGCTGGGAGCCGCTGGCCGCCCAAACCCTGGTGAACAAACTGGCCAAGACCGGCCAGCTCTGGCATGCCGCCTGGACTGCCCAGGCCGCCGAACGGCTGGAGCTCGGCAGCATCCCGGTCGCGCTGGGCGGCCAAGCCCAGCCTCCCGCCTCCTTCCTCGGCGGCCCACGCGAAGCCTGGCGCGATGCCCTGGCCGCCATCACCGCGCTGGCGATTGAGCCCGAGGGCAAGGCCGGTGCGACGGCCAGCGCCCTCGACCTGGCCTGGTCGCTCACCCTCGACAGCCAAGCCCGCGTACAAAAGCTGGAACCGCTGGAGCGCAGCGTGAGCGCGCGCGGTATCGAGAAGCTCAAACCCATCACGCTCGCCAAGCTGAAAAAGAACAGCCAACCGCATGCACGCGACAACGCCGTGCTGCGCCACATCGAACGCAGCCCCTACAGCGGCGCCAACAGCTTTCAGCTCGATGTGACGCAGGCGGCCATCGCCCTGGTCGGCCACCCCGCCGTGATGCTGGCCGACGCGCCGGGCCAATGGCTGGAGCTGCTGGAAGCCCAGCCCGAGCTGGAGGTGCAGAAGAAGAGCGGCCCCGACGGCGAGCATTTCGAGTTCCGCATCCTGCCCGATCTGATCCCGCGCGGCGCGCCCCGGCTGGACGGCTGGATGGGCACGAATTACGAGCTGGAAAGCGCCAAGCGCGAAGCCCTGCGCATCGTGCGCGACGGCCCGCAGCGCGCCCGCCTGATCCGCATCAGCGCGGCGCAGCGCCGCGTGGCCGAACTGGTGGCGCAGGGCTGGACCGTGCCCGCCAGTGCCACCGCTGAGTTGGGTGCGGCCCTGCAAGTGCTGAGCGCGCATTTCCAGCTGCATAGCGATGCCACGGCCGGCCAGGTGGTGGCTGGCGACAGCCGCTTGCGCGCCCAACTCAAGCCCCTGGGCGAGGGCTTGCAGCTGCAGCTGGTGGCCCAGCCCTTCGGCGCCTTCGGCCCCGCCGTCACCCCCGGCCAGGGCCGCGCCCGCCTGATGTGCATGCACGAGGGCGTGAGCCTGGCCACCGAACGCGACCTGGCCGCCGAGCAAGCTGCCCGCGAGCAGGTGCTGGAAGCCCTGCCGTTTTTGGACCCCGAACTCAGCCCCGCCTCGCCCTGGCAGCTCAATGACCCGGAAGAAGCCCTGCACGCCGTCGAGCTGCTGCCCGGCCTGCCCGGCATCGCCGCGCTGGACTGGCCCAAGGGCAAGCCCCTGCGCGTCAGCCCACTGGCCAGCCCGGCGCTGAATGTGCAGGTCAGCAGCGGGCGCGACTGGCTGGGCCTGCAGGGCGAGGCGAAATTGGACGAGCAACGCGTACTCAGCCTGCAAGAACTGATGAGCTTGGCGCGCGCCTCGCGCAGCCGTTTTGTGCGCCTGGGTGAGGGCGAATACCTGGCCCTGAGCGAGCAGCTGCGCCAGCAATTGCGCGACCTCGACGCCCTGGCCGTGGCCAAGAAAGACCAGCTGCAGCTGCCCCAGGCGGCAGCCTCCTGGCTGGAAGAAACCTTGAGCGATATGCAGCTGGCCGGCGATTCGCCCTGGCAGGCCCGCATGGACGCACTGGCCCAGGCCGCAGCCCTGCAGCCCGCCGTGCCGCCAAGCCTGCGCGCTGAATTGCGCAGCTATCAGCAAGAGGGTTTTGCCTGGATGAGCCGGCTGGCCCAAGCCGGCCTGGGCGCCTGCTTGGCCGATGACATGGGCCTGGGAAAAACCGTGCAGACCCTGGCCCTGCTGCTGACCCGCGCCGAGGCCGGGCCGGCCCTGGTGCTGGCGCCCACCTCGGTGTGCGGCAACTGGCAGGCCGAGACGCAAATCTTCGCCCCCAGCCTAACTTGCAAAATCTACGGCGAAAGCGCTAACGCGGCGGAGCGCGCCGCCATGATCGCTACGGCCGGGCCGGGCGATGTGATCGTGGTCTCTTACGCCTTGGCGCAGATCGATGGCGAGAGCCTGGCCGACAAGCCCTGGGCCACGCTGGTGATGGACGAGGCGCAAGCCTTGAAGAACGCAGCCACCAAGCGGGCCAAGTCGGTGGCCGAGTTCAAGGCCGAGTTCCGCCTGGCCTTGTCGGGCACGCCGGTGGAAAACCGCCTGGCCGATTTGTGGTCCATCATGAACCTGATCAACCCCGGCTTGCTGGGCACGGCCAGCCAGTTCAGCGAGCGCTTCGCCACCCCGATCGAGAAGCACCAGGATCACGCCGCCCGCCAGCGCCTGCGCCGCCTGGTCAGCCCCTTCTTGCTACGCCGCACCAAAACGCAAGTGCTGCAAGACCTGCCCCCGCGCACCGAAATCGTCCATCTGGTGCAGCCCAGCAGCGAGGAAAAGAGTTTTCTGGAAGCGCTGCGCCGCAATGCCAGCGAGGCGGTGGCCAAGGCCGCCGCGGGTGGCCAGGCCGCGCCCATGCAGGTGCTGGCCGAGCTGATGCGCTTGCGCCGCGCCGCCTGTGACCCGCGCTTGGTGGCGCCGGAGCTGGGCCTGGTGGGCGCCAAGATGGCCGAGTTCGAACGCGTGGTGCGCGAGCTGGTCGACGGCAGCCACAAGGCCCTGGTGTTCAGCCAGTTCACCGACTACCTCAAGCTGCTGGCCGAGCGACTCGACGCCATGGGCGTGAGTTACCAGTACCTGGACGGCAGCACCCCGGCGGCAGAGCGCACCAAGCGCGTGGCGGCCTTCCAGCGCGGTGAGGGTGAGGTGTTCTTGATCAGCCTGAAGGCGGGCGGCTTCGGCCTGAACTTGACCATGGCCGATTACGTTTTGATCGTCGACCCCTGGTGGAACCCGGCCGCCGAAGACCAAGCCACCGGCCGCGCCCACCGCATGGGCCAGAAGCGCCCGGTGACGGTTTACCGCCTGGTGACCGCCGGCTCGGTGGAAGAGCGCATCATCGACCTGCACCGCGACAAGCGCGGCCTGGCCGATGGCATTCTGGAAGGGCAGGAAGAGGCCACCGTGCTGGATGCCAAGGCCCTGGCGGAGTTGTTGCGCGGCTGAGTGAATGCGTGCTGACCATCGCGAACGGCCGCCGTCGGAAAACAAGAGAGAGCAAGCAGTGTCTGAATCAAGCATCGTGGTGATCGGCGCGGGCCTGAGCGGCCTGCATGCCGCCTGGCGTTTGCAAGCGGCCGGCCGCGCGGTGCTGCTGCTGGAGGCGCGCGAGCGCGCGGGTGGCCGCATCCTCAGCCTGCCCGGTGCTGAGGCTGCCACGCATCAGCTGGACCTAGGCCCCTCCTGGTACTGGCCCGAGCTCAACCCCCTGCTGAGCGCCTGGGTGCAGCGCCTGGGGCTCAGCAGCTACCCGCAGCACAGCGAGGGCGCCGGCCTGTTCGAAGGGCCGGACGGCAGCCTGCGCCGCCTGGGCCAAAGCTGGGAGCAAGCGCCGCGTTCGATGCGCATTGCCGGCGGCATGGCTGCCCTGGTGGCGGGCATGCAAGCCTTGCTGAGCGATGTGGACTACCGGCCCGGCACGGTGGTGGAAGGGCTGCAGCTGCGGCCCGAAGGCGGCGTGGAGTTGCTGCTGCGCCAGGGCGAGCGCCGCGATGTGCAGCCGGCCGCTGGCGTCATCAGCACGCTGCCGCCGCGCCTGCTGGCGGAGTTGCCGGCACAGCCCGCTTGGCCGCCCGAGCAAATGCAAGCCTGGCGCCGGACGCCGACCTGGATGGCCGGCCAAGCCAAGTTTGTCGCGGTCTATGAACGTGCGTTTTGGCGTGAAGCCGGCTTGTCGGGTGCGGCCATGAGCCAGCGCGGACCGATGGCTGAGATCCATGACGCCTCAAGCGCCAGCGGCGAGGCCGCTGCGCTGTTCGGCTTCGTCGGCTTGCCAGCCGCCCATCGCCAAAGCATGGGGGCTGAGGCCTTGCGCCAGCAGGCGCTGGCCCAGTTGGTACGCCTGTTCGGGCCCCAGGCCGGGCGGCCGCTGAGGATCGCTCTGCAGGACTGGGCCAGCGAGCCCTATACCGCGCATGCCCTGGACCATGCCCCCCTCGGCCATCACCCCAGCTATGCGCCCGGCCGCGTGCCGGCCGACTGGCAAGGCCGACTCTGGCTGGCCGGCACTGAGTTCGCACCGCAATCGGGGGGCTATTTGGAGGGCGCACTGGAAGCGGCCGAGGCGGCCCAAGCAGCCGCTCAGCAAGCGTAAACGAACTGAGGCCCCATCCGGCCAGTCCCTGCGCTATCGTGCCGCCATGAGCACCGCCGCCCAAACGTCCACGCCAGCCCCCCGCCAGCAACCGCGCTTCCTGCCCGAACCCGGGCCCTGGGCCTTGGCCTTGGTGCTGCTGTTGACTGCTGGCCTGCTCGTGCTGGCCTATTGGCTGCTGGATCCCACGCCGGCCAAGCGCATCGTGGTGGCCACCGGGCCTGAGCAAGGCGCTTATGCCGAGTTTGCCAAGCGCTATGTGCCCTTGCTGCAAGCCCAGGGCGTCAAGCTGGAGCTGCGGCCGACGCAAGGGTCGGCCGAGAACCTGGCCTTGCTGCGCGACCCGCGCTCCGGCGTGCATGCCGCCTTTGTGCAGGGCGGCGTGGAGCCACCCGATCGCGACAACCCCGAACCTACCCTGGTGACCCTGGGCAGCGTGGCCTACGAGCCGCTGTGGCTGTTCTACCGCGAAGAAAGCGCCCAGCGCCTGCTCGCCGGCAAGCCGCTGACGCGTTTAAATCAGCTGGGCAACTGGCGCATCAATAGCGGCCCGGCGGGCGGGGGCACGGGGCCGATGTTCCGCCAGATTGCTGACTTGGGCGGCGTGCCTGCGCAAACCCTGCATCGCGGCGGCGCCGGCACGGTCAACGGTGTCGTCAGCCTGGTGCAGGGTCAGGACGATGCCCTGGCCATGGTCGCCGCCCCGGAGGCGCCGTTTGTGCAATACCTGCTGCACACGCCCGGCGTGCAATTGTTCGAGTTTGAGCAGGCCGAGGCCTATGTGCGCCGGCTCGGCTTTCTGCACCCGCTGCGCATGCCGCGCGGCCTGATCGACCCCGCGGCCGACCGCCCGGCCAAAGAGGTGCGCATGATCGCCACTACCGCCTCCCTGGTGGTGCGGGAAGACCTGCACCCGGCCCTGGTGCAATTGCTGGTGCAAGCGGCCGTCAAGGTGCACAGCCAGGCCGGCTGGTTCAGCCGCCAGGGTGAGTTCCCCAATCTGCAGGCGCCCATCTTCCCGGTCTCACCCGAGGCCGAGCGCTTCTACCGCAGCGGCCCGCCCTGGTTGCAGCGCTATCTGCCTTTCTGGCTGGCCAATTTCTTCGACCGCATGTGGATCGTGCTGCTGCCTTTGCTGGCCGTGCTTTTGCCGGCCTCCCGCTTCTTGCCGCCCATCGTCGAGCTGCGCCTGCGTTCGCGCGTGTTCCGCTGGTATGGTCAGTTACGTCAGCTGGAGCTGGCGGCCGGGCAGCGCGCACCAGATCAGCTCAAGCAGGAGTTGGATCAGATCGAAGCCCATGTGGCCGGCATCAAGGTGCCACTGAGCTATGCCGACGAGCTTTACGCCCTACGCACCCACATCGCCATGATCAGGCGAAAGCTTGAGACCACGCCGATGGCGGCGACGGTGACTAGGACAGAGGCACCGCCCCCGTCAGCGCCAGCCGCGTCTCAAAGTGGCGCAGCTGACCCGTCACCGGGTCGGTGAAGCTGAGGCTGCGCGCCAGCAGTTGCAGGGCTTGGCGATAGTCCGGCTCGGTTTCTTCCGGCAAGAGCCGCGGGTAGATGCGATCCCCCAGAATCGGCAGGCCCAGGGCGCTCATCTGAGCGCGCAGCTGGTGCTTTTGCCCGGTTCTCGGTCGCAACTCATAACGCGCCAAACCATTGGGTAGCTGCTCCAGCAATGCGATCTGGGTTTCGGCATTGGGCTCACCCGCCACTTCCTGCATCTGCATAAAGGCCTCGCTGCGTTCTTCCAGCCGGCTGCAGCGCAGCAGCGGCAGGCTCAGCTCTGGCCGGAAGGGGGCAATGGCCTCGTAGACCTTGCTTACGGCGCGGTCGCGGAACAGGTTTTGGTAGGCACCGCGCGTGGCCGGCTTCAGGCTGAACAGCACCAGGCCGGCGGTTTCACGGTCAATGCGGTGCGCGGGCGTGAGCTCGGCCAGGCCGGTGGCCTGGCGCAAGCGGGTCAGCAGGGTCTGCTGCACATAACGGCCGGCCGGCAGCACCGGCAGGAAGTGCGGCTTATCGGCCACCAGCACATACTCGTCCTGAAACAGGATTTCTGCCTCGAACGGAATCTGTGGCTCTTGCGCCAAATGGCGCCAGTAATAGATGCGGCTGCTGGCCCGGTAGGGCGCCGTGGCAGGCAAGACCTGACCCTCTGCATCCAGCACCTCGCCCGCATCGAGGCGGGCCAGCCAGTCGGCCCGGCTGACGCGCGGCAGGCGCTCGCTCAAAAAATCCAGCAGCGTGGCCCAATGCCCGGCCGGGCAAGCCAACGCGCTGGCGGCCACACCGTTGCGCAGCGGCAAATCAAGCTTGGGCGGGCGGCTCACGGCTGACTCACTCGCGATTCATTCGATTTGCGGCCCGCTGCGCGCGCGTTCATCCATATAGCGGCGGATATTGACCAGGTCCTGCTCATCGGCCTGCGGGCCACGCCAGGCGCGGATCCAGGCCTCGCGCTGCGGGTCTTGCGCCAGCTTGCGCACCACTTGGTCGATGGCGGCAATCGCCTTGCGGCCCTCGGGCGTGCGGCTGCATGCGGCCGTGGCCACCGCCGTGCTGCGGCCCTCGGCAATCGGCAGCTTGACCAGTTCGGGGCCAGCCGCGCTGCCCTCGGCGCTCTTGTCGAACTCGTCGACGATGGAGGGGTATTCCAGCGTGTAGTCCATGCGCTGCGCCCGCAGCATGGCCAGCAAATGGTTGCCGCGCCCGCTCGGCAAAGTCTTGGGCGCTTGCTCACCCTGGGCCTGCAGCAGGGCGTCAATCTTGGGGCCGAAAGAGCGCCCACGCGGCAGCAGGCCCACCAGGTCCTTGCGCTGCAAGATATCGCTCAAACTCAAAGGCTGCGCGGCATCCGGGGTGAACTGGGCCAGCTTGTCGCGCCGCACGATGACGTGGATCTGGCGCGAAAACTGCGGCGGGTACAGGTGGGTGAAATAGAGCCAGCTCAGGCGCTCCGGCGTACGCACATGCAGCACCGAGCAAATGGTCTGCCCCTGGCGCACCAAGGTTTCAAAGCGGGGCATGCCGGCATCGACAAAACCATGGCGGAACTGCGGCATGCGCTCGACCATGAGCCGCAAGAAACCGTCGATTTCACCGCGACCGAGATCGTCGATGCTGCGCGGCGCGCGGCCATTGATGTAGCTGAAATGAGGCGGGTAGTCTTGCACCAGCCACTGCATCGTGAACGCTGGCTCGGCAGCGGCGACCACCGTCGGCGCGAACGACGCGCCGGGCGATGCAGCCGGAGATGCGTTCGCAGCGGCCACCAAGGGGCCAGCAGCTGCGCCGCCAGCGCTCAGGGCCATGGCCGCCAAAGCCGCAAGCGTCGCTTGCGCCGCACCCAGCTTGGCGCGCATCAAGAACGACAGCACCGCCACCTCGCCTTACTCGCCTTCCACCCACTCGATGCGGGCGCCCAGGCTGCAGATGTTTTCCACAAACTGCGGGTGGGCGCGGCGGATCGGCGTGGCGTTGCGGATCACCGACTTGCCAGGGATGCTGGCCGCCACCATCAGCAGGGCGATGGCCACGCGGATGATGTAGGGGCTTTCGACCTCGGCGGCATGCAGAGGCTTGCCGCCGAAAGTGACCATGCGGTGCGGGTCAGACAGGAAGGCATGACCGCCGAACTTGCTCAGCTCCGAGGTCCAGCCCATGGCGCCGTCGTAAATTTTGTTCCAGAACATCACGCTGCCTTCGGCCTTGATGCCCAGGGCCACAAAAATCGGCAGCAGGTCCACCGGCACATAGGGCCAGGGAGCAGCTTCCACCTTTTGCAAGATATTGCGGGTGAAGGGTTCTTTCACCTTCAGCGGGCCATTCGTCACCGCGCGCGACCAGCCGTTCTCATGCACGATCTGCACGCCGAACTTGGCGAAAGTGCGGTCCAGCAAGGGGAACTGCTCGGGCGTGGAGTTGCGCACCTCGACCTGGCCGCCGGTGATGGCGCCCAGGGCCAGGAAGGTGACGATCTCGTGGAAGTCTTCGGCAAAAGTGAACTCGCCGCCGCCCAGGGCGTCCACGCCGGTGATGCTCAGGCGCGAGGTGCCCAGGCCGTCGATCTTGGCGCCCAGCATCTGCAAGAAGGTGCAGAACTCCTGCACATGCGGCTCGGAAGCGGCATTGGTCAGGGTGGAGCGGCCGGCCGCCAGGGCGGCGCAGAGCACGAAGTTCTCGGTGGTGGTGACCGAGGCGTAGTCGGTCCAGTGATCGTTGGCGCGCAGCTTGGCTTGGGCCACTTGCAGCACCAGGCCGTCGGGCTGGCGCGTCACCTCGGCGCCGAAGCGCTGGAAGACTTCCACATGCGGGTCAATCTCGCGCACGCCCAGGGTGCAGCCGGTCACATCGTCTTCGATGCGGGCGGCGCCAAAGCGCGCCATCAGGCCCGGCACCAGCATGATGGAGCTGCGCATTTCCTCGGGCAGGCGGTCTTTGGCCGCGTCGAAATGGGTGTCTCGGTGATGCACATCGAGCACGCCGCTGGCGTAATCCATGGACACCAAGCTGCCCAGGTTGCGGAACACCTCGAGGATCTTCTTGACGTCGGTGATCTCAGGCACGCCGCGCAGCCGCACCGGCTCACGGGTCAGGAGCGTGGCGCACAGCACCGGCAGCACGGCATTCTTATTGGCCGAAGGAATGATGCGGCCGGCAAGTGGCGTGCCGCCGTGGACGATCAAATTGGACATGAGGCGTGGGCGTGTAGGGAATGGGCCGCCCGCAGGCGCAGGGCGGCGAATAAGATTATCCGTGTTTGCTTTGGCCCGCTCAGGCGCCGGGGTCAAGCCGCTTGGCCCGGGCCAGGCGCCAGGCCTCATCGGGCAGGCCGGCGTAAACCTCTTCGGCCGTGGTGGCGGTTTCCTGCAGCTTGGTGTCGATGGCGATGCGCTTGTCGAACACGAAGAGTTCGCCCTCCCAGTCGCGCTCGGCGTCGGGCAGGGCTTCGAAATAGTTGACGATGCCGCCGTCGAGTTGGTAGACGTCCAGGCCCTGCTCCTGCATCCAGGCGCTGGTCTTCTCGCAGCGGATGCCGCCGGTGCAATACATGGCGATGCGCTTGCCTTCGGCCTTCCATTCTTCGGCATGACTGGCCACATAGGCCGGGAAGTCGCGGAAGTGCGCCACTTCCGGGTCCACCGCGTTCTTAAAGCGGCCGAGCTTGAACTCGAAGCTATTGCGGTTGTCCAGCACCAGCACATCGGGCTGGGCGATCAGCTCGCGCCACTGCGCCGGCGGCACATGGGTATTGGGCTTGCTGGCGTCCGGCAAACCGCTGACGCCCGGCACACCGAAGGCCACGATCTCGGGCTTGGTGTGCACTTTGATGAGGGTGAAAGGCTTGCTCGTGCAAGCGCTGTGCTTGAACCACATGCCGGTGAAGGCGCCATCGAAAACGGGATCTTGCTGCAAGGCCAGCTCGAACTTGGCCAGCGCCTGCGCCGGCCCGGCAATCGCCGCGCTGATGCCTTCGGGCGCGACCAGGATATTGCCGCCCAACTCAGTGCTGATCTCACGCAGGCGCTGCGCCACGCGCTCCGGCTCAGCCAGGGTGACAAAGCGGTAAAACGAGCTGTGGATATGGGAATCGGAAAGGTCTGGCATGGGCGCTGGAGCAAGAAAGTTCTGGCCCAGCAAGAGCTGCCGAGCCAGCGCCTATTTGACCATTCATTGCCGGGCCGGGCTCGGCGGGCTCGGACACCTTGCCCGCTTGGCGCCCCTTGCCGAGCCTGCCTCAGACCATCAGGGCCGGATCACTGAGAGCCGCGCTCAAGGCGGCCTGAGCCGGCAACAGCGCCAGCCCACCGCTCAGCGACCAGGCCTGCGTGTGGCCCAAACGCGCCAGCGCTTGCGCGGCCTGGCGGCTACGGTTGCCGCTGCGGCAGTACAGCAGCAGCGGACGCGGCGCGGCCAACAAATCCGGCAAGGCATTGAGCAGGCGCGACAGCGGCACGGCCTGGCGTGGGCCCAGGCCCGCCAGTTCGAGGTTATTGGTCAGGAACTGCTCATAGGGCTCGCGCACATCGATCAAAAGCGCATCGGGATATTTCGCAACAAACTCGGCCAGCTGGGCCGCCTCGAGTTGCAGGTCCGGCGTGGCGCTGTCGGGTGCGGCGCGCTGCGCCAGCGTTTGCGCCGCGTCCTGTGCCGGCGCGAACAAGGCGTGGGCCGGCAGCAGCGCCAGCGCAACAGCCGGCAGCTCCTCAACGCCCAGCGGCGTGAAGACGATGTGGGGTGCTTGGCCCTCACGGCTCAGCAGCAGGGCTTGTTGCGGGCGATCGCCATGCGAGGCTAGGCGCACACGGCTGAGCTGCTGAGCGCCCAGATCAAGGCTCGCCGCTTGCGCCGGCCAGCCCAGGGCGTCGATGTCTTGCGCGCAAGTAGCGCCCAGGCTGGGCAGTTCCTCCGCCAGCAATTGGCGCGCCTCGGCATGCAGGGCGTCGCCGCTGGTGCTGAGCACGGCCTGCAGCGGATAGCCCTGGCAAGCCAGCAATTGCGCCAGGCGCGGCACTTGTTCGGGCAAGGGGTCGATCAGCACGCAGCGCTTGGCGGCGGCATCGGCAATCAAATAGCAGCAAGCGCCTTCCAGCGTGAAGCGGGTGATGCCTTTGCCCTCCACCGCCAAGTTGTCCGCCGGGCTCATGCAATTGCGGCGCAGCGATTCACCACAAGCGCGGATGCGAGCGCAGGCTTCGTCGATGAAGGCCTCGTCCACCGCCGGGCCGATGGACAGGCGCACCGCGCCGGCCGCCTGCCAATCCGGCAAGCCCATGGCCTGCAGCACAAAGCTGGGCTGGGCCTTGGCGGCGCTGCAGGCCGAGCCGCCGCTGATGCGGCATTCGGCCGCGTCAAACAAGTCTTGCAGCAGGCGCGAGCTCAGGCCCGGCACGGCGAAATTGAGCGTGGTCGGCAGGCTTTGATCCAGCGGCACATTGAAGACCAGGCCGGGGAAGGCGTCCAGCAAGGCATCGGCCAGGCGCTGGCGATAGACGCTCAGCGTCGCGTGGTCACGGAAGGTCTGGCCATCGTGCAGCGCCGCCAGCACCGCACCCAGAGCCGCAATGCCGGACATGTTTTCGGTGCCGGAGCGGCGGCTGCCCTCCTGCCCGCCGCCCGCCATCAGCGGGGTGAAGGGCGCGCCCTCACGCACATAGAGCAGGCCAATGCCCTTGGGCGCATACAGCTTGTGGCCGGAGAAGGGCGCGTAGTCGATGCGCGTGCCGGCCAATTTCAGCGGCAACTTGCCCAGGGCTTGCACGCCGTCCACCATCCAGAAGCAGGGGCTGTTGCCCAGCGCGGCGGCGATGCCTGCCAGATCGCTGATGACGCCGGTTTCGTTATTGGCGGCCATGGTGCAGACCAGGCCGGCGCGCGGCGCCTCGCGGCGCAGCCAGTCCAGATCGTGATGGCCCAGGCGGTCAACCGGAATGGCTAGGACCTGCAGGCCTAAGCTCAGCACATCGTTCCAATGCCGCAGCGCCTCGGGCACGGCCTTATGTTCGGTGGCGCCGTAGAGCAGCAGTTCAGCCTGGCGGTCGCCGCCATCGCGGCGCTCGCGCAAGGCGTGCAGGGCCGACAGCACGGCGGTTTGAATGCCCTCGGTGGCGCCGCTGACGAAAAGCAATTGGCCGCTGCCGGTGTCCAGCAGGGCTTTGGCCCGCTCACGGGTGGCGTCCATCATGGCGCGGGCCTTCAGGCCGGTGCTGTGGACGCTGCTGGGGTTGCCAAAGTCGTCCGCCATGGCCTGCATAGCGGCGCGTGCGGCTTGCGCCAACACCGGGGTGGTGGCATTGGCGTCGAGGTAGATTTCCATGCTGTCCATACGTTTTGTATTCTTAAGTCACTATCGTAACCACCCCCGCCTGCGCCCCCGGCGCCCACCTACAATCCCGCACCGCTTCAGCTCACCCGTCTTCACTGTGCCTAACGCCCGCATCAAAGTCCTGCCCCAATACCTGATGCCCAAGCAGGCACTGACCTGGATCGCCGGCAAATTCGCCTCGGCCCGGCTGGGTGGCTTGACCACCAGCGTGATCCGCCGCTTCGTCGCCCGCTACGAAGTCAATATGGCCGAAGCGGCCAATCCCGATATCGCCAGCTACGCGAGCTTCAACGAATTCTTCACCCGCGCCCTCAAGCCCGGCGCCCGCCCACTGGCGGTGGCCGAGTTGATCTGCCCGGTGGATGGCCGCATCAGCCAATTCGGCCGCATCGAGGGCGAGCAGATTTTTCAGGCCAAGGACCATCAATTCAGCACCACCGCCTTGGTGGGCGGAGACGCGGCGCTGGCGGCGCAGTTCCGCGACGGCCTGTTCGCCAACCTCTACCTCAGCCCACGCGACTATCACCGCATCCACATGCCTTGCGATGGCCGCCTGCTGCGCATGATCCATGTGCCGGGCGAGCTGTTCTCGGTCAACCCGGTCACGGCCGAGGGCGTGCCGGGCCTGTTCGCGCGCAATGAGCGCGTGGTCTGCGTGTTCGAGGGCTCGCAAGGCCCTTGGATCATGGTGCTGGTCGGTGCCACCATCGTGGGCAGCATGGCCACGGTATGGCATGGCGTGGTCAACCCGCCGCGCCCGGGCCATTTGCGGGACTGGCAATATGCCGATCAGAACATCGTGCTCAAACAAGGCGATGAGCTGGGCCGCTTCCTGCTGGGCTCCACCGTGGTGATGCTCTTCCCCAAGTCGCAGGGCGATGCCCTGTCCTTCAACCCGGCGTGGCAGCCGGCCGGGCCGGTGCGCCTGGGTGAGGTGATGGCGACACGTTCAGCAGCTCAATAAAAGCCCGCAATGCCGGGCTGGCCTGGCGCCGCCCCGGGTAATACAGGGCAAAGCCGGTGCCCGGCGGGCAATAGTCGCCCAGCACCTGGCACAGGCGGCCGCTGCTGAGGTGTTCACGCGCCGCCTGCTCGTAGACATAGGCAAAGCCAACGCCATCCAGCGCCGCCGCCAGGGCCACGCTCTGGTCGTCCACCGTCAAGCCGCCGTTGACGGAGAGGGTCATGGCTTGGCCAGCCTGCTCAAACTCCCACTGAAACAGCGCACCGCTGGCAAAGCGCTGGCGGATGCAGGGCAGGCGCAGCAAATCGCCCGGCACTTGCGGCGCGCCGTGGCGTGCGATCAGCTCGGGCGTGGCCACCACCACAAAGCGCTGCGGGCCGCCCAGCGGCAGCGCCACCATATCGCCCGGCAAACGCTCGGCAAAGCGCACGCCCGCATCAAAGCCTTGCTCGACGATGTCTACCAAATCGTCTTGCGTGCACAACTCCAGCTGCACCTGCGGATAAGCCGCCAAGAAGCGCGCCACCAGCGGCGCCAGCAGCAAACGCGCCGCGCTGCGCGGCACGCTCAGCCGCAAGGTGCCGGCCACGGTCTCGCGCCACTCACCCACGCTGGCAAAAGCCTGTTCCAGCTGGCGCAGGGCCGGCAGGGCCTGGGCCAGTAACTGCTCGCCCGCCGCCGTCAGGGCCACGCTGCGGGTTGAGCGGTTCAGCAGCGCCAGCCCCAGGCCCTGCTCCAGGCGCTGCATGGCCTGGCTGACCGCCGAAGGGCTCAGGCCCAAGACCGCAGCGGCACGGCGATAGCTCCGCGCCTGGGCCACGGCGGCAAAGATGCGCAATTGCTGGAAGTCGGGGGTGCTCATCGCCGCGATTGTGAAGCAGGACTGAACGCCTCATGCGGCCCGGCGAGGCTAGGCGCCGGCCGGCGCGGGCGCCAAGATGGCGGCACCGCATCACACACCGAAAGCCACAGCCATGAGCACCACAACGAGCAACAGCATCAGCAGCACCCCGTTTGACCTGACACGCACGCTGGCCGGCCAGCGAGTTCCGGCCATTGGCCTGGGCTGCATGGGCATGAGCGAGTTCTACGGCCAGATCGACGACGCCGAGTCTCTGGCGACCTTGCATGCCGCACATGCCCTGGGCCTGCGCCATTTCGACACCGCCGACACCTACGACGCCGGGCATAACGAGGAATTGCTGGGGCGCTTTCTGGCCCAGCTCAGCCCGGCCCAGCGCGCCGAGCTGTGCATCGCCAGCAAGTTCGGCATCCAGCGTCCGCCGGGCACGTATGAGCGCCATATCGACAACTCCCCGGCCTATATCCGCAGCGCCTGCGAAGCCTCGCTCAAACGCCTGGGGCTGGAGCAGATCGGCCTCTACTACGTGCACCGGCGTGACCCGCGCCAGCCCATCGACCAGGTGATGCAGACCCTGGGCGAGCTCAAAGCCGAGGGCAAGATCGGCGCCATTGGCTTGTCGGAAGTCAGCCTCGACACCTTGCAGCGCGCCCACGCCGTGCACCCGGTGGCGGCGCTGCAAAGCGAGTATTCGCTGTGGGAGCGCGGCGCCGAGGCGCAGATGCTGCCCGCCACCGCCGCACTGGGCATTGCCTTTGTGGCCTACAGCCCGCTGGGCCGGGCGCTGCTCAGCGCCGCCTTGCCTGCCACGCAAGACCTGGCAGCGAACGACTTCCGCCGCCAACTGCCCCGCTTCAATGGCGCCGCGGGTGAGCAGAACCGCCTGCTTGCCGCAAGCCTGGCCGAGCTGGCGCGCGAGTGGGGCGTGGCCCAGGCCTCGCAGCTGGCGCTGGCCTGGGTTTTGCACAAACAGCCGCATGCCTTGGTGATCCCGGGCACCCGGCGTCAAAGCCATCTGCGCAGCAACTGGGCCGCGGGCGGCTTGCGCCTGAGCCCGGCGCAGCTGCAAACCCTGGATGATTTGTTCCGCCCCGGCGCAGTGGCCGGTGAGCGTTACACCGAGGGCGGCTGGGTGGGCATCGAGTCGGCCCGCGCTTGAGCTTGAGCTTGAACCTCCGTCTGCGCGGCCCAATCGGCCAGCAAGGCGCCCGCCTGCTCGGCTGACAAAGGCCGGCCGAGCAAATAGCCTTGCAGCTGGGTGCAGCCCAATTGCTCGGCAGCGGCGGCCTGTTCTTCGGTTTCCACCCCTTCGGCCACGATGTCCAGGCTGAGCGCCTGACCCAAGGCGCAAGTCACCTTGACCACGGCGCTGGCGCCGGCCTCGGGCAGCGGGGCGATCATGCTGCGGTCCAGCTTCATTGCGCTGATCGGCAGATTGCGCAGCATGGTCAGCGAGGACTGGCCGGTGCCGAAGTCGTCCAGCGCGCACAAGACGCCGGCCGCGCGCAGCAAGCGCAGCTGCGGCATCACCTGGTCCAGGTGAGCGATGGCCGCCGTCTCGGTGATTTCGATTTCCAGGCAGGTGGCGGGCAAGCCACGGGCCTTGAGTTCGCCCAACAGGCCGCTGGCAAAAGCGCCGTCCTCGAACTGCAGCGGCGAGACATTGACGGCCAGGCTCAGCAGCCGCCCATGCAAGTCCTGCCACTCACGCAGCTGGCGCATGGCCATATCGAGGATCAGGCCGCCCAGGGCATTGATCTGACCAGTGCGCTCCGCCGCGGGTACAAAGTCCACCGGGCTGACCCGCCCCCAGTCAGGGCGCTGCCAGCGCACCAGGGCCTCAAAGCCGCAGAGTTCGCGTGAGTGCGCCAGGAACTTGGGCTGGTACTCCAGCACAAACTGCTGCTCGGCGATGGCGCGGCCGAGCGCTTGTTCGGCCTCCAGGCGCGCGCGCGAGTCGCCCTTCATGCTGGGCTCGAAAAACACGAAAGCAGTGCCGGCCCGCGCCTTGGCCCGGTGCATGGCTGCATCGGCGGCGCGCAGCAGATTGGCGCCGTCCAGGCCATCGCGCGGGAACAGGGCCACGCCCACCGACATGTGCACATACAACTCGGCACCTTCCACGGCGAAGGGGCTGTGCAGCAAATCCAGCAGCAGCTCGACTTGGCTCTGCACCGCCTGCGGCTCGGCCACGCCTTCGAGCAACACCAAAAACTGGTCTTCGCCCAGGCGCGCCAAGGTGGCTTCCACCGGCAACTCCAGGCTCAGGCGCTTGGCCACCGCGCGCAGCAAGGCGTCACCCACCTCATGGCCCAGGTTTTCGTTGACCAGCTGGAAGCGGTCCAGGTCGGCCGAGATCAGGGCAAAGGGCGCGGAGCCGGTGCGGGTGAGTTGACGCAGGCGCTCAACGGCGAAGTTGCGGTTGGGTAAATCGGTCAACTCATCATGCATGGCCTGGCGCAACAAGGCGTCCACGGCAATCTGGCGCGAGCTGTCGTCGATCATCACCATCAGCTCGGCCGGCTGGCCGTCCCACTGGATATGGCTGGACAAGCCGCGCACATAGATCTGCCGCCCGTCCATGGTCATGCGGCCGCCCTCCCATTCGATACGCGCCTTGGGGTCGGACATCACCAGGCGGTTGCGCTCACGGATCGCCTCTTGCTGGTCTGGCGGCACCAGGCGCGTCAACAGATTGCGGCTGACTGCCAAGTCCGCGTCCGTCACGCCGTAGATGCTCTTGGCCGCCGGATTGCCATAAACCAGCTTGTGGTTTTGCACCACCAGCAGGCCTTGTAGGGAATGCTCGGCCAGCTGCGAAAAGCGCTCGGCCTGCTGACGCGCTTCCTTGTGTGCGCGCGCCACCGACAAAAACATCAGCCCCAAGGACAAGGTGGTTTGCACAAACAGGCCCGCAATATGCGGCACGGCCGAGCGCCCCAGGGGGTCAAAGACAGGCGTCAAGATATGCGCAAACCCGGCCGTGACAAAGCACATGGCCACAAAACGTTCGCCCGAATTGCCCCCCCGGCCCAGCCACCAAGCGCATTGCCAAGCACCCACGGCCAGATAAATGGAGGCAGCCAGCACGGCGTAGCGGTGATCCAATTCCGCCAAGCCCATCAGGCTGCCCATCAACAGCAGGAAAATCGGCAACCAAACTTGGCGCTTCCAGCTGAGCCGGCGGTAAATCCGCGCGCCGCCGGTGCGCAAGGCCATGGAGCCCATCGCCAGGGCAGCGGAAGTGCCCACCATCAATTTGTGGAACATGCTGCCGTCCTGATCGGGCAGCAAGCCCAGGCCCAGAGCCAGAGCGCCCGACAGCAAAATCCAGCTCCAACCCCAGTAGCGCACATACAGATGCTGCGGCGCCTGACGCCACAGCATCAACAGGGCCAGCCCCAAAAGGGCATTCAGTCCAGCGCCAGTCAGGATCAGGGCGGTCATGAAACTCCCGAAGCATTGCAGCCAAGCCGCCAGAAGGTGCGCGGGCCACAAGGACAGTGAAAAGGGAAGGTCGCAACCATCCTAGCCGCTGGCACAGCAAGCTCCACATGATTCTTGCTGGCGGGCAGCCGCTTGAGCAAGTTGGCGCATCGCTTGGGCGACAAATCAGGGCAGCTCACATGCTGAGACAATGCGAGCAGACATGGCAGCAGCCCTGGCGCCACCCGCGCCGGCTGCCGCCGGCGTTTTCGATCTCAAGCACAGCATCCTGACCCACCATGACTCAACGCGTTCTGACCGGCATCACCACCACCGGCACCTTGCACCTCGGCAACTTCGTCGGCGCGATCCGCCCCGCCATTGCCGCTAGTCAGGAAATCGGCGTGGAGAGCTTTTTCTTCATGGCGGATTACCATGCCCTGATCAAATGCGATGAGCCCGAGCGGATTGCGCGTTCGCGCCTGGAAATCGCCGCCACCTGGCTGGCCGCCGGCCTGGATACCTCGCGGGTCACCTTCTACCGCCAGAGCGACATCCCCGAAATCCCCGAGCTGACTTGGCTGCTGACCTGCGTCACCTCCAAAGGTCAGATGAACCGGGCCCATGCCTACAAAGCCGCCACCGATGCCAATAGCGCCGCTGGCGAAGATGTGGACGCCGGCATCACCATGGGCCTCTACAGCTACCCCATCCTGATGGCGGCCGACATCCTGATCTTCAACGCCCACCGCGTGCCGGTCGGCAAGGACCAGGTCCAGCACATCGAGATGGCGCGCGATGTGGCCCAGCGCTTCAACCACCAGTTCGGCGGCGGCCAGGACTTCTTCGTGCTGCCCGAGGCGAATGTGGAAGACGACGTGGCCCTGCTGCCCGGCCTGGACGGCCGCAAGATGAGCAAGAGCTACGACAACAGCATTCCGCTGTTCGAAGGCGGCGCCAAGGCGTTGAAGGAAGCGATTGCGCGCATCGTCACCGACTCCAAGCTGCCCGGTGAGCCCAAGGATCCCGAAGGCCAGGCCCTGGTCACCATTTACGACGCCTTCGCCACGCCGCAACAGCGCGCCGACTTCCGCGCCGCCTTGCGCGCCGGCCTGGCCTGGGGTGAGGCCAAACACCAACTGTTCGAATTGATCGAGGCGCAGATTGGCCCGATGCGTGCCCGCTACGCCGAGCTGATGGCCCACCCGGAGCGCCTCGAAGCCATTCTGCAAGAAGGTGCGGCCAAGGCGCGCCGCCTGGCCGGCCCCTTGCTGGCCCGCGCCCGAGAGGCCGTGGGCCTGCGCAGCTTTGTGGCCAGCGCTGCCGCCCCGCAAGCGGGCCACGCCAAGGCGGCCAAGCCGGCGCTGCCCGTCTTCAAGCAATACCGCGAGGCCGACGGCCAGTTCTACTTCAAGCTCAACGCCGCCGACGGCACGCTGCTGCTGCAAAGCCAGGGCTTTGCCGAAGGCCGTGCCGCCGGGCAATGGGTGGCCCGCCTCAAGCGCGAAGGCGCCGCGGCCCTGGCCGAGTTGCCCCAACAAGCGGACTTGGCCGCCGACCCGGCCGTGCTGAACGCTGCCTTGAGCGCGCTGCAACAGGCCGAAGCCGGCTGAGCGGCCCGGGCCCGGATCGGCCCGGCGTACCACCGCCCCTGCCCAGCAAACAGGCCAGGGGCGGTTCCCAACACCTTGAGATCGCCTTTGCTGCGCGCCAGCGCAGGCGGAGCCCTTGGCGAGTGGGCGCAGACAGCACGATTGTTCGAGCCGCGGCTCTAATCGACGCCTTCTCCCGGATAACCCGCTGATCCCAAACGCACGAACGCGCTAGATTGCGTGACATAAAAGACAGGAGACAAATTCGATGCCTACCCTTGCCGCCGATAGCTTGGCCTTGCAACGCTTCTATCACTGGGAAAAGAGCAGCCCGAACCGCCTGGCCCTGACCCAGCCCATGGGTGGCGGTCAGCTGAAGGAATTCACCTGGGCCGAAGTGGGCGAACAAACGCGCCGCATGGCCGCGCATTTGAAAGCCCTCGGGCAAGCGCAGGGCTGGGAGCCAGGCGCCAAGGTGGCCATCCTGTCCAAGAACTGCGCCTGGTGGTTGCTGAGCGATCTGGCCATCTGGATGGCGGGTTATGTCTCGGTGCCGCTCTACCCGACGCTGGCACCGGAAACGATCCGCCAAATCCTCACCCACAGCGAGGCGCGCGCCTGCTTCATCGGCAAGCTGGACGGCTGGGGCGGCATGAAGTCCGGCGTGCCCGAAGGGCTGCAATGCTTCAGCTACCCGCTGTCACCGGCTGACGCACAGAAGGACTACGAGGGCTGGGACGCCATCTGCGCCCGCAACGAGCCGCTGCAAGGCCAGCCCCTGCGCCAGGCCGATGAGCTGGCTACCTTGATCTATACCTCGGGCACCACCGGTGCGCCCAAGGGCGTGATGCACAGCTTCGGCGCCTTCGCCTGGGCCATGAGCGCAGCGCTGGAACGCATTCCGATGAGCGCGCAAGACCGCATGCTGAGCTATCTGCCGCTGGCCCATGTGGTGGAGCGGGTGCTGGTGGAGCATGGCTGGCTGCACACCGGCTTCTCGGTGTTTTTCGCCGAAAGCCTGGAGAGCTTTGCCGCTGACTTGCAGCGCGCCCGGCCCACCATCTTCTTCTCGGTGCCGCGCCTGTGGGTCAAGTTCCAGCAGGGCGTGCAGGCCAAGATGCCGGAGAAAAAGCTGGCGCTCTTGCTCTCGCTCCCCATCATCGGTGGCCTGGTGCGCAAGAAGATCATGAAGGCCTTGGGCCTGGATCAGTGCCGCATCGCCGCTGGTGGCGCCGCACCCATGCCGGTGGCGCTGCTGAACTGGTACCGCCGCCTGGGCCTGCCCATCAACGAGGGCTATGGCATGACCGAGAACCTGGCGGTCTCGCACATCACCATCCCCGGCCGCGACCAGACCGGCAGCGTGGGCCCCGCCTACAAGGGTGTGGAGTGCCGCATCGACCCCGCCAATGGCGAGTTGCAGATGCGCAGCCCCGCCGTGATGCTGGGCTATTACAAAGAGCCCAAGCTCAGCGCCGAGGTCATGACCGCGGACGGCTGGTTCCGCACCGGTGACAAGGCCAAGATTGACGAGCATGGCTGCGCGCACATCACCGGCCGGGTCAAAGACTTGTTCAAGACCAGCAAGGGCAAGTATGTGGCGCCCGCGCCGATCGAAGACAGCCTGGGCGCCTACCCCGGCGTGGAGGCCTGCGTGGTGACCGGCGCCAATTTGGGCCAGCCGGTCGGCATCGTGATGCTCTCTCCCACCGTGGCCAGCGCCAGCGCGGCCGAACGCAGCGCCATCAGCGAAGGCCTGAGCGCCCACCTGGCCGCCGTCAATGCCAAGCTCGACCCGCATGAGCAACTCGACTGCGTGACCGTGATCACCACGCCCTGGACGGTGGACAACGGCTTCATCACCCCGACCTTCAAGGTCAAGCGCAACCATATCGAAGAGGTCTACGGGCCCAAGCTCGAAGGCTGGGCGGCGCAACGCAAGCCGGTGGTCTTCGGCGACTGAGCCGCGCGCTGAAGGGCTTGCTGCCGGCGCCGGGCCACAATGGCCCGGTCGTCGTCAGCCCGAGCCCGCCTCATGAACCCTGTTCAAACCCGGTCAGCCCCAGCGATCCAAGCGCCCGTCAATCTGGCCCTGCAGGGCGGCGGTTCACACGGCGCCTTCACCTGGGGCGTGCTGGACGCCTTGCTGGAAGACGGCCGCATCAGCTTCGAAGGCATCAGCGGCACCAGCGCCGGCGCCATGAATGCGGTGGCCATGGCCCATGGTTTTGCCCAGGCGCAAGCCAAGGCAAGACCTGACCCCCGCGAGGCCGCGCGTGAAGCGCTGAAAAGCTTCTGGGATGGCATCGTGCGCATGGGCGCGTTTGGCAATGCCCTGACGGCCGCGGAGCGCGCGCCGTTTTCCCTGCTCTTCGGCCCCTGCGGCAGCGAGTACTCACCCGCCGCCAGCTGGATGAATGCGATGAGCACCATCTGGTCCAGCACCCTCTCGCCCTACCAGAGCAATCCGCTGGACATCAACCCGCTGCGCCACTTCGTGGCCGAGCAGATCGACTTCGACGCCCTGGCGCACGCCAGCAAGGCCGGCACCGCGCCCAAGGTCTTCGTGGTGGCCACCGAGGTGCGCAGCGGCAAGGCCGAGGTGTTCTCGGGCAAGCGCCTGACGCTGGACGCGGTGATGGCCTCGGCCTGCCTGCCCACCTTGTTTCGAGCGGTTGAAATTGAAGGCCTGCATTACTGGGACGGCGGCTACTGCGGCAACCCCGCCATTCACCCGCTGATCTACCAATGCCAGGGGCGCGACATCGTGCTGGTGCAGATCAACCCGATCCAGCGTGACGAACTGCCCACCCACAGCGCGCAAATCATGGACCGGATCAACGAAGTCACCTTCAACGCCGGCCTGGTGGCCGAGATGCGCGCCATCGATTTCGTCAAACGCCTGCTGGCCGAAGGCAAGCTGGACCCGGCGCATTACAAAGACGTGCTGATGCACCGCATCGACGGCGGCGCCGAATTGGATGCCTTTGGCGCCAGCAGCAAAACCTCCACCGACGCCACCCTGATCCAAGACCTGCACAACTTGGGCCGCAGCCACGCCCAGGCCTGGCTGGCCCAGCACAGCGAGGACTTGGGCCAGCGCAGCAGCATCAATATCAAGCGCGACTATCTGGACGATTTGCGCATGCCGGTGCATGGCGACTGAGGCCCGAAGTCAGGGACATCAGGGACAAGTCACGAATTCGTCACCCATGCCCGGGCCTGCCCACGCAGAATGATTTGGCCAGCACGGCGTGCTGTACTGCACCGCACTACGCCCGCCGAAGACCTGGATCACATCAACAGCCTGGGAGAACACGCCATGTCAGACCTGTGGAACAAAGTCAAAGAAGCCGCTCACGACGCCGGTGAGGCACTTGCGGAAGCCAGCAAGCAAGTGGCCGAGAAGGCCGAAGTGCTGGGCGACAAGGCCTCGGCCGCCGCCAGCAGCGCCTGGGACGCCACCAAGGAAGCCACCCACGAGGCGGTGGCCAGCGCCAGCGAGTTGGCGCACAAGGCCGGCGAGAAGGCCGCTGAAGTGGCGGCCGAAGTGGCCGCCAAAACAGCGGAAGCTGCCGGCCATGCGGCGGACAAGACTTCGGAATTGGCCAAGCAAGCGGCCGATAAGGCCACTGAACTGGCCAAACAGGCCGCAGACAAAAGCGCCGAGTTGAGCGCCCAGGCCGTGGCTGCGATCAAGTCAGGCTCTGATGCCGCAGCCCCCGGCAAAAAAGATCAGGCCTGAACCGCGCTCACGCAGACAAGAAAAAGCCGCCCGGCGCAAACCGGGCGGCTTTTTTTCAGGGAGATCGCCGGATCTCAGTGTGGCCAGCAGCTCTCATCGTGGCCATGCGAGTCGCCCAAGGCGCGCGCGCCGGGCATGGCCGCGGCGGCCGCGCTCGGGGCTGGCAGGCCGCGTGGGTCGAGCGCACGGTTGGTCAGGTCCAGCAGCTCATCGGCTTGAGCCTTCACCGTTCTGTCGCCCGCGCCTGCCCTGTTGGCGAACAGGGTCTTGAGCGTCTTCAGCTCGGCGCGGATGGAGGCCTTGGCGTCATCGGTGCCGGCGCTGCTGGCCGCCACCAGGCGCTCACCCAACTGCTCGACGTAGGCGCGCTGCAGATTGCGGCGTGCTGCCGTGATCTTGCTGCCGCCGAGCTGCAGCTCGCCGAAGATGCCGGCGCGCAAGTCCGCTAACAACTCATCTACACGGTAGGCCTGGCCATCAACGGCGGCCGTTTCCTGCGCCTGCAAGCGTGCCAAGCGGCTGCGGTCAAGCAGGCTGCGCAGGGCATTGCGCTGCTGGTTCAGCAGCAGATTGCCCGGCTCTTGCGGACGCACCCGCTCGACGATGGCCGGCTCAAACAACCAGCTCGGCGTTTTGAACAATTGCTCGTTCAAGAAGGCCACGGCCTGCGCCTGCTTGGCTTTGCTGGCCGGGGCGTAGACCGCGCCGGCTTGCCCGCCATGCTTGTTGTGGAAGTTGTAGCCGCCGACGATGGCCGCCACATGACCCAGCTCACGCCCCCACTGCGACCAAGTGGCGCGGTAGAGGTCCTCCAGCGTCTTGTCGTCTTGGCCAGCCTTGAGCGTCATGCCCGGCAGCATCTTGACGATGCGTTGCAGGTTCTTGATGCCCAAAGTGGTGGCGTAGACCGCGTCCGCATCGCCCACGGCCTCGGTGGTGTCGCCATATTCACCCTCACCCTTGGGGGAGGTGAAGCGCAGCCAGGGCTTGCTGTCCTGGGCGCGAATCCAGCTGTCCAGCACCGGCTTTTCGGCGGCGGCTGTCTTGGCTTCGGGGATGGGGGTGTAGCCCCACTGCGTGGCGAAGATGTCGTAGGGGCCGATCTTGGGGATCAGCAGGGCCGGGTCGATCTTGTCTTCCGGCTGCACCAGATAGTTGATGCGGCTGTAGTCCATCAAGGTGGGCACATGGCCCATTTCCTTGAGCCACTTGGCATCGCGCAGCTTGTCCACCGGGTAGAGCGAGCTGGCCTTCATATTGTGCGGGAAGCCGAGCGAGTGGCCGACCTCATGCGTCACCACATAGCCGACCAGATCGCCCATCAAATCGTCCGGCAGGGGCAGCGATTGCGCGCGCTTGTCCACCGCGCCCGCCTGCGTCACGTACCAGTCGCGCTGCAGCTGCATGATGTTGTGATACATCACGATATTGGCGTTCAGGATCTCGCCGCTGCGTGGATCGCTGAGGTGCGGACCGTAGGCATTGGGGATCGGCGAGGGCACCCAGCGAATGATGCTGTAGCGCACATCGGCGGGGTCAAACTCGGGGTCTTCTTCCTTGCTCGGGAAGGGACGCGCCTGCACCGCGTTCTTGAAGCCGGCCGCCTCGAAGGCCACATTCCAGGCCTCGATGCCGCGCTTCACAAAGGGCACCAAATTGGTCGGCGTGCTCTTGTCGATGTACCAGACGATGGGCTTGACGGGCTCGCTTAGCGCCGCCGTCGGGTCCTTCTTCTCCAGGCGCCAGCGGGTGATCAAGCGCTCGCGCTTGCTTTCATGCGCGTCGCTGCCGTAGTCCACCTTGGCAATGCTGAAAAAGCCCACCCGGTCGTCCATCACCCGCGCCTGCATGGGCGTGTCGGGCAGTTGCACGATGTTGTAGGCCACGCTGACGCTGGCGCTCTTGGGCGGCACCGGCGGCAACACAAAGCCCGGCGGCAAGCCGGGTGGCAGCACCGGCGGCGTATTGATCAAGCCATAGGTTTGCACCGCATCCACACGCAAGCTGGTGGGGAAGGCACGGCTGTTTTCAACATAGCTGCGCGAGGCGTCAAGGCCCGAGCCTTTGAGGATGCCGCGTGCCGAGAAATCGCCCACCTCGGAGCTGAACAGACGCGAGACCTCGATCACCGGCGCACCGTTCTTGCCAAAAGCTTCGATGGGGAAGCTCATCAAGACCGTGTCGCGCTGCGCCGCTTCCACCGCGCTGGCGATGGGCCGGGCCGGGTCGGCCACTGCCGCATGCGAAACGGTCTGGAAGTAAAGCTTGTTGCCTTGCTGAACAAAGCGCACCACATCCTCATTCAGCGCCTTGCCCACATGGTCCACCCCGGTAGGCACGGCAGTGGCCGTGGCCACCATCAGCAAGGGCTTGTCCAGCAAGGCCTTGGGGATTTCGAAGTACAGCTTGCCCTTGACGTTATGCACATTGAACAGGCCGGCCTGCGATTTCGCATCCGCGGTGATGACCTTGTCGAAGGGCTTGGGCTCCTGATCCGGCGCTGCGGCCGGGGGGCGCGCACCGGGGGCAGCCGCGCTGGCGGCAGCACCTGCGGGCACAGGCGCTTCTTGGGCCTGGCTGCTCAGCGCAGCCAACATCAGCCCAGCCAAGGCAATGGCGCTCAGGGCCGGCGCTTGGCGCTTGGGGTGTGTCTTCAAAGTCATGGATGTCCTCAGTTTCTCCGGTGCCCGAATTCTGAACCCGGCGCGCAGCAATCACGAAAGTCATCTCCCTAGGGTTGACCCGGGGCCGAGCCGCCTAGGGCTAGGGATGCTCTGCATCAATCAAGGCGAGGCCTTGTCGTGCGGATTGGGATGGGCTGCAAGGCGCCCTTTGAAGCCAATAACCTAGCTATTTGCGAAAAGTGCAACGCAGCAGAACGCCCAAGTCCGCGCTAGCAAGGACCGACCTGATTGGTGCAGAGCGTCCCTAGGGGCGAAGGTCCGGTGCCGGCGTTGTCGGCACGCCTTGTGCCTGCGCGGCCTCGTGCTGGATGCGCAAAGCCCGCTGGAAGGCGGGCCGTGCCTGCAGCCTTTTCCAGTAGGCCGCCACGGCCGGGCCGAATTGATCCGCCAGGCCCAGATGCTGAGCCAGCAGCAGGGCATAGCCCACCGCCACATCGGCGGCGGTGAAGCGGCCGGCGCATAAGAAGTCCTGCCCCTGCAGGCCGGCCTCTACGGCGCGCAAACGGGCCAGGAACCAGCGCTGATAGTCCGCCGCCACCTGGGGCTGGCGGCGCTCGGGCGCTTCGAAATAGCGGTAGCGCAGCAGCAGGGTTTGCGGGAAGGTCAGCGTGGCGTCGCTCATATGCAGCCAGTTGAGGTAACTGGCAAACGCAGCGTCATCCACCGCCACGTCCAAGCCGCCAGGGCTGTGGCGGGCGGCCAAGTATTGGCAAATGGCGGCTGACTCACTCAGCCGTGCGGCGCCGTCCACCAGCAGCGGCACGGTGCCCAGCGGGTTGTGCTGCAAGAACTCACGTGCCAAGGCGCGCGGCGGGAAGGGCAGCATCTGCAGTTGGTAAGGCAGGCCCAGTTCCTCCAGCAGCCACAAGGGACGCAGGGAGCGAGCACTGACGCAGTGGTAGAGCGTGATCATGGCGCGGTGGCTTGGCGGCAAGAGAGTTACGGGGATCGACCTGCGGCCACGCCAGGGCGCGACGGGTCTTGGCTGAGTTGGGCCCCGAGTATTGCTCAGGCCGCACCCGCTTGGGCGCAGCCGGCGCGCCTATGATCAAGGTCAATCTGGAGATTGCCGCCCGTGTTTGGTACCCAAGACCTGAGTCTGTTCATCATTTCCGGCCTGTTGCTCAATATCGCGCCGGGGCCTGATTCGCTGCTGATCATGACGCGCAGCGCCACCCAGGGCTGGCGCGCCGGTTCGGCCGCGGCTTTTGGCATCGGCGCCGGCACTTGTGTGCATGTGCTGGCGGCGGCGCTGGGCTTGTCGGCCTTGCTGGCGGCGTCGAGCTGGGCTTTTACGGCGGTCAAGGCGGCGGGTGCCGCCTATCTGCTCTACCTGGGCCTGAGCATGCTGCTGAGCCGAAGCAAGGTACCAGCACACGAGCAACAAGCACCGGCGGAAACCACAGCGAGCGTGCCGAACTACCGCAAGATCTTTGCTCAGGGCTTTTTGACCAATGTGCTGAACCCCAAGGTGGCCTTGTTCTTCCTGGCCTTTGTGCCGCAGTTCATCGCCCCGCAGGCCGAGAACAAGGCGCTGGCCTTCATCGTGCTGGGTGCCATCTTCAATTTCAACAGCATGTTGTGGTGCAACGGCCTGGCCTTGTTCACCGACCTGGCCAGCCGCCGCGTGCGGGTGAGCCAGACGCTCGGCCTGTGGCTGAACCGGGCCATCGGCGCCTTGTTCTTGTCTTTCGGCCTCAAATTGGCCTTGGCGGAGCATTGATGCGCGCGCGCATGCTGTGGGGCGCTACGCTGCTGAGCCTGAGTCTGCTGCTGGGCGCCAGCATCGCCAGCCCCTGGTGGCACGTGCAGCAAATGCGCCAGGCGGCGCAGGCACGCGATGCGGCGGCCTTGAGCGAATACGTTGACTGGGAGCAATTGCGCGCCAACCTCAAGTTCGGCGTGCAGCACCGCTTGGCTCATCAGAGCGTGAACGCGCGCGGCGAACCGACCAAGGCCGCCAGCCTTGGCGCGGCCGTGGCAGCGGCCCTGCTAGGCCCCTTGGTGGACCAGCTGATCACCCCGCAAAGCCTGGCCCGCATCCTGCAAGGCCAGCCGCCCGAAACAGCGGTAATTCCAGCGCTGGAGCTGGGCAAGCCCAGCCAGGCGGCGGGTCAGCCCAACATCAGCATGGCCTATGCCGGCCTGAACCGCTTTGTCTGCAGCATCCAATCAGCCGGCCATGGGGAGGAGCCCATTCATCTGGTGCTGCACCGCCAGGGCTTGCTGAGCTGGAGGCTGGCCGAGCTGAGCTTGCCGGGCTAAACCGCCATGCGCTGCGGCGCCAGGTATTGCTGGCGATAGGCTTCGAAGTCCAGCACATCGGCCGCCTCGATGCGGGCCTGCTCAGCCAGCGAGGCTGCCGCCTGCGCCTCGAAGCGGGCCGCCATCTCGGCGCTGTAAGGCATGGCCAGCAAGGTCTGGCGGGTCTGCTCGGACTGTTCGCGCAAAAAGGCCACGTAGGAGTTGTCGAACTCTTGCTGCATGCTGGCCAGCAGGCGTGCCGAAGGGGTGGATTCGGGATGGGCCAGCGTGCTTTGTGCCGCGGCCAAGGCCTGGGCATAGGCTTCGCCGCCATGCGCCGCGTCCAGCGCCTGCGCCATCGGCAGGCACTGCGCCAGCAACTCGGCACCCCAGTCTTGCAAAGAGCGCGTGCCGGCCGCGCCGCCCACCATTTGCAGGCGCAGCTGAGGGTCACGGCCGTGGCCAGCCACCAGATGCTGGTTGTGCGCCAAAGCGCGAATTTCCTCAGGCGTGTCGGGCGGGCTGGGCTGGGTCAGGCAATGCAGCAAGAAGACGTCGAGGAAGCGCACCGTTTGCGCGGCGATGCCCACCGGAACAAAGGGATCGAGGTCCATGCAGCGCACTTCCACATATTCCACGCCGCGTTCGCGCAGGGCATGCAGAGGCCGCTCGCCCGGCTGGATCACACGCTTGGGGCGGATGGTGCCGTAGAACTCGTTTTCGATCTGCAGCAAGCTGGTGCTGAGTTGGTTGTAATCGCCGCCCGGGTTTTGCACGCCGATGGCTTCATAGGCCGGGTAGGGCCGGGTCAGCGCGTCTTGCAAAGAGGCGCCGTAGCTTTCCAGGCTGTTGTAGCTGACCGCCAGCGAGCTTTGCGCATCGCTCTGGTAACCCAGGCGGCCCATGCGCAAGCTGGTGCCGTAGGGCATGTGCAGCGAACCCGCGCCGATAGGCTGCAGCTCATGCTGGCGCCCGGCCACAAAGCTGGAGCACAAAGCCGGCGAAGCGCCGAACAGATAAAGCAGCAAGAAGGAATGGCGGCGGAAGTTGCGGATCAGGCCGAAGTACTGCTCGCTGCTCACACCCGGCAGCGACCAGTTGTAATGAATGCCCGAGATGGTCTGCATGCGGCGCCCGTAGCGCTGGCCCAGGCCCATGCGGTAGACGCTCTTGCTGCGGCCGATATTGGATTTGCCGTAACGGCCCAGCGGAATCGTCTCGTCGGTGGGCAGGCCGCAGGGCATGGAGCCGACCCACAGGCGCTCTGCCGTGGGCTGTCTGCCCAGGGTTTGGTAGACCGCCTGATGCACTTCGGTCAGTTCTTGCAGGCAGCTCTCGACCCCGGCATGCACGCCGGTGATCAATTCCACCTGCGACTCGCTGAAGTCGGTGGTGATGTGGGGATGTGTCAGTGCCGAGCCCAGGGGCAGGGGGTGGGGCGTCAGCGCCAGCATGCCGCTGGGCAGGACGCGCAGGCTTTCCTTCTCGATGCCACGGCGGATGCCCAGCAACTCGGTGCTCGTGATGGCGCTCAGGCGCTTGTTGTCGTTATCGCTCATGCTCTCGAGCCTCCATTGCCAAATTCAGCGCGCACGGTAACAGAGCGCGGCAACGCCGTCTTGACACAGGGCACTGCAAAACATGCTATGCCGCCTGGGTGACAGGCAGCGCGACGATCTTGCGCCACACTGGGCTTCAGCGCAGCCAGCGCCTAAGGACACAGGATGAACTTCGATTACAGCCCCAAGGTACAGGAGATGCAAGCGCGTCTGCTGGCCTTCTTCGACGCCCACATCTACCCGAATGAGCGGCGCTTCCTGGAGGAGGTGGAGGCCAACCGCCGAGCAGGCAACGCCTGGGTGCCCACCCGCTTGATCGAAGAATTGAAACCCCTGGCCCGCCAAGCCGGCCTGTGGAACCTGTTCCTGCCCAAATCGACGCGGGCGCCCGAGGGTTTGTCGAACCTGGAATATGCGCCTTTGTGCGAGATCATGGGCCGCGTCAGCTGGGCCGCCGAGGTGTTCAACTGCTCGGCGCCCGACACCGGCAATATGGAGACCATCGAGCGCTACGGCACCGAAGCCCACAAGACACAGTGGCTGGAGCCGCTGCTGCGCGGCGAGATGCGCTCGGCCTTCTTGATGACCGAGCCGGCCGTGGCCTCCAGCGACGCCACCAATATTGAATGCCGCATCGAGCGCGATGGCGATGACTACGTCATCAACGGCACCAAATGGTGGTCCTCCGGTGCCGGCGACCCGCGTTGCGCCATCTATGTGGTGATGGGCAAAACCAACCCCGAGGCGGGGCGGCATGAGCAGCAATCCATGGTGCTGGTGCCCGCCAACACGCCCGGCATCACGGTCGTGAGGCCGCTCAGCGTTTACGGCTACGACGACGCGCCGCACGGCCATATGGAAGTGCAGCTGAAGAACGTGCGCGTGCCGGTCAGCAATATCTTGTTGGGTGAAGGGCGCGGCTTCGAGATCGCCCAAGGCCGGCTTGGCCCCGGGCGCATCCACCACTGCATGCGCTCCATCGGCGCGGCCGAGCGGGCACTGGAGCTGATGTGCCAGCGGGCCATCTCGCGCACCGCTTTCGGCAAGACGATTGCCCAGCAGACCGTGACGCAAGAGCGCATCGCCGAATCACGCTGCATGATCGAGCAAGCCCGCTTGCTGACCCTCAAGGCCGCCTACATGATGGACACGGTGGGCAATAAGGTCGCCAAGGCCGAGATCGCCATGATCAAGATCGTGGCGCCGAATATGGCGCTGCAGGTGATCGATTGGGCCGTGCAGGTGTTCGGCGCCATGGGCGTCAGCGGCGATACCCCGCTGGCCCTGATGTGGGCCCATCAACGCACCCTGCGCCTGGCCGATGGCCCGGACGAGGTGCACCGCAACTCCCTGGCCAAGCTGGAACTGTCGCGCCACATGAAGCTGCCGGGTGGCGAGGTGCAAATGCCCATCACCCGCGGCAGCTGAGCCACGGCGCTGCGCGGCGCGAGGGAGATTTGCAAGTGGGTGTTGCAAGCAGCTGACCTAGCGTCATCACCCTCATTGGGGGGAGCGTGACGAACTGGGGGGAGGCTCTAGACTAGGCGGCAATGAATCGCCTGTTTTTCCCCCTTCAACTGCGCTCCTGGCTGGGCTTGACTGCCCTGGCAGGCCTCAGCCTGCAGGGCGTGCTCTTGTTTTTGATCTGGCCGGCGGGCGTCTTGCCCTCGGCCTTGATGGCGCTGGCCCTGCTGCTGAGCCTGCTCTGCGTGGTTTTGACGGTGCAGGAAATGCGCCGCCTGCGCAAGCGCGGCAAAGATCTGCGCCGCACCCTGGACGAGGCGCTGGAGGCCTTGCCCGCCAGTGTGGAGATCTTCGACCGCAATGACCGCTTGATGGCCTACAACCGCAAGCTGCACGAGATCTATCCGCATATGCAAGACGCCTTCCGGCGCGGCGCCAGCTTCGAGACGCTGGTGCGCGCCTCGCTGGCGCAGGGCCGCATTCCGGCCGCCTTCGGGCGCGAACAAGAATGGCTGGCCGAGCGCCTGCAGGCCCGCAAGCTGCAGCGTGAGCCGCTGCTGCAGAAGATTCACAACGACCGCTGGCTGCGCATCTACGAGCGCCATATGCCCTCGGGTGGCGTGGTCGGGGTGCGCATGGACGTGACCGATCTGATCCAAGAGCAACAGCGCCTGGAAGCCAGCCAAGCCCATTTGCAGGCCTTTGTGCGCGCCACCCCCAATGGCGTGCTGACCCTGGACACCGCCGGCCATGTGCTGGAGCTGAACCCCGCTTGCGAGCGCCTGTTCGGCTACTCGGCCGAGGAAATGCAAGGCAGCCACATCAATCTGCTCTTCGGCCGCGAGTTGCTGCGGCCCGGGCGCGCCTTGGCCGACACCTTGGGCGAGCCCATGGAAGTCAATGCCCAGCACCGCCACGGTGAGGCCATGACCCTGCAGCTGAGCATGGCCGAGGTGCATACCGAAACCACCCACCGCTTTGTCTGCATCCTCACCGACCTGAGCGAGCGCAAGCGCCAGGAGCTGGCCCTGCAAGAAGCCAACGCACAGCTGGCGCGGCAATCCACCACCGACGGCCTGACCGGCATCGGCAATCGGCGCCTGTTTGACCAATCCCTGCAACAGGAATGGCAGCGCAGCGCCCGGCACGCGCAAAGCCTGGCCTGCCTGATGGTGGACATTGACCACTTCAAGCAATTCAACGACCACTACGGCCATGTGGCCGGTGACGACTGCCTGCGCCGGGTGGCCGCGCTCTTGCGCGCCTGTGCCGGGCGCAGCGGTGAATCGGTCTGCCGCTACGGCGGCGAAGAATTCGTCATCCTGCTGGCCGGCTGTGACCTGGCCCAGGCCCAGTTGGTGGCGCAACGCTGCCTGGACAGCCTGCGCTTGGCCGCCATCGAACATGCCGCCTCGCCCCTGCGCAAGCCGCTCAGCCTGAGCATCGGCGTGGCCGCCTGCGTGCCCCATGCCGACCTGGCCGCGCAAAGCCTGATCGAGCAAGCCGACGCCGCCCTGTACCGCGCTAAACAAGCCGGCCGGGCACGCATGGCCGTACAAACCCAAGCCGCAGCCTGAGCTTGAGCCGGATAATCGGGGCATGAGCAATGCCACCGACATCATCCGCCGCCACATCCGTACCGTGCCTGACTGGCCGGCCCCGGGCGTGCAGTTCCGCGACATCACCCCGCTGCTGTCCAACCCGCGCGTGTTCCGGGTCTTGATCGATGTCTTCGTGCATCGCTATTTCGACGTCAAGCCCACAGCCATTGCCGGGCTGGACGCGCGCGGCTTCATCATCGGTTCGGTGCTGGCCTACGAGCTCAATATCGGCTTCATCCCGATCCGCAAAAAAGGCAAGCTGCCCTTCACCACGGTGGAAGAAAGCTACGCGCTCGAGTACGGCAACGCCACGGTCGAAATCCACACCGACGCGGTGCACCCCGGCGACCGCATCGTGCTGATTGACGACCTGGTCGCCACCGGCGGCACCATGCTGGCCGGCGCCCGCCTGCTGCAACGCTTGGGCGCCGAAGTGGTGGAAGCCGCCGCCATCGTCGACCTGCCCGAACTGGGCGGCTCCGCCAAGATCAAAGCGGCCGGGCTGCCGCTGTTCACCATGGTGGACTTTGAGGGAACTTAAGTTCTTGTGTGACAGACCGCCCGAGTGAGCGTAGCGAGGGAGTAGCTCTGTCACCAACTGATTGAGTGCGTTCTTGCGTGACAGACCGCCCGAGCGAGCGTAGCGAGGGAGTAGTTCTGAGGCCGCACAGCCAAGCCGGAAGGCTTGGCTCGGCTGCCGAAGGACTTGCCGCGATTCCAGCGGCAAGGCTATCACCAACTGATTGAGCGGGTTCTTGCGTGACAGTCCGCTCGTGCGAGCCTAGCGAGCGCGTCACCCCACTGACTTGCGCCACCAGAACGGCGACAATAGCGCCATGGCCAAACCAATTCCCCGCCTCTCCGCCGACCAAGTCAAGCGCATCGTTGCCACCGCCTGGGAGGATGTGCCGCCCTATAACAAGGTGTTGATGGAGCACGGCCTGGGCCCGGGCGAGCTGGTGCAGTTGATGAAGCGCCAGCTGACCTCGAGCGCCTACAAACTCTGGCAGGCCAATGGCAAGGGCGTGAAAGCGCCGACCAAGAAGCCGGTCTGGCCTTACGGCAAGTAAGTAAGCGAGCAAGCCCTGCTGAGCCCGCGCGGCAAAGAGTTGAGATGAGCAAATCCATCAAGCATCTCTTGCTGGCGCTGGCCATTTTGCTGGCGCTCTACGCTGGCGCCTCGGTGCTGGCCACCCTCTCACAGCTGGCCAATGCGGCCGACCGCATCTACTCGGGTGCCGGCCAATACCTTTTCTGGGCCTTAACGGCCCTCTTCGCCGGGCTTGCCGCCACGCCCTGCCTGCTTTATCTGCGCCTGCCCAAGCCGCTGATTCCGCCAGCCGACCGCAGCGAGCCGGCTTTCAGCATCTATCAGGCTGACTTGCTAGTCGCGCTGCGCCGCAACCCACTGCTGGCCGGCAGCCCGCTCAACACCCCCGACGATTTGCCCGCCGCCCTGAGCCTGCTCAACGCCAAGGCCGATGAAGAAGCGCTGCAAGCCGCCAGCGCCACCTTCGTCAGCACCGCGCTGATGCAAAACGGCCGGCTTGATGGCCTGCTGGTTTTGCTCAATCAGCTGCGCCTGGTGTATCGGCTGATGGCGGTCTATCACGTGCGGCCCTCGCCGCGCCAGGCGCTGTATGTCTACGGCAATGTCGGGGCGGCGATTCTGATCGCCTCCAGCATCGAGGACATTGATTTCTCCGAACTCGCCACACCCATGATCAGCGCCGCCGCGCCGGGCCTGGCGGCCAATCTGCCGGGCTTGGGCGGCATCTCGCGCTTGCTGACCAATAGTCTGGCCAACGGCGCAGCCAATGCCTTTTTGACCCTGCGCGTGGCCATGCTGACCAAGCAATACTGCGCCGCGCTGGTTCAACCCGAGCTGGAGGCCACCCGCCGCAGCGCCTCGGTGGCCGCGCTGGCGCTGCTGGGCGTGGTGACGCGCGACTGCGGTGTGCGGGTGGCCAAGAGCGTTTTCAAAGCCACCGGTGCCGTGTTCACCGATGCAGCCAGCGCGACCGGCCAGGGCGTCAAAGACGCCACTCAAAGCGTGCTGGGCGCCACCGCCCAGATGGGCAGCAAGGTCGGCCGAGCGCTGGTTTCATCGGCTGACAGTGCCAAGCTGCTGGGCCTGAAGGCGGTGCGCTTGGGGCGCAAGGCGGAGCCTGGGGTGCAGGTCGCCTTGGAGTTGGGGGATGAGGGGAAGGACAGCTGAGGAACTTTGCTTGGCGGCTGGGCAGGTCAAAGCCACAGGCTGGTCAACGAGGGCGGAGCGGCTGCGCAAGTCCAACCCCAAGCTTAATCAGTGGGGTCGGAGCTGCTGCGCAAGTCCAACCCCAGCTAGTCAGTGGGGTCGGAGCTGCTGCGTAGGTCCAACCCCAAGGCTAATCAGTGGGGTCGGAGCTGCTGCGCAGGTCCAACCCCATGTCTTTATTTGCCTATACAGAACTTGCTGAATATCTCCCCCAGCAAGTCATCCACCGAGAAGGCCCCGGTGATTTCGCCCAGGGCGTCGTGGGAGAGGCGCAATTCCTCGGCCAGCAAGTCCAGCGCCGGGGGCTGCTGGGTGGAGACGGCCACCGCCAGGGCCAGATGCTCGCGGGTGCGCTTGAGCGCCTGCACATGGCGCTCGCGGGCGATGAACAGGCCTTCCGGCGTGGCATGCCAGCCGGCGTGCTGGAGCAGGCTTTGGCGCAATTCGTCTAAGCCGGCACCGGTCTTGGCGGAGAGCTTCAAGGCATCCTGAGGCAAGACCTGACCCTGAGGCGTGAGCACGGTGTCGGCCTTGTTGAACACTTGCAGAATGCGCGCCGGGTCCACGCCGCCCAAGCGGGCGCGAATCTCGGCATCTTCGGCTTCGTAGTCGGCATCGCCAACGCGGCTGAGGTCATGCAAGAACAGCACCACATCGGCCTCGGCAATCGCGTCCCAGCTGCGCGCTACGCCGATGCGTTCCACCTCATCGGTAGCGTCTCGCAGGCCGGCGGTATCGCTGATGTGCAGGGGCACGCCTTCGATCTGAATCGTCTGGCTGACCTTGTCGCGCGTGGTGCCGGGGATGGCGGTGACGATGGCCAGCTCGGCCCCCGCCAAGGCGTTGAGCAGCGAGCTTTTTCCCACATTCGGCTGGCCGGCCAGCACCACCTTGATGCCCTCGCGCAGCAGCGCACCTTGGCGGGTGCGATCAAGCACCGCCTCGAGTCGAGCCCGCAAACGGTCCAGCCGCCCGAGTGCATCGGCCTGCTGCAAAAAGTCGATCTCTTCTTCGGGGAAATCCAGCGTGGCCTCGACCAGCATGCGCAGCTTGATCAAGGCATCGCGCAACTCGCCCACCTCACTGGACAGCGCGCCGGCCAGGGCGCGGCTGGCGCTGCGTGCGGCCGCTTCGGTGCTGGCGTCGATCAGGTCGCTGACGGCCTCGGCCTGCGCCAGATCCAGCTTGCCGTTCAGGAAGGCACGCTGGGTGAACTCACCCGGCTCGGCCAGGCGCATGCGCAAATCCAGCGCTTGGCCCACTTCCATGCAACGCGCCAGCAGCAGTTGCAAAACCACCGGGCCGCCGTGCGCTTGCAACTCCAGCACATGCTCGCCGGTGTAGGAGTGCGGGGCCGGGAAGTGCAGGGCCAGGCCCTGGTCAATGGCCTCGCCGCTGGCGGCACGAAATGGCAGATAGCAGGCCTCGCGTGCTTTCAAGGCCCGGCCGCACAAGGCCTGCACGAAGAGGGTCAGGTCTTGCGCAGACGAAACGCGCACGATGCCGACGGCACCGCGCCCGGGAGCGGTGGCGATGGCGACGATGGGGTCTTGATGGCGGGAGAGCATGGGGGGATTTTCCGCCATTGTGGAAAGCTGGCCCCAAAACAAAACTCGCTGAGCCTGCGAGGTGCAGAGTCAGCGAGTGGGTAGTGGCCTGCAACGTTGAAATGGGAGTGGAAAGGCTTGCGAGATGGGCAGCATGGCAAGGCGCAAAGCACAGCGATGCCCTGAGGCATCGCGAGCATTTGCAACGCAGCCGGGCGGTCCATATCGCGAGCAAGGACACTTCCGATTTCAGCGTTGCAGGCCACAAATTGGCGCGGGGGAGGCAGAGGCACAGCGCTCGCATGAGCCTGGGCCGGGTGCCGTTCACGAACCGGCCAAACCATGTCTGGTTCAGATCGGTCGCGATGTTCTTCCCCGCATGACTTGATTTAAGTCGAGTTCGCTCAAACAAAAAAGCCCCCCAAGCGGGGGTAGTGGAAGCGCCAGCAGTGGCGGTGTGACTTAGTGCCGAATCCACTCGAATCGCGCCAGAACCCCGATGGCTTGGGCGATTGAAGCGATTCCTCGGCCCACGCTGCACCGGTTTCCGCCTCACCGTGGACGTGAATCTTGCCGCCGCCTCGCGTTGCGCATGCGCGTCAGCTGAGGCGCTCGGCTGTGAGCGGCCTGGCCCTGGCGCGGCATGATGGTGGCCGCCAAAGGAACTCGCGCTTGATAGGACTCGTTTTGACTCAAGAAGAAGTACAGGCCAGCCCCTTGCTGGAGGAGGAGCTTTACCGGGATCTCAAGGCCATGGCCCGCCAGCGCCTGCGGCGCAGCGGCCCCATGACCTTGCTGGACACCACGGCCTTGGTGCATGAAAGCTGGTTCCGGCTCTCGCGCCGCGCCGACTGGGCCGCCATGGGGCGCGAGCACTTCATGGCTTATGCGGCCACGGCCATGCGCTCGCTGGTGGTTGATTACGCGCGCGCCCGGCAGGCCGCCATACGCGGCGGCCAGGCCACCCATCTGCCATTCGATGAGCTGCCCACCCTGGCGCATCGCGACGAGGAATACCTGGCCTTGCACGAAGCGCTGACCGACCTGGGCCGCAGCGACCCCGGCCTGGCGCGCTTGGTGGAGCTGCGCTTTTTCGTCGGGCTGGAAGAAACCGAATGCGCGGAACTGCTGGGCGTAGCCCGGCGCACCGTACAACGCGATTGGCAAAAGGCACGCGCCGTACTCTGGACCCTGTTGACCCCATGAACGCACCGATGTTGCAACACTGGGCCCAGATCGAGCCTTTGCTGAATGAGCTCTTGGCCCTACCCGAAGCCCAGCGGCCCGTATTTCTGGATCAGTTGCCCGCCGACCAGCAAGTCTGGCGCGACACGCTGGAGCAGCTGATGCGCGCTGACGCCGCCGCCGATGCGGCCGGCTTTCTGGAGCAAGCCGCCAGCCTGCCGCTGGGCAGCACCGCGCCCGGGCAAAGGCCCAATGCCTGGCAAGCCAATCAGGTGCTGGGGCCCTGGCAATTGATCAAGGAGCTGGGTCGCGGTGGCATGGCCAGCGTCTGGCTGGCGCGCCCGGCACATGGTGAATTCCAGCGCGAAGTGGCGCTCAAGCTGCCGCACAGCCCGACGCCCCATCTGGCCGAGCGCTTCCGGCGCGAACGCGATGTGCTGGCGCGGCTGAACCATCCGGGCATCGCGCGCTTGTTCGATGCCGGCGTCACCCCCGAAGGCCTGCCCTGGCTGGCGATGGAGCACGTGCAAGGCCAGGAGCTGCTGGGCTGGTGCCAGGCCCAGCAATCCACGGTCAGGCAAGACCTGACCCTGCTGCTGCAGATCTGCGATGCGCTTCAATATGCGCATGGTCAACTGGTGGTGCACCGCGACATCAAGCCCGCCAACGTCCTGGTGCAGGCCGATGGCCAAGCCAAGCTGCTGGACTTCGGCATTGCGCGCTTGCTGGAAGATGCCGACGAGCCCGAGCAGACCACGCTGACCCAGCTGGGCCAACGCCCGATGACGCCGGAGTACGCCTCGCCCGAGCAGGTGCGCGGCGAAGCGCCGGGTGTGGCCTCTGACGTTTACGCGCTGGGCGTGCTGGCCTACCGCCTGCTCAGTGGCCAAAGCCCCTATGCCGGCGCCATGGCCCAACACCGCCACGCGCTGGAGCAGGCGATTCTGGAACTCCGCCCACCGCCGCCCTCACAACAGGCCCAAGAACCGACACGCCGCAAGGCCCTGCGCGGTGACCTGGACACGATTGTGCTGAAAGCCCTGGCCAAGGAAGCCGGCCAGCGCTACGCCACCGTGGAAGCCATGGCCGCCGATCTGCGCCGGCATTTGGATGGCAAGCCGGTACTGGCCCGAGCACCGTCCTGGCGCTATGTGGCGGGGCGCTTTGTGCGGCGGCATCGGCTCGGCGTGGCAGCCAGTGCACTTGCCGTGCTGGCCTTGCTGGGCTCCACGGCCTGGGCCTTGCGATCCGCCAGCCTCGCGCGGCAGGAGGCCGCACGCTCGGATGCCATGTACGGCTTTGTGGTGGGCCTTTTCAATCCGAACAATTCGCCACAGCCCGATATTCGCGAACGCGATATGCCGGTGCGGCAACTGATTGAACGCGGCGCCCAGCGCGTGCTCGACACGCTGCAGGACCAGCCCCAAGCCCGCGCCCGCTTGCTGGCGGATTTGTCCACCCTGACCCAGCAGCTCGGGCTCAATGCGCTCGCAAAGCAACTCGCCGCCGAGCGCGTGCAAATGGCGCAGCAAACTAGTGGCCCGCAAAGCGTGGCCTATGCGGATGCACTGCTGGGCCAGCGCGATGGCTGGGAGGCACAAGGGCAATACAAGGAAGGCTACGAAGCCGCGGAGCAAGCGCTGGCCATCTATCAAGCACACAAGGAGCGTGACCCGATCAAACTGGCGCGGGCGCACATGACGCTGGGGGGCTTCGGCGCCCGGCTGCACGCCGCAGGTGATGAAGACATTGCGCATCTGCGGCAAGCGGCGGCCTTGTTGGAGCCCGTCAAAGGCCCCAGCACCCTGGGCACCGTGTATGAGCAATTGATGATCTCCCACCTCAGCCTGGGCCGCACGGAAGAGGCTTTTCAAGACGCCATGGCCGGCGCCAATGCCAACCGACGCTTGTGGGGGAGTGAGGACTGGAAGACCGGCGCCTCCGAAGATCAGGCCGGTGCCCTGGCCGCGATGACCCTGCGCCCTGAGCAGGCCCAGAACCTGCTGCAACACGGCATAGACATCATTCGCCAAAGCATGGGGGCCGATGCGCTGCTGTTAGCGCGAGGGGAGGCCAATTTGGCCCAGCTGCTGTTTGCGGGCGAGCACCGCGCCGAGGCCATGCGCCATCTGCAAGAAGCGCAACGCATCGCGCAACTGCCTGCGCACACGGGGCAAAAAGCCTTTTCGCTGACCATCGCCGCCACCACACTGGAATTGGCCCTGCGCGCCCAAGACTGGCCGCAGCTGCGCCAGAGGTGCAAGCCCTGGGGTCAGGACGTGCAAGCACCTCAGCCGACGATGCGCTTGCGCATCATCCAAGCCTGCAGTGCCAGCGCCATCCACGAGCAAGATCTGGAACGGGCCGAAGCCTTGCTGGCACAGGGCCGACTGGTGCTGAGCCAGAGCTTCGCCAAAGTCCCCGCCAGAGGCGCCGTGCTTGCGCTGCGAGCCGGGGAGCTGGCCTGGGCCCGGGGCGATCGCTCAGCAGCGATTGCCGCGTGGCAAGACTGCTTGAAGCAAGCCGATGACACGGGCCTGGCTTGGCAGGCGCAGGCCTGGCGTCGTCTTGTTCAAGCACAGGCCATGGACCCCGAGATGAACGCCCGGCTGAACACCTTCCGGCAGCGTTTGCTCAAGGCCGGTGGCTCCAAGTACTACGCGGAGTTTCTTGCGCTGCTTGATGGCCCAGCCACGCCGGCGTGAGTCGGCATGAGTCGGCTGTAAAGCCGTGCCGCTGAAAAATTTGCATTGAGGTCGCAAGGCCTGGCGCTTGGCCGCCCGTCCTTCCGTTAAGCAGTCTGAAGCAGGCTCATTCCCGAGCCCGCCACCTTGTAAGGACTTGCGATGAACAACGGAAAACGAATCGGAACCACAGCGCTGACTGCGGTGGCTTTGGCGGCCTTGCTGAGCGCCTGCGGTGGCGGCGGCGGCAACTCAGACGGCAGCGCACCTGCACCTGCACCTGCACCTGCACCTGCACCTGCACCTGCACCAGCGCCAGCGCCAGCGCCAGCGCCAGCTCCTGCTCCTGCTCCTGCTCCTGCTCCTGCTCCTGCGCCAGCACCGGCACCGGCACCCGCTCCTGCTCCCGCACCGGCTCCGACGCCTGCACCCGCCTCGGTGTGCAGCGGCAATAGCTGGCTGGCGCCCACCTACGATGTCTACAGCACGGCCAGCCCCACCGCCACGGCGACCATGGCGAACTATTACGGCAGCAGCAGCACGGCGCCCACGCAGTGCATTTCGGTCGGCAACACTCTGCAGGTCACTAGCAGCGATGGCTTTAACCAAGTGGTGAGCTGGGCCGACCCGATTGCCAACAACGCCACCAGCGTCGGCAGCATGCTGAACAACGGCAACCTCTTGTTCACCTGCCTCAGCGGCAGCTACAAGACCAACCATCTGGCGGTGCGCTCAGACACGGGTGCGGCGGTGTTCAAGGGCAGCACGGCACGCTTGATGCTCGGCACCGCCTTCGCTTTCCGCTCGCTGGAATGTGGCCCCAACGGAACGAGCACCCTGCGCGACGCGACCACGGTGACCGTCGCCGCTGACCTGGCATCGGCAACAGTCACCGACACCACGACCAGCCCGGCCTCAGTGACGACTTTCACCGCCGCCCAGCTCGACGCCCTGTTCAGCCCCAGCGGCCTGGTCACCGGCAGTGGCAAAACGCTGCGCTGGGTGCTTTATGTGGTGCCGGTGAGCACAGGGCTCACCAAGCAGGTCATCGTTCACACCGCCGTGCAAAGCGACGGCAGCGTCAACGTGTTCTCCTTCGTGCAGCCCTGAACGCCGTCCAGGGTCAGCCATCGAAGCCAAGGCCCCCCGCCATGGAACTGAGGATGGCGTGTTGGCCCGCAGCAGCTGGCATTTGGCTGCCCGGCAGACGTTTCAGCGCTCGCCCATGAAAAAAGCCCCCGCATGCGGAGGCTTTTTCTTTAGCTTGGGCTGGCTCTAGTTCGTCACGCCCAGCTGCTTGTTGATCATCCATTGCTGGGCGATCGACAAGATGTTGTTGGTCAGCCAGTACAGCACCAGGCCGGACGGGAAGACGAAGAACATGAAGCTGAAGGCCAGCGGCATGAACCACATCATCTTGGCTTGCATCGGGTCCGGCGACTTGGGGCCCAGGGCCACTTGCAGCAAGCTCGACAGGGTCATCAAGATCGGCAAGATGAAGTAAGGGTCCTTGGTGGACAGATCGGTGATCCAACCCAGCCACGGCGCGCCGCGCATTTCAACGCTGGACAGCAGCACCCAGTACAAGCCCATGAAGAAAGGCATCTGCAGCAGGATGGGCAAGCAGCCACCGACCGGGTTGACCTTCTCTTCCTTGTAGATGCGCATCATTTCCTGCTGCATCTCTTGCGGCTTGTCCTTCAGGCGCTCACGCATGGCCTGAATCTTGGGGCCGACGGCCTTCATCTTGGCCATGCTGCGGTAGGCGCTGGCGTTGAGCCAGTAGAACGCCGCCTTCAGCAGAACGACCAGGGCGATGATGGCCCAACCCCAGTTACCCAGCATGCCGTGCAGCTTTTCCAGCAACCAGAACAGCGGCTTGGCCAAGATGGCGAAGATGCCGTAGTCCTTGGCCAGTTCCAGGCCAGGAGCCAGGGCAGCCAGCTTTTTCTCTTCCAGCGGGCCGACGAAGAGCTGGTCGTCACGGCTCTGGCTGGCACCCGGTGCCAGGGTGGGCATGGTGAAGACCATGCCGACGGCATATTGCGTGGGCGCTGCGCCCTTGACCTGGTTGACGAAGAACTCACGCTGACCGGTGCCGTTATGCAACCAGGCGCTGGCGAAATAGTGCTGCACCATCGAGACCCAGCCGTTGTCGGCATGCTTCTCGATTTCAACCTTGCCCTTGTCGATGTCCTTGAACTCGACCTTGTGGAACTTGCTCGACTCGTTGTACAGAGCCGGGCCGGTGAAGGTGGAGGTGAAGCTGCTGCCCTGCGGGCCGGCCACACCGTCACGCACCAATTGCACATAAACCTGCGGGGTCACGGCAGCGGCGCCGGCGTTGACCACCTCGTGGCGCACGCCCACCACGTAGTCGCCTCGCTTGAAGGTGAAGGTCTTGACCAGCTTGACGCCACCCACCACGGGCGACTCCATGCGCACGGTCAGCTCATTCATGCCGTCTTTGAGTGTGCGCTCACCGGGCACAACGCTCATCAAAGTGTTGTGCGTCGGCAATTGCTCGCCCTGGCTGCCGACCAAACCGGTCTGCGCCTTGTAGCTGCGGGTAGCGGCGTCCAGCAAAACGATGGGCTTGCGCTCCACCACATGCTTTTGCTTGATGCCCACCATTTCCAGAATCGGGTCGAACAGACCCGGCTCCGGTGCGTCCAGATAGCTCAGCAGCTCCACACGGCTGACATCACCACCCAAAGTGTCCAGGGTGACGTTCAAGACATCGGTCTTGACCAGCACTTTTTCGTTCACCTGAGCCACGGGCGCGGGCGCCTCGGCACCGGCCACGGCGGCCGCACCTGGCAGGGCGGCGGGCGTCGGCACGCCGGTCGCGCCGGGCGCTGAGGGCGCGGTCGCTACGGCCTTGGGCGCTGCCGGGCTGAACATCGACGGGTGCCCATTGTGTTTTTGCCAGCCGTCCCACAGCAGGACGAGGGACATGGTGAACACCACCCACAGCACGGTGCGGCGTATATCAGTCATGGGGAAGCTTCTGGAGTAGGAGGACGAGGGGACACCGGCTTGCTCAGACCCAAGTGGGCGAACAGGCGCGGCGCATGCTCGGGCACGCCATCATGGCCACCCGCACAAAAAGGATTGCAACGCAGGATACGGTATGCCGCCAAGTAAGTGCCCGCTGCGGCGCCGTGGCGCTGCAGGGCTTCAATGGCGTAGACCGAGCAGGTCGGGCTAAAGCGGCAGGACGCACCCAGCCAAGGGCTCAGCATGAGCCGATAGCCGCGCACCAAGCCAACGGCCAAGCGTTCGGCCAGGGAGGCGCGCGTCGGGCTGGAGGCGGTGCTGCTGCTCATTGTCTGGCGCGACCAGGTTCAAGCCTTGCGTGGACCGTTCAGCACGCGGCCGAGCAGTTGCTGCAATTCGGCACGCGCAGCAGCGCGCAGCGCCTCGGACGAGGCGCTGGGAAAAAGTTTGCGATCAAAGGGCGAACGCAAGCGCACCACCCACAAACCGGGTGGCAGCAAGGGCTGTTGCTCGAAAGCGGCACGAATCTGCCGCTTCAGCAGCGAGCGCGTGACCGAGCGTTTGGCATGCCGTTTCGGCACCACCACACCCAGCCAAGCGCCCTCGGGCGGCAACTCTTCCACAGGGCTGTGGGCGACTTGTGTATCGCCTGTTGATAACTCGCCTTGAGCTGTGGACAAAGCCAGCGCCAAACGGGCGGGCTTAGGCAGCTTCGACGGCATCGCAGCCAAGTGATGCACAGCAAAGTGATTGCTACGCGCACGGCTGGGCTTGCCCAGCACGCGTTCAAAATCGGCCGATCGCACGATGCGGCCAATCACAAGACCGGGGTCTTGGCTCAGACAGCCAGACGCTTACGGCCCTTGGCGCGGCGCGCAGCGATGACAGCGCGGCCGCCGCGTGTCTTCATGCGGACGAGGAAACCGTGAGTGCGGGCGCGACGGGTCTTGGATGCTTGGTAAGTGCGTTTCATGATGGAGGCCTCTTGAGAAGGTCTAAGGACGTCGGGTGACGCTTTAGCTGTTGTTGGCGAAAAATCGCCGGATGCAAATAGATTTGCGCTCTGCGGTGCAGTCCTCAGGCAACTGCCCACAAGGGGCGGCGGCCTGCGGGATACCCCGCGCCAGAGCGCTTTCAATGCCTTTGGCTCCTGCCAAGCTTGTGCCTTGCTTGAAGTCAAGCTCGGCCAAGGGCTACGCAAGGTTGACTAGCAACCTGCTCACTCCAACATCATCCAGCGTCCGGAAAACCCGCGATTACAACAAATTTCTGCCACTAGGTCAATCCCTGAGCACAAAGCCATCGGGTTTACCTGACATTGACGGGCTCGAAAAAACTGTGGATAACCTTGGCTTGGCCGGCCCTAAACCCGTACAATTCGGCCGCTCTAGAACAAGTTTTCCACAATGAGCGTAGATATGCAAAGCGTAGGGATGCAAGGCGAGAATTCGCAGGGCGCAGACACGCTGGGAGCGGACCTTTGGCAACGCGGATGTGAGCGTTTGGCCACCGAGTTGCCCGAACAACAATTCAACACCTGGATTCGCCCCTTGCCGCCGGCCATGGTGGCCGAAGGCGTGGGCGCCGATGGCCTGGTGTTTTCGCTGCGGGTGCCCAACCGCTTCAAGCTGGACTGGATCCGCAACCAGTACGCCGGCCGCATCGAATCCATTTTGACCGAGTTGGCCGGCAAACCGGCCCGCCTGGAACTGGCCCTGGCCGCCCGCGAACCGATGGCACGCGCCGTGGCCGCTCCGGCAAATACCGTCGCCGCCAATCAGCCCATGGCTGTCGGCCAGGTGCTGCACAACGGCCTGCGGCCGGTGTCCGCCGGCCCGAGCCCAGCCCCAATGGCGCCCGCCAATGGCCCGCTCACTCACGGCCAGCCCGTGGCGCAAGCCCCTGCGCCGCAGAACCTGCCGCCCAGCGCCAGCCGCCACCGCATCAATAGCGCGCTGACTTTTGACAACCTCGTCCCCGGCCGCGCCAACCAGATGGCACGCACCGCCGCCCTGCATGTGGCCGGCGCACCGGGTGCGATGTACAACCCGCTGTTCATTTACGGCGGCGTGGGCCTGGGCAAGACCCATTTGATCCACGCCGTGGGCAATGCCTTGCTGAAGGACAAGCCCGATGCGCGCGTGCTTTATCTGCACGCCGAGCAGTTCATCTCCGACGTGGTGAAGAACTACCAGCGCAAGACTTTTGATGAGTTGAAGGCCAAGTACCACTCGCTCGATCTGCTGCTGATCGACGATGTGCAGTTCTTCGCCGGCAAAGAGCGCACGCAGGAGGAGTTCTTCAACGCCTTCGAAGCCCTGCTGGCCAAGCGCGCCCACATCATCATGACCAGCGACACCTACCCCAAGGGTCTGGCCGATATCGATGAGCGCCTAACCAGCCGTTTCGACGCCGGCCTGACGGTGGCTATCGAGCCGCCCGAGCTGGAAATGCGCGTGGCGATTCTGATCAAAAAGGCAGAAGCTGAGCAAACGCCCATGCCCGAGGACGTGGCCTTCTTCATCGCCAAGAATGTGCGCGCCAACGTGCGCGAGCTGGAAGGCGCGCTGCGCAAGGTGCTGGCCTACAGCCGCTTCAGCCACAAGGAAATCAATATCCAGCTGGCCCGCGAGGCGCTGAAAGACCTGCTCTCGATCCAGAACCGCCAAGTGTCTGTGGAGAACATCCAGAAGACGGTGGCCGACTTCTACAAGATCAAGATCGCCGATATGTACAGCAAGAAGCGCCCGGCCAGCATTGCCCGGCCGCGCCAGATTGCCATGTACCTGGCCAAGGAAATGACGCAAAAGAGCCTGCCCGAGATCGGCGAGCTGTTCGGCGGCCGCGACCACACCACCGTGCTGCACGCGGTGCGCAAAATCGGTGGCGAGCGGCAGAAGAACACCGAGCTCAACCAGCAATTGCACGTGCTGGAACAGACGCTCAAAGGCTGATCGACCGCCCGGCCAAACACTTGGCCGCAAAGACATGGTTTCCATGCGGCAGAAACAGCCCATAACTAAGTCAAAATGCGCGGTGTTTCGCGCGCGCGCTCCAGACAAATGAAAAGAGGTTGACATGATTGTGTTGAAAGCCACCCAGGACAAGGTACTGACCGCCTTGCAGGCCGTCGCCGGCATCGTCGAGCGGCGTCACACCTTGCCCATCCTGGCCAATGTGCTGATACGCAAGACCGGCGGCTCGCTGGAGCTGACCACCAGCGACCTGGAAATCCAGGTGCGCACCACCGCCGAGCTGGGCGGTGATGCGGGCGACTTCACCACCACCGTGGGTGCGCGCAAGCTGATCGACATCCTGCGCTCCATGCCTTCGGACCAGACCGTCTCGCTGACGGCCAACGCCTCCAAGCTGACGCTGCAGGGTGGCAAAAGCCGCTTCACCCTGCAGACCCTGCCCTCGGATGACTTCCCCCTGGTGCAAGAGGCGGCCGACTTCGGCCCCGCCTTCAGCGTTCCGCAAAAGACGCTGAAGCACCTGATCAACCAGGTGCACTTCTCGATGGCGGTGCATGACATCCGCTATTACCTGAACGGCATCTTGTTCGTCGCCGAAGGCAAGAACCTCACGCTCGTCGCCACCGACGGCCACCGCCTGGCCCTGGCCCAGGCCGAGCTGGAAACCGAAATCCCCAAGCAAGAAGTCATCTTGCCGCGCAAGACCGTGCTGGAACTGATGCGCTTGCTCAAAGACGGCAAGGGTGAAGACGATAGCCAGCCCATCGAGATGCGCTTCGCCGGCAACCAGGCCAAGTTCAGCTTCTCGGGCATGGAGTTCGTCACCAAGCTGGTGGAAGGCAAGTTCCCAGACTACAACCGCGTCATCCCCAAGAACCACAAGTTCAATGTGACCCTGGGCCGCACGACGCTGCTGTCCTCGCTGCAGCGCGCTGCGATTCTGACCAGCGAAAAGTTCAAGGCCGTGCGCCTGAGCTTCGAGCCGGGCCTGCTGAGCATCGCCTCCAGCAATGCTGAGCAAGAAGAGGCCAAGGAAGAAATCGAAATCGATTACGGCGGCGACCTGATCGAAACCGGCTTCAACGTGACCTATCTGATGGACGTGTTGCAGAACATGAGCCAAGACATGGTCAGCATCGATTTGAACGACAGCTCGGCCAGCGCCCTGATCACCATCCCTGAGCAGAGCGGCTTCAAATACGTCGTCATGCCCATGCGCATCTAACGACAGCTAACGAATCAATCAAGCGGGCTTGTGGTTTTCTAACCCGGCCCGCTTCAGTGCTTTTAAAGGCATGCGCGCAAGAGGCCATGCCGGTGTGAGAGAGAGTTCCAGATGACCGATGTTTCGAACCAAGACGCCACCCCCGAAGGTAACAAGGCCGAAGGCCACGGCCCCGAGGGCCTGACCGACAAGCAGCAAGCCGCCGTCACGGCAGAGGCCAGCTCCGGCGCGGTGTACGGCGCCGATTCGATCCAGATCCTCGAAGGCCTGGAAGCCGTGCGCAAGCGCCCCGGCATGTATATCGGTGACACCTCCGACGGCACCGGCCTGCACCATCTGGTATTCGAAGTGGTGGACAACTCCATCGACGAATCGCTGGCCGGCCATTGCGACGACATCATCGTCACCATCCACACCGACAACTCCATCAGCGTCAGCGACAACGGCCGGGGCATCCCCACCGACGTCAAGATGGACGACAAGCACGAGCCCAAGCGCAGTGCCGCTGAAATTGCACTGACCGAGCTGCACGCCGGCGGCAAGTTCAACCAGAACAGCTACAAGGTCTCGGGCGGCCTGCACGGCGTGGGTGTGAGCTGCGTGAACGCGCTCTCCAAGCACCTGCGCCTGACCGTGCGCCGCGAGGGCAAGGTCCACCAAATCGAATTCAAGAAGGGCGTGCCGCAAGACCGCCTGCTGGAAATGCGCGATGACAGCGCGGGCACCGCCTGGGAAGTCAGCCCCATGCGCATCGTCGGCGAGACCGACAAGCGCGGCACCGAAGTCCACTTCCTGCCCGACGACGAGATCTTCACCAACGTCGATTTCCACTACGAAATCCTGGCCAAGCGCCTGCGCGAGCTGAGCTTCCTGAACAACGGCGTGAAGATCCGCCTGGTCGACGAGCGCAATAACAAGGAAGACAACTTTGCCTACGCCGGCGGCGTGAAGGGCTTTGTCGAGTTCATCAACAAGGGCAAAAACACCCTGCACCCCACCATCTTCCACGCCCAGGGCGACAAGATCAGCGAGCAGGGCACCAACGTCGGCGTTGAAGTCTCGATGCAGTGGAACGAGAGCTACAACGAAAACGTGCTCTGCTTCACCAACAACATTCCGCAGCGCGACGGCGGCACCCACCTGACCGGCCTGCGCGCCGCCATGACCCGGGTGCTGAACAAATACATCGTGGACAACGATCTGGCCAAGAAGGCCAAGGTCGAAGTGGCCGGCGACGATATGCGCGAAGGCCTGGCCTGCGTGGTCTCCGTCAAGGTGCCCGAGCCCAAGTTCAGCTCGCAGACCAAAGACAAGCTGGTGTCATCCGAAGTACGCGCCCCGGTGGAAGACATCGTCAGCCGCCTGCTGACCGACTTCCTGCTTGAGAATCCGATCGACGCCAAGATGATTTGCGGCAAGATCCTCGACGCCGCCCGCGCCCGCGAAGCCGCCCGCAAGGCCCGCGAAATGACCCGCCGCAAGGGCGTGCTGGACGGCATGGGCCTGCCCGGCAAGCTGGCCGACTGCCAGGAAAAAGACCCCGCGCTGTGCGAAATCTACATCGTGGAGGGCGACTCCGCCGGTGGCTCCGCCAAGCAAGGGCGCGACCGTAAGTTCCAGGCCATCCTGCCGCTGCGCGGCAAGATCTTGAACGTCGAGAAAGCGCGTTATGAAAAGCTGCTGACCAGCAATGAAATCATCACGCTGATCACCGCCCTGGGCACCGGCATCGGCCGCGGCGCCGGCAGCGACGACTTCAACCCCGATAAGCTGCGCTACCACCGCATCATCATCATGACCGATGCGGACGTTGACGGCGCCCACATCCGCACCCTGCTGCTGACCTTCTTCTACCGCCAGATGCCCGAGCTGTGCGAGCGCGGCCACATCTACATCGCCCAGCCGCCGCTCTACAAGGTCAAGGTCGGCAAGCATGAGCAATACCTGAAAGACGGCACCGAGCTCGACGCCTTCTTGCTGAAGGTGGCGCTGCAAGACGCCGCCCTGCACACCGGCATCGGCGACGCGGTGCTGAGCGGCGAAGCCCTGGAGGCACTGGCCAGCAAATACGTGCTGGCCGAAAGCGTCATCAGCCGCTTGTCCAACTGGATGGACTTTGAAGCGCTGCGCTGCTTGTCCAGCGGCCTGGCCATCAATATGGACAGCAAGGACAACGCCGAAGCTGCCGCAACGGCCATGCAAGGCGCCCTGCACGACGCCGTGGTCACCAGCGAATACGACGCCCGCACCGACAAGTTCTTCCTGCGCATTGCCCGCAAGCAGCATGGCAACACGCGCTCGTCCATCATCAACGCCGACTTTGTGCACAGCGCCGACTACGAAGTGCTGGCTACCGCCGGCGTCACCTTCAAGGGCCTGATCGGCGAAGGCGCCATCGTGCGCAAGGGCGAAGGCGAGAAGGCCAAGGAAAGCAAGGTCGTCGACTTCCGCACCGCCATGGCCTGGCTGATGCAACAAGCCGAAAACTCCGTCGGCCGCCAGCGCTACAAAGGCTTGGGCGAAATGAACCCCAGCCAGCTCTGGGAAACCACCATGGACCCCAACGTCCGCCGCCTGCTCCGCGTGCAGATCGACGACGCCATCGAAGCCGACCGCGTGTTCACCATGCTCATGGGCGACGAAGTGGAACCACGTCGTGATTTCATTGAGACCAACGCATTGCGTGCGGGGAATATCGACGTCTGATTTTTTCGAATCGCGTAGGCCGCCAAATTAATTGCGACTCGCGCCACTCGTTTGCGACTGGCGGACGTTAGTTGTTGCGACTGGCCTATAGCTAGCTAATTGGGCAGTGCCGGGGGGCGTTAGGTAAGAGCCGCTGGCACTTCTTGTCCTGCTAGCTCACCTAGCAGGACGCTTTTTCTGGCCGACGCTGAATAGCGCCTGTCGAGCTTGAGACAAGCTTCAAGGCTAGAGCTGGAACTTGGTCGCCATTCCCCCCAGTACTAGAGAACCTTAAGGCCCATGGGCATACTGACACTGCAGTGGCCAGAGCGCTTGTACTACCGAGACCAGCTCCGTGCGGGACGATATGCCGCCCTCGCAGACGCAGAAGGCTTCCAGGCTGTTGGCGCCGACCGAAAACTGAGCCACTTTTAGGGGCTGTGCCGACCCAAAATTGAGCCAGGTGTTTCATCTACTCTGCTGCTTTTTTAAGCGGCGGGGTGCAAGGAGTGATCACCATGGACATGATTGGCAAGATCCGGCGTTTGCACCGCCGAGACAAGAAGTCAGTGCGCGAGATTTCGCGCATGACTGGCTTGTCCCGCAACACCGTGGCGAAGTGGCTGAATGGCCCTGCGCCGTCGACCAGCCCTAAGTACAGCAGGGCTGAGCAGGCCAATAAGTTGACGGCTTTCCACGAGACGATCAGGCAAGCCTTGAAGGCTGACGGGCATCGCCCGAAGCATGAGCGTCGCACGGGTCGAGCCTTGTTTGCAGAGATCAAGGCTGCCGGCTACGAGGGCAGCTATTCGCGCCTCACCGACTTCATCCGCGATTGGCGTCAGGGCGAAGGCCAGGCGGCATTGGTGAGTGCCTTTGTACCGCTGACGTTTGAGTTGGGCGAAGCCTTCCAGTTCGACTGGAGCGAGGAAGGTTTGGTTGTAGGCGGCATCTATTACCGCATGCAGGTCTCGCACATGAAGCTGTGCGCCAGCCGGGCGTTCTGGCTCGTGGCCTACCCGAGCCAGGGGCACGAGATGCTATTCGATGCCCATACCCGCAGCTTTGCGGCCTTGGGCGGCGTGGCCAGGCGCGGCATCTACGACAACATGAAGACGGCTGTGGACAAGGTCTTGAAGGGCAAGGGCCGGGTCGTCAACGAGCGCTTCGGGGTGATGTGCGCGCACTACTTGTTCGACCCCGACTTCTGCAATGTGGCCTCGGGCTGGGAGAAGGGAGTCGTGGAGAAGAATGTGCAGGACAGCCTCCGGCGCATTTGGATTGACGCCGCCCAGCAGCGCTTTGGCTCCTTCACCGAGCTCAATGTCTGGTTGGCGGCACGCTGCCGGGCGCTGTGGGAGGAGGTCCGACACCCGGTGCATGAGCAGTTCAGCTTGGCCGAGATGCTGGAGCATGAGCGCCTGCACCTGATGCCAATGCCTGCTGCGTTTGATGGCTATGTCGAGAAGTCCTCCAGAGTGAGCAGTACCTGCCTGGTGACGATGGCGCGCAATCGCTATTCGGTGCCTTGCGAGTGGGCAGGCCAGAGGGTCAGCGTCAGGCTGTATCCGAATCATGTCGTGGTGGTGGCGGATGACGCCGTGGTGGCCCGGCACGAACGACTGTCGGACCGTGGGCAGACCCACTACGACTGGCAGCACTATGTGCCGCTGCTGGAGCGCAAACCCGGTGCATTGAGAAATGGTGCGCCGTTCAGCGACCTGCCTGAGCCGCTGCAAAGGCTTCGCCGGGGCTTGCTGCGCGAGGAAGGCGGTGACCGCGTGATGGCGAAGGTGCTGGCCATCGTGCCGAAGGCGGGGCTGGACACCGTCTTGGTGGCGGTCGAATTGGCACTGGAGAAGCTGCCGCCGTCGGGGCGCGTCAGCGTGGAACATGTGGTCAATGTGCTGAGCCGCTTGAATGAGCCGTCAGCACCCGCGCCTGTGGACGGCGTGCTGCAGGTCTCCAAACCTGTTTGCAGCGACACCGCACAGTACGACCGCCTGCGTGACAAGCTCGGCAGCGAGGAGGTGCATCATGAAGCGTGATGTGGTGATCGAGCTCAAACAACTGCGCTTGAACGGCATGGCCGGCGCCTGGGCCGATTTGCTTGAACAAAGCGAGAGCGGCGGCGCCGGATTCGGTGCTGAACTCGGCACTGAGTCCGGGCCGCAAAATTCGCTCTGGCTGCTGGAGCATTTGCTGCAAGCCGAGGCCGCCGACCGGGCGCTACGCTCGGTCAGTCACCAGATGCATGCGGCCAAATTCCCGCTCCACCGCGACCTGGCCGGCTTCAACTTCGACGGTGCCGAGGTGGACCATCAGCTGATCCTTCAACTGACCGGGGTGAAGTTCACTGACAGCGCGCACAACGTCGTGATGGTGGGTGGACCCGGCACCGGCAAGACACATCTGGCCATCGCCATCGGCGTGGCCGGCATCACCAAGCATGGCAAACGCGTGCGCTTCTATTCGACGGTTGACTTGGTCAATGCGCTGGAGCAAGAGAAGGCGCAAGGCAAGGCCGGGCGCATCGCCACCAGCTTGTTGCGGATGGACTTGGTCATTCTTGATGAACTGGGCTACTTGCCCTTCAGCCAAGCCGGCGGGGCCTTGCTGTTCCATTTGCTGAGCAAGCTGTACGAGCACACCAGCATCCTGACCTTGCCCCTCTTCCCCGGAGTTCTTAGCAACCTTGTTACGCGGCTTTATCCTGCTGGGCCGCGTGCCAGTTTTTCTCAAACGTCATGGGGCTGACGTAGCCCAGGGTCGAGTGAATTCGACTGTGGTTGTAGAAGGTCAACCAGGCAATCACTTCATCCTTGGCCTGCCGTTTTGTGCTGAACTTCTGACCGTGTAGCCGGCCCACTTTCAGTCGCCCCCACAGGCTCTCCGTCGGCGCATTGTCCCAGCAATCACCCTTGCCGCTCATCGATGAGCGCATGCCGAATTTCTTCAAGTCGCCTTGAAATTCTCGGCTGCAATACTGGCTTCCGCGGTCGCTGTGGAAAATCAGCCCAGGCGCCGGTCGACGCCGAAACCAGGCCATGCGCAGGGCGTCCGTGATCAGGCTGGTTTGCATATGGTCCTGCATGCTCCAGCCCACCACTTGCCGGCTGTGCAGGTCGACGACCGCCGCCAGATAGAGCCAGCCTTCAGCCGTCTCGATGTAGGTGATGTCACTGGTCCACTTCTGATTCGGAGCCTGCGCCTTAAAGTCCCGCCGCAGCAGATTTGGCGCCACCGGCAGGCTGTGCTTGCTGTCCGTGGTCACAACAAATTTGCGCTGGCCGCGCGCACGAATCCCGTGACGCTGCATCAACTTGCGCACCCGTTCCTTGCCCACTCGATGTCCACGCGCAACCAGCTCCTTGGCCATGCGAGGCCAGCCGTACTCCTGACCCACTTCGCCATGGACTGCGCGGATGTGGGTCAGCACCGCTTCATCGCTCAAACGCGGCGTGGCGTCCTTGCTGGGCCTTCTGGCGGCCTTGGCCTTCTGGTGTTCGAAATAGCCGCTCACGCTCACATCCAGGACCTTGCAGCTCAGGCTAACCGGCCACTGAGTCTTCATTTCTTGAATCCAGGCGTACCTTGCAGAAGATCCTGCGCAAAGTACGCCGCCGCTTTTTTTGCGATGTCTCGCTCCATCGTCATCCGAGCCAATTCGGCCCTCAAGCGCGCTAACTCCATCTGCTCAGGCGTCACAGGCTTGTCGCCGGCTCCGCTCAACTTCCCGTCCTCGCTGAGCCGTACCCAGTTGCTCAGACTGGCCTTGGGTATGCCCAAAATCTGCGCCGTCACCGCGGCCGACTGCCCGCCCTTGACCAGGCGAACCGCCTCCATCTTGAACTCCAGCGTGTACTTGCCACGCACCTGCTTTTGCTGACTCATTTCATCGTTCCTCGCTCTGATTTCATCACGAGCTAAGAACTCCGTTTTTTGGGGACAAGGTCATCCTGATCACGACCAACCTGGACTTCGCCGAATGGTCCAGCGTGTTCGGCGACGCGAAGATGACCAGAGCGCTACTGGACCGACTCACGCACCACTGCCACATCGTCGAAACCGGCAATGAAAGCTACCGACTGCTGCACAGCTCAGCGGTGGCGAAGACGCGCATCAAGGCCAGGGAGCAGGCCCGCAAAAGCGGCAAGACGGAGCCGCCGGAAGAGGCCAAAACGGACTGATTCAAAACCAGCTTCAGCACAGGAAGGAGGTCAAGCAAGAGTCACGAGACCTACACTTATCCACAGCCCGGCTTCAAAAGCCGGCACGTTTGCCTGGCTCAATATTCAGTCGGCACGGTGGGGATGCGGACGATTTCTTGGACTACCTGGAGGTAGTTCATGTACACATACGAGGATCGGCTTCGAGCAGTGCAGCTGTACATCAAGCTGGGCAAGCGAGTCGGCTTGACCATTCGGCAGCTGGGATATCCGACGAAGAACGCGCTCAAGACCTGGTACCGCGAGTACGAACAGAGCCAAGACCTACGCGCCGGCTACAACAGGACTGCAAAGTTTTCTCAGGGGGATAGGCTGCTCGCTGTCGAGCATTACCTTGAGCACGGCCGGTGCATCGCTGTGACCGTCAAGGCTCTGGGCTATCCCTGCCGGTCATTGCTACACGCGTGGCTGCAAGAGCTTCACCCCCAGCCAACGCGCGTCGTCGGTCGAATGCAGGAACTGGCGCCGGAAGCCAAGCAGTCTGCAGTGATTGCCTTGTGCACGCGCCCGGCCAGCGCGCAGGCAGTCGCCGACGAGGTCGGCGTGTCGCGGGGCTCGCTGTACAAGTGGAAGAATCAATTACTCGGCCATGACGCACCCGCATCCATGAAGCTCAAGCAACGCGCCCTTGATAGCCCAGACCGGGCAGACTTGGCACAACAGCTCGAAACGCTGCAACACGACATTCGCCGGCTGCAGCTCGAGAAGGACGTGCTGAAGAAGGCGAATGAGTTCTTAAAAAAAGAGCTGGGCATCGATCAGCAGCGTCTGACGAACCGGGAGAAGACGCTGCTGGTTGATGCCCTGAGGTCCACCTACACGGTGACCGAACTGCTGTGCGAAGTGGACCTGCCGCGCAGTTCCTACTTCTACCATCGGGCACGGCTGGGGGTGGATGACAAGTACGCGGACGTGCGTCAGGCGATGACCAACATCTTCGAGCAGAACTATGGCTGCTACGGCTACCGGCGGCTCCACGCGTCGTTGAGCGATCAGTGCGTGCGTATCTCGGAGAAGGTCGTGCGCCGCCTGATGAAGCAGGAGTGCTTGATCGCCGCGACAAGCAAACGCCGTCGGTATGGCTCCTACATGGGCGAGATCAGTCCAGCGCCCGACAACGTGCTGAACCGAGACTTCAATGCCGGCGCGCCGAATGAGAAGTGGCTCACCGACATCACGGAGTTCCAAATTCCGGCCGGCAAGGTATATCTATCTCCGATGATTGATTGCTTCGACGGCATGGTCGTGAGTTGGTCGATCGGCACTCGGCCGAACGCGGAGTTGGTCAATACGATGCTGGACGCTGCGATCGAGAAGGTCGCAGCAAGTGGCGAAAAGCCGGTGGTGCATTCCGATCGGGGCGGCCACTATCGATGGCCAGGCTGGCTAGCTCGAATCTCTGAAGCCAAGCTGGTCCGCTCGATGTCACGCAAGGGATGCTCGCCGGACAACGCGGCATGCGAGGGCTTCTTCGGTCGGCTCAAGACCGAGATGTTCTTCGCTCGCAACTGGCTCTCGACAAGCATCGAGGAGTTCATTGCTGCGTTGGATGCATACATTCGCTGGTACAACGAGGTCCGGATTAAGAGTTCACTTGGCTTTCGCAGCCCGGCGCAGCACCGTCGGCAAGTTGGCATCGCCGCATAACCAGTCCAAGTTTTTGTCCGCATCCCCGGTGGCTCAATATTCGGTCGGCGCCAACAGCCGCTTGATCAACAAATGCGATACCGCGTGAAACTGCCGAGTCAAGATCGGCAGTGGTCGCCGGCAACTCAGGGCAGGGGAGGCCATCAAGCCGCCCTTCGAGTACATGCAAGCTGCAATAATTTCGGAACAGAAACTCCGAAAGGGAATCGAATGGCTCGCTTGCCAAGAAACGCTGAAGGTGCGTTAGACCGAGCTCGGGCCGCAGTTGATTCGGCGACAGATGTAGAAGAACTGCGAGCCGCGCAAGCTACGTTGCTTCCATTGCTGGGGTTCTCCCTCGAACAGACTGCCGCAGTTGTTGGCCGTGATCGATGGTGGGTGTCGCGGGCGCGCAATCGGTTTTTGCGCGGGGAGCCGCCGCCAAAGCACGGTGGCAGAAGGGCCTCAATTACCTCTGAAGATCAGGAGATGGCTCTTGTGAAAAGGGCTGTGATGAGTGCTGACTATGTATGGGGCCGACAACGATATGACGTTCGATCGAAGCTTCGTGACCTATTGGATCGAACGTCCGACCGCCCACCCGCTGATTCGACGATTACCGACATGTTGAACCGCGTGGCTCCAAAGGTGATTCGTGGAGCGACGGGTACGCACCTCTTGCAAGGAGCCAATCACTTGGCATGGATCTGGAAACTGGAGGAGTCTCTTGCCAGGAAGCCGCGGGGCGAGTGAGGTAATTGTTGCTGCTTGATGGCTCTAACACTCCTAGAGTTGCATGAAACAGTTCGAATCGTGCCGCAGCGAAGGAGCCCTAGGGATTGTTTGCTGTGTCTCTCCTGCGGCGCAGATTGGCAACACCGCGAATGCGCTGGTTTTTTGGAATGAGTGGTCGTCCACGTTACTGAAGGGTACCTATGCAAAACCTCATCTACGTTGTTCGTAGCGGCAAGCGAGCTGGAACCGTACTTAGCCCTCACCGATATGCAGATGGCTGCTTTCGAGCCCACAAGTCGAACTCCCGAAACGATCCAGAGGGGAAGCGTGTGACGACGATCGAGGAGCTCGTTGAACTTGCCTATCAGGGTTACCACATTCGTATGAGCAACATGCCAGCGGGGCATGCGCCGTCGACGGTCAAGCCTGTGATCAGTTCAGCTTTCATGCAACCGGGGGTGTGAATCAATGCCATTCCGTCTTCCTCCTGAACTGAAAACCTATCTTGCATGGCGCTTTGAGAGCGTCCTCCCGGGTTCGTTTCGTCGTAACAAAGCTGATTTCGCTCATCACGAATAGCCCAGGAGGCACCTGGTGAGCCTTTTGGAGCCGACAGAGTCGAGCTACCTGCGGCGTTTCGGACGTTTTCAGCGGAGGCTCAGGACTACGTCAAGGCCAGGATTGCGAACCCGCTAATTGAAAGACTTGAAGAAGCTGTCGCATCCAGCGTGCGACTGCGCGAATCCATCGCCACTAGCCGCTCACTCGCCACTGCCAACGGGCTTTTTAAATCGGAGGAATCTCTCCGTCAGGTCAGCAGCATGCTGAACAACCTTGGGGGTGGCGATGATGCCGCCGCACAGGCAATCATTAACAAATTTGCCGAAGAAGTTGGGCGATGTGGCGTCAAGCTCCACAACGACCATGACGACTCAGAAGGCGGGCTAAGACTTCTCGTCCGAGCCCTGTCTTATGGCTGCGATGGAAGAATCAAGTCCAGCATCGAGGAGAACAAGGAAATCATTGAGCGGGTCCTCAAGCGCCAAAAGGAGAACTCGCTCTTCAATGAGTTGACCACTGCGTTGAAGCTTCCAATCGGAAGCATCCAGGAAGCGTCGCAGCGTCTAGCCACGTTTAAGGCTGCGTATTTCAGCCCATCCCGGCCACCCATTTCAGCGGAACGCGGACAGCGTTTCAGACGAAGGCGGACACCATTTCAGGCTGATCGCGGACAGCGTTTCAAACTGATCCCGGACACCCCTGGCGCGCGCAAGTGACCTGAGCCGTAGGCATGCTGACCGATTTTTCGGTCCGTCATGCCCACTCCCAGGATTCACATGCGCCAACTTCGACAAACCCTTCGACTTCACCTTGAATCTGGCCTGAGCATGCGCGAGTGTTCGCGCGTGCTTGGCATCGCCAAGTCGACCGTCAATAGCGTCGTTATGAAGGCCCGCGCCGCCGGTGTGGACTGGGCCGCCGCCCAGACGCTGGACGATGCCGCCTTGGAGGCTCGCTTGTACGGCCCCGCTGTGCCTCGGTCCAGCACCCAGCTTGAGCCCGACTTCGCCCTCGTCCACCAGGAACTCAAGCGCCCCGGCGTCACCTTGCAATTGCTCTGGGAGGAGTACCAGCGCGGTCTGACCGACGCCGGCTCGCAAGCCTACAAGTACACCAGCTTCTGCGTGAAGTACCGCGCCTGGGTCACCGGCCTCAAGCGCTCGATGCGCCAGGTCCACCCGGCCGGCGAGCGCCTGTTCATTGACTACGCCGGCCAGACTGTGCCCTTGGTGGACGCTGCCACCGGCGAGATCCGGCAAGCGCAGATCTTCGTGGCCGTCCTCGGCGCCTCGAACTACACCTTCGCCTGCGCCACGCCGACACAGACAGCAGCCGACTGGGTCGGCGCCATCATGGATGCGCTGGAGTTCATGGGTGGCGTGCCCCGGCTGATCGTGCCGGATCAGGCGCGCGCCCTGATCGCCCGGCCCGACCGCTACGAGGCCACGCCTAGCCGTCTGGTCGAAGAGTTCTGCGACCACTACGACGTGGCGATGCTGCCCGCGCGTCCTGCTCATCCCCGCGACAAGCCCAAGGTGGAGGTCGGCGTGCAAATCGTCGAGCGTTGGATTCTGGCGCGGCTGCGGCACCGGCGCTTCTTCACCCTGGCTGAGCTCAACGCCGCTGTCCGGGAGTTGCTGGTGGACCTGAACGCTCGGCCGTTCAAGAAGCTACCCGGCTGTCGGGCCAGCGCCTTCGCGGCCTTGGATCGGCCGCTGCTCAAACCCCTGCCGGCAGCGCGCATGCCCATCGCCCGCTTCAAGCGCGCCCGGGTCAATATTGACTATCACGTTGAACTCGATGGCCATTACTACAGCGTGCCGCACCGGCTGGTGCGCGAGCAGGTCGAGTTGCGCATCACTTCGACCACGGTGGAGATTCTGGCGGGCCAGCAACGCGTGGCCGTGCACGCCTACAGCGTCCGGCGCGGGGCGCACACGACGGCGCCCGAGCACATGCCGGCCTCCCACCGGGCGCACCGAGAGTGGACCCCAGCCAAGCTCATCGCTTGGGGTGAGCACATCGGCGTGGCCACAGCCGCCGTGGTGCGCTGGCAGATGGAACACCGGCCGCACCCCGAGCAAGGCTACCGCTCCTGCCTCGGCCTGCAAAGCCTGGCGCGCCAGTTCGGCCACGAGCGGCTGGAAGCGGCCTGCGTTCGCGCCATGTCGATTCGCTCGCCGACCTACCAAAGCGTCAAGTCGATCCTGGCCACCGGCTTGGACCGGCAAGCCGCGCCGGCCCAAGCCACGCAGGCCGCACTCCCGCTGCATGACAACGTGCGCGGCCCCGATTACTACCACTGACCCCACTGAAGAAGGAGAAGCTCTTGCTCAACGAACACACCCTGGATCAACTGCGCAGCCTGCGCCTAGACGGCATGGTGCAGGCGCTTACCGATGGCGCCACCCGCACGGCAGCGGCCGAGCTGTCCTTCGAGGAGCGGCTGGCCATGCTGGTGCAACGCGAGGTCGATTGGCGCGACGGCAAACGCCTGGCCCGGCTGCTCAAGGCGGCCAAGCTCAAGGTCAGCAGCGCCTGCATCGAGGACATCAACTGGCGAGGCTCGCGCGGGCTGGATCGCAGCCTCATCACCCAACTGGCGGGCTGCGACTGGCTGCGCCACGGCCACAACGTGTTGCTCACCGGGGCCACGGGTTGCGGCAAGACCTGGCTCGCATGCGCGCTGGCCCAGCAGGCGGCACGCCAGGGATTCGCGGTGTTGTACACGCGGGCGCCGAGGCTGCTGGAAGAGCTGCGGGTGGCCCACGGCGACGGCTCCTTCGGCCGGCGCCTGGCACAACTGGCGCGCATTGACCTGCTGGTCATCGATGACTTTGCGATTGCACCGGTCACGGCGGCCGACCGTAACGACCTGCTGGAGTTGCTCGACGACCGGGTCGGCAGCCGCTCGACGCTCATCACCAGTCAGCTACCCGTCTCAAACTGGCACCAATGGTTGGATGACCCGACATTGGCCGATGCGCTGCTGGCCACTAGCGACAGTGCTCTACGACCGAAGAGCCAGGACCTGGCAGTGGCGCACTGGACCGCACTTCGCGGCCTGAAGTTGGGTGCGTGGATCGACAGGCGAGACATCTTGCTGGCCCCTGGCAAGGACGCGCGGAATGCTCGACGGTGGCAAGTGTCAGGTCAACCGCTCAGCGGATGGGACCAGGATCTTGTTTCCGCGACCGAATGAAGTCGGCGTCAACCGTACGCCGGGCGATATTGTTGTCTTGCACCACGTGCAACGCGTCCGACTCGCTGCATGCGTCACGAAGGCCTGAAGGATTCGGTTGTGAGTACGACTGCTTTGTGGCGATGCGAATCTGGCAAGGAATGTCTGCAACGGGTCGCGAAGAGCCAGTCGCCTTGGCGGGAAGTAGTCGCTCGGCACCTTGTGCGACCCAACTCCGCTGAGTGACCGCTGCAGGGGCGAGAGCAGGGGCGAGAGGGTCAGGCCTTAAATCTCAAGGCCCCATCTACTCCGCGACGACGGTTTGGCAAGCCAGCGAACGGCTGCTCCAGGCACTTTGCTGACCTACTGGAGCCGAGTCCGAATGGCTGCAACCAGCCTATTGATGAAGCTCAACAAGGCACAACTACTGGCACAGTTTTTCAAACAATGCGTGGCCGAAGGGCATGTGCTTATCCGCAGGTTTAACGTGAAGGCAGCCAAGCCTGCTCGACGGCTTCATACCAAGGGGATTGGATCTCGATCCCAAAAAGACTCGAAGACTTGAAAGCAGCGTGTGCGCGCCCGAAAGCCCATGCCTCAAATCGCGTGGTCACTCCCGATGCAACCAAGCGATGGCTGGTGCCTCAACGCCAAGCCCTGATGCATCGATGCGAACTTAGCGAACATTGCGAACTTAGTTTCGTATCAAGCACTTAGGCGCGATATCTGCAATGCGAACTAATTCGCCATATGGGGTCGAACCAGCCGGTAGATAGTCGCCGGCCTGCCAGGCCCAGCCCGCGACCGCGACCGCGACCGCGACTGAATTTCAACTTGAACGGTGCCAGGCGCGCTTTCCATTAGGTGCGTGATCGCAGCGTCAACGACAGTGGCCGGCTGATGACGACCAAAGCAGTCCACCACCAAATCTCTGCGCGACGCAGAACCCTTGGCTGCTAAGAAGGCGGAGATTCGGCCTGCTGCCCATTCGACCTGAGACGGTGATGGCGAACTGTTGCCCCCCCGTCAGGACGAAGCCAACCGAATCGGTCGCATACCTAACCCAGGCCATCGCCGCGTCAATGTGCTCCTCTTCGATCTGCCAGGTGCGATCGGTCAGCGCGAACACCATCGCCAGTCTCAGGAGCATGGGTGCTCGCCTCTCCAGCAGGCTGTCGATCAAGGTGCTCCCGAGGTCTTCATTGAGCTCCCTTTGGTACAGGCTGGCATAGCGATGACGAGCCTTGTCAGTCATCGTCATCAGCACAGTCCTCCCACCGTCCTCGCTCATGGATCTCGTGAAGTCGAGGATGTCGACCACCTCTGCAGCGAGAGCCTCCACACGCGCTTGCGGCGCTCGACGAGGAAGCGCCTCGACCTGTGTACGCTCGCCCCAGACCATCAGGAATCGATTCACAAAGCCATTGAGCAAATCTCGACGCCGCACCAGTGCAAGAAGTTCGCTGGGGGTGATCGCTCCACTGAGACAAACATGAGGCTCGCTTGCGTGGACCCGAAATGTCTTGGTCGCTGGTTTGAGATCGACACCGTCCCAGCAATCACGCAGCGCAGCCGACAGCGTATTGCCACCGCGCCGACTCTGCTGCAGCACATTGGCAAACTCGGACTCGATGACCCAGAGTCGCTTGTCGGTGATCGCCGGGACTTGTTGTTGACCGACTTGGTAGCCCATACTGACGGCCATCAACGTCGACGGGTTGATGCAAGACATCCTTGGCGGCACGCTGAGCGTGTTGAACTAGGCTCATCCCTCTGCCGAGGCAGTGGATCTGTTAGCCAAGGCCTATCGCGAGGATCAGCGCTTGGAAACCATGCCCGGCAAGGCATGCGGCACTTGCGAGTTCAAGACGCCCCAGCTTCACGGGCGTCGCATAGAACTCCAAGAATCTCTCAGAGGAAGAAGCGAAGAAGAGGGATCAGGCGCTTAACGAGGGGATGTTGAAGAACAAGCGAGAAGAGCTCCTTCGACCTCAGGCAGTCCGCTTACGGTCCCGGCTCTGGATGTGGTGTTTGACGTGTTGGGGTTGGAGGGGGTTGCCAACATCGGCAGGGCCAGCGTGCCCCCTCCCTTTTCTGCATTGGCATTCGCGTCGCGCACTCGGCCTGCATAACGCAGCTTGACCCAATGTCCGAGTAAGTCGAAGAGGATCGGGGCTCCTAAGGAAATGAACAGGCCCGAGATGCCGTAGTCCACGGCGATGTCCACACACTCGTGCGTGAAGTCGTCGGCCACAGTCAGGCACTTGATACGCCGGCCATTGGCCAGGCTGTCGGAAACGAAGTCCATGCTCCACACCTCATTGACTCGGGTCGGCACGGTGAGCGGCACGCGCTCGCTGGCTGCCCGTCTGATCTTCTTGCGCTTGCGCACCGCCAACTGCGCCTGGCTGTACAACCGATAGACGCGCTTGTGATTGACGCCTGGGAACTGTGGGCGCAGCACGTCATGGATGCGGCGATAGCCGAAGCGGCGCCGCACCTGTGCGATCTCGACGATCTTGGCGCTGAGTTGCTGCGTGGCCTCATCGACCACGGGCGGGTTGCGATAGCTGTCTCTGGAGAGCCCCACCAGGCGGCACGCGCGGCGTTCGGACAGATGGTGCTGGGCAATCATCTGGGTCGCCGCGTCGCGCCTGACCTGCGGGGCTAGGGCTTTACGCCGAAGACGTCCTTGAGCGCGTGGATGTCCAGGTGGGCCTCTGCCAGCAGGCGCTTGAGCTTGGCGTTCTCGCCTTCGAGCTCGCGCAGTCGCTTGGCATCCGTGGCCTGCATGCCGCCGTACTTGGCCCGCCACTTGTAGAACGTGGCGTCGCTGAAGCCGCCTTGCCGGCACAGCTCCTTGATCGGCATGCCGGCCTCGGCCTGCTTCAGGAACCCAATGATTTGTTCCTCAGTAAACCAGATCCGAACGGCGTCTGCCCAACTGAGTATGTACGTAGATTTTTTCCACACTTCCGCTCCGACACCGCAGTACAGAAATTCTTAGTTCCAATCAAGCCGCACTATCACGACATACTCTTCCCTGACTACGCAGCAATTCAGCCCGGACTTTTCGCTCAGACAGGCAACGTTGGCAATGCCATCAAATTGGCCTACCTCTGTCACGCACCGACCAATTCAATCTGCCCAGGTGACGTGCTGCTGTTCTACAGAACAGAAGATGAGAAGGCCGTAACGTCTATCGGCGTGGTTGAGCAATTTGAAGTTTCTGCTGACGGCGCACAGATCGCCAGCTTGGTAAGTCGCCGTACCGTTTACAGCATTGACGAAATCGACGAGCTAGCCAAGAAGCCAACCAAGATCATTCTCTTTAGGCTCATCGGTCATCTTTCTGCTCCCGTCCCGTATGTAGAACTCATGCGGGAGGGCGTCGTGACAGGGCCAATTCAATCTATTCGCAAGGTTTCAGATGTCTCTTTCTCCAGAGTCCTCACCGCATCCAGGCGGTAGGGCTGTTCTGCTTTCCATCAAGCCGAAGTACGCCGACCTGATACTTGCTGGATCTAAGCGAGTCGAGTTCCGACGGTCCTGGGCTGCCCAGGATGTAGGCGTGATCGTGCTCTATTCAAGTGCCCCAGTGCAGAAACTGGTCGGCATCGTCGAAGTCGACGAAGTGATCGTCGCGTCGCCCACTTCGCTTTGGAAGGCCTGCGTCGAGAACGGGGGTGGGCTGACTAGAGAAGAGCTTCGAACGTACTTCGCTGGCAAGTCAAAGGGCGTAGCCATATTGCTCGGAAGCGTTCATTTAGCGGCAAAACAGATTGCGCCCTCGGACGTATTCGACGACTTCGTTCCCCCTCAGTCATTTAGGTACCTCACCGTCAAGGAATACCTGAAGATCCAGAGGAAAGTGGCATCGAAGAAGGGCCTCAAATGACACTGTTCGTCAGTGGGGTTCACGCGGTCGGCAAGACCTTCGTTCTTGGACCGGTGTGCAAGGCGCTCAGAGTGCGGCACGCGACTGCGAGCCAGCTCATCAAGGAGCAGCGCAACCTAGCAAACTGGACAGTTTCTCGGCAAGTTGATGACATCGAAGAAAACCAGCAGGCGCTGATAGCAGCAGTGAGCAGGCTTGCGGACGCGGAAATTCCCGTTGTCCTTGATGGTCACTTTGTACTGAGGCGAGGTGCTGGTGTTCACGAAAGAATCGGTGTGGACACCTACGTCCAACTCAAAATTGAGGGTGTTCTGCTTCTAGAAGCACCAACTGCAACAGTCGAAGAAAGACTTCGGCAGCGGGGGGACACCACATGGACATCATCGGAAATTGAGGCTTTTTCCAAAATGGAGCGCGAGCAGGCTGAGCACGTCTGTCGGCAGCTAAACCTCCCGCTTGTGCGTCTATGCACGCCGACCGAATTCGAGGTTCGAGACGCACTCACAAAGCTCCTTCGCATGTGACTCCATTGGACGCCCCGATGCCCTGCTGACCTTGTGAGACGTCGTACACAAAGGCGCGCCCAACGAAATTCACGCTTCGCCTTTGCTTGCCCAAGCTTCTGAACAATGCCCTCTGCCCAGCAGCTTTGGCCATGTTCATGACGCTGGCCGCCCCTGCGCTCACACCAGCCGACGACGACGGCCCGACGAAGGCGGCTCCTAAAATGTCAGTTTTCCCAAATTGAGTAAGCGTGAGTGTCGTGAAGTTCTTGAGTAATTCGCAGTGGGTGCCCGGGCGCCGGCGCTTTGTTGGTTTGGCCGGTGCTGCTGTGGCCCTGGGTGGAGGCTTGGGCTCGTTGGGCGCTTTGGCGCAGGCGGAGTTGCGTGGGGCGGGCGCCACGTTCCCGGCCAAGCTGTATCAGCGCTGGGGGCGGCAATATGCGCAGTCCGGCGGCCAGGTGGTGAACTACAAACCGACGGGTTCGGGGGACGGCGTTCGCCAGGCCATCGCACGCAGCGTTGACTTTGCCTGCATTGACACGCCGCTGTCGGCGCAAGAGCTGAGCGAGCGCCGTTTGGTGCAGATTCCGACTTGCGTGGGCGGCTTGGTGCCGGTGGTGCAAGGCTTTGAAAACCAGAAGCTGAAGCTGACCGGCGAGTTGCTGGCCGACATCATGTTGGGCGCCATCGAGCGCTGGAACGATCCGCGCATTGCGGCGGTGAACAAGAACCTGCCCCTGCCCAGCCGCCGCATCGTGCGGGTGGTGCGCAGCGACAAGTCCGGCAGCACCGAGAGTGTGAGCCGCTACCTGGCCCAGCAGTCGCCCCGCTTCGCCAAAGACGTGGGCATCGGCGCGCTGCCCAAGTGGCCGGGCGAGGTGGTGGCGGCAGAAGGCACGGACGGCATCGCGCAAGCGGTGAAGGCAACGCCGGGCGCGATTGGCTTCGTCAGCTCAGACCGGGTGGACGCCGATGGCTTGGCCGGCGTGCAGCTGCGCAATCGCGATGGGCAGTTTGTGTCGGCCTCCGAGGCGGGCTTCCGCGCCGCCGTGCTCAATAGCGAGTTGGCGCGCAGCGGGCAAGACACGGCCAACTTGCTGGACATGCCGGGCGCCGACGCCTGGCCGCTGACCCAGACCACCTTTGTGCTGTTGGATGCCTTGCCGGCCACCGCCGCCAGCGTGGAGCCGGCGCTGAAGTTCTGGTACTGGTGCTTCAGCCGCGGCGATAACCTGACCAAGGGCACCGGCTTTGCCCCGCTGCCCACCTCGATGCAGACCAAGCTGGCCGGGCGCTTTGCCCAGGTGCGGCCGCAAAGCGGCGATCTGCCGCGTTATCAACTGCTGTGAACCTAGGCGCTTTGGGCTTGGCCGGCTAAGCCAGCGGTGCCGGCCCAGCGCCGATGCGGCATGATGCAAGCTGCCGCTTTGCATTGATCAGGTTCAGCCCTTGAAGCCCTCACCCCTACGCCAGCTGCTGGCCCAGCGCGCCGCAGGCACCGGCGTTGCCACGCCCCCGGAGCAGGCCCAAGCCCGCGCCCTGATCGCCGCCATTGATGCCGGCGGCATTCCCCTGCATCCTGCCAAGGTGAATCAGATTGCGCGGGACCTGGGCCTGGAGGTCTCGCGGGAGGCGCCGGTGGAGGCCACCATTGCGCGCATCCGCGAGTTGCTGCTGCGGGCCTGACCTTCAGGCCGCAGCCGGCGGGGCTAGGCCTTCGTGCAGAGCCGGATCGCTCTTGCGCTTACTTGGCGGCCTTGGCCCGCCCGTACTTCGCCGTGAAGCTGGCCTTGCCCAGCGCATTGGCGTTGATCATGTAGCCGGCCAGGGCGGCGGTGGCGTCGGCGGGGATGTCGAGCTTGTCGGTCTTCAGCGCGTGCACGGTGAAGATGTAGCGGTGCGGCTTATCGCCTTGCGGCGGGCATACGCCGCCCCAGCCGGCCACGCCGTAGTCGATGCGCACATGGCTGGCGCCCTTGGGCAAGTTGGCGCCGCCCACGGCACCGGCATCGGGCGCGAGTGCGTTCACCTCGGCCGGCAGATTGATGACGGACCAATGCCACCAGCCGGAGCCGGTGGGGGCATCAGGGTCATACACCGTCACGGCGAAAGACTTGGTGCCGGCCGGCGCGCCACGCCATTGCAGGGCGGGGGATTTGTTTTCGCCATTGCAGCCGAAGCCATTGAACTCGAGTTTGGCATCCATCAGGCTGCCCGGCTTGATGTCGGGGCTGCTGAGCTGGAAGCCGGCGGCGTGAACGAGCGAAGCGGCGCCAAGCAGGGCGCTGGCGATCAAGACTTGTTGTTTCATGGCGGATGGATGATGAAGAAGCTGAAGTGGATTGACCGAGCCCGGACACAAGGCCCGGAAGGGGCTTGTGCCTGGCGAGGGCCCATTGGCGATACAAGCCGATGGGCTGAGCCCGGACACAAAGCCCGACAGGGGCTTATGCCTAACGAAGGCCCATTAGCGATACAAGCCAATGGACCGAGACACTATGGTCGCCGCCCCAGGCCCAATCCGCTAGCCCGCAGACTTCATTTGCTGTGCGGCACACCGCGAGCAGCGGCATGCAGTAAGCAGCAAGCAGGGCTCAAGGCCGCAAATGCGAGGGCGCGAAACCGAAGCGCTCGCGGAAAGCGGCCGAGAAGCGGCTGTGGGAGTCATAGCCGCAGCGCGCCGCCACCTCGGACACCTGCAGCTCGGGGTCTTGCAACAAGGCCATGGCGGTCTCCAGCCTGACTTCGCGCATGCACTGACTGAAAGAGGCCGACTCCTCCGCCAAGCGACGCTGCAGGCTGCTGGCACTCAGATGAAACGCCTGGGCCACTTCCGCCAAGGTCCAGGGCGCTTGCGGCCTTTGGGCCACCAGGCGGCGCACCCGCTCGGCCCAGCTCAACTCGCCGCCGGGCGAGAAGACCAGGCCGCGCTCTGCCAGCAGCAGCAAGACTTCAAAGGCGCGGTGCTCACGGAGTGCCGCAGACACCGAAGGCGCCAAAGACTCGACGGCGGCCTCGCCCTGCAGAGCTTTGAAGGCATGGCCGAAGGTCGCGGCAAATTCTTCATCGACCTCGGCACCGGCGCAGCCCTGCAGCGCGGGCGTGGCAGCGAACTGGCCGAAGCGCTGATGAAAACGCGCCACCAGGGCGGGGGCGAAATTGATGATGCGTGCCTCGTAACGGCCACCGGCGGGCGGCTCGTTGAGCATGTCCCACTGGGTCAGGCGGGGGATCAGAAAGACCCGGCCTGCAGCGAACTGGATCTCGCCCGCCGGCGCCATCAAGCGCTTGCGGCCCGCCATCACCCAGCCCACCAGATCGTCACGCACCGTGGCCGTGCGCACCTGATGGCGCACGGCGCTGGAGATGGTTTGGGCGGTGGCTTCGCTAAAAATTGGCATGGCGAGAAGGCTGGCGCGTCGGGCAATGGTGGGTGGGGACGGGGACTCTGACGAGGCGGGGCACAGGCAGGCTGCATTGTCACTCGCCACTTCGCGCAGCACTGGGCCAAGGGCTTCGGCGGGCGGTCTCAAGGCTTGGGCGGACCAGCGACGCTTAGGTCGCGCCGCCTGCAAGGCGCTGAAATCTCTTATCGCCAGTTGATTTGAATCAACTTATACAGTTGACTAACTTTCTACTTCACCGCGATGATGATGCATCGCAGCAAATTGAGAGCCGTGCGCGCCATGCTTACTCACAGCCAACTTGCCCCTGCCACTGCTGAAACCTCGTCGCGCGGCGATGTCGCGCGCGACAAGATGCTGCGCGCCGCGCTGGATGTGTTCGGAGAACACGGCTTTGCGGCCGCCACGACGCGCATGGTGGCACAAGCCGCGAACATGAATCTGGGGGCCATCCCCTATTACTTCGGCTCCAAGGAAGAGATGTACACGCAGGCGGCCAAGTTCCTGGCCGCGCATATCGAGCAACACCAGGCCGAGCCCCTGCTGGCCTTGCGCCAGGGCACGGCGGCGCCGCAATGCAGCCGCGGCGACTTGATCGAGCACGCGGTGCAGTTCATGCTGAGCCAGGCGCGCATGCTGCTATCAGGCCAAGTCAAAGCCAGCTGGGTGCAATTCTTCTTGCGCGCCCAAGCGGAAAATAACGCGGCATTTGAGCGCATCTTCGCCCACACCATCGAGCCGGTGCAAGCCACCTTGACCGAAGTGGTGGGCCGCATCACCGGCTGCACGCCGGACTCGGTCGAGACGCGCACCCTGACCTTTTTGATCTTTCACCAAGTGATGAGCTTGCGCCTGGCGGACACGGTCTTGCTGCGCCGGCTGAACTGGCAAGCCATCAATCCACAGCGGCTGGAAACGCTGCTGAACATCATGGGCCAGGCGCTGCGCGCGCAGCTCAGCGCCTATTCACCTTGCAGCGACGCCACACCATGAACACCAAACGTATCAGCTGGGCCGTCGGCGCCCTGGCCTTGGCTGCCGCCGCCGGCTGGGCCACTTGGCTCAATATGCACCGCGACCGCACGCCCGAAGGCCTGATGCGCGCCAACGGCCGCCTGGAAGTGGAACGCATCGAAATCGCCGCCAAATATCCCGGCCGAGTCATTGACTTGCCGGTCAAGGAAGGCGACCGTGTCGAAGCCGGCGCCTTGATCGCGCAGCAAGACAGCAGCGAGCTGCTGGCGCAATTGGATGCCATCAACGCCGCCCGCCAACGCGCCACGCAAGCCATGGCCCGCGCCAGCGCGGAGACCGATGTGCGCAAAGCGCAAGCACGCATCGCGCAGATGGAGTTGGGCCATACCCAAACCCTGCGCCAAGATGCCTTGGTGTCCAGCGCCGAGGTGGAACGCCGCGAAGCCCAGCGCGATGGTGAACGCGCCGGTGTGCAAGTGGCCACCGCCGCCATCGGCGAAGCCACCGCCGCCCGCGCCGAGGCTGACGCGCAAATCAAGCGCATCAAGGTGGCCATCGAGGACATGAGCTTGCGCGCGCCGGTGGCCGGCCGCATCGAGTACCGCGTGGTCGAGCCCGGTTCGGTCATCCCCTCGGGTGGCCGGGTGGCCACACTGCTCAACACCAGCGATGTCTATATGACCGTGTTCCTGCCCACCGCCATTGCCGGCAAGCTGCAAGTGGGCGATGAGGCCCGCATCGTGCTGGACGCGGCGCCGCAATTCGTGGTGCCGGCACAGGTGTCCTTTGTGGCCGCTGAAGCGCAGTTCACGCCCAAATATGTGGAGACCGCCAGCGAGCGCGAGAAGCTGATGTACCGCGTCAAGCTCAAGGTGCCGGTCGAGGTGGCCACGCGCTACAGCAGCTACGTCAAGGCCGGCCTGACCGGCAATGGCTTTGTGCGCGCCGACGCCAAGGCCGCCTGGCCGGCACAGTTGACGGTCAAGCTGCCGCAGCCTTGATGCGCGGATGCCCCCGCACCAAGCACCACCCCAAGCCGCCATGAATGCCGTCGAAATCACCGGCCTGTCGCACCGCTACGGCGGCAGCGCCGCTGGCGCGCGCGCTTTGCAAGCGGTCAGCCTGAGCCTGCCCGCCGGCCGCACGATTGGGCTGGTGGGGCCGGACGGCGTGGGCAAATCCACCTTGCTGAGCCTGATTGCGGGCGTGAAGACGATTCAGCAAGGGCGCGTGCACGTGCTGGGCGGCGATGTGGCCGATGCGGCCTTTCGCCAACAGTTGGCGCCGCGCGTGGCCTTCATGCCGCAGGGCTTGGGGCGGAACCTTTACCCCACGCTGTCGGTGGCGGAAAACATCGACTTCTTTGCCCGCCTCTTCGGCCAGGGCGCTGCCGAGCGCGAGGCGCGCAGCCAGCGCCTGCTGCAAGCCACCGGCCTGGCGCCCTTCAGCGACCGGCCGGCCGGCAAGCTCTCGGGTGGCATGAAGCAAAAGCTCGGCCTGTGCTGCTCACTGGTGCATGACCCGGATCTGCTGATCCTGGACGAGCCCACCACCGGCGTGGACCCGCTGTCGCGCCGGCAATTCTGGAGCCTGGTCGAAGCGCTGCGCCAGGAGCGGCCCGGCATGACCGTCATCGTCGCCACCGCGTATATGGAAGAGGCCGAGCGCTTCGATCATCTGGTGGCCATGGACGATGGCCGCGTGCTGGTGTGCGAGCCTACAGAGGCCGTGCTGCGCAAGGCGGGCGTTAGCTCGCTCGAAGCCGCCTACATCGCGCTGCTGCCGCCGGAGAAGCGGGGCAATAGCGAGCCGCTGCTGATTCCGCCGCGCCAGCACAGCGAAGGGCCGCCCGCCATCGAGGCCGACCAGCTCACGCGCCGCTTCGGCGACTTCATTGCCGTCAAGGAAGTGAGCTTTCGCATCGAGCGTGGCGAGATCTTTGGCTTTCTGGGCAGCAATGGCTGCGGCAAGACCACAACGATGAAGATGTTGACCGGCTTGCTCGACATCTCCTCCGGCCGCGCGCAGCTGCTGGGCCAGCCCATCAATGCCGGCGATATGCGTACCCGCATGCGGGTGGGCTATATGTCGCAAGCCTTCTCGCTGTATGAAGAACTCAGCGTGCGGCAGAACCTGGAGCTGCATGCCAAGCTCTATCAGTTGGAAGGTGTGGCCGCCCAGCAAGCCATCACCGAAAGCCTGCAGCGCTTTGACTTGAGCGAGCATGCCGACGCCCGGCCCGCCCAGCTGTCGCTAGGCATACGCCAGCGCCTGCAGCTGGCAGCGGCCTGCTTGCACAAGCCCGAGGTGTTGATCCTGGACGAACCCACCTCGGGCGTGGACCCCGCCGCGCGCGACCTGTTCTGGCGCCAACTGGTGCAGCTCTCGCGGGTGGATCAGGTCACCATCTTTGTCTCCACCCATTTCATGAACGAAGCGCAGCGCTGCGACCGCATCTCGCTGATGCACCGCGGCACCGTGCTGGCCGTGGGCACGCCGCAAGCGCTGTGCGAGAGCAAGTCCGCCGACACGCTGGAGAACGCCTTCATCGCTTACCTGGAAGCGGCCGATGACACGGTGCAGGCGGCGCGCACGGCGGCCAGCCAGCAGCCCGGCCAGCAAACCGAAGAACAAGGCGATATCGCAGAGGCGCCTGCAGTCGCAGCACCCGCCGCTGCTGCCACACCACGCGCCGCCTTCGGCCTGTGGGCGCTGTTCCTGCGCTGGTTCGCTGGCACTTGGGCCTTTGCCCGGCGCGAAAGCATGGAGCTGCGGCGCGACCGCATCCGCCTGACCTTCGCCCTGCTGGGCCCCATCATCTTGCTGGTGACGGCAGCGCTGGCGATTTCGTTCGACATCGAGCATGTGGCCTTCGCGGTGCTGGACCACGACCAGAGCTATGACAGCCGGCGCTTCATCGAACATTTCGAGGGCTCGCGCTATTTTGAACAACACGCGCCGCTGCGTGATGAGGCTGAGATCAACCAGCGCCTCAAGACCAAGGACGTGACGCTGGTGATCGAGATCCCGCCCGGCTTTGGGCGCGATTTGATCGGTGGCCGCCAGCCCGAGCTGGGCTTTTTCGTCGACGGCGCCCAGCCCTTCACCGCCGAGAACGTGCGCGGTTATGCGCGCGGCATCGTGCTTGAGCATGCGCTGCAATATGTGCAGGGCAAGCCCGGCGTCAGCGCCAGCAGCGTGCCCCGGCTGCCCGCCAGCCTGCAGCCGCGCTTCACCTACAACCAAGAATTCCGCAGCATCTACGCCTTCACGCCGGGGCTGATCATGCTGGCCCTGATCATCATCCCGACCATGCTCACCGCCCTGGGCGTGGTGCGTGAAAAAGAGATGGGCTCCATCATCAACCTCTACGCCTCGCCCGCCAGCGTGGGGCAGTTCCTGGTCGGCAAGCAGCTGCCCTATGTGGGCCTGGCCATGCTGAGCTATCTGACCCTGGTGTTCCTCAGCGTGACCCTGCTGGGCGTGCCGCTGAAGGGCAGCTTTGTGGCGCTGACCCTGGGCGCGCTGTGCTTTGTGTTCGCGGCCACGGCGCTAGGCTTGCTGGTCTCGGCCTTCTTCAAATCGCAGGTGGGGGCCACCTTTGCCACGGCCATCATCTGCTTGATTCCGTCGATCAATTTCTCCGGCCTGCTCTACCCGGTGTCCACCCTGACGGGCACGGCGCTGTGGGTGGGCCTGGGCTTCCCTTCATCGTGGTTCCAGCTGATCAGCTTGGGGGCCTTCACCAAGGGCTTGGGCCTCAGCAGCTTTGGGCCCATGTATGCGGCGCTGATCGGTTTTGGCCTGCTGTACTTGCTGACAGCGCGTGCGGCAGTGCGCAAGCAAGAAGCCTGAAGGCTAGGGTCCGATATGAAGCAATGGCTCCTCAACGTCGCCCGCCTGTCGGTGAAAGAACTGCGCAGCCTGTTCGGCGATGTGCCGCTGATGGCCTTGATCATCTTCGCCTTCTCGGTCGCCATCTACAGCACGGCCAAGGGGGTGAAGGCCGAGGTGGCGAATGCCTCGGTGGCGGTGATCGACGGTGACCATTCAGCCCTGTCGCGCCGCCTGCGCGATGCGATTCAGCCGCCTTTCTTCAAGCCACCGGTGGACATCGACCGCAACGAGGTGGACCGGGCGCTGGACCGGGGCGACTACATCTTCATCCTCGACATCCCGCCGCACTTCGAAGCCGATGTGCTGGCCGGCCGCGCGCCCGCCATTGCCTTGCAGGTGGACGCCACCGCGATGACGCAAGCCGGCCTGGGCGTGGTCTATCTCAACGAAATCGTGCTGCGCGAGTTGCTGGACTTTTTGCATGCGCGCGGCCTGGAAGCGCAGCTGCCAACTCGCTCGGTCACCCGCGTGCTGTTCAACCCGAATAACCAGGGCCATTGGTTCACCGGCGTGATGCAGATCGTCACCAACGTCACGGTGCTGGCCATCATTCTGGTGGGCGCGGCGGTGATCCGCGAGCGCGAGCACGGCACCATCGAGCATTTGCTGGTGATGCCGGTGCGGCCGAGCGAGATCGCCATGGCCAAGATCGTCGCCAACGGCGGCGTGATCTTGCTGGCGGTGATGCTGTCGCTGTGGTTCGTGGTGCATTTGGTGCTGGCGGTGCCGCTGGCCGAGCCGTTGTTGCAATCGCTGGGCTTGTTCTTCCTGGGCACGGGCCTCTATCTGTTTGCCGTCACGGCGCTGGGCATCTTGCTGGCCACACTGGCTTCATCCATGCCGCAGTTCGGTTTGCTGGCGGCGCCGGTGTATGTGGTGCTTTACCTGCTGTCGGGCGCGGCCACGCCGGTGGAAAGCATGCCGCAGCAGATCCAGAGCCTGGTGCAGTTTTCGCCCACCACCCAGTTCGTGAAATACACGCAGGCCGTCATCTACCGCGGCGCCGGGCTGGAGATTGTGTGGCCGCAGCTGCTGGCCATCGCGGCCGCCGGCGCCTTGTTCTTGTTCATTGCCTTGACGCGTTTTCGATCCATGCTGGCCAAGCAGGGCTAAGCCGCGTTCATCCGCGTTCATCTCAAACCCAGGTTTCGCCATGGCTATCACCAAGCTCACACTCACGCCACCCGTTGCCCGGCAGCTGATCGCTTTGGCCGCACTTGCCGCGCTCGCTGGCCTAACGGCCTGCACCAGCGTGACGGTGGCGCCGCCTGCCGGCGTGGCGGTGCCGGCAGCCTTCAGTTCCGTGCCAGCGCCAGCGTCAGCTGCATCCGCCGCGAACGGCGACGCCGCGTCTGCCACCGACCTGGCCCGCTGGTGGCTGGTCTTGAATGACCCCACGCTGAACCAGCTGATGGCCACCGGCCTGCAAGCCAATGCCGACATCCGCATCGCGGTGGACCGGGTCAAGGAAGCGCGCGCGCTGCTGACCCAGGCCGAATCGGCCCTGTACCCCACCGTGGTTGCCGGCGCCGGCGTGGGCAAGTCCAACCCCAATCAAAGCCTGCCCCAGTTGGCCTTGCCGGGCGGCATCCCGCTGCCGCTGCCCAGCGCGATGCCGATGACCTCGCTGAGCACAGCCGGCTTTGCTGCCGCCTGGGAGGTCGACATCTTTGGCGCGCGGCGCAGCGACGCCGAGGCCGCTGCTCAAGCCGCGCTGGGCTATCAAGAACGCCAGCATGGCGCGCAGATGCTGCTGGTGTCCGACATTGCCAGCAATTATTTCGAAGCCCGCAGCGTGGAGCGCCGCAGCGCCGTGCTGGCCCGCAGCATCGCCACCGCGCAGCGCCTCCAGCGCTATGCCCAAGGCCGCTTCGATGCCGGCCAAGCCACCCGCGCCGACATCGACCGCGCGCGCAGCCTGGTTGAAGAGCTGGAGTCCCAGCGCCAGCCTCTGGACATGCTGCTGGGCGTGCGCCTGCGCCGGCTGGCCGTGTTGACGGGCCAGGTGCCACAGGCGCTCAGCGCCTTGCCGCCGCAAAAAGTGCTGCTGCGTATGCCGGCCGAGCTGCCGCCGGTGCTGCCCTCAGAGGTTTTGGAGCGCCGCCCCGATGTGCGCGGCAGCGCCAATCTCGTGCGCGCACAGGCCGCCAAGCTGGGCAGCGCCAAGGCCGAGCTCTTCCCCAAATTCACCATCGGCTTTCTGGCGCAAAGCGGTCATATCGACATCTCCGGCCTGCCCAAGTCCAGCGGCAGCGGCAGCGCCTGGGGCCTGGGCGTGACCCTGCCTGTTTTTGAAGCCGGCCGCATCCGCGCCAATATCGCCGCGCAAGACGCCCGGCTTGACGCCGCCGCCGCGCAGTACGAGCAAGCGGTGTTGAGCGCGCTGGAAGACGTGGAAAACGCCTACAGCGCCGTCCGCGCGCTGGACTCGCGCGCCACGCTGCTGGCCCAGTCCACCCGCAGCGCCCAAGACGGCGCCGCCCACGCCGGCAGCCTCTTCGAAGCCGGCCGCGGCGTGCTGCAAACCGTGCTCGAAGCCCAGCTCAAAGCCTTGAAAAGCGAAGACGCGCTGATCCAAACCCAGACGGCTCAAGCCGTCACCACGGTCCAGCTCTACAAAGCCATCGGCGGCGGCTGGACACCGGGCCAGCCATGAGGGGCACAGCAGCGGGCAAGGCGGCGGCACTCACTGCGTGCCACGCCTTGCCCCACGGCCGCCAGCGCTTGATCAGCCTTATCGGGTGAACACCCAGAAACGCTTGCCCGCTGCATCCAGATCGTTCCCGCCAGTCTGAACGACGCCCACATGGCGATCGGCCGTGCTGTGGAACAGCGCCAAGCCATACGCTTGTTGGCCGTTGATGAGCGGCAAGTTCAAGGTGCTTCGGACAAGCAGCAAGGCGGGATCCACCAGCGCGTAGTCGCTGGACAAAATGCTGCTCCCCCATTGCCAGCCAGGTCCCTTCATGGCCAGCAGTTCGGTGTCATCGCTCGAGGCCGAAACACTGAGCAGTGTGCCGCCCAGATCGATACGGCCAGCAAATCGCAGATCTGAGGTTCTCGCGACCACGCCGCTGCTATCGAACACCAGGGTCTGGCTCGCGTTCAGCCCAATCGGGGCGTAGGCATAGTAATCACCGTGATAAGGCCAGTCGCCTGATCCCAATACCGTGGACGCATTGGCCGGGTCCAACTTGAGATAGGTGATCTTGGACGGCGAGAGACCTGACGAAACGGTGAACGCTTTGTTGAGCTTATCGGCGAACAGGCCGTATTGCTGCTGGCCCCAGAACGTACCGGCAGCGTAGCTCACCGAGAAGGGCACAATCGCGCCGGTGCGGGCGTTGATCAAGCCCGGTGTGCCGCTCCATTGGTCGCCGCCAAACACCAAGGCTTCGCCCGAGTTCAGCAGCAGCGCCTCGCTGCGGATGCTGAGGATATTGGTCGAGCGAATGCGATTGCCGCTGGCAACATCAAACAAGTCCACCACCGTCCCGTAAAGCACCAGGGCTAGCTTGCCATCCGGGCTGAGGCTCAAATTCGTGGGCGCTGCCAGCAGCGGGGCCGAGCGAATCAGGCCGGTAAACGGATTGACGAAAGTCAGCACATTGGGCGCAGCGCTGATCGTCACCAGCTGATCCAAGCCCTTGCTGTAGCGCACCTTCACCGGCTTGAAGCCCAGCTCGGTGGTGTTGGCCGCAGTCGCGAGCACACGCAGATTGACGCTGGCCGTGCTGCGCAAGACGCCATCGCTGACCACCACCGAAGCCATGTAATTGCCGGGCTGATCAGGCGTGAACGAGAGTTGAGCCGCGCTGGCGTTGGGAATGGTGGCGCTTGAGCCGGCCGGGATTGAGTCCAAGGTCCAGAGGTAGGTCAGGGCCTTGTTTTGCGGGCTGTAGCTGAAGCCAGCATTGGCCGTTGCGACGCTGCCCAGAAGGGTGGTCCAGCTATTGTGGTCATACACGATCACCGGTGGCGCGTCGCCAACCTTGATCGTGACTTGGCGGTCCGAGTAAGCGCCTTGAGGATCGGTCACACGCAGCGCGATGGTGTAGTCGCCATCGACATCGAAGGTGATGGCGGTGTCGACCGCCGAATTTGCGCTCAGTCTGGCCGTGCTGCTGGCGGGGGCATTGGTGAGCGCCCAGCTATAGCTCAAGCTGTCGCCGTCGGCATCAAAACTTGCCCCGCCGCGCAAGGTCATCGAGGCACCGCTTTGAACCCTGGCGCTGCCGTAAGAGATTGCCGCCAGCGGCGCGGTATTGACGCTGGCATTGGCCTCGGGAGGGCGATTCAAGACATTCAAGGTGTAGATGGACTCGCCCCAGCCCCCACGGACGTCTTGCACACGAACTTTGAGCCGATAGCTGCCGAGCACGTCCGGCGTGATTTGATAGCGCGCACCTGCGCCGCTGAGTTGCGCACGGCTGCCGCTGGGCTGCTCCAGAATCTGCCACGCCGTGGTGACGGGGGTGCCATCGCTGACGCGCACCGTTGAGGTATCCAGCGTGAACACCGAACCCAGCGAGGCGCTGACCGGCGCTTGGGTGATGGTGCTGCCGGTGAAACTGCTGTTGACCAAAATATTGGCGGTGGCGGGCGGGGAGTAGCGCACATTGATGGGCACCACAGAATCGGAATATGCACCGCGCTGGTCTTCCACATGCGCCAGCAGCTTGTACACGCCCAGTTGGTCGGGCCTGAACTGAACGCGCGGCTCCGTGCCAGTCAAAGTGGCCGCGCTGCCGTCTGGATGCTTCAGCACGCTCCAGGTGGTGCGAACAGCGCCACCGTCGCTGGCACGCAAAGACGCCGTGTCGAGGACAAAATTGGTACCCAAGGTCGTGTCGATCGCCGCTTGCTCCACAGCAACGGCGCTGAAGTTAGGCGCCACGATCATGGTCGATGTGGCGGGCGGTGCGTAGATCACCCGCAAGGTGTACAGGGCGTCAAAAGCATTGCCGGTTGCACCCCGAACACGCGCACGCAAGATGTACTGGCCCATCAAGTCGGGCGTGAACTGGAACTGCGCGCCACTGGCCTGCACCTTGGCCAAGCTGCCCGCCGGCTGCTGCTCAATGGACCAGACGCTTGTCACGGCGCTGCCATCGCTGGCCTTGACTTGGGAGCTGTCCAGGGTGAAAACGCTGCCCAGCGTGGCATCGATGGGGGCGATTTGCGCGGGCGTCGTGGACCCGGTGTAGACCGCCGAGATCACAATATTCGCCACTGGCGGCGCTTCGGTGATCACCAGATCCACCGCCTTGTTGACGCTCAGCCCGCCGGCGCTGGTGACCGTCAGCGTCACCTGGTACTTGCCCGCCACATCGGGCGTGAACATGGCCATCTTCGCGCTGCTGCTGTTCAGGGTGGCCTTGCTACCGCTGGGCACTTGGTTGAGCACCCAGCTAAAGCTCTGGACACTTGAAGATGCCGTGCTGGTGGACGCATCCAAGGTCACCTGGCTATTGACCGCACCGCGCATCGAACCATCGCTGTCGGCATTGACGCCTGACGCGTTGATGCGCGCAACCGGCGCATCAAGCGGGGTGACATTTGGATTTGCCGCGCCACCGCCACCACCGCCGCAGGCGGCCAAAGAAAGAACAAGCGCGAGCGACGCCCAGCGGCGCCCGTTCAGCCAATGCAACATATGAGTTCCCTGAAAGTTCTTTGGACAGAGTGCTTGCTTGAGTCGCGCATTGCGCGCGCTTGGAACCCCGCCTTGGCCTGCGAATCAAGCACTAAAGCAAGGAGAAGCCGTCTCGTGCCAATTTTTTCTGCGCGGACTGTAGCAACAATTTCGGGCCCAAGACCTCCGGGTTTCTGTTGAAAGTCACCACTCGAATTAGGGGGCGGTAGGGGCCAGTCGTGAGGGGCCGGCCGGTGGGCAGAGCCGCCTGCGGCCAACGGCGAATCACGTCAAATTCGGCCGCAGGCCTACCAGGCTCTACGATAGCGGCCTGCACGCTTGCCAATGCCCGGCCGCCACAGGCTCGATGGGCGCTGAGCGCCGTGCCTTGTGTTCCGATTTCTGCGCCCCAAGGCGCTGCCGCCCGAGCCCGCTTCTCTTGACTGCTTTGTTGACTTCCGAGCTGCCGATTCTTCGCGGCCCAGCCCGCCCCGATTTACTCCGCACCGAGGTGCTCGCTGATCTGTTTGAGGCCACGGCCCGGCAGTTGCCCGAGCAAATCGCGCTGCGCCAGGGCGAGCGTCAGCTCAGCTACGGCGAGTTGGATGCGGCGGCCAATCGCGCGGCCTCGCGCTTGATCGAAGCCGGCGTGCGCCCGGGCCAGATCGTCGGCCTGTGGATGCCGCGAGGGATTGAGCTGCTGGTGATGCAGCTGGCCATTGCCAAGACCGGCGCGGCCTGGCTGCCCAGTGATGCGGAAACACCGGCCGAGCGGGTGGCGGTCTGCCTAGCTGATGCCCAGGCCGTGGGCCTGCTGACTTGCGCGGAATGGGCCGAACGCGATTCTGAGCACAAAGCGGCCCCCGGCCTGCCCGTTTGGTGCGCGGAAGACTTGCTGCTGCCCTTTGAGCCCGCGCTGCGCCGCCGCGAGGGCGCTTTGCCTGAGCACACGGCGTATGTGATCTACACCTCGGGCTCCACCGGCAAGCCCAAGGGCATTGCGATCACGCAGGCCAGCATCTGCCACTTCCTGCGCAGCGAGAACGCGGTGCTGGGCGTGCGCGCCAGCGACACGGTGTACCAGGGCTTCTCGGTCGCCTTCGATATGTCTTTCGAAGAGATCTGGATCAGCTATCTGGTCGGCGCCACGCTGTGGCTGGCACCGCGCGAAATCGCCGCCGACCCGGATGCCTTGCCGCAGGCGCTGATCGATCAGGGCGTGAGCGTGCTGCACGCGGTGCCCACCTTATTGGCCTTGTTCAGCCAAGATGTGCCGGGCCTGCGCCTGATCAATCTGGGCGGTGAGATGTGCCCGGAGGCGCTGGTGGCGCGCTGGGCCAAGCCGGGCCGCCAGGTCTTCAACACCTACGGGCCCACCGAGGCCACGGTCTCCGCCAGCTTGGCCGAGCTGCAGGCGGGCGCGCCCGTCACCATCGGCCAGCCGCTGCCTAACTACCAATTGATGGTGATCGCAGCGGATGTGGAAAACGGCCTGCGCCTGCAGCCGCAAGGCGAAACCGGCGAGCTGTGCATCAGCGGGCCCGGCGTGGCGGCGGGCTATTTAGGCCGCCCAGAGCTGACGGCCGAGAAGTTCCTCGCCAACCCCTGGGCCGGTGCCGATCAGCAAGACACGCGCCTCTACCGCACGGGTGATCTGGCCCGCATTGATGCCCAAGGCCAAGTGCATTGCCTGGGCCGCGTGGACGATCAGGTGAAGATCCGCGGCTTCCGCGTGGAGCTGGGCGAGATTGAAGCCGTGCTGGCGCAGCAAGCCGGCGTCGGCACCGTGGCGGTGCTGCTGCGCCGAGATGAAGCGTTAGAACATCTGGTGGCCTATCTGGTGGCGGACACGGCCACGCCGCCGGCCGCCGCCACCTTGCGCCAGGCCCTGGGCCAGACCCTGCCGCCCTATATGGTGCCCAGCCGTTACGAATGGCTGACCGCGATGCCACGGCTGACCTCGGGCAAGATTGATCGCAACACGCTCAAGGCCAGGCCTTTGGCCGCGCTAGCGCCTGAGAGTGACAGCGCCGGCTCGGACACACCCGCGAACGCGGCGGAGGCCGCGCTGTTCGAAGTCTTGCGCCGACTCTTCCCCGGCCAGGCGCTGCGGCGCGAAGCCGATTTCTTCAGCGATCTGGGCGGGCACTCGCTGCTGGCGGCGCGCCTGGCTTCGGCCTTGCGCGCCACACCGCGCTTCGCCGGCCTGACCGTGCGCGACATCTACCAAAACCGCCGCCTTGGCGCCATCGCCGCAGTGCTGGAAGCGATGAGCGAGCCCAGCACTTCCGGCCCCGCTGCCGCGCCGAGCTGGCAGCCGCCCGCCGCCTGGCGGCGCTGGCGTTGCGGCGCGGCGCAAGCCCTGGCGGTGCCGCCGCTGGTGGCCCTGCGCATGGCCAGCTGGCTGGCGCCGTTTTTCACATTTCACTTCTTCACCGGCGACCCGAACGATTCGGTGCTCACGGCCGTGCTGATGTCGGTGGCGGTATTCCTGGCGGCCACGGTGATGGAGTTCGCGGTGGCGCTGGCCGGCAAATGGCTGATTGCCGGGCGGCTCAAGCCCGGCCGCTACCCGCTGTGGGGCCTGACCTATTTCCGCTGGTGGCTGGCCGACCGGCTGCTGGAGAACGCGCCGGTGTACTTCCTCGGCGGCTCATCGCTTTACGTGGGCTGGCTGCGCCTGCTGGGCGCGCACATCGGCAAAGACGTGATGATCGGCTCCATCACCCTGCGGGCGCCGGAACTGCTGAGCGTGGGCGACGGCGCCAGCATCGGCAATGCGGTGAACCTGGAAAACGCGCGCGTGCTGCATGGCGAGCTGCTGCTGGGCCGCATCGATATCGCCGCCAATGCCTATGTGGGCTCTTACTCGGTGCTGGAAGGCAATACCGGGCTGGAGACTTGGGCGCATCTGCAAGGCCAGTCCGCCCTGGCCGATGGCGGCCGGGTGCCGGCGCAGCGTATCTGGGGCGGCTCACCGGCACGCGATGTGGGTGCCTTCGAACCGACCCGCCTGCGCCCGCGCCCGGCGGTGAGCGGGCTGCGGCGCGCGGCGGAGGCGCTGTTCTTCCTCGGCGGTGCGCTGCTGATTGCCACGCTGTTCTTCCTGCCGGTGTTCCCCACCTTCATGCTGATCGACAGCCTGGATGAGCTGCCCTCGATGAGCTGGCTGCAGGGCGACGTGCTGTGGCTGCAAGTGCTGCGTTACTTCATCCTCGCGCTGCCGGCCAGCGCTGTGCTGATTCTGTTCACGGCGCTGCTATCGGCTGCGATTCGATGGGGCGTGTTGCCAAAGATGCGGGCAGGCAGCTGGCCGGTGCACAGCTGGGTGTATTGCGGCAAATGGCTGGTCAATCAGATTCAGGAATCTAGCCTGCACAGCCTGCACGGCGTTTACGCCACCGTGTTCGCGCCCTGGTGGTACCGCCTGCTGGGCGCCAAAGTGGGGCGCGACGCCGAGATCTCCACCGCCCTGGGCGTGGTGCCGGACATGCTGACCCTGGGCGATGAAACCTTCATCGCCGACGCGGTGCTGCTGGGTGATGAAGAAATTGACGGCGGCTGGATGAGCGTGCAGCCCACCGTGGTCTCGCGCCGCAGCTTTGTGGGCAATGGCGCTTATGTGCCCGACGGCACCACCATCCCCGAGAACGTGTTGATCGGCGTGCTCTCTCGCGCGCCAGACGGCGCACTGATGCGCAGTGGCGATACCTGGCTGGGCACCCCGCCCATCAATTTGCCGGCGCGTGAGACGGTGCAGGGCTGCTACCCCGAGGCGCTGACCTTCCGGCCCTCGCCGCTGCGCCGCCTGGGTCGCGGGCTGATCGAAACCTTCCGCATCGTGGCGCCGCACGCCATCGTCATCGCCACCGGTTACACCATCGTGCTGGACGTGATGCCCGATGCCAGCGAGGGCCGCTGGGCCCTGGTGGCCTGGGAGTTGGCGCAGGCCGGTCTGATGTTCGGCCTGGGCTGCTTCCTGTTTGTGGCCCTGTTCAAGTGGCTGCTGCTGGGGCGCTACCGGCCGCGCGCGATGCCGATGTGGACGCCGTTTGTGTGGATCTCCGAGGCCGCCACCAATCTCTACGAGGGCATTGCCGTGCCCAACTTCATGCGTTTTTTGCGCGGCACGCCCTGGCTGCCCACCGCCTTGCGCCTGCTGGGCGCCAAGATCGGGCGCGGCGTTTACCTCGACACCACCGACATCACCGAGTTCGACTGCGTGCACATCGGCGCCCACAGCGAACTCAATGCCCTGACTTGCCCGCAAACCCATTTGTTTGAGGACCGGGTGATGAAGATTGACCATGTGCACATCGGCGAGCGCGTCAATATTGGCCCGCGCAGCACGGTGCTCTACGGCGCCAGCGTGGGCGACGACGCACAGCTCGGCCCCATGACCCTGGTGATGAAGGGCGAGAGCATTCCGGCCGGCTCGGCCTGGTGCGGCTGCCCAGCCGGGCCGCAACGGGCCTGAGGTCTGGCCGATGAACACCTCCGCGCTGATGCCGGTCTTGTTCTGGCCCACCGAGGCGGTGGACCCTTGTGCCAGCGTCTTTGTGTTGGCCCTGCGTTTGGATGCAGCGCTGCCACGCCCGCAGGCAAGAGCCCAGCTCCGCACGGCGCTGCGCGCGGCCTTGGCGGCGCGCTTGAGACTACCGGCCGAGGGCATCACGCTGAACGCAGCGCCAGGCCAGACGCCGCGCCTTGAAGGCCCTGGCATCAGCCCATCCATCGGCCTGTCCTTCAGCCACGAAGCCGGGCTTTCGCTGGCGGCGGTAAATCTGCTAGGGCCGGTGGGCCTGGACGTCGTGCGCGATGAAACGCCGCCCGACTGGCAGGCCGTGGCGCAAGACTATCTCGGGCCGCAAGTGGCGGCTGTCCTGCAAGCCCAAGAATTCCCTGCTGCCTGGGCGGCGCACGAAGCCCGGCTCAAATTCCACGGCCAAGCCTTGAGCGAATGGCAGGCCGAGATGGCCCAGCCCCCATGGTTAGCTGCCTGTCACTGCCAGGCCCTGCACCTGCCACCGGGCTGGGTGGGCAGCCTGGCCCTGCCGGCAGGGCAACAGGTGCCGGGCGCGGCCAGCGTTTAAAAGCCTTCCAGCACAATCTTGCCGCGGGCCTTGCCGCTTTCCAGCAAGGCGTGTGCGCGGCGCAGATTGGCGGCATTGATGCGGCCGAAATGCTCGCCCTGGGTGCTGCGCAACTGGCCGGCGTCAACCAGGCGCGCCACCTCAGTCAGCAGGCGATGCTGTTCGATTTGATCGGGGGTGTCGAACAGCGAGCGGGTGAACATCAGCTCCCAGTGCAGAGAAACGCTTTTGCGCTTGAGCTTGCTGATATCGACACTGCCAGGTGCTGGGTCATCGATCAGGCCGAAGCGGCCTTGCGGGGCAATCAGCTCGGCGATTTGGTCGAAATGCTGGCCGGTCTGCGTCAGGCTGACGACATAGTGCGGCGCTGGCAGGCCGGCGTTCTGCAGCTCCTGCGCCAGCGGCTTGCTGTGGTCCAGCACATGGTGGGCGCCCAGATCGCGCACCCACTGCGCCGTCTCGGGCCGCGAGGCAGTGGCGATGACTTGCAGACCCGTCAGCTGACGCGCCAGCTGGGTCATGATGGAACCCACGCCGCCGGCCGCGCCGATGATGAGCAAGCTCTGACCCCGCGCGGCCGTCTCGGCTTGCGGCACGCCCAGACGCTGGAACAGCAGCTCCCAGGCGGTGATGGCGGTCAGGGGTAGGGCAGCGGCCTGCGCGTCCGGCAGGGACTGCGGCGCCAAGGCCGCGATGCGCTCATCCACCACATGCAGCTCGGCATTGGCGCCGGCGCGGTGAATGGCGCCCGCATACCAAACCCGATCACCCGGCTTGAACAAACTGACCTGCGCGCCCACGCTGCGCACGATGCCCACCGCGTCCCAGCCCAAGACCTTCCACTGGCCTGGCTCGGGGCTGACGCCGGCGCGCACCTTGGTGTCCACCGGATTCACGGCAATCGCTTTCACCTCCACCAGCAGATCACGCGGGCCGGGCTCAGGCGCGGGCAGGGTCACATCTTGCAATGCGAGCGGATCGTTGATGGGCAGGGCTTGTTGGTAGGCAATGGCTTTCATGAGGGTCATCCTTTCTTTGAGTGCGCGAAGGCATGCCGCCAGTGTGCGCAATCAGCCCGCCAAGACCCAGGCGGCCCGGGCGGATTCACTTTCAATGAAAATCGAACGATGAGCCGAATTGCTGATCTGGAATTGCTGGCGCGCACCGCCGATTTGGGCAGCCTCACGGCTGCGGCAAAGGCCCTGGACATGTCGCCGGCCGGGGCCAGCGCCGCCATCAAGCGGCTGGAAGCGCAATGGGGCGTGGCCTTGTTTGTGCGCAGCACCCGCAGCCTGCGCCTCTCGGCCGAGGGCGAGCGCTTGATGCCGCATCTGCGCCAGGCCCTGGAAGCCTTGGCGCAGGCCAGGGCGGTGGCCACGGGCTCGCGGCGCAGCACCGTCTTGCAAGGCGAGTTGCAGCTGGCCCTGCCCTCGGACCTGGGGCGCAATTTGCTGCAGCCGCATCTGGAAGCGTTTCAGCAGCGCCACCCCAAGCTCGCCTTGCGCTTGCTGCTGTCGGACCGCAACACCGATCTGATGCGCGCGCCGGTGGACATCGCCCTGCGCTACGGCGCCCCCAGCGACTCGGCCCAGGTGGCGCTGCCGCTGGTGCCCGACAACCGGCGCCTGCTGGTGGCCTCGCCGGCCTATATCGCGCGCCATGGCATCCCGGCCTCGCCCGCGGAGCTGAACCAGCACGAGGCACTGCGCTTCATGCTGGGCGATGAGCTACCCAAGACTTGGCGCTTGCAGATCGGCGGCGAATGGCAAGACCTGCCCGTGACGGGCCGCCATTCGGCCAATGATGGCGAGATGGTCAAACGCTGGGCCTTGGCCGGCATCGGCATTGCCTACAAATCCAAGCTCGACGTCAGCGCCGAGCTGCGCAGCGGCCAGCTGGTGCATCTGCACTCCGACTGGCTGGGTGAGCCCTCGCCGCTCTACCTGGTGGTGCCCGGCCGCCGCCAGCTGACGCCTGCCGCACGCGCCTTGCGCGACTGGCTTTTGCCGCGCCTGAATGGGCTGGATTCCGCCCAGGCCTGACGCGCTGGTTCGCTGAGCGTCGGCACGCCGGTCTCAGCTGCCGCAGCGGCAATGGCCGCTTGCACAGCCTGAAGCAAAAAAAGGGCGCCCCGTGGGCGCCCTTTCCATCATGGCCGAATCAAGCCGGCGGGTACTCAGGTCGGTGGCACAGCGCAGCTGTAGACCGAGACGTCGTCCAGATACCAGCCCAGGGCACCGCCAGCGCAGTCATTGCCCAGCTCGAAGCGGATCTTCACCTTGGAACCAGGCGCCGCGTACGGAGCCAGGTTGATGATCGAACGACCCCAGGAACCCCCCACCTTGCCACCATCACCGCCGGAGAACGCGGGCTGGCCGGCCATCGGGTTGTCGCTGCCTTGGCCTGCCGTGTTCAAGGTCGTGTTGTAGGGGTTGTAGATGAAGTCACCCGCGTTCACCAAGGTCCAGGCGCCGCCGTTGACGCTGATCTTGACGTTGCCGCCGTCCCAGCCGGCTTCGGTCGAGACCCAGTGGTCAAAGCTCATGCGCAGCGAGCTGGCATTGGCGGGAATGGTGATCTCCGGGCTATCCAATCGCTGCACACCCGCCTCGCTGCCGGCCGCGGTGGCACCGCAGACGCCAGGATTGATGTCGGCGCCGTAGATACCGTAGCCAGTACGGCCGGGCATGCCACTCACCACACCGAAGTTGCGCGGGGTGAAGGAGCCGCCGGCGATGCCGGCATTGCTCAGCACCCACTTGAGGCCACCACGCTTGCCACCGTCAAAGTTGTCGGCGGCAATCACAGCTGGGTTGCCGGCCGGGCACAGCGACGGCGGCGACTGCTTGAGCAGCGTCTGGAAGCCGCACTGGCTCGGGGGCGTGCGCAACTCAACCGCCTTGGCAGCACTCACAACTTGCTGGCAGTCAAAGGCGGTGATGGCCTCGCCCGAGGGCTGGCCCGTCTTCAGATGCGCCAGGTTGATGCCCGTCAGGTCAGCGCAGGACTGCTCGATTGCGTCAGCATGCTCAGGGTAGCCGCTGGCGGGGCCTTGGTAGACCGTCTGCGCACGGTAGTAGATGTGCGCTGCCTTGGTCAGGCCGATAGCAGTGATGGACTGGCCGTTGTAGTTGCCGCCATCCACCAGCAGGGCATAGGCGTGGTTGGCCACGCCGGAGTTGGTGTGCACGCCGCCGTTGTCGCCGGCCGAGGTATTCGGGCCGCAGGAGTACTGCGCATCCGACACCTTGCCCGGATTGCCGTAGCAGGTCGGGTTGTACATATCGCGGATGGCACCGCCAAAGGCGCTGGAGTCTTCACCCACCAGCCAGCGGACCGAGTTATCGCTGCCCGGGCCGCGCTGCAGCGAGGCCACCACGCCGGTCTGTGCCTTGAGGGCCGTAGCGTCAGCCTGCGAGATCGACAAGGAGGGGATGGTGATGGTGGCGTCAGCACCACCCATATTGATCAGGCCGGCCGCGTTATTGCCGACGATGACACCAATCGCGCCATTGAGCTGGGCGTTCTTGACCTTCACGGCGAAGCCGCAGACGCCACGATCCACCAGAGCGATCTTGCCGGCAACATCGGCTGCGTTGGCGAACGGCGTGGTGCAGCCATCGGTCAAAGTGCCACCAGCCCCGGCTGTCGAGCCGTCGTTCACCACGACCACATTCGTATTGCTGAGCGTAAAGGCTTGCGGGCCGAATGCGGCCGTGCCAGCACTCTTGATGCCGGCCACTGCGGCCGGGGCCGAGATGCCGACCTGGGTGGCGTTGGTATAGGCGGTGCAGGAGCCGGCCGTGCGTGATGCGTCCGGCGTGTCGGTGCCGCGGCCATTGAGGCGGTCAACCGTCTCGCCCCAGATATCGGAATAGGCTTCGTTCAACGCGCCCGGTTGCCAGGCGTAGATCAGGCCGTGGGTGTACTGGGTGTAGGCGTGGCCCCATTCGTGGGCGGTGACGTCGTCGGTTGTCGTGCCCGGGCAGAAGGAGATGTAGGTGCCGTTCCAAGAGGCATTCGGGCAACCGTTGCCGCGGTTGAAGATGGAGTCCATCGTCGCACCCTTGCCATCGAAGGAGTCACGGCCGAAGGCGTTCTTGAACAGGTCGTAGATCTCGCCGGAGGCGGAGATCATATTGTCGGCTTCCGTCAGGCCTGTGGGGAAGCCTTGGCCCTCGACCCAGAACGGCGAGGCCGGATAGTTCGGGCCAGGCTGGGTGGCATTACCAGCGTCATAGGCGCGGCGGTTCTTGCTGTCGTGAATCCCGGCAATGCGGTCGACCAACTTGCCCGAGTGCGCATCAATGAAAACGAACTCGCGCACATCGACACCATTGCCGACTTCAACCTGCCACACCAGACGGTTGACGCCCTCGACACCCTTGGCCAGGCCTTCGCGATAGACCAGCAGCGTTGGCGCGGCGGTGCGCACTTTGGCGGCAGCGCCACGGCTCAGCTGAGCCGTGACCATTTTCTTCGCTGCGGCTGCAGCATCCGCAGCGCTGCGAGTGGGTTGGGCCTCAAGCTCAATGCCGGGCACGAAAGTGCCGTTGACCACGGTCAGGTTGCCAGCCGCGTCGAAGTGCGACTTCAGTTCGGCACCAAACACCGGCACGCCCTGGTAGACCTGCTTGTGCGTGATGTGCGTGCCACCATGCTTGTCTTTGGCCATCAGGCCGGGGCTGAGTTCGCCCGAGGCGTTCCTGATGCCGAACATGCTGCCGTAGTCGTTCAAGAACTGCGCGGCGCCACGGTGCTTGTCCTCGTCGCTGACGGGGCGCGCGGAACGCGCCATGCTCAGCGCATTGCTGCCGTGATCAATGCGAACAAAGCGCGCAGCGCCGGTCGCGCTGTGGAAGCTCACCTGCGGCGCTCGCCCGGTGTTGGTGCTCAGTCGCGTGATGGCATCGCTTTGGCCGGCCAGGGCAACGCCCGTGCCAGCTTGCGCTGCCATAGCCATGCCCATGGCCAGCGCCAGGGCAGACAACTTCAAATGCGTGTGAACCATGAAAACTCCCATCGGGGCGCGCAAGCGCCGCTGTTGCAGTCTTGGGAAAAAAAGGCCGGGCTCATCAGCCCGGCAGTTCGATCAACGTGCGCGGCGGCGCGTCGCAAACAAGGCGGCGCCGGCCAGGCCCACCAGCGCCAAGCTGGCTGGCTCGGGCACGCCGTTACCAACGGTCAGGTTGTCCAGCGAGGCGTAGAGCGAGTTGCCCGGGCCGCTGATGGTGAAAGACGTGATGTCCACGTCCGAAGTAAAGCCGCGGTAGCCATCGGCCAGCGAAGCCGGCGTGAAGCTGAAGGTGCTGCCATCGCCGAGAGTCAGGGTGAGCAGCACAGACTGAAAATCATCATTAATGTCCGTGGCGAAGAAATTGGCACCGAAGGCGTTGACCCCGGCACCGAAGTTCACCGTCAGCGCGTCATTGATCTGGCTTGCGCCGAGAAAGCCGCCGGCCAGGTAGAGATCTTGGGACGCGAATGCCGAGAAGGCAAAGGGGCCTGTACCAAAGGACTGCGCGCCCGCCGGGCCGTTGCCCAAGCCGTCGAAGTTCTCGGTGTAGCTCCCCGGCTGCACATGCGCGAGGAAGTCGGCCTGCGAGGTGAAAACCGTGGGCGAAGCGAAGGACGAAGCGGCCATCGCGACCAACGCGATAGCGGGCACCAAGTGTCGAATGGCGTGCATACAGGACCTTGTCTGAGCGGTTGAGGATGACAAACCTTGGCAGGTTTTGTGCGCCGATTCTGCATTTCAGGCCCCAACTTTGGCCCCCCGATCCACGGGAAGGGCAAACCAGCACGGGATATCCCGATTACCTCATCGCCCGATTGCTGGCACCGCTGAAGGCTATCGGTCAGGCGCGACGTTTGGTACGTTTCGCCCCTCGGCCTCAGCACTCTTCAGCTCCAGCGTCGCCAAATAGTCGCCCGGGGCGATGGCTTTGCCACTGACGGCCTCGGGCTCCAAACGCAAGAGACGAATCTGGTAGCCCAGGGCCTGAGGCGTGGGCCCGGTGTTCGCCATCAGGCGCAGGTCCAGGGCCTGGCGGGGGCCGGAGGCTTGCTGCAGCCACACACGCACCGTGGCGTCGCCGGCCCAGACGCATTGTTCGCCTTTGGGGCAGCGGGAATCATTGAGGACGGCGTCGACGCCGACCCGCAATATGCCATCCCCGATCTGGGCCGACCCGCCAACCGGCAGCTTGAAGGCGCTGCCAAGCTCGACCCGCAGCGGGGCCACGGGTTTGGCCATGCTGCAAGCCGTCCACAGCAAAGACGTCAGAACTGTCGCGGCGGCGATTTTCATCTTCATCCGGATCTCCCAGTTGGCTCTGCCATCCTACGCGGGAAGTGCCGCGTCAATCGACCTCAGTGGCCGCAACAGGCCAGCGGCTGTGCTCGCCAGGCATTGGCTGTTCTGCTGGCAGCGATTGAAGAAGGCGACAAGCGCAGCCAGAGGTAGCGCCTCTTGCTTCAGGATTTCGGTGGCGTTGAAGCCTCAAGTTAGCTCACTGCGGTGCGGGCTTGCCCATCTGCCGAGGTCTGAACCAAATGGCTATCCGATTCAGGTCTGAGTTGCACTGGTGCCAGGCCTGCGCTGCGCCGTTTGACTTCAGGATTACGTCCTACAAACAGTCGGCCTCAAAGATGGCGGCTCCAGCACTCGCGCAGCCGTACAAGCAATGCTGGGCTGGGCCGTGGGCTCACGCCCTCATCCACCTATTGAGGAGACCCTATGAACCCGTCCACCGATGCTTCGAGCAAGCCGCTTCCGGATGGCGCCGCTGTCGATGAAGACATGGCCCAACAAGCCCTTCCGGGCCATGGCATTCCCTCGCAAGACCCCAACCCCGCTGCGCAAGCGCCTTTGAACGCGGAGGAGGCCGAACGTGAAGGCAAGTCCGTGCTGACCGGCGGCGGCGTCATCGTCGGCGCGGCCACCGGGGCCGCCATTGGCGTGGTGGTGGCCGGGCCCGTGGGCGTGGTGGTCGGTGGCACGCTGGGTGCAGTGGCCGGTGCACTCGGTGGCGCAGCCGCAGGCAGCTTGGTCAGCCCGGTGGAGCCGAACGCGGCCGAAGCGGCTCCGGCCACTGAAGGCAAAGCGAAAGCGGCAGCGGCGGGTCACTAAGCCAAGCCGAGTCCGGCAGCGGCGCTAAGTTCTCGATGCCGGCTGGCAAGCCGCCGGCGCCAACTGCGGGGCTTGGTGCCGGCGCGCCGATCAAACAAGGCGTCGCCCCATCTAGCCGATCACACAAGCCTGGCCGCTACTTGTGCTTGGGCTTCGCGGCGGCGGGCTTGCTGGGCTTGGGCGCCACATAGTCACCAATCACGGTCTTGACCGGGCAGACGGACACGATGGGACATCGGCGGCAAGTCACGGCGATGGCGATGGGGCAAAGAGTCATTGCGACTTCCTTCTTGATGGTGTGACTGACTGAGTGAACGGCGGGCGCAGCGATGGCGTGAGGCCCCGACCTGCATGCCGGGCACAAACGCCGCGCACCGCCTCTAGTTCAATCTACAAATCCGCAGGCGCGCCGTCTGTGCGGCAGCGAACACAAGCGCGACTGCTCTCTGTTCGAGAACGCACCGACCAGCGCGCGGCCTCGCCCTAAGGTTCGTGCACGGCGTCAGGACGGCAGAACGACAGGGCGCCACAAGCCCTGCACTCAGGCTGCGCCCCACCCAATGGGCAAGTCTTCCAATCACGAGGCGCCATGACCGAACTCTTCGCTGCTCACAAGCTAACCATCAGCACTGCCTCTTGATGGCGGCTACTTGGCAACGTTTGCTCTTGCTCTGGCTGCTCTGGCCGCTGTTTTGGCTACAGGCACGCCATGTGCGGCGCGTGACCCTGCGCATGCCGGAGCCGCCGGGGCAACGCGCGGGTGTCGCTGGCAGCGGCTCGCTGGTGCGCTTGCTGGTGGCGGGTGACTCGGGCGCGGCAGGCGTGGGTGCGCCCACGCAAGACCTGGCACTTTGCGGCCATCTGGTGCGGTGCCTGAGCCGCCACCACCGGGTGGAATGGCGGGTGTTGGCAGCCAAGGGGCTGGATTCACCGGGCCTGCTGCAACTCCTGCACCAAGCCCCTCGCGCGCAGTTCGATGTGGTGGTGCTGTCGATGGGCGCCAACGACGCCACGGGCCTATGTGCGCCGCTGCAGTGGGCGCGTTGGCAAACCCGGCTGGCTGATCTCATCGACCAGCGCTTCGCGCCGGCACTGCTGGTCCACAGCGCCGTGCCACCCATGCACGCCTGCCAGGCGCTGCCGCAACCGCTGCGTTGCTTCATGGGCCTCTGGGCGAAGCAGATGAACCAACGTCTGGCCGAGCGCTTGGCTGATCAAGCTGGGCGGACCCTGCAATGGCATCCCGCTACGACGACCCAGGTCGGCATGGCCGCCGACGGTATTCATCCCAGTTCGGAAGGCTATGCCACTTGGGCCGAAGGCTTGAGCACTTGCATCTTGCTGGCCTTCAAGCCTGAGTCATAACGGGGCAGGCACAGGCGCCGCCTTCTTGAATCGCCCACATGCGCTGCGGCCTATGTGGGCCATCGCACGGTCTGGCCTCATGGCTCAGCCTAAGGTGATGTGGCACCTTGATCAGGCGAGAGCCGAGTCAGTGCACCTTGTCCATTAGCACGTCCACCTCTTCAACTTTGGAAGGCACACCATGCAACATCCCAACGACGCCAGCGCACTGCACAAAAAGGCAGCCAGCGATCATGCAGCCGCCGCCAAGCACCACATCAAAGCAGCCGAGAGCCACGACCACAACAAGGCGAGCGATGCCAAAGCCAGCGCCAAGAGCGCGATGGACTGCTGCAACACGGCCCAGAAGACCAGCAAGGCCGCCTGCGACAGCTCAGACATGTGAACCGCCTATTGCTCGTCGTGAAGTTCGTCGTCAAAGAGTTTCATGACGATGCGATCAGCAGTTAGCTCTGGCCCCAGCAGCAAGCAAGGTCGGCAGCACCCCGGGGTGAAGCAAAGCAAGCCCCGGGGGCCAAAGGCCAACAAGAATTTCAGCGGCGGGGTGTGAGAAGTGTCAGCCACCACCACCGGTTTGCGAACAAGCATTCTTCGAAGTAACTCAACAAGCCACTGCGCCGGTGAACTTCAGCGCCGCGCGCTGACAGGCAAGACTCAGAATGGTATTCAAAGCGGTTCGCTAGGCTCGTAGATTTGGATATTGTTTCTTCCAGCCTTCTTCGCCTTATACATGGCGATATCGGCGGAATTAATGATGTCGTCCGGGCGAGCTTCATTACTGACAAACATCGCGATGCCAATGCTGACCGTACACCAATGGCTGACGGTCGTGGCCGCCTCGCCATTGTGTTGGACCTTTAAGTAATAAGGCTCCGCCACGGCAAGGCGGATTTTTTCCGCCACATTTCTGGCTTGCACGGTCGATTCAGCCTTGTCGGTGACAAGTTCATTGATCAATACCGCAAATTCATCCCCACCAAACCGCGCCACCGTGTCCACCGCGCGGACGCAGTTCTTGATCCGGGTCGCAACCTCAATCAGTAATAAATCCCCGACTTCATGACCATCGGAATCATTCAACTGTTTCAGATTATCCAAATCAAGAAACATCAATGCACCGTAATGATGACTGCGGTGGCTGGCCGCAATGGCCTGCGTCAAACGGTCATTGAAAAGCCGTCGATTCGGTAGTTGCGTGAGTGGGTCGTGATGGGCCAAATGGTTGATGACTTCATCCGCATGTTTGCGTTCGGTCACGTCGATGCCCAGTTCCAGAACCAAGTTCTCGCCATCTTCGTCAATGAATGGATAGTCGTAGACTTGATAAACTCGGCCGTCGCGGTGATTCTTCGCTTCCCAGTGTTCTGGCTTTTGAGTTTTGAAAACCTTAAAGGTCGGGCAGTTTTCGCAAGGCCTGTCGCGCTGCCACATCAATTGGTAGCAAAACTCGCCATTCGGGTGACCAAAGCGCTCGCGAAAGTATCGATTGGCGAAGCGCACGGAATAGTCTGATGCCTGCAAATAGACAAAGACCGGGAGTTCTTCGAGGATGGCGTAAAGCTGCCGGCGCTCCCGGCGTATTTTCTCCTCAGCCTCTTTGCGCTCGTGAATATCAAGGCAATGGCCGACATAACCGACAAATACACCGCTGCTGTCGTAACGCGGCTTGCCTTCATCAATGATCCAGCGATAGGCACCATCATGGCGCCGCAGGCGATACTCCATGGTGAAGGCTTCACGCCGCTCAAACGCCGCCACATACGTATCTAAACAGGCTTGAAAATCGTCGGGGTGTACGCCCTCGGTCCAGCCATTCCCAACTTCCTGGGCCTCGGTTCGACCGGTAAAGGTCAGCCATGGCTGGTTGAAATAGAAACACGCCTTGTCCACGCCGGCCATCCAGATCAGGGCATGGCCGTTATCGGCCACCGCTCGATAGATTTCTTTTTGCTGCATGAGCGCATCTTCAGCCGCCTTCCGTTCAGTAATGTCGGTGACATAGACCAAACGACGCTTCTTACCGTCACGCCCCACCACACACGCGGAATTCGTCAATACCTGCCGAATGGCGCCATCCTTGCGAACGACTTGCCACTCCCCACCCAAGACACCACCTTCTGTTAAAAACTTCTGATGCAGGCTCAAAACCCTTTGTTGTTGCTCAGCAGGAAAAATCATCGTGACGTAATTCCCAAGCAACTCTTCTTCAGAGTAGCCGTAAATCGCGCAATAACTAGGATTAACAACTTCGAATCGGCCGTCGAAGTCAAAAACCGCGATGCCGATGGGCGCATCGAGCAAAATTTGATCGGGTTGAATAGCGTAGGCCGCACTCAAAGGGAGCATTTAGCAATTCCTTTGCTTATCCACCGCACATCGCGAACAAACGAGTGACGCATTGGGGCCAAAGTCTTGAAATGAAAGGGCCAATGACCCAGCCCACCCTATTTATCTGAGCTTTAACCTCAATGACTTATACATGCTGCTGCGGCTTATCTGTCAGATGCTTCTTCGACAAGTCACGAATAACTGGAAAAGATTCCGTCCCGATTTTTGAAATTAATCGAGATTTGTAAATCTAACAAGTTCGCCATTCCGGCAGCAATCTCCTGCAGCCTGCCGGTGCCCGAAGTTCAAGAGCAAACCCTGCACCGCGGCTAATGCGGCGAGCCAAGTCTTGCTTGAGCGCAAGCCTAGATTTACCCCTACAGCTAACCCCCTCCATCGGCGGAATTCTGTTGCAAGGGTACTGCAAACCTGACACCATCGGATTTGCAATAAGAACAAAAGAGGGATGCCGTGGCACTCGATTTTGACCATTTGGGAGCGCTGGGCAGGGCGACGCTGCAAACCATGTTTGAGGCGGATTCGCCCGTTGGCAAAGCGGTGCTGGATCGGGACTTGCGCTACGTCTTCATCAACCGGACCTTGGCCGCCTTCAACGGCTGCTCAGTCAAAGAACACCTGGGTCGCACCGTTGAGGAGATCCTTCCCGGCGCCTACCCCACATTGGCACCACTGCTTCGCAGTGTGCTGGATGAGGGTGCTCAACAAGCGCAGTTCCGCGTCAGTGTGGAAATGCCCAACGCCCCAGGTGAACTCAGTGAATGGGACGCCAGCTATCTGCCCATCCGGCTCGAAGATGGCAGCGTGGGTGGGGTCTACGTTCAAGCGGTCAACCTGACCGCCAAACTACGCGCCGAGCAGGCACTGGCGAATAGCGAAAAGCAGCTGCGCCGGGTGCTGGACAGCCTATTTGCCTTTGTGGGTGTATTGACGCCCGACGGTACTTTGATCGAGGCCAACCGTGCGCCGCTGGAGGCCGCTGGGCTAGACGCCCAGGATGTCCTCGGACGCCTTTTCTGGGACACCTTTTGGTGGAACTTTTCGGCCGAGACTCAGGACTGGCTGCGCCAGGCATGCGCCCGCGCGGCGCAGGGCGACATCGTGCGGGAAGATGTGACGGTGCGCATGCTGGGAGACAGCCGCATGACGCTCGACTTCATGCTCGTACCCATGCGGGACGACAACGGCCAGATCACGCGCCTGATTGCCTCCGCCATTGACATCTCTGATCGGCTGGCGGCGCAACGGCGAACCGAAGCCGCACTGCGGGAGCGCACGGTCTTGTTGCAAGAGGTGCATCACCGCGTCAAGAACAATCTGCAAATCATCGCCAGCCTCCTGAACTTGCAGGCACGCAACGCCGGGCCGGGCGCGCAGCAGGCATTGCAAGACAGCCAGAGCCGCGTCATGGCCATGGCCCTCACCCACCAGCTGCTGTACGAGCGCAATGACTTCTCGATGCTGGAGTTGGGGCCGTATCTGCGGCGCTTGGTGGCCAGCTTGCGCGATGCGCACGGGGAGCTGCTGCGCCGGGTGACGCTGAAGGTTGAGGCGCCAGACTCGGGTTTGAATATCGACCTGAATCTGGCCGTGCCCGTGGCGCTGGTGGTGAACGAATTGCTCACCAATGCGCTCAAGCATGGCTTTGGCGCGGATTTGCACGGCGAGGTCGTGGTGCGTGCGGAAAGAGTGGGCCCACGCATCGCCGTCACGGTGGCGGATACCGGCACCGGGCTGCCCGCAGGCTTCGATGTTCACAGCACCAAAACGCTGGGTTTGTGCCTGGTTACGCTGTTGACCGAGCAATTGCGGGCCGAGATTCAATGGCCTGTGGTCGGACAAGCAGGCACCGCCTTCACTCTGCATTTGCCACCGGAGACAAAGTCACCATGACCACGCCAACGCCCACCATGGACGCCAAGGTCAGGGCTCGTATTCTTGTCGTGGAAGACGAGCGCATCGTTGCCCTGGACCTGAAGCTAACCCTGGAATCACTCGGCTTCCACGTCGTGGGCACGGCCTCGACCCAAGACGAGGCCGTGCTTTTGACAATGTCCTACCAGCCCGACCTGATCCTGATGGACATCAACCTCGGGAACGGGGGCGACGGCATTGTGGCTGCCGACGAAATTGCACGGTTTGCCGATGTGCCCGTGGTGTTTCTGACGGCTTATGCCGACAACGACATCTTGCGCCGAGCCGGGCAGGTGGCGCCGTATGGCTATCTGGTCAAGCCGGTCAGGCAGCGCGAACTCAACGCCACGGTGCAAATGGCCTTGGCTCGGGTGCGCGCCTCACGAGGCCGCATGGAGGCCGAACGGCGCTTACGGCTCGCCCTGGACACCGCCAAAATGGGCGTGGTCACGCTGACGCAGGGAACGGATCTGATCGAGATCGACGGGCACTTCCCGCCCATCGCCGACCGCTCGGTGCGCGGCTTGCGCATGGAAGTCAGCGAGTTCCTGCTTCATCTCACCGCGGATGCGCAAGCCAAGGTGCGGCATTTGCTGGAACAAGGCGGTGACCTGCATTTGGTCACGCGTTGGCAGTTGCCGGGCGCCGATTCGCCCACACGCTGGCTGGAGGTTCATGCCAGCCACTTCGCACAAGAAAGGGCTGTGGTTGGGATCTGCCGCGATGTGACCGTGCAGGTGGAGCAGGAGGAAGCCTTGCGGCAAGCCAGCGTGGTGTTCGATTCGGCCGCCGACGCGATCCTGATTCTGGATACCCAAAGCCGTGTCACGACCGCTAACCCAGCCTTCACGCGCCTGACCGGCTGGCCAACGGCCGAGATCCGCGGACGTCATCCCAACGAATTCCTGCATGCCCGCCGCAGCAGTGACCGCGAATTGCTGGTGGACACCCCGGTGGACTTTCTCGGTCATGCCGAGGTCATGTGCCAGCGCCACGACGGCACGGCCTTCCCCGCTTGGGAACATGTGGCACCGGTACGCGACGATGCCTTCGTCGTGACCTACCGCGTGCTGACTTTCACCGACATCTCGGCCTTGCGACTGGCGGAAAGCCGGGTTCGGCATCTGGCTTATCACGACCCATTGACCGGGCTTGGCAATCGCAACAAGCTGCGTGACCTGCTGGGTGGATTGCCCGAGTCGAAAGTGGACGACGACACGGCCGTGTTGTTCTTCCTGGACCTCGATGGCTTCAAGGTCATCAACGACAGCCTGGGTCACGACGTGGGCGATGCGCTGCTGATCGATATTGCCGATCGCATCCGCAGCGTGCTGCGCCAAGGCGATGAAGCCGTGAGGCTGGGTGGCGATGAGTTCGTGCTGCTGATCAGGTCCGGGCGCGACGGCGATGTGGACGCACTGGCGCAGCGCCTGCTGGACAAGGTGCGAGACCCCTTGAGCATTGCAGCGGGTTCGAGCGTCCAGGTCTCGGCCAGCATAGGCATAGCCCTGTACCCGCGTGACGGCAGCACGCCGGACGCCTTGCTGCGCTCGGCCGATATCGCCATGTATGCCGCAAAAGCGGCGGGCCGCAATCGCTATGCCCGCTATCACGCCAATATGGCCGAAGCGGCCAACGAGCGCCTGACCATCGAACAAGGCCTGTTGCATGCCATGGCCAACGGTGAGCTGAGCCTGCATTGGCAGCCGCAGCTCACGCTCGAAGGGCGATCGGTGATCGGTGCGGAGACATTGCTGCGTTGGAATTCCGAGAAGCTGGGGGCGATCAGCCCGGATCGCTTCATTCCGGTGGCCGAAGAATGCGGGCTGATCCAGGCCCTGGGGCGCTGGGTGCTGCGCCAGGCGCTGACGACCTGGGCGCAGTGGCTGCGTGCTGGCTTGGTGCAAGGGCGCTTGGCCGTCAATGTGTCGGCGCTGCAGCTGCAGGACAAGCAGTTCATTGAGGATCTGGCGCACGAGCTCGAAGCGGCGCAGCTCAATCCCAAAGACCTTGAAATCGAGGTGACGGAAACCGCCTTGCAGCGCGTGCCGAATATCGAGCAAACCCTCGCGCGCATTGCCGAGCTTGGCGTGCGGATTGCACTGGACGATTTCGGCACCGGCTACTCGTCCTTGTCGATGCTCAAGCTGCTGCCCCTGCACCGCCTCAAGGTGGACCGCGCCTTTGTGCGAGACGTGGTCGCCAATCCTTCGGATCAAGCCATCGTGCGCGCCATCGTCGCCATGGCCGACGCCTTAGGCTTAGAGCTTATTGCCGAAGGCGTGGAAGATGAGCGGCAAAGGGATTGGCTGCTGCACCTCGGCGTTAGCGAAGCTCAGGGCTGGCTGTTTGCCCGCGCCATGAATGCGCCTGACTTCCTGGCTTGGCTGCGCACGCGTTAGGGCCGCTCAACTCGGGCGCGCGACGCGAAGAGCGGAGCGAAGCTGAACTGAACTAAGTCGGGCAGTGGCGCGCCGAATGCGGCCTTCGCGCACAATCGCCGCCATGAATTTCTGCCCCTCTCGCGTGCCCCTGCCACAGCCCTCGCCGCGGAGCTTCGGCCTTGCCGCCTTGCTCGTGCCGCTGGCCGCCTGCGCCTTCATGCTGCTCAGCGCCTGGCTGGCCTATCCGGCCTGGGAGCGGGCCTTTCGCTCCGATGCGTCGCCGGTGTCGTGGTTATCGAGTGCACTCTTGCTGACGCTCTCGGTGCTGTCTGTGCGTTTGCTGGCCGATGGCGGGCTGCCGCGCTGGCTCGGCATTTGGCTGACGCTTTCCATGCTGGTGTTGGCGCTGGATGAGCAGTTCATGCTGCATGAGCTCTGGAAGTACCGCTGCCATGAGCTCAGCGCCTGGTGCGAAATCGCCTGGGTGCGCGAATTGCCGATGCGCATGGTGGGCCTGACTGGCGCCATCACCGTGGCCTTGATGCTGCGCGCTTTGCCGAGGCGGCTGACGCGTGGCCTGCTGCTGGCCGGCATCACTTGCGGGCTGTGGGCGATCGCGGTGGACCAGTGGCCCATGCCCTACCCGATTGCGGAACTGGAAGAGGCCTTCGAGGTGCTGGCCGAGTCACTGGTGCTGGCGGCGCTGCTGAGTGTGCCGACGCCTGCGCCCGGGGCTCAGGTGCAGTCCTGATCTTCCCATTCCCCGGCCCTGAACCATTGGCCTTGAATATTGACGTACCAATTACGGCGCAGCACCAGGTCCAGCGAGATTTCACCGTATTGCAGCGGCGTTTGCACCTGCATCAGGTCGGCCACGCCGTCACCGTCCAGATCGATCTCGCGCAGGATGATGCGGGGCTTGAGTCGTTTGACGCGGTCGAGCCGGCTAGCTTCATCCAGGCCTTCCAGGCCGGGCAATTGAGTCGCCGGCTGTGACTGGGTTTTGATCTTCACGCTCTTGTTCACCAATTTCTGCGGCAGGGCAAAGCGGGCCAGCACCTCGGTGCTTTCCTTCAGCGCGGGATAGTCGCGCAAGACCTGGAAATCGATGGTGTCGGGCAGCGCCGAGTCGGAATGCAGATAGTCGGCAATCGCCAAGCTGGCGCCGGTGTAGCGGGCGCCGCAGTAATGGCCTTCGCCGCCCACTTCAAAGGGCAGCTTGCGCACGGCAGCCGCGCCGACCAAGCCGTTGGCCGCCACCGAGTAGATCTGCAGCGGCGGCGTCAAACTCAAGGCAGCATCACCCACATCCCAGAATCCACTGATCCCTTCAATTTCGGGGCCGTTATGGCGCGAGAACCAGGCAATTGGCAGGCCCTTGGGATGGACGCTGATCTTGCTGCCGCCAACTGCGGCCAGGCCATCGGCATCGGCCTCCGACACCAGCGCCACGCTGGCGTGGTTGAGGAAGAAGGAGGGGCGTATGGGCGCCGGCTTGATGCTCAGCGCGCGCAACTCAAGCGCTATGTCCACGGCCGCGCCGCGCTCAATCTCTTGCGCCGGGTTCAGCAAAACGCCCGCCTTCATCAGCTTCTTGGCCGCTTCAAATTCACTCACGGCCGGGTAATGCACAAAGTCGCCGGCCTGCAAGGTTTTCTTCAAGACCTCCAAACGCAGCGCCGCCGGCGGCAGCAGCGACTGCCCATAAGCCGCCAAGCGATTGGGCGAGGGTGCCACCCAAAAGGCACGGGCGGGCTCCTTGCTGGTTTGCGCCAAACTCAGCGCTTGCGGCCCCAGCAGATTGCAGGCCGCAAAGCCGGTCTTGTTGCCGGCGCCGTAACTGATCCGGCACCAACTGCCCTCTCTGGCGATGACATTGACCGGCGTGTTGGTGACCAATTGTTCGAGCGCACGCGCACTTGTGTTGGCAGCCTCACGCACATTCACCCAGGAGCCGTGGATGAAATGTGGGCCCAAGCCCGCCACCACCGGCTGTGCGGATCCAGGAAACGCGAGCAGCGCCGCACAGGCAAGGCCGAATACACGACCACCGCCTTGCCAACCCATCGATTTGCCGCTCATAGTGCTCGCCCTTGATGCTTAGATGGATGAATGATTCGCCCCGGATTCTGCCTGCCGTGGGTGAAGGCAAAGGGCGAAGCTAGTTGTGAAGAGTCAAGACGTTGTTGCCTGAATCAGGAAGACGGGACATGGGCGGGCGGCATCCAATGCCGTGATGCGGTCGATGCCAGTTGTAGTGATGAATCCATCGCGCCAGCGCGCTGGTTCTGTCGCGGGAGTGCTGGTAGGTCTGGCTGTACGCCCACTCTCGCAGTGCCGATTGAATGAACCGCTCGGCCTTGCCGTTTGTTTGTGGACGGTAGGCCCGCGTGAAGCGATGTTTGATGTTCAACTCAGCGCAGGCCTGCTTGAAGTCCTTCGACCGGAACGGCGAGCCGTTGTCCGTGAGAAGCGCTCGCACCGTGACACCCAGCCCCGCGTAGTAGCTCACTGAAGCCTGCAGGAAGGCCACTGCGCTGCTCTTGCGCTCATCGGGGTGAATCTGCGTGAACCCGATGCGGGCGTGGTCATCCACGGCCACAAACAAGACTTCCCAGCCTGCGCCGCCGAACGTGTCTGCGCGGTTGCCGGTTACGCGATGACTGGGTCGCTCAATACGCCCGAGCTTCTTGGTATCGATGTGCAGCAGATCGCCAGGCGCTTCATGTTCATAGCGCACGACAGGCTCAGGCGGACGTAGATCGCTGAGCTTGGACAGGCCGGCTCGTCTGAGGACGCGGCTGACGGTGGCCTTGGAAACGTTCAGGCTGGAGGCAATGCTTGCTTGCAGCATGAACTTGCGGCGCAACTCAACGATGGTAAGCGCCTTGCCGGGGTCAATCGCTCTGGGCGATTTCTGCGGCCTTGAGGACTTGTCGAACAGGGCGGCTTCGCCTTGAGCAAGGTAGCGCCCAAGCCACTTGCGGGTCGTCATCTCGCTGACACCGAGAGCCTTTGCGGCTTGCGCCACAGTTTGGCCTCGCAATGTGATGTCCTGAACCATTTCGATTCGACGCACGTAGGTCAATCGGGCATTCTTATGAATGTTCATCTGGGTTGTCCTCCTGAGCTGACTGGGGGTTTGGCGATTTCCAGTCTCTCAGAACCAGTCCGGGTGAACACCCGATACAACCTATTGGAACTTCACAGCTAGTTGCCCACCGGCAGCGCCGTGCGGCTCGCGGCAGGTTGCGACACAAAGCGGGAATGCCCGCCATTACGACCCTGAGTGCGGGTGACCTTACCCAGCAACAGGCATTGGAAAGCAGCGGTAGACCAGATCAACGCCACGCTTGTGGGGCAACTCCATAGCAAGGGGCGGCCGGGCGCAGTAGCGCAATAAACGCTACAGCCCTGCACGGTCAGCGAGGGCAACGCAGGCGAGGGCATCAAGCGAAAAATCACTGTGCTGCTACGCCAGCATGTCCGTAACGTCAGAGTCGATGCATCGCTGAGTATCATGTCCCGATGATGCCGCGCCGTTCATTTCTGCTGCTGATGTGCCTGAGCGTTTGGGCGCTGCACAGCGGCGCTACGGAGCCGGTGCTGCGCGCCTGTGGCCACCCGGCCGCGCCACCGATGAGTTGGGATCAGGACGGCCAGCTGACCGGCGTTTGTGTGGCCGCAGCGCGGCGGGCCTTCGCTGCGGTGGGGCTGACACTGCAGGTGGAACCGCCCACGCCATGGGCGCGCTGCCTGCGGATGGTCGAGACCGGTGAGGTTGACGTCAATCTGTGCGGATTTGTGAACGACAAGCGACTTGAGCACGCGGTGATGGTGGAGCCTCCGGTCGGCCACAACGAAGCAGTGCTCATCGTGCGCCGCGACAGTGCGCTGGTCTACAAATCCTGGTCCGACCTGAACGGCTTACGCATCGGCATGGGGCGCGGGGTCAGTTTCGGGGAAGAGTTCGACGCCTATCTGGCGCAACATACCCAGTTCGATATTGCACTCAGCGAAGCACACAATCTGCAGAAGCTTTTGTTGGGCAGGCTAGACGCCGTCGTCACTGCACGGCATGCGGGCCAGCAACAGATTCGCGCCATCGGCTGCGAAGCACAACTGCGCATGCTGCCCGGCAAGGTGGTGGACGGCCCGCTGTTCATGCAGATCTCCAAGCGCTCCAAGCACCTAGGCGTGTTGCCACAATTGACGGCCTTCCTGAAACAGCCGGCCCAGATCGAGTGGGTGCAGGGCCAGCAGACCCGCTTTGAAACGATGTATGCCCAGCTGCATCCGCCGACGCAGCCCAAACTTTGCGGCCGCTGAGGCCCTGGTAGTAGCCAGCGCCAAGCTGAAACAGGCGCGCACTGCGCGGGCTTTCTCATTGCACTTTGTCAGTCGGGCGTCGAGGGCCGTACAGCGCTCGGTATCGGCACGATCCTGATGGTGGCGGGTGGCTGCAAGGTGCCCTGAGCAGCCGTTCGCTGGCCGGCCAAAACATCGTCGCGGAGTAGATGTGGCCTTGAGGATTAAGGCCAGACGCTCTCGCTTACTCGCGCTTAGATCGCGTGGCCTGGGGGTGGGGCTTGCGGGCAATCCCCTAAGGCACCTTAATCGTGGCCCGAAAGCCGAGCTGAGATTTCCCACTCTCTGCGCCATGGCGCAGCGGCCAGCTTCCTCAGAGGTGCTCAGTTGTTGTTATCGCTTAGCACCTTCAGGCTGGCCTTGTCACCGTAGAGCGACTCGTAGTGCAAGGTGATGGACAGTCGCTTGAGCATGGCCGTCAGGGCTTCGGCCGACATGCCGCAGGCCTCATGTCCTGACAAGACCTGCTGGCGTTGGTTGACTCGGTAGAAGTGCACCAGATTGCCCGTACCCGTGCAGGCCGAACGCAAGCCCAATGCCTTGGCGGCATCGCCGATGGTGGCTATGGGTCGCCCGTCGAGCCGAATGTCTGCGTGGCTGACGCGAGCTGGCCCCAGGCCATTGTTTTGCACCAGCACAATCCAATCGCCGTTTTGCTCGGTGTTGATCTCGGTGTCCAGAATGGGTTGAACCATCAGGCGGTTGTGCTTCTGGATGGCATAGCCCTGCCACAGGGTCGCGGCCAGTGCGCAGACCGACACGACCATGGTGCGGGTGCGAATGGCCGTCACCGACGCCCACATGCGTGACTTGCCGGGCGCTGGTGTGGAAGCCTTGGAATTGAACATGCTCTTGTCTCCGAATATGGGTCAACGTAGGGGCTCGAGGTCCAGCGGTGCCAAGGCCAGCAAAGCCGCACGGCGAGCGGCTAGTGCCGAATCCAGGGGCATCATCCAAAAGCTGCCGGGGCGGCGCCAACGGTCATGGCAAGACATCCACTGCCCTTGAAAGTTACGCAAGCACCAGGCCATGGGCATCACAAAATTGCCCTCGCGCTCGCCCGAGCGCCAGGCCGAAATGCCCACCATCGTCCAGGTCTCTTCTTGGCCGCCCAAGGTCCACATCACCGTGTCGCCCTGAAGTCTGCTGTGGCGGAGTTGCTCGGTACCTTGGGGCCCTTCGTAGGTGCAGCTCAGCTCGCGATCTTGGCTCTGAGCGACTGGCAACTGCACCACATGTTTGGAGAACTCTCGCTCCTTGGTTTCGCAACGCCAGCGCTCGGTTGGGCCGCCAGCGGGAGTGAACTCAAAATTGAACTTGGCTACGCGCGAGGTCTTGCGCTGGCCCAGCAAGCCGAGGTCCCAGTTGTCGGTGTCGGTCCAGCTGCTGGTACCGCCCGTTTGAGCGGCTTGGTGGCCGCAGGCGCTGCGCCCCGGCTGCCCGTCCGCCTTCTTGCTTTGCATGGCGCACAGCTGCGCTCGCTGCTGCACCTCTTCAGGCACCAACACCTGCAAGGGCGCTACCGTTTCACAGGCGCTCAACAGCGCCGCTGGCAGAAGCAGGGCAGCCAGGCGTGCCGGGCGGAAAGCGTTGAAAGTGGCGGCTACAAGGGAGGACATAAGCAAGCGACCGAGTTTTGTGATCCGGGGACCGCACGCTAACACGGGTCAAGCCATGCCAACTAAGCACTATGAGCACCGCAATGGGGTGGGCTGTCACCGACCGGCATATTGGTGCCATTCCATGATCGGCGCATGGGCGCTATTCGCTGACCGGCGCGAGGGTCAGGCCATAAATCTCACTTGCTTTCGGGATTAGCAGGCCTCGCTTGGAGACTGCATGGACGTCGGTGATGTGCCCGGAGCAGCCGTTCGCTGGCCAGCCAAAACGTCGTCGCGGAGTAGATGTGGCCTTGAAATTTAAGGCCTGACCCTAGCGCCCTAGCGCCGACGACCGCGCCGCTAGCGCCGCCTGGCTGGCCTGGCCGCCGGGCGCCCCTTCGTGTTCACCAGCATTGCGATGGTGTTTGACCACGAGCCCGACGGGCCCCATCACATCGACCACGAGCGCACCGCCCGGGACAACTATGGCCGCCACAAGATCGCCGGCGAGGACGCGATCACGGCGGCCAACCCGCAGGCCATGATCGCCCGCATCGGCTGGCAGATCGACCCGACCCAGCCCGGCAACAATATGCTGACGGCGCTGGACGACTGGCAGCGTCGCGAAGACCGGGTGGCGGCCAGTCGGGCTGGGACGCCGGCCTGCTCCTTCATTGCAGACATGGCAGCGGCCTTGCTGTCGCTGATCGATCAGCCTCATGCCGGCGCGCATCACCTGGACAGCAATGCGCAGGAGGCCTGGCGGTTTGACGAACTTGCCCTGGCTTTGGCTGATTGCTTTGAGCGCGGCTGGCAGGTGCAGGCCCACGAGGACTACCGTCACGACCAGCGACTGATCGGTGGCACGCTGCAACTGCCTGGGCTGTCCTCACGTCTTTCGGCAATGCGGCGCAGGCACTGAGCCGGCGTTCGACTAAAGAAAACGGGCCACGCAAGGCGGCCCGAATGCAAGAATTCCCGTGAGGGACTCGTAGCGCGTTAACGCGTACGGCGGCGCATCGCAGCAAGCCCAGCCAACGCCACGCCGGCGAGTGCCAGCGATCCGGGTTCCGGCACCGCAAGGGTCGGAGCGGCCGAGGTGTAGGTCGTGAAGACCGCTGACCCCCAACCCGACTGGCTGGCACGGAAGTGCGATCCCCGCGACGAATTGAAGTCCAGATCAAAGTTGCTGGAATAAGGCATCGCAAACGACTGCCACGCAATCGGCAGCGTGGAATTGTTGTTGAACAGGAAATGCAGGCCGGACGCGGCAGTGAAAAAGCCCGTCGCTGAGTCGTAAGACTTGCCAGCAAAGTTGGATCGATTCCAAAGGCCTGCCACGCCGCTGTAGGTGATGGTGCCTTCGAGGCCGTTGGCGAACAGCACATGCATGCCGATGCGGTCAGCCAGTGCCACGTCGGCGGTACCCCAGATCTTGTTGGGCATTTCGCCGGTAGTGGCTTCGCGATCAGTCCACTGGGTGGCGATACCCATGCCGCTCAGCATGACGGGGGCGGCGACGGCCGTAGCACTGCTCAGACCGCCTATCAGGGCAGCAGCAGCAACGACGGAAGCAAGACAGGGGTTACGCATGGGTTCTGTTGTTTGGGGTGACAAATGGACAACTAGCGGCTTAAGTTCATCAAGCGGCAAGTCGGGGAAGGTGGCTAGGCGGTGCATTGCTTCTGCTTTGCGCCCCTTGCGACTGCCGCATGATAGGGCTGCCCCCCCCTAATTCCCCCCCCGGGTCGGGGGGAGGAATTGACTCGGTCTGCAACTATTTGGTGTTTTTCAACGGTGGCGTTGGTCGGGCGCAGCGCGCTTGTCTGCGGTCGGGCGTGTGTGACGCAAGCAAGTGGAAGGTTCGGGGTGCATTCGCGGCAGGATGCTGTCCAACGTCGGCCCCTGCATGCAGCGAACGCGGCCGAGGATGAACCTTTGGACATCCGAGGTGAAAAGCGATCGGCGGGGCAGGCGGGCTGCTGCACCCGCCAGGGCATGAGAGCCGCCTTGGAAAGAAAATGGGGTCAGGTTGAAAGAAAATGGGGTCAGGTTCATTTATATGGAGCAGAGCCAGATATCTCCAATCCCTTTGACATGTTCTCCTGGCAAGTTTGATCAGCCGAAGAGTCAAATTGGAGTCTGGCAGAAGTCTGCTCCGGGCACATCTCAGGCGTCCATGCCTAGCCCAAGCTAGGCCTACCAATCCCGAAGCAAGCGAATTGGGTTGGCTGCTTATGTCGAAGCAACCGGTCAGCCGCCGGCGGACGATTTACAGGCCGCCCACCGGCAGCGCCGTGCGGCTCAAGACATGCTGCAGCACAAAGCTGGAATGCACGCCGGTGACGCCCTGAATCCGCGTCAACTTACCCAGCAGCAGGCTTTGGAAGTGATCCATATCGCGCACCACCACCTTGAGCTGATAGTCGGCCGCCTGGCCGGTGATCAACAAGCACTCCAGCACCTCGGGCAGCACTTGCACCGAGGCCTCGAAGTTGGCAAAACGCTCGGGCGTGTGCACATCCATCGAGATGTGCACCAGCGCCATCAAGTTCAGGCCCAACTTCTTGGCGTCCAGCAGGGCGCGATAGCCTTGAATCAAGCCACTCTCCTCCAGCGCGCGCACACGCCGCAAGCAAGGGGATGGCGAGAGGCCAACCCGGTCGGCCAGATCCTGGTTGTTGATACGGCCTTCTTGCTGCAGAACATCGAGAATCTGCCGGTCAATACGATCTAATTCCATTACTCACACCTCAGGCTTCACCGATTACGCAATTTTCTGCCAAATTTGGTCGAAGCGCTGCCATCTTCGCAATTTTCTGCCCGAGCTCGACTCCTACACTGAGTTCATCGCAGCAAACAAAGACCCGCTGCAAGAAACAGCAGCCGCAGCGGCCACCACCGCGCGGAAGGGAGTGGCCACCATCTGACCGGCCAAGCCCCATCTGCAAACCCGCAAGCCCAAGCGCCACAAGCACTTGGGCTTGCGGCTTTTGAGCGCGCCATTTGTTTCCGCGCGGCCATGCTGCGTCCAAGCCTGAGAGAGGTGACGAGGTGAGCCCAGAAGGCAGCAACACCGCCATCTAGCGATAGATCAGGCCCAGGTCAGGCTGGAAATACATCACGTTTTTTCTGAACTTTATTTTACTTATTTCAGTTTTTACAGATGTCTTCCTCAGCTTCCGCCTGGGAGCAAATCGAGCCTCTCGCCAATAAGCTGCGCAGGCGTCGATCCTGGCGCATTTGCTAAAGAGAAATACTGTGTTCAAGAAGTTGCTTGCGGCTGTGGGTGTGGGTGGTGCGGCGGTCAATACGGTGCTGGACAACCCCAGCCTGCGCCCCGGCGAAACGCTCAGCGGCAAGGTGTTGATCAAGGGCGGCCAAGTGCCGCAGGCGATTGAGTTTGTCGACCTGGTGCTGATGACCGAGGTGGAGAAAAAGATCAACGGCGAGGAATACCGCGCTAGTCGCGCGCTGCAGCGTTACCGCGTGCACGGTGCGCTTCAGTTGACGGGCGGGCAAGACCTGGCCCTGCCCTTCACCATGGTGCTGCCGCTGGAAACGCCGGTCAACAATGCGCAAGCCCTGGCCAGCCCGGGTTTCCAAAGCTATCAGCCGCGCGTGCGCGCCGCCGTGTGGGTGCATACCGACCTGGCCATTGCCTCCGCCCGCGACGCCGAAGACCGCGACGGCCTGGACATCCACCCCCTGCCGCAGATGCAAGCGCTGATCGGGGCGATGGCGCAGCTTGGCCTGGCCCATGTCAGCAGCGATGTGGAAGCCGGCGTGGCCCGGTTCAACCAGATTCAGAGCAGCCTGGGCTGCTACCAGGAGTTTGAATTCAAACCCACCCGCGGCGGCTATGGCATCAAGGAGGTGGAAATCACCTGCATCCCGCGCCCCGAAGGTATCCATGTGCTGCTGGAAGTGGACCGCCGCTACCGCGGCGACAGCTACCGCAGCCTCTTGATGGGCGCCGACTGGCAAACCGTCAACTGGCAAGAGCAGCTCCGCCGGGCCTTGGGCTGAGGCGGGACCGAGCAAGCAAAGCTTGCGACGCCCGCCGAAGGACCAGGCGCGCAACAAGCGCCTGGGCTGGGGCAAGGCGGGACCGAGCAAGCGAAGCTTGCGACGCCCGACTAAGGACCGGGCGCGCTACCAGCGCCCGGGCTGGGGGCCGAGCGAGGAGCATGGTCTGAGTCAAGGCTGTGTACGGGGCGCAGCGCTTGAAATCGCTCCTCCCCAGCCCCAAGTGTCCAGCCACACGCTCTCGCGCATGAACCCAGGACCCCGCCATGCTGATCACCTGCCCACACTGCCTGACCAAGAACCGCGTTCCGGACGAGCGCGCGACGCAAGACCCGGTTTGCGGCCAATGCGGCCAAGCCCTGCTCAGCGGTGCCGTGCTGGCCTTGGACGAGGCCAACTTCGACCGCGTGGTGACGGGCAGCGAGTTACCGGTGCTGGTGGACTTCTGGGCCCCTTGGTGCGGGCCTTGCCGCAGCATGGCGCCGCAGTTTGAGCTTGCGGCACGCCAACTCAATGGTCAGGCCTTGTTCGTCAAAGTCAATAGCGACGAGGCGCAGCGGCTCTCGCAGCGCTACGCCATCCGCAGCATTCCGACCCTGATCCAGTTGCGCGGCGGGCAAGAGGTGCAACGCGTCTCGGGTGCCTTGCAAGCCCGCCAAATCATCGACTGGCTGCGCTGAGTCCCCGGCATTTGCAGGCAGCACCGACGGCTTGGTAAGGCCGCGCAGACGCGCAATGCGATCGTATCGAGCCTGGGGGCGTAGATGGCTCAGGTAATTGATTCCTTGCTGCACTAGGCGCCTTTCAGACGTAACATCCGCCACTGGCATTAACAGGAGTAGCGTTATGTCACGTCGTAGCAAAGCCATTTCCCCCAACGAGAATGGTGCCAAGAAAGGCTGTGAAGCCCATCTTGACGACGGACCAGGCGGCCTTTTTCGGCCCCGCTACCGAGGCCACGCAAACGGCCACTATGCCCTGCGTTTCAATGCAATTGCCCTGGTCGTCGCCAGCCTGGCCTGCCAGGTAAATGCCACGCCATCGACCTTGCCCACCGGAGGACAGGTGGTCAGCGGCAAAGGCGAGCTGCTCGGCTCGGCCAACGGCCTTGTCATCACGCAGCAAAGCAAGCGCCTCACCCTGGACTGGCAGCAATTCAACATTGGGGCCGGGCGCAGCGTGGAGTTCGTGCAGCCCAGCAGCAGCGCAGTGGCGATCAATCGCGTACTGGGTAGCGAGGTGTCCACCATCCAGGGTTCGCTGAAGGCCAACGGACAGGTTTTTCTGCTTAATCCGAATGGCGTGTGGTTCACCCCCACGGCCCAGGTCAATGTAGGCGGCCTCGTTGCCTCCACGCTGAATCTTCAATCAGATGACATAGCTACAGGACGTTATGTTTTTAACGGGCGCAGCCAGGCTGCGGTGATCAACCAAGGCAGCATCACCACCACGCCAGGCGGATCGGTGGCCCTGTTGGCCGCAAAAGTCATCAATGATGGCCAGATTCACGCCCCCGCCGGGCGCGTCGCCCTGGGTGCCGGCAGCAGGATCACCCTGGACCTTGGCGGCCCGACCCTGCTGCAGGTCGGCAACGAAGACCTGGAGACCCTCATCAGCAACGGTGGCGCCATACGGGCCGAGGGCGGGCTGGTTTGGCTCAGCGCCAAGGGGGCCGATACGCTGGCGCACAGCGTCATCAACCATTCCGGCGTAATCGAGGCGCAAGCGCTGCAAGGCGGTGAAGGCGGCAGCGTGATGCTGCTGGCAAAAGACGGCACCCTGAACCTGAGCGGCAGCATCACGGCCGAGGCAAGCTTGGTGGAAACCTCGGGTCGGCATTTCAACGCAGCACCCAGCGCCTCGGTAAGGGCCAGGCAGTGGTTGATCGACCCGATCAATGTTGACATCGACAGCGCCTTGGCCGCCTCGATCAGCGCCGCGTTGGCCAGCGGCAATGTCACCATCGCCACCACCGGCTCCTGTACCGGCGTCAGCTGCACCGGCAGCGGCGCAGACGGCAATATCACCGTCAGCTCGCCCGTCGCCTGGTCATCCAACCGCAGCCTGACGCTGCAGGCCGACAACAATATAGGCGTCAACGCCGCCCTCACACACACCGGCACCTCGGCCGGCGGCATCGTCTTCCTGTACGGCCAGGCGGCCGCAGACGGAGGTTCCAGCACCTACGCGGCCACGGCGGCGGTCACCTCGCCCTCGCTGCAATGGCGCAAAGGTAGCGACGCCGCCAGCACCCGCTATGCCATCCACGACGGCAACTACTTCCTTGGCAACAAGTACATGGAGCTGGGCATTTGCGGCTCGGCCAGCGTGGCATGCTCGTCCGGCTCCAGCGGCGGCAAGTTCGGCACCACCAACAAGCCCTCGCTGTTCTTTGGCCGATCCAGCGGCAGCGGTATTGGCATGGTGGGTGATGCCGATGGTTTCGGCAGCGGCATCGATTTACGCATCGACTACTTCCTGCCCGGCTCGCCGGCCGAGCAATTCACCGCGGGCTATTCGATCAGCGGGGCGGCGACCTCGGCCCTCAACTTCGCCAACAGCGGCAACAGTCCGGTGTTCGAGTTCCTGCCCGTGGCGAGCAATAACAAGATCACACTGAAGTACTCGACGGTGCTCAACAGCAAGTTAAAGGTTGAGCAACAGATATCGCTGACGGGCAATAACAAGTACTTCCGCCTGGATGTTGCGCTCACCAATGTCAGCTCGGGCAATCTGGATAACGTTCAATTCGCACGTAGCTTTGACCCCGACAACAGCGTCGACAAGGACGGTGGCGGGGGTTACAACACCGTCAACAAGATCGAACAGACGCTTGCCGCGGGTGACAGCGCCAATGCCGTCAGCGCAAGCAGCCAGTCCAGCGGCTCCTACTACACGGCCGCTGGAACCACAGCCAAGATCGTCTACTTTTCCACCGACGCTGACTCCAAGCCAGGCTACGGGTCGGCCTTCTTCAGCGGCTCCAGTTTGAGCAGCATGACCAGCGCCGCCAATGCGCTCAGCAAGGGCAATAGCCAAAGTGCGGACATTGGCATCGGCATGCTTTTCAATGCCGGCACCATGACACCTGGCCAGTCCAAGAACTACGCGCTCAGCGCCAGCCTTGACAACCGCAGCATCGCCGACATCTTGGCCGATCTCAACAGCGCCGTCGCTGTCACCTCGCTCAATTACACCTTGGGCAACGCGTCGACCAGCCCGCTTTACAAGGGCAGCGCCTATAACTTGGCCGATCAGTGGTCCGCGTCGGCCATTTTTGGCGGCAGCTACAGCGCCTGGGTGCCTGGTACCGACTATGTGTTTGTGTTCAACGGCGGGACGGTGACCGGCTTCACCAACGCCGGTACCTATACCAACCTCGGCATCAACATCCTGCGCAGCGGATACCAATCCGCCGCTTCCGGCAACACCGCGGGCAGCTTCACCATCACACCAGCGCCACTGACCGTCACCGCCAACAACAAGAGCAAAACCTATGACGGCCAAGCCTTCAGCGGTGGCAATGGCGTCAGCTACAGCGGCTTTGTCAATGGAGAAAGCAGCGCTGTGCTGTCCGGCAGCTTGGGCTTCACCGGCAATAGCCAGGGCGCCGTCAACGCAGGAAGTTATGTGATCAGCCCACAAGGCTTGAGCAGCAGCAACTACACCATCAACCATGTGGCGGGTGACTTGACGATCACCCCGCGCCCCATCACCGTGCTGGCCGATCCCAAGAGCAAGACCTATGGCAACGCCGACCCGGCCTTGACCTGGTCCGTGACTGGCGGCGAACTGGTCGGCAGCGACACGCTGAACGGTGCGCTCAGCCGCGCCCCCGGCGCCAACGTTGGCAGCTACGCCATCGACGCCTCCACGCTGAGCAATGGCAACTACCTGATCACGGCACGAAACGGCGTGCTCACCATCAACCCGCGCCCGATCACGGTGCTGGCTGACGCCAAGAGCAAGACCTATGGCAACGCCGACCCGGCGCTGAGCTGGTCCGTGACTGCCGGCGAGCTGATTGGCAGCGATACCCTGAGTGGTGCGCTCAGCCGCGCCCCCGGTGCCAACGTTGGCAGCTACCCCATCGACGCCTCTGCCCTGAGCAATGGCAACTACCTGATCACGGCGCAAAACGGCGTGCTCACCATCAACCCGCGCCCCATCACCGTGCGGGCGGATCCCAAGAGCAAGACCTATGGCATGGTCGACCCGGCCTTGACCTGGTCGCTGAGCAGCGGAGACTTGGTCGGCGGCGACACGCTGGCGGGTAACCTGTTCCGCCAGGCGGGGGAAGCGGTGGGCAATTTCAGCATCGATGCCTCGGCGCTTTTCAATAGCAACTATCTGATCACCGCCCTGAACGGCAATCTGCAGATCTCACCGCAGGCACCGATCAGCAGGCCTCCCGCCGATGCGCCGCCGCCCATGCCGACAGCAGCCCTGGGCGGCGGCGTTGTCTTCGTGCCCGATGGCGCGGCGCCTGTGGTCTCGCGCATGGTCCAGGTCATGGTGCAGACGGCGGATCAGCGCGCACCGCAGCAGGCACTGAACCAGCTGGTGCCCGAACTCAGCGGCAGTGGGGTACGCACGCCTTCGCTCGCCGATCTGGTGCAGCAATCCAGAGTACTGGATGAACGCCGCAGCAAGGCCGCTGGCGCCACCGAGCCCTGACCGCCAGACGGCACCGGCCCCATCCGGCCGGCTGCCCGTATTCAGTCTCCTTCACGGAAAGCGACGCCCGCCCATGCAAGCCCACCCACATCTGATGAGACCCGCCTTCCTTGTTTTGGCCCTTGGCATCGCCCTGCCGGTGCTGGCCCAACAAGCCCCACCCGACGCCGGGCAGATACAGCGCCAGAATCAAGCACCCTTGCTGCAAGCGCCCAAGCCCGCCCTCACGATACCGATTCAGGGTCAGGTCGAAGCGGCCACCATCCCTGGCGGTGCCCAGGTGCGGGTGAGTCGCATCGAATTCGTGGGCAACCTCGTCATCACGACCGAGGCGCTGCAAGACCTGATGCAGCCCTATCTCGGCCGCTCGCTGGACCTTGCCGGCCTGCGCGAAATGACGCAGCAAGTCACCGAGCATTACCGGCTCGCAGGCTATGCGTTTTCACGCGCGTATTTGCTGCCCCAAAACATCAGCGATGGCACTATTTCGGTCGGAGTTCTAGAAGGGCGCTATGGCGAGCTCAGCACCGAGGGCGACCCGCAGCTGGCGCCCAAGGCGCAGGCTTTTCTCGCTCCGCTTCAAAGCGGCACACTCATCGAGGTGCAGCGGCTTGAGCGCGCCATGCTGATCCTGTCGGACCAACCGGGCATCACGGTGACACCGCTGATTCGGCCCGGCCAAGCCGTGGGAACAGGGGATCTGCTGGTCACGGTGAAGCGCAATAAGAGCTGGAAAGCCCAACTGGGCCTAGACAACCATGGTGACCGCTACACCGGCCAGCAGCGTCTGCTGGCCAATCTGCAGCTTGACAGCCCACTGACCCTGGGCGACCAGTTCAGTGCCAACCTGATCCGCAGCGACGAACGGCTGACCCAAGGCGGCTTGAGCTACAGCACGCCTCTGGGCGTTTCGGGCCTGCGTGGCCAGCTGAGCTATGCCCACACCGCATACCAACTGGCCCGCGAATTCGCGGCCCTGGATGCCACGGGCACGGCCAATACAGTGTCGGCAAGCGTCAGTTACCCCTTGCTGCGATCGACCCGCGCCAATATCAGCCTGAATGCCAGTCTCCAGTACAAGGGCTTGCACGACAAGCAAGGCGTTACGGGCCTGGACGATCGCAAATCCAGCCGCGCCGGCGTCTTGGCTTTTCAATTTGATCGCAGTGACGACTTGGGCGGCGGCGGCGTCACCTTCGGCGCGCTGAGTTTCAACCACGGCCAGCTGCGATTGAAGGATGGACTTGCCGAACAAGACCAGCTCAGCGGCGTGAGGGCTGCCGGCGGCTTCAGCAAAGGCACGCTGGATCTGGCGCGCGTGCAGGCGCTAGGCAGCAGCCCGCTGAGTCTGATGGCGCGGCTGTCGGCGCAGATCGCCGACCGCAACCTCGACTCCTCGGAAAAGTTCAGCCTGGGCGGCCCAGCAGGGGTGCGCGCCTACCCGGTGGGCGAAGGCATAGGCGACCAGGGCGGCTTGGTGCAAGTGGAGTTGCGTTACAGCATCAAGGCCTTCACGCCCTATGTGTTTGCCGATGGCGGCAGGGTGCAGCTGAATGCCAAGGCCGGATCACTGCTGATGCCGCCGGCACTCAATCACCGCACCCTGGCCGGCGCAGGTGTGGGCGTGCGCTACAGCGATGGCGCCTGGTCTTTTGATGCAACGATTGCTCGCAGCAGCCATGGCGGCGACGCTCAGACCGATCCGACCCATTCCGCCACTCGTGGCTGGTTGACCCTCAGCCGCCAGTTCTGAGCCCAGGGGCGCGGGCAGCAAGAGGGTTCGGCATCGCGCCAGTCCGGGCTGGCGCGCGCAAGCCCTCAACAGCACATCTTGCCGCGCCCGCCGCCGTAGCGGGCTTGCTGGCGTTCACGGAAGAATTCCTCAAAGCTCATCACCGGACCGTCCGGGTGGGTGGCCTGCATATGCTTGAGGTAGCCGCCGTAGTCCGGCAGTCCCACCATCAAGCGCAGACTCTGCGCCAGGCCGCGGCCGGCCTGGCCGATTTCGGCGCCCAGGTCGGCCCCTAGCTGGACCAGCTTCTTAGCCAAGGCTAGCGGCCCCGGCCGGCATGGGCTGGAAGGGCACTTCTTGCGCCGTGGGCTTGTCCGCAGCACGCGCCTTCAGCACGGCCTTGACGGCGTAGACCAGCACGCTCAGCACCACGAAGATGAACAGCAGGCACAGGGCGGCGTCCAGGCGGTCGTTGAAGACGATGCGGCCCATCGACTCCAGCGACTTGGCGGGTGCCAGCATCTTGCCTTCGGCCAGTGCGCCGGCGTACTTGTCGGCATGGGCCAGGAAGCCCACCTTGGGGTCGGCGGAGAAGATCTTCAAGTAACCCGCCGTCAGCGTGCAAGCCAGCAGCCAGGCGGCCGGCACGATGGTGGTCCAGGCGTAGCGGCCCTTCTTCATCTTGAACAACACCACGGTGCCCAGCATCAGCGCCACGGCAGCCAGCATCTGATTGGCGATACCAAACAGCGGCCACAGGGTGTTGATGCCGCCCAGCGGATCCACCACGCCTTGGTAGAGGAAGTAACCCCAGGCGGCCACGCACAGAGCAGTGGCGATCAGGTTGGCGGGCAGGGAGTCGGTCTTCTTCAAGGCCGGCACAAACGTACCCAGCAGGTCTTGCAGCATGAAGCGGCCAGCGCGCGTGCCGGCATCGACGGCGGTGAGGATGAAGAGCGCTTCAAACAGAATCGCGAAGTGGTACCAGAAGGCCATCATGGCCTTGCCGCCCACCACCTGGTGCAGGATGTGGGCCATGCCCACGGCCAGGGTCGGCGCGCCGCCGGTGCGGGCCAGGATGGTGCTTTCGCCCACATCCTTGGCGGTTTGCGTCAGCATCTCGGGCGTGATGACAAAGCCCCAGGTCGACAGGGTCTGCGCCACCGCATTGACATCGCTGCCCACCAGCGCGGCAGGGCTGTTCATGGCGAAGTAGATGCCCGGCTCGATGCAGGAGGCCGCCACCAGCGCCATCACCGCCACAAAGGATTCGGCCAACATGCCGCCGTAGCCGATGAAGCGAGCATGAGTTTCGTTCTCCAGCATCTTGGGCGTGGTGCCCGAAGAGATCAGCGCATGGAAGCCCGACACCGCGCCGCAGGCGATGGTGATGAACAAGAAGGGGAACATGCTGCCCGACCACACCGGGCCGCCGCCGCCAGCGAACTGGGTCAGGGCCGGCATCTTCAGCTCGGGGCCGACGATGACGATGCCGATGGCCAGGGCGATGATGGTGCCGATCTTGAGGAAGGTGGACAGATAGTCACGCGGTGCCAGCAGCAGCCACACCGGGATGGAGGCGGCGACAAAGCCGTAGCCAATCAACATCCAGGTCAGCGCCTTGCCGTCAAAGGTGAACATCGGGCCCAGGGTGGCGCTTTCGCTGACCCACTGGCCGCCGAAGATGGACAGCATCAAGAGCACAAAGCCGATGATGGACACCTCACCAATGCGACCGGGACGGATGAAGCGGCTGTAGATGCCCATGAACAGGGCAACCGGAATCGTCGCGGCCACCGTGAAGGTGCCCCAGGGCGAGTGCGCCAAGGCCTTGACCACGATCAGCGCCAGCACCGCCAGGATGATGATCATGATCATGAAGCAACCGAACAGCGCGATCACGCCGGGCACGGTGCCCATCTCTTGCTTGATCAGGTCGCCCAGCGAGCGGCCGTCGCGCCGTGTGCTGATGAACAGCACGATGAAGTCCTGCACCGCGCCGGCAAACACCACGCCGGCCAGAATCCAAAGCAGACCGGGCAGATAACCCATCTGCGCCGCCAGCACCGGGCCGACCAAGGGGCCAGCGCCCGCGATGGCTGCAAAGTGGTGACCGTAGAGCACGCCCTTGTGGGTGGGCACATAGTCCAGGCCATCGTTATGGCGCCAAGCTGGCGTCATGCGCTTGGCATCCAGTTCCAGAACCGTATTGGCCAGGAACAGGCTGTAGTAGCGGTAAGCGATCAGGTAGACGCACACGGCGGCAATCACCACCCACAAGGCGCTGACCGCCTCGCCTCGGCCCAGGGCCACGGTGGCGAGGGCAAAAGCCCCCAGAATGGCCAGCGCTGCCCAGGGCAGGTGGCGACGAATGATTTCGGGCATGGTGTTTGTCTCCTGAAGGTGCCAGCGGTGAGCCGCGACGCAATGGCGCTCACGATGGCTTAGTGCTTCAGTGTCGAACTCTCATGCCCGACGCGCATCCGTCAGGCTGCGCGCTGACATTGCGCGGGAGTACTTAGGTATTAACCCGAAATTGCGGACATTCGGGCGGCCAGGCTGGTGAGCCAGGCCGGCGCTTGGGTCGCCGCTCAGCGTTCCAGCTTGAAGGCCTGCACCACCTGCGCCAGGCGCTGCGCTTGCTCGCGCAGGCTCTCGGCCGCGGCGGCAGATTGCTCCACCAAGGCGGCGTTCTGCTGCGTCATTTTGTCGAGCTGAGCCACCGAGGTGTTGACGAGGTTCAGGCCATCGGATTGCTGCGACGCGCTGGCGGTGATCTCGCCGATAACATCGGTGACGCGGCGCACCGAGCTGACGATTTCGGTCATGGTCGAGCCGGCGTCGGCCACCAGGCGCGCACCCGATTCCACTTTGTCCACCGACGCGCCGATCAAGGCCTTGATCTCACGCGCGGCGCCGGCAGAGCGCTGGGCCAGGCTGCGCACCTCGCTGGCCACCACTGCAAAACCACGCCCTTGCTCGCCCGCACGCGCCGCTTCCACGGCGGCATTGAGGGCCAGGATATTGGTTTGGAAGGCGATGCCATCGATGACGCCGATGATGTCGGCAATCTGTTTGCTGCTGGCGTTGATGTCCTGCATTGTGGCCACCACCTGCGCCACCACGCTGCCGCCGCGCGAGGCCACCTCGGCGGCCGAGCCGGCCAGTTGATTGGCCTGGCGGGCCGAATCGGCGCTGTGCCGCACGGTGCCGGTCAGCTCTTCCATCGAGCTGGCGGTTTCCTGCAGGCTGCTGGCGGCCTGCTCGGTGCGCTGGGAAAGATCTTGATTACCCATGGCCACCTCGGTGGAGGCCACTTGGATGCTTTCGGCCGACTGGCGCACTTCGCCCACCAGCACCGACAAGCGCTCTTGCATGGACCCCAGGGCGGCAATCATGCTGCCCAGCTCGTCGTGGCGCGCGGCGGGCAGCGGCGCGGTCAGGTCACCATCGGCGATCTGGCGCATCGAATGCTCCACCTCACGCAGCGGCCGCAACAAAGAGCGCCCCGTCAGCCAGGCCACCACGCTCAGGCCCAGCAGGCACAAGACGGCACCCGTAACGCCCACACTCAGCAGAACGCGGGAACGCGCCGTTGCGGCTTCATAAGTGGCGGCCGAGATCTTCTGCGTGATCGGAATCAGCGCCTGCATAGGCTTGACGGCGCCCTTGTGCAGCACGGCCCAGTCCTCCTCCAGCACCGTCGTCATGACGTTCTTGTCTTTGGCGACGTAGGCCTTTTCCAACTTGTCCAGCGTGCTGTCCACCAGCGCCCAGTTGTCCTGGACTTGCTTGAAGGCCTCTTGGGCCTCGCCCTCAGTGAACAACAAGCGCGCCGCCGGCAGCGCACCCGAATACTGATCAGCAATGGCTTTGCGCGCCTCGCGCAAGTGATTCAGCGAACCCGGAATAGGCAATTGGTCGAGCAGCACGCCGGCGGCGCGAAAGCGCACCTCGAGCAGACCGTTCTCGATGCGCTGCAGGCGCACCAGAGAGTCCATATCGCGCTCGTAGAGCTCGGCCAGCGCCTCTTGGTTGACATGGTTGGATCCAACCGCCAGGGCGGCCAAGGCACTAATTCCAATCAGCGCCAGACTGACCAGGGCGATCAGTCGGCCCTTGAAGGAAAGGTTCAAATTCATCGCCAAACTCCGGATACCGCTCGATTCAAAGGATGCCGTTCAACTTACTGTGTAGGCAGACCCTTGGCCGACCACTCCGGGAATCCGCCGCGGAACCAGTTGATCTTGGTGTAGCCCGCCTTTTGCGCCGCAACGGAAGCCTTATAGCTCTTCCAGCACTCGCCGGCATTGCAGAAGAAGACCAGCGGCGCGGCCTTGTCGCTGGGCAGCTTGCTGAGGTCGAACTGATCCAGGCTGGCGTCGAACTTGACGTCCTTGCTGCTCTTCTCACGGTAGGGCACGCTCTTGGCGCCCTTGATGGTCTTCTCGGCGTATTCGGCGGCGACACGGGTGTCGATCACCGGCACACCGGCGTCGAGCATCTTCTTGACCTCATCGGCGCTCACAACCTTGACGCCGGTCAAGGTGGCGGGGGTGTCAGCGGCCAGGGCCGGCAAGGAGGCACCCAGGGCCAGGGCGGCAACAGCGGCCCACTTCATCCATGTGCGTTTCAACATTTGATCAGTCCTTTCAAGGTTGGGAGTGGCATTTGCGTGGCGCGGCCCAAAGCCTAAGCGCGCAGCAAATGCACCTTCATCTATCGACGAGAGCGATGACTAACTTTATAGACAAATTATTTCAGGCGTTATGTTTTCAGGCACTAACGGCCTGTATACACGGCAATTTGTCTCAGCAGCACCGATTGCGTGTGCTGCGCAAGGCCTTCGGCCCCGCCGCGCCTCGCTAGGCTGTACGCGCGTGTTCCACCGCGTACTTGATCAACTCCGCCTGCCCCTCCAGGCCCAGCTTACGCTTAATGCTCTGACGGTGAGTTTCGACGGTACGCACGCTCAGATCCAGCGTGCGGGCGATCTGCTTGCTGGACTCGCCGCGCGCCAGGGCAGAGAGGATTTCGCTTTCACGCGGTGACAGCATGGGCCGCGGCTGCTGGTTGCGGAACAGGCGCTTGGACAGCGCCTCGCTCAGGAAGGTGCCGCCCGCCGCCACCGCGTCGATGGCCGCCACGATCTCGCTGGCCGGCGCGTCTTTCAAAACATAGGCGCGCGCGCCAGCCGCCAGGGCGCGCTGCACATACTCCGGGTTGTCATACATGCTGAACATCAGCACGCGCAGGGCCGGTTGCTGGGCCAGCATGGCTTCGGTCAAGGCAATGCCGTTGCTGATCTTCTCGTCTTGCGCCTCGGCCTTCAGGCCCACATCCATCAAGACCACGGTAGGGGCGCAGGCCGTGAGCTGGGCCAGCGCCGTGCTGGTATCGCCCGCCTCGCCCACCACGCTCAGGTGCGCCACGCCATTGAGCAAGGAGCGCAGGCCCTCGCGCACCATCGGGTGGTCATCCACCAAGAGGATGCGAATGATGTCGGGCTTCGTCTTGCTGTCTGTTGTTGTCATCTGCGTTTCTTTCAGACCTTGCGCAAGCCGGCCAGGGTGATGGCCGAGAGTTGCGCTTCGATTTGGGTGCCGTGGCCCGGCGCGGCGCTGATCAGCAGGCAGCCGCCCACCGAGTCCAGGCGCTCCCGCATATTGCGCAGGCCGATGCCGCGCGCCGGATGCTGGTGCATGGCTTGGCTGTCAAAGCCCTGGCCATCGTCGGTGATGCTCATGCGCAGGCCGCCGTCGGGCTCAAAGCTCAGGGCCAGCTCAACTTGGTTGGCTTGGGCATGTTTGGCCATATTCGTCAGGCTTTCCTGCGCGACGCGGAACAGCACGGTCTTGAGCACCTCGGGCAATTCCACCGGCTCACCGTCGATGCGCAAGCCCACACGTGCCGGGCCGGCCTCGTCAAACTCTTCGGCCAGGCGTTGCAGGGCGGCCGGCAGGCCCAGGGTGTCCAGCAGCGCCGGGCGCAGGCGGTGGGAAATGCGCCGCACCTCATTCAAGGCCGCGTTGAGGCGCTGCAGGGCTTTGTCCAAGAGGCCGGCGGGCTCAGCCGCCGCTGCCGCGTTCTTTTGCGCCGCTTCCACCATCAGCTTGGTCGACACCAGGGTCTGGCTGACACCGTCGTGCAACTCGCGGGCCAGATGCGCACGCTCATCCTCTTGCGACTGCACCACCTGCCGGGCCAGCAGGCGCAGCTTGGTTTCAGCCAGGCGATGCTCGCTGAAGTTGAGCACCATGCCGGTGGCGCTGATCAGGCCGACACCAAACACCGCGATGCCGGCAATCCACAGCAAAGTGGTGGCGATATTGGCGCTGGCTTCACGCTCCAGCTGAGTCATGGTGGCTTCGATGCCGTCCAGGTAGAGCCCTGTTCCCAACATCCACTGCCAGCGCTGCAGGGCCACCACATAGCCGAGCTTGGGCGCCGGCTGGCCGCTGGAGGGCTTGCGCCAGAGATAGTCCACATAGCCGCCGCCGGCACGCGCTTGCTGAATCAGCTTCTGAATCGTTGGCCGGCCCCGGGCGTCGCGCAGTTCCCACAGGTTCTTGCCCAGCAGCTCGGGCTGGCGCGAATGCATCAAGACATGACCCTGCAGGTCGTAAACGAAGAAATAGCCGTCCTCGCCATAGTCCAGCGAGGCCAGCAGCTTGAGCGCCTCGCGGCGGTTGGCCGCCTCGTCACCGCCGCGCTCGTACAGGGGCTGCACAGTGCTGACCGCCAGCGCCACGTAATTGCGCAACTCGGCCCGGCGCGCTTCCATATAGGCGCGCTCCACCAAAGCATGCTCACGCCGCGCCAAGTCACCTTCTTGCTGGCGCACCGCCACGGCCAGCAAGGCCAGCGAAGCCACCAGAGGCAGCACGGCAAGCAGAATGATTTTGGTTCGCAGTCGCATGGGCGTATTGTCGACGGCGGCATGGCTATTCTTTGCTATCAAGCGCGCCAGTCTGTACTACAGTGAAGCGTCACGCCATGAGCCCGCCGGCCCTCAGAAGCGTTGTTTGACCTGTCTTCGTTTGGTTCACTATGGGCCGGCTCAAATTTATTGGAGTTCTCCATGAGTCAACAAGCACGTCGCGTTTTCCTGATGACCCTGGCCGCGGCTGGCGCCACTGCCCTCGCCACCAGCGCCCGCGCCCAAGCCAAGGTTGAGGAAAAAGATCCCCAAGCCGTCGCCCTGGGTTATGTGGCCGACACCGCCAAGGCCGACACCAAGAAGTACCCCAAGCACGCTGCCACGCAAAGCTGCGCCAACTGCGCGCTGTACCAAGGCAAGGCCGGGGATGCCGCTGGCGGCTGCCCGTTGTTCCCAGCCAAGCAAGTGGCGGCCAAGGGCTGGTGTAGCGCCTGGGCCAAGAAGGCCTAAGCACAGCGGAACCAGGGGGCCCTGCGCGCCCTGGTACTGACAAGTTCTAAAGCCTCAATCCGCCGAGCACATCGCCATGAATCCCTTCAAGCGATTGCCCGGCTATGGCCCCAAAACGGCGGCCGGCCTGGAGCGCCAAATCTGGCGCCGCCTGCCGGCCTTGTTTTTTTGGGGCACTTTGCTGCCCCTTCTCTTCGTGGGCCTGCGCCGCTGGCTGGCCGAGCCAGCGCAAGCAGATGCGCACAGCCTGCTGATGGGCGAGTACATCGCCTATGGCCTGGTGGCCATGCACTGGACCTTGTTGCTGACCCTGGCGGTGGGCTGCCTGATCGTGATGGTCATGAAAGGCCCCGGCTATGTGGCCGACGCCTATCCGCCAGCTGACCGGGACACGCCCTTTCTCGACCTGACCCCGCTGCCCGAGGAGGATCAGGCCGAAAAAAAGGACAAGATCAGAGCTTGATGCCCGCCAACTCGGCGCTCTTGCGCGGGTTGATCAAGTTAACGCGGCCGGGCTTGCCGTCTGCCGCCATCTGACGCTCTGCACCCTGCAGGATCAAGGCTTTCACTTCCACGGGCGTGAGCGCTGGCTTGAGTGCGATCAGCTTGGCTGCCAGATTGGCCACCTGCGGGCTGGCCATGCTGGTGCCGCTGAGCTTGAGGTGATCACCGCCGGGCACGGGGCTATCAACCTCGAAGCCATTGGCATGCACCGCCACCGTTTCGCCGAAGGTGGAGAAGCTGGTCTCGCTACCCGCTTGGTCCACCGCGCCGGCGGTGATCAGATTGGGCAACTCCAGTCCGGCGGGGATGTATTCCTCAAAGTCGGCACTATTGTCTTCATTGCCCGAACCGGCAACGAAGAAGATCTCCGGCGCGCCCGCAATGGCCGCGCGCAAGGCATCACGCTCGATCTTGAACAGGCGCAAGGCCTCCACCTTGCGCTGCTCCGGGCTGCCACCCAGGTTGTGATACGCCAGCGCGCCTTCGTAAGCACTGGGGCCGTAGCGCCAGCTCATATTCACCACCCGCACGCCGGCCTTTTTGAAGCCTTCCACCACCTGGCCATAGGCCTCGGCCGTGGTCTTGGAGCGTGATTCGCTGGGCTTTTCAGGTTCGGTCTTGGCGGGCCACAACATGGTGGCGGCATAGACCTGAGCAAAGGGATTGCCGGCCACCGCAATGCCGGCCACATGGGTTCCGTGAACGTAGAGCCCGGCCAGAGACATGTCCTCGCTGAAGGCCTTGACCTCATCGGCCTTCAGGCTGCCCAGGGTGGCACGGAACTTCTGCGACTCCGGCGTGTCCAGGGCGGCGCGTTGATCCATGGCGCCCTTGATCATGCCGCGCAGCTGTGGCCAGCGCGGCTGGGCATCCCCCAGCGAGCGCAGCAATTCCTGCGTGAACTTGCCCTCGGGGTCAAAAGCCACGCCGCGCGGGGTAGCGGGCTTGAACAAGGCCAGGTCCACGCCCGAATCCCACACGCCCACCACCACCGGCTTGGCCTTGGCATCGGCCGCGATGCTGAAGGTGCGCGGGGTCCAGATATCCGCGCGGGCCTGGGCCTTGCTATTGGCATCGATCACTGCCTGCAAGCCGGCCACCAGCGCTGCCTTATTGGGCGTCAACAATTCCTTTTGCACCCGGGCGCCGATGATGGCCTGCACCATGCCGCTGGGCAACACCATCTTGCCATTCACTGCCATGGGGTCGAGCTGGCTTTTGAAGGCGCCCAGGATCAGCTCGGGGTTGTAAGTCTCCAAGCTGCCCTTGGCGCTTTTGAGATTGTCTTGAACCGTGGCCCAGGGCAGGGCCGCATAGCGGCGCTGCACCTCGGCCTGCAGCCAGGCGGCGTCACGCTTTTCGAGCTGCTGCTGCGAGAGCAGATCGGTGGTGACGCCGCTAGTCAGCTTGCCACCGGATTTTTCTTGCAAGGCGCGGGCCTTGGCGGTCCAGCCCGGCACGGCCGCCCAGTCGCCGCGCAGCTGGGCCAGGCTGGCCAGGGCGCCGTAGAACTCGCGCAAGGTGGCGGGGTCTTGAATATCAAAAGCGGCCAAGTCAGCCAGCAACTCGGCCTCCAGCTTGGCACCCAGGGGCTGAAGCTCTTGCAGCGGCGCGGCCAGCATCTCGCTGGGCAGCTTGGCCAGCGTATGGGTGTGGCGGGGCAGCTGATCGGCGCGGGTGATGACTTGGCGGGCACCCGCTGGGGCCGCGCTGGCGCCAGCGCCGGTTTGGGCCGCGGCGGGCAGACTGAACAAGGAGGACATGGCAGCGACGACCGCCAGGTTGATCATGGTCCGTTGATTCAAAGCAGGCTCCGAAAAGTAAGAAGCCGCAGCGTAGCCAAACGCGCCGGCGCTGGCTCTGCCCAAGAGATGAATTGCCGGGCGGCACGCATGAATTGCAGCCAACCCGGGCAAGCGGGCCAAGAGGCGCTATGCGCTACTTTTCCGAACGCAGGCCGATGTAGTTGGAGCCCTGATGGTCCTTGGGCCGATAGGCCACTTGAAAGCCGCCTAAATCCAGATGGCCCAGGGTCTCCAGGCCCTGCGCCAAGGACTCGCGGCTCAGGGGCTTCTTGGCATTGCGCAGCCCTTCCACCAGCACACGGGCGGCGATATAGCCTTCCAGGCTGATCGAGTCGAAATGCTTATGCCCCGCCTCACGCATAGCCTTTTGGTAGGCGGCCACCACGGCGATGCTGGCGTCATCCGGGTCGGGCACCACCTGGGCGATGGTAACTTTGCGCATATCTTGATTCAACGCCTGGCGCAGCGGCTCCAGGCCCGCGAATGACAAGCTGTAAAAGCGCCCCACATATCCACGCTGACGCGCGGCCTGAATAAAGGCGGCGCAACTCGCATAAGTGCTGACCATGAAGATGGCTTCTGGATGCGGCTTGACCAGCAGCACAGTCAGTGCGGCCTGGACGTCGACACTATTGCGCTGCACCGAAGCCACCGGCCCAATTACCAGCCCCTGGCCCTCGGCGGCGCTGCGCATCGCCTCCATGCCCGCGCGGCCAAACAAATCGGCCTGGTAAAGCACGCCCAAATGCTTGATGCCGGCCGTGACCATCGCGCCCGCCAGAGCCTCGGCTTCGGCCCGGTAGCCGGCGCGCACATTGAAGACCATGGGATTGGGTTCCCACAAGACCGCGGCGCCGGTGAAGGCACCCACAAAAGGGATCTGCCAGCGCCGCACATAGGGTAAGGCGGCCTTGCTGGTGGGCGTGCCCACATAGCCGAACAGGGCCAGCACCTTGGGGTCATCCACCAGCAAGCGGGTGTTCTTGTCGGTGCGGACGGGTTCATAAGCATCGTCCAGCGCCCGCATCACCAACTTGGCGCCCGCCAGCCCGCCTTGGCTATTGATCTGCTTGAACAGGGCTTGGGCGCCCGCATGCAAGCCTTGGCCCAACATGGCCGCCGGGCCACTGAAGGCGGCCGAGCTGCCGATCAGAATTTCCCCAGCTGGCGGTTTACCAAGCGCCGCGCGGGCCGGGCCCGCCAGCGCTCCCAGCAGCACGCTCAGCAAACGCCGCCGTCCAATGCGGCGGCCGCGAGGCGATGGCTGGCTGCTGAGGATAGGCATCACCATATTCTGCAGCGTTGGCCCTCGGGTTTGACCATTTTTTGCCCTGGCTTGCAGGAAAAGGCCTGCTCAAACTCGGACATATTGACGACCACGCCGTTGACGCGGTAGCGGCCGGGCGAATGCGGGTTGGTCAGCGCTTGCACACGCAAGGCTTCGGGCCGGTCGTTGCTGCAAGCCCATTGCGCGAAACCGACGAAGAAGCGCTGCTCCGGCGTCAGCCCATCTTGCGGCTGCAGCCCCAAGTTGGCGGTGTGGGCCTTCCAGGCGCTCATTGCCAGCAGCATGCCGCCGAGGTCGGCCAGGTCCTCGCCCAGTGTGAGTTTGCTATTGATTTTGATGTCGTCCACGATGGTGTAGCCGGCGTACTGCTTGGCCACACAGGCGGCGCGCTTATCAAAGCTACGGGCATCTTTGGCGGTCCACCAATCCTTCAGATTGCCTTGCCCGTCGAACTGCCGGCCTTCGTCGTCAAAACCGTGAATCAGCTCATGGCCGATGGTGCCGCCGGTATTGCCGTAGTTGGGCGCATCATCCATCTTGGGGTCGAACAGCGGCGGCTGCAGCACGCCGGCCGGGAAGTTCATATCGTTCATCTGCGCGTCGTAATAGGCATTGACCGTGGTGGGCGTCATGCCCCACTCGCCACGATCCAGCGGCTTGCCGATCTTGGCCCATTGGCGCTGCGCTTCGAAGCGATGACCCGCGGCCACATTGGCGTTGAAGTCTTGGCGCAGCACCGGCAACGCGCTGTAGTCGCGCCAGCGCTCGGGGTAGCCCACCTTGTTGACGATACTGTGCAGCTTGGCCAGCGCGCGCGTCTTGGTGGCTTGGCTCATCCAGTCCAGCGCCTGGATGTGCTGGGCCATGGCGGCCTCGATTTGATCGGTCATCTGCTGGGTCTTGGCCTTCAGCTCAGGTGAGAAATTGCGGCTCACGAACTCATGGCCCAGGGCTTCGCCCAGCTGCGCATCCACCAATTCAACGCAGCGCTTCCAGCGCGGCTTGAGCTGGGGCACGCCATTGAGCTTGTGGCCGAAGAAAGCAAAGTCTTGCTGCACCAACTCGGTAGAAAGATTGGGCGCCTGGCTGCTCAGCAATTGCCAGCGCAGCAGGGTCTTGAGCTCGGCCAGGCTCATGGCGCGCCACTGCGCATCCAGGGCCTTGAAGAACTTGGGCTCGGTGACGTTATAGGCCTGGGGCGCTTCTTGCACGCCCAGCGCCTGGCGATAAGCCGCCCAGTCGAAGCCGGGGGTCAGGTCTTGCAGGCCGCGGGCGTCCATCTTGTTGGCGGTCTTGTAGGGGTCACGCTTGTCGACCCGGCTGAGCATGGCGCGCGCCAGCTTTGTCTCAGTTTTCAGCACCAGACGGGCGGCCTCACGCGCTTGGGCCGGGCTGTCACCCAGGCGCTCAAACATGGCGGTCACATGGCTGGCGAACTGGGCACGCAGCTCGCGCGATTTGGCGTCGTTCTTCAGGTAGTAGTCGCGGTCCGGCAGGCTGATGCCGCCGGCAAAGGCAAAGGCAATCACCTGCGAGGAATCCGAAAAGTCCTGGCCAGCGCCGATTTGAAAGAAGAAGCGCGCGTTGTTATTGGCCTGCTGCAGCTGTGCCAGCAAGGCCGGCAACTGCTGGCGGCTGCTCAAAGCGTCAATGCGTGCCAACCAAGGTTTCAGCGGTGCCAGGCCTTGCTTGTCGATCGCGGCTTCGTCCATGCAGGCGGCGAAGTAGTCACCCAGCTTTTGCTGGTTGGCGCTGCGCGCCGGCTCATCGACTGCCGCAGGGGTGGCCAGCTTGTCCAGAATGCCCCACAGATAGCGCTGGTTGTCGTCCATCATCTTGGCGTAGACCGACCAATGGGCCTGGTCATCCGGCACCGGGTTGCGCTTGATCCAGCCGCCGCAGGCGTATTGATAGAAGTCCTCGCAGGGCTGGGCCTGGGTGTCCATCGCGGCGGGGTCCAGGCTGGGCGTGTAAGGCAGGGCCGCCAGCGGCTGCTGGCTCTGTGCCTTGGTCTGGGCGCTAACGCCATGCGGGCCGCTCAAGGCCAGCAGCATGGCCAAGGAGGTGGAGAGCATCAGTGGACGAGGGCGCTTGAGCTTCATGGCAGATTCGAAGGAAACAGAGCCGGCCATTCTCAAGCATTTACAAGCTCGCGAGATAATGCGCGCTCGCCCCTGCGGGGCCTCACCGGAGCCATGCCAGAGCCAATGCCAAGCCCCCAGATGTCATCACATCGAATTTTCCGACTCACACTGTGCGCCTTGTGCGCCAGTGCAGCAGCCCTGTTGGCGGGCTGCGGCATCACCGGCGGCAACACACCGCGCAAGGCCTCGGTCTACCAGAGCGAACGCTTCCAGTCGGATGAGACTTTCTCGCGCCTCTTCGATGGTCCTGTCGACGAGATTTGCGAAGCCGCGCGCCGCACGCTTTTGAGCCAGGGCTATGTGATCACCAGCGCACCGGGCGGCAGCGTCACGGGGCGCAAGCGCTTCCAGCCCGACGGTGAAGTGCATGTGGAAATCACCTTCAATGTGGTGTGCGTGCCCGACGGCCGCAGTGACCAAATCACCACCGCCTATGTGTCGGCCCAGCAAGACCGCTACGCGCTGAAGAAGAATCCGAACTCGGCCAGCCTGGGCGTCAGCGCGGTGGGTTCGATCTCGGTGCCGCTGTCGTCCTCGGACGACTCGCTGGTCAAGGTCGCCTCGGAAACCATTCCAGCCGGCACCTTTTATGACCGCTTTTTCACGCTGATGCAAAAGCTGGCCTACGAGCGGGCCTCGGATAAGTAGGCTCTTCGCTCGCGGGCTTGCCTTGCCGCGCTGCAGGGAAGATCAAGCCATCAAGACTGGTCCGCCTGAAATCGCCGTTAGGTAAATGCGATGCCGGTGCGCCCTGTCGACATTCAGACGCTGCATTTCAAGGCTTGATCTGCTCGCTGATCAGCACCTGCACATCGCGCGCACCCAGTGCCACCACGCCGCTCAAACCTTGCAGATCGCCGGGCTTGGGCAGCGCCTCGCCGCTCTTGCTGATGCGTGCGCCGATCACCACTTGCGGGGCCGAAGACAGACGCGCTGCCGGGCTCATGGCCAGGCTGTCATCCAGCGTGAACGTGAAGGGCAACTCGCTGGCTTTCTTGCGCAGAATCGCCAGCGGCATGCGTGAACCACCGGGCGCGCGGGCGAAGACAAACAAGGTGTCATCCGGGCTCAGCTGCGCTTTCAAGGCCGGGGCAATATCCACCCGGCCGGTGATGCTGGTGGCGCCCACGGCGGCAGTAGCAGTTGGGGGTGTAGGCAGCGTGGGCGCGACTACGGCGGCGGCTGCGGGCACGGCTGGCGGCGTCACTCCGGCACGCTGACGGGCCTCGGTCAAAGCACCTTGCAATTGCCGCGCCATATTGCCGTCTGGCTCCGCGGCCTGCAGCGCGCGATCCCAGTAGTCAGCCGCACCCTTGAAGTCATTGCGATCAAAAGCAATCGTGCCCGCCAGGGACAAGGCCTTGACGTTGCGGCCATCCAGGCGCAGCGCCTGCTGCACCAGGTGCTCGGGCTCGCCGCTGAGCTGGCCTTGCTTGGCCGTGGCCAGGCCGTCGGCGTAGTCGGCCAGGGCCTGCGCGTCTTTGGGCAGCAGCTCCACCACTTTTTTGTAGGCGGGCACGGCTTCGTCGTAACGCCCGCGTGCGGTGTAGGAGCGCGCCAACATGGCCCAGCCCTGCGCGTCATCGGGATTGGCCTTGAGCTTGTCGGCCAAGCGATTCAGCATGGCCTCGATTTGCGCGTCCTCGGCATGGCCGCTGGCATCCTGCGCAGCGCCGGCCGCTGGCGGGGTGTCACCAGGGCCGGTGCGCAAGCCCTCGAAATTGCCGCGCCAGGCATAACCGACGGCGCCAAAGACCAGCACAAAGGCGGTGAGGCCCAGCAGCAAACGCGCCGAAGGCTGCGCTGCGGCGGCAGCCGGGCCGGGCTTGGCACGCAAGACGAGTTCGATCAACTCATGTTCCAGCTGATCGCGCTTGGCGCGCGCCGCGTCGCCACTCAGCACGCCTTGCTTGAACAGCTCATCCAGCTGCGCCAGCTGGCGCTTGAGTTCATCGATTTGCAGGGAGGCTGTGTTCGTCATGGGCACCATCCGCATCGTCGGATTGATTGTTGTTGTCATCGTCCGGCTCAAAAGCATCGGAGCTCATGCGCTGGCGTTGCCGCAGCACCGCGTACAAGCCCAGCAAGGCCAGTAGCAGCAGCAGCGGCGGGCCGGCCCACAGCAGGGCTGTGCTCGATTTGAAGGGCGGCTTGTAAAGCACGAAGTCGCCGTAACGCTCGCTCATGAAGCTGCGCACCTGCTCATCCGTCATGCCGCGTTCGAGCATTTCGCGAATCTGCTGACGCAAGTCTTCGGCCAAGCCGGAGTGTGAATCGGCAATGGTCTGGTTCTGGCACACCAGGCAGCGCAACTCGGCGGCCAGCAACATCATGCGGGCCTCGATGGCGGGGTTCTGCGCCACCGGCTGGGCCTCCTTGGCCTGAGCGGGGCTGAGGCTCAGCAAGGCCAGCAACAAGAGCAGGGTCTTAAACATTGAGCTGCCTCAGCAAGGGAGCGATGGTGTCGCGCAACAGCTCGGGCGTCAGCGGGCCGATGTGCTTGTAGCGGATGGTGCCACTGCGGTCGATCACAAAGGTCTCCGGCACGCCGTAGACGCCATAGTCAATGCCGATGCGGCCATCCGGGTCATACAGCGAATCGGTATAGGGGTTGCCCAACTGGCGCAGCCAGGCCTGGCCCGCGCCGCGCTCATCCTTGTAGTTGAGGCCGTAGATGGGCACCTGGGCCTGGCGCGCAAAGGCCAGCAAGGCGGGATGCTCGTCGCGGCAGGCAGCGCACCAGGAGGCCCAAACATTGAGTATCCAGACTTGGCCCAGCAAGTCTTGCTTGCTGATGCGCTGCTCGGGCTTGTGCAACGAAGGGGCACTGAAGCTGGGTGCGGGCTTGTTGATCAGAGGCGAGGGCACCTCGCGTGGATCCAGGCGCAGGCCCACGGCCAGAAAGCCGGCCAGCACGAGGAACAGGGCCAGGGGCAGCAAATAGCGGTTCATGCCGGTTGCTCCGATTTGGCGCCGAGCTGGGCGCCAGCTTGGGCGATCACCTCAAGCTCTTGCACCGGCTTGCGCTGGCGATAGCGGCGGTCACTGAGGGCTAGCACGCCGCCCAACATCATGATCAGACAACCGGCCCAGATCCAGACGATGAAGGGCTTGTACTGAACCCGCAGCACCCACTCACCACTGGGCAGGCGCTCGCCCATCGAGATGTAGATGTCGCGCAGGGCATTGCTGTCCACCGCCGCTTCGGTCATGGGGTTTTGCTGGACCCGGTAGATGCGCTTTTCGGGATGGAGTGTGGCAATCAATCGCCCCTCGCGGCTGACTTCCAGCGTGGCGCGCGCAGCGATGTAGTTAGGCCCGGGCACATCGCGTACTTCCAGCATGCGAACCACATAACCGGCCAACTCGGTGGTGTCGCCGGAGCCCATCTTGACGTCGCGTTCGGTCTCGTAGGTTTTCACCATCGCCACACCGAAAGCAAAGGCCGCCACGCCCAGATGCGCCACCAACATGCCCCACATGGCCAGCGGCATTTGGCGCCCCCGCGCCGGCATTTGCGCCAAGCGCGCGCCGGCCGGCAGCAGGCGCTGCCGCAGGTCCACCCACTGCGTTGCCACGATCCAGAAGGCCATGGTGAGGCCGCCCGTGGTGGCCAGGCTGATGTGGCCGGCCCAGGCGCCGGTAGCCAGCGCTGCCGCCAGCGCGCCCACCAAAGGCCAGCGCAGGCGGCGCAGCACGGCAGCGGGCTCGTCGTTCTTCCAACGCGTCAGCGGGCCTATGCCCAGCACCAGCACCAAGGGCGCCATCAGAAGGCCAAACACCGTGTCAAAGTAGGGCGCACCCACAGAGATCTTGCCCAGGCCCATGGCATCCAGAAACAGCGGATACAGCGTGCCCAGCAGCACCGCCGCGCAGGCCACCGCCAACATCATGTTGTTGACCAGCAGCAGAGACTCGCGCGAGAACATGCCAAAGCGCTGACCCAGGCCGACCTTGGGCGCACGCCAGGCAAACAGCAGCAGCGAAGTGCCAATCACCACAACGAGGAAACAGAGGATGAACAGGCCACGGCGCGGGTCGGTAGCAAAGGCGTGCACCGAAGACAGCACGCCCGAACGCACGAGAAACGTGCCCAGCAGCGAAAGCGAAAAGGCCAGCAGCGCCAGCAACACGGTCCAGACCTTGAAGCCGCCGCGCTTCTCGGTCACCGCCAGCGAATGAATCAGCGCCGTGCCGATCAACCAAGGCATGAAGGACGCGTTCTCGACCGGGTCCCAGAACCACCAGCCGCCCCAGCCCAGCTCGTTATACGCCCACCAACTGCCAAGGCCAATGCCAAAGGTCAGGAAGACCCAGGCCAGGGTGGTCCAGGGCCGCGTCCAGCGCGCCCAGGCCGCATCGAGATTGCCGCCCAGCAGAGCCGCCGTGGCAAAGGCGTAGGCCACGGAGAAGCCCACATAACCCATATAAAGCATGGGCGGGTGGATCACCATGCCGGGGTCTTGCAGCAAGGGGTTGAGGTCGCGCCCATCGATCGCCGCAGGCAGCAGGCGGTCGAAAGGGTTGGAGGTGGCCAGCATAAAGAGCAAGAAACCCGCGGCCACCAGGCCCAGCACCGCCAAAATGCGCGCGATGAAAGCGGCCGGCAGGCGCTGGCTGAAGGCTGCCACCGCCACGCTCCAGACATTGAGCATCAGCACCCACAGCAGCAGCGAACCCTCATGCCCACCCCATACCGCCGCGATGCGGTAGGGCAAGGGCAGGGCCGAGTTGGAATTGGCCGCCACATACAGCACCGAGAAATCGTTGCGCACAAAAGATACCGTCAGGCAAGCAAACGCACCCACCACCAACAAAGCTTGCAGCACGGTGGTGGGGCGCGCCAGCGCCATCCAATCGGCCCGGCCGGTTTGCGCGCCGGCCAGGGGCAGCACACCCTGCACCAAGGCCACCGCCAAGGCCAGCAGCAGCAGAAAATGGCCCAGTTCGGGAATCATGGTTGGGCTCCTGGCGCCATGCTGTTGCCGGCCTCTTTCTGCGCCTTGGCGGCGCGTTGAAGCGCATCAGCCGCTTCGGGTGGCATGTAGTTTTCGTCGTGCTTGGCCAGCACCTCGCGGGCCACAAAAATGCCCTCGGCATTGAGCTGGCCCTGCGCCACCACGCCCTTTCCTTCCTTGAATAAATCGGGCAAGACGCCCTGGTAGCGCACCGGCATGGCCTTGACCGTGTCGGTCACCAAGAAGTTCACCGTCACGCCGTCACGCACCACGCTGCCCGCCTGCACCAGGCCGCCGACGCGGAAGGTGCGCGCCTGCGGTGCCTCTTTGGCTGCCACCTGGGTGGGGGTGTAGAAGAAGACCAGATTGCTGTTGAAGGCATTCAGCACCAGGGCGGCGGCCACGCCCAGCAAGGCCAGTCCGCCCACCACGATGGCGGCGCGTTTGTGACGTGGCTTGAGCGTCATGCCAAATCCTCCAGCGTCTCAGCTTGCAGGGCGCGGGCATGGCGACGGGCGCTCAGGCGTGCTTCCAGCACCATCAGCAGCAAGCAGGCGCCGTAAGCGCCCCAGACATAGAGGCCGTAGCCGCCCATGTGCAGAAAGTCGTCAAACGAATTCCAGACCGTCATCGTCAGCCCCCCCTCTCGCTATTCTTGGCCGCTTTGAGTTCACGCACCCACGCGGCCTCGCATTCTTGTTCCAGCACGATGGCACGAGCGCGCGTCCACACCACGGCAAAGCTATAGGCCCAAAAGCTCAGCGTCATCAGCAGCATGGCCAGCAGCATGATGTGGGCCATCTTGGGCGCAGCCGTCATGCTGATGGTGGCGCCCTGGTGCAAGGTATTCCACCAACGCACCGAGAAGTAAATGATCGGGATGTTCACCGCCCCTACCAAGGCCAGCAGCGCACCGGCATTGGCAGCGCGGCGCTCATCATCAATCGCCTCGGTCAGGGCGATATAGCCGAGGTAGAGCAGCAAGAGGATGAACTCCGAGCTGAGCCGCGCATCCCACACCCACCAAGCCCCCCAGGTCGGCTTGCCCCACAAGGCACCGGTCCACAGCGCCAGCAAGGTGAACAGCGCACCGGTGGGCGCCAGGGCGCGGGCATACATCGAGGCCATGCGGACATTGAGCATCCAACCCCAGGCGGCCGAGGCGGCCAGCACCAGGTAGATCAACATGGACATCCAGGCCGCAGGCACATGGACAAAAATGATGCGGTAAGCCTCGCCCTGCTGAAAGTCACTCGGTGCGATGGCAAAACCCACCCACAAGCCAGCCAGGCCCAACACCAAGGCTAGGCCCCAGAACCAGGGGATGCAGCGGCCCGCCAGCTGATAAAAGCGCGAGGGCGCGGCAAAAGTGCTCCAGCGCCAGCGTGATTGCGAGGCCGCGCGCAAGGGGGCGGTGGGTGAGTTCATGGCATCAGTCCAGTGCAATTCGCAAGGCCGCGGCGGTGGCCGGCGGCGCGCCCAACAAGGTGAGGATGAGCAGGGCCCCCAGCAGCGAGAGATGCGCTTGTGCCTGTTCCGGCACACCAGCTTCCACCGCGCCGACCGCCCCGATGCCAAAGATCAGCGCCGGAATCGTCAGCGGCAACACCAGCAAGAACACCAGCGCCGCGCCGCTGCGCAGCCCCAGGGTCAGCGCCGAACCCAGCGCACCCAAGAGGCTGAGGATGGGTGTGCCCAGCAAGAGGCTCAGGCACAGCATGGCAATCTCAGCGCCCCCCATGCCGAAGAGCAAACCCAGCAAGGGCGTGGCCAGCACCAGGCTCAGGCCGGCGGACAAGCAATGCGCCAGCACCTTGCCCCAGACCACGGCCAGCAGGCCGTGAGGTGACAGCAACATCTGCTCCAGCGAGCCGTCTTGCAGATCGCCGCTGAACATTTGCGTCACCGACAACATGGCCGACAAAAGCGCGCACACCCACACCACGCCTGGCCCGATCTGCCGCAAGGTCTGCGGCTCTGGCCCGACGCCAAAAGGGAACAAGCCGGCCGCAACGATGAAAAAGCCTAAAGGCAGCAAGGCCTCGACCCGGCGCCGCTGCACCAACTTCAAATCGCGGCGCAGCAGCGCCAGCAGCAAGCGCCCGCTCATGCGGCGCGCCACACTTCGAGATCAAGCTCATGGGCGTCTTTCAGATCAATCGCCTGGTGGCTGGTCAGCAGTGCCGCACCACCGCGGGCGGCATGCTCGGCAATCAATTGCTGCAGCAACGCCATGCTGTCGGCATCCAGCGCATCAAAAGGTTCGTCCAGCAGCCAGACGCGCGCCTTATCGTCCAGCGCCAGACGCGCCAGCGCACCGCGCCGCCGCTGCCCTTGCGACAAGGTGCGCACGGGTGCAGCGGCCCGCGTGGCCAGGCCCAGGCGCTGCAGTGCTTGGCCGGCGCGGGCCTCCGCGCGGTCCAGGCCGGCCAACTCGGCCAGAAAGGCCAGGGCCTCCAACAGGGTCAGGTCGTCTTTCAGGCCATTGCTGTGGCCGATGTAAATCAAGGGGCTGCTGCTCTGCGCTGCGCTGTCTTGAGCGCCAGCAGCCGGCCAGGTGACCCGCCCTTCGGTAGCCGCAGACAATCCCGCCAAGATGCGCAGCAAGCTGGTCTTGCCGCAGCCATTGCTGCCGCGCAACCAAGTCACGCTGCCGGCCTGCAATTGCAGATTCAGGCCGCTGAAAAGCAGGCGGCGGCCACGTCGGCAGGCCAGGCGTTCGGCCTGGAGCAGGCTGGCGGACTGCGGCATGGGGCAATCAATAGGCATGCTCATGGCGGAGCGTCAGAAATGCTGCACAGCATTCCGGCTAGCTTGCTAGATCTCCATGCGCAGGAGTCCGCATCAACACCGCGTTTGGCAATTTTTTGTGACACGTTGACCTTGGTCGACACCGGTAGAACAAGCTGTTTTCATAGAGGACCGGCCGCTTTTATACGTCAATTCATCGCATGGGCCTGAGCCATGCGTTTGAAGAGGCCGGCCCGCGTCAAATTGCGGGCTCAGCCAGCCGAGCAAGTCCACCAAAATCCATGCTCACGCAAGAGCCCAGGGCACAGACCCAGAGCAAACATAGCCGCGCCTGACCCAGCAGTTTTGGCAGCTGATTGCCTTGCCGCCCGGCTGTCAAATGCTCAGGCCGTGCCTACTGTGGTCCACTCCTAGGGTGCAAGACATCAAAGACCCCCAATCTCACGGCGCCGCAGCCCCCACGCCAGCGCCAGTTTCCCCCTCCTTCAATCTGCCCCATGCGCGCCACGCCAAGCGGCTGCCGCCCGAGCTCACACCCGAAGGCTTGCTGCGCATCCGCCAAGCGGCTTACCAGCTGCCGCAGGTGCTCACGCCGGCCGACTTCCTCGGCCATAGCGATCACGCCGAGGCCGCGCGCGAAGACCTGCCCGAGCAACGCGGCTTGATCCTGCTGCAAAAAGCGGTGGCCGGCGCACGCCCCAGCCGTTGGATCGCCCCCGAGCTGATGGCCGTGGCCTTGTGCCACCTCGATGTGGTGGGCACGGCGCCCACCGTACGCGCGCTGATGCAGCAACGCACCCTGGCGCTGGACAAGCTGGGCCTGAGCCGCGACCTCAGCCAAAGCAGCGGCTGGAGCCGCTTGTGCCAGACCACGCTAAGCCTTAGCCAGCCCGGCTGGCGCATCCCGGTGGCTTACCGCCTGGATTTGCCGGATGCGGCGGCAGTGTGGGACTTCTACCGCGACGGGGATATGAACGCCTTGACGCAGGCCATCGGCCCGGCCCCCGCCTTTGCGGGCGAGGGCGAGTTGCTGGCCCATCTGGAAGCACTGCTGGCGCGCAGCGTGGCCGGCCATGAAGAACACCTCGATTCGCTGCTGCCACGATTGCAGGCCGAATGTGCCACCCCGCAAACCCTGCCCCTGCTCAAGGCTGCCTGCACCCGCGCGCAAGACCGCTGGGAGCGCCTGGTGGCCGAACTCAACACCCTCGCCCACCTGAACAGCGAACTGGCCTTTCAAGGCTACCCCGACACTTTTGACGCTGCGCGCCGCCTGCAACGCAGCGTCACGCTATTCGTCGGCCCGCCGAACAGCGGCAAGACCCATGCAGCCTTTGAGCGCCTGGCGCAAGCGCATGACGGCGCCTACCTGGCACCGCTGCGCCTGCTGGCCCTGGAAGGGCGCGACCGCCTGGTGGGCCGCGGCGTGCCCTGCTCGCTGCTGACCGGTGAAGAGAATGTGCCGGCCGATGCGGCGCGGGTGGTTTCCAGCACCATCGAGATGGTCAACACCACCAAGGCCATTGATGTGGCGGTGATCGACGAAGCGCAGATGCTGTTCGACACCTACCGCGGCTGGGCCTGGACCCAGGCCATCGTGGCGGTGCCGGCCAATGAGCTGATCATCATCTGCTCGGCCTATGCCGTGCCGGCGATTGAAAACCTGCTGGGCCTGTGCGGCGAGCGCTGCACCGTGCGCCATTTCGAGCGCAAGCAAGAAGTTCAATTGCTGCCCGCCGCCGTGCCCATCGCCAGTTTGAAAAAGGGCGACGCCGTGGTGGCCTTCAGCCGCCGCGAAGTGCTGATGCTGCGCGACCAAATTGCCGCCAGCGGCCATGCGGTGTCCGTCATCTACGGCGCGCTGCCGCCGGAAGTGCGGCGCCGCGAAGCCGAGCGCTTTGCGCAAGGCGCCTCGCATATCCTGGTGGCCACCGACGCCATCGGCATGGGCTTGAACCTGCCGATTCGCCGCGTGCTGTTCAGCACCATGACCAAGTTCGACGGCCAGATGGACCGCGCCTTGACGGTCTCCGAAGTGCACCAGATTGCCGGCCGCGCCGGCCGCTACGGCATGCATGACGAAGGCTTTTGCGGTGTGCTTCGTGAGGCCGAGCCCAATGCGGCGCGCACGCTGAAGGACTTGTTGCCCAAGCAGCCGCGCGCGCCGCGCGATTTCAAATGCTCGGTGGCGCCGAACTGGTGGCATATCAACACCATCGCCCAGCGCCTGGACTTGAACAAGCTGCGCGCCGTGCTGGGCGTGTTCATGGAACAGCTGCGCCTGGACGATGCGCACTTCCAGGTCGCCGAGCTGGAGCAGATGCTGGAACTGGCCGATCAGCTGGATCGCAGCGCCGGCTCGCTGCCGCTCAAGACCCGTTTCATCTACGCCCAAGCACCGGTGGACACCCGCACCGAGGCGCAGGTGCAGGAGTTCCTGGACTGGACGCACCGCCACGCCGTCACCGGCACGGCCGGTTCCCCCTGGTTCTTGAATGATGTTGACGAACACAGCCGGCTCGACCGCATGGAGCAGGCGCTGCGCTCCTGCACCCTGTGGCTTTGGCTGGATCTGCGTTTCCCCGGCGTATTCGGCCAAGTGGAGGCGGTCGTCGATTTACGCGGCCGCCTGAACGACGGCATCGAGCGCCATCTCAAGGGCAAGAAACCGCTGTGGCAAACCCGCGGCGGCCGGCCCGGCAAACGCTAAGAGGCGCACACGCAACCCCATGCCAGGCTATCTCTTCAAGTTCGAATCCATCGCGATTGAGGGCGCTGCGCCCTTGCAGATTCGCTCGCTGCTGAACAATCAGCAGTTCTTCGATCTTCACGGCGAGGCCGAGGCATTGGGAATTTCATCGGCCTTCTGGCCCTTGTTCGGCCTGCTCTGGCCCTCGGGCCAGCACTTGGCCGAGGCCATGGCTTTGCGTCCCTTGCGTGAGGACGAGAGCATTCTCGAAATCGGCTGCGGCTTAGGGCTGGCCAGCCTGGTGGCACACCGCAAGGGCGCCCTGGTCACCGCCAGCGACTGCCATCCGCTGGCCGCTGCCTTCATGCTGGAAAACCTGCGCCTGAACGATTTGCCACCGCTGCGCTACTGCCATGGCAACTGGGCCACGCCCAATCTGGCCATTCCACCCAGCTTGCGTGTGCCCAAGGTGCAGGGCTTGTTCGAGCTGATCATCGGCAGCGATGTGCTGTACGAACGCGATGACGAGGCCGCTTTACCGCGCTTCATCGAACGCCACGCCGCGCCGCTCAGCGAGGTGATGATCATCGACCCCAACCGCGGCAACCGCTCCGCCTTCAGCAAGCGCATGAGCGGCATGGGCTATCGGCTGGAAGAAACTCCGCTGAAATCACTGCCACTGGCCTTGCCCTATAGCGGGCGGCTGCTGCACTACCGGCGCGACTGATTGGGCATCTCTTGCCGCTAATCGCGCTCAGGCCGGCACGGAACGCGCCAGCCTGATGCCGCTGAACTGCCAGCGCGTATGGGCGGGGAAGAAATTGCGGTAGCTGTCACGCGCATGGCCGGCCGGCGTGGCCAGGGAAGAGCCGCGCAAGACATATTGGTTGACCATGAACTTGCCGTTGTACTCGCCCACGGCGCCGGCGGCGGGCGCAAAGCCCGGGTAGGGCGCGTAACTGCTGCTGGTCCACTGCCAAACCTGACCATGCATTTGCTGCAAGCCGGGCATCTGGGCGGCGGCACGAGCCGCCGCTTCCCACTCAAACTCGGTCGGTAGCCGGGCACCCGCCCAGCGCGCAAAAGCATCGGCCTCGAACAGCGATAGATGGCAGGCTGGCGCATGGGGATCTAAGGGCTGCAGGCCGTGCAGGCCAAAGGCCATCCAAGGGCCAGCATCGTCCTGGCGCCAATACAGAGGCTTTGACAAGCCCTGGCTGCGCAACCAATCCCAGCCTTCGGCAAGCCACAGCTCCGGCTGCTGATAACCACCGGCCTCGACAAAAGCCAAGTACTCGGCATTGCTGACCAAGCGCGTCGCCAGCTCGAAGGGCTGCAGGAACTGCTGATGTGCGGGCAATTCGTTGTCAAAGCAAAAGCCGCCGCCATGGTGGCCCATGTCTTGCAGGCAGCCGGCAAAACGCAGCCAGCCCAGCTCAGGCACAGACGGGGTCAGGTCTTGCCCCTCGCCGCGGTAGGCCGGCTGCAAAGGGTTTTGCGCCAGCAAATGCAGCAGATCGGTGAGCATCAGCTCTTGATGCTGCTGCTCATGTTGCAGGCCCAGTGCCATCAACTCGGCAATGCGCGCATCGCCCGGCGTGGCTTGCAGCAACGACAAGATGCGCTGATCCACCGCCGCGCGATAGGCCAATACCTCGGCCAAGGCCGGGCGCGTCAACAAGCCACGCTGGGCGCGCGGGTGCTTGTCGCCCACACCGTTGTAATAAGAATTGAACAGCACCCGAAAGGCCGGGTGGAAGGGTTTGAAGCTGGCTTCAAAGCGCTCCAACAAAAAGGTCTCAAAAAACCAGCTGGTGTGGGCCAAATGCCATTTGATGGGGCTGGCCTCCGGCATGGACTGCACACAGCAGTCTTCCGCCGACAACGGCGCCGCCAGGCGCAAGGACTGCTGGCGCACGGCCTCGAAGCGGCTTGCCAAGTTCATCGCCGCTCAGCCTGCGCTGGCGCGCGCATGGATCACAGCGAAGCCCTGATCGGCGTCAGTCCATTGCCCTTGCACTTCAAAACCAGCCCGCTGCAGCAGCTCGGTGAAGCCTTCGATGCTGTATTTGTAGCTGTTCTCGGTGTGGATGCTCTCGCCCGACATGAAGAAGCGCTGCTGGCCCGGCCAGCTGAGCCGCACATCCTCAGCTGCCAGCAAATGCATTTCAACCCGACCCAGGGCGGCGTTGAAATGAGCGCGATGCAGCCATTGCTTGACGTCGAAATCGGTGCCCGCCAAGCGATTGACATGGCGCAGCAGGTTGAGATTGAAGGCGGCCGTCAGCCCCAGGGCGTCGTCGTAAGCCGCTTCCAGCACCGCCTTGTCTTTGAGCAGATCAATACCAATCAACACCCCGCCATCGCTGCCCAGGCACAAGGCCCGCATGCGGCGCAGCAAGGCCAGGGCCTGCGAGGGACTGAAATTGCCAATGGAGGAGCCGGGGTAGAAGAAGAGGCGGTGCTGCTCACGCACTGAGGCGGGCAGCTGCAAATGCTCGGAAAAGTCCTGCGCCACGGGTGTCATCTCGATATGCGCAAAACGCGGCTGCAGGCGTGCCACCGACTCCAGCAAAAAGTCCTGCGAGATGTCGATCGGCACATATTGGCTGGGATGCAGCAGCGGAAACAAGGCCGCTGCTTTGGCGCAATTGCCGGCGCCCAGATCAATCAAAGTGCAGCCCGGGCCAATCGCACGGGCCATGGCCGCGCCATGTTCGGCAAAGATGGCGGCTTCGTTACGGGTCAGTGCGTACTCGGGCAACTCACAGATGGCCTCGAACAGCTTGCAACCCAAAGCGTCGTAGAAATACTTGGAGGCGATATGTGCCGGCTCGGCCAACAAGCCCTCCAGCAGCTCGGCGCGGATGGCCGCTTGCGGGTCAAAAGTCTCAACACTCGGCGGCATGACGCTCCCTTTCGGCGGCGAATTGAGCAATCAGTAGAACATTTTCATGTGTACAAATATGTGCATAACTTTCGAACAACTAGGGGCTTATCCACAGCGGCGGCGCGCGCGGCAAAGTTGTTATCTATTGGGCTCAAAGTTCAAGGGTATCCGCCCACATGCTTTGTCAGCAGCTAAGTCCTTGCCAGAACAGGCAAAATACGGCTTGTCCACAGCAAGGGCCGTCCCCTACTAAGACTACTAACAAAGTATTTAAAGATACTGTTAAAGACAGAGCGAAGCTCAAAAGTGCTTTTGTTGGGATTGCGTTGCACCCCTGCCCCAAGGCGGGCCAGCCATGTCACACTTGCGTCCCCGATGAAAACCCTGACTATTTTTTCCGCCTCCTGCGGTTTCGAATCCGCCTGCCAGATCACGGCCTTGCCCGTCGGACATCGCAGCCATGGTCTGCATGGCCACAGCTATTTCGCCACCGTGCGTGCCGAACTGCCTGCCGACTGGGCGCCTTTTCCGGGCGGAGAGGTCGAAGAATTGCGCAAGCGCCTGGAGGCCTGCGTTGAACCGCTGGACCACGCGCTGCTGAACCGCTGCGTGGAAGAGCCCACCGACGAAAACATCGCCCGCTGGATCCGCCAGCGCCTGGAAACCGAGTTTGGCGTACCCGGCATCCAGCAGATCGGGATTCAAAGCACCCAGCATTCGGGTGTGGATCTGGATGCCAATGGCTCCGCCCATGTCTGGCGCCGCTACCGCTTTCAAGCTGCGCACCAATTGCCCAATGTGCCCATGGGTCACAAATGCGGCCGCATGCATGGCCATGGTTTCGAGGTCATCATCCACGCCAACCAAGACCTGGGTGAGCGGGCGCTGAGCATCGACTACGACCATCTGGACGAGGTCTGGGCGCCCTGGCACATGCTGCTCAACTACCAATGCTTGAATAGCATTGAGGGTTTGCACAATCCGACCAGCGAGGTGATTTCGGCCTGGTTGTGGGCGGGTTTGAAGCCGGTGCTGCCCGAGTTGTCCTGGATCACGGTGTACGAAACCGGTTCTTGCGGCGCAAATTTCGACGGCACGAACTACCGCATCTGGAAAGAATTGACGCTGGACAGCGCGATTCAGCTCAAGCGAGCGCCCACTGACAGCCCGCTGCGTGGCATCCACGGCCACACCTACACCCTGCGCCTGCACCTGAGTGCCGAGTTGGACAAGGTGCAAGGCTGGACGGTGGATTTCGGCGATGTGAAGACCTTGTTCGATCCCATCTTCAAGGCCATCGATCACCGCCCGCTGTACGAGATTGCCGACTTGCCCGATGGTGACACCGCCAGCCTAGCCGCCTGGGTGCTGGCCAAGGGGGCTGCGGTGTTGCCGCAGATCGACCGGGTCGATATGTACGAAACGCGTGGCTGTGGCTCCATCGTCAGCAGCAGCGGTGATGAGGCTTTGATTCCGGTATGACCTACGCTGTCAAAGAAATCTTCTACACCTTGCAAGGCGAGGGCGCACAGGCGGGCCGGGCCTCGGTGTTCTGCCGCTTTGCCGGCTGCAATCTGTGGAGTGGCCGCGAGCAAGACCGCGCCGAGGCAGTTTGCAGTTTCTGCGATACCGATTTTGTGGGCGTGGACGGCCAAGGCGGCGGCAAGTTCGCCAGCGCGGCCGATCTGGCCGAGGCTGTTGCGGCGCAGTGGCCGAGCGGCATGCCCGGCAAGCCTTATGTGGTGTGCACCGGCGGCGAGCCGCTGCTGCAGCTGGATGCCGGACTGATTGCCGCCCTGCATGCCAAAGGCTTCGAGATTGCGGTGGAAACCAATGGCACCCAGCCTGCGCCCGAGGGCCTGGACTGGATTTGTGTCAGCCCCAAGGCTGACGCCGAAATCGTGCTGACCAAGGGTCACGAGCTGAAGCTGGTTTATCCACAGCCTTTGGCCAAACCGGAACGCTTCGAGTCAATGGACTTCGAACACTTCTTTTTGCAGCCGCTGGATTCCATCCTGAAAACCCAGCACACCCGCGAAGCGGTGGCTTATTGCATGAGCCACCCGCAGTGGCGGCTATCGGTGCAGATGCACAAGGTCATCGGCATCGAATAAATCTGACCAACAGACGCCCCTGATTAGCTCCGGGGCGTTCCGTCAGTCTTGCTTCAGATCGTCTTGGGCAAATGTGCGTCGACTCGGTCGAGCACCACTTCCGGCGCATCGGCCTCCAGCGGTCCTTCGTTGTTGAGCTGGCTGTGAAGCCGTTCCATATCCAGGTCACCGGTCCATTTGGCGACCACCAGGGTGGCCACACCATTGCCAATCAGATTGGTCAGGGCGCGCGCCTCGCTCATGAAGCGGTCGATGCCCAGAATCAGCGCCAGGCCTGCCACCGGCACGCCGCCCACGGCGCTGAGTGTGGCTGCCAGCACAATGAAGCCACTGCCGGTCACGCCTGCGGCGCCCTTGGAGGTCAGCAACAAGACCGCCAAGAGGGTCAGTTGTTGCGTCAAAGTCATCGGTGTGTTGGTGGCTTGGGCAATGAAGACGGCGGCCATGGTCAGGTAGATGGAGGTTCCATCCAGATTGAAGGAATAGCCAGTCGGGATCACCAGGCCCACGGTGGACTTCTTGGCGCCCAGGTTTTCCATCTTGGCCATCATGCGCGGCAGCACCGACTCGGACGATGAGGTGCCCAGCACGATCAACAGTTCTTCCTTGATGTACTTGATGAACTTCCAGATCGAGAAACCGTGGAAACGCGCGATGCTGCCCAGCACGATGAAGATGAACATCAAGCAGGTCAGATAGAAGCTGCCCATCAACTTGCCCAGTTGCACCAGCGAGCCCAGGCCGTATTTGCCGATGGTGAAAGCCATGGCACCGAAAGCGCCGATGGGCGCCAGCTTCATGATCATGCCAACGATGGCGAAGAGCACATGCGAGGTCTTTTCGATCATGTCGAACACCAGGGTGCCGCGGCCGCCGAACTGGTGCAGAGCAAAGCCGAACATCACCGCAATCAAGAGCACTTGCAACATCTCGCCTTTGGCAAAGGCATCGACCAGGGTGGTGGGGATGATGGCCAGCAAAAAGTCCGTCGTGCTGGCCAGTTTGCCGGGGCCGGTATAGGCGGCAATGCCCTTGGTGTCGAGCGCGGCGGGGTCCACATTCATGCCCGCACCGGGTTGCAGAACGTTGACCACCACCAGGCCAATGACCAGGGCGATGGTGGACACGATTTCAAAGTAAAGCAGGGCCAGGCCGCCGGTCTTGCCGACCTTTTTCATATCCTCCATGCCGGCAATGCCGACCACCACGGTGCAGAAGATGATGGGGGCAATGATCATCTTGATCAGCTTGATGAAGCCGTCTCCCAAGGGTTTCATGGCGGCGCCACTCTCGGGATAGAAATGGCCCAGCAGCACACCCAGCACGATGGCGGTGATGACCTGGAAATAGAGGGATTTGTAAAACGGTTTGGCGCTCAAGGCGGTCTCCTGGCGAATTTGCTCCGATCTTGCGCCCGCGATGGAGTGACGCCTATAAGGGGTTTTGCAGACAAGAGGCAAAAAAAAGGGAGCCCGTAGGCTCCCTGATCGCGTGGGCTGAGTGAATCAGAAGGTGTAGACCAGACCCAGGGTGTAAGCCAGGGGATTGAGTTCCACATCGATCTGCTGGCCGGTGGACAAATGCCCGCGCGTCTTCACCAGCACCTTGGTGACGGTGGCATCCATCGACAAACGCTCGGAGAACTTGGCGGTCAAGCCCAGCTGCCCGGTCGGGCCGAAGCGGTTTTCCATGGTCATGATGGTGGGGTTGCTGGGCGATCCACCGGTCAAGGCCGACAAGGCCGCCGTGCTCTTGGGCTTCATGAAGACGGCATAGGTAATGCCAGCACCCACATAAGGCCGCAAGGTGCTGCTGGGCGAGCCAAAGCGGTATTGCGCGGTCAGGGTGACCGGCAAGGCCTGCACATCGGCCAGCTTGCCCGTGCCTTCAATCGCGCCAGCACCACGCACCTCATGTTTGAAGGGAATGGCCAGGGGCAGGTCGATGGCGATGTTGTCGGTCCACATCCAGGTAATGCCGCCAGAGATCTGGGTTGCATTGTTGATGTCGATCTTGGTGCCGGCCAGGCTGGCGGCGCTCAGATCACCGCTCTTCACATCCGGACGGATGGTGGTGGCGCCGATGCGGGCCATCCAGGTTCCGGCCGATTGGGCTTGCGCCAGGCCAGCCCAGGTGGACAGAACAGCGGCGGCGATACAGAGAAGGTTCTTGGATTTCATGTGTTTGTCTCCTGATGCTTGCCGCGTTTACAGCCAACCCTTGATGGCCAAGGTCTTGGAGATCAGCTGACCGGTCAGCTGATGCCCGTAGGGCGTGGGGTGGAAGCCGTCTGAAAAGCCATAGCTCTTCCACCAGTCGGCGCCGCCGACAGCACCCGCAGGCGGTGCGGCCGACAAAGCGGTGGCGGTGCAGGTCGGGAAGTTGTAGGTGGGCAAGCCATCGCTGCCCAGGCCGGTGATTGGGCAGGCGGGCGTCTTCACATTGCTCAGGCCAAACTGCTCTTTATTGCTGACCTGGTCATTGAAGGCCGTGTAGAAATCAACCACAGCAACCTTGGCTTCACCGGAAAACTTGGCCGCCAATTGCTTGTTGAAGGCTTCAATCCAACTCTTGAACAGCGCTTCGGATTGCGCTCTCGCGGTGGCACCGGCCGTGCCGCCACCGTAGGCGGCCGAGATGCCATCCAGCACCATCTGGAAGCGTGGCGTGTTGGTGATGCCAGGCATATTCAGCACGATGACTTGCTGGGCGCCCTTGTCCAACACGCTGGTCTTGATGGCGGCGTAGAAGTTGTCGGCCAGCGCGGTCATATAGACCCCGCCAATGCTTGCCATGCCGGCGGCACCGCCAGCCAAGGCTGCGCCGACTTGTGCAGGCGTCAAAACGGTTGTCAACAGACCGGCATAAGTAGCGGCCTTGTCACCGGGCGCTTTTAGGTAAGCCCCCACCAGATCGGCCGCGTCATTGCCGCCGCCGTCAATCACAGCCAGATCGCCAGGTGCATAGGTACCCAAAGCTGCCACTGCGGCCATCTGCACGGTAATACCGCGCGGATCCGTGGGGTTGCTGTAGTAGTTGATGCGCCCGCCGCCGATGGCGGCATTGGTGCAGCCCGCCTTAGGGTTGGGCACAAAGGAGTCAGGGCCCGTGGCTTTGTAAAAGCTGCACAGGGTTTGGCCATAGCTGGCGGCCACGCGCTCTGGGAAGATCAAGTTGTCCGCGCTTTGCACGGTGAACTTGTAGCCGTAGGTGCCTGAGTCAGCAATGCTGTCACCGAACACTTTGACGGCAGTGATCTTCAGCTTGGGCGAGGTGTCAGCTGTGCCGCCACCACCGCAGGCCGACAGGGCCAGGGCGGCCGCGATGGCCAGTGATTTGATTTGGAACCGGTTCATTGTTTGTCTCCGTCAAGTGCTTCAGGCTGGGGTCCGTCCGGAACTCTAGGCAATAGTGCGAATACTGGCGCTGCGTGTTTGCCCCCGCCTGTGGCGCAAAAAGTGCTGATTTGCACTGTATTGGGGCTAAATTCGTTAAAAAAATCACGGTGAAAGCCGCCATTTTTCAAACCTAGCCCAATGGACGGCTGTCAAGGCACAAGTTTGTGGATAAAAAAAGGATAGCCAGGCACTTATCCACAGGCCGAGGCCGAAGTTCAGACTTGTTATCGTTTCACGCGCAAGTTCACCCGCCCTCCACCCACATGGTTTTAGCAGCGCTAACTTCTTGTCAGAAAAGTAGAAATTGCACTTATCCACAGAAAAGCTCGCCCTCTACTAAGACTACTAATTTCAAATATGAAAACAAGATGAATACAGGTGCGGAACAAGAATTTTGAGAATGCACACTTTGCCTTTCTGCCTGCCAAGGCGTGCCACACTTGCATCCCATGGACATCGTAGTACTGCAAAAGCGGCTTCGCCAATTCGCGCTGGAGCGGCATTGGCAGCCTTACCAAACCCCCAAGAATCTGGCGATGGCCATGGTGGTGGAAGCCGCTGAGCTGGTCGAAATTTTTCAGTGGATGACGCCTGAGGAATCTGCGCAGATCGCGCAACGGCCTGAGCAACACCAGCATCTGGGCGAAGAGATCGCCGATGTGATGCTTTACCTGCTGCAAATTGCTGATCACAGCGGGGTGGATGTCGCCGCAGCGGTGGAGCGCAAGCTGGCGCTCAATGCGATCAAGTACCCGGTCGCCTGAGCCGACAGCCCTTTTTTTGACTAGCTTGCCGATGCAGACGATTGCCGTCATTGACTTTGAGACTTCCGGTTTGGCGCCCAATGGCGGCGGCCGTGCCACCGAAATTGCGGCCGTCTTGGTGCGCGACGGCCAGGTGATCGATTCATTCGCCAGCCTTATGAAAACCGGTGTTTGGGTGCCGCCTTTCATCGAGCAACTGACCGGCATCAGCAACGCCATGCTGGAAGACGCCCCGCCGGCCAGCGAAGTAATGCAAGAAGTGGCCGAGTTCACCCGCGCTTGCCCGATCGTGGCGCACAACGCGCCCTTTGACCGAGGCTTTTGGCAGGCTGAGTTAGCGCTGGCGGGCTGTGATGCCGATCCTGCGCATGAGTTCGCCTGTACGGTGCTGCTGGCGCGACGGCTCTACCCGGAGGCACCCAGTTGCAAGCTCGGCAGCTTGGCGGAGTTTCACGGCCTGCCCAACTCCGGCCGCGCCCACCGGGCCTTGGCCGATGCGATGACCACTGCGCATTTGCTGCTGCAGATCCAACAAGACGTACAGGAGCGCTTTGCCGAGGACTTGGAAGGCTTGCCCGTCGATCACGCTTTGCTGGCCTGTTTGCAGCGCGCCAATAAGGCGGCATTGAAGCGCGCGGTGCAGGATTTCGTCAGGAAAAAACAGGGAAATGTGAGCGCTAGAAGCCTACCGGCGCAGCAGCAGACGGATCCGAGGTGCTAAAAAATTGTGCTGTCAAGAGCCCGCTTGGCGCCGATTGACGCGCAGAATCTCGCCCTTCCGTTTCATTTATCGATAGCTTGCGGCCTTTTCCGGCCGCTCGCCGCCAGCAGCGGCGAGTGAACAATGTTTCGAGCTGCTTGATTGTTTCCCAGAGCTTTTTCGTATGTCGAGTATTCAGGTTCGCCCCGCCACCTTGCGTGATGCCAAGGGCATTGCAGAGATCCATGTCGCGGCTTGGCAAGACGCCTACAAGGGCTTGTTGCCCGATGCTGTGTTGGATGCCATGTCGGTGCAAAAGCGCCAGGCTTTCTGGCGCGAAGCCATCGACTTGTGCGAGCCCCAAGTGGTGGTGGCGCATATCGACAACGAGTTGATGGGTTTTGTGGGCTTTGACCGCTCGCGCGATAAGGGCACTCCGTCCAGCACCGGCGAGATCTGGGCCTTGTACGTGAACCCCGTGCATTGGGATAAGGGCGTTGGCCTGGCCCTGTGGGACGCCGCTCGTGACGGCCTGCAAGAAGAAGGTTGCACCAAGGTTACCCTGTGGTGCTATCTGCGCAATGAGCGCGCCCTGCGCTTCTTTGACCTTGCCGGCTTCAAGCGCGAGCTGGGCAGTGCCAAGACCACCGAAGTGGGCGGCACCCGCCTCGAAGAGCTGCGCTTGCATCGCTCTCTGGTCTAAGACCAGGATTCAGCCGGGCCCAAGGGTCCGGTGCTCGTTCTATGTTGGCCGCGCCTTGCTGCACTAGGCTGCAGCAAGGGCCGCCAAATCTCAGTCTGGATGAGCCGGCGCTGTTGGCGCTGAGGCTTCATCACTGTCCAGCATTTCTGAGCCTTGGCCTGTCCCATTGGCTCAGACCCAGATCGCCAGCGATTGCTGCGCTGATCAACCCAAGCTACCCATAGCTTGCTGTCGCACTCGCGGTAGTCACGCATCGATGACTCGCACGGCGTGCCCATGCGCTCGCTGATTTTTCGCTCGACCAACAGACCATTTGTGTCGGGGGACTGTGGGCAGGCTGCGGCTTGCTCTCCTTGCTAGTCCAGCTAGCGAGGCAATTGTTCTTCACCTCTGCGCGCGCTGCGACATCTTCAGTCAAGGCGCGGTCGCCTGTGCCTCAATGACGTCATCCAAACGACGCACATTTGATCTTGATCGAGAGAGGTCGGCCTTCTTCGTTCGACTTGATTCCTTGCGGCTGCGATTGACGCGTTCAACTCCCGCTCCACGCTGACTTTGGCGTTCAACAAAGTCTTCTTTGTGCCCCCTCAAAAAGCCCATCCAAGGGCTTAGTATTCGTCGGTACACCTCATCTTCTTCGGCTCTTTGGGATCTCTTTCTCCGCGATGGCGAGCGGCAGTGTGGGTCTAAAAATGAGCGTGCTTCAAATGCCTTCAGCCAAGAGGCTGGCGTGTCGCCACTTCCTTGTTTGGATTTTTCCTTGCAGCGCTTTTTGCGCGAATTCTTATCGTCCGCCAATCGCGCAATCGCGTAGCAATGTAGGGGTAAAGTAATGGCCCCTTACTTTCAGAAATTCACTCCTCGTGCTGGCTAAGCTTACCGTTAAGAATCAACTGACCCTGCCCAAAAGCGTGACCCAATCCCTGGGCCCCGTGCAGTACTTTGAAGTACAAGAAAAAGCCGGCCAAATCATCCTCACCCCGGTGCGAATTCAACGCGGGGACGCCCTGCGGGCCAAATTGGCCGAGTTGGAAATCGACGCCAAAACCATTGAGTCCTCACTGGACTGGGCCAGCGGCGAAAAAGCGGCGAAAAAAACGCTGAGTAAAAAGAAGCCAACTGCCGAAACGCCAGCCCCTTCGGCCAAAAAAGCAGCGGCAAAACCATTGAGTCCAAAAAACCAGCCAGAGCCGGTGCCTTCGGTCGCTGCGCTGAAGAAGACGTCCAGCAAAACAAGCAGCAAAGCTGCTGCTAATGCCGCTGCCAAAACCGCGACGAAAGCAGGCAGCAAAACCATTGCCAAGACTGCTCGCGCAAGTGCTGGCCCGGCTAAGCCATGAAGGCGGCGCCAAGAAGCAAGCCGGCATCGCAAACTCAGCCAAAAAAATCAGCACTTCGAGTGGCGTTTAATACGCCCGTGCTTTTGGCTGCCTTGCTGCGCAACGATGCCTCGGCCAAAGCCTTGCGCGCGAGTTGGCAAGCAGGCACATGCCGGCCGGTGATTGCCAAGGCTGCTGCACAAGCCTTGATGACGGCCTTGGCCTATCCAGGATTTGCGCTCAATGCAGCGCAACAGCAGGAATTGCTGGCGGACTTTTTGCCTTACGCCGAGGTCTTGCCGACGCCGGCCTCAGCAAAGAGCCAAGGCCGCAGCGGCGTTCTAGACAAGCTTGGCTTTCTCAGCCCTGCGATGCAGGAGTTATTGGCCGCTGCTGGTGGCAGTTTGGATGTCTTGGTCAGTGACACCAAGCCGCCAGTGCCTGCTGCAACACGCCGCGTCGGCGGGTCAACAGTGCTCAATTGCCGAATCTTGGCAAGCGATGAATTTCTGGCTGCGCTTTGAGGGTTTGCACCGTCGAAATTTCTAGTTACTTTGTTACATTGCCCGCAAATATAAGAGGTAGCTCAGCGTGATGACGTCGGATATGTGGAGGGTGATTTTTTATGAGCGGGTGGGTGGGCGACTGCACACGGATCGAACCGGGCCTTGGCTGCCGAGCAAACAAATGGCCCAGAATTGGGCCAATTGGTTCGGTGCTCTGGGCTACCAGGTCGCCTTGCAGAACCAAGGTGGCGAGTTACAACGCATCAGCCTTGGTCTGCCTAGCTGAAGTGATTTAGATGTTGTTGCTGCGGCGGCGGCGAACCAGCATGCCCATGGCAGCCAAGCCAGCGAACATCAGGGCGTAGCTGGAAGGTTCTGGAACCGCTGTGATGGCGATGGCGCCGGTGGGCAGGGCACCTGCCTCCCAGTTGGCCTTGTTGGCGAAGGTGGCGAGCCATTGCTCCTTGCTCTGTGCCGGGCCGTTCAAGAGGCTGGTCTTGACGTGGGCGCTCAGTGTTGATGCCAAGCTCAGGCTGACGGCGGTGCTGCCTGCAGTCAGACCTGGGGTCACATTGCCGGAGCCAGAGTCGCTGGCGTTCTCAAAAGCGCCGGTATCGTCAAAGACGTACAGGTGGTTTTGAGTTGCGGTCTTGAACAAGGGATTGCTGCTGACGCTGTTCTGAAAAGCGTAGATCTGGTCGCCGGATTGCCCCAAAGCCAGGCTGGCGTAGCTGCCGCTGCTGGTACCGGCGATGGTGCCGGTGGTGGTGAAGCCTGCGGAAGTGCTGTTGACAATGCTGCCGGCGCTGATGGCGCTGGTCACGGTCCAGCGGGTCAGGTTTTCATTGCCATCGCCGTCAGCAGCCGTGGCACCGCGGAAGCCCGAACCGGTCCAGCCGTTGTCGGTGAAGTAGATCACTTCGCCGGCGGCGATATTGTTCAGCGCGACGATAGCGAAGGAGTCGGGCGTGCCGTTGTTGATGCGGCCGATGATGGCGATGTCGCCGGCGGTCAAGGCAGCTTGGGCGGGAAGAATGGCGCTGGCCATCAAGGCCAGGGCGATCAGGTTCTTTTTCATGATGTGTCAGCTCAGGTTGGCAGTGCGGATGGGTCAGATTGCGCAAGAAGGCTTGCGTCCGTCCGCACTGTGCGGAGCTAGCGTGACAGTGCCGTGATGCGCTCATGACCGGCCACTTGAATAGGGGGGAGTGCGGTGGGTGTCACCGCTGCCGCCCGGTAGCCCTTGCACTCCAAGGCCCAGCCTTCGGTCGCGCAGGCGTGGCTGTGCTGCTGCACATGCAGGGTGCTCAAGCCCTTGGCGGCGGCGCGTTGCACCAGGCTTTCGGCCTGGGCTGGCATCAGCTGCAGGGCAAAACGGGCCCAACGCTTTTGCAGCAGAGGCTGGGCCCAGGCGTCTTCCAATGCCCAACGGATCTCGGCCTCGCTATTCAAGGCCTGCACCGCCAGCACCCGCGGCGCCAGGGCCATGATGAAGCGGTTGAAATCGCCGCGCAGGGTGGCGCAGGGCAGCAGGCTTTCAATGCGGCTCAAGCGTTGGCTCCAGCCGGGTTTGGCCAGTTGGCGGGTCACCAAGGCTTGCAAAGCCTGGATCGGGTTGAAAAGGCGCAGGCGGTTGGGGGGCAGTACGCTCATGGGAATCAGCGCGGCTTCTTCATGGCTTAACTCGGTGACAAAGCTGCACAGCACGGCAATGCGCTGCCATTCGACGGGCCCAAGCCCGGCGATGCGCTGGATCGGGCCTTCAGCCACGCTTTGCGCCACCGCGCTGGCACTGTGCCAGCCATGCTGGGCCTTGGCCTTGTTGGCGGCGCGGCTCATCAGGGCGAGGTTGCCGGCGGCATAGCCGGCGTCGTCGCGCACCCGGTCCACCGAGGCGTGATTGCGCGCGCTGCCCTGGTGGCTGAGGGCCTGGCGGGTGATGGGGCAATGTGCAACCTGCAGTTGTTGCAGATAGTTGGGTGTGAGTTGCACATCTTCAAAGCTGCGCCCGCGTGCCCAGGCATGGGTGCGCAGATGCAGCCAGAGTTGGGTCTGGCTATTGGCGCGCAGGGTGCGGCGGCCGAAGGTGGCGCAGCCGGCTTGCCAGCCATGGCGCAGGGCCGAGGTGGCAAACAGGTGTTCCACCGGCGGGGTGAGGCCATGGTGGGCGAAGTCCCAACCCAGGCGCAAGCCCAGACTTTGGTGGGCCGGCAAGGCAGCAGCGTTTGCTTGGCTGCTGCGGTGTTCAAAGCTCAGGACTTGCTGCTGCTGCTGAGCGACGGGGGCTGCGGTCAGTGTCATTTTTTCCATGCTCCAGGTTGCCGGCCTGCGCATGCTTTGCACCGACCTTGTGGCACAGTGTCTGGCGCTGCTGGCTCATAGCGTGAGCCAGTGAAAATCAGGAGGAAAAGTGGACCGAACCGAACGTTTCTACAAAATCGAACTGATGATCCGCAACCGGGAATGCGTCAGCTTCGCCCAGTTGCTGGAGGCGCTGGAGGTGTCGCCGGCCACGCTCAAGCGCGATTTGCAATACCTTCGCGAACGCATGGACGCGCCGATTGAGTACGACGCTGCCGCCAATGGCTACCGGTTTGGGCAGCAATTCCGGGGCCAGCAGCATGAGTTGCCGGGCGTCTGGTTCAGCGAGAAAGAGTTGCATGCCTTGCTGACCATGCACCAGATGCTCTCAGGCCTGGATGAAGACGGCATCCTCAGCCGCCACTTGCAGCCTATGTTCGACAAGCTCAGCGGCATGCTGGGCGCCGATGAGGCTGAGGCCAAGGCCTTGAGCCAGCGCATCAAGCTGATCAGCACGGCCAAGCGCCGCGTGCCCTCGGAGTTTTTCGAGACCGTGGGCAGTGCCGTGGTGAAGCGGCTGCGGCTCAAGCTGCGCTATCGAAGCCGTGGCAAGAGCGGGCAGGGCAATGCGCTGAGCGAGCGCACGGTGTCACCGCAACGCTTGGTGCATTACCGCAATACCTGGTACCTGGATGCTTGGTGCCATCAAAGCGAAGGCTTCCGGCGCTTTGCCCTGGACGCGGTGGAGGCGGCCGAGATGTTGGCCGAGAAAGCCAAGGCGGTGTCCATCAAACAGCTGGAGGCCGAACTGGATCAGGGCTATGGCATCTTTGCCGGGGCGCAGACGCGGGAGGCGAATTTGGTCTTCAGCGCCGATGCGGCGCAGTGGGTGTCCAAAGAGGAATGGCACCCGGCGCAAAGCAGCGCCTGGCTGGCCGATGGGCGCTGGCAATTGCGCGTGCCTTTCGTTGACGCCACCGAGCTGCTGATGGACCTCTTGCGCCATGCCGGCCAGGTGGAGGTCGTGGCACCGGCAGAGCTGCGCCATGCCTTTGCCAAGCGGCTGCGGCAGGCCGTCGAGATGTTGAACTAGGAAGATGGAGCGCCCCCCTCCCTTCCAACTGGGGGGACGGGCGCTGCTCAGCCCCTTGGCTCAGAGCAAATCGGCCGGCACATTGCCGCCGTTATCAGCCAGTTTTTGCAGCACCGTCTTGTGCAGCCACATATTCATCTGCGCCGAGTCGGCCATCTTGTCGCTCGGGCAGGCCAGCTCGGTGGCCAACTCCTTCCGGGCCGCCAGGCTGCTGTCCAGATCGAGCAGCTTGAGCAGGTCAACGATGGAGACTTTCCAGTTCAGCTTCTCTGCGTGTTTGGCGGCCAGAGCCTCCAGTTGAGCGACCACGTCAACGACCGAGATGGCCTGCACGGCAGGCTCGGCGACTTGAGTTACTGCGGTGGCCTGTGCTGCGACTTCAGCCGGCGCAGCTGCTGCTGTTGCGGGCTCGGCCGCTTTGGATCCGAAACCCAGCTTGTCAAGAATCTTGCCGAAAAAGCTCATGTGGCGCTCCCTTGCTTAGATGTATGGAAGCGCCGAGTTTGGCCGAAGTCCGCGTGATTCTTGTGACCGAAACGCTCAGCTGGCGGCCTCGTCACTGGAATCGGCTTCAGCGCGCTGCAGGCGCTCGCTATGCCAGTACACATCGTCACCGCCCAGGCCGTCGAGGTTGGCACGGTTGAGCACGCGGGCCAGCACGAAGAGCAGGTCCGAGAGGCGGTTCAGATACTGGCGCGGCGCGGCATTGATGGCCTCGCTGGCAGCCAGGGTGACCACCGCGCGCTCAGCCCGGCGCGCCACGGTGCGGCAGACATGGGCAATGGCGGCGCTGCGGGTGCCGGCCGGCAGGATGAATTCCTTCAAGCGCGGCAGGGCGGCGTTGTAATGGGCCAGCGCCTCGTCCAGGCGCAGCACGGCGTCGAGTTTGAGCAGCTCATAGCCGGGCATGCAAAGCTCGCCACCGAGGTTGAAGAGTTCGTGCTGAATGGTGATCAGCAGTTCGCGCACATCGGCGGGCAGGGGCTCGGCCAGGAGCACGCCGATTTGCGAGTTCAGCTCGTCCACATCGCCCATCGCTTGCACGCGCAGATGGTCTTTGGGCACGCGGCTGCCATCGCCGAGGCCGGTGGTGCCGTCGTCGCCGGTACGGGTGGCAATGCTGGAGAGTCGGTTGGCCATGGTCGGGGGATTCGTCAAGAGTGGGTGGGTCGGATAACCCGCCATCTTGCCCCAACTTGGCGCAGCCTTGCGCTGCGCAGGCTCTTGAAGCCTTGGAACTTGTGCGTCATTGCTGAGGCACTGCCGCCTGGCTAGGCGGCTGGTGCTCAGTGCTTGCGGCCGCCGCTGCGGTGGATGGGCGGCTTGTTGGCGTGGCTGTGATCGCCGTGGATCCCCTCGGGGTGGGGTGGCGGCACGCGCTGAACTTGCTCGGGGGCTTGCGCGTCAACCGGTGTGCGGCGGAACTCTTGCAAGATCAGGCCGAACAGATCAAAGCGGATTGCGCCCAGCACGGCTAGCACCAGGGCCAGCACGATCAGAGTCAGGGTCAGGTCAGACATCGGGCACCTCCATTGAAGTTTTATCTTGCATCAATGGTGGCACCCGAACCAGTGCGGAGCAAGTGGCATTTGAGGGCCACTTGCCCAAGGTCAAAACTGGTGGTTGTATTGCAGGCCCAGCAAGGCCGAGCTGACCGTGTAGCGCCCACGCACCGTTGCGCAGCTGGAGGTGTTTTTGGTGGCGTCGCAGACGGACGAACCCGAGGCGTTGACCACGCCGCCGTTGTCGTAGTTATTGACCTGCGCGGCTGCGATATTGATGTAGCTCAGCGCCACATCGAACGAGCTCTTGTTGCTCAACTTCCAGTTGAAGCCGCCGGAGACCCAGATCCGATCATTGTCGGGAATGGAAGGCGTGCGGGTCGACAGCTTGACGGGCGACTGGTCAAACGCCAGGCCGCCGCGCAGCTTGAGCTGGTCGCTCCACTGGTAGTTCACGCCGAAGGAAGCGCGGATGGTGTTGATCCAGTTTTCGGGCGTGACCGAATCTGGCAGTTCAAGGCCATTGGCATTCTTGGCGAAGTTCACGCGCAGTTCGGAGAAGCGCGAGTGGCGGGTCACCGTCAGGTCACCCATCACAGCCAGCTTGTCTTGCTGCTTGAAGAAGTTAAAAGACAGCGATTCGGGTGTGTCGACGGCCAGGCTGGCGTCGCTCTCGGCGTACTTGGCGATGAGGCCCGTTTGCACTTGGTTGCCCAGGCCAGGTTTGATGCCATTGAGCACGGCGGCGATGTTGGTCGCCGGTGTTTGCACCTGCCACTTGGCCGTGCCGCTCAGCTTGTGGCCGATGGCGGAGCGATACGCAACGCCGAAACGGGTGTTTTCGTCGTAGTTGTACATCAAGCCCAGGTTGTAGCCAAAGCCCCAATCGGTGCCTTCAACGTCGACACGACCGGAGTACTTTGGGTTGCCAGACAGTTCCTGGATCAGCTTGGGAGACAGGGCTGCTGCGGGCAGGCTTGCCAGCACGCCGGAGCCGAAGTCAGCACCCTTGCTCAGTTTGCCTTCGATGCGCTGGGCGGTGAGGCCACCACCGAAAGTCAGCTTCTCATTGACCTTGAAGGCTAGCGAGGGGTTCAGGGCAATGGTCTTCAACTCGGTGCCAATGCTGTTGTAGCGGCCGGTCCAGTCTTCCGAGTACTCGCTCTTGGAGCCGAAGGGTACGAACATGCCGAAACCCAGGCTCAGGCTGTCAGACAGCTGGTGGCTCAGGTAAGCGTGCGGCACGGCAGTCGTGGCAACGAACTTGCCGCCATCGCTGCCCTTGATCGGCAGGCCGGCGGCGGTGGTGGAACCTTGGTCTTCAAACTTGCCGGTCGGGATCACGACGTTCAAAACACCCGAAGCCTGGGTACCCTTCAGGCGGGCTGAGGCGGCAGGGTTGTAGAACAGGCCCGAGGCGTCAGTGGCTTCGGCGCCGTTGGCATTGGCCGTGCCTTGGGCGGACGCGGATTGCGAACCGAAGTGGTAGCCCGACGCTTGGGCGCCGCCGATGAGGGCCAGCAGGGCCAGGCCGAGGGTGGATTGAACGAAACGCATGCAAGTCTCCGAATGTTGTTGGGGGCGCCATCTATAGCGGCATCTATGTTTTTTAATGATAGCTTGCGCTCGCCTTTTCCCATGTTCAAAAAACAACGGGCAGTCTGGTGTTGCGCGCCATGCGAACCAGGCTCTGCCCCTCGGGAGACATCATGTTCAGGTCCCATACACTTGCGTCTGGATTAGAGGCGTGCCTCTTTTTTAGACCTTCTGTTTTCCAACTTTGCCGACCAGACCAAGGCCTACTCGGACATCTACCTGAAAGGCGGCAAGTGGATCAAGCTGCCCTTCAGCGAAGCCGATATCAAGGCGGACCCGGCTTACAAGAGCATCACCATCAGTGAATGAGCATCCTCCTGCCGTGAAAGCTGCCTTGCCCGAGGTGCTGCTGCTCGCTTTGCAGCAGCGTTTTGGGCCGCGCTGCAACACCAGCCTGGCCATGCGTGAGCAGCATGGCCGGGATGAGTCGCCCATCGATATGCCGCCACCCGATGTGGTGGTGTTTGCCGAGTCGGTGGAGGAAATTGCCTTTGTGCTGGGCCTGGCCCATGCGCATGCTGTGGCGGTGATCCCTTACGGCACCGGCACGTCACTGGAAGGCCATGTGCTGGCGGTGCAGGGCGGCATCAGCTTGGATGTTTCGCGCATGAACAAGATCTTGGCCGTTCATGCCGAGGATCTGACCGTGACCGTGCAGGCCGGGGTGACCCGCAAGCAGCTCAACGAGGAATTGCGCCACGCCGGCTTGTTCTTCCCCATCGACCCGGGGGCCGATGCCTCGCTGGGCGGCATGGCGGCCACTCGCGCCAGCGGCACCAACGCCGTGCGTTACGGCACCATGCGTGAAAACGTCTTGGGGCTGACCGTGGTGTCGGGCCAGGGCCAGGTCTTGCCCACCGGCACGCGGGCCCGCAAAAGCAGCGCTGGCTATGACCTGACCCGCTTATTCGTGGGCAGCGAGGGCACGCTGGGGGTGATTGCCGAGGTGACGCTGCGTGTCTATCCGCTGCCTGAAGCGGTGTCGGCCGCGGTCTGCTTTTTTGCCTCGGTGGACGCCGCGGTGCAGACCGCCATCCAGATCATCCAACTGGGCGTGCCGATTGCGCGCTGTGAGTTGCTGGACGCCAATGCGGTGCGGGCGGTCAATGCGCACGACAAGCTGGGCCTGCGCGAAGCACCCATGCTCTTGATGGAATTCCACGGTTCACCGGCCAGCGTGGCCGAGCAGGCGCAGACGGTGCAAGCCATCGCCGGCGAGTTCGGCGGCAAGGACTTTGAATGGGCCACCACGCCCGAGGCGCGCACCAAGCTCTGGACGGCGCGCCACCATGCTTATCTGTCGGCGCTGCAAACTAGGCCGGGTTGCCGCTGTGTGACCACGGACAGTTGCGTGCCCATCTCGCGCCTAGCCGAGATCATCAATGCCTCGGTGGAAGATGTGGAGGCTGCAGGCCTGCCGTATTACATCGTGGGCCACGTGGGAGATGGCAACTTCCACATGGCTTATCTGATCGACCCGGCCATTGCGCAGGAGCGCGAAACGGCCGAGCGCCTGAGCCATCAAATGGTGCGGCGCGCGATCCAGTTGAACGGCACTTGCAGCGGCGAGCATGGCATTGGCCTGCACAAGCAGGGCTTTTTGCTGGAAGAGGCGGGTGAGCTGGCGGTGGACATGATGCGCAACATCAAAAAGGCGCTGGACCCGCGCGGCATCATGAATCCCGGCAAGATCTTCCGAGCCTGAATCGGCGCTAAAAAGCAGGTCAATCGGGCCATCAAGGGTCTAGCGAGGCCGGCGACTACCCCCTTGAGTGCGGGGTTTGGGGGTGTAAATGTCACGCCCTTCGCCCATACCAATCAGCTACCAGCCGTAAGGCATATCCATCAGGGTTTGTGCTCAGTAGACTCTCCCTGTTGCCCGAATTTTGGGCTCACAAAGCTTTAAAGGCAGGATATGAACAAGCGTTTGCGTGCATTGGGTGGACTTCGACTGGTCTCTATTGCGGCTCTGGCTATGGCGGGTGCCACGGCTCAGGCGCTGCCGACGATCGACTTCGGCGTGGCCTCGTCTTACAGCGGCTTCTTCTTCGGCAATGTGGGCCGAGCCGCCGATGTGGAAGGCCGCTTGGCGGTCGGCGGCAACCTGACGCACGGCTTTGACGTTGGTTACCGTAATCCCTACGGCGCCACCGCGCCTTCGCTGGTGGTGGGCGGCAATGTCACCTGGAATGCCGGCACGGTCTACAACGGCCCGGCCTACAAGACCGACACCAATGCCTCCATCGGCCCTTGGGTGCCCAAGCCCGGCCAGAAGGCAACGGCCGTGTACGGCGGCAGCTTTGACAACAGCAATAAATGGGGTGGTCAGAACTGGGTGCCGGACGGCCAGTTCAGCAAGCAGCCAGGTTTCCTCGACTTCGCGGCCGCTAAGACGCAGTTGAACAGCTTGTCCAGCAGCCTGTCTGGTTTGGCGGCTAACGGCCAAATCAAGCAAGAAAACTCGGGCTTCACTTTGATCGGTGACGGTGTCTCCGACCTGGTGGTGTTCAATTTGGGCAATACCAGCAATATCGCCAACCTGACCTTCAGCGGCATCAAGGCCGGCGCCCATGTGGTGATCAATAGCAGCGCGTCGCAAGTGAACTTCAGCGGCGGCCTGGGTGGCGACAAGGCGAACTCGACCGATGTTCAGGCCAAGCTGCGTGACCGTCTGGTGTTCAATCTGCCCAATGCCACGGCAGTGGATGTGTCGACCTTTCTGAACGGCAGCGTGCTCGCCACTCAAGCCCTTCTGACCGGCAGCGGCCATTTGGAAGGCACAGTGATCGCCAACGGCCTGAGCACCAAGCAAGTGATCGGCTGGGATGGCAAGCCTTATGAAGTGGCACTGGAACTCGGTTACGAGACCTTCCAGCCCTTCACCAGCGCTGTGCCCGAGCCCGAGACCTACGCCATGATGTTGGCCGGCATTGCCGCCATTGGCCTGTTGAAGCGTCGCCGCGCGCAAGCTAGCAAGGCTTAACAGGCCGGGATGGCCTGACAAAGTCCGGTGCCGGCCTCGCTCAATGAGGCGGCGCCGGCACCTGCCAGCGCTGGGTGATATCGCCCTTGTCGTTGGCGCTTTCCAGCTGCACGCCAAAGCCCCACAGCCGGGCCACATGCTTGAGCACCTCTTGCGCGCTCTCGTGCAGGGGCCGGTTGTTGTGCTGGGTATGGCGCAGGGTGAGTGAGCGATTGCCGCGCAGATTCACATCCCAGACCTGAATATTGGGCTCGCGGGTGCTGAGGTCGTACTGCCGCGCCAGTGCCTCGCGCACATGCTGGTAGCCCGCGTCATCGTGGATGGCGGAGATCTCGTATTCCTTCTCGGCCTCGTCATCGACGATGGCAAACAGGCGGAACTCGCGCATCAGGTGCGGGCTGAGGTACTGGCAGATGAAGCTCTCATCCTTGAAGTTGCGCATCGCGTGGTCGATGGTGGGCAGCCAGTCCTGGCCGGCGATGTCGGGGAACCAGCGCCGGTCTTCCTCGGTCGGCTTTTCGCAGATGCGCTTGATGTCGGTGTACATCGCAAAGCCCAGCGCATAGGGGTTGAGATTGGCCATGGGCTGCTGCGCCACCACATTGGTGTGTGACTTGAGCCATTCGATCATCATGCCGTCGCTCAAATAGCCGTCGTCGTACATCTGATTGAGCAGGCGGTGGTGCCAGAAGGTGGCCCAGCCTTCGTTCATCACCTGGGTTTGGCGCTGCGGGTAGAAGTATTGGGCGATCTTGCGCACGATGCGCACGATCTCGCGCTCCCAGGGTTCCAGCAGCGGGGCGTTTTTTTCGATGAAGTAGAGGATGTTCTCCTGCGGCTCATCCGGGAAGCGGCGTGCCGCGGCAGCCTCATCGGCCTTGTCGGCACGGCGGGGCAGGGTGCGCCACAGGTCATTGACCTGCTGCTGGGCATGGGCCTCGCGTTCGATCAGGCGGCTGCGCTCTTGCGCCAGCGAGAGCTTGGCGGGCCGGCGGTAGCGGTCAACACCGTAAGACATCAGCGAGTGGCAGGAATCCAGCAGCGCCTCCACGCGCGCCAGGCCATGGCGCTCTTCGCATTCGGCGACGAAGTTTTTGGCATAGACCAAGTAGTCAATGATGCTGGACGCGTCGGTCCACATGCGGAAGAGATAGTTGCCCTTGAAGAAGCTGTTGTGCCCGTAGCTGGCGTGCGCAATCACCAGGGCCTGCATGGCCATGGTGTTCTCTTCCATCAGGTAGGCGATGCAAGGGTCGGAGTTGATGACGATCTCGTAGGCCAGGCCCATCTGCCCGCGTTTGTAATTGCGCTCGGTGGCGATGAATTCCTTGCCATAGCTCCAGTGCCGGTAGTTCACCGGCATGCCGACCGAGGCGTAGGCATCCATCATTTGCTCGGCGGTGATGATCTCCAGCTGATTCGGGTAGGTGTCCAGGCCATAGCGCTTGGCGGTGGCGCGGATCACCTCGTGGTATTGCTCAATCAGCTCAAAAGTCCAGTCGCTGGGCGAGGGCAGGGGCTGCTCGGGCCGGCGCTCCAGCGGCAGCATCTGGCGCAGGGGCGGCTTCTTGCGGTGCTCGCCAAAGTCTTCACCTTGATGCAGGGGGGCAGGGCTGGCGCTCGTCGTGGTGCTGCTACTGCTGCTCATTTGTTCGCCCCTTCCTTCTTGAACAACTCCCGGAACACCGGGTAGATCTGCGCGGCTTCGGTGGCCTTGCGCATGGCGAAGTGGCTGACGTCTTCACTCAGCTTGACGTATTCCTCCCAGAGGTTTTGCTCTTGCTCGGCCACTTGCACATAGGCGAAGTAGCGGCATTGCGGCAGGATTTTCTCGGCCAGCAACTCACGGCATTTGCCGCTGTCGTGGTGCCAGTTGTCGCCGTCGCTGGCCTGGGCGCCGTAGATATTCCATTCGCTGCGCGGGTAGCGTGCGCGAATGATTTCTTCCATCAGCACCAAGGCGCTGGAGACCACCGTGCCGCCGGTCTCGGTGGCGTGGAAGAAATTCTGCTCGTCCACCTCCTGCGCCTGGGTGTGGTGGCGGATGAAGACCACATCAATCTTCTCGTAATGCCGCGTCAGGAAGAGATAGAGCAGGATGAAGAAGCGCTTGGCCAAGTCCTTGCGGCTCTCGTCCATGGAACCCGACACATCCATCAAGCAAAACATCACCGCGCGGCTGCTGGGCACCGGGGTGCGCACGCGGTTGCGAAAGCGCAGATCGATGGGATCCAGGAAGGGGATGGCATCGATGCGGCCGCGCAGATGCTGGATGCGCTCTTCGGTTTCGGTCCGCAGGTGCAGCACCTCGGGGTCGCGGCTGTCTTCGCGCTTGATGAGCGCCAGGCGCTCCTCCAGCTCATGTAGCTCGCGGCGTTTGTCGGTGCCCAGGGCGATGCGGCGCCCCAAGGCTCCGCGCATGCTGCGGATCACATGCAGGTTGGTGGGTGTGCCGTCGCTGGTGAAGCCGGCGCGGTGGCTTTTCCATTCCGGCGTTTCGGCCAGCTGGGTGCGTTCCAGATTGGGCAGGGCCAGGTCCTCAAAGAAGACCTGCATGAACTCCTCTTTGCTGAGATGGAAGACGAAGTCGTCGTCACCCTCGCCGGAATCGCTGGCCTGCCCGCCACCCTGGCCTTGGCCGCCCCCCTTGGGCTTGGGCAGGCGGTCGCCTTTGACATGCTCGGTATTGCCGGGCCGCACCACCTCGCGACGGCCGCCTTCGCCATGGCCGAAGACGGGTTCGTTCAAATCCTTTTTGGGGATGTGAACGTCCTCGCCCTGGTTCATATCGCGGATGCCGCGCCCGTCCACGGCACGCCGCACGGCCTCGCGGATCTGTGCCTTGTGGCGTTGCAGAAAGCGCTCGCGGTTGCCAATCGACTTGTTCTTGCCCGACAGCCGTCTATCGATGATTTGCTGCAGCATGAGGTGTCCCTGCTTTGGTCACGCTCTGACTTTTATGGGTGCCGTTCAGGAGCTCTTGCGTACGCGCAGATACCACTCGCATAAGAGCCTGACCTGTTTGGCCGTGTAGCCCTTGCCGACCATGCGATTGACGAAGTCCTCGTGCTTCTTGGCCTCGTCCGCACTGGCCTTGGCGTTGAAGCTAATCACCGGCAGCAACTCCTCGGTGTTGGAGAACATCTTCTTCTCGATCACCGTGCGCAGCTTCTCGTAACTGGTCCAGGCCGGGTTCTTGCCGGCGTTGTTGGCGCGCGCACGCAGCACGAAGTTGACGATCTCGTTGCGGAAGTCTTTTGGGTTGCTGATGCCGGCGGGCTTTTCGATCTTCTCCAGCTCGGCATTCAGGGCCACGCGGTCGAACACCTCGCCGGTGTCGGTGTCGCGGTATTCCTGGTCCTGAATCCAGTAGTCTGCGTAGGTGACGTAACGGTCGAAGATGTTCTGGCCGTACTCGGAGTAACTCTCCAGATAAGCGGTCTGAATCTCCTTGCCGATGAACTCGGCATAGCGCGGCGAGATCGATTCCTTGATGAAGCCGATGTACTTCTGCTCGATGTCGGCGGGGAACTGCTCGCGCTCAATCTGCTGCTCCAGCACATACATCAGGTGCACCGGATTGGCGGCCACCTCGGCGCTGTCGAAGTTGAAAACCTTGGACAGAATCTTGTAGGCGAAGCGGGTCGAGATGCCGCTCATGCCCTCGTCCACACCGGCGTAGTCACGGTATTCCTGATAGCTCTTGGCGCGCGGGTCGGTGTCTTTGAGGTTCTCGCCGTCGTAGACCTGCATCTTGGAATACAGCGAGGAGTTTTCGGGCTCCTTCAGCCGGGTCAGGATGGCGAACTGGCTCATGATCTTGAGCGTGCCCGGGGCGCATTTGGCCTCGGCCAGCGAGCTGCCGCGGATCAGCTTCTCGTAGATCTTCACCTCTTCGCTAACGCGCAGGCAGTACGGTACCTTGACGATGTAGATGCGGTCCAGGAAGGCTTCGTTGTTCTTGTTATTGCGGAAGGTCTTCCACTCGCTCTCATTGCTGTGGGCCAGCACGATACCGTCGAAGGGGATCGCACCAAAGCCCTCCGTGCCCTTGTAATTGCCTTCTTGCGTGGCGGTCAGCAAGGGGTGCAGCACCTTGATCGGCGCCTTGAACATTTCCACAAACTCCAGCAAGCCTTGGTTGGCCAGGCACAGGCCGCCGGAATAGCTGTAGGCATCGGGGTCGTCTTGCGAGAAGGTCTCGAGCTTGCGGATATCCACCTTGCCGACCAGGGAAGAAATGTCCTGGTTGTTCTCATCGCCCGGCTCGGTCTTGGCCACGCCCACTTGCTTGAGCACGCTGGGGTAGCGCTTGACCACTTTGAAGCGGCGGATGTCGCCACCAAACTCTTCCAGGCGCTTGACCGCCCAGGGGCTGAGGATGCGGTTCAGGTAGCGGCGCGGGATGCCGTATTCCTGCTCCAGTAGGGGGCCGTCCTCGGCCGGGTCGAACAGGCCCAGCGGGCTTTCGTTCACCGGCGAGCCGGCCAGGGCGTAGAAGGGCACCTGCTCCATCAGCTGCTTGAGCCGTTCGGCGATGGAGCTTTTGCCGCCCCCCACCGGGCCCAGCAAATAGAGGATTTGCTTCTTCTCTTCCAAGCCTTGGGCGGCATGGCGGAAGTAGCTCACCACTTGTTCGATGGCTTCTTCGAGGCCGTAGAACTCCGCGAAAGCGGGGTAGATCTTGATGGTCTTGTTGGCGAACAGGCGCGACAGTCGGGTGTCGTTGCGCGTGTCTATCATCTGCGGCTCACCGATGGCCTGCAGCATGCGCTCGGCGGCGGTGGCGTAGGCCAGAGGGCTGCGCTTGCACTCGGCAAGGTAGTCTTCCAGCGAGAGTTCCTCAACCCGGGTGCGCTCGTAGCGCGCGGCAAAACTGCTGATCACGTCCATGCTGACCTCCTGTAAGGTCCCTGGCGCTACACAGATACAGGGCACGCATCTGGCATCGTCTGGGAAGATCTGATGGCGTCCTCTGGCTCATTGCAGAGGGCGTCATCAGAGCTTTCCTGGTTTCAGCTTAGCTGAATCCGAAGCCGCTGACGGGCACTTGAATAGGTGTCTGAGCAACAGTAAGTTTTGTTTCGTCCTGGTTGAAAGCTTGAACTTTGTACCGGCTGACAAAGGCCTGAAAAACTGGGTCTTCCTGATGCTTTAACTGGTCAAGAGCGCTTGCCGTTGACAGGGCTTGCTGCCCGCTTGGAACTGATTGTGCACCTGTGCAAAGCCGCTTGCTTGCTGTGGTTTTGAATGAACTTAATTTATTCTTGATCAGACCGGCACGGCCTGCTGATACGGCCCGCCTCACAAACGAAAAAGCCGTGCAATGTGTCACGGCTTTTTGGCGTTAGGACGGGGCAAATGCTTCAGCGGTTTTGCTGTGTGCCGCGCAGTTTGTCGATCAGGCCGTTCAGCTCGTCCAGGGATGCGAACTGAATCGATAGCTCCCCTTGTTCGCCGCGCTTGGTGCGCTTTTTCACCCGCACTTCAACGACTGCGGCGAGCAGGTCCGACAACTCTTCTTCCAGGCGCAGAACATCACGGCTCTTGTCGCTCTTGACGCGCAGCAGCGGGGTCTGGCGGCCGGCGCCTTGGCGCGAGACCAGCTTTTCGGCTTCGCGCACGCTGAGTTTTTTGGCGGCGATTTCGGTGGCACAGGTGATCTGGTGCGCACCGTCCAGCGGCAGCAGGGCGCGGGCGTGGCCCATGTCGATGTCGCCGGCCATCAACATGTTTTGCACCGGCTCCACCAACTGCAGCAGACGCAAGAGATTGCTGGCGGCGCTGCGCGAGCGGCCCACGGCCTGGGCGGCGAGTTCATGGGTGAGCCCGAACTCTTCGGTCAGGCGCTTCAGGCCTTGCGCCTCTTCCAGCGGGTTGAGGTCTTCGCGCTGGATGTTCTCGATCAAGGCCATGGCCGCCGCGGCTTCGTCCGGCACGGCTTTGACCAGCACCGGCACTTCGCGCAGACCGGCCAGCTTGGCGGCGCGGAAGCGGCGCTCACCGGCGATGATCTCGAAGCGGATCGCACCGTCCGGCGTGATCGGGCGCACCAAGATCGGCTGCATGATGCCTTGCGCCTTGATGCTTTCGGCCAGCTCGTACAGCGAGCCTTCGTCCATGCGAGTGCGCGGCTGGTATTTACCGGCCTGCATTTGTTCCAGCCTCAGTGTGCTGGGTTCACCATCACGCGTGGTGGCGGGTGTTTCGCTGACTTTGGGGCCGAGCAAGGCTTCCAGGCCCATGCCAAGGCCTTTGGGTTTTTTTGTGACCATAGCGGTGGATTGTCTCTTACTCGCTGCGCAGGCGCGCCAACAGGTCTTGCAGCAAGACCTGACCCTCGGGCCAGTCGCCAAGGTTCGAGGCGGTGTTGAGGTGGCCGCGCGGGCCGGCCAGCACCAGTTCGGCACCCCAGTCGGCCGCCATCTGCGCGGCGCGTTCTGGCGCGCAAAAAGGGTCGTCGCTGCTGACCACGGCAATGCTGGGGAAGGGCAGGCGCGTGCGCCGTATCGGGCGCCAGTTGTGCAGCTGCGGCGGCATGTCGGCGCGCTCGGTGTCGGGCGGCGCCACCAGCAGGGCGGCGCCCACCAGGGCGCGGTGTTGCGAATGCTCGGCCCAGCTGGCCACTAACTGGCAACCCAAGCTGTGCGCCACCAGCACGGCTGGGGTTTGCTGCAGGCGGGCGTCGTTCAGCAGCACTTCGTCCAGGCGCGCCATCCAGTCGCCGCGGCGCGGCCAGTCCCAGTCGCTTTGCTCGACGCGGATGTGCCCTTCAAGCTCGCGTTCCCAGCGGCTTTGCCAGTGCGCGGGGTCGGAGTTGAGCCAGCCGGGAAGGAGGTAAACAGGCGTGGGTTTCATGGCTAGGCTTTATGCTTCGGGTTGGATTCAATTGGCGCCGATTGTGCGGGAGAAGTAGCAATGACTTTCAAGGTGTTTGTGGACGGGCAAGAGGGCACGACGGGCCTGCGTATCAACGAGTATTTGGCGGCCCGCAGCGATGTGGAAGTGCTGCGCATTGACGCGGACAAGCGCAAGGACGCGGCCGAGCGCGCGCGCCTCTTGAACGCTTCGGATGTGTCGTTCCTGTGCCTGCCCGACGCGGCTTCACGTGAAGCCGCCGCCATGATCACCAACCCCAACACCTGCTTGATTGACGCCAGCACCGCGCATCGCACGGTGGCGGGCTGGGCTTTTGGTCTGCCCGAGTTGGCGGCCGGTCAGCGCGACAAGATTCGCCAGGCCAAGCGCATTGCCAACCCTGGCTGCCATGCCAGCGCCTTCATCTTGGCCTTGCGCCCGCTGGTGGATGCTGGTTTGCTGAGCGCTGACGCTCTGGTGTCGGCCACCTCCATCACCGGCTACTCGGGCGGCGGCAAGTCCATGATTGCCGAGTACGAGGCAGGCGGCAATGCCAAGCTGCAGTCGCCGCGCCCCTACGCCCTGGGCCTGGCGCACAAGCATTTGCCCGAGATGATGGCGCACACGGGCCTGCGCACGGCGCCGGTGTTCATGCCCATCGTCGGCAACTTCTACAAGGGCCTAGCCGTGACCGTGCCCCTGCATTTGAGCCAGCTGCGTGCTGGCACCACGCACGAGCAGGTGCGCGAGGCCTTGGCCGCACATTACGAAGGCGAGCGTTTCATCCGCGTGCTGCCGCTGCGCGATGCAGACACCCTGGCCGAAGGTTTCTTCGATGTGCAGGCCTGCAATGACACCAACCGGGTTGATCTGTGCGTGTTCGGCAGCGACACGCAAATCCTGGTGATGGCTCGCCTGGACAATCTGGGCAAGGGCGCCAGCGGCGCTGCCGTGCAGGCCATGAATGTGCACCTGGGCTTGGACGAAGGCCTGGGTCTTTGATGATGATGAGCGAGCGGGCCTGGCTGCGTGACGCAGCGGTGCCCGACGCGGATCGGGCGGCCATCCGCGACGCCGTGATCCTGCATGGCCGCCAGCAAGCCCAGGGCAGCGATGAGCAAGACATCGCCTGCGCCCTTTACGAGGGTGGCGTCTTGCTGGCCGGTGCCTACGGCCGCACCGAATTTCAGCGCCTTTATGTGAGCTATCTGTGGGTGCGCCCCGATTCGCGCGGCCAGGGCCTGGGCAGCGAGCTATTGCGCCAGATCGAGGCTCAGGCCTTGAAGCGGGGCTGTGTCGACGCGCTGATCGAAACTCTGCTGGACGATGTGGCCGAGCTGTACGAGCGCAGGGGCTATGCCTGCATCGCTCATCTGCATGATTTTGTGCCGGGCTTCACCCGCCATACCTTGCTGAAGTGCTGGGCGCCGCGCGCTTGAAGGGGTGAGCTGCTGAGCTTGCCGGCTCAGTCGACCACGCCATGCGGGCTGCGGTAGTGGTAGCGGTAAGCGAACTCAAAACCGAGTCCGGCGTAGAGGCGCTGGGCCACCGGGTTGTCTGAGCCGACTTGCAGATAGGCTTCCCGCGCACCCTGGCTTTGGGCTTGCGCCAGCAGGGCAGCGCAGAGCGTTTGGCCATGACCCTTGCCACGGTATTCCTCTGGCGTGAAAACGTCGTAAATCCCCGTTATTTGCCCTTCCTGCGCCAGTTGGCCGCAGGCCAGCAATTGGCCGGCTGCACTTTGCAGCACAAAGCCTTGATAGGGCACGCTGGAGGCCGCCATGCGTTCGGCATGGGCGGCAATGGCGCGCACTGAGGAGCCGCGCAGGGCGCCGACGATCTCGGCATAGCGGCTGTTCTCAACGGCGAGCAAGACCTGACCCTGGGGCAGGGCCGGCGGGCTGGCAAAGGCCTGCAGATCGGCCAACACCATCACATCGGCCGCGTCAAAAGCGGGCCAGCCTTTGGCGGCCAGTTGTGCGTCCAAATCGGCCGGTTGGCTGAATGGGGTGAGGCGCACGATCAGGGGCAGGCCGGCTTTATCAAAGCTGCTTTGGCAGCGGGCCAGCAAATCGTCCAGCGGCAACTGGCCGGCGGCCAGGGCATTGATGCAGCGGGAGCGCTTGGCCTTGCCGGGGGAGAGGCGGATCAGCCAGCCTTCGACCTCACCTTGTTGCGGGGGCGCGCTGGCGTTCAGGCCAGCGGCTTCGGCGCGGTGGGCGAGGGCCTGGTCCACCATTCACATGGTCTCGATGCGGCGCACCATCTCGCGCGCGAACTCGACAAAGGCTTGCGCACCCTTGGAGCTGGGGTCGAACACCACGCCGGGCAGGCCGTAGCTGGGCGCCTCGGCCAGACGCACATTGCGCGGGATCACGGTGTCGAACACCTTGTCGCCGAAGTGGCCCTTGAGCTGGTCGCTGACCTGGTTCTGCAAGGTGATGCGGGGGTCAAACATGACGCGCAACAGGCCGATGATTTGCAGGTCGGCGTTCAGGTTGGCATGCACCTGCTTGATGGTGTTGACCAAGTCGGACAAGCCTTCCAGAGCAAAGTACTCGCACTGCATGGGCACGATCACGCCGTTGGCGCAGCACAGGCCGTTGAGGGTGAGCATGGACAGCGAGGGCGGGCAGTCGATCAGGATGAAGTCGTAGTCCTGGTCGGCGGCGGCCAGCGCGGCTTTCAGGCGGCGCTCGCGGCGCTCCAGCGTCACCAACTCCACCTCGGCACCGGCCAGCTCACGGTTGGCGCCTAGCACGTGGTAGCCGGCTTTTTCGCTGACTTGCTTGGCCTCGGCCACGGTGGAGGATTCCAGCAGCACGTCGTAGACGCTCAGTTCCATGGCGCGCTTGTCGATGCCCGAACCCATGGTGGCATTGCCCTGCGGGTCCAGGTCGACCACCAAGACGCGTTGGCCGACCTTGGCCAAGCCGGCGGCCAGATTCACGGTCGTGGTGGTCTTGCCGACTCCGCCTTTTTGATTGGCAACGCAGAAAATTTTGGCCATGGATTCTATTTTTGGGTGGTGCGGAATATTAGCGGCTGTTTGATCGATTGCTAAAGGCTTGGCTGCTTCGCCGGCCTCTTGCACATCGAAAAGTCAGGCTTTGGGGCGAATCCAGATCAGGCAGCGCTGGGCGTCCAGGCCTGGGACCTGCAGTTGTTCCACGTGAAACACATCCAGGTCGGCACTCAGTTCGGCCAGTTCCTCGGTCGGGTGCTGGCCCTTCATCGCCAGCCAGATGGCATCGGGCTTGAGGTGTTGGCGGGTGAGGGTGGTGAAGTCCAAGAGCGAAGCAAAGGCGCGGGAGGTGATCAGGTCAAAGGCCGGTGCCTTCAATTGCTCCACGCGGGAATGCTCGCCATGCAGATTGGGCAGGCGCAGCTCGGCGGCCACTTGCTTGATGAAGCTGGCCTTCTTGGCCACGGCATCCACACACGTCACGTCGATGCTGGGCTCGCAAATCGCAACTACCACGCCGGGTAAGCCACCGCCGCTGCCCACATCCATCAGGCGCAAAGGCTGGCCGGCGGCATCGCGGCGCAGCGCCGAATCATTGGAATACCGGCGCAGGGCCGGTAAGAGGCTCAGGCTATCCACCAGATGCTGGGTCAGCATGGCCTGGGGGTCGCGCACGGCGGTCAGGTTGTAGACCTTGTTCCACTTGGCAATCATGTCCAAATAGGCCAGGAGCTGGTCGAGCTGAGACTCGCTGAGATTGAGTTTCAGCGTTTCGGCGGCGGCGGCCAGCGGGGCGCGCAGGGGATTGGATGTCGTCATAAGGATGTCAGGCGGCTGTTTCGGTAAAGCCCGCAAAGCGCTTTTTCTTCAGATAGACCAGCAGCAGGGAAATGGTGGCCGGCGTGACGCCGGAGATGCGCGAGGCCTGACCCAAGGTCTCGGGCTGATGCTTGCCCAGCTTCTGGCGCGCCTCGAAGGAGAGGGCGGTGACCTGGGAATAGTCCAGCTCAGGCGGCAGGCGCAGGTTCTCGTAGTGCGAGGCGCGGGCCACGTCTTCGGTCTGCTTGTTGATGTAGCCGGCGTATTTGACGGTGGTTTCGATCTGCTCGATCACCGCGTCGGCCATGGTCTTGCCCAAATCGGCGTTCAGTGTTTCACGTGAAACAGCAGACTCCGGGCGGGCAATTGCGGCCACTTCAGCCACCGTGTCGTAGACCACGCCGGGACGGCGCAGCAGATCGATCAGGTTGTATTCGCGCTCCAACGCTTTGCCGACCAAGCGCTCCGCATCGGCGGCGGGCAGGATGCTGGGGTGCACCCAGGTGGACTTCAGCTTCTCTGTTTCACGTGAAACAGCGTCGCGCTTGCGGTTGAAGGACGTCCAGCGGGCATCGTCCACCAAGCCCAGTTCGCGGCCCATTTCGGTCAGGCGCATATCGGCGTTGTCTTCGCGCAGCTGCAGGCGGAACTCGGCCCGGCTGGTGAACATGCGATAGGGTTCGGTCACGCCCTTGGTGATCAGGTCGTCCACCAACACGCCCAGATAGGCTTGGTCGCGGCCGGGCAACCAGCTGTCGCGACCTTGCACTTGCAGGGCTGCGTTGAGGCCGGCGAACAGGCCTTGGGCGGCGGCTTCTTCGTAGCCGGTCGTGCCATTGATTTGCCCGGCGAAGAACAGGCCGCGGATGGCGCGGGTTTCAAAGGACGACTTCAGCTCACGCGGGTCGAAGTAGTCGTACTCGATGGCATAGCCGGGGCGCAGGATGTGGGCGTTCTCCAGGCCGGGGATGGAACGCACGGCGGCCAGCTGAATGTCAAAGGGCAGGGAGGTGGAAATGCCGTTGGGGTAGTACTCGTGGGTGGTCAGGCCCTCGGGCTCCAGAAAAATCTGGTGGCTGTCCTTGTCGGCAAAGCGGTTCACCTTGTCTTCGATGCTGGGGCAGTAGCGCGGGCCCACGCCTTCGATGACGCCGGTGAACATGGGGCTGCGGTCAAAGCCAGAGCGGATGATTTCGTGGGTGCGGGCCGAGGTATGGGTGATCCAGCAAGGCACTTGGCGCGGATGCTGATCGGCCGAGCCCATGAAGCTGAACACCGGCAGCGGGTTCAGGTCGCCGCCTTGCTCTTCGCACTTAGAGAAGTCGATGCTGCGGCCGTCGATGCGCGGCGGTGTGCCGGTCTTCAGGCGGCCTTGCGGCAGCTTCAATTCCTTCAGCCGTGCCGAGAGGCTGATGGCTGGCGGATCACCGGCGCGGCCGGCTTGGTAGTTTTCCAGGCCAACGTGGATGCGGCCGTCGAGAAAAGTGCCGGCGGTCAGCACCACCGTGCGGGCACGGAACTGCAAACCCATTTGCGTAACGGCGCCAACGACGCGTTCGCTCACGCCGTCCGACTCCACCATCAAATCGTCCACCGCTTGCTGGAACAGCCAGAGATTGGGCTGGTTCTCCAGGCGGTGGCGGATGGCGGCCTTGTACAAGACGCGGTCGGCTTGGGCGCGGGTGGCGCGCACGGCCGGACCCTTGGAGCCGTTGAGGATGCGGAACTGGATGCCGCTCTCGTCGGTGGCCGCCGCCATCGCGCCGCCCAGGGCGTCCACCTCTTTGACCAGATGGCCCTTGCCGATGCCACCGATCGAGGGGTTGCAGCTCATCTGCCCCAGGGTCTCGATGTTGTGGGTCAACAGCAGCGTGGCGCAGCCCATGCGGGCGGCAGCCAGGGCAGCCTCGGTGCCGGCATGTCCGCCGCCGACGACGATGACGTCGAATTCCTTGGGGTAAAGCATGGGAGTGGTGTGTGCAGCTTCGGTTGAGGCCCAGATGCGATGATCCCAGTGATGTGCTCGGTGGCGGATGGCGTTTTGCCAGATACCAGGCCGAATCAGCGGCGCAAGAAATGCTGCGCGGGCAAACCCCGAATTTTACGGGGAGGGTGTGGATAAGTCACCGTCTGCAGGCCGGGCCGCACGGGCATTTCGGGCTTGCGTCGACAATATCGCCATGAAATGTCGAGAACACTGCGCCGCTTGCTGCATCGCCCCGTCGATCAGCTCCCCCATCCCGGGCATGCCGGTGATAGCTGGGGTGTCCAAACCCGCCGGCGTGCGCTGCATTCAGCTGGACGAACAAGACCGCTGCAAGATCTTCGGTCAGCCCGAGCGGCCCGCCGTCTGCGGCTCTTTGCAGCCGGAGGAATTGATGTGCGGTGAAAACCGCGAACAAGCGATGCGCTGGCTGGGCTGGATGGAGCAGCAAACGGCACCCGCCACCTTGCCGCTGCCCGACAGCCCAAACGCCAATACCAAAATCAAGCGCTGATCGGCGCTGCTGGTGCCGCCGGCGCCGCTGGGCTGCGGCGGCTCATGGCCAGGCGCAGGGCGCGCAGGCGAGGGTGCTCCCAGTACTTGTCGAAAAAGTGGTGCATCACGGTGTTCACCAAGGGCTCGATAAAAGTCACCGCTCCAGCCACCGCCACATTGCCCGTCAGAGCGAAAGTGACGCCGAAAGAGGTGCCGAGGTGCAGCACACCAAAGGTCGCGGTTTTGGCCATGGTGAAAACTCCTGACGCTATTGCATTTGATCTATGAATAGCTAAATGCTAATGGCCGAGAAGCGCTGCGTCCATTTGACTGTGCTGATGGCGGCGATAGCCGCCTCGCGATTGCTGATCAGCGGGCTGGCCGTGCCTGGCCGCGCAGGCAGCGAGCGCATGCTTGGCCCGTGTCCGTTCAAGCCCTCGACGTGCCGGCTGGGGTGGTGGCGCTGGCAATTTCGATCTGCCGCGCCTTCTCGGCCATATCGTCATCACTGTCTTGATAACGGGCGGCAATGGCGACGAAGGTGGACTCGATGGCCTCGAAGGCATCCACCAGCAGCGGGTCGAAATGCGTGCCGCGGCCTTCGCGGATGATGGCCGCCGCTTTCTCGTGCGTCATCGGCGCCTTGTAGACCCGGCGGCTGATCAAGGCGTCATACACATCGGCCAGCGCCATCAGGCGGGCCGAGAGCGGAATGGCCTCGCCGCTCAGGCCTTCGGGGTAGCCGCTGCCGTCCCATTTCTCTTGGTGGGCGTAGGCGATGTCTTTGGCATGGGCCAAAAAGGGCACGCTCATGCCCAGCTCTTGTTCGGCGCGGATGATGGCGTCGCGGCCCAGCCGGGGGTGGGACTTCATGATCTCGAACTCATGCGGTTCGTAGCGGCCGGGCTTGAGCAGGATGCGATCGGGGATGCCGACCTTGCCGATGTCATGCAGCGGGGCGGACTTGAACAGCATGTCAATGGTGTGATCGTCCAGCTGCGCCGCATAGGGCGAGTCTTTTTGCAGCTGCAGGGCCAGTGCCTTGATGTAGTGCTGGGTGCGGCGGATGTGGTTGCCGGTTTCGTTGTCGCGGGTCTCGGCCAGCGAGGCCATGGCCATGATGGTGACGTCTTGGATCGCGGCCACCTCGCGGGTGCGCCGTTGCACCTCGCTTTCCAGATAGGCATTCTGGTCGCGCAGAAAGTCGGCGCTGGCTTTCAGCGCGAGCTGGGTGTGCACGCGAGCCAGCACGATGGGCGGGCTAATCGGTTTGGTGATGTAGTCCACCGCGCCCAGATCGAGGCCGCGCTTCTCGTCCTCGATCTCGTTCTTGGCCGTCAGGAAGATCACCGGGATATGGCGCGTCTGTGGCGCCGCCTTGAGCTGGGTGCAGACCTCGTAGCCGTCCAGCCCCGGCATCATGATGTCCAGCAAGATCAGGTCGGGCGGGCTGGCGCTGGCGGCGATCTTCAGCGCCTTCTCGCCGCTATTGGCGACCTTGACCTTGTAGAGGTCTTTCAGCAGCTCACTCATCAAGCTGAGGTTGTCGGGCGTGTCATCGACTACCAGGACGGTGGCCTTGTGCTCGGCTTGCAAGTTGTCCATCTGCTTTTTCTCCATTCAATCCAGGGGATGACCGGCTTGTTCAGCCGCAGCCTTCAGCGCTGCCAAGGCCTCTTCAAAGTCATAGCTGCCAATGGCGTTCTCCAGCTCCCGGTAACCGTGCCCCAGCAGGGCTTGCAGGCTGGCTTTTTGCTCGGCAAACAGCTGGCCGGCCTCGGCGTCATCGTCGGCCAGCAGTTGGGCCAGGCGCTGGACCAGTTGCTGGCTTTCATCGCTGCCCCACTGGATGTCGGCGGCGGGATTTGCCGCTTCTGAGTCCTCATCCAAGCCTTCGTGCAAGGCGGCCATCAGGATCGCCAAGCTCGCTTCAAAGTCGACCAGCAAGGGGCGCCAGATGGCTTCAGGCGCCCGCTTGGCCAAGGCCTGTTCCAGCGTGGCGGCCGTGGCCTGCACCGCATCGGCGCCGATATTGCCCGCCAGACCCTTGCTGGTGTGGGCCAGGCGCTCGGCCGTTGGGAAGTCGGCCTGCAGCAGCGCCGCCTGGATTTGCGCGGCGGCCGTGGCCTGGTTGTTCAGATAGCGTTTCAGCGTGGCGAGATAGCGCTCGGGCTTGCCCAGCACGCGGCGCAGGCCGGATTGCACATCCAGGCCCGCAATCTCCGGCAAGGTGATCGCCGACGAGGCTGAGGCTGAACCCGCCAGCGGCTGGCTTGAATTGGCTGCCGGCGCCGCGCCAACCGAGTTCGTCGCTGCCGCCACCTGGGCTGGTATCCAGTGCAGCAAGGCCGCCCACAGCGCGTCCGGCTCAATCGGCTTGCTCAGGTGATCGTTCATGCCGGCCTGCAAGCAGCGCTCGCGGTCGGCTTGCATGGCATTGGCGGTCATGGCCAGTACGGGCATGTCGGCCAGGGCAGGGCGCTCGCGCAGCAAGCGGGTGGCGGTCAAGCCGTCCATCACGGGCATTTGCATGTCCATCAAGACCAGGGCGTAGGGCTTCTTGGCCAGCATGTCCAAGGCGATGGCGCCATGCTCGGCCACTTCGACCACAAAGCCCGCGTCGGTGAGCAGATCGGAAATCACCTGCTGATTGAGCTCGTTGTCTTCCACCACCAAGATACGGGCGCCGCGCCGGCTCGCTAGCTGATCCAGCAAAGCATCGGGGTTGGCTGTGTTTGGCTTGCCGCCGTCGGGCAGCGCGTCGCTCAGCAGCCGAATCGCGGTGTCAAAGAGCATGGAGGCGCTGACCGGCTTGATCAACACATCCTCAATCCCGGTGGTGCGCGCCTGGCTGACTACCTCCTCGCGCCCATAGGCCGTCACCATCACCAGCTTGGGCGCGGCATCTTTTTGCTCGACTTGAATGCGGCGGGCGGCCTCGATGCCGTCCATGCCGGGCATCTGCCAGTCCAGCAGCACCAGCTCGAAAGGCTCACCGCCTTCTCGGGCTTTGTCGATTTCCTCAAGCGCCTCGGGGCCGCTGGCGGCCTGCGCGACCCGGAAAGTCATGGACTCCAGCAAATCGTGCAGCACGCTGCGGGCATGGGCGTTGTCATCCACCACCAGCACCCGGCGGTCGCGCAGATCGGGTTGAGGCATATAGCTGGGCGGCAGGGCTTGGCTCTTCTTGAACTCAGCGGTGAACCAGAAATTGCTGCCGACGCCGAGTTGGCTGCTCACGCCGGTCTGGCCGCCCATCAGCTCGGCAATTTGCTTGCAGATGGCCAAGCCCAATCCCGTGCCGCCGTATTTGCGAGTGGTGGAGCTGTCGGCCTGCTGAAAGGCTTGGAAGAGCAGGGCTTGTTGGGCCTCGTCCAGGCCGATGCCGGTGTCCTTGACGGTGAAGCGCAGCCGCAGGCGATCGCCCAAGTCTTGCTCGACCCGAACGACGATGCTGACCTCGCCCACCTCGGTGAACTTGATCGCGTTATTGGCGAAGTTGACCAGCACCTGGCCGAGCCGCAAGGGGTCGCCGCGCAACATGGCGGGCACATCCTTGGCCACATCGAAGAGCAGTTCCAGGCCTTTGTTGGAGGCCTTCTCGCCGACCAAGTTGGCGAGGTTGTCCAGCACCTTGTCCAGCTCGAAGTCGAGTTCTTCCAGGCTGAGTTTGCCGGCCTCGATCTTGGAGAAGTCGAGGATGTCGTTGATGATGCCCAGCAAGTGGCGACCCGCCTGCTGGATCTTGCTGACATAGTCCATCTGCCGCGGGTTGAGCCCCGTCTTCATCGCCAGATGCGACATGCCGATGATGGCGTTCATCGGCGTGCGGATTTCGTGGCTCATATTGGCCAGGAAGTCGGCTTTCATCTTGGCCGCCTCTTCCGCCAAATCGTGGGCCTGCTTCAGCGCCAGCATGGCGGCGTGGCGCTCGGTGCTGTCATAGAACCAAGAGATATGGCAGGGCTGGTCCTGATAGTCCAGATTGAGTGAATTCAACAAGACCCAGAAGGGCTGGCCGTCGGGCCGCTGAAACTGCACTTCCTGGTCCAGCACATCTACGCCCGTGCTCAGGGTGCTCAAAAAGTGCTCGCGAGCGCCGGGCTCGGTCCAGAACTCGGCGAAGTTGTGTTGCTTGACCTCGTCTTCGCTCAGGCCCAAGAGGCGAGCCAGCTGGCGATTGCAAAAGTGCACCACGCCGTCCTTGCCCACAATGCCCACGCCAATCGGGCTGTCTTGCAGAATAGCCAAGAGCCGGGCCTCGTTCTCGGCCAGCTGCGCGGTGCGCTGCGCCACCTTGGCTTCCAAGGAGTGATTCATCTCCGCCAACTCGGTGGTGGACTGCAAGAGCCGCTGGCGCATGGCTTCTTGCGCGTCGACCAGGCTTTGCAGTTCGGCAAAGCGCGCGTCGATGCGCACCGGCTCATTGAGATCCATGCGGCCGATGCGGCGTGATTCCTTGGCCAGGGCTGCCATTGAGCGGCTCAGCTTCATGGCTATGCGCCGGGCCATCAAATAGCCCAGCACGCTGAGCGCCGCCAACATCAGCAAGGCTTGCAAGATGAAGGCGCTGCCGATGCTGACAAAGTCAGACTCTGGCACCACGGTCATAACGATGTATTCAAACATGCCGGGTTTGCTGGGCCGCTGCACTCGGGCAAACCAGACGGCGTTGTTTTCCGCCGGCACGGCAAAGCGCAGCAGGCCGATGTCCTTCATGCCGCCTTGCTGCCAGGTCGCGTAGGCTGCACGCAAAACGTTGAAGGGAGTTTGATCGATGGGCACGAGCACCAGCTTTTTGACCGCCTCTGGCGTGGCCGTGCTGGGGTGCAGAGGCACGCCAATCACGCGGCCATCGGCCATCAGCACGGCGGCTCGCCCGGACTTGCCGATGCTGAGCTTGCTGGTGAAGTCGGAAAAGTCCTGCAAAGACAGGTCAAAGGCCAGGATCATCAAGCGGCCCTTGGGATCGAGCCAGCGCATCGCCGCAGAGACCACCGTGTCACCACTGACGCGATTGAGGTGGGGCGCGGTCCAGACCAATTGATTATTGTCTTGCGCGCTCAACGCGGCCTTGAACCAAGGCTGCTCCTCGGTTTGGTAGGCCTGCTCATCAATCCGTTCTTCTGCGCGCTTCAAACTGGGGTCGTGCGTCACCCAGCGGTGCTTGTGTTCTCCATCTGCCTGAACGATGTGATTGAGCCAGCCGCCATCCTCTTCCAATTGGTGCAGGCTCAACTCTTGGCCCTGTGCCGTGGCCAGGTGAACGGTATCAACCAGTGGGTGCTCCAGCAGCAACTGCTTCAAGAGTTGGTCAAAAGCCAGGGGCTTGTCGATGTCGAGCAAGCCGCTACGCCCCCAGCCGCCAGCAATCACCGCCAGTTTGTTCAAGCTCGCGGTGGCTTCGTTGATGCGGGCCTCCACCTGGCTGGACGCGCGCTCGGCATCGGCTGCCGCCAAACTGATCAGCAATGGCCGCGCCTGCAGGAAATAGAACAGCAAGCCAAAGGACGCAACCGCCACAAAAAGCAAGCCCAGAATCTGCGTTGCCAGGCGCAGACGCAGCGTTGGAAGCTTGTGTGCAGCGTGTTCCAAGTCAGTGGTTTCTGGCGCTTGCATCGTGGTTCGAGCTAAGAGGGTGCTGGGCAGTATTTCATAGGTCTAGGTCGCTTCGCCCCGAGCTGCCTTTGTGGCTTTGTTCTTTCTGTGCTTTGGGCCTATTCACCCCGTTTCGGTGCAAGTTCTGGCATCAATAGGCATGGGCTTCGATGGTTTTCTTGACCCGCTCCAGCGCGTCCCGCAGCACCTCCAGCGGCACCGAGCCGAGTGCCAAGCGCAGCGCTTGCGGGGCGGGGCCGGTCGAGAAGGGCTGGGCTGTTGCGACCGAGATGCCTTGGGACAAAAGCGCCATCGCGACCCGGTCGGCACGCTGCTCTTCGCGTAGCGGTAGCCAGGCGAAGTAGGACGCGGGGTGGCGGATGCAGCTCAGGTCGCCCAGCACTTCGCTGACCAGGCTTTGCCGGGCCTGGGCGTCTTGGCGCTTTTGCTCCTCCAAGCTGGCCACCGTGCCGTCCTCCAGCCAGCCGCAAGCAATCGCCGTCATCAAGCCCGGGGCGTTCCAGGTGGTGGCGCGGATGGCGCGTTCGATCTGCACCAGCCACGGCGCCGGTGCCACCACAAAGCCGACCCGCAGCCCGGCCGCCACGTTCTTGGACAGTCCGCTGACATAGACCGTCAGCTCGGGCGCCAGCGTCGCCAGCGGTGGCGGGGCATGGCGTTCAAGAAAGGCATAGGCCGCGTCCTCGATGATCAGCAGGCCATGCTGCCGCGCCACCTCGACGAGGGCCTGCCGGTGCGCGCTGCTCATCACCCAGCCCATGGGGTTGTGCAGGGTGGGCATGGTGTAGATGGCACGCACGCGGCGGCGTTGGCACAAGGCGCGCAGAGCTTCGGGGTCAGGGCCTTGGCCGGCGGCCGGCAGGGGGGCTAGCTCCAGACGATGCGTCTCGGCCAGCAGCTTGAAGCCGGGATAGCTCAGCGCGTCAATTGCCACCAGATCGCCCGGCTGCAGCAAGGCCATCACCGTGGTGGCCAAGCCATGCTGCGCGCCAGTGACCAGGGCGACTTGTTGGCCATTCACACCTAAGCCGCGTTGCTGCAGATGTCGCGCCACCGCCGCCCGTTCATGCGCGCGGCCGCCATGCGGCGAGTAACGCAGCAGCGCCTCCAGATTGCCCGCCGTGGCCAGCAGGCGCAGCGCGCTGCGCAGCAGTTCCGCCTGGCCCGGCATGGCGGGGTAGTTGAAGTTCAGATCGAGCATGCCGTCGGGTGTGGCCTGCTGGTCCAACCCATGCGCTTGCGGCAGCTTGGCCTCGCGCACAAAAGTGCCACGGCCGGTTTCGCCGCTGACCAAGCCCATGGCCTCTAACTCCGCATACACACGGCTGGCGGTGACCAGGGCCATGCCTTCCTTGCGCGCCAAATCGCGGTGGGTGGGCAGGCGGGTGCCGGGGGCCAAGCGGCCGGCCTGAATCTCGGCCGCAAAGCGGTCGACCACTTGTTTGTACCGGGCGCGCACCATGGGCAATGTATCCATGACAATTAATTGAATGTCATCATTCTCTTGCCTAGCATGGCCGCAGGCAAACCCCTCAAACCCGAGGTGGACGCCAGGCCATGCACCAGGAAAGCTCTGCGCAAGCGGGCTCGGGTGATATGGCGCCAAGGGAGCGCGTGCGGTGAAGCAGCAAGAACAAAATGGGCAGAACGCCTTGGCCCCGCGCCTTGATGGCGAACACGAGGGTGAACGTGAGGGCGGGCCCCATGTGAGCCTGCGCGGCTGGGTCAACGGCTTTATCGGGGTGCTGATCTTCAGCGCCTCCTTGCCGGCCACCCGGGTGGCGGTGCAGGAATTCACGCCGCTCTTTCTGACGGCGGCACGGGCCAGCATTGCTGCCTTCTTGGCCTTGGGCCTTTTGTTGCTGTTCAGGGCACCGCGCCCGGCGCGTCAGCAATTGGGCTCGCTGGCGCTGGTGGCGTTCGGCGTGGTCTTGGGCTTCCCGATCTTGACGGCGCTGGCCTTGCAACACCTCAGCTCCGCCCATTCCATCGTCTTCCTCGGCTTGCTGCCACTGGCCACCGCCGCCTTCGCGGTGCTGCGTGGCGGCGAGCGGCCCCGGCCGGTGTTCTGGGTTTTCTCGGTTCTGGGCAGCGCTTTGGTGGTGGGCTTTGCCTTTTCCCAAGGCCTCAGCGCGGCGCCCGTGGGCGACTTGTTGATGTTGCTGGCCATTGTGGTGTGCGGCCTGGGCTATGCCGAAGGCGCCAAGCTCTCGCGCACGCTGGGCGGCTGGCAAGTGATCAGCTGGGCCTTGCTGCTGGCCTGGCCCTTCATGGCGGTGCTGGCTTGGCAAACCCAGCCAGCGCAGTTCAGCGGCATCTCAATGCCGGCCTGGTTCAGCCTGGGCTATGTCTCGGTGTTCAGCATGCTGATCGGCTTTGTCTTCTGGTACCGCGGCTTGGCCCAGGGCGGCATTGCGGCCGTGGGCCAGTTGCAGCTCTTGCAACCCTTCTTCGGTTTGGCTTTGGCCGCCACTTTGCTGCATGAGCAGGTCAGCCCCGGCATGCTGGGCGTGACGCTGGGGGTGATTCTTTGCGTGGCGGGGGCGAGAAGGTTCTCGCGCTAGCTTGGCCTCAGGCCTGCACGCTGCGTAAATCCTGGGCGATGCGCCCGCCCTGCAGGGCGATGACACGCTGGGCGGCGGCGATGGTCTCGGGCCGGTGGGCAATGACGATTTTGGTCAGCGGCAGCTGGCGCAGTGAGGCGTTGACCTGGCGTTCCTTGTCCACATCCAGGGCGCTGGTGGCTTCGTCCAGGAACAGGAATTGCGGCTTTTTGTACAAGGCCCGGGCCAGCAGCACGCGCTGGCGCTGGCCGCCGGAGAGGCTGTGGCCCATATCGCCAATCAGGCTCTGAAAGCCCATGGGCATGGCGACGATGTCCTCAAACACGCAGGCCAGGCGGGCGCATTGCTGCACCCATTCGGCGTCGGCATCGGGGTCGAAAAAGCTGATGTTGTCGGCAATGCTGCCGGCAAAGAGCTGGTCGTCCTGCATCACCGTGCCGATGCGTTGGCGCCAGGCCGCCGTACCAATCTTTTCCAGCGCCTGCTCACCCAGCAGGATGGCGCCCGACTGCGGTGCGTGGATGCCCAGCATCAGCTTGAGCAAGCTGGTCTTGCCGCAACCCGAGGGGCCGATGATGGCGACCGACTCGCCCGGCTCGATGCGCAGCGAGCAATGCGCCAGCACCAGCGGTTCGCCGTCGGCGTAGCGGAAGCTGACGTCGCGCAACTCCAGCGCGGCGCTGTCGGGCGGCGCGGCCACCAGGGCTTGTTGCGCAGCTTCGGGCGGCGTCAGCACGATGTCGGCCAGGCGCTCGCCTTGCAGGCGCAGCATGCGCAGCTCCACCGTTTTGTCGATCAAGCCGGCCAGGCGCAGGCTGAATTGCTCTTTGTAGGCCAGAAAGGCGAACAACATGCCCACCGACAACTCGCGGTCCAGCACCAGCAGGGCGCCCAGCCAGACGATGGCCACCCGCTCCAGCCCGAACAAGAGCTTGTTGCCCACGCCCATCCAGAGGTCGAGTCGGCGGATGTGGATGCCCGCGTTCATCTGCTCCACCACCAGATTGGCATAGCTGGCGCTACGCTCGGCCTGGGCGTTGAAGAGCTTGATGGCCTGGGCGCCGCGCAGCGATTCAAGAAAGTGGCCGTTCTGGCGCGCTTCGTGAACCAAGGCTTCTTCCGAGGCCTCGCGCAGCGGCCTGAAGAAGGCCCAGCGCAGCCCGGCATAAGCCGCCACGGCCAGCATTGCCACCGCGCTCAGGCGCGGGCTGTAAACCCACATCATGGCCAGCGTCAGCAGCACCATGGCACCGTCCAGCAGCGCTTCGGCGAACTGGGTGGAGAAGGCGCGTTGAATCGTCTGCACGCTGCCGAAGCGCGACCAGATATCGCCGATCTGGCGCTTTTCAAACCAGTCCAACGGCAGCCGCATCAGATGCGCAAACACCTGGCTCAGCCACTGCACATTCAGCGTGGCCGAGAGATACAGCACCGCCCAGGAGCGCAGCGCCCCCACGCCCACCTGCAAGAGCACCAGCAGGCCAAAGCCCAGGCCCAGGGTGACCAGCAGGTCGCGGTCGGCGCTGACCAACACCCCGTCCACCACCCACTGCAGCAAGAAGGGCGACAGCAGGGCCAGCAGCTCCAGCGTCAGCGCCAGGCCCAAAACCAGCGCCAGTGAGCGCCTCAGCCCGGTGATCCGCCCCAGCAACTGCCGCCAGCGCAGTGGCGCCGGTCGGGGCTGTGGGGCGAAGTCAGCGCCCGCTCGCAGCTCCAGCGCGATGCCGGTGAAGTGCTTGGACAAGTCCGCCAGCTTGAGCCTGCGGCGGCCATGGGCCGGGTCGATGATGTGGGCCTCGTCGCCCTGCACCCGCTCCAGCACCACGAAGTGATTGAAGTCCCAGTGCAGGATGCAGGGCAGATGCAGCTGGGCCAAATGAGCCGGTTCGGCGCGCAGGGCTCGGCTGGTCAGGCCCAGTTGCGTGGCCATGCGCACCAAGTCGGCCATGGTGGCGCCCTTGAGCGAGAGCGAGAACTGCGTGCGCAGCTGGCGCAAATCGCAATGCCGGCCTTGCGCGCTGGCAATCATGGCCAGGCAGGCCAGGCCGCATTCGGCGCCCTCGGTCTGCAGAATGACTGGCATCTGGCCGCGGCCGCGCCAGCCCAGGCTCAGGCGTTCAAGAAGGCGATGTGAGGACGAGGATGCTTCAGACACGTTGGGCAAGGCTCAAGATGGGCTCAAAAATCCACTCGATCAGGCGGCGCCGTTCCAGCATCACATCGGCATCCAGCTGCATGCCGGCGGCCAAGGGCTGGGCCTGGCCGTAAGCCGACACGGTTTGCCGGTCCAGCTTGACGGTGATGCGGTACAGCGGCTCGCTGCCCGGGCCTTGGCTCAGCGCGGCGGGCAGGTTCAAGCCGGCCAGCTCGGCCGGGCTCAGCGGTGTGCGTGAGACCTGCAGCACGCTGCCACTTTGCTGACCGAATTTTTGATAGGGAAAAGCTTGATAGCGCAGCTGCACCGCCTGCTGCGCACGCACAAAACCGACCGCGCTGGAGGGCGCGAACAGCTGCGCCAGCATCTGCGTTTGCGCCGGCAGCAAGCTGGCCAGCGGCGCCGCGCTGCTGACGCTTTGGCCCGGCTCGGCCTGCAAGGTGGACACAACGCCGTCGCTGGGCGCGCGCAGCACCAAGCGGCGCCGGCCTTCCGTTTCCAGCCCCTGCTGCTGCAAGGCGGCGAGGTCACGGCTGATCTCGCCCTGCAGCACCTGGCTGCGCAGCGGCAACTCTCGTGCTTGGGCATCTACCGCTTCCAGATCACGCTGCAGCGCTTCGCGTTGGCGCTCCAAGGCTTGGGCTTGGGCGCGCAGGCCCAGCAATTCCTCGCGCTTGCTTTGCACTTGGGCGGTGGAGATGAATTGATCGTTCTTCAAGGCCTCCAGCCGAGCCAGCGCCTCGGCGGCCAGGCTCAGGCGTTCGGCATGCAGGGCGCGCTCGTCCTGCAACTGGCGCAACTCGCGCTGCAAGCCCAGGCGCCGCTGCGCCAGGGCGCTTTGCTGGGTTTCCAGCAAGCGCTGTTGCTGTTCGGCCGTCTGCCCCAGGCTTTGCTGGCGGGCGCTGAGGTTTTTGGCGATGTCTTCCGGCGCCTGGCTGGCGCTGTCCAGGGCCAGCACAAACAGCACATCCCCTTGCTTGACCTGCTGACCTTCGCTCACCAGCCGGCTCAGCACGGTGGCAGTTTGCGGCGCATTGATGCGCAAGACGCCGCGGTCGGGCACCAAATAGCCGCTGACCCGCGCCTTGCGGGTGTATTCGGCCGTGCTTAAAAACACGCCGACCAAGAACAAACTGCCCACGGCCGCAGCGGTGAGCAGTTGGAGCGACAGCGGTGGCAGGACTTGCACCTGACCCAGCCAGCCTTTTTGTTCTTGGCCAGCCAGGGCTTCGGGTCTGAAAAGCATGCGGACCTAGAAAAAGCGAACTCCGCTGTTGTGTTGGGATACCGCGCTTGCGGTATCGGCTGGGGGTGGCTGCTTACCAGCCGCCGCGCGGTGTCGGTGCTTCGGCTTCAATGGCCAGCACGGTGGTGGGTTCGACAATCCAGCCGCCGCGTGGGGTGCCGCCAGAAACCTGTTGCAGCAAATCAAGGCTGATTTCCACTGGGCCAACATCGGTGTTCGAGATTGTTGCGACAGGGGTTTGGTCTTGGGTGTTCATGTGGGCATCCGTTTGTTGAACTCACTCTGTTGAGTGCATGAGTTGAATTTCAACAGACCGATGCAAGTGAGGTAACTGTCAACTCTGACACTTGTCAGCGTGACTGGCTTGGCATTAATCGGGGAAAAGTGTGCTCTATCTGATCAGACCGAAACGCAGTGCTTTCAGCACCGCCTGGTGTTTGGTCGTGCAGTCGAGTTTTCGCATCGCATTGCTGATGTGAAGAACCGCTGTTCTTTCCGAAATACTGAGGATGGTGCCGACTTCCCAGGCGGTCTTTCCGTCCATCGTCCAACGCAAAGCTTCAAGCTCGCGAGGCGTGAGGTGCATTTTGGGCGATAAAGCACCTTGGGATTTTGGCAAGACTACCCGCCAAGCCGCTTCTTGCGCGTAAACGGCAAATAGTTGTAAGTCGGCGACCAGCCGAGTCAGCTCGACAGCGTTGCTCGGCAGCGGATCGCTCCGATCCATGCCAAACATGAAATGCCGACCTTCTGGCATGTGGAGGGCGAGAGCGATGCCGGTCCTGTAGCCAAACTGTGCCTGTTCTTCCCAGAGATCAGCCTGACCGCAGGACGCGTAAGTAGTCTGATTCCAGATGATGGGGACGCTTTGGCGTTTGCAATGCTGAGTGACTGGGCAACGCCGCCAAGTGTCGCGATCTTGGAAGTGGGTGGAGTAGGAGTCCGGTGTGTTGTCCACCGTTTCAAAGTCGGAAACGCCCAGGGTATGGTCGACCACCACCGTGGCTGACACCGTCGCAAAACCCAGACCCTGCGCAAAGCGAATGATTTCGCTGCGGAACTGGTCGCGGGATTGGGCCTCGAGTACCGATTGGTAACCCCCCTGCAGCATCGCATTCGTCCAAATTTAGGCGGATCGTTCGTGATGCATCGAACGAAAGTGCCGTTGTTCCCTGACAAGGTTTACAGCTATCGAATTACGACAAGTGTCATCACACTTGTCATATTCCAAGCGTGAGCGCTTGAGCTTTGTTCCCTGCCTCAATTTTCAGAATTGTTCTTATGACCCCAGCTTGGATTGTGTACGCGTGGCCACGAGTTTTGTGTAAGGTATTGCATGTGCATCAACTACAGTTCGCGCATTTGAGCACTCAAGTGTTGGTTGCCGGCGACGCCAATCGCCCAGCTCTCGGGCAAACCCTGTGGCAAGGTGACGACGGTAGCTCGCGGGCCGGTGTGGCCTGGGATTGGGTCAGCATGTCGGAAGGGGTGGTGGCCATGGTCGACCCGATGGCTTTGATCACCAATGTGCAGTTCTTGACGCCGGCCGGCGAGGTGCTGGCGCCGTTTGAATCAGCGCGCCAGCTCAACGAGATCGTCCATGCCTTGCCTTGGCAGCATGAGGTGCAGCGGGCCTTGTCGGGGCTGCACTGAGGCTGAACCGCAGCGCGAGACTTTGGGATTCAGCTGAACGGCACGTCACCGATGCGTTTGAGCGCGCAAGCCTCAACACTTGATCCATAGCGTCACCCGAGTGCCGCGGCCGAGTTCGCTCTCGATCTGCATATGGCCGCCCATCAAATCCAGCAATTCGCGGGCGATGCTGACGCCCAGGCCGGTGCCGGGGATGTGGCCGGAGGTGTCGACACGGAAAAAGCGCTCGCCCATGCGCGCCAGGTTTTCGGCTGAGAGGCCAATGCCACGGTCCTCGATCTGCACGCCGAAATGCGGCCGGCCTTCCGGGCCTACAGCTGCATTACTGGCATCACTGCCATTGCCGAGCCGGATTCCGTTGGCAATGCGCTTGCCGGTGGAGGCTGGCCGCTGCGCTTGCAGCAAGCGCACCGTCACCAGCCCGCCCTCGGGCGAGTATTTGTAGGCGTTCGATAAGGTGCCCAGCAGAATCTGCTGCATCTTCTGACGGTCGATGCACACCAGCATCGGCGGGTGCCCGGCATCGCGCGCTTCCAGCTGGGGCGGCTCGCGGCCTTGCGGGGGTTTGAAATCGTTGAGCGTTTCGGCCACCACCGTCGCCAGGTCCAGGGTTTCGAACTTGAAGTCGCTGGCACCGCGCGCCTCGATGCGGGCCAGGTCCAGCAGTTCGTTGAGGATATTGATCATCAACTGGCATTGCCGGTAGATGCGCGCCAGCATGGATTGACGTTTGGCCTCGCTCATCTCGCGCTCCAGCATCAGCTCGACGTAGCCAAAAATGCTGGTCATCGGCGTGCGCAACTCATGCGCAGCCAAGGCCAGGAACTCTGACTTCATGCGGTCCAGCTCATGCTGGCGGGTCACGTCACACACGAACAAGACCCGGCTGACCCTGGCCGATTGGCTGTGCTGGCCACTCAGCGCCAAGACGCGCGGGCGGTCGCCGATCAAGCTCAGGCTGGTCTGGCGGGCTTGCTTCTGAGCATTGAGTGGGTCTGGCGGCGCGAAGCAGGCGGCCAGGCCGGCGAACTCCTCGGCATCCTGGGCGCGTGCCAGCAGCAGGGCTTCCAGATGCGTGTCGGTCTGGCCCAGCAGCTCCTCGGCTTGCAAGCCGGTCAAGTCAAGAAAAGCGCGGTTGGCGAATTGCACCTGGCCGTGCTGATCAAAGGTGAGCAGGCCGTCGCGGCTGAGCGCGAAGATGGCGCTCAGTTGCTCGTTCTGCGCCTCCATCTGCGCCTTGTGGGTTTGCTGGCGCTGCATGCTGTCTTTCAGCACGATCATCTGCTGGAGCAGCAAGACCGAGGCCTCGTTGAGGGCTCGGCCCAGTTCCACAAACTCAATCGGCCCGGCCTCAACGGGTTCGGTCTGGCCGCTGGCATCGGCCAGCTCACTGGCGAAGCGGCGGGCCTTCTCCAGCGCGCGCATCGGCCGCTTCAGCAGGGCGTGCAGCAGCATCATGCACAAGACCACCAGCAACGCAGCCACTGCCAAAGTCTCGCGCCAGACCTGGGCCTGAACTTCCCGCAGGGATTGCAAGTCATAGTCCAGCTTGACCCAGCCCAAATGGCGCCCGGCCATCACCGGTTGCCAGATCTCGAGGTGCTTGCCATCGTCGGCGAGCTTGGCGCTGAACAGCGGCTGGGTCGGCAGCACCATGCCGGCGCCATTGCTTTTGCTCTCGGTCGCCTGGGTGGCATTGGGCGTTCGGTGCAGCTGCGCCATCACCTGACCTTTGAGGCCCAGAATGCTCAAGGCGCCCACACTGTCAAAGCTGGCATAGCTTTGAATCAAGGCTTGCAGCTCGATATAGCCTCTGTCGCTGCGCAGCAATTCCGCCGTGGCCACCGCCAAACTATGGGCCAGCATGGCGGCCTGTTCGCGCTTGTCCTGCAGGGCCTGATTGCTTTGCCGTTGCGCGGTGATGGCGCCTTGAATGGCGGTGGCCAAGACCAGCAAGACCGACATCAGCAACATCAGCCGATGTTTGAAATGCCGAGGCCAAAGTCTGCTCAGTGCCAGGTTCTCAGCCATTGTTGCTTGCCGGAGCCCGGCCGTTCAGTGCAAGTGGGGCCGCGGTGGCCGGTGGCCTGTCGCAAGGCGCGCCGCGCAGCCTGAAGCTCTGCGCATAAATGCGTCAAGCTGCGAGCAAGTACTGGACAAGAACATGCAAGCCTCCCGAAGCTCGGTGCGCACTCTGATCCTGGGCGCCAGGGGCGGCTAGCAAGGCCTGGCCCGAGCGTAAATTTGACCGGCATCTGTTTGCGCGGCAGATGCCGGGCCATTATGTGCATGAGCCTTGGCTCACGACAATGGCCAGCATTCCCGTACCTGGCCCCAAGCCGGTGCGGCGCTAGCCTAGCGCCGGGTCCGCACTGACCGAAAAGGGGCGGCACGCGCCCTTCTCAGTGTTGGGCCGAGTGCTACTTGGCTACCGCGCCGCGCATCGAGCGCGCCACAAAGATCAGGCTGGTCACCGTGAGCAACAAGCCCACCAGCACGCCGGGCAGCACCTGGGCGGCGGTCAGTGCCTCGCCCTTGAGCACCAGCATCATCAAGGTGTTCTGCGACAGGCCCGGCACCCACAGATACCAGGGCGCGTCACCGCCCGGGTTGAGCAGGCTGACCATGGGTGCCAGCGCCACCAAGGTGATCACCAGGGTGCTGCTGGCCTGCGCCTCCTTGAAGCTCTTGGTGCGAATCGCCATGGCCATCAGCAAGGCGCCAATGCCCGCCGCCAGCGGCAGCTGCAGCAAGAAGAACACCAGCACCTCGTAGCTGCCGAACTGGAACATGGCTTGCAGGCTGTCATTGCCCAAGAGCCACTGCGCCGGCAAAAAGCTGAGGTTGGCCAGCATGGCCACCGCCAGACCCAAACAGGCCACCGCGCCCCATTTGCCCAGCACCAGGGCGAACTGCTGCACCGGGTTCATCAGCAGTGGCTCCAGCGAGCCGCGTTCGCGCTCACCCGCGGTGCTGTCGAGGGCGGACGTTAGCGCGCCGTACAAGACCGCCATGATGATGAACATGGGGATCATGCCGGTGATGCGCGCGGCGCGCGCCTGGGTGCTGGCCAGGTCACGTTCCTCCACCAGCAGCGGCTGCAGCAGCTCGGTGGAGACGCCGCGCAGGGCCAGATTGAGCGAGGCGCGTTCGCGGTTGAAGCCGCTGAGCAGGCGCTGGATCGGCGCCATGCCCGCGCCGGCGCGCTGGTTGGCGCTGTCGCTCACCAGCTCCACCGTGGGTTGCTCGCCGTGCAGCAAGTCTTGCTCAAAATCCTTGCCGATCACCAGCACCGGCTCCAGCAAGGTGTTGGCGCGCAAGCCGGCCTCGTAGTCTTTGGGTGCTTCCTTGATGGTGTAGGTCTGGCGTTCGATGTAGTTGCGCAGGGTGGGGGCGTGCTCCATGCCGGCCACCAGAATCTCGCGCTTGTCGGCACGGGTTTCCAGCGAGGAGATCAGGCCCGAAATTGCCAGCAGCATCAGCGGCCCCATCAGCACGGCGGGCACCATCAGGCGCAGCAGGGTGCGGCGGTCGCGCAAGGCGTCGATCACCTCTTTGAAGAACACGACGCGGAAGTTGCGCCAGAGGCCGCTGGCCGGTTTGTTGGGGGTGTTCTTGTCCTCGGTCCTCATGCGGCCACCTCTTCAGAATTGCCAAAAGCCAGTTTCACGAACGCGTCTTCGAAGCGGCGCTCACCCGCCAAGTCCAGCAGCTCGGGCACCGAGCCCTCGGCCACGCTGCGGCCCTTGGCCACCACCACCACGTGCTCGCACAGCTGTTCCACCTCTTGCATGATGTGGGTCGAAAAAATGATGGTCTTGTTGCCGCCAGCGGCGGAGCGCAGATGCCGCAGCGCCTCGCGCAGCGAACGGGTGGCCAGCACATCGAGGCCATTGGTGGGCTCGTCCAGCACGATGTTGGCGGGGTCATGCACCAGGGCGCGGGCCAGCGCGGTCTTCATGCGCTCGCCCTGGCTGAAGCCCTCGGCGCGGCGATCCAGAATGTGCGTCATGTCGAGCAAACGCGCCAGTTCAGCGGCACGGGCGCTGGCAGCGTCTTCCTCCATGCCTTGCAGGCGGCCGAAGTAGATGATGTTCTCGCGCGCCGTCAGGCGCGGGTAGAGGCCGTGGGCGTCGCCCAGAATGCCCATGCGGGCCAGCGCTTCGCGCGGCTGGCTGGCCACGGCGATGCCGTCCACCGTGATGCGCCCGCTGTCGGGTTGGAATAGGCCACCGAGCATGCGCAAGGTGGTGGTCTTGCCGGCGCCGTTGGCACCCAGCAAACCGGTGATGAGGCCGCTGGGCGCGATCACCGTCACATTGCTGACCGCATGCACGATCTGCTTGGGCACGCGCTTCAGACCTAGGCCCACGAGCAGGCCTTGCTTGCCGCCGCGACCCGAGCCACCGGGGGCAACGAACTGTTTGCTGACGTTTTCGATCTCGATCATGAGGCTTCCTTGGCGGTGGCGGCTGCCTGTTGTTGCTGCTGCGGCTGAACGGGCAGGAAGGCAGGTGGGCGTGGAATCTTGATGGCGCAGCTGGCGTCCTGGGGCAGGGCGGCGCTGTCGGTTTTGGCGTCGATGAAGCGGAACAGCAGCTCGCGCATGCAGCCCAGGCCCATCACGCCGTGGCCAGCCTCGGGCACGACGATGTGCTGGGCCTTGGCACCCAGGGCCTTGGCCGCGCGTTCACCGTGGCGGGGCGGGGTGGCGGGGTCGGCGCCGCCGCTGAGCAGCAAGACCGGTGACTGCGCTGGCGGCATGCTGTAGAAGGCCGGCGGCACAGTCGCACGCGGCCAGTTCTTGCACACCTGGGTGTAGAGCTGGGCGTCGTTCAGGCCGAAATCGGCGCCGGGCTTGTCACTGGCTTGGGCCAGGCGCGGCACATCTTCGGCGCACACCACCGAGAAGTGCATGCCTTCGGCCAGCTTCATGCTCTTGGCCGAACCGAGGCTGCCGCTCAAACCCAGCAAGCCCTCGAACTGGCCCAAGTGCGCGGCGTGAATGGCGGCGGGCAGGGCAGCGGCCAAGGCCGGTGCATAGAGCGGCGTGCGCACCGCTTGCAGCAGCTGGGCGCGTTCGAGCGTGAAGCGCTCGGCCTGACCGGTCAGCGGGTGCTTGACGCTGATGCTGCGCGGCAGGCTTTGCAGCAGGCCTTGCCATTCCTGGCGCAGCTGGGGGAATTGCTGCGCGCAGCTTTTGTCCTTGGCGCAGAAGTCCAGCATGGCGTCGAGCGCGGCCTGGCCGTCAACAGAGAAGCTGGCCGGCAAGATCATGTCCGGCGGGGCCACGCCATCGAGCACCGTGCGCCGCACCTGGGCCGGGAACTGGCGCTGATACTCCAGCGCCGCGCGGGTGCCGTAGGAGCCACCGATCAGGTTCCACTGCGGCGCGCCGAGGGCCTGGCGCACGGCCTCGAAGTCCTGCACGGCGATGCTGCTGCTGTACTGGGTCAAATCACCGTGTGGCAGCTGGCTCAACTCAATCCTGCATTGTTCCAGGCGTTTGAGCATGGCGGCTCGGTCCAGGGCTTCGGCCAGGGGCAGCTTGCTGGCATCGGCGCATTGCAAGGGGGCGGACTTGCCGGTGCCGCGTTGGTCGATGAACACCAGATCGCGCCGATTGTTCATGCGGGCCAGGCGGGGCAGCACCATGGGCGCCACGCTGATGGCGCTTTGGCCGGGGCCGCCGGCCAGCATCAGCACCGGGTCGGGCTGCTTGTTGCGGGCCATGGCCGGCACCACCAGGAAGTGGATGTCGATCTGCGTGCCCTGCGGCTTGCTGGGGTCCAGCGGGCGCTTGATGCTGCCGCATTGCAATTCGTTGGGCACGCCCTCGACGCGGCAGGCTTGGGTCGTCGCGCGTTCGGCGGTGGTGGCGGGGCTGGCTGTGGCCGCCTGCGCGGCGGCTGCTGCCATCGTCAGGCTCAGCAGGCCGCTCGTCCAGTGCTGCCGGCCGCGTTGGCGGGCTAGTCTTTTCATGCCATTCATCTGCTTGTTCTCCACTCCAGCTTGGGATGGGGCGGATTATGGGCACGCTGCTCGGGCCTACAAGGCATAGGCGTTCAATGGGCAATTGCGCGGATGAATGGCCCTGGGCCCGGATGAATGGGCCGGCGCTGACCGTTCGCGCCGGCCAAGCGGCAGTCTGTCGCATGGGCTGGTCGGAGGCGGCTGAAAGCTTTAGGCTAGCGCCATCAAAATCAATCGGAGGGTTGTTTCCATGTCCATCAGCGACGAGCTGGCCAAATTGGCCGAACTGCACGACCGTGGCACTTTGTCGGCCGAGGAATATGCGCGCGCCAAAGAGCGGGTGCTGGGCGGTGGCTCAGGCGGCACTGCGGGCGCCTCGGCAGGTTCTGACTATTTCGCGAGCAATGGCATGCCGGCCATCAACGAGTTCAAGCGCAGCCGCGACGACCGCTGGCTGGGCGGCGTGTGCGGTGGCTTGGCGCAACTCACGGCCACACCGACCTGGCTGTGGCGGCTGATGTTCAGCTTGCTGACCATCTGCGCCGGCAGCGGCGTGCTGGTCTATCTGCTGCTGTGGATTTTTGTCCCGGAAGAATCTTAGGACTTGCGTGACAGACCGCCCGAACGGAGCGAAGCGAAGTGAGTAGCTCTGAGGCCGCACAGCCAAGCCGGAAGGCTTGGCTCGGCTGCCGAAGGACTTGCCGCGATACCAGCGGCAAGGCTGTCACCAACTGATTGATCGGGTTGTTGCGTGGCAGACCGCCCGAATGGAGCGCAGCAAAGCAAAGCAACGTGAGCCGCCCTGCGACGACTCAAGCTGCCGCGCCAGCGCGTCGCCCGAACATCCCCCAGCCTTCCATGCTCAGCACCTGCTCATCGTGCTGATTGAACACAGCCCAGAGGCTGCGCACCAGGCCGATTTGCGGGCGGCTATTGCTGGGGCGTGCCTCTTGCACGGTCATGCGCACATGCAAGGTGTCACCGGGGCGCACCGGCTTCAACCAGCGCAGGTTGTCGATGCCGGGTGAGCCTTGGGAGGTGGAGTCGAGTAGGTAGGCGTCGCACATCATGCGCATCACCATGGCGCAGGTGTGCCAGCCGCTGACCGATAAGCCCCCCAGCACCGACGCGTCGGCCGCGGCCTCGTCCAGATGCAGAGGCTGCGGGTCGTAGGCGGCGGCGAAGCGCAGGCCCTCCTCGCGGTCGACGATGCGGCCACCGAACTCAAAAACGCGTCCGGGCGTGAAGTCTTCAAAGGCATAGGTCGGCATGGCCCGAATATAGCCGTAACGTGAAAGGGCTTCGCTTCGGCAGGGGCGCGCATTTGGGCGTATCGTCGGCGCTCCTTTGATCCCCAGGAATGGAATCTATGAAGCTCTATTACAGCCCCGGCGCCTGCTCCCTGTCTCCCCATATCGCTCTGCGTGAAGCGGGCCTGCCCTTTGAATTGGTGCTGGCCAGCACCAAGACCAAGAAGCTGGCCGACGGCAGCGACTTCTATGCCATCAACTCCAAGGGCTCGGTGCCTGTGCTGGAGTTGGACAATGGCGAGCGCCTGACCGAAGGCCCGGCCATCGTGCAATACATCGCCGATCAGGCCCCCGCCGCCAAGCTGGCGCCGGCCAATGGCAGCTGGGAGCGCTATCGCCTGCAGGAGTGGCTCAACTTCATCACCTCCGAGCTGCACAAGGGCTTTTCGCCCCTGTTCAACCCGGCTACCGGCGAAGAGCACAAGGCCCTGGCGCGCACGCAGCTGGCCAGCAAGCTGGCTTGGGTGAACGCGCAGCTGGAAGGCAAGCAGTACCTGATGGGCGATGAGTTCAGCGTGGCCGACGCTTATCTGTTCGTGGTCAGCAACTGGGGCCAGTATGTCGGCGTGGAAGTCGCTGGCCTGCCGAATCTGGTGGCCTTGCGCGCCCGCGTGGCCGCCCGCCCCGCGGTGGTCGAGGCGATGAAGGCCGAAGGCCTGATCAAGTAAACAAAGGGGGTCGAATCAGGCGGGCACTGGCCCACCTGATCAGCCCTTGGGCCTTCCTCGGGCCTCAGCCCTTCTTGGCCGTCAGCAGCGCCTCACAGGTGGCGCGCTGCTTGTCGGCGGCGTCCACCTTGGGGCAGATGCCGTCGAGCTGGCTGCGCAAGCGCTTGAGCGAGGGCTCGTACTGGCCCTTGGCATTCCACTGCGTCAGGCTGGTGCCCACTTTTTGCAGTGAACGCGCGCTGCGCTCGTAGAAGGCGCCCTTGTCCTGGGCGGCTTCGCTGAACAGCTGGGCGGCAGTTTTCTCGATGCGGGCGCTGTCTTGCGGGTTCAGCTCAATCAGGGTGCTGACGTAGTTGGCGCCCCATTGCAAGCGCGTGGCCGGGCCTTCGCTTTTGTTGAAGGCCTCTTCAGACCAGCGCAGCGCTTCGTCCTTTTTGCCCAGCTTCTTGGCATTGCTGGCCAGGCCGCTCATCAGGTAGTAGGGCGAATGGCTCTTGGCCAGGCCGGCCTTGAGCAAGGCGTCGCTGTCCTGCCACTGGCCGGCTTGGCCCAGCAGATGGGCGGCGGAGCTGATGACGGCCTGGCGCTCGTAACCGTCGCTGATTTCGCGGTCAGCGCGGGCGGCTTGTTCCTTCACATCCTTCACCAGGCCGGCGTTCAGCTTGGGATAGAGCTCGGTTTTGGGCAGATCCAAGCGGGCCAGGTCAACGCGGGCTTGCAGGGCTTGCAGGCGGTCGGCGCGGGACAGGCTGGTGTCGGCTTCGAAGCGTTTCAGGCTGCTGTCAAACTGGCCCAGCAGCGTGGTGCGCTCAGCGCCGGCTTGCGGGCTCAGCGACTTGACGATGTCGGCCGCGCCATTGCTCAGCACATCGGCCAGCGCACGCGACTCGGCGGGGCTGGCCAAGACCTTGGCCAGGCGGGCGCGTTGCGCCGTTTGGTCCTTCAGCTCGTTCTTGCCGTCATCATTGGCGGACAGTGACTTGAGCCACAAGCGGGTGGCCGTTTCCGGGTCCACCGCCTGGGCTTGGGTGGCCAATTGGGCCAGCAGAGGCGTCACTTCGGCGGCAGGCAAGAGCTGACCCTGGTCGGTTTCCCAGGAGTAAAAGCCCAGCAAGCGCCACTCGTTGACGCTGAGCTTTTTGCCGGCGCGGGCGTCGGCCAGCACCGTCTTCACCGGCCGGCCACCGGCCAGGCCCAGCTGCATCACCTTGAGCACCTGCGGGGCGTCAATCTCGCCGGGCAGGCGGGTCAGTTCCTGGCCATCGGCACTGAACAAAATCATCGTCGGGTAGCCGCGCACCTTGAAACGGGTGCCGAGCTTTTGGGCGCCGGGCGAGTCACCGTCGATGTGCACGGCCACGAAGGCGCGGCTTTGCTCGATGAAGTCTTGGCGGTTGAACAGCGTGGCCTTGAGCTGATTGCAAGGTGGGCACCACTTGGCACCCCAGTACAGCAGCAGCGGCTTGTTGTCGCCGCGGGCTTGGGCAAAGGCGCGCTCGATGTCGGCATCCGCGCCGGCTTCGGCCCAGGCCACGCCGGGCGCTTGCGTCAGGGTGGCATGCGCGGGCAGGGCGGCGGCGCCAAACAGCGCAGCCAAGGCCAGGCAGCTGGCGCGCGAGAGGGAGGACAAGGGCTTGTTGAGCGTCATGGTCATCAGTGAGGTGGCGTTGCAGTGGGTACCAGCGGCTAGGTTCTAGCCGCCGAGCCTGGCAAGGGTCACCAGATTTTGCCTGGCGCCTGGGCTGACATTGTGGGGCCAAGCCGGGCCCTTGCCTTAGGCGCAAAGTGCATATCCATCTGCGCAAGGGGCGAAGGGCGCCCGCTTTGGCGCGTTCAATCGATCGGTGGTTGGCTGTCGATCTGGGCGCTTGCCTTGTTGCTGCCGCCGCTGTTGTTGCTGAACTGCGCCAGCGCGACGCCGCCCAAGGTGATGGCGGCTCCCAGCAACTTGGGCCAGGTGAAAGATTCGCCGCCGGCCAGCCAGGCCGCCAGGCCCGCAAAGGCCGGCATCAGGTAGATCAGCGGTGCGCTGCGGGCCACGCCGCGCTGGGCATTGACCCAGCCCCAGGCCAGCCAGCTCAGAAAACCAATCCCCACCACCGCCCAAGCCGCGCCCAGCCAAAGCCAGGCCGGCACCTCGGCCCAAGCGGTTTGCCGGGCGCCCGGCCAGCTGTAGATCAGCAGTGGCAGGGCGGCGGCCAGGCTGGCATAGGCCATCACCGGCACCGCGCCGTGGCGCTGGATCAGCGGTTTGGCGGCCACCGAGTAGTAGGAAAACATGGCCGCCGCCAGCAGCAAGATCAGGTCGCCGCCACTGGCACGCCAGTTGGCGGCCAGCAGCTTGTCCGACATGAACAACAGAGCCCCGCAGGCCGCCACCGCGATGCCCAGCACCTGGGCGCGCTGCAGATGCTCCAGCCCGAAGGCGCGCAGGATCAGCAGCGTGAACACCGGCCCGCAAGCCAGCATCACCGAGCTGGAAAACGGCGTCGACCAGTCAATGCCGTAGCTGGACAGCGCCAGGTGCAAGCCCTGGCCCAGCAGGCCCAAACGAGCCAGCGCCCAGGCGTCGGCGCGTGACACACGCGGCCAGTGCCGGCCGTAGCGCTGCAACATCAGGCCCGTCACCAGCAGCGGCATCAAGGCAAAGCGCAGGAACAAAAAGCCCTGCGGCCCGAGCGCCGTGAGCAGTGCTTTTTGCAGCGGAAAGTTCAGGCCCCAGGCCAGTACGACCAGCAGGCCGACCAGCAGGGCGTGGCGGGATTCTTGCGCTTTGTTTTCAGTCATTTCTGGCCCCTCTGGCCCGTCTTGCAGCATGGTGCGCGCACAAAAAAGGCCACCCGAAGGTGGCCTTGCTGGCTTCAGAGAAGCAAGACTTATTGCGCCGGCACGAGGTCGTCGCGGTTGATCTGCACCGTGTAAGGCACGACAGAGTCACCCAGCACGAAGACGGTGAACACGGCATTGGCGGTGAAGTTCACGCCGGTCAGTGTCTGCAGCGGCGGGTTGGCCGTGGGCAGAGCGACGTTGACGCGCGAACCGGTCGCCAAGCTGGTCAGCAGCTGCGGTGTGGAGGCAAAGCCGGGCAGCACATTGCTGGCCACGCTGGCGAAGTCCACTTGCATGCTGGCACCGGCGGCGGTCGAGACACCGTTCATCAGGCGCACCTTGGTGTAACCGGCCGTGGAGGGCAGGCGGTTGTCATCGGAAATCACCGACACCACCGGCGCAGCCACCGTGCCCGACACCAGCAAGGTGTAGTCGCCACCGGCGGTCAGGGTCGGGGCAGCCACGGTCACGGGCACGCCGTTGAGCGTCACGGCCAGGGTCGATGCACCGGCCTTGGTCGTCACGTATTGGCCAACCACTGGGGCCAGCGATTGGGTCAACAGGGGCTGGCTGTTCAGCGTAGCGCTGACCGAGGTGCCGGCCGACGAGGCCACGCCATTGACGGGTGCGGAGGCCGAAGCCACGCCGTTCACCACGCGAGCACGTGCAGACGTGGTCAGGTAGTTGGCGGTGCTGCCTTGCTGCTTGAGCACGATGCCATTGACCAGCTTGCCGCCGGTGGTGGAGGTGGCGATCAGGGTCTGCACGGTGGCCGAGTCCAGCGTCACGCTGGGCAGGTCCAGGCGGATGTCGTTGGGCTTGCCGGTGCCGGTCAGGGTCAGGCGGAAGGCGCCGCTATTGAGCAGGTTGTAGCCGCTGCCGCCAATGATGTTGGTGGCGATGGGCGTGGAGCTGGTCAGCGGGCCGGTGCCGTTGGCAGCGGTGACGTAGAGGTCCAGGGCGCCGGCATCGGCGGCCAGGTTCAACAAGAGCAGCTTGGCCTTGTTGGCATCCGGGTTGGGTTCGGTTTCCTGCAGCAAGGTGGTGCGCACAGCGCCGGCCCAGCCGTAGGCAATGATGGTGTAGTTGCTATTGCCCGCCAGCGTGGGGGTCAGCGAAACCACGGCGCTGCCGTTGCTGCTGTCCAGCACTTGCGATGCGGTGGAGCCGGTGTCAACGCTGCCATAGGCGCCCACGCCGCCGTAGGCGACCTTGGCGTTGAGGCTCTTGCTGTTCACGGAAAGGTCCAGCGCCGAATAAGAGACGCTGGCATTCAGCAATCGGACATTGGTACTGCTGCTGCTGCCACCACCACCGCAAGCGGAGAGAAGGGCGGCGCCGGCTAAGGTCAGGCCAAGCGCCCAGGGTTTGAATCGCATTGAAAAGCTCCGTTGAATGGTGTTGCGCGATTGGGCTCGGTCCCTGTTGCCAGGGCGTGTGGCCAATGTTTCGCTCATGTGAAGACACCTGAAGTTGACACCTCACAAGCCTTCATATTACAGGAGGCGGCTCTAAATCATTCCGGAGCGGCGCTGCTAGCATGGCCCGCACCGCCGCTCACCCGCCCAAAGACATGAACTATCCCCATCTGCTCAGCCCCCTGGACCTCGGTTTCACCACCCTGAAAAATCGTGTGCTGATGGGCAGCATGCACACCGGCCTGGAGGATGGGCGCAAGCATTTCGAGCGCATGGCGGTCTATTTCGCCGAGCGTGCGCGTGGCGAAGTCGGCCTGATCGTCACCGGCGGCTATGCCCCCAATATCGAAGGCTGGGCCAAGCCTTTCGCCGGCACCCTGGCCACCAGTGGCGCGGCGCGGCGGCATCAAGTCATCACCCAGGCCGTGCATGCCGAGGGCGGCAAGATTGCGCTGCAGATCCTGCACACCGGGCGTTACGGCTATCAGCCTTTTTGCGTGGCGCCTTCGCGCATCCAGTCACCGATCTCGCCTTTCACCCCGCGTGAACTCTCGGCGCGTGGCATTGAGCGGCAGATCCGCGCCTTCATCCGCTGCGCCAAGCTGGCCAGGGATGCCGGTTACGACGGCGTGGAGGTGATGGGCTCGGAAGGCTACTTCCTGAACCAGTTCCTGGTCACGCATACCAATCAGCGCACTGACGAGTGGGGCGGCAGCTACGCCAACCGCATGCGCATCGTGATCGAGATTCTGACCCGCATGCGCGAAGCGGTGGGGCCAGACTTCATCATCATCTACCGCCTCTCCATGCTGGACCTGATCCCCAATGGCAGCAGCTGGGACGAGGTGGTGGAACTGGCGCGCGGCGTGGTCAAGGCTGGCGCCACCATCATCAATAGCGGCATCGGCTGGCATGAGGCGCGCATTCCCACCATCGCCACCTCGGTGCCGCGCGCTGGTTTTGCCTGGGTGACCAAGAAGCTGCGTGATCAGCTGCGCGCTGAAGGCATCACCACCCCGCTGATCACCAGCAACCGCATCAACGCGCCCGAGGTGGCAGAGAACGTGCTGGCCGAGGGCAGTGCCGATATGGTCAGCATGGCGCGACCCTTCCTGGCCGACCCGGAGTTCGTTAAGAAAGCGCGCCAGAACCGCGCCGACGAAATCAATACCTGCATCGCCTGCAACCAGGCCTGCCTGGACCACACCTTCGCGCAGAAGATTTCCACTTGCCTGGTCAACCCGCGTGCCGCTTACGAGCAGGAGATTCAAGTCCTGCCGCTCGACGCCGCCCGCCATCAGCATCGCAAGAACATTGCCGTGGTCGGCGCCGGCCCGGCCGGCCTGGCGGCGGCCACTACTCTGGCCGAACGCGGCCATGAGGTGCATTTGTTTGATGGCGCGGCCGAGATCGGCGGCCAGTTCAATCTGGCCCGGCGCATCCCCGGCAAGGAAGAGTTCAGCGAAACCCTGCGCTACTTTGCCCGCCGCATTCAGGTCACCGGCGTGCAGCTGCATTTGAAGCGCCGCGTCAAAGCCGAAGAGTTGCTGGGTTTTGACGAAGTCATCCTCGCCACCGGCGTGACGCCGCGCGACCCCCGCATCAAGGGTCAGGACGACCCCGCGCTGGCCGCCAAGGTGCACAGTTATATCGACGTGCTGACCGGTAAGGCCCAGGTCGGCCGCCGGGTTGCCATCGTGGGCGCTGGCGGCATCGGCTTCGATGTGGCCGAGTTCCTGGCCGAGCATGCCGGCCAGTCACTCAGCATGGATGCGCCCGCCTGGCGGCGTGAATGGGGCGTGGTGGATCCGCAGGAGCAGCGCGCCGGCCTGACCCGCCCACAACCCGCACCACCGGCGCGCCAGATCACCTTGCTGCAACGCAAGGCCGGCAAGATGGGCGCGGGCCTGGGCAAGACCACCGGCTGGATCCACCGCGCGGCTTTGAAGATGAAGCAGGTGGAGATGGTGGCCGGTGTCAATTACGAAGCCATCACGGCCGAGGGCCTGTGGGTCAGCTACGGCGAAAAGCGCGCCGACACCCAATTGATTGAGGTGGACAGCATCGTGCTGTGCGCGGGCCAAGAACCCTTGCGTGAGCTCGAAAGTCCCCTGCGTGCGGCAGGCGCCCGCGTGCATCTGATTGGCGGCGCGCTGGAGGCTGGCGAATTAGACGCAAAGCGTGCAATTTTGCAGGGAACCCGGCTTGGCTGCAGCCTCTAAGGGCCACCCCGACTCAAGCCCTGCACGCACACTACCGAAACGGGCTCAAAGCATCCGAGGGGGTGCGCTTCCTTCTTGGGCCATCGGTTTGAAGAACGGTGCCAGATTCCGGCCGCAGCTTGCGGCACGGCGCAAGCTGGACACCGTCGAAACTTTTTATGGGTAGGGCATGGGGCAACAAAAATCTGGATGGCTGCGCACGGCGCGGGCCCCGGCGCTGCTGGGGCTACCGGGTGTGTTGAGCGCGCTCGGCGCACTGGGTGTGCTCGGCGTGCTTGGCCTCTTGGGTTTCAGCGGCCCGGTCTGGGCGGTGGCTCAGCAGCCGATGGCCGGCCTCAGCGTCTGGGTCTACGGCCTGGGTGTTGGCGCGGCCTTGGTGCTGGCTTTGTTGCTGCGTTTGCTGGTGGTGTTGCGCCAGCGCCTGCGCCGCCGCCGCGCTGAGCTGCATGCCGAACGGCGTGAGCGCAGCAAGCTCAGCGCCTTGCTCAACGCCATCCCCGACCCGGTGTATTTCCGCGACCAGCAAGGCGCGTTTGAGGGCTGCAACCCTGCGTTTGAGCTGTGCACCGGCGTGAGCGAGACTGCCTTGCGCGAGCAGGGCACGCAGCATGACCAGCCCGGGCTGGAATGGAGCCATCTGCGCGCTGGCGCCGACCTGGCCGAAGCCACGCAGCGCGCCCTCAGCTGGACGACCGGGCCGGACGGCCAGCGCATCTGCCTGGACGTGGTGCAAGCCCCGGTGCTGGTGGACGGCGAAAACCTGGGTTCGGTGGGCGTGGCCCGCGACGTCACCCGCTTGCGCGCGGCGATGACGCAGCTGCACCGCGCCGTCACGGTGTTCGAGCATTGCGGTGAAGGCATCATGGTGATGGACGCCGACTTGCTGATCCGCGACGTCAACCCCGCCATGTGCGCCATCACCGGCTACAGCTGCGAAGAGTTGCTGGGCACCATGCCGCAATACCTGCAAATCGGCGTGCAAAACCCCGAACTGCTGCGTGAGCTGTGGGCCGAGGTGGAAGCCAAGGGCAAGTGGAGCGGCGAGCTGGTGGAGCGCAACAAGTCCGGCATTGCCGTGCCCTTGTGGGCCACCCTGGTCAGCGTGCCACCGGCCGAAATGGGCGGCGAGGGCCATTACCTGGCGGTGCTGACCGATATTTCCCGCATCAAGCAGACCGAGGCCGAGCTGCTGCACCAAGAGCTGCATGACCGCCTCACCGGCCTGCCCAATGCCGCTTTGCTGCGTGACCGCATCAACCGCCAGATCGGCGTGGCCGAGCGCGAGCGCAGCGGTGTGGCCCTGCTCTATATCGACCTGGACGGCTTCCGCGACGTCAACGATGTGGCCGGCCATGCCGCCGGCGATGCCGTTTTGCAAGAAGCCGCGGCCCGTTTTGTGAATGTGCTGCGCGCCAGCGATTCGGTCGCCCGCGTGGGTTCGGATGAGTTTGTGGTCTTGCTCTCGGGCCTGGTGGACGAGGAAACGGCGATGCGCTTGGGTGAGCGCTTGATCGACGCGATGAGCGAGCCGGTGCAAGTCAATCTGGGTGAGCAAACGCAGCGCTTCAATCTTGGCGCCAGCATCGGCCTGGCTCTGTACCCGACCGACGGCAACGATGTTGACGATTTGCTGCGCAATGCCGAAGCGGCGATGTGCCGGGCCAAGGTGCATGCGCGCAACTCGGTGCAGGCCTACCGCCCTGAACTCACCGCTGCCGTGCGCCTGCGCTTTGAGCTGACCCATGCCCTGCGCCATGCCAATGAGCTGGCGCAATTCCGCCTGGAATACCAACCCCAGGTGCGCTTGTCGGACGGCGTGCTGATCGGTGCCGAGGCGCTGCTGCGCTGGCGCCATCCCAGCCGCGGCGCCATCTCGCCGCTGGAATTCATCCCCCTGGCCGAGGACACCGGCCTGATCGTACCGATTGGTCGCTGGGTGCTGGAAACCGCCTGCGCCCAAGCGGCAGCCTGGCATGGCGTGCCGGGCAAGCCGCAGCAAGTGGCGGTGAATGTGTCGGCCCGGCAATTGCGCCAGCCCGATTTTGTGGCCATGGTGGACAGCGTGCTGGCCCGCAGCGGCTGCCCGCCTCATGCCCTGGAACTGGAAGTGACCGAAAGCCTGCTGCTGGAAGATGCCGAAGGCGCCATCGAGCTGCTGGGCGCGCTGACCCAGCGCGGCGTGCGCGTGGCGATTGACGACTTCGGCACCGGCTACAGCTCCTTGTCCTATCTGCGCCGCATGCCGGTGCAGACGCTCAAGATCGACCGCAGCTTCGTCAGCGAGTTGGGCAATGGCGACGCCAACGTCGCGGCGATTGCCCGCACCGTCATCGTGCTGGCCCGCAGCTTGAATCTGGATGTGCTGGCCGAGGGCGTGGAAACCGCCGAGCAAGCCGCCTGGCTGCAGCGCGAAGGCTGTGACTGGGCGCAAGGCTGGTTCTTCGGCCGGCCCATGGCCGCAGCGGATTTCAGCTACACGGTCACCCCGGTGGCCGTCAGCGGCGTTGAGGCTGAGATGGACTTGCTGCCTGCCTGACTGTGCGCAGGTGGGCGCTGCTCGCTAGCGCCGTGGCGGCGCAAGCCGCTGGCCTTCAGACCAGTTTGGGCAGCAGGCTCAGGGTCGGCTCCAGGCCCAGATGCAGCAGGTCGGCAATGTCTTTGACGTCTTGCGCCAGCGCCGGGTGATAGAGCCCGCCGGGCGTGTTCAGCTGCTCCACAGGCAGGTGCATCAAAGCCTTGAGGCTGGGATCTTTGCGGGTGTGGCGCGCCAGCCGGATGGCCAGACTCACGCAGCGCACCTGGGCGCGCTTGGCATGGTCGTCATCGGTCAGCTGGGCCAGCACATCGGGCAGGTGCCAGGCCTTGATCAGCGCCAGGCGCAGCTCCAGCAAGTCGATGCCCAAAACCATGCGGCAGGCCTGGCGGGTGCGCAGCCCCGGCGTGGTCGCCTGCAAGGTGTCGATCTGTTGGGCCAAGGTGGGCGCATGCAGCCACATCATCATTTCCACGAAGTGATGCAGCAAGGCGGCTTCGTGGATCAGCGGTGCATTGGGGTCGTCCAGCTGGGTGGCAAAGCCATGGGCAAAGCGCGCTGCGCGGTGGCCCAGGTCCAGCACCCGGTCCAGGCCGCTCATGGCTTCCATCCGCTCGGCCAGCCAGTTCTCGGCGCAGGGCAGATTGGTGAATGAGCGGAAGAAGGGCGTGATGCCCATCAGGATCAGCGTCTCCAGCGAGGACACGCTTTTCGGGTCGGCCGGGTTGCGGCCCTTCAGATTCTTAGCCCCCGCGTGCCGCAGCAAGCGCAGCAGCATCAGCGGGTCGTTATTGATCAGGGCGGCCAGATCATTCATGTCCACCGTGTCTTCGTCCAGCGCCAAGGCGTCGATTTGCTCGGCGGTGGTGGCCAAGACCGGCATCTCGATGGCGCGAAAGTAGTCCACCCAGGCCGTTAGGCTGGACTTGGGCTTTTCGAGAAACAGCGGGCTGAGGGGAATTGATGGCTCCATGGCGCGAACGCTACGCTCTGCAATGAGTTGCGTCTAGCTGAGTCATCGGCCGCGGTTCAGAAAACTGAAGCCGCGGCACCCTGGCATGGCCCCCGGTAAGGCCCAACACGGCCCGGCACGGCGCCGGGCCTGTGCTCAGCGCTGCGTCTGCGCCGGCGTCAGCGGCGCCTTCTTGGCCGGCGCTTGCTGCTGCATCATGCGGCTGACCATGGCCACCGGCGCGCTGCCGTAGCTGAGGAATTCCTCGTGGAAGGCCTTGAGGTTGAAGCGATCGCCCTTGGCCGCTTTGAGCTGATCGCGCAGCGCCAGAATTTCCGAGAAACCGGCGAAGTAACTGCTCAGCTGCACAGAGCTGACCTGGGCGCGATGCCACTTCTCGGTCGCCTCGGTGTGCGACTGGAAGGCCTCGCCTTCCAGCAGCTGCAAACCCTGCGCCTCGCTCATGCCCAGCACATGCACCGAATAGTCCAGGATGGCATTGCAAACCACGCGCAGATTCCACTTCGCATACATCAGGCCCATCTCGGGGCTGGGCTTGCCGTCCACCTGGCCCCAGCCGCTTTCCATCATCATGCGTTCCGAGTAGACCGCCCAGCCTTCCACCATGGCGCCGTTGCCGAACAAGGCCTTGACCTTGGAGGGCGATTTGTTCGAGTACAGCAGCTGCACGTAATGGCCGGGAATGGCCTCGTGGATGCTCAGGATCTGCAGCACCCAATGGTTGTACTCGCGCAGATAGGACTCGGTCTTCTCGGGCTTGCCGATCGGGTCCAGCGGGTCGACGTTGTAGTAAGTCACGCCCTGCGGGTCCAGCGGGCCGGGCGCGCTGATCGAGGCGCCCGCCAGCCCGCGCATAAAGGCCGGGGTCTCGCGCACCTGTAGTGGCTTGCTGGGGTCCAGGGTCAGCAAATCATGCTTGACCACCCAGTCCGCCAGGGCCGGGATCTGCGCGCGGATGTCATCGAAATAGCCTTCCGCCGAGACATGCCGTTCCGACAGCTTGTTGATCACCCGCGCGATCTTGCTCAGGCGCTCGGCCGGAGGGGCCTCACCGGGGAAGAGGCTGGGCCACAGGCCGTCGGCCAGCTCGCTCATGCGGGCGTGCAGGGCGGCCTTTTGGTCGAGGGCGCGCTGGAACAGGGTCGGCGCGTCCACCGAGGCCTGAATCTCGTAGCGGAACTTCTCGTTGAAGGCCTCGCGGCCGATGCGCCAGCTGCGGCCGCTGCCGTCGGCGGTTTGGCGGGCGTCGATCTGCTCCAGCGCCTTGATGAAGCCTTGGGTGGATTGCAAGGCCACATCGCGCAGTTTGAGCACGCGCTGGCGGCTGGCCGCGTCCAGCTTGGCGCTGTCCAGCAGGGCCGGGATGTCTTGGGTGAACAGCTCCAGCCCGCCCTTGTTCTGCTGGATGGCCATTTGCAGCAGCGGCGCGGCCGGCGCCTTGATCTGCTGCAGGGCGGCGCGGTAGTAGGCCGGCACTTGGCGCAGGCGCTGCTCCACCAGCTTGACGCGCTGGGCCGGCGTGAACTCGCCCTTGTTGAGCAGGTCGCTGAAGCCACCGGCCACGTTGTAGCCGGTGGGGTCCCAGACATCGCTGCGGAACTGCTGCAGCGACCAGCGCATGCCTTGCAGATGGTTGTCCAACAAGGCCAGATCACCCAGCTGCCCGGCGTTCAGGCTGAGCTTGGCCGGCAGGGCTTGCAAGCGCGCCAGCCATTGCTCGCAAAAGCGAATCTGCGCCAGGCGCTCAGCCTCGGTGGGCGCGGGCAGTCGGGCGGCGGCCTGGTAGTGGCCGGCGGCCACGGCCGCATCGGGCAGCAGCTGCCAGTAGGCCTTCAGGAAGGCATCCACTTCCGCATCGAAGGCCTGGGCCTCACTCGCTTCAGGCGCCGCATCGGCCTCGCTCTTGGCCACTTTGGCCTTGTAGTCGCGGGCAGCTTGCGCCTCGGGTGTTTTCACCGGCGCGGCCAGGCTGGCTGGGCTCAAAAAGCTGCCGCTCAGGCCCAACAGCAGGGCGGCGAAACTGGCCTTGTTGAACGGGATCAGGGCGGAGCGGGCGGGCGAGGCGGAGATGAGCGGCTTGTGCATGGGTGTGGCTGGGCCTGGTAGCTGGGGATAGGGCGAGATTCTGCGCCATGCGTTCGCGACATCAGCGGCCAGAGTGGCTTGAGCGGCGTATGGTTTTCCCGCTGAGGCCAATTTCGCGCGCTGACTCGTTCAGTGACTGACTGCCCATCCAGCCACAAGCGCCGACCCACTAGCCCCACCGTGCGCCCTGCGCCGGCCCTGTGCGGGGACCGTATGGCTTGTCACATGCCCTCACGTAGCATGGTGCCATGCTGTTTTCTCCCTCTTCCGCCGCCACTCCCTTCTCCATCTGGCCTTGGCTGACCCGCCTGGGCGAGGCGCAAATCCTTTTGCCGCTGGTGCTGGTGGCATGCCTGTGGCTGTGGCGGACGAGTGAGCGCGGCGGTCGTGATGAGGCCCAGCCGGGCGCTCTGACCCCTTCGACCCAGCTGGCTCCCGTGGCCCGCCGCTGGCTGTTCTGGCTGGGCGCCGCCGCTGCGCTGACCACGCTCAGCAAGCTGGCCTTCATCGGCTGGGGCCTGGGCATTGAGGCGCTGGACTTCACCGGCATCTCCGGCCATGCCATGTTTGCCTCCGCCGTACTGCCCATGCTGGCCTGGACCCTCGTGCGCGGGCGCAGCCTGCGCGTGCAACGCGGCGCCGTGGCGCTGGCTTTTGCCCTGGCCGCCTTGATTGCATACTCACGCTTGAAGGTCGGGGCGCACTCCTCCGTTGAAGCCTGGGCTGGTTTGCTGCTGGGCAGTGGCGCCAGCCTCTTGAGCTTGCCGCGGCGCATGCGCGTCTCTTCCTCTTCAGCATCTGCCCTGGGCCAGCGCCCGCCGACGTGGCTGCCGGCCGGCGTGGTGGCGGCCTTGCTGCTCTTGCCCATCGGCGCACCTCCCTCGCGCAGCCATGATCTGGTTACCCAACTCGCCTTGCAGCTCTCGGGCCAGCAGCGGCCCTTTCAGCGTTTGCAGCTGAAACTGCACTTGCCAGCGCATCAACAACAGTTGCCGGGGCAAATGCAGCGGCAGCAACAACAGCCGCCGCAGCCGGGTATTGCCCATGGGGCGACGGCGCCTGTTTAGCGGCTAGGGTTTGGCAAGCCTGCAAATTCAAGACCTGACCCCCCAGGTTTTGTGCCCCGCAAGGTTCACAAGGTTCTAAAGTCGTCGACATGGCCCCTCTTCAATTGAGAAGGTAGGAACTCATGACTCAGCTTGTCCGCCCCAAACCCATTCCCAGTGCGATCGCGCTTGGATTGACCTTGTTGATCTGGTTTGTGATCCCTGTGCCAGAGAGCGTCAGCCCCGAGGCCTGGCATTTGCTGGCGCTGTTTGCCGGCACGATTGCCGCCATCATTGGCAAGGCGCTGCCGATTGGCGCGGTTTCGATGATTGCGATCGCGCTGGTGGCGATCACGCAAGTCACCCGCCCGGGTTCGCCCGATGGCGCGATTGCAGATGCCTTGAGCGGGTTTTCTAACGCCTTGATTTGGCTGATTGCGATTGCTGTGATGATCGCGGTGGCGCTGACCAAAACCGGCCTGGGCACCCGCATCGGCTATCACTTCATCTCGCTATTCGGCAAGAAGACCATCGGCATTGCCTATGGTCTGGTCTTGTCCGAACTGGTGATTGCACCGGTAACGCCCAGCAATACGGCGCGCGGCGGGGCCATCATTCACCCCATCATGAAGTCGATTGCGGATGGCTTCAAGTCAAGCCCTGATCTGGGCACCCAAAACAAATTGGGGCGCTATCTGGCCCTGGTCAACTACAACGCCAACCCCATCACCTCCGCCATGTTCATCACGGCGACCGCACCCAATCCATTGATTGTGGATTTGATCGCCAAGGGTACGGGCGCCGCCATCGACATCAGCTGGGGCCAATGGGCGCTGGCCGCCTTGTTGCCCGGCTTGTGCATGTTGCTGCTGATGCCCTTGGTGCTGTTCTGGCTCTATCCGCCCGAGATCAAAAACACCCCCGATGCCAAACCCATGGCCGAGGCCGAGTTGCGCAAGCTGGGGCCCATGAAGCAGGCCGAATACATCACCCTGGCGGTGTTGGCGCTGATGCTGGCGATGTGGGCTGGCGTGCCCGAGTTGCTGTTTGGCCCCGCGATGGAGGTCAACGCCACCACCACCGCGGTGATCGGCCTGTCATGCTTGCTGCTCACCGGTGTGCTGACTTGGGAAGACATTCTTAAAGCCAAGAGCGCCTGGGACACCTTGATCTGGTTTGCCGCCCTGGTCATGATGGCCACCTTTTTGGGCAAGCTCGGCCTGATCGCCTGGTTCTCGGTCTCGATCCAGCAAGGCATCAGCCACCTGGGCTTGAGCTGGTTGGGGGCGACCGCGATCTTGGTCTTGGTTTATTTCTACTCCCACTATTTCTTCGCCAGCACCACGGCGCACATCACCGCCATGTTCGGTGCATTCTTTGCCGCCGGTTTGGCCCTGGGCGCGCCGCCCATGCCACTGGCCTTGCTCCTGGCGTTTTCTTCCTCGCTGATGATGTCGCTTACGCATTACGGCACCGGCACCGCGCCCATCATCTTTGGCTCCGGCTACACCACTTTGAATGAATGGTGGGGCGCCGGGGCGGTGATGAGCGTTGTCAACTTGCTGGTGCTGGTCGTGGTGGGCACGGCTTGGTGGCGCGTGCTGGGGTACATCTAAGCAGCCAATCAGGCGGCGCCTGCCGGATGCGTTGCTGCCCTTCATAATTCGCGCCCGATCCCCGCTTGCTCGCGTTGCCGACCTTTCATCATGGATAAATTTTTGCTGCAGCAGCAGGTGCTGGAACGGCTTGCTGAAGACCTGCTGCAAGTCGAACAGGCCGCGCGGGCGGCGCATGAAACGGCGACTCACGAAGAAAACATCGCCGAAAACAAGTACGACACTTTGGGGCTCGAAGCCGCCTACTTGGCCACCGGCCAAGCGCGTCGCGCCGAAGCCATTCGCCAGGCGATAGCCAATTGGCAGCAATTCCGCCCCAGCCCCTACGACGCCAGCAAAGGGATACAGCTCGGCGCGCTGGTCTGCCTGCTCGATGCCGACGACAAGCAGCAACAGATCTTCCTCGGCCCGGATGGCGGCAGCATGAAGTTGCTCAACGGCCCTCAGCCCGTTCAGGTCATCAGCAGCGAAGCGCCCTTGGGCAAGGCCATGCTGGGTAAATGCGAGGGCGATGAGGTGGCTATACAGATCGCTGCAAACCGGCAGCATTTTGAGGTGCTGAGGGTCTATTGAGCCGCTAGTAGGTTTACATCGAAGTGATCAGAAACTGATCGTCCCGACCCGTTCTTGGCCTCGCGTACATCAATTCACTTCGACTGCACCGACCGCAAGGGGGCTAAGTTTCCATAGCTACCTTTGCCCAGCGGGCCGCAACACCTTCTAATGGTTTGGTAGGCTTGCAAGTTCAAGACTTGGCCCATGCCACCTACGCAACTCCTCTTGCCGCTCTCGCCGAGTGTCGCGGCTTTCCGGAACGCTGTGGGAGCGTACATCCAATACGAAAAGAACGGCGGGACGAAACAATGCAAGCAACCATCACGATTTTCTCTGGCACGGTATTGATTCTGGTGATAGTGCTCGCTGCAACCCCGGCCTGGGCAGTTAACAAATGCACCGGGTCCGACGGCAAGGTGTCGTTTCAAGATGCGCCCTGCACAGCGGGGAAGGCCGAGAAAGTCACAATGACCGGTCAGCCCCTGATCGACCCGAACGCTGCAGCTGAAGCTGCCAATCGGGCCAAGTCAGCGACAGCTTTGGCAGCCACGACTGTGCCGCCAGCTGTGCAAGCGCCTGCGCCGGCCGTGCAGCCACCAGCGCCGGCCCAGTCCATTCGATCGCCGCTGGAGCAGGAGGCCGAGATCTGCCTCAACTGGTATCGCCCCTCGCTGCGAGACCCGGCAGGCGCCTACTTCACCACTCTCAGTAAAGAGGGGCGCGTGCTCAAGATGATGATTCATGCGACCAACGGATACGGAGGTTATGTGAAGCAGGAAGGCGTGTGCGAGTTCAAATACGGCAGCATCGACGAGGGCTGGACCAAGATTCATGCCAAGCGGGCTGGCTGGAGCACACCGTAGTGCTGCGTATGGGATCTTGCGGCAGCCATTGAGGCTCTAAAGTCAAACGGCGCGTGGTGGCAAGTGGATCTGGCCGCCGCCTCTTTGATCTCACGCCAGCTTCAAAACGGCAACGCCGTCGTACTCTTGACCTCCTCCATCACGGCATAAGTCCGCGTCTCCCGCACCCCGGGCAAGGTCCAGATCACGCTGCCGATGAATTGGCGGTAGGCGTTCATATCGGACACGCGGGTTTTGAGCAGATAGTCAAAGCCGCCCGCCACCAGGTGGCATTCCAGGATTTCAGGGCGGGCTTGTACGGCTGCCTTGAAGTTGTCCATCACGTCCTGTACCGTGCGGTCGAGCAATATCTCGATGAAGACCAGCATGCCGGCGCCTAGTTTCTCGGGGTTCAAGCGCGCTTCGTAGCCCAGGATGAAGCCTTCGCGGGTGAGGCGTTTGACGCGTTCCAGCACGGCGGTGGGTGAGAGGTGCACCGCCTCGGCGAGCTTGAGGTTGGAGATGCGGCCGTCGGCCTGCAGGGCGCGCAGGATGCGGGCGTCGATCTTGTCGAGTTGTGTTTCGTCGGCCATGCTGGATTTTCCACCGCCGAACGCGTTTAGTTGCGAATTTAATTCAGGGCCAACCCTCATAAAGTTCCGCCACTCGCTATAAACCGACAAAGACCCACATCATGAGCACTTTCAACTTGCTGCCCGAAGCCGCCCGCCTGCCCAGCCCTTACCGCGACGAGCAGGCGGTGGTGAGCGCGCTGGTGCAATCCCTGGGCGCGCGCCTGGACTGGCCGCAGGTGATTGCCCTGGCCGGCCCCTGGGTGCAGCAGGTGCGGGCCAACCCGGCGCCGTTCTGGGCCATGGAGTCGCTGCTGCGCGAGTACCCGATCACCAGCTCTGAGGGCCTGGCCCTGATGCGCTTGGCCGAAGCGCTGCTGCGCGTGCCGGATGCGCCCACCGCGATTGCGCTGACGGCGGACCAGCTCGGTCGTGGCCAGTTTGACGGCGCCTCGGACGGCCCGCACAAGATGCTGGCCAGCTTGTCGGCCTCGGCCATTTCTTTGTCGAAGAAGTTCCTGCCTGATGCCGAAGGCCAGGGCGGCTTGATGACTCGCCTGGGCGCGCAGACCGTGGTGGCGGCCACCGTGCGCGCCATCCAACTGCTGGGTCGACAGTTCGTGCTGGGCCGCAATATCGGCGAAGCCATGAGCGAGGCGGCGGATGCCCGCAAGGTCCAGCCCATGCTGCGCTTCAGCTACGACATGCTGGGCGAAGGCGCCCGCACCGAGAAGGACGCCGAGCGCTACCAAGCCGCTTACGTGGGCGCCATCAAGGCGATTGCGGCCAGCGTCAAGGCCAGCTCGCCCGAGGCGGCTGACGGCATTTCCATCAAGCTCAGCGCCCTGTTCTCGCGCTATGAAGTGCTGCAGCGCGAGCGCGTGTTTGCCGAACTGCTGCCGCGTGTGTGGCAGCTGATTGAGCTGGCCGCCAGCGCCAATATCAACCTGACCATTGACGCCGAGGAAGTGGATCGCCTGGAGCTGTCGCTGGATGTGCTGGACGCGCTGGCTGCGCGCATCAAGGGCAGCTACCCGCAGTGGCGCGGCTTCGGCCTGGCCGTGCAGGCTTACCAGACCCGCGCGCTGGATGTGATTCACGAGGTGGCGGCCATCGCCAAGAAGCATGGCCTGCGCTTCATGGTGCGCCTGGTCAAGGGCGCGTATTGGGACGGTGAAATCAAGCGCGCCCAAGAGCTGGGCCTGAATGCCTACCCGGTGTTCACCCACAAGCAGCACACCGATGTGTCTTACCTGGCTTGCGCGCAGGCGCTGATCGGCCATGCCGATGTGATCTACCCGCAGTTCGCCAGCCACAACGCCGGCACCATCGCCGCCATCGTGCAGATGGCTCGCGCGGCCGGTGCCAAGTTCGAGATGCAGCGCCTGCACGGCATGGGCGAGGGCGTTTATCGCGAGGTGCTGAAAGAGGGCACCATCCCCTGCCGCGTTTACGCCCCGGTGGGCGAGCACCGCGACCTGCTGGCCTATCTGGTGCGCCGCCTGCTGGAGAACGGCGCCAACTCTTCCTTCGTGCACCAACTGGCCGATGTGAATGTGCAAGTGCCCGAGCTGCTGGGCTCCCCGCTGGAGCAGGTGCAGGCCAAGAGCGCGCTGCCCCTGCCGCCCGAGCTTTACTTCGACCGCATGGGTCTGGGCCGGCGCAATTCCACCGGTGCTGATCTGAGCGACAAGGCACAACGCCAGCCCCTGGCGCAAGCCTTGAGCGAAATCGAAGTGGGCGCCGTGCCCTTGGCCGATGCCGCCGCCGTGGCCGAAGCCATGGCCACCCTGCAAGCCGGCTTTGCACCTTGGGCCAGCTTGGCCGTGGCCGAGCGGGCCGCAATTCTGCGCCGCGCCGCTGACGCGCTGGACGCCCGCCTGCCCGAGTTCTGCGCCCTGCTGGTGAAAGAAGCCTTTAAGACCCAGGGCGACTGCGTGGCCGAGGTGCGCGAGGCCGTGGACTTCCTGCGTTACTACGCCGACCAGGCCGAGCGCGATGCGGTGCATTTGCAGGCTGGCCGCGGCGTGTTTGTTTGCATCAGCCCCTGGAACTTCCCGCTGGCCATTTTTGCCGGCCAGGTGGTGGCCGCGCTGGTGGTGGGCAATACGGTGGCGGCCAAGCCGGCCGAGCAAACCCCGTTTGTGGCCCAGCGTTTTGTGGAACTGCTGTACGCCGCCGGCCTGCCGCGCAATGCCTTGATCTTGCTGCACGGCGCGGGTGAAACCGTGGGTGCCGGCCTGGTGGCCGATGCGCGCACGGCAGGTGTGTGCTTCACCGGCTCCACGCAAGTGGCGCAGATCATCAATCAGACCCTGGCGGCCAAAGAGGGTCAGGTCGTGCCCCTGATCGCCGAAACCGGCGGCCTCAACGCCATGATCGTGGACTCCACCGCCTTGCCCGAGCAGGTGGTGGACGCGGTGGTGCAAAGCGCCTTCCGCTCGGCCGGCCAGCGCTGCTCGGCCCTGCGCCTGCTGTGTGTGCACGAAAGCATTGCCGACGGCGTGATCGAAATGCTGCGCGGCGCCCTGCAAGAGCTCTGGGTGGGCCAGCCCGCCGAGCTGAGCACCGATGTCGGCCCGGTAATCGACGACGAAGCCTTCCAGGGCATCGCCCAGCATGTGCAGCGCCTCAAGCGCGAGGCCAAGCTGATCGCCGAATGCCCGGTGCAAGAGGCGCTGCCGCGCCTGATCGCGCCGGTGGCGTTTGAGATCGGCAGCATCAGCGAGTTGCGCCAGGAAATCTTCGGCCCGGTGCTGCATGTGCTGCGCTGGGGTGGTGATGTGGACGCGGTGCTGGAGCAAATCAATGCCCTGGGCTATGGCCTGACGCTGGGCATCCAGACCCGTATCGACAGCCGCGCCCTGCGCTTGGCAGAAAAGGCACGCATCGGCAATGTCTACGTCAACCGCAATGTGATCGGCGCGGTGGTGGGCGTGCAGCCCTTCGGCGGCGAAGGCATGTCGGGCACCGGCCCCAAGGCTGGCGGCCCGAACTATCTGTATCGCTTTAGCGCCTTGCCGGCCATCGCCGTCGAGGCCAGCCTGGCCAGCCCAGCTGCCGGCACCCCGCCGTCCAGCTTGGCCGCCTCGGTGGCCGCGCTGAGCGTGGCGCATGCGCAATGGGCGGATGTGCCCCTGGCCGAGCGTGCCGCCTTGCTGCGCCGTGCGTTTGAGGGCCTGGCCAGCGCGCCGGCCTTGTCCAAGCGCCTGAGCCAAGCCCAGCAAAGCCTGGCCGAACTGAGCCTGCCCGGCCCCACGGGTGAGAGCAATGAGCTGCGCCAGCATGGCCGTGGCGTGCTGGCCGTGCTGGCCAATAGCGCCGCCGAAGATCAGCTGGCGCTGGCCCTGTGCGCCGCCCTGGTGGCCGGCAATAGCGTGGCCCTGGTGGTGACGGAGGCCGCGCAAGCGCAGGCCGCCGCCCTGCATCAGGCCCTGCAGCGTGCTGGCCTGGCGGCTGAAACGCTGCAGCTGCTCTCGGGTGGTGAAGCCTGCCTGCGCGCCTTGCTGGACGATGAACGCATTGCCGGTGTGGTGTTGGCCGGCGCCGGCGCCGCGCTGGAACGCCGCCTGTGGCGCGTGATGGCGGCGGACAAGGGCGCCATCCGCCCCCTCATCACCGCGCAGGAAGTCAGCGCCGCCAGCCAGCAATACCGCTTCAGCGCTGAGCAGACCTTGACCATCAACACCGCAGCCGCTGGCGGCAATGCGGCACTGCTGGCCGGCATGCACTGAGGCCCGGCCAGGCCGCCGCAGCGCGACTGACTAGTCGGCGCTGCGGCTGAGCTGGCTTGTTGGCCGAGGCTGTAAGCGCTGAATCAATCGCTGAATCAAGCGCTGCAGCAAGTGCACGGCCAGCAGCCGCCAGCGCGCCGGTGCCGGGTTGACTTGGCGCAGCGTGTAAAGGCAGCTCGGGTCGCGGCTATCCAGCCTGATCCAGCCCGGCGCTTGCGCCACCCAGACCGCACCGGCTGTGAGCTGCTGCCGGGCTTGCCAGACGGTGTCGCTCAGGCTCAGGGCAGGTTCCAAGGCGAGGGGCAGGCGCAGCAGCAAGCTGCCGCGCTGCACATGCAAGACCCAGCCGGCCTGAACTTGCAGCAATTGCTGGGCGCCGCTTGGCAAAGCGCGAGGGGCGGGCGGGGGCGTGTGAGCAGAAGTCATGGCGAGTGGCCCTGAGGGCGCTGGGGAAGACGGCTTCAGTGTGGCCAGGGCCGCCGCTTCGGAACAGGGACAGAAAGGGCCTTTGTGCTGCAGAACAGCGGCTTTTTTTGCGCTGTTCTGCAAGGCTGTAGGCGCATCTGTATCGGCCCCGGGGCAGGCCCAGCGCCGACAATCCCGCCATGCCGCTTTATCTCCAGCTCGCCAGCCATTACCGCCAAGCCATCCACAAGGGTGCCTTGCCGCCGGGCGCGCGCATGCCCTCGGTGCGCGGGCTGATGGGTTTGCATCAGGTCAGCATGTCCACCGCCTTGCAGGCCTGCCGCTGGCTGGAGGCCAAGGGCTTGCTGGAGGCGCGCGCCCGGGCCGGCTATTTTGTGCGTGCGCACAGAACGGCGGGTTTGCCGCCGGCGCATGAGCCTTCGCCCACGGCGCTGATCGATGAGGCGCGCTATGTGGGCGTGCATCAAAAAGTTTCGTCTGTGCTGGCCAAGGCCCTGGCCCAGCCGGTGCGGGTGAATCTGTCCGGCGCCCAGGCGGCGCCCGAGTTGTATCCGCTGGAGCGCCTGCGCCAGTCCAGCCAGCGCGTCTTGCGCCAGCATGGCGCCTGCCTGGTGACACCGCCGCCGCCCGGCGGCGAGCCCAGCTTGCGCAGTGCATTGGCCCGGCTGGCGCTGGAGCAGCAGCAACTCCAACTCAGCCCAGACGAAATCGTCATCACCCACGGCTGCACCGAGTCGCTCACCCTGGCTCTGCGCGCCGTGACCCAGCCCGGCGATGTGGTGGCGGTGGAGTCGCCCACTTACTACGGCTTGCTGCAGATTCTGGAAAGCCTGTCGCTGCGGGCGCTGGAAATCCCGACCAGCCCGCACACCGGCATCTCGCTGCCGGCCTTGCAGGAAGCGGCGGCGCTGACGCCGGGGCTCAAGGCGGTGGCGGTGGTGCCGCATCTGCAAAACCCGCTGGGGGCCGTCATGCCGGATGCCGCCAAGCAGGCTTTGCTGGCTTGGTGCGAGCAGCAAGACCTGGCCCTGATCGAGGACGACAGCTATTCCGCCCTGTGGGATGGGCCGGCGCCGCTGCGGCCGATCAAATCTTTTGATCGCAACGGGCGCGTCATTCTGTGCGGCTCGTTGCACAAGATTCTGGCGCCGGGCATGCGCTTGGGCTGGATGAGTGGCGGGCGCTGGCAGCAGCGGCTGGAGATGCTCAAGTACAGCCAGTCGCGCCCGAATGAGTCGCTGCCGCAGTTGGCGGTGGCGGACTATTTCAATGCCGGCCATATGCCCCGCCATCTGCGCAAGATGCGCGCCCAGCTGGCGCTGCAGCGCGAGCAAATGGCCGAGGCGTTGGCGCGTTACTTGCCTGCCGAGTCGCGCCTGAGCGTGCCCGGTGGCGGGCTCAATTTGTGGCTGGAGCTGCCCGAGGGCGTGTCCTCCATGGCCTTGTTTGAGGCGGCCCTGGCCCAGGGCATTCGCTTGGCGCCGGGGGCGATGTTTTCCAACACCATGCGCTTCGATGCCTTCTTGCGCATCAATTGCGGCCTGCCCATTGACGAGCAGGTGCGGCAGGCGGTGCAAAGCCTGGGGCAGTTGCTGCGCGGGCGCAACTGAGGCGGGGCTGGCGGTGGCCGGCTTTGTACCTGATTTCAGGGGCGAGATGGCGCGCCTCAGCGCAGCGCAGGGGTCAAGCCCGAGCTGCCCTTGCGCCTTGATGCCGCTTACCTGCGCTGGCTGCGCGGCGGCCCTTGGCCACAGCGGCGGCAGGTACTTGCACCGGCGACTTGGCAGTTTCACAAAATACCGGGCCAGGCTTGCTAGGCTAGGGCTACGATGAAACGTCTTCGTCAATCACAAAAGGAGATCCTGATGCTGCGTCGAAAACTGCTGTTGACCCCCGCCGTGCTGGCCATGTCTTTGGGCCTGCTGTCGGCTTGCTCGACCAACGAGGCTGCCAAGGAAACCCCGGCGCAGCAAAAAGCTGCCATCGAAGCCGGCTATGACGCCACCATGGCGACCTTGTACAAGAGCGTGCCGGGCTCCCGAGAGCTGGCCAGCAAGGCGCGCGCCATCTTGGTGTTCCCCAAGGTCTATGCCGCTGGCTTGGTGGTGGGTGGTGAATATGGTGAAGGCGCGCTGCGCGCCGGTGGCCAGACGGTGGACTATTACAAGACCACGGCCGCTTCTTTCGGCTTCCAGGCCGGTGCACAGTCCAAGGCGCTGATCTATTTCTTCATGACCCAGAAGGCCTATGACGACTTCCGCAAGAGCAGCGGTTGGACGGCCGGCGTCGATGGTTCCGTGGCCCTGATTCAGGTGGGCGCCAATGGCGGCATCGACACCAAGAGCTATGACAACGCCGTCAACGCCTTCGCCCTCACCAACGGTGGCCTGATGGCCGCCGCCACGGTGGCAGGCAGCAAGATCGCCAAGCTGGAGTTCTGAGTCAGGCCTGGCATAACGGTTGATCTGACCGGAAAGCAGAAAAGAGAAGGGCTCCGCAAGGAGCCCTTTTGTTTTCCCTCTGTCTTGGCCTTTCCGCACTTGAATCGGAAGCCAAAAAAAGAGCCCCAAGGCACCGACCCAGCCTGCACGCTCTCCCCATGCAGACTGAGTCGGGCCCGGGACCCGAGGCGGCGCGGCGCAAAGGTGGCGCCCGCCAAAACTTATCTTGCAAGCCAGTGACTAGGGCACTGGCTGCGGTGCTGCTGGCTTAGCGGATCACCGCCAGCGACTCGCGGTTGCCGGCCTTGTAGGTGTACAGCGTCAGTGCGCCGTTCTTGATGTCACCCTTGGCATCGAAGCTGATATTGCCCGTCACGCCCTTGTAGCCCTCGGTCTTGGCCAGCACCGGCAGGTACTTGGCGGGATCGGAGGAACCGGCCTTGACCATGGCGGCGACCAGCACGCCAACGGCGTCGTAGGAGTAAGGCGCGTAGACCTGCACGTCGAGCTTGGTGGTGTTGCGGAATCGGGCGCGGAAGTCGTCCATGGCTTGCTTCTGCGCAGCGTCAACGCCGCCGGCTTCAGCGCAGTAGACCTGGCTGTCGTCGATGGTGCCGGCGGCCAGCTTGGGCAGCTCGGTGGTGCAGATGCCGTCGCCGCCAACGAACTTGGCGGAGATGCCCAGCTGCTTCATCTGGCGCAGCATCGGGCCGGCCACGGCGTCCATGCCGCCGAAGAAGATCACATCGGGCTTCTTGGACTTCAAGCTGGTCAGGATGGCGCTGAAATCGGTGGCCTTGTCATTGGTGAATTCGCGGCCAATGATCTTGCCGCCGTTGGCCTTGACGCCTTTTTCGAACTCATCGGCCACGCCTTGGCCGTAGGCCGTGCGGTCGTCGATGACGGCGATGGACTTGCCCTTCAGGTCCTTGGCGGCGTAGCGGCCCAGGGTGCCGCCCAGATGCACGTCATCGGCCACCACGCGGAAGGTGGTCTTGTAGCCGCTGCGGGTGAACTTGGGGTTGGTGCTGGAAGGCGAGATTTGCGGAATGCCAGCTTCCGAGTAGATCTTGGCGGCCGGGATCGAGGTGCCCGAATTCAGGTGACCGACCACGCCGTTGACCTTGGAGTCCACCAGCTTTTGCGCGGCTTGCGTGCCTTGCTTCGGATCGCCGGCGTCGTCTTCGCCCAGCAGTTCGAGCTTGACCTTTTTGCCGCCGATGACCACGCCCTTGGCGTTGAGCTCGTCGATGGCCATGCGGGCGCCGAGTTCATTGTCCTTGCCCAGGTGGGCGATGGCGCCGCTGGTCGGGCCCACGTGGCCGATGCGAACCACTTCTTGCGCCGAGGCGGCGTGGGCGGCCAGCAAGGCGGCGGCGCCGATCAGCGAGAAGGTGAAAGTTTTCTTGATCATCATCGTCAGTCCTTTTCTTTTCGAGAGATCCGCCCGAGCTTGAACTCAGTGGGCGGTGGGTTGGGAAACGGGGGGTGAAGCAGGGGGCGGCGTTTGGCTGCTGGCGCTGGCGGGCTTGCTGCCCAAGATCCAACGCGCTGCGGCCAAGGCCTGGTCCGGCGTCAGCTGGCTGTTGGCGGGCATGGGCACCGCGCCCCAGCGCCCGCTGCTGCCTTGGGCAATGCGTTCGGCCAGGACGTTTGCGGCATCGGCTTGCTGCTCATAGCGTTCGCGGATGGCGGCAAAAGAGGGGCCGACCAGGGCCTTGTCCCGTGCATGGCAGGCCATGCACGCGTCAAACAAGGCCCAGCTCTGCTGAGCACCTGATGCCTGAGCCTGTGCCAGGCTGGGGCCGAACAGCGCCCCCAGCATGGCCAGGTTCGCGGCGGCGAGGGAGAGTCGCCGCGCCATCATTTGGGCATGCCCATCACTGGCTTGCCGAGCAACTCGGACGAGGTCACGTAGATGCCGTGGTTGGAGAAGACCCAGACCAGGTTGCGGTCCCATTCCACAAAGATGCTGTGCACCGGGTTGGGCAGGGCGCGGATGCTTTGGGTCTGGCCGTCCTTGACGGGGATCTCACCAATCATCTTGGGCGTGAAGTAGCCGGCGATGACGGGCTTGGCCGGGTCCTTCAGGTCAAACATCTGCATGCCGGCGTTGTAGTAGCTGTAAGGCATGTAGCGCGGGCTGGGCTTGCCGGGCTGGACTTGCGCATAGCCGCTGCGCTTGGGGCCGAAGCTGCCGCGACGCTGGCAGAAATCGGTGAAGGGCGCCGCCTTGTCAGGCACCGGACGCGGCAGGGTGTGAGCGATCTTGGGGTTCTTGGGGTCGCGCACATCGATGGCGTAGATGTCCTTGAAGGGCTCGTAGCAGTCCTCGCTCATCGGGTAGCCGCTGTAATAGACCATGCCGGTGGACTCGACCTTGCTGACGTCGATGTTGTCGCCCTCGGTGCCGGTCACGCTCATCGGCATATCGATGTGGGCCACCTGCTTCATATTCTTCGGATCGCTGATGTCGATCACGTAGAAGCCGAAGCCGCCCATGGCCGCATAGCCGTACTTGCCACCTTTCTCGACCGGCGTGGGGATGAACAGCGGCATGCGCGCGCCCATCCACGAGGTCTTGTTGCCGGCACGCGGGTTCTTCTTGTATTCCTCTTCCTCACCCAGGCGCGAGCCCGGTGCCCACCACATCGACAAGCGCTTGGGCTCGCTGGGGTTGGACACATCGAAGGCCAGCTGGCCACCGGCGAACATATAAGTCTTGTACTCGGTGTTGGCGAAGGTGTCGTCCGGCGCGCCGGCGACGAAGAGGTACTGGTCACCGTCGTAGACCGGCACGTCCTGGCAGCCCGAACCCTGCTGCACCGGCTCCTTGGCCGAGTGATAGGGGTCCAGCGAGGTTTCGCTCAGCAGCTTCCAGTCGGTCCACTGCGGGCTGGTGACTTCAAAGATGCGGAAGCCGCGCAGCATCTTGCGGTCGCGCAAGGCCTTGACCTGATCGGGGTTGCCGTACTTGTTCCAGACCACGCCATAACGTGGCGTCTCGTAGCACTGCACCGCGATCATCTTGTCGAGCTTTTTGTTGTACTTGACGGTGAAAGGGCCGAACTGGTGTTCGCCGCCCTTCACATCAAAGTACTTCTTGGTGACCAGCTTGACGTCCTTGGGGTCGGTGATGTCGAAGAGGTTGTAGTGCCAGGTCTCGTAGTCGTACAGGTAGCGGCGACCTTGCCAGTCGAAGCTCGCTTGCCAGCTGTGGCCGGCGCCGGCCACGAAGGGGTAGAAGGCTTCTTGCTTGAAGTTCTTGGCGTAGGTGTTTTGGTCCAGATAGCTCAGGCTGCCTTCGACCGGGTGGGCACCGTAGGCGTCCGGCGTGATTTCCGGCATCTTGAACTTGCCGGTCTTGGCGTCGTAGCCATAGCTGCCGGGGGCCGGGTGGGCCGGCTCACCGGGGAGCAGGTTGTGGTTGAGCGGCTTGCCCGGAGGCGCGTCAGGGGCGTTCAGATTGGCGCCGCTGCGTGGCGCTTGCGCCAGTGCACTGCCGCCGATGATCAGTGCGCCCAGGCCGAAGGCCAGCACGGTGGTGGGGTTCAGTTTCATAGGTTTTGTCACTCCGTCAAAGTGGCTCAGAACGAGTGGCGCAGGCCGACCATATAGCCTTCGGGGTTCTCACCGGCCTTGGGCGTCAGGCCCCAGTCGATGGGGTATTCGGCGCCGGCGCTGCCGGGGGTGCCGTTGCGCACGGTGCCGTATGTGGCGTACAGCGTGGTGCGCTTGGAGAAGTGGTAGGTCGCGCCCAGCGTCACGCCGGTCGAGTCGGCCAAAGCGCCGGTCGCGTCATCGCGGCGCACCACGCTGGCGAACAGACGGATCTGGTCGTTGATGGAGATGCGCGTGCCCAGCTGCAGGCTGTTGCCGTGAGTGGCGAAGCCGACGTAGGGTGGGTAGGCGTAGTAGCCGTTGTAGTCGTGCAGGATGGCGGTGAGGTCGAACTGGCCAATGCGGTAGACGCCGGAGATATAGGTGTCGCGCGAGGTTTCGTTCTTCTTCTTGGCCTTGTCCCAGATATTGGTCTTGTTCTGGATGTCATTGGCGACGCTGAGGAACAGCGGGCCGCTCCAGTACGACGCGCCCACGCTGATGACGCGGCCGTTCTTGCTGTTGTCGCTTTCTTCCTTGCCGGCGGTGACGGTGGCGCGGACCTGGAAGCCGCCCAAGAACTTGGCCGAGTTGAAGGACACGGCATTGGACTCGCGCCAGGGCGCGTAGAACACCATCACGTTATTGACCGGGCTGTAGGCCGAGCCATAGCTCGGGTCGGCATAGCCATACAGGTTGTACGAGGACAGATTCAGGCGGCCCAGATTGATATCGCCCCAGTCCTTGTGGGCCAGCTGGATATAGGTTTCGCGCGAGTTGGCGTCCATGGCGCCGGTGTCGGGCTTGAGGATCATCTCGTGGCGGATCTTGGCCGACAGGCCGTCGCCCAGCTCTTCCTTGGCGGTGAACTCCAGGCGCGAGGTGGTCAGGCCAGCGGGGCTCACGCGGTTCAGGGTTTTGCCGCCGGAGCTGATGTGTTCCAGCGCGGCATCGACATAGCCGCTGATCGTCACTTGGGCCATGGCCGGCGCGCAGGCCAGGGACAGGGCAGCCGCAGCCAGGGCCAGCGGGGTGGGGATGGACAGGTTCTCTCGCACGGGGAATCTCCTTGGAAGGATGGGAACGTGGGGCTGCCGGGGGAGCGGAAGTGGACTAGGGAAAAGGGGGAGTGAAAGCAAGCGCAAGCAAGCGGCTGCGCGGGCGGGCGCAGCCACGGGCCTCAGGTCACGGCCTTCTTGGCCATGAACTCGGGGCTGGACCAAATGCCGCTGGCCATCACGTCTTTCAGAATCGCGACCGCCTGCCAGACATCGGCATGGCTGAGGTAGAGCGCGGCGAAACCAAAGCGCAGGATGTCGGGGGCGCGGAAGTCGCCGATCACGCCGCGCGCGATCAAGGCCTGCACGATGGCGTAGCCCTGCTCATGCGTCAGCGAAACCTGGCTGCCGCGCAGCGCGTCTTCACGCGGCGTGGCCAGGCCGAAGCCGAACCCGGCCAGTTCCTGATCGACCAGGCGGATGAACAGCGAAGTCAGCGACAGGCTCTTGGCGCGCAGCTGTTGCATGTCAACGCCGTCGAACACGGTCAGCGCCGCTTCCAGCGCGAACAAGCCCATCTGCGGCGCGGTGCCGACCAGCATGCGGTCGATGCCGGGCGCGGGCACATAGGTCTGGGTGAACTCGAAAGGCTTGGCGTGGCCGTGCCAGCCGGTGATGGGCTGACGCAGGGCCTCTTGGTGGCGGCTGGCCACAAAGGCGAAGGAAGGGGCGCCGGGGCCGCCGTTGAGGTATTTGTAGCCGCAGCCCACCGCGAAGTCCGCCTCGCAGCCGTTCAGATCGCAAGGCATGGCGCCGGCCGTGTGGGCCAGATCCCAGATCACCAGGGCGCCCACTTCATGCGCACGGCGGGTGATGGCGGCCATGTCATAGACCTGGCCGCTCTTGTAGTTGACGTGGGTCAGCGTCAGCACGGCCACGTCTTCGTTCAGGGCGGCCATCACATCGGCGGGCGCCACGGCGCGGTGCTGGGCGCCGGTCAACTCGGCCACGCCGGAGGCCACATAGGCGTCGGTGGGGAAGTTGCCGTTTTCGCCCAAGATGATCTTGCGGCCCGGGCGCATGCGCAGGGCGGCGACCAGCAGCTTGAACAGATTCACCGAGGTGGAATCGGCCACGATCACTTCATTGGCTTGCGCACCAATCAGGCTGGAGATGCGCGCGCCCACCCGCTGCGGGGCGGGGTACCAGTCGGCATCGTTCCAGCTGCGGATCAGGCCGACGGCCCATTCCTGCTCAATGGCCTGCTTCATGCGGGCCGGCACCGCGGCGGGCATGGCGCCCAGCGAATTGCCGTCCAGATAAATCACACCCTCGGGGATGGTGAACAGGGCGCGGCGCGCGGCCAGCGGGTCTTGGGCGTCCAGCGCCAGGCAATGCGCCTCGCTCAGTGCCAGGGCTTGCGTTTCGATCGGAGGGTGGGAACTCATGATGGGTACTTCTGTTGTCTGTATGTGGTCACGTGCATATGTATACACAGAGGTCACTCTATGTTCTGTGTGACGCATTTGTTACCTTGCTAACCCTACCCACCGCGATTTGGGGTAAATTCAACCCGCAAACATTTGAAAAGCGGATTTACTTATGCAAATCGAGATCGACGCGACCGATCGGCAGTTGCTCAAAGCCCTACAAGACAACGCCCGCCTCACCACCGGCGAGCTGGCCGCGCTGGTGGGCATGTCGCAATCGCCCTGCTGGCGGCGGGTCAAACGCCTGGAAGATGCCGGCTTGATCGTGGGTTATCAGGCCCGGCTGGATCGCCGCGCCCTGGGTTACGGCGTGATGGCTTTTGTGACTATCAGCATCGACAGCCAGAACGAAGACCATTCGCTGGAATTCGAGCGCGCGGTGCGCGACATCCCCGAGGTGGTGATGTGTCACGGCGTCTCCGGCCCCGAGGACTTTGTGCTGGTGGTGGTGTCGCAAGACCTGGACAGTTATTCGCAGCTGATGCAAACCAAGCTGCGCCCGCTGCCGGGGGTGAAGATGATGCGCACCAGCTTCTCGATGCAAGAGGTCAAGGGCTTGGATGGCATGCCTATGCCGGGCTGAGCGCTGCCCGGCCCCGGCGCCTTAGTGCTCGGCCCTGAACACCCCGATGGCTTCAGATAGGCGCTGTGCTTGCTCGCGCAGCGACTGTGCCGCGGCCGCTGATTCCTCCACCAGCGCCGCGTTCTGCTGCGTCATCTGATCCAGCTGTGTGACCGCACCGTTGACCTGCGAGATGCCGTCGCGCTGCTCCAGCGCGCCCGCGGCGATCTCGGCAATCAAGTCGTTCACACGGCGAACGCTGCCCACGATGTCTTGCATCGCCGCACCGGTTTGCGCCACCAGTTGCGCACCGGTTTCGACCCGCTCCACCGAGACGCCGATCAGCGCCTTGATCTCACGCGCCGCGCCCGCGCTGCGCTGGGCCAACGCCCGCACTTCGGAGGCCACCACCGCAAAGCCACGCCCCTGCTCGCCAGCGCGGGCCGCCTCCACGGCCGCGTTCAGGGCCAGGATATTGGTCTGGAAGGCGATGCTGTCGATCACCCCGATGATGTCGCCGATCTTGCGTGAGCTCTCGGTGATCTGGCTCATATTGCCCTCCACCTGGGCCACCACCTCGCCGCCACGCGTGGCCGCTGCCACGGCCGAGGTGGCGAGCTGATTGGCCGCGCGCGCCGTGTCGGCGGAATGGCCGACGGTGGCCGTCAGTTCTTCCATTGAGCTGGCGGTTTGCTGCAGATTGGAAGCCGTCTGCTCGGTGCGTGCGCTCAGGTCGTGGTTGCCGGTGGCAATCTGGCTGGAGGCGGTGGCCACCGATTCGATGCCTTGCTTGACCTCACCCACCACGCCACGCAACTGCAGCACCATGCGGTCCATCGCGCCCAGCAAGAGGCCGAACTCGTCACGCCGCCGCGACTGCGCCCGCGCGCTCAGATTGCCGCCGGCAATCTGCTCGGCCACCGCCATGGCCTGGGCCAGGGGGCGCTGAATCGAGCGAATCAAGACCAGCGCGCCGCCCACCAAGGCCAGCACGTTCAGCGCCACAAACAGCCACACCAAGCGGGTCATGGTCTTGTGCTGCGTGGCTTCAATCGCCTGCGTTTCACGCTTGGCGATGGCCTGCTGTTCGGCAAATGCGCGCAGCGACTTCATGTACACGGCCACGGCGGGGCTGAAGCCCTCCGTCATTTCCTGGCGCGCCGCATCCGCATCCGTGCGCTTGAGGGCGCGCAGCTTGGCCAGTGAGTCCAGCATGGTCTTGCGCGTGGCGGCCACCTCGGCCAGCAGGCGGCGGTCTTGCTCATTCAGCGGCATCGCGTCGATGCTCTTTTTGACCTCGATGACTTCGGCCGTGACGCTGGCGATCTCGTCTTTGAACAAAGCCTCCAGCGCCGGCTCGCTGCTGGCCGCGCTGGCCTGGATGCGAACCACATTGGCGGCGGTGAGCGTCAGCCAGCGGTTAGCGGCTGCCTGCTTGGCATCCATCAACGCGGTGGCTTCGTCCGAGGCGGCTTGCAACTGAGCGCTGCGCAGGGCGGAAAATCCGGTCGAGGCCAATAAGGCCAGGATGGTCGCCGCCACGGCGGCCCACAGCCGGAAGGCCACGCTGTGGCGGCCAAGCTTGGCAGTCAGGGGGAGGTCAGAAGAGGTCATGGATGGATTTGTGTTTGTATCCGAAGTGCAATTCATGCATACATGAGAATAGGTCATGTTTATGTGTGGAGGCATCGGCCTGAAGCGCTGGCGCCCGGCCGAGCGGGGCGGCGCAGTGTGAAGGGGCCGCTTTCCGGTAATCCTGCGCAGACCGGCGGCTGCGCTCCCGCGCGGCTGTTGCCAAATCTGCCTCAGGGTAAATACGTGGCGCAGCAGCTGTGGTGGCAGTTGCCGCCGCGCCCGCTGGCGCTCAGGCCAGCAAGCTCCACAGCATGCGCAGGCCCAGGCCTAGCAGCAGCAGCGCGAACACCTGCTTGAGCCGCGCCACCGGCAAGGCATGCGCCAGCTTGGCGCCCAGCGGCGCGGTCAGCACGCTGGCACCCGCCAGGCCCAGCAGCGCGGGCAGGTAGACGTAGCCCAGGCTGAACGGAGGCAAGACCTGACTCTTCTGAGCCGCATGCAGGCCGTTGAGGATGTAGCCCGCGCTGCCCGCCAGGGCGATCGGAAAGCCCAGCGCCGCCGAGGTGGCGATGGCGCGGTGGATCGGCACCGAGCACCAGCTCATGAAGGGCACGGCGACCGAGCCGCCGCCTATGCCCACCAAGCTGGAAAACACGCCGATGGCGCCGCCGGCCGCATGCAGGCCGGCTGGCCCGGGCAGCTCACGGCTGGCCTTGGGGCGTGCGTTCAGCAGCATTTGCACACCAACGTAGAGGCTGAAGGCGACGAACACCGCCTTCAGCGCCGGGGTGGACAAGCGGCCCGCCACCACCGTGCCGGCCAAGGTACCCAGCAGCAAGCCCGGTGCCATGCGCCGCACCAGCGCCCAGTCGACGGCGCCCCGCAGATGGTGGGCGCGCACGCTGGAAATCGAGGTGAACACGATGCTGGCCAAGGAGGTGCCCAGCGCCAGGTGCGCCAGATGCGCCGCACTGGCGCCCTGCGCGCCGCCCCAGGGCAGGGTGGGAAACACCAGCAGCAAGAGCGGCACGATGACGATGCCGCCGCCCACGCCCAGCAGCCCGGCCAGTACGCCGGCGCCGGCACCTATTGCAAGATAGAGGGCGAGTTCCATCACAACACCTGGCAGGCTTCGGTGAAGCTCAGGCGCGGCAGGCGTTCGAACACGCCGGTGGGGTCGCCGTAGCCCAGATTGCAGATGAAGTTCACCGTCACGTCTTCGTCCGCAAAAGCTTCGTGCTTGGCGAAGAACTCCGCGCTCACTGCTGCCGCGTTGAAGCCCGACATCGGCCCCACATCCAGCCCCAGGCCGCGCGCGGCCAGCATCAGGTAGGCGCCTTGCAAGGTGGCATTGCGCTGCGCGGTGCTGGCGGCCAGATCCGCATCGGCATCAAACAGTTTGCGGGCCTCGGGGCGGTGGGGAAAGAGCTGGGGCAGGCGCGCCTGAAAGCGTTGCGCCGTGCCGATCAGCACCGTCACCGGCGCGCTGCGGGTCTTGTCCACATTACCGGGGGAGAGCAGGGGCAGCAGGCGCGCACGCGCTGGCTCGCTGCACACAAACACCAGCCGCGCGGGCGAGCAATTCATGCTGGTCGGGCCCATCTTCATCAGCTCGTAGAGCTGCGTCAGCAGGGCCGGTGCCACCGGCTTGTCCAGCCAGCGGCTCTGGCTGCGCGCCTGGCGCAGCAGCAGGTCCCAGGCATCGTCATTCAAAACAGGGCGGCTTGTCGTCTGATTCATATCGCAGCTCCCAAGCAGGCAGTGGCGGTGATCTCGACGCGCATATGCGGGTGCGGCAACTGGTGCACGGCCACGGTGGTGCGGGCCGGGCCGTTGCGGGCGTCGAAGAACTCGGCATAAGCGGCGTTGTAGGCGGCGAAGTCGCGCATATCGGTGAGGTAACACGTCAGGCTGACGCAGTCCTGCAAGCTGGCGCCCTGGCTGAGCAGCGCAGCGCGAATCTTCTCGATCACGACACGGGTTTGCAGGGCCACGTCGATTTGAAGCTCGCCATCGTCCGAGTGCGTCACGCCGGCGCAGCCGCCGTCGGCCTGGCGGGCGCTCATGCCGGAGACAAAGAGCCAGTCGCCGTGACGGCGCAGCGTTGGGTAGGCGCCCAGCGGCGCCAGCGGCTCGGCCTGGGCTAGTCCTTGCTCGGTGTCCATGGTGGGCGCGCTCATGCCAGCTTGAAGTCAATCGCCTGCAGCGCCGCATGCAGGGCGCTGGACTGCTCGGCGCTGAGCCCCGTCAGCGGCGGGCGCACGCGCTGCCAGGCCGGGTCGTCCAGGTCTTTGGCGATCACTTCCTTGAGCGCCGCAATCATCGGGAAGCCCTGCACGATCTTGCGCAGCTGGTCCACTTCCGCTTGCAGGGCGGGGCCTTCGGCGCTGTGCCAGGCCTGTACCAGCTGGCTGATGCGGGCCGGGTTGATATTGACCGTGGCGGAGATGCAGCCGCGCGCGCCCAGCGGCCGGGTGCGGGAGATGAAGCTCTCGGAGGCCGGGAAGATTTCCAGCTCGGGGAAGCGTTCCAGCATGGCGGCCAGATTGTCCCAATCGCCCGAGCTGTCCTTGATGCCGACCACGGTGCCGGGGAAGTCTTTCAGCAAGCGGGCGATCACGCCGTGGGTGATGGGCACGCCGCTCAGCGCGGGGATGTGATACAGATAGACCTTCAGGCGGGCGTCGCCCACGCGGGCAATCACATCCGCATACCAGGCGTAGAGGCCGTCGTCGCTGATGCCTTTGTAGAAGAAGGGCGGCAGCATCAACACGCCTGCGCAGCCGAGTTCCACCGCATGGCGGCTGAGTTCGGCGGCCTCGCCGGCCGAGCAGGCGCCGGTGCCGGGCAAGAGTTTGGCGGGCGGAATGCCAGCGGCCACCAAGGCCTCCAGCAGCGCGCGGCGCTCGGCCAGAGTCAGGGAATTGGCCTCGCTATTGGTGCCGAAGGGTGCCAGGCCTGCGCCTTGGGCGACCAGCCAGCGCGCATGGGCGATGAAGCGGGTGGTGTCGGGGCTGCCGTCGGCAGCGAATGGGGTAACGACGGGCGCAAACGCGCCGGTCAAGCCGGTGGTGACCATAGTGACTCCTGAGAGTGGTGAGATGAGTGGGGCTGCTGCAGCGGCCCTGGCCGCTCAGCGCCGCGCGCCTGCTGGGGCGCGCAAGACGCCGCTAGGACGGCCTGGGCTGTGCCGGCGAGAGCCGGCGGGCAAAGTCCAGCAATTGCTGGCCAAAGCGCTCGTCATCGCTGCCGCTGTCGAGGTGGGCAACGATGGAGGTGTGGTTATGCGCGGGCACGCAAATCAGCGGCGGGATGCGGCCCTGCGCCAGGCCCACGCGGTGGCAGAACTCGGCTGCGTAAACGTCCAGCCAGGGGTTCTCAAACTCCGCCACGGCCAGCAGCGTGGGCACATCCAGGCGTGCCGCATGGCTGACGGGAGACTGCGCCTCCAGCGTGGCTGCGTCCTCGCCGAAATAGGCGCGCACGCCGTGGGCATTGGGGTTGTCGGCGCGGGTGTCGGCGCGCAGGCGGGCGCTGATCAGCACGGCGGCGGCCACCGGCGGGCGCTGGCCTTGCAGGCGCGGGTCACACAGCAAGCTGGCCACATGCGAGCCGCCGGCGGAATGGCCGATCAGCAAGAGGCGCTGCGGGTCGGCCCGCCAGTCTGCGGCCAGTGCCTGCACCTGGCGCAGCGCTGCGGCCACGTCTTCGGCGCCGGCGGGAAAGGGCGCTTCGGGGGCCAGGCGGTATTCCACATTGACGCCCACAAAGCCATGGCGGGCGAAGAAGCGCAGCACATTGCCGTAGACCTGCTCATTGCTATTCATCTGCCCGCGCACAAAGGCGCCGCCATGCACGAAGACCACGAGGGGCCGCAGCGCAGTGCTGGGCTCCAGCGGCAAATCAGGCGGCAGATAGACATCCATCACCTGGCGCGGATGCGGGCCGTAGGCAATGGCGCGCTCGATCTGCAGGCCGGGCAGCGGCCGGGCCGCCAGCAGCGGGGTGTAGCAGCGCACGACGGCGTCGCGGTGGGCATTGATGTCCTCGGCCCAACGCGGGCCGATGCGGCGCAGCAGCTCGGCCGCGGAGAGGCCCTCAGTGATCATCTTTGAAGACCCCCATCAGGCTGGACAGCTCGGCGATGTACTCGCCGTAGCGGGGGTTCTCTTTGATCGACTCGGGGCGGCGCGGGCGTGGCAGGTCGATGGTCAGCTCCTTGACCACACGCCCGGGCCGGCCCGACATCACCAGCACCCGGTCCGACAGAAACACCGCCTCGGCGATCGAATGCGTCACCAGCAGCACGGTCTGGCGCTGCTCTTGCCAGATGCGTAGCAGCTCGACATTGAGGCGGTCGCGCGTCAGCGCATCCAGCGCGCCGAAGGGCTCGTCCATCAGCAAGATTTCGGGGTCCAGGGCCAGGATCTGGCCGATGGCCGCGCGCTGGCGCATGCCGCCGGAAAGCTGGTGGGGGTGGTTCTGCTCAAAGCCCTTGAGCCCCAGCATATCGGTCAGCTGAGCCAGCTTAGGCGCCCACACCGACTCCGGCATTTTGCGCAGCTTGGCGCCCAGCGCCATATTGTCTTGAACCGTGAGCCAGGGCAGCATATTGCTGCTTTGGAACACCACGCCGATCTCCGGGCTGGGCCCCTGCACCGCGCGGCCGTTGACGGCTACCGTGCCGCCCTGATAAGGCGTTAGGCCGGCAACGATGCGCAGCAAAGTGCTCTTGCCGCAGCCGCTGGGGCCGAGGATGGAGACGAACTCATGCGCGCCTATGCTGAGGTCCACCGCTTCCAACGCCTTGACCTCATGCTTGCCGGCAAAGGTCTTGAGTACCTGGCGGACTTCGATGACCGCACTTGACGAATCCTTGGACATGACAACCCTGTGTTGAAGCGTTCAGTAGGAAATGCCGCGCCACCAAACGGCGCGCGCCAGCCGCTCGACCATGCCGTAGAGGAACACCGACAGCGCGGTGATCACCAGAATGGCGGCGAACATCAAATCGGTTTGCGCATTGGCCGTGGCCAGGGTGATCAGATGGCCCAGGCCCGCTTCGGCCCCGATGAACTCACCCACGATGGCGCCGATCACGGCCAGGGGCATGGCGATCTTGATGCCGTCGACGAAGGCGGGTAGGGCCGAGGGCATCTGCAAGCGCCAGAAGCGGTCCCAGCGCGAGGCGCCGAGGGCATGGAAATGCTCATCCAGATGGATAGGCACATTCGACATGCCGCCCAGCGTGGCCACCACCACCGGGAAGAAGGCGAAGAGAAACGTCGCCGCCACCTTGGAGCCCAGGCCGTAGCCGAACCAGACGATCATCAGCGGCGCCAGCGCGATCTTGGGCATGCTTTGCAGCGCGGTGATCAGCGGGTAAAGCGTGCGGCGGGCCAGCGCGCTGAGGTGAATCAACACGCCCAGCAAGATGCCGCCCACCACCGCCAGGCTGAAGCCCAGCAGCACCTCGACCGTGGTGACCCAGGTCTCGGCCAATAGCATCTGCCTGGCCTCCCAGCCGGCTGCCAGCACGGCCGACAACGGCGGCAGCAAATAGCGGCGCACGCCCAGGGCGCTGACGCCGTATTCCCAGAACGCGGCCAGCAGGCCCCAGAAGATCAAGGACTCGAGTGCGCGCTTCATCTCACTCGCCGTCCTTTTTCTTGCTGTCGGCGCTGGCGCCTTGCTTGGCCGCCACCACGGCGGCCGGCGGCGGCACCACGAAGCGGGCGAAGCGCCATTGGTCGAAAGAGTCGATATTGCGCTCCCACACCTTGGCCTCGTAGGGTTGGCTGGGGCTGATCTGGGTCATCTCGCAATACAGCTCGACGTTATTGCCGTCCGGGTCTTTGAAGACCAGGAACAGGTTCTCGCCCGGGCCATGCTTGCCGATGCCGCGCACGATCTCCACGCCATGGGCTTGCAGCACCTTCACGGCGCGTTCCATCTCGGCCAGGTCATCGACTAGGTAGGAGAAATGCTCCATGCCGGGCCGGTCATAGCGCGGCGCTTCGTTCATGCCGGCCGAGCCAGCGGGGATTTGCGCCAGCGCCAGATCATGGTGGTCGCTGCCGGCGCGCAGAAAGACCATCTGGTCGCTGATCCAGTCCGACACTTCCAGGCCCAGGATCTCGGTGTAGAAGTGCACGGACTTGTGGATGTCCCGCACCATCAACACCAGGTGCCCGAGCTTGCGCGGTTTGATCTTCTCGATTGTGTTCATTGCTGCTCCTGCGGGGCGCCGACTCAGTCGACGATGAAGCGGTTGGTGTAGACCTCGCCGCCGCGCACGGCGGCGGTGACGTTGAAGGCCTTTTTGGAGAATTCGATGGTGCCGTGCATGCGGTCGGCGCGGATGTAGCCGAGCTTGGCGTTGTCGGCCCCAGGGTCGCTGATGATCTCCAGCGTCTCTTTGATCTGCTGCAACAAGATCGGCTTGGCGATCAGCTTGTTGCTGGCGGCGATCAAGTCCACGGCCTCCTCGGGGTTCTTGCGCATGTAGTCGTAGCCGCGATACGTGGCGGTGACGAAGCGTTTGACCAGATCCGGGTTGCTCTGCACCAATTGCTCGCTGGTGACGATGCCGTTGCCGTAGATGTTCAGATTGAAATCGCGGTAACGCAGGGCGGCGAGTTGCTTGCCTTCGCGCCGCACCAGGGCTTCCAGCAAGGGCTTGTTGGCGCCTTCCCAGCATTCGGCCAGGTCCACCTTGCCTTCCAGAAAGCTGGGGTTGATGACCGCTGGGTCCAGGCGCAAGAGCTTGAGGTGCGTGGCGGGTAGGCCGTTGGCCTGCAGCCAGGCGGGAACCAGGTTTTGCAGCGGTGAGGACGCGCCGCCGCCCACGCTCATGCCTTTGATGTCAGCCAGCTTAGGCGTCTTGCTGAGCTTGCCTGGCACATAGCAAAGCGCACCCGGCCACTGGGTGTTGATGGCGCCCACCATCACCGTCTTGCCGCCGTTGGCGCGGTTGAGCATGACGCTGATCGGGTCGCCGTAGCCGAACTCGAACAAGCCCTGGTCAATCTCATTGACCGTGCGCTGGCCGCCGTAGCCGCGCTGGGTTTGCACCTCCAGGCCGGCCTCGGCGTAAAAGCCTTTGGCGGCGGCCACCAGCACCCCGCCGGTGCTGCCTTGCGGCAGCCAGGCGAGGTTGAACTTGACCTTGTCCAGGGCATGCGCGGCATTGCCGCCCAAGGCCGCGCAAAGCACGGCAGCGGTGGCCGCGAGGCGGCGCCAGAGAATCTTGGCCATGGTCGAAAAGCTCCTGAAACGAGGGTTGGATCAGCCCGCCACCACCCGGTTGCGGATGCTGCCGATCTGGTCAATGCTGGCCTGCATCACATCGCCGGGCTGCAGAAAGCGGCCGCGTGCCATGCCCACGCCGGTGGGGGTGCCGGTGGCGATCAAGTCGCCGGGTTTGAGCGTCAGCATCGAGGAGAGGTAGGCGATCTGCTCTGCGATATTGAAAATCATCCCCTCGGTGCTGTCGTCTTGCATGGTCTCCTCGTTCACGGTCAGCCGCATGCGCAGCTTCTGCGGCTCGGCGATGCATTCTCGCGGCACCAGCCAGGGACCCATGGGGCCGAAGGTGTCGAAGCTCTTGCCGCGGAACCAGTCGTGGGTGAATGGGAAGTCGCTGCGGCGGTTCAAATCGCGGGCGCTGATGTCGTTGAAGACGGTGTAGCCGGCGATGACCTCGTAGGCCTGCTCGACGCTGACATGGCGGCATTCCTTGCCGATCACTACGCCCAGCTCAACCTCCCAGTCCAGCTTCTCGGTATTGGCGGGCTTGACCACATCTTCCTCGGTGGCCACCACGCTGGTGTCGGCCTTCATGAAGACATAGGGCGCGCTTTCGCTGCGCGGGGCCAGCTTGGTGCCCATCTCCTTGGCATGCTCGGCGTAATTGGAGGCGGCACCGAAGATGCGGCCGGGCCGGTAGGGTGTGCACAGGCGATAGCTTTGCTCCGCCAGGGGCTTGATCTCGCCGCTGGCGGCCAGGCTCAGTGCCTTGGCGGCCAGGGCGGCAATGGCGGGGGCGCTTTGGGGCCAGTCCGCAATGGCGGCTTGCGTGCCAGTCAGAAAAGGCTTGAGTTCCGGCGCCTCACTGAGGCCGCTGGCTTGCGCCACCACGGTGGCATCAAAAAGCCGGTCATTCAGCACCAGGGCCGGGCGTTGGCCGTGGCCGTTGTCATAGGAAGCAAGGGCGTACCAGGTCACAGGGATTCCTTTGTCATTTGACTGCAGCCAGCGAGGTGTTTGCTGTGCTATGTGCATACAATATCATCATCATGTATACATAACAAGTGATCTAGGGTAAGAACTTATCCGTCAATCGTCGGGCCAGAGGATGGCGCTGCGATTTGGGCGCAGGGCAAGGCGCAAACCGCAGCGATACCCGCTGGTATCGCGAGGATTTGCAACGCGGGCCTGGGTTCAAATCGCCAGCAAGCCGACCCCGACGATTGACGGATAAGTTCTAAGTCCTGGGATGCACTGTTTGTTCACCCCGGAGCGCCAAGCCATGACCGTGTCAACCCCACCTCTGCGTCCTCATCTGCGTCCTCATCTTCTGGTCTTGATTCCGCTGCCGCCAGCTTTTGTGCAGCGCCTGGCCGAGCAGTACGAACTCAGCTATGAGCCCAAGGGCCTTAGCAGCGCGCGCTGGGAAGAATTGGCGCTGCGCCACACGCCTGCGGTGCTGACCAATGGCAGCACCGGCTTGAGCGAGGCGCAGATGCGCGCGCTGCCGGGCTTGGGCCTGGTGTGCTCCTTCGGCGCAGGCTATGAGTCCATTGACCTGGCCGCCGCCCAGGCCCTGGGGCTGGCCGTGACGCATGCGCCGGGCGTCAACAACGCCACCGTGGCCGACCACGCCCTGGCCTTGATGCTGGCCCTGGCGCGCGGCCTGGCGCCGCTGGACCGGGCCGTCAAGGCGGGCCTGTGGGAGCAAAGCCGGGCCGAACGGCCCACGCTCAACCGTGGCCGCTTGGGCCTGATCGGCATCGGCAATATCGGCCAGCAAATCGCCCGCCGGGCAGCGGCCTTTGATATGCAGATCGGCTATCACAGCCGCCAGCCCCGGCCTGAGCTGCCGTACCGCCACTTTGCCGATGTGCAAAGCCTGGCCGCTGAGTCTGACTTTCTGGTCCTGGCCTGCCCGGGCGGCGCCGCCACGCGCCATTTAGTCAATCGCCCGGTGCTGCGCGCGCTCGGGCCTCAGGGCTTTGTGGTCAATGTGGCGCGTGGCAGCGTGCTGCACACGGGGGATCTGATCGAGGCCTTGCGTGCCGGTGAAATCGCCGGTGCCGGACTCGATGTGCTGGAAGGCGAACCGCAGGTGCCCGAGGCCCTGCTCAGCATGCATCAGGTGCTGCTGAGCCCGCATATCTCGGGCCGCTCACCCGACGCGCAGCGCGCTCAGATGGCTGGCCTAACAGCTAATCTAGACGCCTTCTTTGCGGGCCAGCCTTTGCCCACGCCGGTGCCGGAAATGACGCGCTAGGGCAAGGCAAATGCCAGGGCCGGTCATACCGGCCACGCAGGCCAATTCATTCAGGCGCTGGCTTCATAAATCACAAAGCGCTTGCAGGAGCTTTCAATCACCTCCCAGCTGCCCACAAAGCCGCGCGGCATCACAAAGCTTTCGCCCGCCTTGACGGTGACGCTGTGGCCCTCATCGCTGCAGATCACGCTCACGCCTTCGAGCATGTGGCAGTACTCTTCCTCGGTGTAGTTGACCCGCCATTTGCCTGGCTCGCTGCGCCAAATCCCGGCCATGAATTGCCGGCTCGGGTCGGTGTACTGCAGCCACAGGGTTTGCTTGGGGTTGCCGGCAATCAGCTTCTCTGGCGCGAGGTAATACTCTTCAGCCTTCGTATCGGCCGGGGCGCTGGTGTTGTCGAGCTTGAGGACTTGGGGCTTGGACATGATGGCTTGGCGAGCGTGATCGATGAATGAGGGGAATCCGTTTGAATGCGGATTTAGGCCGCAGGTTCACGCAGCTGGAACACATTGCCTTCGGGGTCGAAGCCGTCGCAGGCCCTGAAACCCCGCGCCGTCCATTCCTGCGCGGCTGGACCCAGCTGTCCGCCGAGCGTCGCGGCCTTGGCGCGTGCTTCAGCAAGGCTGGTGACCGGCAGGCAGATCTTGATGGGGGTTTGGTCCCTGATCTCAGGCGGTTGGCTGATCGTGAAGCTCTCGGCAATGGATTGTGGGATGCCGTGAATGACGAGCTGAAAGCCCGCGTCATCCAGCACCACATGGGCTGCGTCACGGTGTACTTCCCTCATCGCCACCACCTCGCGGTAGAAGCGTGTCATGGCTTCAACATCTTTGGCGAAGACGACGGCGCTGGGTTTGGGGCGTGTGTTCATGAGGGTATGGCCTGAAAGAGAGGGTGGCTGAGCACGAGGGCCTCAAGGCTTCTCTGCATCAACTTTCGCCTTGGCTTTTGAATCAACAAAGGCCGAGGCGCCGAAATAGAAGGCCACCACCACGCTCGTCACGGTGGTGAAGCTGCTGAGCATGGTCTCGGTGATCGGCGGTAGCTTCTCAACGCTTTTGATAAAAAAGGCCACCAGGCCGACCAGCACGAGGTACTGAACAATCACGGCAGCGGCGATGGCCTGGCGCAAGCGCTCGTTGTAATCCCCGGCCGTGCCGGCCAATCCGCTGCGCCTGTCGGTGAGCAGCGCAAAGAATGTGATCACGCCCGCCGCCGGCGTGCAAAAAGCCAGCGGCGCGGGGTTGCCGAGATAACGCACCAAGGCCAGGGACCCCACGATCATGATCAGAATGATCGACGCGACGATGTAGTTCCGGTGCAGCTTCATGGCGACTCCTGAGGGGCATGGATGGCCGAGGGTGAGTTGCGTCGCGACGCGTCCTAGCCATCACAGACACCCGATAGTATCGGCAGCACAAAGTCGCGGTCCACTTGGGTGAGTGTCAAGGCATTGGCAAGCCGCTTGAATGCATGACTAGCCTGCATCCTCACAAAGCTAGGACAGTGACGCGCGGCCAGCGCTCCTTGTAGCGCTTTTCCTGCACCCTGGCGCGATAGGTCTCCAGGCTCACGCGCCTGGGATTGCGTTGCACGCGCATCGCGAACAAATCGTCCAGGCCGTGCGGGGCGATGACTTGAATTTGGTCATCAGCGTCCAGGCTGACGCCGACCGATGTGGCGAACTCTGGCCACGTCGCAATCGCGTCTTCCAGCGACTGCAGCGGCTCAACGGCATGGCCAAAGTAGCTCTCGAACCAGGTGTGGACTAAAGCCTGGTTGGTGACCTCCCAGGGCAGGCCCGGCGCAAGCTCCTGCTGTAGCCGGCCTTGCAGTTCTTGGTCCAGGCCAGGGGTGGCCTCGGGGTCGAAGAAGGCCAGGTCGATATCGGTGAGGGCCGATGGATTTTGGTAGCCATGCAAGTCATCCCAGACCAAATTCCTGATCGCCCCTGCACCGATGCACCAGGACTCCAACCCAAGTGAGCGCGCCGCTCTCAAGGCTGGCATCAGCCAGCCGGATTGGGCGACGATGTGAAGCAGGGCCTGATGGTGTTGTGATGGCGGCGTTGTTGCGGGCATGCGAAGCGTAGACAAAGGAATGCTGAGTGGACGGTCTGCCCGCCATGCCGGCAAGGCCATGCAGTGCTCAGCCCGGAATTTCAGGCTCAACCAAGCTTGCCAGCTGCGCCAATGACTCCTGCCAGCCGAGGTAGCACATCTCCAGCGGAATCATGGCCGGGATGCCGCTCTGCGCGATGCTCAGTGCGGTGCCGCAGATCACGGGCTTGAGCGTGACCAGCACCTCCATGACGCCAGGCATGTTCGGATCGTCAAATTTGTCGGTGTACCGGATCCGTTCGTGCGGCACCAGTTCCAGATACTCGCCGCCAAAGGCGTGCCCGCTGCCGTTTGAGAAATTCTGGAAGGACATCCGGAATGTGCCGCCCACACGCGCATCCATGTGGTGCACCGTGCAGGTGAAGCCGTAAGGCGGCAGCCATTTGGCCATGGCGCCGGCTTCGAGGAAGGCGCGGTAGACCTTCTCGGGCTTGGCGCGCAATACCCGGTGAAGGCGCACGGTTTGCTCGGACATCTGAAAACTCCTTGGTGCTTAGTGCGGCTCGTTGTTTCTGTGCTCTCTATGGCTGCGCATCAGGCTGATGTGATGCCCGCTACACAGGGCGCTTGGGCCCACTTTGTAGCATCGGCTGACGAATGATTGTTTTCCAATTCTTCGGGTCTGCACGACGAATATCGCTCAGGTAGATCTCATGGTGTTTGCCGCTTCGGCCCGAACGTTCATCGATGTAGGCATGCAGCCGTTCGATGCTGGGGCCTTCCTCCGTGAATGGGCCGATGTGCAGCAATTGCGCGCAAACGCCTTCGGTGAAGCGGGCAACTCGCAGGCGGTCAATGGCCGGCAGGGCTTTCTTCTGGCGCACTTGTTCCATGGCCTCGGCAAGCACGTCATTGGTGACGAACTCGGGCTGCATGATCATCATGGTCCACTTCCAGCGGGCTCGATCGTTTGTGCTGAATGCCGCCATGTCATCGGCCCACCAAAGCCCTTCAAGTGGCATGACTGCATAGTCAATGGCTTGTGGCCCCTTCTTGAGCATGAACTTCGCGGTGTAGGAAACGGTGAACAAAGCCTCCACCGCTTGCGCATAGCCTGGCGACGTATTCGGGTCGCCCTGACCGTCGACCATGAGGTAGTTGAGCGCAGGGACATCAAGCTCAACGATGGCCTTGGCCGATGCTTGGTAAAGCTGCTTGAGCTCCGGGCTCTTCTTCAAATCGATTTTCACCATGGTGCCGGTGCTCTAACTGTTGGGTGGCGGGGTGATCTTATGCCGGCATGATGACGAAAAACCCACCCGCGAACGTCACCGACAAGAGCCCGATGCTGCCCAGCGCAAGCAAGAGGCATGAAGAAAGCCACAGCTCAGGCCAAGTGCCAATCTCCGCCTTCGGACCGTGGCCAGCTCGCTCGACCAAGAGCACTGGCACGACTTGCTCTAGTGCCGGTGCGGAGCTTGAAGCAATGGCAACAGCGCTGCGCAGTTCCACGCGCTGGCCTGTCGCAAGCGCGAACTCCACACGGTAGTAGCGCATGGAACGGCCGTAACGGCGGTAGCGCCATTCGCTGACGACGCGGCCCTGAACGCTTTTCGCGCGCCAGACAAAAGCGAGCTGCCGGGCGGCTGACAGCAGCCCCGCCAAGAGCACAGAAAGTGCGAGCAGAGCGAGGCTGATGAGGACTGCGTGGACCACCGCGCCGCGCTTCTATTTCTTGCTCGAACCTGCTGGCGTGCGAACGAGACGCACATGGTTTGTGTTCTCGTCGTCCGTGGTGGCCCAGGCATCGCTGGTGCCAATGGCTGACACCAGCGAAACGCCCTTGGCTTCCGGGGTGGACGTCCAGAACGATCCATCGGCGCTCCACGCGGGCTTGCTTGGAAACACCGCCAAGTTGAGCGAGGGGTTGTAGCAATTCGGCTCGCGCAGCGAGAGCAGCTCTTTCCGCGTGGGAATTCGCCAGTGTTCCTCGTTGGTGGACTTGCTCTTGGCGAGCGCCTTCGCTTGCTGATAGCTCAGCCTCGGGCCCGGGTTGACCGCGTCTGGATCATTGGCGACGCAGGTCGAACCATTCCAGCTTTGATCCTCGATGCAGCGCATCCAGATCAGCTGGGTGCGTTTGTCGACGACCTGTGACCCGTCGCCGATGGCCGAAAAATCAGTGGCATCGCGCTTGGGCGTGCCTTCGCATTGCTGGGAGGCCAGGGCGGGCAAGCCGCTGAATGCGGCGCAGGCAAGCGCGAGAGTGAAGGAACGAAGCAATGAGGTCTCCTTTGAGAGCGAAGCTTGAAATTGAGCCGAGCGTGGCTGCCTTAGACCCCAAGTCATTGGTTAACAGGCCGATCCTGGCGCTTCCAAATAGGGGGAACGATCTTGCCGCGCTTGACCGCCATGAGCAACATCACGATGCCGGTCGAGGTGCACAGCAGCAGCGCAAGCACCGAGGACTCAAGGCCGAAGTTTCCGCCGGTCAGCCAGTTGGGGCCGTTCACGGTGGATCTGATCAGACCCTGTTGTGCGTCGTTGCCGGAGACGACGCCTGAGAAGATGGCCGACTGCGTGTAGTTCCAGGCCATATGAAAGCCGATGCTCACCCACAACCGGCGCGTGAGCATATAGGCCGCAGCCAGCAAGGTACCGGCCTCGACGGCGATGAATAGGGCACCCTCAATCGTGCCCTGCGGGTTGATCAGATGGGTCAGGCCAAACACCAGTGACGACACCACAAGGGCAGCCCAACTGCCAAACCATTGTTCGACCGCGCCGAACAGCACGCCTCGGAACAACAGCTCCTCGTAGACGCTCGAGCTGAGCGCCATGGCAATCGCCGGAACCATATAGCTCCAGGGATTCAAGCCCACGATGCGGTAGATGCCTAGAGCCATCAGGATCATTTCGCAGGCCGCGTACAAGCCTGCACCGATGAGCAGGCCAACGCCGAATTGCCGACCCATGCCCGGCAAAGCGAGTTCCGTTAGGGTGCGCTTCTCAATGAAGTAGCCGTAGCCCACATACACGGCGAAGCCGGCAATGGCCAAGGCGATGATGTGTCGAACCGCTTTGACTGGCTCTCCTGCGTAGCTGGTCATCACATCGGTGTTGAGCGTCATGAACAACACCAAGATGAACCCGAGCAACAGGACGCGCGCTGGCGGTGAGCGCAGGATGCGCAGAGCCAGGTTCGGCTGCGGGTTCGCGGGTGTTGTCGTCATAGCGTTCACCGTCAGGGCTGGGTTGCAAGCATCGTGGACTGTAGGCGGAGCTTAACGAGCTTTTGGGTGCGCAGCCTTGACGATGAATGAGGCGATCTAAGGCCGCGAGCTTAGCGAGCGGCTGCGGTCTGACGCATGTCCTTGGTCGGTGAAAATGCACTGCGGACCCAAGGCTCCAGGCGTGGTGCCGGGCCGTTGGCGTACCGATTCAGAGAAGGCTTAGACCGCGTGTCGATCTTCTGCCAAGGCCTTGAGCCGAGCAAGTGTGACTGGCAGCCCTGTGTTCAATTGCCGTGAAAGCATGGGACCCAGCACGATAGACAGCAGCCCGGAGAACGTGACTCTGTGGACCACCTCAGTAGCGTCTGGCAGTTGAATCAACTCGTGTTCGAAGAGCATGCGAAAGAGCGGGATCTTTGACTCGACTGTGAAACAGCGACCGGGCACCACCTGTGTCAGCAGCATCGGTACCGTGTTGCCCTTCGTTGGCGTCAGTCGGCCTCTGCTGCCCACCGCGAATGGGCCTTCTAGACTGGCTTGCTGCGTATTTCAGCCCATCCCGGCCACCCATTTCAGCGGAACGCGGACAGCGTTTCAGACGAAGGCGGACACCATTTCAGGCTGATCGCGGACAGCGTTTCAAACTGATCCCGGACACCCCTGGCGCGCGCAAGTGACCTGAGCCGTAGGCATGCTGACCGATTTTTCGGTCCGTCATGCCCACTCCCAGGATTCACATGCGCCAACTTCGACAAACCCTTCGACTTCACCTTGAATCTGGCCTGAGCATGCGCGAGTGTTCGCGCGTGCTTGGCATCGCCAAGTCGACCGTCAATAGCGTCGTTATGAAGGCCCGCGCCGCCGGTGTGGACTGGGCCGCCGCCCAGACGCTGGACGATGCCGCCTTGGAGGCTCGCTTGTACGGCCCCGCTGTGCCTCGGTCCAGCACCCAGCTTGAGCCCGACTTCGCCCTCGTCCACCAGGAACTCAAGCGCCCCGGCGTCACCTTGCAATTGCTCTGGGAGGAGTACCAGCGCGGTCTGACCGACGCCGGCTCGCAAGCCTACAAGTACACCAGCTTCTGCGTGAAGTACCGCGCCTGGGTCACCGGCCTCAAGCGCTCGATGCGCCAGGTCCACCCGGCCGGCGAGCGCCTGTTCATTGACTACGCCGGCCAGACTGTGCCCTTGGTGGACGCTGCCACCGGCGAGATCCGGCAAGCGCAGATCTTCGTGGCCGTCCTCGGCGCCTCGAACTACACCTTCGCCTGCGCCACGCCGACACAGACAGCAGCCGACTGGGTCGGCGCCATCATGGATGCGCTGGAGTTCATGGGTGGCGTGCCCCGGCTGATCGTGCCGGATCAGGCGCGCGCCCTGATCGCCCGGCCCGACCGCTACGAGGCCACGCCTAGCCGTCTGGTCGAAGAGTTCTGCGACCACTACGACGTGGCGATGCTGCCCGCGCGTCCTGCTCATCCCCGCGACAAGCCCAAGGTGGAGGTCGGCGTGCAAATCGTCGAGCGTTGGATTCTGGCGCGGCTGCGGCACCGGCGCTTCTTCACCCTGGCTGAGCTCAACGCCGCTGTCCGGGAGTTGCTGGTGGACCTGAACGCTCGGCCGTTCAAGAAGCTACCCGGCTGTCGGGCCAGCGCCTTCGCGGCCTTGGATCGGCCGCTGCTCAAACCCCTGCCGGCAGCGCGCATGCCCATCGCCCGCTTCAAGCGCGCCCGGGTCAATATTGACTATCACGTTGAACTCGATGGCCATTACTACAGCGTGCCGCACCGGCTGGTGCGCGAGCAGGTCGAGTTGCGCATCACTTCGACCACGGTGGAGATTCTGGCGGGCCAGCAACGCGTGGCCGTGCACGCCTACAGCGTCCGGCGCGGGGCGCACACGACGGCGCCCGAGCACATGCCGGCCTCCCACCGGGCGCACCGAGAGTGGACCCCAGCCAAGCTCATCGCTTGGGGTGAGCACATCGGCGTGGCCACAGCCGCCGTGGTGCGCTGGCAGATGGAACACCGGCCGCACCCCGAGCAAGGCTACCGCTCCTGCCTCGGCCTGCAAAGCCTGGCGCGCCAGTTCGGCCACGAGCGGCTGGAAGCGGCCTGCGTTCGCGCCATGTCGATTCGCTCGCCGACCTACCAAAGCGTCAAGTCGATCCTGGCCACCGGCTTGGACCGGCAAGCCGCGCCGGCCCAAGCCACGCAGGCCGCACTCCCGCTGCATGACAACGTGCGCGGCCCCGATTACTACCACTGACCCCACTGAAGAAGGAGAAGCTCTTGCTCAACGAACACACCCTGGATCAACTGCGCAGCCTGCGCCTAGACGGCATGGTGCAGGCGCTTACCGATGGCGCCACCCGCACGGCAGCGGCCGAGCTGTCCTTCGAGGAGCGGCTGGCCATGCTGGTGCAACGCGAGGTCGATTGGCGCGACGGCAAACGCCTGGCCCGGCTGCTCAAGGCGGCCAAGCTCAAGGTCAGCAGCGCCTGCATCGAGGACATCAACTGGCGAGGCTCGCGCGGGCTGGATCGCAGCCTCATCACCCAACTGGCGGGCTGCGACTGGCTGCGCCACGGCCACAACGTGTTGCTCACCGGGGCCACGGGTTGCGGCAAGACCTGGCTCGCATGCGCGCTGGCCCAGCAGGCGGCACGCCAGGGATTCGCGGTGTTGTACACGCGGGCGCCGAGGCTGCTGGAAGAGCTGCGGGTGGCCCACGGCGACGGCTCCTTCGGCCGGCGCCTGGCACAACTGGCGCGCATTGACCTGCTGGTCATCGATGACTTTGCGATTGCACCGGTCACGGCGGCCGACCGTAACGACCTGCTGGAGTTGCTCGACGACCGGGTCGGCAGCCGCTCGACGCTCATCACCAGTCAGCTACCCGTCTCAAACTGGCACCAATGGTTGGATGACCCGACATTGGCCGATGCCATCTTGGACCGGATCGTCCATTCGGCACAAAAGATCGCGCTCAAGGGCGAGTCGCTGCGCAAGAAACAGGACTCGGTATGAGCACCAAACCAACCACCGCAGAACCGTCCGGGCCAGCCCAATTCAGGCTGATCGCGGACACCTGAGCTACCATCAACCCAGGCACTTGCGCGCACCCAAACTGTCCGCGATCAGTTTGAAACGCTGTCCGCCATCACGCTGAAATGACTGTCCGGGATCGCTGAAATCCGCAGGCTTGCTTCGTGTCCGGATCCCAGGTGTGCCAGCTCTGCACGTCCTGATAGATATGAAAGATCGTTTCAGGTGAAGCGGCCACGGTGATGCGATGTTCGACTTGCATTGGCATTTGTGAGCAGCGGAGGGGGGAGGTGGGCGAACAGCGTTGAAGCTGAGCAGGCGGCGGCCTACTCAAGCGCTGGCTTGGGCCGCATTCTCAGCGAAGCTCTTTACGAAGCACCAACTTCAGCCCCGACCAAACCTCCGTGACCGCGCAGACCTTGATATCGACGAAGCCAAGTGGCAAGGCCAATTCGCGGATGGTGTCTTCTGTGATCGTGGTCGGAACCTTGGCTGATTTCTTCGGCCAAGAGATCCATAGCGCTGCATCGGGTTTCAGCTTCTTGCGCAAGTGGCTCAGCACCTTTGCAAGTTCTTCTCTTTGGGTCACAAAGGCGTGAGCGATATCAACCGTTGAATCGGCTTGGGCAACAAACACCACGCCCGGCGGCAGAGGGGCCAGCAGGCTTTCGTACTCCGCCGGAGCGTCAAGAGGCAGTACGCGATGTGCCTCTTTGATGCCGAGCTTCTTGAAGAGCGGCGTTCCAGAGTACCCGGTGGTGCCTGACGCTTTCATCCGGACTAACGTTGAGGATGCGCCGTCTCGGTGGCGCAAGCGGACAGGCCCTGAAGTCTGCGCGGGAGAGCGTCGATTGGCATCCAGCCTGTCCGCCCAGCGCGTGACCGCACCTCCGCGATATCCGACGTGCAGGGAACAGACTCAACTAACTCAATGTCGGATTCAACCGGCATCGCTACCGGCACTGCGCCGAATTGACCTGCCGCAACCGCCCGAGCATCCTCTCTCGAAGCGTAGAACGGATAGACAAGGTCATACCCCACAGGACTCACAGGTGGAGCAGCCTGGCATCCTGCAAGGGCTGCCATAGCAAGACATAGGATCGGTCGCAGATGGATCGGCTTCATTTGGATCGAGTATTGCAAAGACGGCTGGCACCCTTGCGAAATAGGACTTGCATCTTCGATGGCTAACGGTCGAGCTAACCGGCCCGAAGGTGGCACGCAGTTGCGGGTTCAACTGAGCGAATGGTTATGCTAATTCTCCGCATGAAGAAAACTATTCACTTGGAGAGCTTGCTAACGTGCAATGCAAACAACCTGCAGGATGAACCGGGCTCGGAGGAGGCTTGGAACTCATAGCGCTCCCCAATTCCAGTAGTTGCGACCGCCCAACTACCGTCAAACTTGTGATTTGAAGGAAGCGAAGCAACTGCAACGGATTTCCGAATGTAGGTGCCATCCGTTTGACGGGAAACCGGCAACACCGCCTCGATAGGACCGACATAACTCGCCAATTGCACGAGGCCACGAACGACATCCGCACCTGGCGCTGTAAACATAGACGAAAGCTCGTAGAGCTTACCCTGCGACATCAGGCGAGTGGCTTGAACTGCACACGAGTCGACTGCGTGCGAGGCGCCCGAAACAGCCAATCCGGAAAGTAGAAGCAGAAAACGAAACATTGGTTTTCCTCTGACCCTAGGGGCATCACGTCGAAGTTAAGGGGCAATTATGCGAAGCATTATTGCCACTTGAAAGACCAGTTAGGCCCGCGCGCGAAGGCACGGGGTTGCACTTCACATGTGAATCCGTGCGCTGCATTTAGTGTTGAGTGGCTGATGCAGCCAGTTTGAGCCCCAGCGCCCCCATGATGCCCCCGGCGGAGCGATCACCCCACTTTTTGAACCGGAGATATACGCTGCGTGGAGCTTCGGACGACAACACGGTTGCAACGATGGCATACCAGCCAGCCTCGATGAGAAACACTAGAGCGACGACTAGTAGGTTGAATTGAATGCTCGGCGTGGCTGGTAGGAACGCCGCGAAAACACTGGCATAGACGATGGCTGTTTTTGGGTTGCTGACTTGTGTTGCTAGACCAAGCAAAAAATAGCCCTTGCGTGGCTTAGCGCTTTCAAGCGTTGCATCGCTTACATCAAGCTGTTGCGACGCGCCACGCCAGATTTGAATGCCGATGTAGGCTAGGTAGAAGCCGCCTACGACTTTGAGTGCTGCATAGAGCGCAGGTACGGCCAGGAAGAGGGCATTTAAGCCGAGCAACGACGCAGCAGCAAAAAGCAATGCACCAAGCCCCATGCCCAAGGCCGCGTTTAAGCCGTTCGTCCTGCCGGCGGACGCAGCGGTTCTAGCAACCATAACAAAGCTAGGGCCGGGGCTTGCTGCACCAACGCAGAGTGCTGCGCCGATACCTATTAGGGAACTGAATTCACTCATGGTTGACTCCTAAATATGTGCGGGGTTTGTAGTTGGCCTAACGTTGAAGCTGAGTCGCGAGCGGCGGCCTTCCGACGCGAGTCGGCTCGAGCGACTAGTTAGGCTGCACTCTTGCTCTGACCGCTAAGGCTAGCGGAGAACCGCTTGCTCCCAATGCCAATCCAGACGACGACGCACAGTAGAGACAGCGGAATTGCGACGATCAGCGGCACCCCAAGCACCGGGTTCCAGTAGGTGACTGCAGCGCAGCAAGCCGCTACTGCTGCAGGGACAAACATCCGCGTTCCAACGTAGCGATTGAACTGCGCTGCATCGCCGATGGTTCGATAGTCAATCGTATTGAGCAGCGGCCTAGCCCCAGCAAATCGGAATGCAAACGCACACAGTAGAAGTATTGCTGTCATCAACAGATGCGCTTCGAACATGCTTACCCCCTCGGATCAAGAGCTTCAAATCGTGCCATAACTCAATGCTCCCGTGCAGCCTAACGTCGAAGTTGACCAGCCGTTGCGAGTCGGCTCGAACGACCGGTTAGGCCTCAGATGCTGGCGCACGACTCCAGAAACCCTAAACATTTGACAACGCCAATGCGAGCACGCCAATAGCCAGATAGAAAGCAAGCCCAGCAAGCAGGAGGCCAACTCTGGTAACCACACGTGCGCCGTTTTGTCGAAAAGACAGCACACCGGGCGGCGCGAAGACTCGACCTTCCCTCCCTCCCAATTGCTCACCACGCCATCGGCCCAAGGAGACGGCGCGAACTGCAAGTCTCCCCGTGCCGATAAGCGCAACTTCGATGAATATCCACGAGATGAAGGACAAGAGTTCTTCCATGAGGCTTAACGTGAAAGCTCAGTGGGCGGCGAAGCCGTCCGCTGGAGCGAAAGGTTCAACATCATGGGCGGCCTCCTCGTGAAAGCTGTGTGGCTCCGAAAAGCTCGCCCAACGTGAGGTGCTCATGCCAAACCTTAGCAAAGCCAATGCGGTAGCGTTGCTCCACCTGCTTTGCGAATGACTCAACCTCCAGCGAGTCGGGAGTCCACCGATTTGGATACAACGCCCGATATATCGCAAGAATGGAATCGTCCGGCGCAAAGCTCAAGCGCGACGACGAGCGAAAGGCAAAAGCACTGACAAAGACTTCAAGAAATTCGCGCACTTCTTCCTTCGGTACGCCAGGAAACGTTCGCCGCCACGCAGCACCTTGGCACAAGCGTTCGCGATATGGCATTGGGGGCAGCGGACCAAGGCGCTATTCGCGATACCAAGAACTCAGGCGATGCAGAACGTCGGCTTTCATGCCGTTGCGGGTCCGGTTAAGCGAGTGGGTAGGCGTCACAGGTTCGTCATTTTCGTGACCGTCTGCGACGGCGAACAAGTGCGCCCACAGCGCGCGAAGCTGCGAATGAAACAAGACCGCAAGCGAAGCTGGCTGGAATGAACAGCATTGACCAGAAGAACTCTTCGGCGGCTCGATTTGCCTTCACTAGATCACTGTCGGTGCACATCGTAAGGAGGCCGGGAAGCCCTAACAAAAGCCAACCACCCGCCGAGCCGGCAATGAGCCCCGGCACCAGCCTATTGCTGAAGAAGCCAGCCAATGCGCCGACAAAGGCGGACACAGCGACAAAGTGCCAGATAGTCATTGGTGACAGCTAACGTTCGAGTTAAGCGGGCGACGACGGCAGGACGCCAGGCCCGGGCCGGTGACAATGCACAGCGTACCACCGGCCTGGGCATGGTGGCCTGCCATTGGTGCTCCGCTTGAGCTAGGAGTTATGCTTCAGCCGCATAAGCCACCTTCAAAGAACTCTGCGCATGAAGGCATTTGGAACCACGATACCGCGTACAACAGGTGCTCTCGTCTCGACGACGGCGAAGCCAAAGTGTTCGAAGAAGGGTTGCGCGGTGCGGCTGACATCTGAGGTTAGTTCCTTCAGATGCAGGCGTCTTGCCTCAGACTCAAGAGCCTTCATCAAGGTCCTACCGATACCCCTCCGAGGATGCCTGCCGGAGACAAAGAAGTGGTCGATGTATCCCGTGGCTTGAACGTCCGCGTATCCAACCGGTTCAGCCTCGATCACCGCCACGAATGGGTTGATTCCGCGAATGCGACTGGCCCAGAGCTCTGGATCGACGTGCGAAGGTGCCCATGCATCGATCTGCTCCTGCGCATAGTCGTGAACGGCGACCAGATGGATTGCGGAGTGGTAGATCTGGAAGAGTGCGGCCTCTTCTCCGGGAACGAAGCGTCGGATCTGCATCGGTGGTGGGTTCTGAGGCCTACCGTGGAGCTAATCGGCCTGCGCGGCTTTTCGCGCAGGTCCGGTTGAGCTCAGGGTTTGGCGTCATTGACAACGTAACTCTTTGAAGCCAGCATTCTCATCGAACTTCCACAACGTACCGTCGTTCCTGACAGTAACGTTGAATTCCATGAGCTGCGCACCGGGGCATACCGATTTGTCGGCGTGGGTAATTTTTCGCAGCAGGATCGAGTCATTATTCTCCCAACGAACAAAGCTGTAGAGCGCATAGCTATCCGGCTGGAAGTTGAGTTTCTCGATAAGTCGGTCCGCATGTACTTGCCAGACAAAGACTCCGTTGGTGCCGCCGAACTCTGATGGGTTGGCGGTGACTATCCATTTTCCATTTGGAGATGTAACAGGTTCACCGTAGACCTCATGCTGGGTTCCTGAATGTCTTCCAATCCAGATTACGGTACGCGACTCATAGCCGAGAACCTCGACCGCGAAGAACTGCCGATCAGAAGACAGGCCGAGCAGTCTATGAACCAAACACTTCTCTGGGACTTCGCAGGTGTCGCCATCTCGTAGCTTCAGCGTTCGCTTGTTGTTGAGCATCAAGGAAAGCACCTTCCCTTCACGTCCCGCAAACGGCGCAAGCGAACTGATCGTTTTCTGCTCAGCCGCGCCATTGTTGCTTGCAGCGGCATTGGTTTGCGCAGATGAGATGCACGGGTATAGCGCGAAAAGTAGTGCGGGTAGGCGGCGAAGAAAGAGCATGGCTTATGACGCCGAACGTGTGAGTTCAGCGGGCGGCAAAGCCGTCCGCTGCAATGAAGGGTTGGGCATCACTTGTCCTCATCTCGTGCCCGGCATGAGAGTTCGGCGTAGCGGCCGCTAGGTGCTTCAAAGCTGACATTAGATTCCCTTTGGTATTTCTCCAAAGACTCGTACTCATGCAAGGTGCATCGATTGGCAGCTGCAAGTTCCGCAAGCTCGCTTGTGCTCCCTTGCAGCCGAACAACAAGGCCACCGCCTTCACTGACGCAACACCCGGCGTACTTGGTCATGTATTCCCCTTCTAGGAGCACTAGGTCGTGACCCAAAAACCGCAACTTACTTCGAACGCGGTAGTAGTCCGTGTAATCAACGCGGATGAGAGGTCGGAACGGAATCAAGCTCTGCTCTTTGAACTCCCTAAGCACCGCACCAATATTTTTCTGTCTTCCGGGCGTGGGAACAGGGCGCAAGGCCTGAAGCAACTTGGCGACAGCTTCATCCCCTTGCGGCAATGCATGAACGTCGATCGCTGCGGACACGCCCGCCAACAACACAAGCGCTCTTAGCTTTCGAATGGCCGTCATGGTGCTGCCCAACGTAAAGATACCCGCAGTCGGCATGCGACTAGACATTGAAAGACAACACAAGAATTGCTGGCTCGCCAATCTCAAGGCGCCGCCAATTGACAAAAGCGGCGGACTCGACAAACGCTTGAAATTGATCTGGGCAGCGCTCCTTGAATTCGGCCGCCCCATCAAGCGCGACACATACCAACTCACCCGGTTGAACGTAGACGGAACTGAACTCTTCGTCCAGATTGGTCATGCAGTCAATCCAAGCATCCATGTTCCGCCCAAAGAAATCAGGGAATCCGAATGCACTGGAAAATTCGTCAAAGAATGACGCCCAGTCTTTGATTTTCGTGCCGTCGACGTGAACGGTTCTCATGGGTTGGCTAACGCTGGAGCTGAGCCGACCGCAGCGGCAGGCTGCGTAAGGCCGAGAATGAAATGACGGCCTGCAGCAGACAGCCGTAGCGGGCCGGATCGAGCGACTTGTTAGACCTCACTGTCATTGCGACCCACCACTCGATTGCTTTGCTGCATCGCGCGCTAGCTCGACTGACGACGGCGTTGCCAAAATCTTTCCGGGCGGACTAGGGTCGGATACCTCGACGAGCTCAAAAGTCACCCTGTCGCCAACCTTCAAATCAAGCCCGTTCGCCCACGTCAGCTGGCGGGGCTGCGCTCCCTTGAGTGCAAGACCCATGACGTTAAAGATGATGCAGGATGCATCGATCATGCGATTGGGACCGGGGGCGCCGAATGCCACTTGACCCGATAGCATGGAAAGGTCTGGGGCGCCTGCGACGGCAATCAGTTCGCCATTGACCTCGATTCGAAGCGCGGGGATTTTCATGAGGTCTAACGTTGAAGCTGAGCCGCGAGCAGCGGTTGGGAACGGAAGGCCCAGAATGAAATGAGGGCCTGAAGAGACCAGCCGTTGCGAGTCGGCTCGAGCGAAGGGTTAGGCCGCACTACGCGCACTCCAATGCTGCGCCAAGAAAGCGAGCACCCTGATCAAAGAGCTCCGGACTGCCGAGCACTTCCGCGACCTCCTTTAGGCCGTGAAAGGTGTTGTTCCGGTAGCGATAGACAACGAGCAAGAGCGCATGGATGACACCCTCAGATTCGGCAATTTGGCCAGATAGCACTCCTGACACCGCAACGTTCTCCGCAGCCGATCGCAAGCGGAGGAACGCAAACCTCTCTGTAACCTTCTCACCGTCCCAATAGCGCTCTTCTACAAACTGCCGGAACGCCTGCGCTGACGGGTGCGCAAGAAGGCCGCGCTCGGCCAGGCGGACGGCGACTTCGCGAAGCTTTGCGCTACTTGCGGATGAGTCGCATAGTTCACCTTCGAACATGTTCCACATCAGGGCAAAGTGGAGCAATGGCTGCGAACCTGGCCCCAAGTGGCGCTGCAGCGATGGCTGCCGCTCGCCAATCCATCGGATCGCATCAAAGCTTTCGAGCGGGGTTTGACGCATTTCGTGCGGCCTAACGTGTTCTGTGGCGACAAGCGACGCCACCTATACCAGCCTGGTGCTGGCTAAGCCCGCCCAGATAGCTTGCTGCAAGTATTTGATTTGAAACCAGAAACTGCTTGGTTGACTGTTGTTTCATACAGTATTAAATTTCCGCCGAAAGCGGCAGCTTGTTACATGCCTCCGAAGGAGGTGGTGGCTGCCAAGTGGGGTGCACCATGTTGCCAGTTCGGCTAGCTGAAAACCCGGCGCGCGGGGCAATTCGGCCTAGGGCTTTCCCGCGGGATTTGCCGCCTTTGCAGTCGGGCCGTTTGTTGGGTCAACTGCGTGAGCGGATTCGCTATCTGCACTACAGCTTGCGTACAGAAGAAGTCTATGTGTACTGGTGTCGGGCCTTCATTCGATTTCACGGCTTGCGGCATCCGGCGGAAATGGGTGGGCCGGAGGTGGAGGCGTTCTTAACGGCCTTGGCCGTGCAACGTCAGGTGGCGCCATCAACGCACAGCCAGGCCTTGTCGGCCTTGCTGTTTCTGTACACCAAAGTTCTGTGCCAAGACTTGCCTTGGCTGCGCGAAATCGGCCACCCCGTGAAACAGCGGCGCCTGCCGGTGGTGTTGACGCGTGAAGAGGTGGCGGCCGTGTTTGGTGGTTTGAGGGGTGAGCATCTGCTGTTGGCGCAACTGCTGTACGGCACCGGGATGCGGATTGCCGAAGGCCTGCAATTGCGCACCAAGGATGTGGACTTTGGCAACCGAGCCATCGTGGTGCGCCAGGGCAAGGGTGGCAAGGACCGGGTGGTGATGTTGCCAACCGCCTTGCTTTCACCGCTGCGTGAGCAATTGGCCTGTGCGCGGCAGATTTGGGCCGACGATTGCGCCGCTGGCTGCGGCGGTGTGGAACTGCCGCATGCGCTGGAGCGCAAGTACCCGCGCGCCGGGCAATCATGGAACTGGTTCTGGGTCTTTCCGCAGCGGCATCATTCCAGCGACCCACGCAGCGGGGTGGTCCGGCGCCATCACTTGTACGACCAGACTTTTCAGCGCGCGTTCAAGGTCGCCGTGAATGGTGCTGGCATCACCAAGCCGGCCACACCTCACACATTGCGCCATTGCTTTGCCACCCACTTGCTGCAAAGCGGCAGCGACATTCGCACTGTGCAGGAACTGCTGGGCCATGCGGATGTGGCGACCACGATGATCTACACGCATGTGCTCAAGCTCGGCGGCGGCGCGGTGCGCAGCCCGCTGGATGTGCTTTGACGTGCAGTAGCGTTGCGTTTCACTGCGCTGCGCTGCGCTGCCGCACGCCTTTCCGACTCAGAGCCCTTCGCGGTTTGCCTTCAAATCGGGGTGGCGCAGGGCCGGGGCTTCGTTGCTGACGCCGACCACGTCTTTGGCGGCGCCGCCCCAGCCGCGGTCGGTCATGTCGATCATCACGCCGTTGGGGTCGAAGTACTTGACCTCGTAAAAGCTATTGCCTTTGACCGGCACTTCACCGAGGAAGTATTTGCCGCCGGCGGCTTCGCAGTCTTTGCGGGATTCGGCAATGTCGTCGACCCAAAAGCCGATGTGGTGCAGGCCCACATGTTCGCGGCCCAGCGGGCCGGCGTGGGCGTCGTTCTTGAAGTTGAGCAAGGCCAGGCAGATCACGCCGTCGCTCAGGTAGACGCCGCGGGCGAGCGAAGAGTCGGTCTCGCCGACCTTCTTCATGCCGAAGGATTGTTCGTAGAAAGGGGCCACGGCCCAGGGATCAGGAACGGAAATGGCGATATGACGCAGTTTGCCAGCCATGGGGAACTCCAAAGTTTGCGCAAGGGGTTAAAGGAAGCGGCGATATTTGCAGATGAATTTCTGCAATGCTGTATGTATACATGAAATAGAATAAGTATGCAAAGGTGTTGGGGCCGAGTGCAGCGCCGCCGCCTTCGTTAGAATCCACCGCGCCACTACTCCCCGTCTGGACCAGTCATGGGTAATGCTTCATCCGCCATCTGCCGCAGCCTCACCGAAGACATCGTCAGTGGCCGGCTCGCGCCTGGCTTGAAGCTGGAGGAGCTGGTGCTGGCCGAGCGCTTCCAGGTCTCACGCACGCCGATCCGCGAGGCCTTGCGCGAGCTGCATGCGCGCGGGCTGATTGACCTGCAGCCGCGCAAGGGCGGCATCGTCCGCAGCATCGGGCTGGACGATTTGTCCGACATGCTGGAGGCCATGGTCGAGCTGGACGCGCTGTGCTGCCGCATCAGCGCCGAGCGCATGAGCGCGGTGCAGAAAAAGCAGCTGCAAATGGTGCAGCAGCAGAGCGAGGATTGCGTGGCGCGCGGTGATGAGGCGGGCTATTTGCAGCTGAATCACCAGTTCCATCAATTGATTTGTGCCGGCGCGCAGAACCGCAGCTTGGCTGCCATGTTGAGCAATCTGCGCGAGCGGCTGGCGCCTTTCCGCGCGGCGCAGACCCATGTGGAGCGGCGCTTGCCGGTGTCCAACGATGAGCATCAGGCGATTCTGAAAGCCATCCTGGCCTCGGACGCCGAAGCCTCCTACGAGGCCATGCGCAACCACACGGCGCGGCTGAGCATCAATGTGCTGGACTTGCTGAAAGCGCAGCAAGCCGGTGCCAAGGCGACGCCGGCCACGAAGGCGCCCGCCGCGGCACCCAATACGCCGGCGACGAAATCGGCGACGAAATCGACGAGCAAGGCGGCCGCCAAACCACGTACTCCAGCCGCCAAGGCCCAGCCCGCTGCCAAGGCCGCAGCCAAGAAGGTCGCAAAGGCGCCTGCCAGCGCCCCGGCCAAGCCGGCCGGCCGCGCCAAGTCGCAGGCCTGAACCTGGGCTTGAGCGGCGCCTTCAACAGGCCCCGTTCAGCCCCAGCGCGCTTCGGTCAGAACTTGTGCGTCATGCCTAGACCCCAGGCATAGGGATCTTGGCCGGGCTTGAGGTTGGGGATGCCGTTGGCCGACAGGTTGTAGCTGCTGTTCGCGCCGTTGCTCAAGCGCGTCCAGCCGCCCCAGACCTCGGTGCGGGCCGACAGCGTGTGGCCATAGCCCAAGGCGATCTGATGCGCGGCGCTGTCGGTGCCGGGTGCGCCGATGCTGCCAATGCCTTGGTTGGCATTGCCGGTGGACGCTTCGCCCTGCACCCAGCTGGCGCGCAGCTGGCCGCTGCCGATGTCATGCGTCACCGCCACTTGCCAGGCATTGCGTTTGAGCTGGGTGCTTGGGCCGGGTTGGTAGCGCAGCTGCTCCCAGGTCGCGCGCAAGCGTGTGGGGCCGAAGCTATAGGCTGCCGCCAAGCGGTCGGCTGTGTCCAGGCTGCCGGCGCGCAGGTAGTCGCGGTGGCGTTCATGGCCCCAGGCCAGGTAGACCGGGCCGGCCTGGTAGCTCAGCAGCGTTGAAAGCAGATCGGGCGAGGTGCTGGCGGTCTTCTCTTCCGGCACGGCGTAGGCAATGCGGGCCGACACGCCTTGCAGCACCGGGCTGGACCATTGAATCAGATTGGGTTGGCGGCGGTCGAAGGAGGCGGGTGTGACGCCGTTGGCAGCGGTGGTGAAACCGTTACCGAGAATGCTGTTGGAGGCAAAGATGCTGGCGGTGAAGGGGTCGATGGCATAGACCGAGACAAAGCGCAGCGGTGTCTCCCACTGGCCCAACAAAATCTCGCCCGCCGAGCCGCGCAGGCCGATGCCCGTGTTGCGGCCGCCCCAGGGGCCATCACCGGTGTCCACTTTCACATTGCTTTCAATCTGCGCCCAGGCCTGCAAGCCATCGCCCAGCGCCTCCACGGCGCGAAAGCCCAGCACCGACTGGTTATTGGACAAGCGCCGCAGCGGCCCGCTCATGCCGCTGGCGCCGACCTGCTCGACGTTGACCTTCAGAAAACCGTAGACCGTCACCGCACTGGCGCCGGCGGCATTGGCCGTCGTCTGGCCGATGGCGGGGCTGCTGCACAGGGCAGCGAGGCATGCGGAAAAGCAGGCGGCCCGCTGGACGACACCTTGAGTGGAGGGACTTTGCACGGCTTCTCCTTGTGTATTGATAAGAAATTCTATGTATACATGTGACTTAGCGTGCATCCAAATTTGTGGAAGTGTGGCGCCGATGCGAATTCGTCGGCTTGGGCGCGGCGGCCAATCTCAGCGGCACGGCACTGTGGCTGCCTGCGTGAGGGCCAGAAACGACAGCGCCCGAACAGCTGCCTGTTCGGGCGCAAGGGCGGTTGAGGCAGCCGGCGGCTCAGGCCGGCTTACTCACAGCGCAGGGGCGTTTTAGCCTTGGCGACGGCGGCGCGCCGTGGCGGCTACAACGCCTAAGCCGGCCAGCAGCAAGGCGTAGGTGCTTGGCTCGGGCACGGGGTTGGCCAAGTGGATCATCAGGAACTCGGTCTTGTCAGAGCCGGCATCGCGGCCACCGGTGCCGGGGTAGTTGTTGTCATTGGCCACCAGCAAGGTGTTGGCGTCGAGCACCAGCACGCTTTCGATGGTCACGTAGGGGAAGGTGAAGCTGGTCTTGCCGTCGCCATTCAGATCATGCGGGTCGGCGATATTCATCAAGTCCACCACCTCGGACTTGCTGACATAGCCATCGGCGCCCACCTTGTTCAGGTCGATGCGGAAGATCTTCTTGAACGGCGTGCCGCCTCCGGTGGCGGTGGCGTTATTGCGCTCGATGATGATGAACTCGTGATCGTTCAGTGCGGTCATGTCGCCGATATTGGTGCCGGCTGGGTCGAGCTTGTACATCCAGCGCTCGCCGGTATAGGCCTCTTGGTCCACGCTGAAGGCGTTGATGCGCAGGCTGTTCGGCGCGTCGCCGGTGACGCTGCCTTCCAGCAAGGTGTAGAGCTTGTCTCCGTTCGGATTGATGGCCATGCCCTCAAAGCCGCGTGAGCCGCCCAGCGTGGGTGTGCCGCCATTCAGATACGGGTTTTGCGGGGACTTCACGCCGGCCATGCCTACTTCGCTGCGCAAGACCTTGCCGCTGGCATCGGTCTTCACCAGGAAGGGGCCGAACTCTTCGCCAAACCACAGATTGCCGTTCTTGTCCTTGCGCACCGATTCGATGTCGAAGTCGGCGCCGGTCAGCAAGCGGCCGGCGCGGATGCTGGCGTCCACCGCTGGGTTGGCGGCGTTGTTGTAGTAGTTGCTGTAGTCGGCCTGGATCTTGAAGCCGAGCTTGCGGTCCGGGTCGGCCAGGGTGATGTTGCTGGGCTTGGTGAAGCCGGCGAGCTGGGCGCCGCTGTTGTAGTCCACCGCCGAGATGCTGCCGCTGCCGCCGTTCACCGTCTTGAAGTCGGGCCGCAGGGCGTACATGCGCAGCAAGGCATCGGCCGAGTTGCCTTGAGTGCCAAAGCCGTTGTCGGGCATGAACAGATAAGTGCCGGCCACCGGGCCATTCAACACGGCGGAGAAGCCTTGCACCGATTGCTTGTTGATCAGGGGCAGGGGGTTGCCGCCGGCGCCGGTGGCGAACTGGCCGGTGGTCGGGCCATCGGCAAAAGTGTTGGCCGGCATCATGGCCCAGCCGATCAGGCTGTTGGCGTCGGCCAAGGCCGGCAAGCCACAAGACAGGGCGGCCGCAGCGGCCAGGGCGCGCAGTGTCAATCGCGTAGTTTTCATTTGAAGCATTCCTTGTGCGCAGAACCGTCTGCGTTTGGGCGCCATTGTTCGGCGGCCAGGTGACCTGCGAGTGACGCGTAGGGCAGGGTGCATGTGCCACTTGGCGCATGGCCTATGCCTGGCAGCTTGACGTTGGCACCCTCTGCGGCGAGTGATCAATTCATTGAGTAAGTCGCATAATTCATTCGAATAATGCGTTTGCGTCGAATTGAAGTCCTGGGTCCAATGGCCCCCATGGCAAGCAATTCACACTCACTCTCCGGCCGGCAGCAGCCCGATCTGCTGCGCAACGAAGACGCCCGGCTGCTGCGCGGTCAAGGCGGCTTTGTGGCGAACCAGGCGGTGCCGGGCCTGGCGCATGCCGTGTTTGTGCGCAGCCCCTACGCCCATGCCCGCATCAGCGAGGTGCAGTCGCTGGACGCACAGGCCCAGCCCGGCGTGCTGGCCGTGCTGGGGCCGGCAGACTTCGCCGGGCTCAAGCAGCCCCGGGTGAATGGCTTGCTGCCCGGGATGCATTTGCCCCAGGCCGATCTGGTGCCCACCGAGCGCGTGCTGGCCGTGGGTGCGCCGGTGGCCTTGGTGCTGGCCGAAACCCTGCACGAAGCGCAGGCGGCCGCCGAGCTGGTGTGGATTGACTATCAAGACCTGAGCCCCACGGCGGACTTCGCCACCGACGCCGAAGCCTTGTATGCCGCCGTGCCTGGTAACCGCGCCCTGCACAGCGAAATCAAAGTGGGCGCGCTGCCGCCGGGCGCCTGCACGGCCGAGGCCGCGGTTGAGCTGCCCCGCGTGGCCGCCTCGCCGCTGGAGCCACGCGCGGCGCTGATGCAGTGGAACGAGGCGCAGCAAAGCCTCAAAGCCCATTTGTCCACCCAAACGCCCAGCCGGGCGCGGGAAGACATTGCCTTGGCGCTGGGCTTGCGCCCGGAGCAAGTGCAGGTGATCGCTACCGATGTGGGCGGCGCCTTCGGCGGCAAGGCCTCGGTCTTTGCCGAAGACCTGATGTTGGCCCTGGCCGCGCGCCGCGTGCAGCGCCCGCTGCGCTGGCTGGCCTCGCGCGGCGAAGATTTGCTGGCCGGCACGCATGGCCGCGCCTCGCGCCTGCAGGGCCGCCTGTGGTTAGACCCACAAGGCCAGATGCAGGCCCTGGACGCGCAGCTGCAATTCGCCCTGGGCCACTGGCTGCCTTTCAGTGCCGCCGCGCCTCTGCGCAATACCTGCCGCATCCTGCCCGGCCCTTACCGCATGGACAACTGGCAGGTGCTGGGCGAAGGCCGCCTGAGCCATGCCGCCGCCGTGGGCATCTATCGCGGTGCCGGCCGGCCCGAGGCTTGCATCTTGATGGAGCGCTTGGTGGACGCCGCCGCGCATGAGCGTGGCATCGACCCCCTGGCCCTGCGCCTGGCCAATGTCTGGTCGGCTGCCGAGCTGCCGCGCCGCCTGGCCAGCGAGGTGTGGCTGGACCGCTGCGATCTGCCGGCACTCTTGCAACGTGCCGCTTGTTTGTTCGATTACGACGTTCGGCGTGCCGCGCAGCAGGCGAGCCGCAGCAAGCCGGATGATGAATTCCTCACCGGCATCGGCATCGGCCTCTACGTGGAGCCCTGCGGCCAAGGCGGCGAAAGCGCCCGCCTGACGGCCTTGGCCGATGGCCGCTACCTGTTGGCCACCGGCGCCACCGCCCAAGGCCAGGGGCGCGAAACCGCTTACGCCCTCATCCTCGCGCAGGCTCTGGGCTGCCCCACGCATCACATTGAAGTGCGTCATGGCGACACGGCGCTTTGCCCGCCCGGCATCGGTGCCCTGGCCAGCCGCAGCACCGCCATCGGTGGCTCGGCCGTGCTCAAGGCCGCGCAGGCTTTGCAGCAGCGCTTGCAAGAAGGGGCGGCCTTGCCCTGCACGGTGGAGCTCTTCCACCAAACCGCCGAAGAAGCCTGGGCTTCCGGCTGCGTGATGGTGGAAATGAAGATCGAACGCGCCACCGGCATCAGCCAGCTCACCGAGCTGGTTTGGGTGGACGACGCCGGCGTGCTGGTCTCGCCCGAGCTGGTGCATGGCCAGCTGATTGGCGGCCTGGCGCAAGGCCTGGGCCAGGCGCTGATGGAGCGCTTGGTCTACGACGACAACGGCCAGTTGCTGACCGGCTCGCTGATGGACTACGCCTTGCCGCGTGCCGAAGACATGCCCACGGTCACGCTGGAAAGCCTGCCCACGCGCAGCGCTGCCAATGAACTCGGCGCCAAAGGCGTGGGAGAGGCCGGCTGCATCGGCCTGCCCGCCGCGCTTTTGAACGCCGCACACGATGCCCTGCGCCCGCTGGGCGTGCAGCAACTCGACTTTCCCCTGAGTGCCGCCAATTTGTGGCGTGCCATGCGCCAGGTTGGCGCGGTCTGATTTCACTGAATGACAAGTTGAAGGAAACCAAGATGGACTACAGCAAACAAGACGCCAAGGCCTACGCCAAGGCCCATTTCACCGGCGTTTGGGCCGCCATGCTGACGCCGTTCAAGGCCGATGGCTCGATGGACGAAGCCGCCTTCCGCGCCAATGTCGCGCACTGGACCGGCACGCTCAAGCTGGGCGGCTTGTTCGTCAGCGGCAAGCAGGGTGAGTTTTTCTCGATGTCGCTGGACGAGCGCAAGCGCAGCTTCACGCTGGCCGCGGAAGTGGCCAAGGCGCATGGTTCGCGCACGGTGATGTCTTGCTCGGACACCAATCTGGACACGGTGCTGGAACTCGGCCGCCACGCGCAAGATTGCGGCGCTGACTGGATCGTGGTGCACAGCCCGGTGCTGCATTTCGGTGCCGACACGGACGAGACGATTTACGAGTACTACCGCTACATCAGCGAACAGCTCGACATCGGCATCGCCATGTGGAACCACCCGGACTGCGGCTATCTGATGAGCCCCGAGCTCTGTGCCCGCATCGCCGAGCTGCCCAATATCGTCGCCATCAAGTACAGCGTGCCGCGCGACATGTACGTCGAGTTGAGCCGTTTGGTCGGCGACAAGATCCAGGTCAGCACCGCGTCTGAAGAAGAGTGGCTGGACAATATCGAAGAGCTGGGCTGGCGCCTGTATCTGTGCTCCACGCCTCCGCTGCTGTTGCAGACGGCGGTGGATCAGCGCATCAACGAATACACCCGCCTGGCGTTTGAAGGCAAGTTCGCCGAGGCCCGCGTGGTGCGCGACAGCCTGGAGCCCGCCCGCCAAGCCTTCAAGGCCAGCAAGCCCAAGGGCAAGCCGCAGGCGCACAGCAAATACTGGCTGGAGCTGCTGGGCCAGGCTGGTGGCCAAGTGCGCCGCCCCTTGCTGCAGCTGACCGAGGCCGAGAAGGCCCTGATCCGCGAGCAGTTCGCCCTGAGCGGCCTGAAGCTGGGCTGAGCATCATGGAGCTGCGTGTCAATGGGCAGACCTGCCTGATCCAGCCGCTGCGCAATGCCACCTTGTTGATGGAGGCGCTGCGCGGGCCCTTGGGCCTGACCGGCACCCATCAGGGTTGCGACACCGCGCAATGCGGGGCATGCACGGTCTTGCTCAATGGCCGCGCAGTGAAAAGCTGCAATGTGCTGGCCGTTCAAGCCGAAGGCGCCGAGGTGCAAACCATCGAAGGCATGGCCGCCCCGGGTGAATGGCACGCGCTGCAACTGGCTTTCTCGCGTCACCATGCTTTGCAATGCGGCTTTTGCACGCCGGGCATGTTGATGCGCGCCAGCGCCATGAAGGCCGAGGGCGTGCCGCCCGAGCCGGACGCGGTGCGCCGCGCCCTGGCCGGCAACATCTGCCGCTGCACCGGCTACGAAGGCATCGTGGCGGCGATATGCGAATGGTTGGAGGGCGGCGATGCAGGACTTTGAATACTGCCGCGCGGCCTCCGTCGAGCAGGTGCAAGCCTGGCTGCGTGACGGGGTGGACAGCAAGCTGCTGGCCGGTGGGCAAAGCCTTCTCGGCGCGATGAAGCTGGGCCTGATGTCGACCGAACGCCTGATCGACTTGCAAGACCTGGCCGCCCTGCGCGGCTGCAGCGCGCCGGCCCGTGGTGAGCTGCTGCTGGGCGCCATGCAAAGCCACGCCAGCCTGGCCCGCCATGAGGTGTTGAAGCAGTTCGCCCCCGGCCTGGCCCACTTGGCCAGCCACATCGCGGACGAACAAGTGCGCAGCCAGGGCACCTTGGGTGGTTCCTTGGCCAATGCCGACCCCGCCGCCTGCTGGCCCGCCGGCATGCTGGCGCTGAACGCCACGCTGGTGACCGACCGGCGAGAAATCGCCGCTGATGACTTTTTCACCGGCTTCTTTGGCACCGCGCTGGAGCCCGATGAGCTGCTGTGCCGGGTGCAGCTGCGCCGGCCGCGCCGCTTTGCTTACGCCAAGTTTGAGCAGGCCGCTTCGCGCTTCGCGCTGGTGGGCGTGGCCGTGGCGCAGTGGGACGACGGCTCGGTGTGCGTGGCCCTGACCGGCAGTGCCAACGGCGTGCTGCGCCTCCCCGAATTCGAGCAGGCGCTGAACCGTGAGTTCAGCCCGCAAGCCCTGCGCGGCCTCAGCGTGGACGAGGCGCTGATGTCCAGCGACGTGCATGGCGAGGCCGACTATCGCGCCCATCTGGCCGGCGTGCTCGCCGCCCGCGTGGTGCAACAAGCATTGGAGATGAAACATGACGACTAAGCACATGGATGGCCAGCCCCTGCGGGTGGCCTTGATCGGCCTGGGCGCAATTGGCCGCGTCATCGCGCGTGAGCTGATGGCGCGCAGCGCCGAAGGTGTGCGGCTGGTGGGCGCGCTGTGCCAACACGCCAGCGAAGGCGAGGGCCTGGGCGTGCCGGTGCTGACCCAGCTGGACGCGTTGCTGGCCTTGCAGCCCGACCTGGTGGTGGAGGCTGCCGGCCACGGCGCCGTCAAGGCCTACGGCCCGGCCGTGCTGCGCGCTGGGCATGATTTGCTGCTGGTCTCGGTGGGCGTGCTGTCTGACGCTGACCTGCTGGAAGGCTTGGAGCAGGCCGCGCGCGACTCTGGCCGCCAACTGTTGCTGCCCTCGGGCGCCTTAGCCGGTTTGGACTACTTGCAAGCCGCCAAGCTGGCGGGCTTGAGCCACGTCTGCCTGCGCTCGCGCAAGCCGCCGCTGGCCTGGCGCGATACACCGGCCGAGCAATTGCTGGATCTGGCCAGCATCACCGAGCCGGTGGTCTTCTTCCGTGGCACGGCGCGTGACGCCGCGCGCACCTACCCCAAGAACGCCAATGTGGCCGCTACCTTGGCCCTGTGCACGCTGGGCATGGACGAGACTTCGGTGGAGTTGGTGGCCGACCCCACGATCAAGGGCAATGTGCATGAGATCGAGGCGCAAGGCGCCGTGGGCGATTTGCATCTGACGCTGCGCAATGCCGCCTCGCCGGACAACCCCAAGACCTCCCTGGTCACGCCCTACAGCGTGCTGCGCAGCATCATGGCGCGCCGCGCCGTGTTGAGCGTTTAGTCACCACAGCTGTACTGCGATGCCTTGCCTGAGCCACGGCCAGATGTTGGCGCAGATGCTCGGCCATGCCGAGTGCGGCGGGCGAGAGCGAACGCTGCTGCAGATGCGCCAGCGAGACCTCGCGCACCACGGCCGGCTCGGTCAGCGGCACGCCCACCAGATTGGCCAGGGCCGAGACCTTGAGCGCGTAGGACGGCAGGATGGCCACGCCCAGGCCCGCGGCGGCCATGGCCATGGCGGTGGCGATATGCGTCACCTCCAGCGCCGGCTTGGGGCAGCCGCCCAGGGGCTCGAAGTGGCGCTCCACCAGGGCGCGCAGGCCGCTGCCTTCGCGCAGCAGCAGCAGGGGCTGGTCGAGCAGATCTTCCCAGCGCAAGGCCTTGGCCTGCGCCAGCGCGTGGTTGGCGGTGCAGATGGCGACCATGGCGTCGTGCAGCAGGGGCTCGGCGCTGATATCGGGTTCGCTGACGTCAAAGGTCGCCAGTGCCAGGTCCAGCTCACCCTTGCGCAGCTTGGCCAGCAGCTGGTCGGCGCTGGCGTCGAAGAGGCTCAGCTCGATCTCGGGGTAAGCCTCGACAAAGCTGCGCAGCAGCTCCGGCATCAGGCTGGTGGCCAGCAGCGGGGTGGTGCCCAGGCGCACATGGCCGCGCTTGCGCTCGGCCACATCGCGCAAGTCGCCGGCCACGCGGTCCAGGTCGGCCAGCAAGCGCTCCACCGCCGGCACCAGTTCGCGGCCGGCTTCGGTCAGCTCAAGTCGGCGGGTCGTGCGGTCCAGCAGGCGCAGGCCCAGTTCGGACTCCAGCCCGCGGATCAGCGAGGACAGGGCCGACTGGCTCAAAAACAGCTGCTGCGCGGCGCGGGTGAAGCTGCCCTCCAGCGCCACGGCGGCAAAGCCCCGCAGCTGCTTCAAAGACACATTGACGGGCCGGGTGTGTGGCTTGCGCGCGAGTGGCAAGGGCACAGGCAACGGCAACAAATCTTCTTTCGGTGCGCTCGAATTCTTGGTCATGGGCGGGCGCATCTTATCAACCACAATCCCAGCCCTTGCGAAGGAAAAACATCATGCTGAGTTACGGACGCCCCCTCAACTTTGCCCAGTGGATTGCCGATCACGCCGCCGAGCTCAAGCCGCCGGTGGGCAATCAGCAGATCTGGCAGAACGCCGACTTCATCTGCACGGTGGTCGGTGGCCCCAATCACCGCACCGACTTTCATGATGATCCGCATGAGGAGTTCTTCCACCAGCTCAAGGGCAATGCGCATCTGATCTTGTGGGACCGCGGCCAGTTCGAGCGGGTGGACCTGCGCGAGGGCGATATCTTCTTGCTGCCCGCCCATGTGCAGCACTCACCGCAGCGCCCCGAACCGGGCAGCTTGTGCACGGTGATTGAGCGCCAGCGCGCCGAAGGTGTGCAAGACGCCTTCCAGTGGTACTGCGCCCATTGTGGCGGCCTGATCCAGCGCCACGCGGTGCAACTGCAAAGCATTGTGGGTGACCTGCCGCCGCTGTATCAACAGTACTACGCCAGCTCCGAGGCCGAGCGCACCTGCGGCAGCTGCGGCGAGGTCCACCCGGGCCGCGACTGGCGCAGCTGGCACGCCGTGCTGGCCGCCAAACATGGTCATGCGGCCGTGCCTGTGGCGCCGCTGGAGGCCTGAGGCATGCGCATCGAGAACCAACGCGAGCTGCCTTGCTCGCAAGCGCTAGCCTGGGCGGCGCTGAACGACGACGCCATGCTGCAGGCCTGCATCCCGGGCTGCGAATCGCTGCAACGCGTCAGCGTCAGCGAAGGTGAGGGCAATGGCGAGGGTGCAGGCCAAGTCCAGACCGAACAGCTGCAAGTGGTGGTGATGGCCGCCGTTGGCCCGGTGCGGGCGCGCTTCAAGGGTCAGCTGACCATGGAAGATGTGCAAGCACCCCAGTCCTACGCCATGCGCTTCGAAGGCCAGGGCGGCGTGGCCGGTTTCGGCAAGGGCCGCGCCGAGGTCAAGCTCACGCCGCTGGACGAGAACCGCTGCATGCTCGACTACTGCGCCGAGCTGCAGATTGGCGGCAAGCTGGCGCAGATCGGTTCGCGCGTGGTGGATGCCGCCGCCAACAAAATCATTGGCGACTTCTTTGCCCGCTTTGAGGCGGAGTTGCAGCTGCGCCAGCAAGCGCAGCAGGTTCAGCCCGCCGAAGCCACTGCGGCCGCGCCTGCATCAGGGGCGCCGGCAGAACCGGCCGCCGGCGTAGCAGCGCTCGCGCCTGTGGTGGCCGCGGCCGCCGCGCCGCTGCCCTGGACGGCCCGCTTCTCGCTGTGGCTGCGCCATTGCTTAGGCTTGGGGCCGGCCGGCAGCTGGTCGCAAATGCAAGGTCTCGTCGACGCCTCGGCGCAGCTGCAATCGCTGCTGCAAGAGTGCCGCACAGCCAACGACAACGCGGCCAAAAGCATTGCGGCCGAGATCGCCCGCAGCCAGGACAGCCAGCAGCGCTTCGAGGCTGCTTTCAACACCATCCGCTACGAGCTGCTGGCGCGGCTTGATCAGCTGCAAGGGCGGGTGGAGGCGGTGGCCAGCACGGGTGACAGTTCGGCCAATGAGCTGGAGCCGGCCTTCGCGCAAATCGCCGGCGCGATTCGCTCGGCGGGTGACCGCCAGGCCGAGGTGCTGGAGCAGCTGGCCGGGCTGGTCAAAAAGCTCGGTGACGATGAGATCGGCACCATGCGCCGCGAGCTGGTCGCCGTCAGCGAGCAGCTGAAGGAGCAGACCAAGGTGCTGGAGGTCTTGAGCGGGAAGAGCTTGCTCGCCGCCTGAGCGCCTTCGTTCGCCTCTCCTGAGCCATGTCTTTGGGGATGGCCGCCGGTCAGGATTTGGGTTAGCTTTGCGCCCATCCTGACTGCCCGAGGCGCCCATGAACTGGCTCACTCCCTACTTGACCCAGCATCCCGAGCTGGCGGTCTTTCTGGCCATCGGCTTAGGCTACTGGATTGGTCAGTTCAAGTTCAAGGGCGTGGGCTTCGGCCCCGTCACCGGCTCGCTGATTGCCGGCCTCTTGATCGGCTACTTCTTCCATGTGCCGGTGGCCGACACGGCCAAGCAGCTGCTGTTCCTGCTCTTTATGTTCGGCATCGGCTACTCGGCCGGGCCCGGCTTCATCCGCGGCATTCAAGACGGCGGCTGGCGCTGGGCCGCGCTGGGCCTGTTGATTCCGCTGACCGGCTTGCTGACCGCAGTGGCCGTGGCCAAGCTGCTGAATCTGGAGATGGGCTATGCGGCCGGCATGATGTCGGGCGCGCTGACCGAGTCGCCCGTGATCGGCACGGCCAGCGAGGCGATCCGCAGCCTGCCCATCAGCGATGAAGAGAAGTCGCGCCTGATCTCGCAGATTCCGGTGGCCGACGCGCTGACTTACATCTTCGGCACCTTCGGCGTGATCTTCTTTTGCAGCTATATCGGCCCCTGGCTGCTGCGCCTGGACATGAAGGCCGAGGCCATCAAGCTGGAGGCCGAGATGGGCATGGCGCGCAGCCAGCCCGGCATCAGCTCGGCCTGGCGCATGTATGAGCTGCGGGCCTATTTGCTGGATGCCAGCCAGCCCCTGGTGGGCCGCACGGTGGCGCAAGCCGAAAGCGCGGTGGCGCCCGAGCGCTTATTCATCGAGCGCATCCGGCGCGGCACGGAGCTTTTCACGCCCCAGCCCGACACGGTCTTGCAGGCCGGCGATGTGCTGGCCATCTTCGGCCCGCATGAGGCTTTGCTGCGGGTGGTGGAGAGCCGCGCCGATGAGGTCTTCGACCGCGAACTGCTCGATGTGCAGCAAGCCAGCTTTGATGTGGAGGTGAATAGCCGCGATATCGCCGGCCGCCGCCTGGCCGATTTGCGCAGCAACGAAGCCATCATCCGCGGCGTGTTTTTGAAGACCATTCAACGCGGCCAAGAACAGTTGCCGGTGGCGCCGGGAACGGTGATTCAGCGCGGCGACCTGCTCACCATCCACGGCCTGGTGCCGGCGGTGGAGCGGGTGGCGGCCCTGGTGGGCAATATCTCCCGCCCCACGCTCAATACCGACTTTGTCACCCTGGGCCTGGCCATTTTTGTGGGCGCACTGGCCGGCATGGCCCTGAGCCTGCCGCTGGGCGGCCTGCACATCGCCCTGGGCAGCAGCGTGGCGGTCTTGCTGGTGGGCCTGGCCGTGGGCTGGCGCAATTCGCGCCGGCCCTTGTTTGCCTATATTCCGCCGGGCGCGGTGGAGTTCATGAAGTCGATTGGCCTGGCGGCGTTTGTGGCCATGATCGGCCTCAAGGCCGGTCCGGTGTTTGTGGACGCGGTGCGCGCCATCGGCCTGCAAGTGTTTCTGGGCGGCATGGTGGTGACTTTGACGCCGATGTTTGTGGGCCTGTTGGTGGGGCGTTATGTGCTGGGCCTGAACCCCTTGCTGCTGCTGGGCGCCCTGGCCGGCGCGCAAACCATGACGGCCGGCCTGGCGGCGATTCAAGAACGCTCGGAAAGCCCGGTGGCGGTGATTGGATACTCCAGCACGGTGGCCTTCGGCCATATCCTCATTTCCATCGGCGGTACCGCGCTGATCTGGTTTTTGCACTGACGCCGCTTCCCCATATTTCGCATGCAGCTTCATCCATTGCTCCGTTGGCCGCTCCGGCTGTTCTTGCTCTTGCTGGCCTTTTTGCTGGCGCTGGTGCTGGGTTTTTCGATGTATGCCGTGCTGGCCCTGCCGGCGCTGCAGCCCTGGCATACCGAGCGGCTGACGCAGGAGTTCCGCGCCGAGGCCCATGCCGGCCTGGACTTTGACGGCTATCTGCAGCGCGAAGCCTTGTTGTTCGAGGAACTCAAAGCCCGGCAGGCCGCCTGGCAAGCGCAGGAGCACAGCGCGGAAAGAGGGGAGTGGGGCGAATGGGCCGACAGCCGCTTCAACCCCAAAAGCCAGGTCAGCCGACTGGCCGAGGGCGCGCCCTTCAATCGCTCGATGCGCCTGGGCGTCAAGCAGGCGCGCGGCCAGGCCTTGCTGATCCACGGCCTGACCGATTCGCCCTATGCCATGAAGGCCATGGCTGACACCCTGCGCGCCCAGGGCATGGCGGTGACGCTGCTGCGCCTGCCTGGCCATGGCACTTTGCCGTCCATGATGTTGGAGATGGAACTGCGCGACTGGCGCGCCGCCGTGCGCATTGCCGCTGCCGATGTGGCGAAGCGCGCTGGGCCGGATCAGCCCTTCTACCTCGGCGGCTTTTCCACCGGCGGCGCGCTGGCCCTGCTGCACAGCCTGGATACCTTGCAGGACCCCGCGCTGCGCCGCCCTGACCGGGTGCTGCTGGCCGCACCGGCCATTGAGCTGCCGCCGGTGGCCGCCGTGTCTAACGTCGTGGATGTGCTGCATTACTTGCCGATCCCGCTGCTGCAAAAAACGCGCTGGCAGGAACTCATTGCCGAATACGATCCCTACAAATACAACTCCTTCCCCATCAATGCTGGGCGCCAGGTTTTTCACGCCACCCAGGCTTTGCAGCAGGGTTTGAGCGAAGCGGCCGCGGCCGGGCGCCTGGCGCAAATGCCGCCGGTGCTCACCTACCAGTCGGTGGTGGACGCCACCGTCGGCGCCACCGGCGCCTTGGACACTTTGTACGCGCGCCTGCCCGGCGCCCAGCATCGCCTGGTGCTGTTTGATATCAACCGCCAGCAGCATTTGCGCAGCATCGTCAGCCCCAGCTCGCAAGCCTTGCTGGACCGTGTGCTGGCCAGCCCGCGCGGCTACACGCTGGAGATCGTCAGCAATCTGGACCCGCAAAGCGCCGCCGTGGCCGCGCAGCGCTGGGCGCCGGGGGCGAGCGAGGCCAGCGCTGATCCCGTCAGTGCGGCGCTGCAGCCCGCGCTGCAATGGCCTTTTGATCAAGTCTCGCTGGGCCATGTGTCCTTGCTGTGGCCGCCCAATGATCCGATCTACGGCTATATGCCGGGTAGCGGCCGGCATGGCGTGCCGGCCATCGGATCTTGGCTGCTGCGTGGCGAGAGCGGCGCCACCAACTTGGCCTTGGGTTCGCTGACGCGACTGCGCAGCAATCCGTTTTGGGCCTTGATAGAAGCGGACCTGAGGGCCACACTGGTGGCAGACCTGAACGCCAGGGCTGGGGAGACTAAGTCCCACCCTTGAACTTTTTCATGAAGTTCTGCCCTGGCCGCCTGGGTCGCCAACTCTGAGGACTTTTGCCATGCTCAAGCTTCGTCATCACCGCACCCTCGCTGCCCTGTGCGCCAGCAGCCTTCTGCCACTGCTGTCGCTGGCGCCCCTGGCCGCTCACGCGGCGGACGTCGCCTTCAAGGTGCCGGATGAGGCCAGCATGCCGGGCGGCCCGGAGGGCGAGGCCATCAAGCTGGGCAAACTCTTGGTGACCGAGACCGGCAAGTCCCTGCCTGCCCATGTGGGCAATGGCCTCAATTGCAGCAACTGCCATTTGGGCGCGGGCACCACCCCAGGCGCTGCGCCCTATGTGGGCCTGTGGGGCGTGTTCCCTGAATACCGCTCGCGTGGCGGCCGCATCAATTCCTTGCAGGAGCGGGTCAATGACTGCTTCGAGCGCAGCATGAACGGCAAGGCCCTGGCCTTTGACGGCAAGGAGATGAATGCCATCCTCATGTACATCAAGTGGCTCTCCAGCGGCGTGCCGGTGGGCAGCAATGTGGCGGGCCGGGGCATGGGCAAGGTGGACACCAATCTGAAGCCCGATCCGGTCAAGGGCCAGCAGGTCTATGCCGACAAATGCCTCAGCTGCCACGCGGCGCACGGCGAGGGCATGAAGAACCCGGCCGGTGGCTATTTGTTCCCGCCGCTGTGGGGCGAAGCCTCCTTCAATATCGGCGCCGGCCTGGCGCGCACCTACACGGCGGCTGGCTTCATCAAACACAATATGCCGCTGGCCCAGGGCGGCACGCTCAGCGATCAAGAAGCGGTGGATGTGGCGGAGTTCATGACCCATCAGCCCCGGCCCGCGTTCGCAGGCGCCAAGAACGACTACGCCAAGGGCAATAAGCCCAAGGACGCTCGCAACTGAGGCCGTTTTGCCAAGAGCCTGCCCCGCGCTGGGATGAGCTGAGATCGATGCCGCCGCAAGCGGGTGGCGGGGCAGGTCTTACACTGCCCGCTCCCCCTCATTTCCAGCCCAATTCATGAGCAGCAGCATTGCATTCATCGGCGGCGGCAATATGGCCAGCGCCATCATCGGCGGGCTGATTCGCGCCGGCCGCGCGCCGCAGTCCATCCTGGTGGTCGAACCTTTCGAGGCGACGCGGGAGCAATTGCGTCAGAACTTCGGCGTGCGGGTCTTTGCCACCGCCGACGCTGCCTTGAGCACGGCGGACCTGCTGGTCTGGGCCGTCAAGCCGCAGTATTTCGCCGAGGCCGCAGCACCCTGTGCGGGCATGGTGAGCCAGGCCCTGCAGCTGTCGGTGATGGCCGGCATCCGCAGCGAGGCCATCGTGCGGCTCAGCGGCGGTGCTGAGCGGGTGGTGCGCAGCATGCCCAACACGCCGGCGTTGATCGGCCAGGGCATTGCCGGCCTGTATGCACGCCCGGCGGTGTCTGCGGCGGATCGGGACTTGGTGGAAGAGGTCTTGGCGCCGACCGGCCGCACGCTCTGGGTCGAGCAGGAAGACGATCTGGATGCGGTGACCGCGCTGTCGGGCTCCGGCCCGGCTTATTTCTTCTACATCGTTGAAGCCATGATGGCCGCGGCGGTGGAAATGGGCTTGAGCGCCGAGCAAGGCAGCGTGCTCGCCCTGGCCACCTGCTCCGGTGCAGCTCAACTGGCTCTGCAATCCAGCGAAAGCCCGGCCGTCTTGCGCAGCCGGGTGACCTCAAAAGGCGGCACCACCCATGCAGCCATCAGCAGCCTGGAGCAAGACGGCGTGGCCGCCGCCATGCAGCGCGCCGTGCTGGCCGCGCAGCTGCGGGCGCGCGAGATGGGGCGTGAGTTCGGTGCCTGAGATCGCCTGAGATTGCCGGACACATGGGAATTGCGAGTCGAGACACATTGCGCGACTGGTTGCGCGCGCCGGGTTCTCTGAGCCGTCGGCTGGCCCAGTTAGGGCAGAAATTTGAAGTTCAGGTTTTGCGCCAGGGCACAACACCGCTGCGCGCGCCGGAGTTGCAAGCCCTGGGTTTGCCGCGCCACGGCTGCACCTTTGTGCGCGAGGTGATTCTGCGGGTCGATGGGCAGCCGCTGGTGTGGGCGCGCTCATCCCTGCACGCCACCGCGCTGGCTGGGCCGTGGCGGGCACTCAAAGGCCTGGGTTCCAAGCCACTGGCCAATTTGCTTTATGCCGACCCGCGCGTCAAACGCAGCGAACTCAGCCCCAAGCGCATTGCTCGCCATGGCCATACCCGCCGGCAAATGCAGCGTCAGTGGCTGGCGGCTACGGGCAGCTTGCCATCCGCACAAATGCTCTGGTCACGTAATTCAGTATTTCGTCGGGGCGGGGCAGAATTGCGCGTGATGGAGCTGTTTGTGCCTGATTTAGCACGCCATTCACCTAAACATAGGGGGGGGAGCTTGCGCGTTAGGCCCGGCGCTGGCCCTAAACTGTGAACTCCCAGGGAGGTTCATCACACGTTGAGGAATCTCATGAAAACTCGAGATATTGTCATTTTTAGTGGCCAGCAGTTTGCTGTGCCGCAATGTATCCAGCGCATCGACCACCAATCGACCCATGGTTGGCAGTTGCGCTACGGCGGCACCAAGCTGTTCTCTGACCATTCGCAAGATGGCAGTGGCGCAGCGGCGGCGCTGGCTCTCGCGACCAAAGAGTTGCTGAGCCGAATTGCCAAGCTGCCGGCGCCGTCACGCCTGCAACGCCGCCCCAGCGGCAATAAGGGCAGTGGTTTGCCGGTCGGTATTTCCGGCCCAATCGTGCGGCAACGCGCCAGCAGCCGGGTTCGCGACTGCAGCTTTGCTGTGTCGCTGCCGCGCTTTGGCAGCACGCCGCATGGCCGCAGCGTGTACATCGGTACCGAAAACACCTACACGGTGGAGAAGTACCAGGCCGCGCTTGCCAAGGCCGTGGAGCTGCGCGAGAAGGCCGAAGAGGCTTACCAACGCGCGGCCACCAAGGCCAAACGTGGCGAGGCCAAGGCCCTGAAGGCGGCGCTGAAGGCCGCGGCTTGATCCGGTGCCTGCGCTAAGCCGGCGCCGCGCTGAGCCCTGCGGGTTCAGCGCCGCCTGCCTTCGCGTCTGCGTCTGCAGCCGCGTTGCCGGTCGCGTCCGTCTCAAGGCGGAGGCTTGGGCATGAGCCGCTTTCGCTGGGGCCTGGTTGGCCCAGGGCGTATCGCCGGCACATTTGCGCAGGCCGTGGCCGGCTTGCCGGGCTCATGCCTGCACGCCGTGTGGGCGCGTGATCTGGCCAAAGCCCAGGCCTTTGCCGAGCAATGGTCGGTGCCAAACACGGAGGTTGTGCGGGCCAGCAACGAGCTCGACGCGTTCTTGGCCGACCCCGCAGTGGACGGCGTCTACATCGCCACCCCTCATGCCCAACACGGCGAATTCATCGCGGCCAGCCTGGCCGCCGGCAAGCCGGTGCTGTGCGAGAAGCCGCTGGTGCCCAATCTGGCGCAGGGCCAGACCCTGGTGGCCTTGGCGCAGCAGCGTCAGTGCTTTTTGATGGAGGCGGTGTGGACGCGCTTTCTGCCGGTTTACGCCCAGGTCGGCGAGTGGCTGCGGGCACAGCGCATCGGGCCTGTTCGCGCCATGCAGTCGAGCTTTTGCTTTTCAATTCCGTTTGACGAAAGCAATCGCTGCTTTGCCCCGGCACTGGCCGGCGGCGCCTTGCTGGACATCGGCATTTACAACCTCACCATGACCCGCTGGGTCATGCAGCAAGCCTTGGGCGAGTGCCCCGCGCCCCTGAGCATCCAGGCCCAGGGCGTGCTGGCCCCCAGCGGGGTTGACCAGCGCCTGGCGGCCACGCTGCAGTTTCCGGGCGGTGTGAGCTCGCAATTCGTTTGCGCCTTTGATAGCCAGGCGGAAAACGCCCTGCACATCTACGGCGAGCGCGGGCGGATCAGCGTCAGCGCGCCCTTCTGGGGCGCTAGCGAAGCGACCTTGGTGCTGGGTGATGCCGCGCCCTTGCGCGTGCAATTGCCGCCCGCCATCAATGGCTTTGAAGGCGAGATCGAAGAGGCCCAGCGCTGCATTCGCGCCGGCCTGATCGAAAGCCCGCACATCAGCCATGCCGACAGCTTGGCCACGCTGGCTTGGATGGACGAGATCCGCCGCCAACTGGGCGTGCGTTACCCCTTCGAATGAGTGAACCGGCGTGCGGGCGCTTAGCCGCGCAGCGCCAAGTCCAGCACCGTGCCGGCAAACACCGCCAGGCCCAGCCAGTGGTTTTCGCGGAAGGCCTTGAAGCAGCCCTCGCGGCTGCGATCCTTGATCAGGGTGTAGTGCCAGACCACTTGGGCCGCCGCCACCGCGATGCCCAGCAGGAAGTAGCGGCCTAGGCCGAGGCGCAGGCCCAAGGCCGTCCAGGCGCCGAGGTAGATGGCGTAGAAGGCCATCACACCGATCACGTCAAAGCGGCCCAGCGTCAAGGCCGAGGTCTTGATGCCGATGCGGATATCGTCATCCCGGTCCACCATCGCGTATTCGGTGTCGTAGGCCAGCACCCAGAACAAATTGGCCAGCAGCAGGCCCCAGGCCGAGAGCGGCACGGCGGCTTGAACCGCGGCCCAGCTCCACTCACTGCCGCCCAAGGCAGCCGAGAAGGCCATCGGAATGCCGAAGCTGAAGGCCACACCTAAAACCGCCTGCGGCATATTGACCACCCGCTTGGCATAGGGGTAGAGCAGGGTTACCGCCAGCGCGGCGAAGCTGAGCAAGATCGTCGGCGCATTGGTGCTGAGCACCAGGCCGAAGGACAGCAGCGCCAAACCGGCGCCTAGCAGCAAGGCTTCCTTGACGCCCAGCGCGCCGCTGGTGACGGGACGGTTGGCGGTGCGTTTGACATGCTTGTCGAACTCGCGATCCGCCACATCGTTGACGCAGCAGCCGGCCGAGCGCATCAGCACCGTGCCCAGGGTGAACACCAGCAGCAAATGCCAGCCCGGCCAGCCGTCCGCCGCGATCCACAAAGCGGCCAGGGTGGGCCACAAGAGCAGCAACCAACCGGCAGGGCGATCCCAGCGGATCAGCTGCAGGTAGAGGCTCAGGCGGGTGGGCGGGGTAGAAGGCGAGGGAGAAGAAGCAGTGCTCATGGGCGTGATTGTCGCGCCCGGATTTCGTGCTTCAGCCACTCCCGCACCCGGTGTTGGAAATTGCCCTCGTCACCCTGATGCCTAAGCGGGCACGGAAGTGAAAAAGGCTGCGGGCATACCCCTGCGCCGGGGCGGCTGGCCGCTCCTATCATGGGGCACATCCATCTCGGGAGCGGCCCTCATGTTTACCGAACGCGTCAACAGTCTTCTGGCCGAAATTCGTCAGCATGACGATGCTCGCTATCAGCTCGTCAAGGCTTTGCGCGAGATGGTGCTGGGTCTGGGCAAGGGCTTGAGCGAGGAGTTCAAGTTCGGCGGCATTCACTTCAGCGCCGGCCAACCGGCCCAGGTGTTCTGCGGCCTGACCTCATGCGCCAAGCATGTGGAGCTGGACTTCGACCACGGCGCGGCGCTGGCCGATCCCTTTGGGCACCTTGAGGGCACAGGCCCGCAGCGCCGCCATATCAAGCTGGCCAGCCTGGATGAGGTGGCCGACAAACATGTGCTGGACTACCTCAAGCTGGCGCTGCAAGAGGCCAGCACCAAGCATCACAAGCCCTTCAAAAAACACCACTGAATGAATCAGCTGGGTCGGCGCGCCAACTCCACCCGGTTGCGCCCGCCTTGCTTGGCGCGGTAGAGCGCTTGGTCGGCGTCGCTGATCAGCTCGCTGGCCAGCACGGCCGCGTCGATACCCGCGTTATCGTTGTTCAGCATGGCCAGGCCGATGCTGGCCGTGACCGACAAGACCTGCGACTGCCCGCTGGTGCCACCGGCAGCCACAAAACGCTGCTGGGCCAGGCTGGCGCGGATGCGCTCGGCGATCTCGCGCGCAAAGGGCTCGGCGGTTTGCGGCAGCAGCAGCACGAACTCCTCGCCGCCGTAGCGGGCGATGGTGTCACCAGCGCGCAGCTGGCCTTGCACCAAATGACCCACGCCGCGCAGCACCTCGTCGCCGACCGGGTGACCATGGCTGTCATTGATGCTCTTGAAGTGATCCAGGTCGAAGAACAAGCAGGCCAAGGGATGACGGTAGCGCCGCGCCTGGGCGATCTCGATCAAGCAGCGGTGTTCGAAATAGCGCCGGTTGTGCACGCCGGTCAGCACATCGGTCAGGCCGGTCAGCTTGAGCCGCTCCTGGTTGATGGCGCTTTCCAGGCACACCGCCACGATCAGGCTCAGGCGCTCCAGCAATTGGGTGCCGGTGGCGGGGTCGTAACGCTGCGGATCCACGCTGCCGAAATGCAGGCCGCCGATCAACTGGCCATGGCGGGCCAGCGGCAGCAGCGCCACCGAGCCCAAGCCCGCTGAGGCCGCCTCACCACCCAGCAAAGCGGCGTGTGTGGCGGGGTCGAAACGGCCCAGCAGCGGCTTGCTGTGCGGGCCGTAAAGCGCTTGCAGTTGAAGGGCCGAGGGCAGCAGTTGCAGACCCGGCAGGGTTTCGTTGAGGTGTTCGCGGCTGCCGGCGTTGGCCTGCAGCAGGCGGCTGATCTCGCGTTCGCTATCGACCAGAACCAGGCTGACCCGGTCGATGGCAAAGGCCTGGGCATACGCTTGGAGCAGCAAGCTCAGCAGGGCTTGCAAAGATTCGGCGGCGATCAGCTGATGCTCCAGCCGCTCGAAGCGCCGCATCTTGTCTTCGTTGCGGCGGGCTTCCTGCAACAGGGCTTGCAGTTGTTCCCTGAGGGCTTGGTTCTCGGCCTGGAGCTCGCTTTGCATGCGAGGCATTATGCACAGGGCGGCGGCTTTTAGTGGCCGCGCATCTTGTCCCACAAGGCTTGGGCCTCACCCACCACGCCGCGGCGGAAGGCCAGCACGCAGATGATGAAGATCAGGCCTGTGACCAAGCTCACAGACTCACCCAGGCCGTTGAACCAGGCCACGCCGGTCATGTCGGCCAGGGCCTTGCCGAGATCTCCGATCTTGTTCTCCAGCGCGATGATGATCAGCGCGCCCACCATCGGGCCCACCAGGGTGCCCATGCCGCCCACCAAGGTCATCAAGATGACCAGGCCGGAGGTGGTCCAGAGCGCATCGGTCAGGGTGGCAAAGCCCAGCACCAGGGTCTTGGTGGCACCGGCCAAGCCGGCCAGGCTGGCCGAGAGCACAAAGGCCAGCAACTTGAACTTGTCGACGTCATAGCCCAGCGAGGTGGCGCGGGCCTCGTTCTCGCGGATCGAGGTCAGCACCTGGCCGAAGGGCGAATGCACGGTGCGATAGATCAACCAGAAGGCGGCGATGAAGATCGCCAGCACGACGTAGTACAGCGTGAGATCGTGTTCCAGATTCAGGCCGAAGAAGCTGCCGCGCGGCACCGACTGCAGGCCGTCCTCGCCCCCGGTGAAGGGCGCTTGCAGGAAGACGAAATAGAGCATCTGGCTCAGCGCCAGCGTGATCATCGAGAAATAGATGCCGGTGCGGCGGATGGCCAGCAAGCCGAACAGCAGGCCCACGCCGCCGGCGGCTAGAGCGCCGAACAACAAGCCCGCAGGCGCGGGCAGGCCCCACACCTTGAGCGCATGGCCGGTGGCGTAGGCCGCGGTGCCCAGAAAGGCGGCGTGGCCAAAACTCAGCAAGCCGGTGAAGCCGATCAGCAAATTGAAGGCGCAGGCAAACAGGGCGAAGCACAGCACCTTCATCACGAAGATGGGGTAGACGCCCATGGCCGGCAGCAGGGCGATGGCTAGGAACAGGGCGCCGTAGCCCAGCAAAGGGTTGTGCTCTTTGCGGGCGCTGCTGGGCGGCTGCTTGGCGGCTGTTGCTGCGGTGGTGGTGCTAGCGGATGTGCTCATTTCTCTTTTCCAAACAAACCGGCGGGACGCACCAGCAGCACGATGGCCATCACGACGAACACCACGGTGCTCGACGCTTCGGGATAGAACACCTTGGTCAAACCTTCCACCACCCCCAGGCCCAGGCCGGTGATGACGGAGCCGAGGATGGAACCCATGCCGCCGATCACCACCACCGCGAACACCACGATAATGAGGTTGGAACCCATCAGCGCCGAGACCTGCAGAATCGGCGCGGCCAGCACGCCGGCAAAAGCCGCCAGGGCCACGCCGCCGGCGTAGGTGAGGGTGATCATGCGCGGCACATTGATGCCGAAGGCCTGCACCAGCTTCGGGTTCTCGGTACCGGCGCGCAAGGTGGCGCCCAGCGAGGTCTTCTCAATCAAAGCCCACACGCCCAGACAGACGGTGATGGAAGCCACCACCACCCAAGCCCGGTAGTTGGGCAGAATCATGAAGCCCAGATTGGTGGCGCCCTGCAAAGCCTCGGGTACCGAATATTGCTGGCCGGACACACCGTAGAAGGAGCGGAACACGCCCTCCATCACCAGGGTGATGCCGAAGGTCAGCAGCAGGCCGTAGATGTGGTCCAGCTTGTAGAGCCACTGCAGCAGCAAGCGCTCGATCAGGATGCCCAGCACCCCCACCACCAGCGGCGCCAGCAGCAGCATGGCCCAGTAGTTGATGCCCAGATACTCCAGCCCCATCCAGGCCAGAAAAGCGCCCATCATGTAGAGCGCGCCGTGGGCGAAGTTGATGATGTTGAGCATGCCGAAGATCACGGCCAAGCCCAGCGACAACATGGCGTAGAAAGAGCCGTTGACCAGGCCCAGCAAAAGCTGGCCGAGCAAGGCGGGCAGGGGGATTCCGAAGAAGTCAGTCATGGGCGAGGCTGGGTTGGCGTGATGGCTTCAGTGCGCTTGATGCGGTGCAGGCGGCTCGTGCGGCTCATGCAACTCGTGAGCTGCCCCCGGCGCGGTGCCGGCGGGCAGCGCGCAGTGGGCGCGCACCCACCGCACTGCGCTCAGGGCTTTAGCGTTTCACCAGCGGGCACTTGCTGTCCGCCAGTTTGGTGAAGGCTTCTTCGCCGGGGATGCGGGTCACGACCTTGAAGTAGTCCCAAGGCTCGACGGACTCCTTCTGCGACTTCACCTGCAGCAAGAACATATCGTGGATGCCGCGGCCGTCTTCCTTGCGGATCGTGCCCTTGGTGTAGAAGTCGTTGATCGGTGTGTCCTTCATCTTGGCCAGCACCTTGTCGGCGTCGTCGGTCTTGAGCGTGTCCACCGCCTTCAGGTAATGCATGGCGGCGGAGTAGTCGGCCGCTTGCAGCGAGGAGGGCATGCGCTTCATCTTCTCGAAGAAGCGGCGGCTCCAGGCGCGCGCCTCGGGGCTTTGGTTCCAGTACCAGCTGTCGGTCAGGTACATGCCCTCGGTGGTCTTCAAGCCGAGCGAGTGGATGTCGTTGATGAACATCAGCAGGCCGGCCAGCTTCATGCTCTTGGTGACGCCGAACTCATTGGCCGCCTTGATGGCGTTGATGGTGTCGCCGCCGGCATTGGCCAGGCCCAGGATTTGCGCGCCGCTGCCTTGCGCTTGCAGCAAGAAGGAGCTGAAGTCGCTGGCGTTGAGCGGATGCTTGACGGTGCCCACCACCTTGCCACCCGAGGCGGCCACTACCTTGGCGGTGTCGGCCTGCAGGGCTTGGCCGAAGGCGTAGTCGGCCTGCAGGAAGTACCAGCTTTTGCCACCGCCCTTGGTGACGGCCGCGCCCGTGCCATTGGCCAGGGCCACGGTGTCATAGGCATAGTGGATGGTGTAGGGCGTGCACTTGTCATTGGTCAGCGCCGAGCTGCCGGCGCCGATCGAAATGAAGGGGCGCTTTTTCTCCGCGGCCACCGTGGCCATGGCCAGGTTGGCGCCGGAGTTGGTGCCGCCGATCAGCAGGTCCAGGCCCTGGGTGTCGATCCACTCGCGGGCCTTGGAGGCGGCCACATCGGCCTTGTTCTGGTGGTCGGCAAAGATCAGTTCGATCTTCTTGCCGGCGGCCACGCCCTTCATATCGGCAATGGCCAGCTTGAGGGCTTCGACGCCACCGGCGCCGTCGATGTCGGCGTAGACGCTGGACATATCGGTGATGAAGCCGATCTTGACCACATCGCCGGAGACCTGGGCCTGTGCCAAGCCACCGCAGGCGGCCAGGCTGGCGATTGCAACTTGCTTGAGAACTTGGTTCATTGGGGTCATCTCCTTGGGTTTACTTATTGCCAACTCGTCATCAAACACTCAGCAGCACATCGAGCACGGCCTGCTTGGCCGCCAGCTCAGAAGCCGGGAAGGACTCCACCACCTCGCCATGCTCCACCACCATGAAGTGGTCGGCCAGCGGTGCGGCGAAGCGGAAGTTCTGCTCCACCATCACGATGGTGAAGCCCTGGGATTTCAGCGTTGTGATCATGCGCGCCAGGGCTTGCACGATGACGGGCGCCAGGCCTTCGGAAATCTCATCCAGCAAGAGGATGTCCGCGCCGGTGCGCAGGATGCGCGCCACGGCCAGCATCTGCTGCTCGCCGCCCGACAAGCGGGTGCCCGGGCTGTTCTTGCGCTCGGCCAGATTGGGGAACATGGCGTAGATGTCCGCCTCGCTCATCGGCTTGGCGCGCTGGTTCTTCAGCAGCGGCGGCAGGCGCAGGTTTTCCTCGGTGGTCAGCGAGGCGAAGATGCCGCGCTCCTCCGGGCAGTAGCCCAGGCCCAGGTGGGTGATGTGGTGGGTGGGCATGTCGATGGTTTCCACCCCATGCACGCGGATGCTGCCCTTGCGCCGCCCGGTCAGGCCCATGATGGCGCGCAAGGTGGTCGTGCGGCCAGCGCCGTTGCGGCCCAGCAAGGTCAAGACCTGACCCTTTTTGACGCGCAGATTGATGCCGTGCAGGATGTGGCTCTCGCCGTACCAGGCGTGCAGGTCCTTGATTTCCAACGCGACTGACATCAGTGGGCTCCCTGCAACTCAGCGGCTTCGCTGCCCATATAGGCCTCCAGCACGGCGGGGTGCTTGGACACGGTGGCGTAGTCGCCTTCGGCCAGCACGGCGCCGCGCGCCAGCACGGTGATGCGGTCGGCGATGCGCGACACCACCTTCATATTGTGTTCAACCATCAAGACGGTGCGGCCTTCGGCCACCCGCTTGATCAACTCGGTGACCTTGTCCACATCCTCGTGGCCCATGCCTTGGGTGGGCTCATCCAACAGCATCAGCGTGGGCTCCATGGCCATGGTGGTGGCGATCTCCAGCGCGCGCTTGCGGCCATAGGGCAAATCGCCCGCTTTCAGGTGGGCGGCGTCGCGCAGGTCCACCAGTTCCAGCAAGGCCAGCACGCGGGCGTCCAACTGCTTCAGGCCGGTCAGGCCCTTCCAGAAGTGAAAGCTGGTGCCGGTGAAGCGCTGCAGGCCGATGCGCACGTTCTCCAGCACCGTGAGGTGGGGGAAGACGGCGGAGATCTGGAAGCTGCGGATCACGCCGCGCCGGGCGATCTCGGCCGACTTCTCACCAGTGATGTCGATGCCGTTGAAGATGATGGTGCCGCGCGTCGGCTCCAAGAACTTGGTCAGCAAATTGAAGCAGGTGGTTTTGCCCGCGCCATTGGGGCCCAGCAAAGCGTGGATATGACCGCGCTGAACCTGCAGGTTCACCTTGTCCACGGCCGTGAAGCCTTTGAACTCTTTGGTCAGATTCTTGGTTTCAAGAATGAGTTCGCTCATCAGAGGTATTGCACCGAGTGAGGGCACGGAAAAATTGAGTTCCCCAATGTAGGGCCGAAATATGGCGGCAGACACAGGAAGAACCTTTACGTAGATTTGTCCTAGGGTTAACACGGGGAGTGCCGATGCGGCAGCCCCGAGCAGGGCTTTTGCCCCCGCGCTATGCTGGGTGCCCCCCATTTGGAAGGACATCGTGATGCCCAAGTTTGCTCAACTCGGACTGGCCATAACGCTTTTGTTAGGCGGTATAAATACCGAAGTCATGGCCGCCGCGCCGCAGGTCAAAACCCAGGCGCCGGGCTTCTACCGCATGATGCTGGGTGACTTTGAGATCACCGCCCTGAATGACGGCACGCGCGATCTGCCGGTGGACAAGCTGCTCAAGGAACGCCAACCCGGCCAGGTGCTGCGCGCCCTGCAGCATGCTTATCTGGGCCTGCCGCTGGAGACTTCCTTCAACGGCTTTCTGATCAATACCGGCGCCAAACTGGTGCTGGTCGACAGCGGCGGTGGCAGCAATCTAGGCCCCACCTTGGGGCGTTTGATCACGAACCTGAAGGCAGCCGGCTACCAGCCCGAGCAGGTGGACGAGGTCTACATCACCCATTTGCACTCTGATCACATCAGCGGCGTGCTCAGCGAGGGCAAGGCCGCCTTCCCGAACGCCACGCTGCGCATGGATCAGCGTGAAGCCGATTTCTGGCTCAGCGAAGAGAACGCGGCCAAAGTGGCGGAGGGCGCGCGTGGCACCTTCACCAACGCCCGGGCGGCCGTTAAGCCGTATCAGGAGGCGGGGCGCTTCAAGCCCTTCGAGGGGGACGCCAAGACCGGCGTCGAGCTGGTGCCCGGCATCCGCGCGCTGTCCACCTACGGGCACACCCCGGGTCACAGCGTCTACTTGGTGGAGAGCAAGGGCCAGAAGCTGGCCGTCTGGGGTGACCTGATGCATGTGGCGGCAGTCCAGTTGCCCGACCCCACGGTGACCATCAGCTTCGACAGCGATGCCAGCCTGGCTCAGCCCCAGCGCGAAAAGGCCATGGCCGATGCGGCCGAAAAAGGTTATTACGTGGCCCTGGCCCATTCCTCGTTCCCGGGCATCGGGCGGCTGCGGCCCGACGGCAAGGGCTATGTCTGGCTGCCGCCCAACTATTCCAGCAAGCCCTGAGCGCGCGTCTTTTCAGCAGCAATGCAAAAAGCCAGCACACCGTGCTGGCTTTTCTGATTTGACCACATTGCAGCGCCCAAGCTGGGCGCTGTGTTATCAGGCGCTCTTGCGGCGGCGGGCCACAAAGCCCACGGCGGCCAAACCGGCCAACATCAGGGCATAGCTCTCTGGCTCAGGCACGGCGGTGGTCAGGCTGACCTTGTCGAGCGAGGTGCCCAGCGCGTCGTTGGTACCGGTGGCACGGAAGCCGATCACGGTGCTGGCGCTGCTGGCGATAAAGCTGGTGCTGAAATCGGCCCACTTGCTGCTGTTCAGGGTCGGAGCGGCGTTCCAAGTCTTGCCACCGTCAACCGTCCAGTCCAGGCCATTGGTGGCGGCGACTGTGCCTTCACGATTGGCGAAGCTGAAGCTGAAGTTGTAGCTGCTGCCGACGCTGGTGCCGACGGTCTGGAACATGCCGCTGTTGGAATAGCTGTCCAGTTCTACAAAATTCTTGCCATCAAGGGCCGAACCAACGATGTTGTTGCGCACCTCAATGCCAGCGCCCGTGCCGGTCCAGCCATTGATATTGGCGAAGACGTTCCACTTGCCATTGGCGATGACGCTGTCTTCAAAGCTGCCATTCACCAGCAGATTAGGCTGGGCAGCCAGGGTGATGGCGGGGGCGGCGATCAGGGCAAGAGCGGTAACCAGAGATTTCATTTTTGCTTTCACTTCAACTGCAAAGGTGCTGTTTCAACACGATGTCGCTATTGTTCCCAGCACTTCAGATCCTCGCATCCCCGTGGCCCAAGGGGGTGTGCGCTCTGCGTGTGATATGTGTCACGTTTGTGGCGCCGGTTTGACAAAACTTTGTTGTGACGCAACTGATCCGGCGTGAGCCAGGACCCGCCGGGCCGCCGGGAAGGTGGCAAGGCGAGCAAAAGGAGCGCCGTCTGGCGCCCGTCTGGTGTCAGGTCTTGCCGGGCCTCACAGCCAGCGTCGCACCCGGCGCATATAGGCCACGAAGGGCTCGCCGAACTTGGCTTGCAGGGCCGCTTCTTCGGGGCGAATCTGAAACCGCACCATATAGGCCACATAGACCGGAATCAGCAGGGCCGCTGCCGCATTGCCCAAACCGATGACCCAGGCCGCCAAGCCCAGGCCGAAGCCCAGATACATGGGGTTGCGGGTGAAGCGGTAGATGCCGCTGCTGACCACGGCCGAGCTGTGCTCGGGCCGCGTCGGGTCCACCGTGGTGCCATGCTGGCGAAAGGCGCGCACACCCGCCAGCGCGATGGCCGCTGCCAGCACCGCCAGCCCCAGGGCGAACCAGCGCTGGCCGGCAAAGCGCAGGTTCAGTGCCGGCCACTGCCAGGCCAAGAGCCAAGCGAGCGTGGCCAAAGCCAGCACCAGCAGCAGAGGCGGCAGCTTGGTTTCCAAGCGCTGCAGCACGCTGCTGAGCGGCATGGTTGGGATCAGCCTTCCAGGCGCTTCTGGAACACCAAGCCAGCGTGCTCGCGCAGGGCGTGGAACTTGATCTTGGGCCAGTTGGCCTCGATGGCGCGCAGCTCGGGCGCGTACTCCACCAGCACGGTGGGCGCGTCCACCGCGTCGTAAGCCATGCGGTGGTCGTTGGCGTCGATGAAGCGTTTGAGCTCTTTCTCGTCATCGCAGGTCACCCAGCGAGCCACCTGGAAGCGGCTGCCGCTGATGCGGGCCTTGCAGCCGTATTCATGCTCCAGGCGGTGCGCCACCACTTCAAACTGCAGCTGACCGACGGCGCCCAGCAAGAGCACGCTGCCGGCGATGGGGCGGAAGACCTGGATCGCGCCTTCTTCGCCCAGCTGTTGCAGGCCGGCCTTGAGTTGCTTGGTCTTGAGCGGGTCGGCCACTTCTACGCTGCGGAACATTTCCGGCGCGAAGAAGGGCAGGCCGGTGAACTGCAGGGCCTCGCCTTCGGTGATGGTGTCGCCCAGCTGCAGCACGCCGTGGTTGGGGATACCGATGATGTCGCCGCCAAAGGCCTCGTCCAGCAGCTCGCGGCGCTGGCTCAAGAAGCTCACCACCGTGTTGGGGCGTAACTCTTTGCCTGAGCGCACCACCTTCAGCCGCATGCCGCGCTCGAAGTGGCCCGAGGCCACGCGCAAGAAGGCGATGCGGTCGCGGTGCGAGGGGTCCATATTGGCCTGGATCTTGAACACCACGCCGGTGAACTTCGATTCCTCGGGCTTGACCACGCGCTGCATGGCGGCGCGGTCGCCCGGCGCCGGCGCCAGCTCGACCAGGGCGTCCAGAATTTCTTGCACGCCGAAGTTGTTGACGGCGGAGCCGAAGAACATCGGCGTTTGCTTGCCGACCAGGAACTCCTCGTGATTGAACTCGGCGGCGGCATCGCGCACCAGTTCGATCTCGCCTTCAGCCTGCTCGTACTGCATGCCAAAGCGCTCGGCATAAGCCGGGTTGTTGAGGCCGCTGAGGATCTCGTCGTCACCGCCCACGCGGTCTTCACCGGGCGAGAACACCCGCATTTGCTCGCGACGCAAGTCCATCACGCCGTGGAAATGCTTGCCCATGCCGACCGGCCATGTGAAGGGCACAACGGTCATGCCCAGCTCGCGTTCGATCTCATCCATCAGGGCCAGCGGGTCTTGCACCTCGCGGTCCATCTTGTTGACGAAGGTCAGGATGGGCGTGTTGCGGGCGCGGCAAACCTGCAGCAGGCGGCGGGTCTGTGGCTCCACACCGTTGGCTGCGTCAATCACCATCAGCGCCGCGTCCACCGCGGTCAGCACGCGGTAGGTGTCTTCGGAGAAGTCTTGGTGGCCGGGGGTGTCGAGCAGGTTGATCACGCAGTCGCGGTATTCCATCTGCATGACGGAAGACGCCACCGAAATGCCGCGCTGCTTTTCAATCTCCATCCAGTCGGACGTCGCGTGGCGCGAGGCCTTGCGCGCCTTCACCGAGCCGGCGATCTGGATCGCGCCCGAGAACAGCAGCAGCTTTTCCGTCAGCGTGGTCTTACCCGCATCCGGGTGAGAAATGATGGCGAAGGTGCGGCGACGCTTGACTTCGGTTTCAATGCGGGAGGGTAGATCGGCGGACATGGGGCAGGCGGGCGTGATGGCCCCAGGGCCCACGCGCAGATTCGAAGATAAGAGCGGGATTATCGCAGTGGCGGTCCCGCTGCGCGCCCCGCCCCTTTTCTCTGCGCCAGCTCAGCGGGTGACGATGGGGAAGACGCCCTTGGATTTGTCGATCAGGCTGAAGAATCGGCCCAGGTCCAGGGTGCTGCCGCTGATCTTGGTTTGATCGGACAGCAACAGATCTTTGGCGCCGGCCGAGCCCGTCATCATGCGCAGGAAGAAAGGCTTGCTGAGCGTCAGCGTGGCATTGGCATCGCTGGCGGGTGGGGCCTGTTTGTGGTGCAGCACCGAGTTGTCCAGCTGCAGCACATAGCTTTCCTGAATGTCTGAGAACACCAGATTGATCTTGAGCTGTAGCCCCTCGGCCTTGCCCGCATTGATGCCTGCGGCCATCGCCTCCAAAAAACGCTCGATGGGCGTGTGCTCCAACATGTCCATCAGCATGGCGGTGCTGGTACCTTTTTCGGGTGGGCCTTGCCGCAACTCCAGCGCGCCGGTGAGGTAGAAGTTGCGCCAGGGCGCGGACTCCGCCGCATAGCCCAGCTGCTCAAAAGTGCGGGCCAGCAACTCGGCCGCAGCCTTGTCCTTGGGCTGGCTGTAGACCAGGTGTTTCAGCAGCTCGGCGGCCCAGCGGAAGTCGCCCGCATCAAAGGCTTTCTGTGCCGCACTCAGGGCCTTGTCCGGGCCACCGGCCAAGCTCACATAGCGCTGGGCCAGCTCCTGCGCGGGCAAGGCATCCAGATTGGACGGGTGGGCGTCAAACCAGCCCATATAGAACTGGTAGACGGCCCGCGCGTTATGCCGCACCGTGCCGTAATAACCGCGCACATTCAGATGGTCTTGCAGGGCTTTGGGTAGCTGCAAGGTCTCGGCGATCTCGGCCCCGTTCAGGCCGGCATTGATGCCGTGCACCGTCTGGTCGTGGATGAATTTGTAGACATCGCGCTGCTTGGTGATGAAGTCGCGAATCTTCGCCTCGCCCCAGACCGGCCAGTGATGCTGGTTGAACACCACTTCGGCGCCCTGGACCTGGGCCAGCGAGCGGTCCAGATAGGCCGCCCACTTGAGCGCGTCCCGCACCTTGGCCCCCCGCAAGGTGTAGAGGTTGTGCAAGGTGTGGCTCATCAGCTCAGCGCCACCAAAAGCCTTCAGGTCCGGCAGTGAGAAGGTGAACTCCGAAGGTGCCTCGCTGCTGGGCACGTTGTGAAAGACGAAGCGCACGCCGTCCAGCACCAGCTCTTCGTCGGCTTTCTCGACCAGGCGGTTGGGCGTCAGAATGCCCAGCTGCCCATAGGCCACGGCCTTGCCCAGGCCGTCGTCCACCAGGCCGGTGGCAGAGCGCGGCAGGCGGCTGCCGTACATATACATGGAGCGCCGCGCCATGGCGCTGCCCACCATCAGGTTCTCGCTGGTGGCTTCTTCCATGAAACCGGCCGGGGCGACGATGGGCACGGCGCGGGCCTTGGCGTCTTCGGCCGAGAGCACGCCCAGCGCGCCGCCGAAGTGGTCGGCATGGCTGTGGGTGAAGACCAGGGCCGAGACCGGCTTATTGCCCAGATGCTGGCGTGCAAAGGCCATGGCCGCTGCGGCGGTTTCGCGCGAGGTCAGGCTATCCACCACGATCCAGCCCGTCTTGCCCTCGATCAGGGTGATATTGGCCAGATCAAAGCCGCGCAGCTGCCAGATCCCTTCGCTGACCTTGAACAGGCCGATCTGATTGTTCAGCAAGGCCTGGCGCCACAAGCTGGGGTTGACGGTGGCAGGGGCGGCACCTTGCACAAAGGCGAAGGCCTCGTAGTCCCAGATCACCTCGCCCGCGGCATTCTTGACCTGACCCTTGGGCGCGGCAATGAAGCCGCGTTTGGCATCGGCGAACGTGGCCGGGTCAGACAGGTCTGCCGCCTTGGCCGTGGCCGCATGGGCTTGCTGGACCTGGGTAGAGACTTCGGCCTTGGCCGTGGCTTCCGGTGGCTTGGGCTGGCACGCGGCCAGGCTGAGCGCCATCAAGGCGAGAGAGAGCTTGGGGCGGTGCGTGCATGAACTCAAGGCTTGTCTCCTCCGTTTGTATTCAGTTTTTGGGTGTCAGAAAGGCTTGCACAGTCTTGATCAGCCGCGCCACATACTCGTCCTTCTCGCCCGCCGGCGCCACATCGTGCAAGGCCTCGCGGGTGGCCGCCTCACCGGCCTTGCTGAGCATGACCCAGGTGGCCAAGTATTGCGCTGCCAGGCCGCCGCTGGCGGTGGCGATGGGGCCGTGGGCGTGGAAGGCTTCGTCCAGCACGCGGGCGCCGGCCTCGATGAGCCAGGGCTTGCTGCCCGCGTCGGTGCAGGCCGCCTGATCACCCAACAGGCCCAGGCGGGCCATCAGCAAGCTGCCCGAGCCTTGCGCGCCGATCAGCTGGCGCAGGGGGTCCAGCTGCAGCCGGTCCAGCAGGGCGGAGTTCTGCGCAAGCGAGCGCGTGTAGAGCCCCGCGCCGAACAGCACCACCTCGGCCTCGTTGGCCCATTCCAGCGGGCGCTGCAATTGCACGGTGACGCCGTTCATCGAGCTGACGCTGTGGCCTGGCCCGCACAGCTCGGCATGCAAGCCCAGCGGTCGCAGCCGATTCAGCAGGCCCAGGGCAATGAAGCTGTCCAGCTCATTGAAGCCGTCAAAGCTGAGAATGGCGATGCGGGTGGAAGCACTCATGGGGCGGCGCTGCGCAGAGGACTACAGTGCGCGCCATCCTAGTCAAAGTTGACCCCCATGTCTCTCACTTCAAATTTCACCCAGGGCGCAGCCTTGGACACGCGCCGCTGGGCCTGGCTGCCGCCGGTCGGCTCGGCCGCTTACTACCTCTTGCTCGGTGTGGTGGGCATGCTCATCCTCGGGCCGCTGGGTGGCATCACTGCTGCCTTCATGAACTTCTCCATCGGCTTCTTCGTCGGTGGCCAGGTGCTGGCCGGCATTCTGGGTTCGGTGGTCACCTTTGGCTACGGCACGGAAGGCAAGCACGGCGCCAACTACATCCAGACGACGGCCGCCTCGGTAGCCGGCATGATGGCCATGAGCACCTTGGTGCAAGCCATGGTCTGGATGGGCATGCCGGCGGTGCCGACCTGGCAGTTGGTCACTTACATGCTTTGCATCGGCATGATGGCCGCGGGCATCGGCATGCTCTACACGCCCATCTTGGTTGAGCGCATGCAGCTGACCTTTCCCTCCGGCCTGGCTGTGGCCAATATCTTGCGCGCCTTGACCGACCCGGTGCTGCTCAAGCAATCGGTGACGCGCCTGTTCGGTGGCATGGCGGCAGGTGCCGTTGGCGGCATCGCAGCGGCCAAGATGGCGGTGTTGGGGGTGATTGAGTTATCGACCTCCACCTTTGGCGCCGGCCTGATCGTGGGCGCGCGGGTGGGCATTCCGGCCATCCTCGGTGGCCTGGTGTTCTGGTCTCTGGCGCCCTATTTCATCAGCATCGGTTGGTTGAAAGAGGGTGAGCCCTTCCGCAAGATCGCCTTTCTGATCGCGCTGGGCATGATTCTGGGCGCCGCCATCGTGGACCTGACGCTGATCATGTTCCGCGCTGTCAAGCGCCTGCGCAGCACGCCCGCCAGTGCGGCGGCGCAGGTGCCGGCCGAGCAGGTCGGCCAGGGCATTGGCCCGCGTGCCAGCATGCCGCGCCTGCTGCTGTGGGTGGGCTGCTGGACCGTGGCCACCATCGTGGCCGGCATGAGCTTCTTCAATGAACCGCTGGGCTATATGTTGCTGGCCGTGGGCTTGGTCTATGTGTTTGCCATCGTCAACGGCATCTCGCTGGGCCTGACCGACCAGAACCCGATTTCCTCTGCCTTTGTGGTGACGGTGCTGATCCTGGCCGGCATTGGCCTCAAAGACCCGATGCTGGGCCTGATGGCGGCCATGGTGGTGTTCGTTTCCAGCAGTGTGGCCGGCGATATGCAGCAAGACCGCTCCACCGGCTGGCGCCTGGGCTCCAACCGCACGGTGCAGTTCCGTTTCCAGGTGGCGGGCTTGTTGCTGGGCGCGATTCTGGCGGTGGCGATTGCCCAGCTTTTCATGACCGCCTACCCGGTGCTCAAGCTGGACCAAACGGTGATGAGCGAGAGCGAAGCGCCGGCGCAATGGACCTCGGCCATGACCTTCAAATTCGTCGGCGTGCTGCGCAGCCTGACCGAGCCCAAGGCTTTTCAGACCACCGCCATCCTGATCGGTCTGGGCATCGGCTTCGTCACCGAATTGCTGCGCAAGCTGATCAAGGCGAACTCTGCTTATCAGCGCTTCGTCAAGGCCGGCCGCAAGGGCTTTGCCGTTGACTTCTGCGTGGACGTGCTGCTCTTGCCTAGCCCCTACGCCTCCTCATTCGGCGGCTTTGTGAACCTGCCTACCTCAGCCTGGTTTGCGGCCGGCGGGGCCATTTCCAGCTTGATCAACACCCTCAAGCCCAAGCGCAAGGCCGGCGAGCAAGATCTGCCGGACGATATGAGCAGCACCTCCCTGGTCGGCGGCGGCCTGATCGCCGGTGACGCACTCGCCGCATTGGGCCTGGGCCTGGCGGGCTTGGCGGCGGTGCTTTGAGCGATCAGCCCAGCGCGGTCGGCGTGCCGCCCGAGCGGCGCTGAACCGCCCAGGCCGCCAGCAGCGTGAAGGCGGCGGCCTGCGTCAGCAGCGCCCAGCCGTAGGGGGCCACCGCTTCCAGCGGCGCGCCCATTTGGTTCAGGCGCAAAAAGGCCTGAATGCCGACCACGGCGGGCACGGCATCGCCCAAGGTCTGCAAGGCCGCCGGCAGCGATTCGCGCGGCCAGGAGAAGCCGGCGATGAAGGCAATCGGCAGCGAGGTGCATAACAGTGCCTGCATGGCCCGCTCGCGGTCAGCGAACAAGGCGCCCAGGGCCACGCCCAGCGCGGCCACGCCCCAGCAAAAAGGCAGGAGTAAAAGCGCCAGCCCGGCGTTATTGCCGCCATGCGGGTAGCCCAGCCAGGGGAACATCAGGCCGAAGTACCAGGCCGCTGAGAGCAGGCCGAAAAGCGCGAAGGCGGCGATGCGGGCCGACCAGGCCGTGAGGCTGTTGTCCCGCGTAGCCTCAGGCTCGCCGGCTTGCGGGCGGCGCTCAAACCAGGTGCCTACCCACAGCGCGGTGCCGATCAGCAGCAGCTGCTGGATGATCAGCACCGCCACCGCTGGCACCACATAGCTGCCATAGCCCTCGCTGGGGTTGTAGAGCGCAATCAGTTGCACATTGAGCGGGCTGCGCGACTGCTCGGCTTGCAGCGGCGGCTGGCCGCGGGCCTTGAGCGTCTTGAGTTCGGCGCCGGCCGAGACGGTGCCAATCACCTCGCCAAAGCCGCTCAGCACCACCTTGTTGGTGAGGAAGTAGGCGCCGTCCGACAGCACTGGAAGGGTGACGGCCTGGCCACGCCCCACATCGCGCTTCATGCCGGCGGGCAGCAGCACATAGCCTTCGATCTGGCGGCGTGCCATCAGCGAGCGCGCCTCGGCCTCGTCGGCGCTCACCACGCTCATGTCCAGGCGCGGGCTGGCCTGGGCGAAGCGCACGATCTGGCGGCTCAGGCTGCTTTGGTCTTGATCGACGATGGCCACCGGCACGCGCTGCAGCGCCTGCGTCGAATAGGGCCAAGGGTAGAAAAAAGAGTAAATCACCGGCGCCACTAGCAGCATCAGCAATGCGCCCTGATCACGCAGGGCCGAGGCCAGGGTGGCCCCGAGGTGTTTGAACCACGACATATCGGCTTGCCCGCTCATCAACGCCGCCCCCAGCTGCTGGGCCGCAAGGCCAGGCGCGGCAGCATGAAGCAGGCCGTCATCAGCAGCGCCAGGCTGGCCAGGGCCAAGCCGCCCAGGGTGGCTTGCAGGTCAGCGGGGCTCAGGCCCGCCTGCAGCAGGCCGATCTGGCCTTGCAAAACCCAGGTGAAGGGCAAGGCTTGCGCCCACATCCGCGCACCTTCGGGCATGGCCATCAGCGGGAAGGCCAGGCCGGAGAAAGCGAAGGCTGGCGCGGTGATGAAGCCGGCGGCCGAGAGCACCAGGCGCAGCGAGCGCCCGGCCAGTGCAATCGCCGCGCCCAGCGCCAGGTAGAGCGCGATCATTAAACCGTGCAGTAACAAAAGCGTGCTCAGCGTGCCCTCGGGCACCAAGCCCAGGCGGCCCAGAATCAGCCAGAAGGCAAAGTTCACCAAATTCAGCAGCAGCCAGGCCGGGGCCAGCTTGGCCAGCAGCGCAGGCAAGGCCTGACCCCCGCTGGCGGCCAGCCAGGCGGGCGCGGTGGCGTCGCGCAGCTCACGCCCCACCGTCCAGCCGCCGGCGACCATGGCCAGCAGATGCAGCAGGGCGGGGATCAGGGCGGTGGCCAGAAACTGCTGGTAGTTCAGCGCGCCGTTGTAGAGCGCGCCCAGGCTGCTGCGCAGGGGCTCGAAGGCCTCTTTGGCGGCCAGCGGGCTTTGGCCGCGCTTCTCGCGTGCCGTCAACTCAATGCCGGCCGACAAGGTGGCCACCACCGTGCGCACGTCTTTTTGAATCAGGCCCGAATGGCTGGAGAACTGCGCGTTATGCAGCAGGGCCAGCTGCCCGGCCTGGCCATGCTTGATGCTACGCGCTAGGTCGGGCGGAATCACCAGCGCGGCATAGACCTCGCCGGCGCGCAAGGCGCGCTGCATGGCTTGCTCGTCGCTGAACTGGGCGCTGAGCGCCAGCCCCGGCGCGCCGTCCAGCATGCGCTGCAACTGGCGCGACAAGGCGCTGTGGTCGCCGTCCAGCACGCCGATGGGCAAGCGCGTGGGCAGGCCCGCCGCAAAGCTCCAGATCACCATCAGGCCCAGCAGCAAGGGCACCCAGCTCAGCATGGCCAGGTCGAAGGGGCGCGCCCAGAGCAGGGCGCACTCGCGGCGCAAGCTGTCGCGCCAGGGGCGGGGGTTGCTCAGAGTCTCGGGCATGGTGGGGTCAATGCGGCATCAAGGCACGCGGCGGGCGGGCAGATGAAGGCTCACTTCACCAGCACACTCATCCCGGGCCGCGCTTGCGCAATCGGCTGCAGTGGCTTGGCCTTGACCTCAAAGGTCCGCAAGTCATAGCCCTGGTTGGCACGCGTGGCGCGCCAGGTGGCGAAGTCCGGCAGCACTTGCGAGGCCGTGACCTTGAAGCGCACCGTGAGCGGCTTGGCCTGGCTCTTCAGCGCGGGCAACTCGGCGTCGAACTCCTGGCCGATGGCAAAGCGGGCCAGCTGGTCTTCACGCACATTGAACACGGCCCATTGGTTTTGCAAGTCCACCACGGTCAGCACCGGCACGCCGGCGGGCGACAACTCGCCCACCTTGGCCAGCAGCTTGGCCACTTCGCCGCCCACCGGGCTGCGCAGTTCGGTCTCGGCGCGGGCGCTTTCCACTTCCTGCACCACGCCGGCGACTTGGGCGGCTTGGGCGGCGGCCGCGGCCTTGTCTTCGCTGCGGGCGCCGGCGCGGGCCATATCGGCTTGCGCCTTGGCCGCATCGGCCAGGCCTTGCGAGGCATGCCAGTTGGCTTCGGCCTCGTCGCGCTTTTGCTGTGCCACCAGGCCGTCTTTGTAAAGGCTCTCCACCCGCTCGTAGCTCTTCTTGGCCAGTTCGGCCCCGACCTTGGCGCGCTCGTAATTGCTTTGCGCCATGCGGATCTCTTCGGGCCGCGCGCCGTTCTTGGCTTTTTGCGCCACCGCTTGCGCAGCCAGTTCGGCGCTATTGGCTTGTGCCAGCTTGGCCGCGACTTCGGGGCTGTTGATGCGCAGCAGCAGGCTGCCGGGCGCGACCTTCTGGCCCTCTTGCACCATCAGCTCGGCGATGCGGCCGGTGAGCTTGGGCGCGATATCGGTTTCCTGCGCTTCCATCATGCCTTGCAGCTGCTGGGGCGGCTCGCGGCCACCTTGCAGCAAGGCGTAAACGCCCCAGGCGCCCAGGCCCAGCAAGAGGACGGGCGCGACGATCTGGCTTGGTTTGAGTTTCATGGCTTTGCTATTCGTTCTACTTGCTTGCGGGCTTGCTTGCTGAAGCGCTGATTCACTCGACGCGCAGATCGGCTTGCGCCAGGAACTCGCCCAGGCGATGAATCTGGCCGCTGGCTTGCAGCAGGCCGGTCAGGGCCATCACGTACTCATACGCCACTTGGGCGCGCTCGGTGCGCAGCTTGGCCAGATTGAGTTCGGCGTCGATCAAATCAAGCGCCGTGCTGGTGCCCTGGCGCAGGCCGGCTTGGCGCAGGCGCAGCAGCTCCAGGCCCAGCTCGTCTTGCGGCGCCAGGCCGATGAATTGCTCGCGCGCACGTTCGGCGCTGCGCCACTGCTTTTCCACCAGCAGGGCGATGTCGCTGCGGGCCTGGGCATCGGCGGCATTGACCTGCTCGATCTGCTTGGCGTGTGAGCGCGACAAGGCCTCGTGGTCAAGCGAATCCCACAGATTTACCCGCACGCCCACACCGGCCACCCAGTCGCGGTTATGGCTCAAATTGCTTTGGCCAAAGGCAAACAGCTGTGGCTTGTTGAGCGCGTCGCCTGCGGCCTTGGCTTGCTCGGCCTGGCTGCGTTTGGCGGCCACTTTGGCCAAGCCGGGGTGGTGGGCCAGGGCTTGGTCAATGAACTCTTGCAGCGGTGCCAGCGGCTGGCTGCGCAGGGCCAGCGGTGTGCTGGGCGTGGGCGGCGCTCCCGCCAGCTTGACGCTGCGGGCCAGGGCCACCGCGGCCATCTCGGCATCGCTGCGTGCCTTGCGGGCCTGGTGGCGGGCATCTTCCAGCGCGGCGCGCGCCTGCAGGCGTTCGAGCTGGGACACAACGCCGACCTTGAGCATCTTCTCCAGCGCCGCATCATGCTCGGCCACGCCTTGCACCACCGCCTCGCGCAAAGCGGCGGCGCGGCGCGCCAGCTGGGTCTGGAAGTAACGCTGCGCCAACTGGCCCAGTGCTTCTTCTTCAATATGGCTCAGCTCGGCCTGCGCCTCGTCACCCTGGGCTTTGCTCAAGCCGCGCGCTGCGTCGGCCGCGCCGCCCATATAGATCGGCCAGACCGCGTTGAGGATGGCGGTTTGATTGCTGTTGCGCCGCTCAAGCGTGTAGTCGGAAGGCAGCGGGGGCAGGGGCGGCAACAAGCCGGCAAGGCCTGGCGGCAAGAGGCCGATCGCGTTACCAAGACCCTGGTTGAGCGGATCCAGGTTCAGGTCAAGGCTGGCCTTGTAGCGGTAAGCGGCGCCGTAGAGGCTGACGATGGGCCCGCCCAGCCGGGCAACGCCTTCGCTCTGCGCCTGGCGGTAGGCCACATTTGCGCGCGCGCCGGCCAGCTGATCGGAGCCTTGTTGCAGCTGCTGCACGGCGTCCTGCCAGCTCAGTCCTGGCGGTGCCGCCGTGTCCGCCGCCCAGGCTTGGGCGAGCAGCATGGGCAGGAAAAAAATCAGCCGCAGCGCGGCTTTCGATGGGGTGGGGATGGAGGCGCTCACGCCGCTGAGGTTAACCGATCTCGATGGCTGTTTGGCCGCACTGAGGGGGGCTCCAATTAGGGGGTCGCAGGCGGCATCTTGAAGCCGGCGCAGGGATCATCGCGCGTGGCGGCCGGCGTGCGCCAGACATGGGTGTACAAGCCGGCAGTGGGCTGGCCAATCTCGGCGAACCCAACGCTGATCACACGCGCTTTTGGGGCCTGCTGCTGAATCCAATAGGCCAAGCCATAGTCGCTGCGGATATGACCATTGCCGGCCAGCAGCAGTACCGGTTTGGCGCCGGCCTTGGCGGCGGCTTTCATGGTGCTCCACAGGCTGGCGTCGCGCAGGCCTTGCGCCCAGATCATGCCTTCGAGCCGTGGGCCGCTGAGTTGGCCGCAATGGCCTTGCACCAGGTCGGCGGCCAAAGCGGCGCGCCCCGGCGCTGACAAAGGTGTCGCGTCCATTTGCGCGCGGGCGAAGTCGGGCAAGGCATCGCGGCCTTCTCGTGCGACCTGGCGTGCCAGCGGGGTTGCCACATTGCCGCCGAGCAATGTCATGCCCGAAGCCCTCAGCCCTTCAAACAAAGCCTCGTGCAAAGGCCAGCGCCAGGCCTTGGCCTCAAAGCCGGCGCCGCTGAGTTGACTCAGCAGATCCAGTTCGGGCCGCAGCTGCAGCTGCGCAGGGGCAGGCAGGTGCTCGGCAACGGCCACGGCGGGCGCACGCAACTGGGCCAGCAGCGCGCCGCGGCGCTGATGATGCAAGGGGTTGTCATGCACTTCACCCAGCAGCACAAAGTCGCTCTGGCGCATCAGCGTCAACAAGTCGGCCGGGCTCAGCACTTCTTGGCTGCGGCTATCGATCAAGCTTTCGCCCGTGGGCTCTGTTGCTTCGGGGCTGGCTTGGGCAGTCGTCGTTGCCATCATCACTGCCGCTGCCGCCAGCAGCAGTGCGATGGCCGGACGAGCTTGGTGTGAAGGCGCATGGCGGGCGGGCATGGAGTCGTGCAGCATTGGGATGAGATTCTCAAAAAGAGCGGGCGCTCTGGTGTCGATGGGCCGCAAGAGGATGGAACTCATTGCAGCAGATCTTGTTGCAAGGTGAAGCGCACCGGGTACTCCACCCAGCTGGCGACGGTTTGCTCCCCACGCCGGGCCGGGATGAAACGACAGGCTTGCGCGACCAGTCGGGCCGCTTCATCGAATAGACGCAGGCCGCTGCCCTGCTTGAGCTGGATGTCGGTCGCGCGGCCTTGTTCGTCCACTTGCACCCGCAGCGTGACCCGCCCTTGCAGGCCGCGTTCGCGCAGCAGGGCGGGATAGAGCCGGGCGGTGTTGCTGGCCGAGCATTGGCCATGCTCGGGCGGCAGGCTGGCCGCCACCCACTGGGCTTCGGGCGGCTGTTTGCTGGGGGCCGGTGCTGGCGCTGGCGTGGGGGACTTGCTGTCGACGGCCGCGGGCGCATCGGTGGTATGGGCCAGCAAGGGCGCGGGCTTGAGCGTTGGCGCGGCAGGGACGATGGCTTCGCTTGCTTCTTGGGCGGTGAGTGTGGTGTGGGCGGGCAGCGCGGCAGCGGGCGGTAAGCGCGGACGCAGACGTGATTGCGCATGGCTAGAAGCCGCCTCCGTCACCTCGCTGGCAGCGCGCCGCTGAGGCACGATGAAGGCGCTGATCCTGGCGCCATCGGCGGTTTGGGTGGGCTGGGCGCGCAGGCGCTGCGGCGTGGCGCTTGAACTCCAGGTCCAGCAGCAAAGCAATGCGGCTGAATGCAAGATGAGCGATAGCCATAGGCCTGGCCTCAGGGGCCAGCTCATGCGCCAGCTCATGCCGCCTCCGCCACCCGACGCGCGGAAACGGGGCCTGCGCGGCTGGCCAGCAAGGCCATGCCCTCGGCGTCTTGCAAGAGCCGCAGGCGCAGGCCGTAGAGCTGTTCCAGCAGCGGCAGCACGGCGGGAACCGCCTCGCAATCGGCCAGGATCTGGCCGTCCTTCAAGAGCCATAGGCGCTCGAAGTGATTCATGGCCAGGCTCATATCGTGCAAGACCGCGACCAAGGCATGACCGCGCTCGGCGGCAAATTCGCGCATCGCGTGCATCAGCTCCAAGACCAAGCCGGGGTCCAGCGCCGCCAGCGGTTCATCCACCAGCAGCACGCCGCCTTCGGCATCCCAGAGCTGCGCGAAGACGCGGGCCAACTGCACCCGCGCTTGCTCGCCTCCCGACAAGGTGTCGAAGCGCCGCCCCCAGAGATGGCTGGCATGTGCTTGCGCCAAGGCCTGGCGCACGAGCGCCATTTGCGTCGGATCGAACTCGCGTGCCACACGGCCGAGCGACACCACCAACTCGACCGGCAAGGCGAATGCCAGGCCATGGGCCTGAGGCAGTACGGCGCGTCGGCGCGCCAGTTCGGGCGCCGACCAATGCTGCAGATCGCGGCCGCCCAAGGTGACTGAGCCCTGAGAGGCGGGCAGCTCCTTGGCCAGCAGTTTCAGCAGGCTGGATTTGCCGGCGCCGCTGGGGCCCAGGATGGCGACGCGATCACCGGCCCGCAGCTGCAGATTGAAGCGACCCAGCTGGCGCGAACCCACGCGCAGCGAGGCTTGGTGCACTTGCATCAACATGGCTCAAACACTCCCCATGCGCTGCACCGACTTGCGCAACATGAACAAAAACCAGGGGGCACCGATCAAGGCGCTGAACACGCCCACCGGGATTTCGGCCGGTATGGCCAGGGTGCGCGCCAGCGTGTCGGCCAGCATCAGCAGCAAAGCCCCCGCCAGCATCGCGATTGGCAGCACGCGGCGCAGGTCTGCCCCCACCCATTGGCGGGCCAGGTGCGGCGCCATCAAACCGATGAAGCCGATGCTGCCGCACCAGGCCACGGCCAAGGCGCTGAGCAAGGCCACGCAGGCGATGGTCTGCAATCGCAAGCTATGGACCTGCACGCCCACATGGCTGGCCGCCGCCTCGCCAAGGGCCAGGGCGTTGAGCCGGGGCGCCATGCGTTTGGCCAGAGTCGCCGCCAGCACCACGGCCCCACCCATCAGCGCCACCATCAACCAGCTGGCGCCGGCCAAGGAACCCAGGGTCCAAAAGCTCAGTGAGCGCAGTTGCTCATCCGTGGCCAGGTGGCTGCACAAGCCGACCAGCGCAAAGGCCAGGGCCTGAATCGCCAGGCCGCTGAGCAGCAGCGCGGCGATGGAGCCCGGTGCCAGCCAGCGCGCCAAGCGCTCCAAGGCGAAGCACACCAGCAAGGCGCCGGCGAAGCCGACGGCCGGCAGCAGCCAAACCCGCCAGGGCGCAGGCAGGGCCAGTTGCAGGCCGGCGAACAGGGTCAGGCTCAGGGCCACAGCGGCCGCCGCACCGCTGGTGACACCCAGCAGGGCCGGGTCGGCCATCGGGTTGCGGAACAGGGCTTGGCTCAAGGCACCCGCCAGCCCAAGCCCCGCCCCAACGCTGGCCGCCAGCAAGATGCGTGGCAGGCGCAGCTGCCACAGCACATGGGCGCCGGCGCTGCCGCTGTCCTCAGTCCACGGCCCGTGCAGCCAGTCCTGCAGGCCAATCGGCACGGCGCCCAGCTGGCTCAGCGTGAGCAGGAGCCCTAGCAAGGCGGCGGGCAAGGCGAGCATGCGCAGCAGGCGTGCACGCGAGCCGGGCTGGACAAGTGGGCGATCCAAGCCCGCCGCAGCGGGTAGGCTGGCATTGAGGCGGCTCATGGGCAGGCGCTCCTTCTACTCTCGCTCAATTTGGCTCAGGCCTTGGCGTGCAGCGCCGTGGCCAAACGGCTCAAGGCCAGCGGCAAACGGGGGCCGAAGCCCAGCAGCTCCAAGGCATCCATGGACACAAGGCGTTGCGCCCGCCCTGCGGGCGTCTGGGCCAGGCCGGGCAGTTTCAGAAAGTCCTGAATGCTGCCGGCCGCGGCCAATCCTTGGTCGGTGACCAGCAAGATGTCGGGCGCGGCGGCAATCGCGGCCTCGGGTGTCAGCTGTTTATAGCCCTTGAAGCCTTGCACCGCGTTCTCGACCCGGGCATAGCGGAGCATGGCATCGGCTGCAGTGTCTTGCCCCGAAATGCGCAGCTGCTGCGGGCCATGCGCCAACACGAACATCACCCGAGGCGGGCGGCTGGCGTTGGCGCTGGCTTGCAGCTGCTGCACTTGGGCCACGCTGCTCTGCCATTGCCGGCGCAAGCGCTCGGCCAGGGCTTGGGCTTCGCTGGGCCGCTGCAGCAATTGACCCAGTTTCAGGCAGCGTTCAATCAGGCCTTCAAAACGATGCTCGGCGCTCAGCACATGCAGGGGAACGCGGGCGGCTTCCAACTGGCGCAAGACGGCCGGAGGGCCGGCATCTTCGGTGGCCACGATCAAGTTGGGTTGCAGCGATAGCAGGCCTTCGGTGGCCAGGGTGCGGGCGTAGCCGACCTGGGGCAGTTTCTGCGCCACGGCGGGGTAGAGCGAGCTGCTGTCCACGCCCACCAAGAGCTGTTGCAGGCCGAGTTCGTAAATCAACTCCGTCACGGCGCCGCCCAGGCTGATGACGCGCAAGGCTTGAGTCTTGGCCGGAGCCTGCGCCCAGGCGCCCGGCAGCCCGAGGCCCAGGCCGACGCTGGCCGCCCAGGCCAAGCATTGGCGGCGCTGTGTTGGCGCCAGCGCTGTGCGTGGGTAAGGGGCGGGCTTCATGGGCACGCGGCCAACTCCGCCGCCGGGTCGGTCAGGCTGTTGAGCAGGCTGCGCCAATCGCAGCGTTCGGCCTGGCCCGGCTTGCGTTCGCCGAACAGCATGGCGATATTGCGGCCTTCGGCGTCGAAGAGTTCCAGTGAACTCACCAGGCCATCAACGGTGGGCTTGCGCACCAGCCAGACCTGCGCGATGTGATCCTCCCGCAGATGGAGATTGAAGCCGGGATCCAGGATGTTGATCCAGGGCCCCATGACGGCCACTTTTTGCACCGGCCCGGTGTGGATCTGGATCAGGCCGGGGTTGCCGACGAAGACCATGATGGACACGCCCTGCTGGGCGGCACGGCTGATGAGTTCGTGCACGCTGCCGATCGGCAGTGGCTGGACAAACTGCGCATCCGCGAGCCGCAGGGCTTGGGTTCGGCTGACGCCAAAGCGCTTCAAGAGGCCGAAGAAGTCATGCGTATCGCGCAAGGAGGCCCAGGCCGCGCGCAGGCCAGGCACGTCGATGTCGGCGTCGCTGCGCTCGCTGGGCTCGGCGGGCACCGGCCCGAGTTCAAGGCCGGGCGTTTGGTCTTCGGCCGTAAAGGCGCTCAGCAATGCGGTGTAAGCGGCCAGATCGCTTTGTGGGCGCAGGAAGACTTTGTGGATGGCCGAGCCCGCCGCATCAAAGAACTGCAAGCTGCGTTGCAAAGCCCCGTCGGACAGGCGCTCGCTGACCGCAAAGCCATGCGACCAGACGCGATAGAACAGGCGCAAATCGATCTCGCCGAGCACCAGGCCCACGCCGTGCTGGGCCGAGGCCTCGCGGTATATGCCCACTTTTTCGTGCACGCAAGAGGCGTTGCGGGTCAGCGCCATCAGTTCGCCCAAAGGCTCCAGGGCGGCGATCAGCTCGGGCCACTCGGCCTTCAGCCGCAAGGCCTGCAGCGGCGACTCCTGCGCTTCGAAGTGGCCGACATGGGAGGCGATCAACTCGCCCTCGCTGATGGCCAGTGACTCGGCAATATCGCGATGGCGGGCTCGGTGTTGTTGGCGCGCCGAGGTGAAGGCTTGGCGCAGATCGCTGTAGCGGGTTTGCATAGGGGGCTCCTGGGTAGGGGGAATCAGAAGTCGGCGCGCAGCGAGAGCTGGACCTGCCGGCCGGGTGCGGTGTAGGCGTCAAGCACGGCATTGCTGGCTTCCAGGCCGCGCACGTCGGCCCACTGCCAATACTTGCGATCGCCCAGATTGGTGATCAGGACATTGGCGCTCAGGCCAGCGCTGATGCGATACGAGGCGCCGAGATCAATAACGTCGAAGCTTGGCGGCAAGAAGGCCTTGGCATCGCTGACTTGTGAGGCCGGCTTGGCCGCGCTGTGCAGCCAGTTGGCGCGCAAGCTCCATGGGCCGCTTTCATACTTGGCGCTGAGGCTGGCGCGGGTGGGCTGAATGGTGTCGAGTGGCCGATCGGCGCCGTCGACCTGGCTGTCGCCGCGGCTGTGGGCGATGGCGGCATTGAGTTCCAAGCCCGGTGCGGCTTGCCAGATCAGCCTTGCCTCAGCGCCGCGGATCTGCGCTTGCTGCAAGTTGATGTACTGGAACACCAGCGGATCGTTCGGCCGGCCGCTGCCGCGCACCACTTGCTGGCTGATGAAGTCTTTGTAGCGGTTGTAGTAAGCACTGAGTTGCCAACGCAGGCCGCTGATCGGCTGGCCGCGCAAGCCGGCTTCCAGGCTGTTGGCATGCTCGGCTTTGAGCTCGGGATTGCCGATGCTCATATAGCCGTGGACCGGATTGGCAAAGCCATTGTTGACCTGGTCGGGCGCAGGTGCGCGGAAGCCCAAGGCCCATTGGGCATAGGGCTGCAATTGCTCAGTGGCGCGCCAGACCAGGCCCAGCCTTGGCGTCAGGGCCTGGTCGCTGAGGCGCACGGCCGTGCCGCTGTAGCCCTCGGGCTTGGGGGCCAGGCGATAGCTGTCGTAGCGCAGGCCGGGCACCAAGCTGAAGTTGCCTGCTGCCAGCTCGCTTTGAACGAAGCCGCCCAGTTGGGTGTAGTCGGTGTCAGGGAAGGGTTTGCTGGGGAAGGTCTCGCCGGCGGGCGGCACCGTGCCGTCACGCAGCGCTTGGATGCGGTTGCGGCTCAGGTCCAGGCCATAACTGATCACTTGGCCGGGCAGCTGGGTCTGGGCTTGGCTGCTCAGGCCGAGCAGACGCTCGCGGTATTGGCCCGATCGGGTGCGGTCGGGCGAGATGTGGCGGTCTTCGCTGGCAAATTGCCGGGTCTCGCTGTCTTGCACATAGAACTGGGTCTTCAAGGCATGCAGCCAGCTGGCGTTCAGGTCCTCAAAGCGATGCTCCAGCGAAAAGCGTTGTCGCTCCAAGCGGTCTTGCGCTTGCAGATCGACGACGGCGCTGGGCGTCTTGGCGTTGACGGTTTCGGCGCGTGCCGAGAGCACATCGGTGTCCACCTGGCGGCGTCGGCCTTCCGCGGTGGCTTGAACCTGGTGTTGGCCATTGATGCGCAAGCCGGTCTTGAGCAGCCAGCTCTTGCTGCTGATATCGGCTGGGTTGGCCGCGGTGCGGCTGCTTTTAGGGGCTTGGTTATCGCCGTGGCTTTCGGTTTCGTGCCCGCTGCGGCTGCTCAGCAAGAGCAAGCCAGTCCAGTCGCCGCTGCGGCCAGCCACCGCGCCGGACAGCCCGAGGGAGCGATCGACCGACAACCAACTCGCGCGCGCAAAGCCGCCCGTGGTCTTGCCGTTCACCAGCAGGTCCTCCGGGCTGAGGGTGCGCAGGCTGAGTGCGCCGGCGAGGCCGTCACTGCCGTATTGCGCCGAAGCGGGGCCGCGCAGCACTTCGGCGCCGGCCAGGGTGTCCATCTCGGTGTAATCGAGTCGGCCGCTGGAGAAAGCGCCGAAGTTGAAGCTTTGCGGCAAGCGAATGCCGTCCACCAGCATCAGCACCTGATTGCCTTCCAGGCCGCGGATATTGAGCCCCTCATTTCCGCCGCGGCCGGTGGCCGCACCTGCCGCTGTGAAGCGCGGTGACGCCGCGCGCACCGCCAGATCGACCTCTTGATCCAGCAAGGCTTTGAGGTCGCGGGCATCCCGCTGCGCCAGCTTTTTCTTGCCGTAGACGCTGACCGTGTTCGGCACTGCGTCAGTGCTGCGCTCGGTGCGTGTGCTGCTGACGGTGACTTCACTCAGCGCAACACTGTTGTCGGGCGCTGGTGCTGAATTCGTTGTGGAGTTTTGCGCCCAGCCGATCGACGGGCTAAAGGGCAGGCATAGCGCAGCGAGCGCCAGCGCGACGGGAGTCTTGCGCAGCATAGGGAATCAGTCCGAAGTGATGACACACGGGCTGGCTCACAGTGGCTGGCTGGTGCAGAGGAAAGCAGGGATCAGGGTGACCGGAAGGGCGCCCAGCTCAGCGTCTCTGGACGCAAGGGCACCGGTCATTGCTCCGCAGCATAACACAGTACATGCGAATAATTCGCATTTAGATTTGATGGTGGTGCGTGCTGACTGCTGTTCGCTATCGGCTTGCGATGCCGTGGCCACAAAGAAAAGGCCCCGGCGCTGAGACAGCCGGGGCCTTGTGGATCACTTGAAATTGCGCGCTGGCCAGGTCTCGCAGGTTTGGCCAATCAGCGGGCGCAGCCTGCGCTGCGGCCTCGCCTGTGCTTACTCTTCCAGCAGGCTGCGCAGCATCCAGGCGGTTTGCTCGTGCACCGTCAGGCGTTGGGTGAGCAGGTCGGCGCTGGGCTCGTCGGCGGCTTTTTCCACGGCGGGGAAGAGCTTGCGGGCGGTGCGCGCCACGGCCTCATGGCCTTCCACCAGAATGCGCACCATCTCCAGCGCCTTGGGTGGCGTGGTGGGGGCGTCGGACAGCGAGCTCAGCTGCGCGAACTGTGCATAAGAGCCCGGCGCCACATGGCCCAGGCTGCGGATGCGTTCGGCAATCGGGTCCACCGCATTCCACAGTTCGGTGTACTGCGCCATGAACATGGTGTGCAGGGTGTTGAACATCGGCCCCGTCACATTCCAGTGGAAGTTGTGCGTGGTCAGGTAGAGGGTGTAGGTGTCGGCCAGCAAATGCGCCAAGCCGCTGGCGACCGCGGCGCGGTCTTTGTCGGAGATGCCGATATTGATCGCGCTGCTGCCGATGTTCTTGCCCTTGCTGGTTGCTGCCTTCTTGGCCATGGGATGCTGCTCCTGGTTGGGTTTGAGTGAATGGGGTGCCGGCTCGCGACAGGCCCTGGCTACTCAGGGCTGTCATCCTAAGCGGGACTATAGGCCCGGCTTGGCTGGTGCCTTTGCCATCCTAGGGATGAGCGGCCAGGTTTTGCAGCCGTTCGCCCAGTTCTTGCAACTCGCGCCGCAAGGCGGCTGGTTTGATGACGCGCCAGGCAAAGGGCCAGCGGCCGATCTCGCGGGCCAGCGCAGCCAGATCGTCGATCTGCGCGTGCAAGCTGAGCGTACCGCGGCTGCCGTCCAAGCGCCCCAACTCCGGGGCGATATGCCGCTGCGCCGTGGCCAGGTCGGTGTGCAAGCGCATCTGCACGCTGTGCGTGCGCGGCAGCTCGGCAATCGCCTGGGCCAAATGGCCCAGCACATCAAAGCCCTTGGGCCGCAAGAAGCTGGCGGGCCGGGCTTCCACCGCTTCCACCCGGTCCAGCCGGAAGCAGCGCAAGGCGCGGCGCAGATGGCAGTGGCCCACGGCATACCAGGCACCGGCCCGGAAGGCCAAACCGTAGACATCGACCTCGCGCACGCTCGCCTCGCCCGAGGGCGCGCGGTAGAGCAGTTCCACCCGCTGCTGCGCCCGCGCGGCGGCGGACAGGGCCAGCAACTCCTGGCTGCGCGGCAATGCGGCGGAGCGGCCATCTCGGGCCTCCATCGCCACCACCTCGCTGACATCGCGCAGGCGTTTTTGCAAATTCTTGGGGCTGACGCGCTCCAGCTTGGCCTGCGTGCTGGCAATGGCGGGCAGGATGCCGTGCAGGCCCAGCTCGCGCGCCGCCCGCAAGCCCATTGCCAGGGCCAGGGTTTCGTCCTGCGTGAACATCAGCGGCGGCAGCTTGTGGCCGGGGCCGAGTTGGTAGCCGCCGTCGCAGCCCCGGCGCGCTTGCACCGGCACACCCAGGGCCTGCAAGTGGCCGATGTAGCGCCGCACCGTACGCGCATCCACCCCCATGGTCTGCGCCAGCTCGGCGCCGCTGACCTGTTGCTTGGCCTGCAGCAATTCCAGCAGGGCCAGCACGCGGCTGGTGGGTTTGCTTTTGTTGTCAGTGGGCATGCAGGTGTGGGCAAGCTTGGCGCAAGCCGAACAAATCGATATAGGGCGGATTCTGTCCTGATTGATGCTTAGACTGCGAGCCGCTTTCCATTCATCGTGCTGACGCCAGCCAACTCCCGCCATGCAAACCGCCAACAGCTTGTGGATCTTCTTCGCCCTGACCCTGGGCATCATTGCCCTGCCTGGGCTGGACATGGCCTTCATCGCCGGCAGCGCCACGGCCGGAGGCCTGCGGGGTGGGCTGGTGGCTATGGCCGGCGTGGTGGCGGGCGGCTTTGTGCATGTGCTGCTCAATGTGCTGGGGCTGGCGGCCTTGCTGATGCTGTGGCCGGGCGCGTTTCAGGCCCTGCTGCTGGCGGGCTGCGTCTACATGGCCTGGATTGGCTGGGGTATGTTGCGTGCGCCCGTGGGGGCCGATGAAGGCGCGAGTGCGGCGTCAGCGCCGGTGCCGCCGCCGGCCTTGGGCTCGATGCCGCGCGTGTTCATGCGCGGCATGATGAGCTGCTTACTCAATCCCAAGGCCTATGCCTTCATGCTGGCGGTCTTCCCGGCCTATTTGCAGGTGACGCAGCGCAGCGTGGCGGCGCAAGCGGCCTTGCTGGCCGCCATCATTGCCGGTAACCAGATCGTGGTTTACGGGGCGGTGGCGGCTGCGGCAGCCGGGGCGCGCCATTGGCTAGGGCCACGTGGCGCCACGGCGGGCTGGATGGTGCGTGGCGTGGGCCTGGTGCTGATCCTGGCCGCTGCGTTCACGCTGTGGCGGGCGTGGCCCTGAAGATCAGCTGGCGCTGTGGCGCATCCAGTCGACGATGAACTGCGCGCCCAGGGCGCTGCCCGAGAGCTGAATGGCTAGGCCAAGCAAGTGGCGGGGTTTGTTGAACATGGGGTACTCCTTTTGGGGTGGATGCATCGGGGCTGAGCCGCAGCTCAGCCCCGGTGTGTTGACGCTAGCCCAGGGGCTTAGGCCAGGTCGAAACGGTCCAGATTCATGACCTTGGTCCAGGCGGCCACAAAGTCAGTGACGAACTTGGCTTGCGCATCGCTGCTGCCGTAGACCTCGGCCACGGCGCGCAGCTGCGAGTTGGAGCCGAAGACCAAGTCCGCGCGGGTGGCGCTCCAGCGCAGGCTACCTGTCTTGCGGTCACGGCCTTCAAACAGCTCTTGCTCGGGCGACACGGCCTTCCACTCGGTGTTCATGTCCAGCAGATTGACGAAGAAGTCATTGCTGAGCGTGCCGGGCCGCTGCGTGAACACACCGTGCGGCGATGCACCCACATTGGCACCCAGCACCCGCAGGCCGCCGACCAGCACGCTCAACTCCGGCGCGCTCAAGCCCAGCAGCTGGGCCTTGTCGATCAGGAAGGCTTCCGCCGGCACGCTGTAGCGGGCCTTGACGAAGTTACGGAAGCCATCGGCCACCGGCTCCAGCACGGCGAAGGCGTCCACATCGGTCTGCGCCTGTGAGGCATCCATGCGGCCCGGCGTGAAGGGTACGCTCAAGGCTTGCCCCGCCTTTTGCGCGGCCAACTCAATGCCCACGCCTCCGGCCAGCACGATCAGATCGGCCAGTGATACCTGCTTCTTGCTGGCAGCCTGGCTGACGTTGAAGGCGCTTTGAATGCCTTCCAGCGTCTGCAGCACCGCGGCCAATTGCGCGGGCTGGTTAACGGCCCAATCCTTTTGCGGTGCCAGGCGGATGCGCGCGCCATTGGCGCCGCCGCGCTTGTCGGAGCCACGGAAGGTGGCAGCCGAAGCCCAGGCGGTGCTGACCAACTGCGCCACCGTCAGGCCGGAGGCAGCGATCTTGGCCTTGAGTTCGGCGATGTCTTTGGCCTCGATCAGCGCATGGTTGAGCGCGGGAATCGGGTCTTGCCAGATCAGCTCTTCGGCCGGCACTTCCGGGCCCAGGTAGCGGGTACGCGGGCCCATATCGCGGTGGGTCAGTTTGAACCAAGCGCGGGCAAAAGCGTCGGCGAACTGATCCGGGTTGGCCAGGAAGCGGCGCGAGATCTTCTCGTAAGCCGGGTCCACGCGCAGCGACAAGTCGGTGGTCAGCATGGTGGGCAAGTGGCGCTTGGCGGGGTCGAACGCGTCGGGCGTGTTGGCTGTGGCGTTCTTGGCCACCCACTGGTGCGCGCCGGCGGGGCTCTTGCTCAGCTCCCATTCGTAGCCGAACAGGTTTTCGAAGAAGTTATTGCTCCAGGCCGTGGGGGTGGTGGTCCAGGTCACTTCCAGGCCGCTGCCAATGGCATGCGAGCCCTTGCCGCTGCCGTAGCTATTCACCCAGCCCATGCCTTGCTGGGCCATGTCGGAGGCCTCGGGGTCAAGGCCCACATGCTTGGCATCTGCCGCGCCATGGGTCTTGCCGAAGCTGTGGCCGCCGGCGATCAGGGCGACGGTTTCTTCGTCATCCATGGCCATGCGGGCAAAGGTTTCGCGGATATCGTGCGCGGCGGCCAAAGGGTCGGGGTTGCCGCCGGGGCCTTCCGGGTTCACATAGATCAGGCCCATCTGCACGGCGGCCAGCGGGTTCTCCAGATCACGCGCGCCGGAGTAGCGCTTGTCGTCGCTCAGCCAGGTGCTTTCCGAACCCCAGTAGACGTCTTCCTGCGGCTCCCACACATCGGCGCGGCCACCGGCAAAGCCGAAGGTCTTGAAGCCCATAGATTCCAGCGCCACGTTGCCGGTGAGGATCATCAGGTCGGCCCAGGAAATCTTCTGGCCGTACTTCTGCTTGATCGGCCACAGCAGGCGGCGCGCCTTGTCGAGGTTGACGTTATCGGGCCAGCTATTGAGCGGCGCAAAGCGCTGCTGGCCGGCACCGGCGCCGCCACGTCCGTCGCCGGTGCGGTAGGTGCCGGCGCTATGCCAGGCCATGCGCACAAACAGGGGGCCGTAGTGGCCGAAGTCGGCCGGCCACCAGTCTTGGGAATCGGTCATCAGCGCATGCAAGTCTTGCTTGAGCGCGGCCAGGTCCAGGCTCTTGAAGGCCTGGGCGTAGTCAAAGCCCGGGTCCAGGGGATCGGACAGCGCCGAGTGCTGATGCAGCACGCCCAGCTTCATCTGATTGGGCCACCAGTCGCGGCTGGACTTGGCTTGAGCGGCGCTCGCGGCAGCGGCCGCGCTGTGGTTGAAAGGGCACTTGGCTTCGGTGGACATGGGCATCTCTCCTTGGGTTTTGAGCGCCGCCCATCGCAGGGAGGCGTCGCCTTGTGGGGCCAGCTGGGCTGACAGTGCTGCAAGCTTAGGGCGCCTGGATCAATAGCGCCAGTTAATAGAATCAAACTCGTCGATAGTTAAACATAAACTCGACGCCATATCTTCATCAGACAAAGTTTGCCGCGCAATCCCACATTGCTTGGCCGCGTTTGGCCAGCGCACAGCTGGCGCCGCAATCAGGCTGCCTGGCGCCGCACCTTGCAGCCTTGGTCGCAAATGGATGGGCCGCCCCGGCCCGATTCGCGACATTGCCCTCCAGCGAAGCCACATCGGCTTCGAGCCCCGGCTGCAATCCCTCGGGTCCGAGCCGGGCGGACCTAGTTTTTGATGGAGTGACGAATCATGTCCAAGACTGCAACTTTCACGCGTTTTTCTTTTCAATCCCTGCGCCCGGCTGCTCTGCTGCTCGCAGCGGCTTGGGCTGGCTGCGGCCCAGCGCAGGCAGCTGATAGCAAGCCAGCGGTGCAGGCGACGCCAGCAGCCTCGGCGCCATCGACTGAGCGCAGCCGCGCCGAGGTGGTGGCCGAGTTGGTCAAAGCCCGCGCCGAAGGCCAGATGCCCGCCGACAACGAGGTCGACCCCTTCACCACCCAGCGCCGAGCCGAGGCCAAGCAGCGCGAAGAGCGGCGCTTGGCAGCGCTCCAAGGCCAGCAGCTCACGGCCGCAGCCAAGAGCGCCAGCCAAAAGTAGGCGCGACCCAGATGGGCATGCGCCGTGTCCGCCCTCGGTTGATGAAGCTTCCTCGCGCGCAAACACCCGTTCCTCCGACCCCTGCCAGCCGTCCGATTGGCTGATCAAAATCAGCTGAGTGCAGCTAGCCGCCCGCCCAAGCTGGCGGGCTTGGGCTTAGACTGCAGCCGAGGGTAAATCAGAGATGCTGGAGGGGCGTGCTTTGAACTTTTCACTGGCCAGCCGATGGCAGGTGCTGCCGTGAAAGAGCGGTCATCGCGCGTGCAGCCCCGCGTCGGCATTGGTCAGCGTCTGGCACTGAGCTACGGCACCATCATCTTGCTGCTGGTGGGCTTGAGTGTGGTGGCGGTACTCAAGCTCAAAACGCTCAGCGAAACCACGAAGCAGGCCTTGCAGCGCGAATACCCGAAGACCGCCCTGGTCAATGAGGTGAACAGCCAACTCGGCATCGCCGCCCTGGCCATGCGCAATGCGCTGATCTTCAGCGAGGACGCGGCCCTGGCCCAGCACCAGGCCGACATCGCCTCGGCGAATCAACGCATGCTGGCCGCCCTGGCCACGCTGGCGGCGCAGGTGGAAGACCCCTTGGGCCGCGATCTTCTGCGCCGCATGCAGACGGTGCACTCGGCCTACAGCATCAATCAGGACGACTTCATCGGCTTGCTCAACCAGCATCGCCTGAGCGAGGCGCGCAATCTGCTGATCGTTGATTTGCATGGCTACCAAACCGACTACTTCGCCTTGCTGGAGCAGTTCAGCCAACACCAGGCGGCGCAGATGTTGGCGGCCAGCCGTCATGTCGAGCAAGACTACCTGGAAGCTCGCTGGCTGATCTTTGCGCTCTCAGGCATGGCGCTGCTGCTGAGCGTGCTGGTCACGGTGCTGATCACCCGTTCCCTGCTGCGCCGCCTGGGCGGCGAGCCTGAATATGCGGTGGACATTGCGCGCCGCATCGCGGCGGGCGATATGCAGATGGCGATCCACTTACGAGGCAGCGACAGCAGCAGCCTGCTACACGGTATGGAGGTGATGCGCAAGCGCTTGATCGAGCGTGACGATGCCTTGCGCTGCGCCAATGCCGAGTTGCAGCGCAGCCTCGACGCCATGAGCCAGATGCAGGCGGACCTGGTGGCCAGCGAAAAGCTGGCGGCCTTGGGCGCCCTGGTGGCCGGCGTGGCCCATGAGCTCAATACGCCGATCGGCAACGGTTTGCTGGCGGCCAGCACCATGGCCGATGCCACCCGCCAATTGCGTGAGCAGTTGTCACAACCGCTGGCCCGCAAGACCATGAACAACTATGTGTTGGAGATGCAGACCGCAAGCGAGATCGTGCTGCGCAATCTGGGCCGGGCCGCTGACCTGATCAGCAGCTTCAAACAAGTGGCGGCTGACCGCGAAAGCTCGCAGCGTCGCCCCTTTTTGCTGCACGAGGTGGTGAATGAAATCTGCAATTCCTTGCAGCCCGCCCTGAGCAAGGCGAGGTGCAGCCTGCAGGCCGAACTGCCGCATGACTTGCAAATGCTCAGCTTCCCCGGCCCCCTCGGACAGGTGCTGGGCCATCTGATCAATAACGCGATGCTGCATGCTTTTGAGGGGCGTGAGCAGGGGCAAATCAGGATCAGCGCGCGCAGCTTGGGCGCCGATCAAGTCGAGCTGAGCGTCAGTGATGACGGTTGCGGCATCCCGGAGGAGCATTTGAAGCATGTGTTTGAGCCCTTCTTCACGACCACCTTCGGTCGCGGCGGCTCGGGCCTGGGTTTGCACATCGCATTCAATATCGTTACCGGCATATTGGGTGGCAAGATACGCATCGTCAGTCAGCGAGGCCAGGGCACCACGGTGTTGATGAGCCTGCCGCGCGAGGTTGCCAGCGGGGCGCCGGACGGTCAATCCAGCCCCCAGCTGTCTTGAGTCAGTGAACAAGGGAGAGTTCGCCATGTCTGAGCCCCGTGCATCGCGCCGCGACTGTTTGCGTCAACTGATCTACGGCAGCGGCATGGCGGCGCTGGCGCCTTGGCCGCTGCAGGCCGCGCCGGCGCCGTTGGTGGCCTATCTGACGCCGGGCCTGGATCTGCCCTTCTGGCGCATGCTGGGGCGGGGCGTGCAGACGGTGGTGGAGCCGCAGGGCTTCGCTTTCGAGGCACTGGACAGCCGCAACAGCGATGCGCAGCAATTGCAGAATGCGCGCGCCGTGTTGGCGCGCGGGGCGGCCGGCATCGTACTGTCGCCGACCAGCAGCAAGTCGGCGCTGGATGTGTTGGAGCTGGCCAGCCGTGCCAAAGTGCCAGCGGTGGTGGCCGACATTGGCACCAATGGCGGCGAGTATCTGTCCTACATCAAGTCCGATAACTACAAGGGCGCTTTTGGCGTCGGCGTGGTGATGGCCCAGGCGATGAAGGAGCGCGGCTGGCAAGGCGGCGAATACGGGCTTTGCACCATCGCCCTGGATCGCAAAAACGGCCAAGACCGCACCAATGGCTTTCGTGACGCGATGCGCGAAGCGGGCTTTGGCAAAGAGGTGGCGCTGCGGCAGATGAAGAGCTATTCCACCGAGGAAACGCATGGCTTCGTCAAGGAGATGCTGATCCAGTTCCCCAAGCTGCGCGGCCTGTTTGTCGAGGTGGATCAGCCCACCCTGGGCGCGCTGCAGGCGGTACGCGAGGCCAAACGGGGCAATGATTTGCTGGTGGGCTCTTTTGACGGTATTCCGGAATTCGTCGACCTGCTCAAGAGCAAGGCCTTGTTGGCGGTAGGCATGCAGCAGCCCTTGTTGATGGGCAGCCGCGCCGCCGAGGCTTTGCTGGCCGGGCGCGCCGGGCAGCTGCCTGCCAAGCAGATTCTGGTGCCGGTGCTGATCGCGACCAGCCGCAATATCGAGGAATGGTTGCCGACGGCGCAGAAGACCGTCTTCGGGCAGTCCAACCCCTAAGGCTTCGCTCAAGCCAGCGAGTGCGCGGCGTTCGCCGCAAGACCCGAGGCCGCGCCTCGCGCCAGCTCCAGCCCCAGCAGCGCGCGCTTGGTCTGCGGCCCCCAGCGGTACTCGCCAAAATCGGCATTGGCGCGAATCACCCGGTGGCAGGGGATCAGATAGGCAATCGGGTTGGCCGCCACGCAGCTGGCCACCGCGCGCACCGCCTGCGGCGCGCCGGCCAGACGGGCCAGCTGGCTGTAGGACAAGACCTGACCCTCAGGAATAGCCAGCAGGGCTTGCCACACTTTCAGGCGCAGCGGCGTGCCGCTCATCAAGAGGCCAAGGGGCAGGCGCGCGCCCTGGCCGCTGAGCCGGCGCTGCACCTCGGCGGTCAGGGGCGCCAGCTCCTTGTGCGCTTCACGCCAGCTGGCCTGGGGCAGGGCAGCGGCGGCCTCGCGCTCGATCAGCTCGGCTGCTGAGGCGTCGCCCATGAAGACCAGGCGCATCACACCGCGCTCACTCGCGGCCAGCCAGATGGGCCCCAGCACGGTGTCAGCACAGGCCCATTGCAGCGTCAGACCGGCGCCACCGTTTTTGAAATCGCCCGGCGTCATGCCGTCCAGGCCGATGAACAGGTCATGCAAGCGCGAAGGCCCGGACAGCCCTGCCGCCAGCGCCGCTTCCATCACCGAGTCGGCCTGCGCCAGGCTTTGCTTGGCGCGCTGCAGGGCCAGCGCCTGGCTGAACTCCTTGGGCGTCACGCCGGCCATGCTGACGAAGCTGCGCTGGAAGTGAAACGGGCTCTGTCCGGCCTCGTCGGCCAGCGCTTGCAGCGGCGGCGCCTGCTCGGCCGCGGCGAGCCGCTCAATGGCGGCGCGAATACGTTGATAGCGCGCATTCATCGCGGCGCTACCTGCTGGCATGGCTGGCACCGCCGGGCGGCAAGGTCGCGCGCAAGCAGCCGGGCAGACGGCTCAGCGGCATGGCTTTGAATTTCAAATCGACTGAGGCGCATGGCAAGGGGCTGAAGCTGCGGATGAGCGCATTGTCAAATTGCGCTGCCGCTCTGCCCACCCGGTTCTTGCGCCGAGCCGGCCGGCGTTGAGACGGAAACCGCCGCCGTCCCCGCCGCCCCGCCGTCTACCCGCTGCGGCGCCTGCAAGGGCAGGTTCACCACAAAGCATGCGCCCGGCCCCTGCCCCTGCTTGGGCTCCAGCGTCAGGCTGCCGCCCAGCAGGGAGCTCACGATGTTGTGGCTGATTGAGAGGCCCAAGCCGCTGCCGCCCTGGCCGAACTTGGTCGTGAAGAAGGGCTCGAAGATGCGCTTGGCATGGGCGGTGCTGATGCCCAGCCCATCGTCCGCGAAGCGCAGCTCAACGCGGCCGTCCTTCAGCAGCTGGGCGCTCAAATGCATCTGGCCGCCGCGCCCTTCCCCGAAGCCGTGCAGCATGGCGTTGTTGATCAAATTGCTCAAGACCTGGCCAAAGGGGCCGGGAAAGCTGTTCATCAAGATGCCGGCCGGGATGTCCAGCGTGATCTGGTGCCCCTGCTTGCGAATGCTGGCATGCAAGGTGGCGACGAGCTGCTCGCACATGCCGGCCAGATCAAAGTCGCGGCGCTGCTCCACCGTCTGGTCGACCGCCACCTGCTTGAAGCTGGTGATCAGACGTGCGGCGGTCTCCAGGCCTCGCATGATCAGCCGCGCCATCGAGCGCGCTTCGTAAAAAAAGGCCGCCAACTCGCTGCGGCGCAAGGTATTGGCGACGGCGGCGCGCTCCACCTCGGCCGTTCTTTGTTCCAGCGTGCTGGCCATCAGCAGGCTGTTGCCCAGCGGGGTGTTCAGCTCATGCGCAATGCCGGCCACCAGCGCGCCCAGGGCGGCCAGCTTTTCTTGGGCAATCAGCTGGCTTTGCGCCTGCTGCAGGCGCTGGTAGGCGTTGGCGTTGTCCAGCGCGATGGCGGTGTAGGCGTTCAGGGTGCGAAAAATCATCCGCTCATGCTCGCCGTAAGCATCGGCCAGTGGCGACTGCACCGTCACCACGCCAAGCAGGCGATCCCCGATCAACAGCGGCGCAAACAGCGCGCTGAGGGTGCGCATGGTGCCGGGGATCTGACTGGGGTCGCTGCCGTCGGCCGCGAGTTGCACCGACAGTTCGCTGCGTTCAAGCGCGCAGCGCACCGCATTCGAAGCGGGATCGTTCAGCGGAATATGGTCGGGCGGCAGTCGCTCGCCATCCTCGAAACCGAACACCGAGTTCAGACCCTGGCCCTCGGCGTCGAGCAGATAGATTTCGAATGAGCGGGCATCCAGCAAAGAGGGGATGTGCTGGCTGAGCGCCGAGAAGATCGAGTTCAGGTCGAGTTGGCGGGTCAGCTCCTGGCCGATCAGGCCCAGCTTCTCCAGCGTGTCGCTATTGCGCTGCATCAGCTGGGCTTTTTGGCGCTCGGCCTCGGCCAACTGGCCCAGGTAGTCGGCCTGGGCGCGCGCACTCTCGCTCAAATTGCGCAACTGGATCGAGGCCAGGCGCTTGTCAGCCTCGCGGCCCAGCGTCTGGGCACGCGAACTGGCCGCCAGTTGGCTGGCCTCAAAAGCCTCCCGGTAACGCCCTGCATTGGCATAGGCGATGGCCAGGGCATTCAGCAGGTCGGCCCCGTCTTGGTAGCCGGCGATCGACTTGGCGCGCTCGCGGGCGCGTTCCAGGTATTGCATCGCCAGGCCTTGCGGATCGGCTGCTTGACGCTGCGCGATGCGTGCCAGCAGCAGGCCCAGCTCCACCTCCAGTTCACCCGCGCCGCGTGATGCCGCCAACTGCAAGGCCTGCTGTGCAAAGCGTTCGGCCTCATCCAACTGTTCCAGTTGCAGCATGGCCTGGGCTTGGCCGCGCAGCGCGACCATTTGCAAATCGACGAATCCCCCCAGGGCCTGCAGGCGCGCAAAGTAGCCGGTGGCCTCTTGCGCCCGCGTTTGATCGAGCGCCAAGCGGCCCAGATAACTCAAGCCCAGCGCGTAATTGCGCGCTTGCGCTTGCTTGGCAAAGCATTTCAGCGCCTCGGTCAAATGCTGCTCAGCCAAGTCCAGTTGGCCGAGTCGGCGCAGGGTATCGCCCAAGAGCATCAGGCAGATGCCGGTGCTGTTGCGCCAGCCCTGGCCGCGCGCCATATCCAGGGCGCGCTCGGTCCACTCCAGCGCCGCTTCCGGGGCATTCAATTCATTGAAGGAATGTCCCAGATTGACCTGGGCGGTGATGGCCTCGCGGATATTGCCGGCGTCCTTGAGGGGCTCGATCAGGGCCGAAAAACGTTGGATCGCTTCGCTCAGCTTGCTGGCGCGCATCGCCCGGTATGCGCCGTAGAGCTCGATCAGGGGCCGCGAGGCGGGTGCGAGCGCGGCGTCGATGTGCTCAAAGCGGTCGCCCCATCGGGCCTCGGCAGCGTAGCGGTCCGTCAAGCCGGCGTAGCGGGCTTGGCTGCATTCCAGCAGCCATTGCCGATCAAGGTCGCCGGCGCGCCGCGCCAGCTCGAAGCCGTGGCCAACCAGGTCGCAGCGAACCATATCGCCGTCGGCTGGGCTCAACAGCGCCAAAATCCAGCAGGCATCGGCAGCCGAAATCCAGTCGGCCGCCGCCTCGGCTTGTTGAAGAATCAGTGTGGCCAGGGCCTTGTCTTGGGCCGGCTCACCGCGCAGTCGGCGGACTTCAATACCGGTCAGTTGCAGGCGCCAGCGCAGCGAAGCGAGCAGCTCGGGCGGCAGGGCCGCGCAGGCCGCTGGGCTCAGCGCTTGCTCGACCTGCTGGGCCAGGGCGAGGGCGCGGCCGCAGTCGCGTTCGCGCAAAAGCCAGGCCAGCCGCGTTTGCGCCGGCAGCCGTTGCGGCGAGGGCAGGCCGGCGACTTCTTCCGCCAGGGCCTCGACCTCGGCGTTCAAGGCAAAGAAGGCCGGCGCCTGCCTCATGACAGGCGCGTCACCCCAGCCAGCTCGCAGCCGTAGACGGCATTGCGCAAGGCCGCAATGGCCTCGTAGCGGGTAAAGGTCTTGCGCCAGGCCAGCACCACCCGGCGGGTGGGCACGGGCGCGGCGAAGGGAATGAAGCGCAGATGATCCAGCTCTTGGCGCTGCTTGGGCACCGACATGGCCGGGACGACGGTCACGCCCATGCCCGAGGCGACCATGTGTTTGATGGTTTCCAGAGAGCTGCCTTCGAAGCTTTTGCGTATGCCTTCGGCGTCGCTGGAGAAACGCGCGAACTCCGGGCAGACCTCCAACACCTGATCGCGGAAGCAGTGGCCGGCGCCAAGCAACAGCATGGTTTCTTGCTTCAGCTCCTGGGTGCTGATGCTGCTGCACTGGGCCAAGGGGTGCTTGGCGGGCACGGCGACCATGAAGTCCTCGTCGTACAGCGGCGCCACGGCCAGGCCGGTGTCGGGGAAGGGCTCGGCCAGGATGGCGCAGTCCAGCTCGCCGGTGCGCAACATATCGAGCAGGCGCACGGTGAAGTTCTCCTGCAGCATCAGCGGCATCTGCGGATAGTCTTCAATCACCCGCTTGACCAGCTCGGGCAGCAGATAGGGGCCGATGGTGTGGATCAGGCCCAGGCGCAACTCACCGGCCAGGGGATCTTGGCCGCGCTTGGCGATTTCCTTGATGGCATGGGCTTGCTCCAGCACCGACTGGGCCTGGCGCACGATGTCCGCGCCCAGGGCGGTGACCGAGACCTCGGCAGCGCCGCGCTCGAAGATCTTCACATCCAGCTCTTCTTCCAGCTTCTTGATCGCCACGCTCAAAGTGGGCTGCGACACAAAGCAGGCTTCGGCAGCACGGCCGAAATGCCGCTCGCGGGCCACGGCGACGATGTAACGCAACTCGGTCAGGGTCATGGGTTCGGCTTTCTGCTGGGCAGCTGGCGCAGGCAAAGCCTATATTGTCAGGGGCGAAGTGCAAGCTGTGCTTGCCGCATGACATCGGGGCACACAGCTACACTTCGGGCCGCTGGCATGGGACTTTCAATTGCCGGCCCAGCTTTTCTTTCAACGCTCAGGTGCCATCATGACCGAACGCAAACCCATCAGCATCCAGCGCCTGTTGGACATGCACGCCAGCGGCGAAAAAATCGCCATGCTGACCTGCTACGACGCCGCCTTCGCCACGCTGCAGGATGAGGCGGGCGTGGACGTGCTCTTGGTCGGCGACTCGCTGGGCAATGTGCTGCAAGGCCAGACCAGCACGGTGCCGGTGAGCCTGGAAGACATGGTTTATCACACCCGCTGTGTGGTGCGTGGTCGCAAGAACGCCTGGGTGATCGGCGATCTGCCCTTCGACAGCTATCAGGCCAGCCCACAAGAAGCCTGGAAAAGCGCCGCCGCGCTGGTCAAGGCCGGCGCGCATATGGTCAAGCTTGAAGGCGGTGGCTGGACCGCGCCGGTGGTCAAGTTCATCGTCGAGCGCGGCATTCCGGTTTGCGCCCATCTGGGTCTGACGCCGCAGACCGCCACCATGCTGGGCGGCTTCAAGGTGCAGGGCCGCGACGATGCCGCCGCCGCACTGCTCAAGCGCCAGGCCATCGAACTGGCCGAGGCCGGCGCGCAAATGCTGGTGCTGGAGATGGTGCCGGCCGGCCTGGCCGCCGACCTGACCCAGACCCTGAACATCCCCGTCATCGGCATCGGTGCCGGTGTGGGCTGCTCCGGCCAGGTGCTGGTACTGCACGACATGCTCAACATCACGCCCGGCCGCCGGCCGCGCTTCGTCAAGAACTTCATGGCCGGCGCGGCTTCGGTGCAAGACGCCGTGGCGCGCTATGTGGCCGAGGTCAAGATGCAGACCTTCCCGCAGAATGATCTGCACAGCTATTGATTGACGGATAAGTTCTCAATCTGGCTGTCCCTTTTCTCTTCTCGTTTTTTCATGCAACTGATTCACGACATCGCCGGCCTGCGCCAGGCATTGGCCGCCGACCCGCGCCGCGCTTTTGTGCCCACCATGGGCAATTTGCATGAGGGCCACCTGACCCTGATTCGCCAAGCCCGCGCCGCGCTCGATGCGCAAGGCAGCGGCGGCTTGGTGGTGGCCAGCATCTTCGTCAATCGCCTGCAATTCGCGCCGCACGAAGACTTTGACCGCTACCCCCGCACCCTGGCGCGTGACTGCGAACTGCTGCAAGCCGCCGGTTGTGACGTGGTGTTTGCGCCCGACGAGCGCGAGCTTTATCCCGAGCCGCAGGGCTACAAGGTGCAACCGCCGACCGAGTTGGCCGACATTCTCGAAGGCGAGTTCCGCCCCGGCTTTTTCACCGGCGTGTGCACGGTGGTGGCCAAGCTCTTCAATATCGTGCAGCCCTCCATCGCCCTGTTCGGCAAGAAGGACTATCAGCAGCTGATGGTGCTGCGCCGCATGGTGGCGCAGATGGCGCTGCCGATTCAGATCATCGGTGGCGAAACCACCCGCAGCGCTGAAGGCCTGGCCTTGTCATCGCGCAATGGCTATCTCAGCGAGCTTGAGCGCGCGGAGGCCTTGCGCCTGAGCCGCACGCTCAAAGCCATGTTGGCGCGCTGGGCCGCGGGCGAGCAAGACCTCAGCCTGCTGGAAGCCGAAGCGATGGCGCATCTGCGCGCCCACGGCTGGCAGCCCGACTATGTCTGCCTGCGCCGCCAGCATGATCTGGGCTCGGCGCAAGCGGGCCAGCCGGTGGTTGCCTTGGCGGCGGCCAAGCTGGGCGCGACCCGGCTGATCGACAACATCGAGGGCTGAGGGCCGCGCAGTGCGGGCCCCGCTGGGGCCTGCCGCTACTGCTTTACTTGACGGTCAGCAGTTCCACATCGAACACCAAGGCCGCATTGGGCGGAATCACGTTGCCGGCGCCTGTCGAACCGTAGGCCATGCTGGCCGGGATGATCAGGGTGCGCTTGCCGCCCGCCTTCATGCCCAGAATGCCCAGCTGCCAGCCTTGAATCACTGAAGACACGCCCAGGGTGAAGCCAAAGGGGTTGCCGCCCACCGAGCTGTCGAACTTGGCGCCGCGCAGATCGGCGGCCTTTTGGTCATACAGCCAGCCGGTGTAGTGCACCGTCAGCACGCTGCCGCCGACGGCTGTTGCGCCGGTGCCGACCGCGGTGTCGTTCGTCTTGAGTGCGGTGACGGAGGCCCAGCCTGCGCTGTCTGTTGAGCTGCCCGAGTCATTGCCACCGCCGCAGGCGCTAAGGCCCAGGGTCGCGACGAGGACGGTGGCAGCCAAGTTCGAGGCACGGAAAAAAGGCTTGATCATGATGAGTAGACAAACTTTTGTTGAAAGTGAAGACGCGGGCAAAAAAACAATCAAGCCCTTGGCGGATCGAAGGCCGCGATTTTGCGCGCATTTGTGCGCTGGCTTGTTTCACCCGCCGCACTTCTCAGGCGCCATTCGCACAAGACCTGTCATCCCCTGATCACGCTGCAGCGTTGAAAGCCCTGTTAACAGGGAGTTTTCAAGCATGCGTACCGATCTTTGTACTGACAGCAATCTCAGCCATCGCCGTGCCTTCGGCACCCGCGCGCTCACGGCCGCGGCCCTGGTGCTGAGCAGCCTCTTGCTGAGCGCCTGCGGCGGCGGTGGAGATGGCGGTGATCATGACCGCCTGCCGCTGCCCACACCCAACCCGAACCCCCGACCCAATACCCTGAGCTGCAGCAGCGAAGGCCTGGCCAAGTCGGCGCAAAGCAGCTATGCCACCGTGTGCATGCTGACCAGCAGCGGCGAAATCGTGTTTGAGCTTTACACGCCCTACGCGCCGGTGACGGTCAACAACTTCCTGCGTTATGTGGCCGATGGCGCCTACAGCAACACCTTGTTCCACCGCGTGGATCGCGACTTCGTGATCCAGGGCGGGGCTTACACCAGTGGCATGGTGGAGCGCTTCCCGGCCTACGCGCCCATCGTGTCTGAAAGCAATAACGGCCTGGCCAATCTGCCCGGCACCTTGGCGATGGCGCGGCGCGGCGACCCCAATAGCGCCACCAACCAGTTCTTCATCAATGTGGTCGACAACCCTGGGCTTGACTACAAGAACGCGGCCCAACCCGGTTACACCGTCTTCGGTCGCGTCATCTCCGGCATGGCCACGGTGCAGGCCATCAATGCGGTGCCCACTTACCGCTACAGTGATACCGATCTCCAGCCACAACAAGAAGTGTTGATCTATTGGGTGCAACGCCTGAAGTAATGAGGAACCGAAGCGGGCCGCCATCGCTGCAGCAGCAGCAGCGGCCCGTGAGCTTGACGGCTATGCGCCTGCGCGGCAGCGCTGTCGAGTTGCGCGCCTTGCTGCGCCGCTGGTCGGGCTTTGTGCTGGTGGTGGCCATGGTGCTGGGCCCGTTTTTCACCACCTTGATCGGCTGGCCGGCCTTGCCCTTGTTCTGGGCGGTGCAGCAAGCGCCGAAAGGCGCAGGCCTGGCGCTGCTGGCCATCGCCGCCCACGCCTTGCCTGCCGCCCTGCTGTGTTGGGCGCTGCGCGAGCAACTGCTGCCCGCGCGCTGGTTGCCGGCCGAGGCCAGCCTGCCGCTGAGCGGGCGCCAGCGTCTAGCCGCCGACTTGGCGGTGCTGGCCTTGGCGCAAGCGCCTTGGCTGTTGCTCAATCTCATTTCCATGCTGGCTTGGCGGCGCGACAGCCCCGCTTGGATGCAAGGCCTGTGGCTGGGTGTGCTGGCCGGCTTTGCCGCCTCGCTGCTGATCTCCAGCGCCCTGGGCGTGTTGGCCTTGCACTGGCAGCGCCGCCGCCCGGTCGTGCCGGCCCGCCGTACCCAGAGCAGGGCCGCTGCCGACGCTACCCCGGCTTCGCCCCAACCCTTGCTCGCCATGCGCTCCCCCTGGTTCAGCCTGCTGTGGCTGCCGCTGTGGCGCGGCCCGGCGCGGGCGGTGTTGTGGGCCTGGCTGCTGGCGCTGCTCTTGCCTAGCTTGAGCTTGCTGCTGGCCTGGCATTGGCCGCAGCAGGCCTCCTGGGCCTTGGCCTTGTTCACTTTGCTGGTGATGGGCTGGACGGCGCGTCTGCACAGCCTGGCCCAGCGCTGCTATGGCCCGCTGCGCCAGGCCAGCCAGTTGCTGCCTGTTGCCGATGTGTCCTGGGCCTGGCGCCTGGCCCTGCTGAGTCTCTTGCCCGCCGTCTTGGCTTGGCTGGCCCTGGCCGGCTTGTTGATGGTCAGGCCCTGGGCCTTGGCGCCGCGTGCCACGCCGCTGTTCATGTTGCTGGGCTTGCTGGCGCCGACGCTGGCGATTGCCTTTGATGGCGGCGGGGCTGAGTTGCGCGCCGCGCGCTGGCTCTTGTGTTGGGCTGTGTGGGTGGCGGTGGCCAGCGAGGTGTTGATGTGATGAAAAAACAAGAAGAGAAAAAGAGCGCCGCATGAGTATCGAAGCGAACTTCTTGCACTGCGAGGCGCTCAGCTTTGCCTACACCCAGCAGCGCAGGGTGGTGGACCTGTGGACGCAGACCCTGGCGCCGGGCCTGTGCTGGCTGCGCGGCGCCAACGGCACCGGCAAATCAACCCGCTTGAAGCTGCTGGCCGGTGCCCTCACGCCGCAGTACGGCACGGTGCGCTTGCAAGGCCTGGACCTGCAGGCGCAACCGCTGGACTATCGCCGCCAAGTCAGCTGGGTAGGCGCCGAGCCGCCGCCCTTTGAGCATCTGAACCCCGCCGAACGATTCGCCTTTCTGGCCGGGCTTTACCCCCGGGCCGATGCGGCGCAATGGCAGGCCCATGTGGACGGTTTTGGCCTGACGTCGTTTTTGCATCAACCCTTGAGCCAGCTTTCCACCGGCACCCAGCACAAGGCGGCCCTGGCGGCGGCGCTGGCCTTGCAAACGCCCTTGCTTTTGCTGGACGAGCCGCTGAACGCACTGGATGCGCAGTCGCTCAGCTATCTGCGCGCACGTATGGCTGAGGCGGCACTGGCCCGCGATCGCCTCTGGCTGGTGGTCAGTCACGAGGATCTTGGCGTGCCGCCCAGCGCATGTCTTGACCTGTAGCAAGGCGCAGCGCGGCGCTGGCGCATAACCTAGCGGGTTGCTTGCCCTTTGCTTGCCACCTTCTCGGCCATTGCCATGAATCAGCCCCTCACCACCCCCGCAGCGCCCACCCTGCGTGCACCCGAACTGCTGCTGCCCGCCGGCGACCTGGAGCGCATGCGCGCCGCCTTCGACTTCGGCGCCGACGCGGTGTACGCGGGCCAGCCGCGTTATTCCCTGCGCGCGCGCAATAACGACTTCAAGCTGGAAAACCTCAAGACCGGCATTGCCGAGGCCCATGCGCGGGGCAAGAAGTTTCTGGTCGCCAGCAATATCCTGCCGCATAACGGCAAGCTGAAGAACTATCTGGCCGATATGGCGCCGGTGGTGGAGATGGCCCCCGACGCCCTCATCATGGCCGACCCCGGCCTGATCATGATGGTGCGCGAGCGCTGGCCTGAGCTGCCGGTGCACCTCTCGGTGCAGGCCAACACGGTCAACTACGCGGGCGTGAAGTTTTGGCAGAAGCTGGGGCTCAAACGCATCATCCTGTCCCGCGAGCTGAGCCTGGACGAAGTGGCGCAGATCCGCCAGGAATGCCCGGACATCGAGCTGGAAGTTTTTGTTCACGGCGCGTTGTGCATTGCCTATTCGGGCCGCTGCCTGCTCTCGGGCTATTTCAACCACCGCGACGCCAACCAGGGCACTTGCACCAATGCCTGCCGCTGGGACTACAAGCTGGGTGATGCCTTCGAGGACGAGGCCGGCCAGGCGCAAGAGGCGCAAAAGATCAATTTCGACTTCCGCAAGGCGGCCGAGCTGGCCGACCAGAGCTTCGCCGCCGCCGGTGGCACGAGCCGCCACCCGGCGGCCGATCAGGTCTATCTGATCGAGGAGTCGCAGCGGCCGGGTGAGCTGATGCCCATCATGGAAGACGAGCACGGCACTTACATCATGAACTCCAAGGATCTGCGCGCGGTTGAGCATGTGCAGCGCCTGGTGGAGATTGGTGTGGACTCGCTCAAGATCGAAGGCCGCACCAAGAGCCGCTACTACGTTTCGCGTGCGGCCCAGGTCTACCGCCGCGCCATCGACGACGCGGTGGCCGGTCGCGCGTTTGACCCCAGCTTGCTGGCCGAGCTGGACGGCCTGTCCAACCGCGGCTACACCTCGGGCTTTTATCAGCGCCACCGCAGCCAGGACACGCAGAACTATCTGGACGGCCATTCCAAGGCGCGGCGCAGCCAGTTCGTCGGCGAAGTGCGCAGCGTGGATGCCCAGGGCTGGGCCGATATCGAGGTGAAGAACCGCTTCGAAGTGGGCGACCGCCTGGAAATCATCCACCCCAGCGGCAATGTGATCGTCGACGTGACCCAGCTGCGCGGCAAGCTGGGCGAGCCGGTCAGCGAGGCCGCAGGCAATGGCGTGGTGGTGAGCATGCCGCTGGAAGCGCGCTTCGAAGGGGCTTTGATGGCGCGCTTGCTTTAGCGCATCGGAGTGTTAGATTGGTGCGCAGATCCTCTCCCGTCTCAACAGCGAAGGTGAACCCGATGATCAAGCGTCTGTCCAACACATGGTTCTTCTCGGCCCTGGCCTTGGCGGCCGCCGCGTCCAGCGCCCAGGCCGCTGAGTCGATGGCCGCGCCGGCCGATCTCAGCATCACCGTCAGCCAGGTCAACCCGGCGGGCGTGCTCAAGTCCCTGGGCACGGTGGCCGTCACCCAGACGGCCTATGGCCTGGTCTTCACCCCCGATCTGCAAGGCCTGCCACCCGGCGTGCATGGCTTCCACATTCACGAAAACGGCAGCTGCGATTCGGCCATGAAAGATGGTCAGCCCGTCGCTGGCCTGGCAGCAGGTGGCCACTACGACCCGCTGGGCAGCAAGAAGCACGGCAGCCCCTGGGGTGACGGCCATCTGGGTGACTTGCCCGGCCTGGTGGTGGATGCCGCTGGCAAAGCCAGTTATGCCGTGCTGGCGCCGCGCCTCAAACTGGCCGACATCAAGGGCCGTAGCCTGATGGTGCACGCCGGAGGTGACAACCATGCCGACCACCCCATGCCTTTGGGCGGCGGCGGGCAGCGCATGGCTTGCGGGGTGATCGCGAATTGATGATCCGCTGAGTGGCGCTCAGTTCACGAGACCTCAGGCCTTCAAAAACTCCGCCTTGCCGCCCAGCCAGCGCATCACCTGCTTGGCGGCCACTTCGGGCTGTTGATCCAGCAACACCGGCGCCAGCCGCCGGGCGGTTTGCAGCAGCACCGAATCTTCCTGCAAATCGGCAAAGCGCAGCAGCTCGGCGCCGCTCTGGCGTGAGCCCATGAATTCGCCGGGGCCGCGGATGTCGAGGTCGCGGCGGGCGATCTCAAAGCCGTCATTGGTTTCTGCCATGGCGCGCAGGCGGTCTTTGCCGGTTTGCGACAGCGGCCCGGTGTAGAGCAGTACGCACACACTGGCCTTGGCACCACGCCCGACCCGGCCGCGCAGCTGGTGCAGCTGGCTGAGGCCGAAACGCTCGGCATGTTCGATCACCATCAGGCTGGCATTGGGCACGTCCACGCCCACTTCGATCACGGTGGTGGCCACCAAGAGCTTCATCTCGCCACCGGCGAATTGCGCCATCACCGCCGCTTTTTCGGCCGGCGCCATGCGGCCATGCAGCAGGCCGACGCTGAAGCCTTCGAGCGCCGTGCTCAGCTCCGCATGGGTTTCGGTGGCATTGCTGAGGTCCATGGCCTCGGACTCTTCGATCAGCGGGCAGACCCAGTAGACCTGGGCGCCGCGCGCCACCTCTTCCTGAATCTTCTCGATTACATTCCAGCGCTTGGCATCGGCAAACACCTTGGTGACGATGGGGCTGCGGCCGGGCGGCAACTCGTCAATCGTGCTGACCGCCAGGTCGGCGAAATAAGTCATGGCCAGGGTGCGCGGGATGGGCGTGGCGCTCATCATCAGCAGATGCGGCTCTAAATCCATTGAGGCCAGTTTCTTGCGCAGCGCCAAGCGCTGCGCCACGCCGAAGCGGTGCTGTTCGTCGATGATGGCCAAGCCCAGCTTGGCGAACTTGACCTTGTCTTCGATCACCGCATGGGTGCCGATGACCAACTGGGCCGAGCCGTCGGCGGCGGCGTCCAGCATTTTCTGCCGCGCCTTGCCCTTGACGCTGCCGGTCAGCCAGGCCACTTTGAGGCCCAGCGGCTCCAGCCAGCCCAGCAGCTTTTTGAAATGCTGCTCGGCCAGGATTTCGGTCGGCGCCATCAGCGCGCATTGCCAGCCGGCGTCGATGGCCACGGCCGCCGCCAGTGCGGCCACCACGGTCTTGCCGGAGCCCACATCGCCCTGCAAGAGGCGGTGCATGGGCTGGGGCAGGGCCAGGTCTTGTGCAATTTCTTCGCTGACGCGTTGCTGCGCGCCGGTCAGGCCGAAGGGCAGGGCGGCCAGCAGCTGCTCCACCAAGCCGCCGGGCTTGGCGCGCAGGGCCGGGGCGTGCAGCAGGGCGCGCTCGCGCTGGGCCTGCATCTGGCTGAGCTGCTGGGCCAGCAATTCTTCGAACTTCAGGCGCTGCCAGGCCGGGTGGCTGTGGTCTTCCAGCGTGGCCAGCGGGGTTTGCGGCGTCGGGTGATGCAGGAAGTTCAGCGCCTCGCGCAGCGTCGGCAGCTTGGCCGGTACCACGCCGGCGGGCAGCAACTCACGCAGATCGGCGCGCTGCAAACCGGCCGCCACGGCCTTGCGCAAATAGGCTTGCGGCAGGCTGGCGCTTGCCGGGTAGACGGGGGTGAGCGCGGCGGCCAGCGGCGTGTCGGCCTGCACGGCCTTGAACTGTGGGTGCACCATCTCGCGGCCGAAAAAGCCGTGGCGCACTTCGCCCCGCACCCGCACGCGGTTGCCAACAGCCAGCGTCTTTTGATGCGAGGGATAGAAGTGGATGAAGCGCAGCAGCAGTTGCTGGCCGCTGTCGTCCTCGATGCGCACCAGCAAGACGCGGCGGCCGCGCAGGTCGATGCGGCATTCGCTCACCTCGCCCTCGCATTGCACGTTGTCGCCCTCGAAGGCCTCGGCAATCGGGGTGACGCGGGTTTCGTCCTCGTAGCGCAGCGGTAGGTGCAGGGCCAGGTCGATATCGCGCAGCAGGCCCAATTTCTCCATCGCCTTCTGCGGCGCAGATTTGGGCGTGGAGCTGGCTTTGCTGGTGCTGGCGGCTTCTGACATCGGCGCCATTCTGCCGTGTGCTGAGCCCTTAGCGCTCAAGCTTAGGCGTCAGCGGAACTCGCGCGAATATTGCAGCATCAGGCCGGCGTCACCTAGGGCGTGCACGGTCAGCGCGTCCTTGGGTGTGAACTGCCAGCCCAGCGAGAACAACAAGCCGGGCGAGATGCCGCGGTAGTTGAAGGGCACTTTGTTCTTGTATTCGCCGCGGTAACCCCACAGCACGCCGGCCGACCACTGGGCGAAGTACTCGTTCGAGGTCCAGCCCCACAGGCCGGGATAGCGCTTGCCGACGTAGACGTAGGCGCTGTCCTGACCGAAGGAATTGCTGAAGTAGGAGGCACCGGCCAGCCAGTCGGTGGCGTCCCATTGCTTCTCGACGCCCACGGCCCAAACATGGCGATGCTCGGGGCTAGGGTGGAAATGCAAGGTGTAGGGCGAGCCCGCGAAGCGCCAATGCGAGGGGCCAGTGAAGCGGCCGCCAAAGCTGTAGCCGCTGGCGCTGGAATCGCTGGCATCATCAGCGGCGTGAGCCGCCATTCCCGAGCCCAGCGCCAAAACGGCGCACAAGGCCGCTGCGGCGACTCGGGGAATATTTGATGTTGAGGACACCCGCATAGATATGGACGACAAAGGCAATTTCATGGCGCGCATTATGGCGGCGGGAATCGCAAGGCCTGTGACAGGGCTTGCACGCGGCCTGACCCTGGCCATGGCGGTGTCCGCGCTGAGCGGCTGCGCCTGGTGGGACGCCAAGCAACGCGAATTGGCCCTGCGCCCCTCGCCGGGCCGGCCGGCGGCCTTTGCTGAAGACGGCGCTGGCTTGCGCCCGGGCGACCAGCGTTGGTTAGTTCCAGCGGCCAGCGATCCGCAGCAGATGCTGGCGCTGTGGTGGTTGCCGCAAGTGGGCAAGCCGGAGGCGCCGACGCTGCTCTATCTGCACGGCACCCTGCGCAACCTCTATGAGAACCTGCCCAAGATCGAAGCCCTGCGGGCGGCCGGCTTTGCGATCCTGGCGGTGGACTATCGCGGCTGGGGCGATAGCGCGGCCATCATTCCCTCGGAAGCGACGATTGCGGCCGACGCGGCCCAGGCGTTTGCCGAGTTGCAGCGCCGCCAGCCCGACCCGCGTAAACGGGTGATCTTTGGCCACTCCATGGGTGGCGCGGCAGCGGTGCGTCTGGCCAGCGGTTTGCACCACGGTCAGGACTACGGCGCCTTGATTCTGGAATCCACCTTCACCAGCCTGCCCGATGTGGCGCGCGAGGTCGGCAATATCGGCGAAGTCGCCGCCGCCATCACCACACTGGACTTCAATTCGGCGGGGCGAATCGGCAAGATCGACGCGCCCATCTGGATGCTGCACGGCAGCGCCGACAAGACCGTGCCTGTGCAATTGGGCCGGCGCTTGCGCAACACGGCCGAAGCCGCGGGGAAGGCGCCGGTGCGCTGGGTGGAGATTGCCGGCGGCTCACACAGCGGATTGCACCGCGAGGCCCCCGGCATTTACCGGGAAGCCATGCGCAGTGCCATGAGTGGGCTGACTTCGCCCTGAACCTAGCTGAGTGAGGGCGAAGCGGCAAGTGCCGCCTCAGTGCACGGTGCTCAGGTCGGGGTGGGCACGCCGGCCATGCGGTCGTACTTCAGGAAGTACTGGCGGGCAAAAGCCAGCAATTGGTTCTCGGTCGGGTGATCCACGGTTTCATAGGCCACGATGGCCTTGCCGGCTTGCGGGCGGTGCTTTTCAACATAGTGCTTGAAGTCGGCCTGGGCGGTGCTGGAACCGACCACCAAGACTTCGGTGATGCCGTTCAGTGCATCCACCACTTCACCGAAGAATTCATGCTCGGTGCGCACCGCGCTGCCGCGCTGCTTGGTGTGGTGGGAATGGGCCTTGATCTTCTCGGCCTGCACATGCTCGGTGTCGAACTGCAAGACCTTGGCTTGTTGGTGATCGAGCCAAACGACGGCGTGAAAAGTGCTCATAGCGCGAATGCCTTTATGGGTTGAAGTGATAGGTAAAGCGTTGAAAGAAGGGCTGATGACCTGGCCGGCTGTTGCCGCGCCAGCGCTCAAGTAGCTGGCGCTTCAAACTCACAAGCTGTGCGAGCGCGCCATGCCGTGGCTTTGCTCTTGCTTGGATTGGCAGTCGATGCAGCGCAGCACGGCCGGGTTGAGCTTGAGGCGGTCAAAGGCGATGGCGGCGCCGCAGTCGCCGCACAGGCCGAATTCGGGGTCGTGCACCCGCTGCAGGGCCTCGTTGACCTGGCGCAGGGATTCGAGGGCCTGGTCGCTGCGGGCCAGATCGACCTCGCGGTCGGCTTGGTGGGCTTGCTCGCCGTCAACGACTTGCAGCAATTCTTCGCGGGCATGTTCCACGCGGCCCTGCGTGCCGAGTTGGTTGCTCAACTCCTGCTCCAGGGATTGCTGGCGCAGTTTCAGGGCGGCTTCCAGCAGGGCTTGTTGCCCCGAGGTGAGATGGTGTTTGCTCATAAGCTGTGATCTCCTTGGAACTCATGCTCGCACCGGGGGCGGGAAGCTACCTTGATCGGCGTCAACTTTTGCTGCTCGCCCAGTGCTTGCCGGTGCCTGGCGTGCGGCATGGGAAAATCCGCGCTCTTTCTTTGCTTGGTACGGGTCCGTCCGGCCCTCAACACACAATGTCTGCTCGTCAACACAGCGTCAGTGATTTCGACTTCGAACTCCCTCCGGAGCTGATCGCCCAACACCCCGCCGCCGAACGCAGCGCCTCGCGCTTGCTGGATGGCCGTCATGCCACTGCGGTGGATCGCATCTTTCGGGAACTGCCCGACTTGCTCGCCCCCGGCGACCTGCTGGTGTTCAACAACACCCGCGTCATCAAGGCCAGGATTTATGGCCAAAAAGCCACCGGTGGCAGCGTCGAAGGCCTGATCGAGCGGGTGATTGCCGGCACGAATGAAGTCTGGGCCCATCTGCGCGCCAGCAAGTCGCCCAAACCGGGCAGCTGGGTGCGCTTCAACGAAGCCTTTGACGCCGAAGTGCTGGGCCGCTGCGGGCCCGATAACGGCATGTTCCATCTGCGCTTCCCCAGCGACCCCTTCGCGCTGCTGGAGCAACACGGCCATGTGCCGCTGCCGCCCTATATCGAACATGCCGATGAGGCCGACGATGTGCGGCGCTATCAAACCGTGTTCGCCAAAGAGCCCGGCGCGGTGGCCGCACCCACCGCCGCCCTGCATTTCGACGAGGCCTTGCTGGCCCGCTTGGCCGAGCGCGGTGTGGGCACGGCGCATGTAACCTTGCATGTGGGCGCGGGCACCTTCCAGCCTGTGCGGGTGGAGCAGCTCAGCGACCACAAAATGCACAGCGAATGGTTCGAGGTCAGCGCCGAGACAGTGGCTGCCATCGCCGCCTGCAAGGCCCGCGGTGGCCGCGTGGTGGCGGTGGGCACAACCACCTTGCGCGCGCTGGAGTCCGCGGCCCAGGGCGGTGAGTTGCAAGCCGGCGCGCGTGAAACCGCCATCTTCATCACTCCCGGCTTCCAGTTCCGCGTGGTCGATACCCTGGTCACCAACTTCCACCTGCCCAAGAGCACTTTGATGATGTTGGTCAGTGCTTTTGCCGGCTATGAGCCCATCATGGCGCTGTACCGCCATGCCATTGCCCATCAGTACCGCTTCTTCAGCTATGGCGACGCCATGCTGCTGCAGCGCGCTGGCTGATAATCAAACGCAAATTTCGTTTTGGAGACCAAGCCATGTTTCATCACGTCGAACCTTATGCCGGTGACCCGATCCTGAGCCTCAACGAGGCGTTTCAGAAAGATCCTCGCCAGGGCAAGATCAATCTGTCCATCGGCATTTATTTCGACGATGACGGCCGCATCCCCATGCTGGACTCGGTTCGCAAGGCCGAGCTGGCCGTGGTGGCCGAGGCCGGTGCGCGCCCCTATCTGCCGATGGAAGGCGCCGCCAATTTCCGCAGCGCGGTGCAAGCCCTGCTGTTCGGCGCAGCCAATCCGGTGCGTGAGCGCACCGTCACCATCCAGAGCGTGGGCTCCAGCGGCGGCCTGAAGGTGGGCGCGGATTTCATCCACCGCTACTTCCCCGACAGCGCCATCTACGTCTCCGACCCGACCTGGGACAACCATCGCGCCGTCTTCGAAGGCGCCGGCATCGAGGTCAAGACCTATCCCTATTACGACCCCGCCAGCGGTGGTGTGCGCTTTGCCGAGTTGCTGGCCGCCATCGAAGCCCTGCCGGCCAAGAGCGTGGTGCTGCTGCACGCCTGCTGCCACAACCCAACCGGGGTGGACCTGACACCCTCGCAGTGGGATGAGCTGATCCCGGTGCTGAAGGCGCGTGAGTTGCTGCCTTTCCTGGACCTGGCCTACCAGGGCTACGGTGAGGGCATCGAGGAAGACGCTTTCGCCATCCGCGCCATGGCCGATGCGGGCCTGAGCTTCTTCGTCGCCAACAGTTTCTCCAAGAGCATGAGCTTGTATGGCGAGCGCTGCGGCGCGCTGAGTGTGGTCTGCCCCAACGCCGCCCAGGCCGTCAATGTGCTGGGCCAGCTGAAGTTCCTGATCCGCCGCAACTACTCCAACCCGCCTATGCACGGCGGCCAGATCGTTGCCCGCGTGCTGAGCGACCCGGCCCTGCGCAGCCTGTGGGAAGGCGAAGTGACCGAGATGCGCGAGCGCATCCACGCCATGCGCAATGCCTTGTACGAAGTGCTGACGGCCAAGCTGCCGGGCCGCAATTTCGACTACTTCCTGACCCAGCGCGGCATGTTCAGCTACACCGGCCTGAGCGCCGAGCAGGTGGACCGCCTGAAGGACGAGTTCGGCGTTTACATCCTCCGTTCGGGCCGTATGTGCATTGCCGGCTTGAACAACAAGAACGTCGAAGCCACGGCCGCCGCCATGGCTGCTGTGCTGAGCTGAGTTGCGCTAAGCAACAAGCCGGCACCGTGATCCTCTGCGCTTGAAGCCCGCCCTGCCCAGGGTCCTTGGCCTTCGCCCGGCCTGGCGGCTCGTGTGAACACGGGCACCAGGCCGCCCTTGCCGAGTCGGCTGGATCAGCTGGACGGCTTTCTGGCCGCCAGCGAAGCGCGCTGGGGTGATGTTCGGCCCGGCACCGAAAAAACCATCATTTGGGGCGCAGCAGGTCTGGCGCGCGCACCCTGGGCGGTCGTCTATCTGCACGGCTTCACGGCCACGCGGCAGGAAATGGCGCCGCTGGCCGAACAGGTGGCAGCCGGCCTAGCTGGCCATGTGTTCTACACCCGCCTGGCCGGCCACGGCCGCCCCGAGCTGGCCATGGAAGGCATGCGCCTCAAGCAATGGAAAGCCGATGTGCGCGAGGCCCTGGCCATCGGCAGCTTGCTGGGCGAGCGGGTCTTGGTGATCGGCTGTTCCACCGGCGCCACCCTGGCCGCCTGGGCTGCGCTGAAAACCAAGGCGGTTGATGCCTGGGTGATGGTGTCGCCCAATTTCCGGCCCAAAGACCCGTTCTCGGCCCTGCTGAACTGGCGCCTGGGCCGCTGGTTGGCGCGCCAGGTGCATGGCCGCATGATGGGTGAGCCCGCCAGCAGCGAAGCCCGTCAACGCTTCTGGACCAGCCGCCACCCCACCAGCGCCTTGTTCCCGATGATGACCTTGGTGGCCCAGGTTCGCGCTAGCCGCTTGGACAAGGTCACGGCACCCCTGCTGATGCTTTACTCGCCGCGCGACACCGTCATCCATGTGCCGGCCCTGCAGGCTGCCTTCAAGCGCTTTGGCAGCCAGCCCAAGCAGCTGATCGAGGTGAACTACAGCGAAAGCCCGGGCCAGCATGTGCTGGCTGGTGATATCGACGCGCCGCTGGCCACGCCGCGCATGGCGGGTCAGATTCTGGCGTTTGTGCGCGGCTTGGGCTGAGGCCCGCTCGCAAGTTCAGGCGCTATCGCGCGCAAACAAGCGGCTGAACCAGCCGCGCTGATCGCGGCCGGCGCCCGGCGATGCCGCTGCTGAAATCGCGCCGAGCTGCGTCAGCCTGGCTTCTAGCCCGACCAGCTTGGCCTTGCGGGCGGCTTGAATTGGCGTGAGTTCGTCAAACTCGGATGGCAGATGCGGATTGGCGCCTGAGTCCAAGAGGTACAGGGCGATTTCCTCCTGACCCGCCAAGGCGCAGGCGACCAGCGGGGTGGACAGAAATTCGGGGTGGGCGTAATTGACATCCACGCCTTGCTTGACATGGTACTTGACGAGTTCCAGGTCGCCCTCACAGCCGGCGATGTACATCTCTTTCCAGTTGCCACCTGCCATCAGTGCCCCCATTTTTTCGTCTGCGCTTGGCTAGGCACTATATGGGTTTGCGTCTTGGCCCGCTGAGGGGCTTGCCGCGCTGTCACACATGCGGTCAAGTTATGGCTTGCGCCCGCGCTTTCATTAGTCAGCCGGGCGGCCCTTCACTAAGCTGGCGGCTTGTTTTCCCAGTGGCAGGCCGAAGGACGAATGAGCGGACGACAGAAAAAGCATTGCGTGGTGATCGGCGCCGGAGTGGTGGGCCTGACCAGCGCCTGGGCCTTGGCCGAGCGCGGCTTTGCCGTCAGCTTGGTCGAGCGCGAGGCCCAGGTCGGCCAGGGTGCCAGCTTCGCCAACGGCGGGCAGCTCAGCTACCGCTATGTGTCGCCCCTGGCCGATGCCGGTGTGCCAATGAAAGCGCTGCGCTGGCTGCTGGACCCGGACGGCCCGCTGCGCTTCAAGCCCGATTTGACCTCGCTGCAGCAATGGCGCTGGATGGCGCAGTTTCTGCGTGCCTGCCGCGCGCCGGTGAACCAGCAGATGACCACCCGGCTGCTGGCGCTGGGCGCCTATAGCCAGGCCGCGTTTGCGCAGCTGCATGCGGATGCGAATCTCAGCGCCCCGGCCCTGCAATTGCGTAGCCCCGGCAAGCTGGTGCTGTACCGCCACGCCGCCGAGTTCAAGCGTGTGCGCCAGCGCCTGCAAGCCCAGCCGGCCGGCGCCGAGCAGGCCTTGGATGCGTCAGCCTGCCTGCAGCTGGAACCGGCCCTGGCCGCCAGCAGCGTGCAGCTGGCGGGCGGCATCTTCACCCCGGGCGAAGCGGTGGCGGATTGCCATGCGTTTTGCACCCACCTGGCCGCCAGCCTGCAGCGCCATCCCAATTTCCGCGGCCTTGTCCAAGGCGACGTGCTGGGCTTCAAGCCGGGTGAGGGCGGGCGCATCGCCGCCGTGCAAATGAGGCAGGGTGTGTTGGCGGCGGATGACTTCGTGCTCGCCGCCGGCTTGCAAAGCCGCAGCCTGGCGCAGAGCTTGGGCCTGCGGCTGCCGCTCTATCCGCTCAAGGGTTACAGCCTGACGGCGCCCATCGCCGCCGAACACCTAGCGCCCGAAATCAGCGTCACCGATTTCGAAAAGAAAGTGGTCTACGCCCGCATCGGCGCCCAGATGCGCGTGGCCGCCATGGTGGACATGGTGGGCGACGACGCCAGCCTGGACCCGCGCCGCCTGGCCTCGCTGCGCGGCCATGTGCAAGCCATGTTCCCGCGCTCGGCCGATTACACCCAGGCCAGCGCCTGGGCCGGTTTGCGCCCGGCCACGCCCAGCGGCGCCCCCATTCTGGGGGAAACACCGCTGCGCAATCTGTGGCTCAATGTCGGCCATGGCGCACTCGGCTTCACCTTCTCTTTCGGCACGGCCAATATCGTGGCCGATCTGGTCGCGGGTCGTGCCAGCCCGGTGCCGCTGGATGGTTTCCAACTGGCTTGAGCGCGCCCATGAGTTTTACCCACGCTGAACTGGCGAGCGCGCTGCTGGCAGCGGTGCGCGCCCAAGCTTTTGAGCAAACGCCCGACAGCTTGCAGGGCGGTGCGCCCCTGGGCCTGCACCCCACTATCGACCTGGCCGTCGTGGCATTCCCTCGTGACGCGGCGCCGGTGTTTGCCAATGTGCTGTTCTCGCGCGAACACCCGCAAGGCCTGGTGGCCGAGATCGCGCCGGGTGCCGGTGCCGTCAGCAATATCAGTTATTCGGCGGATTGCCAGGACGCCCAGGGCAATTCCATCGCCTGGCTGCCCGGCGCGGATTGGTCGCAAATCAGCTGGCGTGCACTCAGTGGCCGAGGGCCGCAGCGCTTTGTCGCGCCCTATCCGGCCTCGTTGCTCAAGCTGATGGTGTTGGTGGGCATGGGCTTGCTGGTGGACTTGGGCCGCAGCACTTGGGAGAGCACTATCAGCTACGCCGGCCAGCGCCGCAGCATGGCCGATTGGGCGTTTGACATGACGGCCAGCAGCAGCAACGAGGCCACTTCGGCCCTGGTGGCCCATCTGCATGCCGTGGGCGCGATCCGCCGCCACGCCGGCTTGGAAACACATAACGAGTTACACCGCTGGTTTGAAACCTTGGGCCTGAGCAGCTTGCGCTTGGCCAATACCCGCGCCGACGGCGGCTGGGGCAATGCCGCCGGCTCGGGCGTGGGCCATTGCCAGATGACCGCCTGGGACACCGTGCGCCTGCTCTGGTGGCTGGACCCGCAGGCGCCACCCGCCCCCTGGCTGGGTGCCGATGCGCCGCGCCTGAGTGACTACAGCCGCTGCCAGATTCTGCACTGCTTGCGCGAGCAAGGCCTGCACGAAATCTTGTCCAGCGGCTTGCTGATGGGCCTGCCCGCCTGGGTGCCCGGCCTGCCCGCGCGCCTGCCCGCCCGCTGGGTGCGCGCCGACGGCACGGCCCGCGTAGCGGGCACTGACTTCCCCGGTGACCTGCGGCCGGCAACGAACCAACCGGAACTGCTGTTCGCGCACAAGACCGGCAATACCCAGAACTACAGCGCCGATGCCGGCATCGTCATGGGCCTGGCCCCGGCAAAGCGCCGCTACCTGATCGCCATGACCAGCAATCTGGGCAGCCGCTACGCGCCCGAGGCGCGCCTGGCCACCACCTGGCGCTTGCCGGCTTTGGGGGCGGCGGTGGATGCGGTGATGCGGGGCTGGCTGGAAGAAGCCTGAGCGGCCTTCAGCGCTTAGGCCTGGGCCGCTTTGGCCGAATCGGCCAGCAAGTCCACATACGCGGTTTCGAGCAAGTCTTCGCTCGCGATGCCCAGCTGCTGCATTAGGGCATGCGCTTGCTCAACGCCTTGCTCGGCGGCTTCGTGTTCGCCCAGCACGACCTCCAGCTCGATGAACGAGCCCAGGCCTTCCACCTGATCCAGATGCACCCGGGTGCGGCCGACGATGAATAGCCGGCGCAGCTTGCGGACCCGGCCGACCTGCCCGTAGGCCAGGCTCAGCGTCTCGCGCAGCGAGGCGGCGTCGGCGGTTTCGCTCAGGGCATAGAAGCATTCCTTGGGCCCGGCCTGGTCGGCGCGTTGATAGAAGATCAGCACACCGCTGCCATCCACAAAGCTGCGCAGCTTGAGCCGGCCGGCCGGGCAGCTGAAGAAAGTGTCGTCTTGCTCGATCAGGCTTGGCGCCGCGCCTGCCAGTTTGGCGGCGGCTGCGGCCACGGCTTCCAGATCTTTGACGTGTGCCTTGATCTCAATATTTCTTGCCATGGTGGCGGTGGCGCCTGAGGGGCGCTTGGCTGCGGGGACGGGGATTGTCAGCGCTGGCGCTGGCTCCACAGCACACCGGCGGCGATCAGCGCCATGCCCAGCAAGGTGCCGCCATCGGGTTGCTCGCCGAACAGAGGCATGGCCATCAGCGTGGCCAGCACGGGGGTCAGGGCGCCGGCGGTGGCGCTGCGTTCCGCGCCCAGGCGGCTGACGGCCATGCTGTAGCCCAGCGTGGACAGCAGGCCCACGCCCAGGCCTTGAATGGCCAGCTGCAAATAGAGCTGGCTGACGGGCAGCTGGGGCAGGGCCAACGGCTGCTGCAAGGCATGCCAGCCCAGCAGCGGCAGCAGCAGGAGCAGCGACACGCCAGAAATCAGGGCGGCCGCCTCAATCGGCGCCAGCTTGGCCTGGCGCAGCGCCAGGGTGTAGGCCGACCACATCAGGCTGCCCAGCAAGAACAGGCTGTAGCCCTGGGCCAGATCGGCTTGGCCGGCGCGCAAAGCCAGCAAGGTGGCCACGCCGGCGGCAATGCACAGCAATGCGGGCCAATGCCGCAGGGCGGAGCGGCCATGCAGGGCTGCGGCCAACAAAGCCGTGAACAGCGGCAAGGTGCCGGGAATCAGGGTGGCGCCATCGGCCACCGGCGCATGGCGCATGCCCCAGCCGGCAATCAGAAAGTAAGGCAGGCCGGCGCCGGCTACCACCAGCAGCAGCAAGCGAGTCGGCACGGCGGCAAAGCGGGCGTGGCGCGTCCACAGCAGCGGCGCCAGCAGCAGGCCGGCAGGGCCGAAGCGCAGTAGGGCCAGTTCCACCGGCGGCAGGGCGGCGCGCGCGCCGGCGCGCAGCGAGATGAAAAAAGCGGCCCAGATGCACAGCGTCAACGCCAGGGCAGCCCAGCCCAGCCATTGCGTTTGCTTGCCCTGCTCGTCTTGCGGCTGGGTGGTGGCGGTGGCGGCGGAAGCCAAGGTGGCGCTGGGCGAGAGAGTGGGGGAGGACATGGACAGCAGGAGCAGGAGGCGAGGCGGGAGCAAAAAAGGGCGCGAGCGCGGCGGCAGCAGCGCCGCTGGCAGGGGGAGAAGCAGGCAGAATTTTCTGGCCTCACCCGGGCTGATTTGCCGCGAAATCAGCACTCGGTTGACTCGAAAGAGGTGGAATTCGCCAATAATCAATCAACGATTGATTGAAACAAGCCATGGACAGAATTGATATCCAGCTGCTGGACTTGCTGCAGCGCGAGGGGCGGCTTTCGATTGCCGAGTTGGCCGAGCGGGTGGCGCTATCGCCCAGCCCCTGCGCGCGCCGGCTCAAGCGCCTGGAAGACGAGGGCTTGATCGCCGGCTACCGCGCCGTGCTGGACCGCAAAGCGGTGCAGCTGGCCACCACCGTCTTCGTCAATGTGCGGCTGATGCATCACCGCGAGGATGCGGTGCAGCAGTTCGAGGCCGCGATGGAGGCCATGGCCGAGGTGGTGGCCTGCCATGTGGTGAGCGGCGCGCATGACTATTTGCTGGAAGTGGTGGTGGGCGAGCTGAGCGCTTACGAGCACATCGTGCGCCGCTTGCAGGCCCTGGCCATGGTGCAGGACATCACCAGCAATTTCGCCATCCGTTGCGTCAAGAGCGGCGCGCCGCTGCCGCTCAATCGGGTTTGATTCAGGAGTGCCCCGCCATGCCCCGCTTTGCCGCCAATCTGTCCATGCTCTACCCCGAGCATGGTTTTCTGGACCGTTTTGCCGCCGCCGCCCAAGACGGTTTTGCGGGGGTGGAATACCTATTCCCCTACGCCTTTGTGGCCAGCGACATCGCGCAGTGCCTGCAAGCGCATGGCCTGAGCCAGGTCTTGTTCAATGCGCCCCCCGGAGATTGGGAGGCGGGGGAGCGTGGCCTGGCCTGTTTGCCCGGCCGGGAGGCGGAGTTCCGCCAAGGCATTGAATTGGCGCTGAGCTATGCCCAGGCGCTGGCCTGCCCGCGCATCCATGTGATGGCGGGGCTGGCGCCGGTCGGCGTGGAGCGGGCTCAGCTGCAAGCCACCTATGAAGCCAATCTGGCCTGGGCGGCGGCGCAGGCGGCCCAGGCTGGCCGGGAACTGCTGATTGAGCCGATCAACCCGCGTGATATGCCGGGCTATTTTTTGCAGCGCCAGGATGCGGCGCACGAGATCGTGCAGCGCCTCGGCGCCGCCAATCTCAAGGTGCAGATGGATCTGTATCACTGCCAGATCGTCGAGGGCGATGTGGCGATGAAGCTGCGCGAATACCTGCCCAGCGGCCGGGTCGGCCATCTGCAGATTGCCGGCGTGCCCATGCGCCATGAGCCAGACCTGGGTGAGCTGAATTACGCCTATCTCTTGCCGCTGATTGACGAGATCAGTGCTGCCTGTGGCTGGAGCGGCTGGGTGGGATGCGAGTACCGCCCGGCCCGCGGGGCGGTGGCGGGCGGCACCAGCAATGGCTTGGGCTGGGCCGGACTGAGCCGGCCACAGCCCGAGGCGCTTACTTGAAGGTGTAGTTCGCCAGCAAGGTGAAGGCGCGGCCACGCGGGTCGGCCACACGCGGATCCCAAGAACTGCCCGAGCCCAGATCGGCGTCGTAGTAAGTGCTGAACGGCGGGTCGGTATTGAGCAGGTTCTTGACGCCGGCCGTCAGGCGCAGGCTCTTGAAGCCGCTGTAGGTGACCGAGGTGTCGAAGGTGCTGTAGCTCTTCACATCCTTGACCCATTTCGCCGGCTTGACCGTGCCGTTGGCCACGCCCGGCAGCACCGCGTCTTCGTAGCCGCCGGTGAAGCGCTGCGTTAGGCTGCCGACCCAGTCACCCTTGGCGTAGCTGAAGCTGGCCACATGCTTCCAGCGGATGCCGGGGTCGCTGTAGCGGTTGAACTTACCCAGTTCGCTGGGGCCCCAGGGGTCGGTGTCGCTGATGCGGGACTTCTTCTCGATCAGATAGCTGCCTTCCAGGCTGGCCACCCATTTGCCTTCCAGCATGGTGCCGGCCCAGGCGGCGCTGACATCCACGCCTTGCGTCTTGCCACCGCCGGCATTGAACCAGCGCTGGTCGATGGCCACCAGATCACCTGCCGCATTGCGGGCGAAGCGGTCGGAGAAGCGCGCGTAGTTGTTCAGCAGCTCGCTCATGCCCGGCGTGCGGATGGCGCCGCTGCGCTCTATGCTCCACCAGTCGGCGCCCAGGGTCATGTCTTGCATGGGTGCCAACACGAAGCCGAAGGAATACTGCTTGGAGGTCTCCGGCGCCAAGGCTGCATTGCCACCGCTGACGATGTCGGGCGTGACTGCCGCGCAAGCCGGATTGCTGGCGCTGACCACCAGGCTAGCGCATTTGGCCGGGTCCACCAGATCCTTGCCCGCGTAGGGCGAGATGGTCGCGCCGTTGAGTGCCTGGCTGAAGGTCGGCACCTTGAAGCCGGTGCTGTAGGAGCCGCGGAACAGCAGGGCGCTGCTGGGGGTGAAGCGGGCCGAGATCTTGGGGTTGGTGCTGCGGCCGAAGCCGGTGTAGTCGTCGGTGCGCAGGGCGGCGCTGACTTCCAATTCCTTCAGCACCGGGATCATCACCTCGCCGTAAGCCGCCTTCACATCACGGGTGGCACCGGTCACCGAGTTGCTGCTGTCGAAGGGCGCGTTGGGGATGTTGAGGTCGGTGTACTTGTCGCTGCTGGGTGCGCCGTCAATGCCGCCGAAGCGGTAGGTTTCACGCCGCAGGTCGATGCCGAAGGCGCCCATCACCGTGCCGGCCGGCAGCTTGAACAAGGGGCCGGTGGCCGAGGCATCCAGCTGCGTTACCTTGAACTTGCCGCCATAAAGCTTGAGCCCGCGTGCCGTGGCATCTTCCAGCGCGGCCAGGCCGGCGGCGGTTTGCGCCTCGCCGGGCATGGCGAAGGGGTTCAGATTGCCCGAAGCAAAGGCGGCGATCAGGCCTTGGCGGTAGTAGTAGCCATTGCCCAGCTTGGAGCTGTCATCGCTGCTGGCGCTGGAGATGCCGGTTTTGTAGTCCCAGTCGGCAAAAGGCAGCGGGCCGTCCAAGCCGATGAAGAAGCGACTGGATTCGGTCTCGGTCTCGATCTCACGCGCGCCGCAAGGCATGCAGCGCCAGCGGAAGGCGATGGGCTTGCCCTTGTTGGCAGCGATGCTGGGGAAGACGGCCGCGATCGAATTGAACACCTTGTCGTAAGACGCGCCGGTGCTGGGGTAGAGGTATTTGTTGGTGCCGCTGGTGCTGAGCTGCGAGTTCGAGAAGGACTTGGCCGAGTGCACTTTGGCGGCGACGAATTCCGCCGTCAGCAAATGTTCGCCCAGGCTCTTGCTGACCCGTGCGACCAGGTTGTTGTTCTCCACCGGTTGCTGCAAGGTGGCGGCCACGCCGGTGTCCCAGGCGCAGCCGTAGGCCGCGCTGGGGGTGGCCCAGAGAGCGGCGTCGTAGGCGGCGGAGTTGGCCATGGTCTGGCAACCGGCTGCGCCCGGTAGGTTCAGCACATTGATGCCGTTATAGGCCTGCGTGCCGCCGGGCAGCTTGGGGCCCGAGCCCTTGCCCAAGATGTTGTCAGGGAATGTGCCTGCGGTGCTGGTGAAGACCGTGCCGGTGGGCGTGCCGCGGGTGTCCACCGCCAGGCCGCGCTCGGGCTGGAAGGTGTTGACGAAGGAACGGTCGCTGCCGCTGAGAATCTTGTTCTCGGTGCGGGTCAGCGCGAACATGGCGTTATAGCCATCCGTGGCCAGATTGCCGATACCGCCGGTGGCGGCGACGCGGTAGATATTGCCGCCGCCTTGCTGGGTCGCATCCGCCGAGGCTTGGAACTGCAGGCCGGTGAAGTCGCGCTTGAGGATGAAGTTGATGACGCCGCCGATGGCATCGGTGCCGTAGATGGCCGAGGCGCCATCCTTCAGCACTTCCACCCGCTCCACCGCGCTCATGGGAATGGTGTTGAGGTTGACGGCGGTGCCGTTCAGGCCGTGGGCCGCCACACGGCGGCCGTTCAGCAGTACCAGGGTGTTTTCGGAGCCTTGGCCGCGCAGATTGGCGAAGCTGGCGCCGTTATTGCCGCGCGAGCTGCCGGCCACCACATCGGACTGGCTGGCCATATTGTCCAGACCATTGCCATTGCTGGTGAGCGAGGCCAACAGCTGCTCGGCGGTGACGATGCCGGCGCGCTCCATCTGCACGGAGGTGATCACCTGCACCGGCAGCGAGCCTTCGTCCGAGATGCGCTTGATGCGCGAGCCGGTCACCTCCACGCGTTCGATTTTCTGGGCGCCATCTTGCGCTTGGGCCAGCGCTGCCGAGCCCAAGAGGGCCAGATGGGCGCCCAGGCCCAAGAGGGCCAGGCGATGCGTGAGAGGGGACAACTTCAACATGGGGTTCTTCTCCTTCGGGGGGATAAACGGGGCGGCAGGATTCTCAGTCCATGATGGACTCTCGCCGGGCCCGCGCGCCTCAGGGAAGGCCAGCGTTTGTTGCATATGCCCCAATGAAAGCTTGTCGGGCTTGCATAACCTGGGGTGATGAACAGGCCAAACGAGTGGGCGCGAGACCGTACAGTTAGGCCACTCTTGATCCTTGCTCATGCGCCCCATGCCGCCCCTATTGCCAACATCGCCCAAGCGGATTGCCCTTGTTCTGGCCCTTAGCCTGGGTCTTGGCGGCTGCGCCAGCTGGCAGCAGCCGGCCAGCAAGGCCTTGCCGGCCGAGCTGCAGCAGGCCTTGCAACAAGCCGGCCTGCCTGAGTCCGCGTTGGGCCTGGTGGCCTTTCCGCTGCATGCGCGTGGCACCGGGCCGCGGGTGCAAGCGGATGTGGCCATGCAGCCCGGCTCCACCATGAAGCTGGTGACGGCCGTGGTGGCGCTGGATCAACTGGGCGCCAACACGCGTGGCCGCACGGATTTGCTGATCGCGGACACGCCGCAGGGCGATGTCTTGCCCGGCCCGCTTTACCTGCGCGGCGGCGCCGACCCCGACCTGGACTGGCCGGCGCTGTGGCTGATGCTGCGCCAGCTGCGCGAGCAAGGCTTGCGCGAGATTCGCGGTGGCCTGGTGGTGGACCGCAGCCTGTTCAATCCGGCCCGCCCTGAGCTGGGCGTCGCCCCCTTTGATGAGGCGCCCGAGTTTCCCTACAACGTCATTCCGGATGCGCTGAACCTCAACGGTAGCTTGCTGCAATTCGAATTCAGCGCCGACGCTCAAGCGCTGCGCGCCCGCAGCAGCCCGGTCTGGCCCGGCTTGCAAGTCGATGTTTCGTCTGTGCGCTTGGCGCCCAATCGTGCCTGCAAGGACTGGGAGCAGGGCTGGTTGCCACCGCAAGTGCTCCCTCGCCCCGAGGGTCAGGTCGTGCTGCAGCTGCAGGGTGAGTTCCCCGCCAACTGTCAGCAACGCCAGGCCCTCAATCTGCTGGACCGTCAATGGCTGACGGCGCAGCTGCTGCGCCAGCTCTGGCGCGAGCTGGGTGGCGAGATCAGCGGCCCGGATGTCGAGGCGGCCACGCCTGCCGGGGCGCAGCTGCGTGCCAGCCATCAGGGCCGGCCCCTGGCCGAGGCCATGCGCGGCATGATGAAACAGTCAGACAACGCCCTGACCCGGCTGGTCTATCTGCAACTGGGTAGCCGCGTGGCCGCGCCCGGCCAAGCCACCCAGGACGCCGCCGCCGCCCAGGTGCGCGCCTGGTTCGCGGCCAAGGGTCTGGACAGCAGCGGTTTGGTGATGGACAACGGCTCGGGCCTGTCGCGCAGCGAACGCATCAAGCCCGCCCAGCTCGCCGCCTTGTTGGCCGTCGCCTGGGATGGCCCGCAAGCGCCCGAGCTGCTCAACAGCCTGCCCATTGCGGGTGTGGACGGCACCATGCGCCGCCGCCTGAAAGGCACGGCGGCCGAAGGCCAAGCCCGACTCAAAACCGGCACCTTGCGCGATGTGACGGCGCTTGCCGGCTATGCCTTTGACGCCCAGCACAAGCCCTGGGTGCTGGTGGCCATCGTCAACGACGCCGCCGCTGCCGCCAAGGGCCGTGCCGTGCTGGACGCTGCGGTGGAATGGGTGGCCAAGCAGCAATGAAGGCTATGCGCGGCCCTTGCGGCTAACAGCGCACCTAGCCGGATGTTTCAGGTCCGGCGCATGCCCGTCCACTTGCGCTTGGACAAAGCCTGAGCCCTCGCCTATATTCAAATCACAGCTATCAAACGTATCAGTTTGAGCCTCGCGCCGCGCACTGTTCCACACCAGTGCCTCCTTAGGCCTCAAACCAATGCAGGGTTTGAAATGACAGGCAGCTTGAGCAAAGAGCTTTCTCGCCCCAGGTCATGGCGGCATGCCGTGGCCGACTTTGTGGCCAGTGCTTTCGGCCACGACGGCGGCGATGGCTGGTGGGATACCAGCCTTGCGCCGCCACCGGCTGGCTTGGCCATCAGCTTGGCGTATGAGATCGATGGCCAAATCTGCACGCCGCTGGCACCGATTCACCTAGCCCCCGGCCGCGCCATCTTGGCTCGCCCGCTGGCGCTGGGTTTGCCGGCTGCAGATGCCAGTCGGGCGCGTTGGCAGGTGTTTGACGCAGCCGCCTTGCCTGCCGGCCTGGCTTTGGACATGGCCACCGGTGCGCTGTGCGGCACTCCACCAAGGGCAGGGCATTTCACGCTGCACATCCGCTTCAGCCTGAGCGGTTACCTTGGCAGCATCGAGGCGCAGTTCGAGTTCTACGCCTGAGTCAGCACCACCGGCTGCAGCAGCTGCAGGGTGCCTGCATCGGCATCAATTTCGGCCGTGGCGCCCAAGGGCAGGGTCAGCTGACGCTTGATGTGACCGAAGCTGGCGCCGCGGTAGACCGGGATGTTCATGGGTTTGACGAAGTAGTCGTCGAAGACCTCGTCCAGGGTCAGCGAGCCATAGCCCTCACCCGGTTCGCATTTGGTGAAGCCGCCCAGCACCACGCCGGCCAATTGATCCAGCGCGCCGGCCAGGCGCAGGGTGGAGAGGCAGCTGTCGATCTTGTAGATGGGCTCGTTGACGTCTTCCAGAAACAGAATGGCGCCGCGGAAGTCCGGCCAGAAGCGCGAGCCCGCCAGCCCGGCCAGCACGCTCAAATTGCCGCCCAGCAAATGGCCGCGCGCCTTGCCGCCGCGCAGGGCGCGGGTGCGGTCATTCTTGGCTACCAGGGCGTCGCCGCGCTCGGGCGTGGGGTTGCGCAAGAGCGCGGCTTCGCCTTCCATCACCAGCTGGCGGAAGTTGTTCAAGCTGTAGGCATTCCACTCGGCCGTGCCCATCGGGCAGTGGAAGGTCACCAGGCCGGTGCGGGCGTGAATGGCGTTGGTCAGCGCGGTCAGGTCCGAAAAGCCGCCGAAAAACTTGGGGCGCGACTTGATCAGGCCGTAGTCCAGCTTGTCGACGATGCGGCTGCAGCCGGAGCCGCCGCGCAGGGCCAGGATGCCGGCCACGCCATCGTCCGCAAACATGGCGTTCACATCGGCGGCGCGCTGCGCATCGGTGCCGGCGAACTGGCCGTAACGGGCGCGCAGATGGGCGCCTGGCTTGACCTTGAAGCCCATGGCTTGGACGGCTTCAAACGCCAGCTCGAAGGGCTCGCGCTCGAAGAATGCATGTGAGGGCGCGACCAGGCCGATGGTGTCACCAGGCTGCAAGCGGCGCGGCAAAAGCAGGGCCGGTCGGTGGCTGGGATGGCTGCCGCTACTGCTGCCGTTGGCGGCCGACGCGGCCAGCGCCGTGCCAGCACCCAAGGCGGCGAGGGATTGTTGGGCGAACAGGCGGCGGGTTGTCGTCATGCGTGGCGGCTTGGGGTTAGCAAGGATTGGGCGTTTAGCGGGATTTCGGCGGGCTTGTCAGGCCAGCGGGGCAGGCGTGTGCGCTGACCGCGCCTTGAGTTCAAACCAGCTCAAAGCACGCGCGGCAAATCCCGGCGCACCGCCTCGCGGTCGCCAAAGTCGAAATGCCACCATTCGGTGCTGATGGTTTGAAAGCCGGCCTGACGCATGGCGGCGCGCAGCCATCCGCGCTCGATCAGATGCTCGTGGCGCAAAAGGCCCAGGGCCAGGTGCTCGGCTTCATGATCGGTGTGCGAGATCAGGCTCATTTCGTCGAAGGCCGCGCCCATATCGACCTCGCGGCCTTGCGGGTCGAGCAGGCTCACGTCCACCGCCATGCCCCAGCTGTGGATGGAGCCGCGCGCCGGGTTGGCCAGGTAAAGCGTCAGCGGCGTGCCGGCCAGCTCGGCCCACAGCAGCTCTTGCACGCGTTGCGGGCGCAGCGCGTCCAGCACCAGCAGCCGATAGCCGGGGCGGTGGCGTGTCAGCCATTGCGCGGCTTGGGCCAGGGCGTCGGCGGCCTCGCGGCGCAGCCAGCTGCAGTCCAGGCCGCCGTAGATATTGCGGCTGACGAAGTTGTCCGGGGTGGCGTAGCGCAGGTCGACGGCGATGCCTTCGATGCTCAGCAGGGCGCGAAAGTCGGGGTGCTGGGCGATGTCCTCGCAATCAATCATCGGTGGCGTCGGGCTCATGGGGCAAGGCTTTCCAGGCTCAGGCGAGCGGCTTCGCCCAGGTACTTGACCAGGCGGCGTGAGGTTTGGGCCAGCGGTGCATTGGCGGCGCTGAGCAGATAAAGATGCACCGGCACGGCGGGTGCCAGCGGCCGCAGGCTCAGGCGGCTGCGGTCGGCCGAAGCGGCGGTAAAGGGGTCCACCACCGTCATGCCCACACCGGCTTCCACCAAGGCGCGGGCCAGCTGATAGGTCTGCACGGTCAGGCGGCTGTGCAGCGGCCGGCCCTGGGCTTCGGCCGCGCTTTGCACCACATCGGAGAGCGGATCGTCGGCGCCCAGGCCGATCAGCTCGGTCTGGATATCGTTCACGCTCAAGGGTCCGACACCGGCGGCCTCGGGGCTGCCCAGCGGGCACAAGGCCATCATCGCGCCGCTGGCCAGCACCTCGGCCTTGATGCCGGGGTGATGCGGGTCTTGCAGCGACAGGGCCAGATCGGCCTCGCCTAGCAAAAGCGCCGAGACGATCTCACGCGTGTGGTGGGTGGCCAGCGAGCAATGGCTGTCGGGGAAAGCAGCGCACCAGCGCGTCATGGCTGCGGGGATCACCGCCGCACCCAAGGTCGGGGTAGCGACCAGGCGCACCCGTTCCGACTCACCGCTGCGCAAGCTGGCCGCCAGGCGCCGGATGCTGACCAAATCGCGGTTGAGCTTGTCGATCTCGACGAAGAGCCGGTGCGCCTCGGGCGTGGGGTAGAGCTTGCCGCGCACGCGGTCGAACAGAGGCAGGCCGAGCTGCAGCTCGCAATGCTGCAGCACTTTGGTGACGGCGGGTTGGGAGATATGCAGCAGCTGGGCGGCACCACTGATGGTGCCGGCCTGCATGATGGCGTGGAAGACTTCGATGTGTCTGAGTCGCATGGGCCTTGGCTCTGGCTGACTGGCTGGAGCGCCCTTACTTGCGGTAGACGTCTTCGAAGTCCACCGTGCCGTTGGGCGCCATGATGAAGCCCTGCACATCCTTGCGCACCGGGATGTAGACGGTGGAGTGGGCCATGGTGATCCAGGGCCGCTCGCGCTTGAAGATCACTTGCGCCTGCTCGTACAAGGCATTGCGCTTCTTGGCGTCCGGGGTGGCGCGGGCCTCGTCGATCAGTTTTTCAAACTCTGGATTGCAGAACTTGACGCCGCTGCGGTTGGCCGCGCAGCTGAGGTTGGGGGTCAGGAACTCGTCGGCATCGCCGGTCTCGCCGCCCCAGCCGCTCATATAGACGTTGTGCTCGCCGTTGTTGGCGCGCTTGAGGTATTCGCCCCACTCATAGGTCTTGATATTGGCTTTGACGCCGATCTTGGCCCAGTCCTGCTGGATCAGCTGGGCCATCAGCTGGCCATTGGGGTTGGTGGGGCGGCTGACCGGCAGCGCCCACAGGTCGATCTCCAGGCCCTTGGCAAAGCCTGCCTTGGCAAGGAGCTGCTTGGCGCGCTCGGGGTTGTATTCGTTCTTGAGCTGCTTGTTGTAGCCGGGAATGGCGGGTGGGAAGGCGCTGATGGCCTGCGTTGCATCACCACGCGGGAACAGGGCCTTGAAGATGGCATTGCGGTCCACCGCGATGTCCAGCGCCTCGCGCACCTCGCGTTTGTCGGTGGGGGCCTTCTTCATATTGAAGGACAGATAGGAGATGTTCAGCGCCTGAATCTTCATCACCGTGATGTCGGCCCGGCCGTCCATGGCCGACACATCTACATCGCGGATCGCCGAGGCCACCTGGCATTCACCCGCCAGGAGCTTTTGCACCCGCACATTGGGTTCACGGCTGATGCTGAAAATCAGCGCTGGCGTCTGCTGCTTCTTGCCCCAGGTGTCGGGGTTGGCCGTCATGCGCAGCACATCGTCCTTGGCATAGGACTTGAATACATAAGGCCCGGTGCCCACCGGCTGGTTGTTGATCTGGGCGGCTTGGCCGGCCTTGAGCAACTGTGCGCCGTATTCGGCCGAGTGGATGCCCGACCAGGCCATGGCCAGATTGGTGGCGAAAGTGACGTTGGGCGACTTCAGGCGAAAGCGCACCGTCATGTCATCGACCCGGTCAATCCCGTCCAGCAGCTTGGCCAGACCCATGTTCTGCGGGTAAATGAAATTGGCCGGGAAGGCCTTGTTGAAGGGGTGCTGCGGGTCGATGAAGCGCTGGAAGGTGAACAGCACATCGTCCGCATTGAGCGTGCGGCTGGGCTTGAAGTAGGGCGTGCTGTGGAACTTCACACCCGGCCGCAGGGTGAAGGTGAAGGTTTTGGCGTCGGGCGAAATCTGCCAGGCGGTGGCCAGCTGCGGGATCAATTCCGTCGTGCCGCGCTTGAAGGCCAGCAGGCCTTGGAACATCTGGCTATTGGCCGTGTTGGTGCTGGCGCTGTCCCACAGACCGGGGTCAAAGCCTTCGGGGCTGGCATCGGCGCAGTAGACCAGGGGTTTGGCGGCCTGCGCTGCCAGGCCGGTACTGGCCAGCACAGCGGCAAGCGCCAGGCTGATGAAGGGGGTTCTGGGCAGGGTCGACAGGGGCGGCAGGGTCGGCATGGGGCGTAAATGCTGGCAGCAAGGGTGCTGGGATTGTGCGGGACGAGGTCAGTGCGGAGCAGTGACGAAGCGAGTTTTAACCATAACATGAGCTTATGGGCTGGAGCCCTGGCGGGCCTGCTTCGGCGCTGCTGGTGCCATCGCCGTCAAGATTCACCCCATGCGTTTGAGACTTCTGGCATCCCCACTTTTCTGTCCTAGACTGCGGCGGCAAGTTTTTGAGCCGGCTCAGCTGAGTTGCCGGCATTTCATGAATCTATTGGGGAGGGGAAGGCCATGTTTAAAAAAATAGCAGCTTCCAGCGTCGGCGCGCGTCGTCGCCAATGGCTGGCGCTGGCGGCCGGCTTGCTCGTGGCCGGCCAGGCGTCGGCCGCTGGTGAGGCCGCGGCACGCAAATATGTGGCGGTGTCCTTGCTGGGCGACACGGTGCATGTGGTGACGCGCCAGGATCAGACGGGTAGCCGCCTGGACGCCAATCTGCGTGAGTCTTTTGAGTTCAACGGTGGCGTGTTCGACCAAGCCGCGCTGGCCGCCCTGGACGCGGCCGTGCGCAAAGCGGACACAAGCGCACAGTTCTTTGGCCTCAAGCTGCCCTCGGCCAAGGTCTTCGGTGACCCGCAAGCGTTGATCGACGGTGAGCGCTTTGTCACGCCTGCCGCCTTGGCGCCGGTGTTCAAGCAAATTCAGGCCACGCATTTGCTGCTGATCACCAGCTATCGAACCGACAACAAGATCAAGTCCCTGGATGACAATGTGGGCCGTGGCTATCTGGAAGGCCAGGGTTTCTATATTGGGGACCGCATGGTCAAGGCTGCGGCCGAGAATGAGCGCTACAAGGGCTTCTTGGCACCTTACACCTACTTCAAAATCTCGCTGATCGACGTGGCCAGTGGCAAGGTCGAGGGACGGAGTATGGTGACGCGTGGCGAGGCCTTGATCAGCAAGCGCAAGGAGGCGGCCGCCAATCCGTGGGAGTACCTCACCACCGAGCAGAAGGTGGAGACCTTGCGCACGCAAATTCGCGAAGAAGTCACCGACGCTGTGCCTGCGCTACTGAAGCCACTTCGGGTGCAATAAGGGCAGGAGCCGGGGCAGCAACAGCGCCCTGGCCTTTGTCCTTCACATCAGACCTTGTTCGCGGCGATGCGCCCGCACAGATAGGTCCACACCAATTGCGCCGCTGCATAGCTGGTCAGTTCGGCGTGGTCGTAAGGGGGCGCAACTTCCACGCAGTCCATGCCGACGAAGTTGAGACCGGGCACCAGCTCTTCGAGGATGCTGAAGAGCTGATTGGTGTTCATGCCGCCTGGTTCGGGCGTGCCGGTGCCGGGCGCGAAAGCGGGGTCTAGGCAGTCGATGTCCAGGCTCAGGTAGAGCGGCGGGTGGCCCAGCGCGGCCATGCGTTCGCGCACGCGGTTCAGAATCGGCGCCAACTGGCTGGCATTGTCTAGGCCGCGCAGGCTGCGGGCATCGAAGATCATGCCGCCCTGGTCGGCCACATACTCGCGCGCCTCGCGCAGGCCGGCCGAGCGGATGCCGAACTGCACAAAGCCCTCTTTCAGCACCAAGCCCTCCTGGATCGCTTCATAAACCCAGGTGCCGTGGCCGCTGGGCTCGCCGAAATGGTCTTCCCAGGTGTCGCAATGGGCGTCGAAGTGGATCACCGCCAGGGGCTGGCCGTAATGCGCCCGGTAGGCGCGCAGCAAGGGTAGGGTGATGGAGTGATCGCCCCCCAGCCAGGTCATGTGATGTTGGGCCAGCAAGGGCGCCACCAGGGGCAGCATGGCCGCGCGCATGGCATCCAGATTGGTATTGGGCAGCACCAAGTCGCCCAGATCTGTCAGCTGGCCCTCGGGCGTGGTGTTGAAGAAGGGGTGGATGCCGTCGCACAGCATATGGCTGGCTTCGCGCACGGCGCGCGGGCCGAAGCGGGCGCCGGGGCGGTTGGTGACGCAGCCATCCCAGGCAATGCCGGCCAGACCGAAGGGCTTGTTGGCGTCGCCACGGGCGAGCTTCATGAAGGCGTTGTCGGCGTTGAAGGCGAAGGTGCTCATGCGGAGGCAACGGTGGAGTGGTGAAAGTTTGATTGTGGACCCAGCGGGGCGGGTAATTTGTCGCTTAAGTGTGCGGCCAGTGTTCCGAAAGGTGAGGGTGCGATGCCATTCACTCAAGCCAAGGAGTCAGCGATGAGCCTGGAAAGCAGCAAGTCCGAAGCCGGTCAAAGCAATGCCAAGTTCCGCCTCGTCACCCGCAGTGACTTTGACGGCCTGGTTTGCGCCGTGCTTTTGAATGAGTTGAAGCTGATCGACGACATCAGCTTCGTCCACCCCAAGGACATGCAAGACGGCAAGATCGCCATCACCCCGCGCGACATCACCACCAATCTGCCCTATGTGGCAGCCGCGCATTTGGTGTTCGACCACCACGCCTCGGAAACCGTGCGCAATACCGGCGAGCGGCTCAATCACATCATCGTGGCCGATGCGCCCTCGGCGGCGCGGGTGGTCTACCAGCACTACGGCGGCAAGAAGGCTTTTCCGCGCATCAGTGACGAGATGATGGACGCGGTGGACAAGGCCGACTCGGCCCAGTTCACGCGCGAGGAAATCCTCGACCCCAAGGGCTGGCCGCTGCTGAACTACCTGATGGACTCACGCACCGGCCTCGGGCGCTTCCGTGAGTTCCGCATCAGCAACTACACGCTGATGATGGACTTGATCAAGTACTGCGCCGACCACGACATCGACGACATCCTCGACCTGCCCGATGTGAAAGAGCGAGTCGACCTCTACTTCGAGCACGAACGCCATGCTGACCTTGCCCCTCTTCCCCGGAGTTCTTAGCAACCTTGTTACGCGGCTTTATCCTGCTGGGCCGCGTGCCAGTTTTTCTCAAACGTCATGGGGCTGACGTAGCCCAGGGTCGAGTGAATTCGACTGTGGTTGTAGAAGGTCAACCAGGCAATCACTTCATCCTTGGCCTGCCGTTTTGTGCTGAACTTCTGACCGTGTAGCCGGCCCACTTTCAGTCGCCCCCACAGGCTCTCCGTCGGCGCATTGTCCCAGCAATCACCCTTGCCGCTCATCGATGAGCGCATGCCGAATTTCTTCAAGTCGCCTTGAAATTCTCGGCTGCAATACTGGCTTCCGCGGTCGCTGTGGAAAATCAGCCCAGGCGCCGGTCGACGCCGAAACCAGGCCATGCGCAGGGCGTCCGTGATCAGGCTGGTTTGCATATGGTCCTGCATGCTCCAGCCCACCACTTGCCGGCTGTGCAGGTCGACGACCGCCGCCAGATAGAGCCAGCCTTCAGCCGTCTCGATGTAGGTGATGTCACTGGTCCACTTCTGATTCGGAGCCTGCGCCTTAAAGTCCCGCCGCAGCAGATTTGGCGCCACCGGCAGGCTGTGCTTGCTGTCCGTGGTCACAACAAATTTGCGCTGGCCGCGCGCACGAATCCCGTGACGCTGCATCAACTTGCGCACCCGTTCCTTGCCCACTCGATGTCCACGCGCAACCAGCTCCTTGGCCATGCGAGGCCAGCCGTACTCCTGACCCACTTCGCCATGGACTGCGCGGATGTGGGTCAGCACCGCTTCATCGCTCAAACGCGGCGTGGCGGCCTTGCTGGGCCTTCTGGCGGCCTTGGCCTTCTGGTGTTCGAAATAGCCGCTCACGCTCACATCCAGGACCTTGCAGCTCAGGCTAACCGGCCACTGAGTCTTCATTTCTTGAATCCAGGCGTACCTTGCAGAAGATCCTGCGCAAAGTACGCCGCCGCTTTTTTTGCGATGTCTCGCTCCATCGTCATCCGAGCCAATTCGGCCCTCAAGCGCGCTAACTCCATCTGCTCAGGCGTCACAGGCTTGTCGCCGGCTCCGCTCAACTTCCCGTCCTCGCTGAGCCGTACCCAGTTGCTCAGACTGGCCTTGGGTATGCCCAAAATCTGCGCCGTCACCGCGGCCGACTGCCCGCCCTTGACCAGGCGAACCGCCTCCATCTTGAACTCCAGCGTGTACTTGCCACGCACCTGCTTTTGCTGACTCATTTCATCGTTCCTCGCTCTGATTTCATCACGAGCTAAGAACTCCGTTTTTTGGGGACAAGGTCAATGCCAAGGAGCAGCTCAAGCGCTGCGGCACCGTGCACGGCAATCTGGTGGTGCTGGATCTGCGCGGCGAGGAGACCATCTGGGCCGTCAACCGATTCATGATTTACGCCATGTACCCGCGCTGCAATATCTCCATCCACCTGATGTGGGGTGTGCAGAAGCAAAACATCGTCTTCGCCACCGGCAAGTCGATTCTGGACCGCAGCAGCAAGACCAATATCGGCGAGCTGATGCTGGCCTACGGTGGCGGCGGCCACCATGCGGCCGGCACTTGTCAGGTTGGCATAGACCGCGCCGCCACGGTGTTGCAGGAATTGATCAGCAAGATCAACGCGGACGGTTGAGCCAGCGCTGCTCGGCCGCCTGCACGCTGGCCTCCAGCTCGGCGGCCAGCACCGGCCCGCCCGCTCCGTCATTGCCGGGCAATTCCACCATCACCAAATAGCCTTTGACCATGGGGTCCAGGCCGCCCGGGTTGCGCTCCTGCGCCTGCCTGTAGGCGCGCGCAAAGGCCTGGGCCAGCTGCAGCTGGCCGCTGGCCAGCAAGCGGCCGTTGGCGGGGTCCCATTGCTCCGGCGCGGTGAGGCAACCAGCGGTGGGCGTGGCGGGGTAGTAGCTGGCGCCGCGGTAGTAGTCGGGGTTGACCACGCTGCCGTGCATCAAGATTTCGTCACGCCCGGCGCGCCCGGCCAGCCAAGCTTCCTTGATCGGCTCCCAGGCCTGCCAGCTCTGCGGCAGCAAGGCGGCGTAAAGCGGCTCGCTCCAATCGAGGTCGCTGCCGTCGACTTGGAAGAACTCAGAGACGCTGGCCTCGATGGGCAGCTTGGTTTCCAGAAACGGCGTCGGCCCGATGCTGGGGTTGCTGGCCGTGCTGCTGCCGCGCACCGCAAAAATGCCTTGCGGCGTATTGCCCAAGGTGATGGTGCCCGGCAGGTTCGACAGCGCGCGGGCCAGCTGCGGCACCTGGAACAGCCGGCCATCAGCCTCACGCACAAAGCGGCCGTCGGCGCCGCGCAGCAGGGCCAGGCCCAGCACCTCGCGGCCGGGCCGCTGCAGGCTGAACACCACCGGGTAGCCGGGGCGCAGGGGCGCGGCCAGCAACTCGGCTAGGGGCGGGGCGGCGTTTGGCGCACTGGGCTGCAAGGCCTGATCGAGCGGCCAGCTCAAGGCGCGCAGCCTGGGCTCATCGGTCCAAGTGGTGGGGAAGCTCAGCTGCATCTGCGCCTTGATTTGCGCGGCGGCACTTTGGCGCGCCGGGCCCGTCAGGGGTTTGAGCAAGGCATTGGCAGCGATGGCGAATTCACGCGGGCTGCTCAGCTTGGGTAGCAGGGCCCACAGCTGTGCGCTCGCCTCCGGCGCGTAAAAGCGGTAGACGGCGGACAGCACCGCGCGCTGCACGTCGGCAGGCCTGGCCTCCAGGCCTGCTAGGCCGCTCAGGGCCGGCGCGCGTGCAGCGTCGATCTCGGTGTTGTAGTGCAGCACGGCGGCCAGAATGTCGGGCAGCGCCGCCTGTGCCTCGGCCGAGCCAGGGGCCAGGCTCAGGCGCTGGCGCAGCAGGCTCAAGTCGCGCTCACGGGCGGCTTCTTCGGCGCTGGCCCGGGTGGGCTGCCAGCGGAAGTCGGCCGGTTGATAGCTCAGCAACTCCTGGGTGCTGTGGCGCTTGCCGGGGATGGCATCGGGCGCTGTGGCGCAGCCGGTCAACAGAGCCAGCAGGGCTGCCAGCAGGGCGGGTGCGCGCAGCGCGGCGTGGTGAGCGTTCAAGTTCAGGTCCTCAGGGCTTGGGAGCATGGGCGTCTTCTGAGTCGGCGAATTGGCGAAGTGGCTCAAGTATGCTGGACCCATCCATGCCGGCTTGTATCAACCACGCCATCATCTCGTCACGATTGAATCAAGGGAGCGACAAAGCTATGAACTGGGCAGATCTGGTCATCGTCTTGGCACTATGCCAATTTTTCTTCTTCGGCATTTTGGTCGGCAGTGCACGCGGCAAGTATGGCGTCAACGCGCCTGCGGTCAGCGGTCATGAGATGTTTGAGCGCATCTACCGCGTGCAGATGAACACGCTGGAAATGCTGGTGATCTTCGTCCCCGCCCTGGCGCTTGCCGCCAAGTATTGGTCGCCCACCTGGAGCGGCGCACTGGGCGCGGTGTTCCTGCTCGGCCGCTTCATATACTGGCGCGCTTATGTGTCCAAGCCCTCTAGCCGCACCCTGGGTTTCGCGCTCAGCGTCACGCCAACCATTGGCCTGCTGATTGCGGCGGTGGTGGGCATGCTGCGCCAGGCCGCGGTTTGAACTGACGCCGCAAGCGATCACGCAGCAGGCCTCGCGATCAGGGCGAAGCCTGCTGGCTAGCCCTCAAACCAGGTGGCAAGCCACCTGCCGCCCGGCCACTTCGCGCAGCAGTGGCTGCTCCGCGGCGCAGCGGCTTTGCGCCATCGGGCAGCGCTTATGGAAGGCGCAGCCTGAGGGGGGATTGAGGGGGCTGGGCAATTCGCCATGAATCGGGATGCGCTCGCGCCGGTCGGCCGCGCGCAGGGCCGGGGTGGCGCTCATCAAGGCCCGGGTGTAGGGATGTAAGGGCTGCGCGAACAAGTTGGCTTTGGGGCCGATTTCCACCGCGCGGCCCAGGTACATCACCATCACCTCATCGGCCACATGCTCCACCACGCTGAGGTTGTGGCTGATGAAGACATAGGCGCAGCCGAATTCGGCTTGCAGGTCCATGAAGAGGTTGAGGATCTGCGCCTGGATGGACACGTCTAGGGCCGATACCGGCTCATCCGCCACGACGATCTTCGGGTTCAGAATCATCGCCCGCGCGATGGCGATGCGCTGGCGCTGGCCGCCCGAGAACATATGCGGGTAACGGCGCAAATGCTCGCTGCGCAAGCCGACTTTGGTGACCAGGGCTTCGATGCGCTCCAGCCGCTCGGCCTTGCTCAAGCGGGTGTTGATCAGCAAGGGCTCATCCAGCGTGGCGGCAATCGTCTTGCGTGGATTGAGCGAGGCGAATGGGTTCTGGAACACCATCTGCACCTGCTGGCGCAAGGCCTTGAGCGTGGCCTTGTCGGCGCTGGCCGCATCGGTGGTGCCGAAGTGCAGGGCGCCGGCGCTGGGTGGCTCGATCAGGGTCAGCTGGCGTGCCAGGGTGGACTTGCCGCAACCCGATTCGCCCACCACAGCAAGCGTCTGACGCGGCTTGAGGCTGAAGCTGACGCCGTCCAGCGCCTTGACCGTGGCCTTGGGTGCGAACAGGCCGCGGCTGACGCGGTAGTGGCGTGCCAGGTCTTGCGCCTGGAGCAAAACGTCCTGTGGCTCAGCCATGGGCCACCTCTGCTTGGACCTGTACAGGGAAGAAGCAACGCACGCCGTCCACCAGGGCGGGCCGCTCGGCGCGGCAGCGCGGCTGCACATAGCGGCAGCGCGGTGACAGCAGGCAGCCCACCGGCCGGTCCAGCGCGCCGGGCACGATGCCGGGCAGGGCCGAGAGCCGATGCGCGCCGCGGTTGTGCTCAGGGATGGCGGCCAGCAAGGCCTCGGTATAGGGCTGGCGTGGAGTCTCGAAAAGCTCGGGCACCGGGCCGCATTCCACCGCCTGGCCGGCATACATCACGGTGACTGAGTTGCGGCCGGCTTGGGCCAACTCGGCCACGATGGCCAGGTCATGCGTGATCAGAATCAGGCCCATGCCTTGCTCGCGCTGCAGGCGCAGCAGCAAGGCCATGATTTGCGCCTGTATGGTCACGTCCAGCGCGGTGGTGGGCTCGTCGGCAATCAAAAGCTTGGGCTTGCAGGCGATGGCCATGGCGATCATCACGCGCTGATTCATGCCGCCGCTGAGTTGGTGCGGGTAGGCGTCCAGGCGGCTGGCGGGGTCGGGAATCTCCACCAGCTGCAGCAGCTCCAGCGCACGCTGCGTGGCCGCCGCGCCGCGCAGGCCCAGGTGTTCGCGCAGCACTTCCTTGATTTGATAACCCACGGTGTAGCTGGGGTTGAGGCTGGCCAGCGCGTCCTGAAACACCATGGCGATGTCTTTGCCGATCAGCTGGCGGCGCTGCTTGGGCGTGAGCTGCAGCAAGTCCTGACCTTGAAATTCGACGGCATCGGCGCTGACCTTGCCGGGCGCGTCGATCAAGCCCATCAAGGCCAGCATGGCCACCGATTTGCCCGAACCCGATTCGCCCACGATGCCGGCTAGATCGCCCGCCTCCAGGCACAGATCCAGCCCTTCCACGGCGGGGAAGGCGCCGAAGCTGACGCGCAGGTTTTTGATATTCAGCAAGGGCATGGTTCAGCCCACCTTCTTCAGCTTCGGGTCCAGCGCATCGCGCAGGCCGTCGCCCATCAGATTGATGGACAAGACAGTGATCAAAATCGTCAGGCCCGGCAGCGTCACCACCCAGGGCGCGCGCTGGATGTAGTCGCGCGCGGCCGACAGCATGGTGCCCCACTCGGGCGTGGGCGCTTGCACGCCCAGGCCCAGAAAGCCCAGGCCTGCAGTTTCCAGAATCGCCGAGGAAAAGCTCAGCGAGGCATTGACGATCAGCGGGGCCATGCAGTTAGGCAGCACGGCGTCGAACATCAGGCGCAGATTTCCGGCGCCGGCCACGCGGCTGGCGGTGACGTAATCCTTGCCGATTTCCGCCAACGCCGCCGCGCGGGTCAGGCGGGTGTAGCCGGGCAGGGCGCCGATGGCGATGGCGATCACGGTATTGATCAGGCCGGGGCCCAGGATGGTGATGACGCAGATCGCCAGCAGCAAGCCGGGCAGGGCCAGCATGATGTCCATCACCCGCATGATCAGCGGCGAGGCCAGGCGCTGGTAGAAGGCCGCCAGCAGACCCAGCAGCACGCCGGGCAGCAGGGACAGCAGCACCGAGGCCAGGCCAATACCCATGGACACCCGCCCGCCATACAGCAGGCGCGACAACATGCAGCGGCCCAGCTCGTCGGTGCCCAGCAGAAACTGCGAGCTGCCGCCAGCGGCCCAGACGGGCGGGACCAGCATGTGCTCGCGGAACTGCTCGATCGGGCTATGCGGAGCCAGCCAGGGCGCCAGCAGCGAGGCCAGGGCGATCAGGCTGAACAGCAGCAGGGCGGCCAGCGCGCCGCGGTTGGCGCTGAAGCCGCGCCAGAATTCCTGCAGCGGCGTGGGGTGGGGCGCGAGTGGGGTCAGGTCTTGTCTGTCCAGGGAGTCGGCTGGGCTCATGTCAGGTGTCCATAGCGCGTTGGAGTATTCGGGCCGAGCGCCGGGCCGTCCCAAGCCGGCCCGCGTTGGCGATGTGCTTGTCGGTCAATCCGACAAGCATCGCCGTCCCCTCTGGGGACCGACCGGGCTCGCCCGCGTTCAGCGTGGCGAGATTGGGCGAGGGGCATCTTCATTGCGAACGGATGCGTGGGTTAACGACGCCGTACAGAATGTCCACCAGCAAATTCACGCCGATGAAGGTCAGGGCCGAGATCAGGATGCCGGCCTGCACGACGGGGTAGTCGCGCCGGGCGATCGAGTCGATCAGCCATTTGCCGATGCCGGGCCAGGAGAAGATGGTTTCCGTCAGCACCGCGCCGGCCAGCAAGCTGCCGGTTTGCATGCCCACCACGGTCAGCACCGGGATCAAGGCATTGCGCAGGGCATGAATGATCACCACCCGGCTGGGCGAGAGGCCTTTGGCGCGGGCGGTGCGGATGTAGTCCTCGCGCAGCACTTCCAGCATCGAAGAGCGGGTCATGCGCGCCACCACGGCCATGGTGCTGGTGCCCAGCACGATGGCCGGCAGCAGCAGATGCAGGCAGGCGGATTGGAAGGCGCCGGGCTCGCCCGAAGCCCAAGCGTCGACCAGCAAGAAGCCGGTGACGGGCGCCACGTCGTACTCGATGCTGATGCGGCCGGATACCGGCGTCCAGTCCAGGCCCACCGAGAAGAACATGATCAGGATCAGGCCCCACCAGAACACCGGCATTGAGTAGCCCACTGTGGCCACGCCCATCACGCCCTGATCCAGCAGCGAGCCGCGCTTGAGCCCGGCCAACATGCCCAGCAGTAGCCCTAGGCTCACCGCCAGCAGCAGGGCGGCCAGGGCCAGCTCCACCGTGGCCGGGAAGAGCACGGCGAACTCCTTGGCCACCGGCTCACGGCTGACCAGGCTCAGGCCCAGATCACCCTGAGCCAGCTTGCTGATGTAGTCGAGGTATTGCACATGCAGGGGCTGATCCAGGCCCATGCGCTGCACCAGGGCGGCGTGGGCCTCGGGGTCGAGCCGGCGCTCGCCCATCATCACTTCGATGGGGTCACCCGGAATCAGGCGGATCAGGCCAAAGGCCACCAGGGTGATGCCGATCAGCGTCGGAATCAGGGTGGCCAGCTTTTTGAGCAGGAAAGTGAACACGGCGCGGTGGCTGGCTTCAGATTCAGAACTTGGAACCGCCGGCCTTGACCGGTGGCGCGGGGAAAGGCGACTTGGCCAGCAGCATGCCGCCGGGGGTGTTGGCCACGTCCAGCAAGGCGGCGGTTTCGGCGTCCAGCACGCCGCTGTAGTCGCTGGGGCGGTACTTCATCTGGAAGGTGCTGACGACATCCTTGGTCGCTTGATCCAGCTCGCCATGGCGCGGCACGCTGTAGCCGAAGCGGGCCAACTTGTCTTGGAACCAGGCCGCGTCGGGCGGCAGCGTTTCATACAGCGGGCGGCGCGCGGCCACCTGGGCGCTGTCGGGCCAGGGGATCAGGCCGGCATCGGCCAGTTGCTTCCATGGGAAGAGCGGGCCGGGGTCTTGCTTGCGGCCGGGGGCGATGTCGGCGTGGCCGATGATGCGCTCGGGCTTGATCTGGTGGCGGGTCTGGATGTCGCGCACCAGCTTGATCACCTCGTCGATCTGCTTTTGCGGGAAGGGTGCATAGACGCGGCCGCTGGGCGTGTCGACGAAGCCGGGGTTGACGATCTCGATGCCGATGGAGCCGGCGTTCAGGTTCTGGCTATTGCCCCAGCTGCTATTGCCCGCATGCCAGGCGCGGCGGTTCTCATCGACGATGTAGTAGCTGATGGGGGGCTCGTCACGCACCAGGTAATGGCTGCTGACCTGGCCGCCGGTGGTCAGCACCTTGAGCGACTTCTCGAAGTTCAAGACCGTGTAGTGCAGGATCAGGAACTGCGCCCGGCTGTCCTGGTTCAGCGAGGTGTAGGTCTTGTCGATGGTGGGTGGCGGCGCCGTCGGGGTGCGCGGGGCACTGGCGCAAGCGCTCATCAAGAGGACGGAGGCGGTGCTGATCAGGAGATTTTTCTTCATACCGTGGCGGTGGTGGCAGCAAGTGCGCAGTGCCGCATTGTTGCAGGCCTGGCAGGTTCCTTGGCGCGGGGGCTGCATTGCAATGCCGACGCGGGGTATAGCTTTTGCACATGGGCGAGGGCCGCTCACCCCGCCGGCGGCCGTGTTGGGCGCATCAGTCCTTCAACCAGCCAATGCGGCCCTGCCCCGCTTCATTCAAACGCAGCACCAGATCGGCGGCGGCGCTTTGCGGCAGGCTGAAGGAGGCTTCCACCTGGCTGCCGTGCGCCACCGCCAGCAGTTGGGCGCCGGCGTTTTCCAGTTCGCGCCGCAGCAGGCCTTCAAAGGCGTAGGGCAGGGTGCAGCGCAGGGTTTGCTGGCGCACCAGGGGGATCTTTTCGGCCTTCAGCAGCGCTTGGGCCACCGCATCGGTATAGGCCCGCACCAGCCCGCCCGCGCCCAGCTTGCAGCCGCCCCAGTAGCGCACCACGGTGGCCAGCACGCCTTCCAGATCTTGGTGCCGCAAGACGTCCAGCATGGGCCGGCCGGCCGTGCCGCTGGGTTCACCATCGTCCACCGCGGCCGATTGCCCGCCGGCCAACAGGGCCCAGCAGACATGCACGGCGCCGGGGTGCTCGGCGCGCAGGGCGGCGACGCGCTCGGTGGCGCTTTGCCGATCCGCCATGCGCTCGACGCAGGCGATGAAGCGGCTTTTCTTGATGATGACTTCGCTATGAACCGGCGCGGCGAGGGAAAAGGGCATGGCGCCATTCTCGCCGGACCTCGGCGGGCCTCGCTGGGCCGCTCAGCTCGGCAGGTCGGCGTTGGCGTCCAGGCGCAGGCTTGGCAGCAGTTCGGTGCCGACGTAGCGTTTGAAGATGGCGTCCAGCGTGCCATCTCGGCGCATGGACAGCAGGGCTTGACGCAAACGCCGCCGGTCGGCCTCATTGACCTTGTGGCGGGACACCACCAGACCGGCGGTGATGTGGTCTTGGGGCGCCCAGTCCAGCAGATCAAACTGCTTGTGTGCCTCCTCCCGACGCACCAACAAAGCCCAGGTGGTCGGCAGGGCCAGCATGGCATCAACCCGGCCAGCCTTGAGCACGCGCAGCGCGGCTTCGAAGTCCGGCGCCTCCATCACCCGCTGTTGCGCGCGCAATTGCTCCAACCACGCGTCGAGGACGAGGCCATGCTTGAAGCTCTTGACCACCACGATTTGACGGCTGCTGTCCGCCAAGAACGCCGCCATGGAGGTCAGTTGCGAGTTCAGCCCTTTGGGCATCAGCACATAGTTGTGCGACTGCATATAGAGCATGAACTCGGCATATTGCTCGCGTTCCGGCGTTGGGATGCCGGATACCGTGATGTCGAGTTGCTGCCGCGCCAACTGGTCCCAAATGCGCACGCGGGACTCCAGCACGGGCTGGAAGACGCAGCCGCTGCGCTTGGCCAACTCCGCGATGACATCGCGGTCTATGCCGGAAAACTGGCCTTGTGCATCGCGGAAGTACAGCACGCCATGCTCATAGAAAGCCACTTTGTAAGGGCCGCAGGCCAGCACCGAGCCGCTGAGCAAAGCTAAGCTGGCGGCAAGCAGGCGCAAATAGCGGGTCACGATCATCGGAGTGAGGGGCTGCGGATCAAGCGGCTCATCCTACGTCAAGGCTTGGCCGGCCGTGGGCGTGAAGACCCGGACCCGCCGGGCCGCTGTATCGCTAATTCAACGCTTGGCGCGTCACCGCAGCGCCGCTGGATCAGCGCCTGCGACAATCGGGCCACTATGCTGAAGTTCGACCTCCTCAAGACCGAGGGCCGCGCACGCCGCGGCCAGATGACGCTTAACCACGGCGTTGTGCAAACCCCCATCTTCATGCCGGTGGGCACGTATGGCACCGTCAAGGGTGTTATGCCGCGTTCACTCGAAGAGGCGGATGCGCAAATCATTCTCGGCAACACCTTCCACCTCTGGCTGCGGCCGGGTCTGGACATCCTCAAACAGTTCGGCGGTTTGCACCGCTTCGAGAGCTGGAACAAGCCCATCCTCACCGACAGCGGCGGCTTCCAGGTCTGGAGCCTGGGCGAGATGCGCAAGATCACCGAGGAAGGCGTGCGCTTCGCCTCACCCGTCAACGGCGACAAGCTCTTCCTGACGCCCGAGATCAGCATGCAGATTCAAACCGTGCTGAACAGCGACATCGTCATGCAGTTCGACGAATGCACGCCTTACGAAAGCAAGGGCGTGTTGACCACCGAGAAGGAAGCCCGCGTCTCGATGGAAATGAGCTTGCGCTGGGCCAAGCGCTGCCAAGACGAATTCGCGCGCCTGGAGAACCCCAACGCCTTGTTCGGCATCGTGCAGGGCGGCATGTTCGAGAGCTTGCGCGACCATTCCCTGGCCGGCCTGGCCGAGCTGGACCTGCCGGGCTATGCCATCGGCGGCTTGAGCGTCGGTGAGCCCAAGGAAGATATGCAGCGGGTGCTCAGCCACATCGGCCACCAGCTGCCACCGCACAAGCCGCGCTATCTGATGGGTGTGGGCACGCCGGAAGACTTGGTCGAAGGCGTCAGCCAGGGCATCGATATGTTCGATTGCGTGATGCCCACCCGCAATGCCCGCAACGGCCATCTGTTCACCCGCTTTGGCGATCTGCGCCTGCGAAACGCTCGCTACAAGACCGATGAGCGCCCGGTGGACGAGACCTGCAGCTGCTACTGCTGCAAGAACTTCTCCCGCGCCTATCTGCATCATCTGGATCGCTGCGGCGAGATGCTGGGCCCCATGCTGGCCAGCATCCACAACATCCATTACTACCTGAACCTGATGAAGGAAGTGCGCGACTCGCTGGAGCAGCCGGGCACCGATGGCTTCGCCTCCTTCAAGCTGAAGTTCGCCGCCGATCGGGCGCGTGGGGTTTAGCCCCCCCTTGAGTCGCCCGCCCGCCGCCATGTCTTTTGGCAGCGGCCGGGCGCTCGGCCATGATGGCCGCTCATGCTGAAAACCTTGCTCACGCCCCTGCGCTGGCTGATTCGCGTTCTGCTGGCGCTGCTGATCCTGTTCGAGGAATGGGGTTGGGCGCCGCTCTCGCGGGCCATGGCGCGGCTAGGGCAGCTGCCCCTGCTGCGGCGCCTGGGGCCGCTGATTCGCGGCCTGCCGCCTTATGCGGCGCTGTGCCTGCTCTTGCTGCCCAGCTTGCTGATCATTCCGGTCAAGCTGCTGGCGCTGTGGCTGGTGCTGCAGGGCCGCACCTTGTTGGGCCTGGCGGTGGTGGTGCTGGCCAAGCTGGCCGGCACGGCCTTGCTGGCGCGCTTGTTTGAGCTGATTCAGCCGGCCTTGATGCGCCTAAGCTGGTTCGAGCGCCTTTACCGGCGCTGGATCGGCTGGAAGCAAGGCCTGATGGATTGGCTGCACCAACAAGCCCTGTGGCGCAGCGCGCGCCTGCTCAAGCGGCGCTTGCGCAGGATTTGGGCGCGCCACTGAGTTTCAAGCGGCTGCGCTTGGTGCGGTGGCGGCTGCTTCGGCAGGGCTTGGGCCCGATACGTGCAGATCGACCCGGCTGAGCAGGCCATCTGCGCCGCTGAGTTGCAGCGTCAGCACCGGCACATCGGGCCGGGCTTTGCGCAGTTTTTCCAGCAGTTCGGTGGCACCCGCATCCGCCTGGCCCAGGCAGACCAACTCGCCGGCCGTCAAGCGCTGGCGGGCATGGCGCAAGGCCAGCTCGGGTGGGGCCAAGGGGCAGGCCAGGGTGGCCCGCCACAGCCAACCCGCGACGGGCCGGGCGACCAGGGGCCGGGCCATGAAGAAGTTGATGCTGCGCGGGCTGGCCGCCGTCAGCAAGAGGGCATGGCTGGCGCTGACGGGCTTGCTCTCCAGCAGCAGCAAGGCCGCGCCTGTGGCCGGAATGGCGCCAGTGCCGCTGTGGCCCAGCCGGTAGCGTAGGCGTGAGCAGACAAAAGCGATCGCACGCAGCAGGTATTCCGGCACCAGCACGCAGATATAGACCGCCATGGCCAGATTGATCAGGCCCACGGTCAGAAAGACCTCGGGGATGCTGAAGCCCGCGCCGATCAGCACGCCCGCGCCCAGCGAGCTAGCAATCATGAACAAGGCGTTGAGGATATATATAGGATCCATTCTCTGTTCACAGACGGGGTCAGGTCTTGTCTCCCCTGAGCTTCATTTCTCCTGTGCTCAAGCCGCAAGTACCGATCCAGTGAATTAGTTCACAAGTTAGCATGACTTGTTGCAAAGTGGGTATTTGCTCGGTGTCAAAATGTTCATAATTTTAGCAGATTCATAGGTGAGCGGAATCTAGTTGCTAATCCAGTGTTCACCGCTAGGAGAAGGCTTCGGGTCGTCGTGAACATAGTTAAGGTCGAGACAATTGCCTTGAAGGCCGTGGAAGGCCTTAGTTCTGAGGATTTTCTCCACTGTCAGTTGCCTATAGGTTTCCCGTTCCTCGTCGACCGGGACAGCCAGGAAATCATTGAGCCCGTGTTTCGCTTCGTGTGGACACGGCACGTCAAGGATGGAAATTTCCGCCGCAACACTGCCAACGCCGAGGTCAGCGACCTGAAGGACTGGTACGTCTACCTTGCGATGTTCGAGAAGGTCTGGAGCGATGTCTGTCGGGCCGACATTGAGGACTATCGGGACCTGATGTCTAAGCTGGTCAGCCCGAAGACCCACGAGCACTATTCACTGAAGACCGTCAGCCGCCGGGTGAGCACTATTCAGGAGTTCTACCGCCACTTCAACTTGAGTGGGGAGACGGACGTTGATGTCGGCGACCGTGCTATTGAAGTCAAAGCGCGACCGCACGACCAGGATGCCTTGACCCACATCCGTGGAGGAGGCTCCAGGAAGAGCAGCGAGGTGCTGCCGGTACAGGAGAACGCTCCGGACGATGAAGTCCGAGCGATGTCCAGCAGGCAGTACCAGCTCATAGCGAATGTGCTGGGCCCGACACCGGGGCTCGATCCGGAGGACCGTAGGCCTGTTCGGGACCGGCTCTGGGCGGAGCTTTGCATCCACACTGGCCTACGGCCTGGCGAGCCGGAGAGGCTGACGATCTACGATATCCTCGACCTTAGCCCTCAGAATCCAACGAACCCGTTGGGCATCACCTACCTGGGCATTCGTGGCAAGGGGGGCAAGTTCCGCAAGGTCGAACTGCCGAACCAAGTTCTCGTTTGGCTACACGGGTACATCGAGAACGAGCGTGAAGAGGCCATTGCAGAGGGAGTCCGCCGCGGCCATATCAGCGCAAGGTCGAAGCCGTCCTCGTTGTTCCTCAATCACACAAGCGCTGGTCAGCATGCTGGCAATCCCATGCGGTACCAAACATTTCATGACGTGTTCGCGAACGCCGTGAAGACGGCGGCAAGCTCGGGCGGGCAGTCTGCCGGCTTGCTCCGTACGGTGATCAAGACTGACCCAGACACCACCGAGAAGTACACGGTTCGGGAGCCCAACTTCTCGCCTCACTGCCTGCGTCATACCTTCGCAGTCTGGTACTACCTGGGTGAGCGGGCGGCCGGCAACGCTGAGCCCTGGAAGAAGCTACAGGTGCTCCTTGGCCATGCCCACTTGGAAACCACCACCAACACCTATCTGCGGGTCGCGGGCGAGTTTGAGGCGATGGTATCTGATCGCGTGACTGAGCACCTTGCGGGCCTTCTTCGCCTAGCCCGATGACCAACAAGTCCACCTCACCCAGCAGACCGAATCGATACGCTCAACTCAAGCTAGGTCGACTCGTCGAAGGCCTAGGGCTGGCGAACTCGGTAGTAGCAGCTCCGGATGAGCCGGTCATGCCAGTCATGTGCGATGTGCCAGCCGCTGCTGAAGCAAGAGCCAAGCGTGCGACACGGTACGACCAACTCAATTTTGTGGGTCATCCCAAGGTCATGTCGATACTTGACGCGAAGGCCGCCGTTGTAAGCAGTCGGGCGTTGTTCCTGAGGATCGAACGTACAGTTAGTACGCTCATCATCGTCGGCGACGGTTGGCAGTTTGACGCCTCGCATTGGCTCACGGAGCCTGAGATTGTGGGCGCCATCCTATGGGGCCTCGAGGCCTGGAGTGCGGGTCAGCAGAGCAACACCGTCGACACCCGAGTCGGGGAACTTGATCGAGGGTTCTGGCGCTACTTGGCGCAGGTGAACCGTCAAGGCGCATTGAGCCTCCGGCAGCTCGACACCCGGTGGATTAGTGGTTTCGTGAAGTGGCTGGATCGCAAGGATGAAGCAGGCACCCCCGTGTGGTCGCCAGCGACCAAAGCAGGCCACCTCACCGCTTTCCGAGTCGTGCTCAAGAAACTCATGTGCGCCGCGCAATGGGCTGGGCGATTGGCGCCAAATCTGCAGATTCCCAGCTCCACTTGGAAGGGCGGTGGCCGCAGACGTAACCCTCGCGAGGTGTTGGATGACGCAACAGTCGCTCGGCTGCTTGCGGTATGCCGGGACGAGGTGCTATCGACCGCAACACTGTTGAAATCGGCATGGGCCGAGATGGATGCGTCAATGGACCAAGCTGACGTCAATGCCCTGCCACGCAGCGCGGCAGCTTGGCGGGCGATCTTCGCCCGACGCTATTCAGACTCGGTTCCCCACGATACCTGGTTACGCCTAAACGACGTCCAACTGCGTTCGGCGCCGAAACGTCTGGGCACGTCCTTCGTGGAGCTGAGGCGTCCCGTGATGCCGCGAGCGAGAGACTTAGTCCCCTTCGTTCTTCTTTTGGCCTTGCCGACCAGCTTCAATCCGGATTCTCTGCGTGGCCTTAGGCAGTCGCAGATCGACTATCCGGAGGAGTTCGGCGGACGGCGCATCCGGTTTCGCCCGCCGAAGGGGCGTGCAGGTCGGAAGCAGATTCGAACGTTCGCGGTAGGAGATCCCGTAGGGCCAGAAGCGCTGGTAGCGATGGTTGAAGCGTGGACAGCCCATATTCGGCGCGTCGCGCCTGCACCGCTTAAGGACAGGCTGTTCATCTTCTTCAGTCCCTTGTCTGAGACCGCCGAGAGCACGCGCGCGCCAATCGGTGACTTCGTGGGCAACAGTGGGGCTTCAATGCCACGCTCCTGGTACACGGCGCTGCGGCAGTTTGTGGAGGAACACGATCTTCCCAAGTTCACCCTCGCCCAGGTGCGGCCGACGTCGCTCGACCTTGTTCATGAACTCACAGGAGGCGACCTCAAGGCGGTCCAGGCCGCAGGCAACCACCGAAGTCCGCAGGTGATTCTGGACCACTACACTTCCGATGCTGCGCGGCTGCGGAACAACGAGAAGTTGGCCGCCGCGATGCAGACTCGGGACCGGCTAGTTGAGACCCAAGGAATGGTGGCCGATCCGAGGACGGAGCCTCAGGAAGCGGACCGTGGCTGTGCCACGCCTGGCTTCACTTGCCTGGACCCGTTTTCCTCACCGATGCCGACGGAGGTGGAAGGACGGCTGTGCAAGGCCTATGGCATGTGCCCGACCTGTCCTCTGGCCTGCGTCAACCTGAAGTCGGCCTACGTTGGGGCACGACTTCTTCAGTTGCGTGCGACCGTCCAGGTCGCTCAGGCCGAACTGGAGCCGCGGCGATGGCACGAGTGCTGGCGGGCAGTCGGGGAGCGCCTGGACGTCTACTGGCTGCGCCTATTCGACGATGACGTCTTAGCCGACGCGGGGACGCTCACGCTCTCACCGCTGCCTTCCGTGGAGTAACCGATGCGAACACAATCCCAACTGCTAGCGAAGGAGCTTCGCCCAGAAATGAAGGTCTCGTCGCGCAGCTACTGGCGAGACCCAAAGTGGTACCTGGATGTCCAGAAGGTTGGATTCCGTGACAGCGTAGGCAGGTTCAACTGGGGGATTGACATGGGTAGTGGGTCCACTCTTCTGGACCCCGCGTGGGAGGAGCTGCTGGAGGACTGCCGTGTCTTGGTGTACTCACTCGTCTATGACCCGCGCATGACGGGCGCGCAAGATGCGTTCACCGTTTCGACCAGGTTCGGTACGCAACTCCGCAAGCTCCTGACGTGGATGGCTGAGTTTGGCTATGACCACTTCGGCCAACTCGATTCGGAAGCGAGCTGGGAGTTCTACGAGCACGTCCTAAATTCCCATCGCAAGGCGAAGGCAGAGGTCACTCCGCAGTCCCTGCAGAACGACCTCCAAGTCCTAGTCACGATCCATCGGCATTCGCTGGCCCTACAAGACGCGGGCGCCCGCGTGATACCCGAGGCGCCCTACAACGGTGAAGCTCCTGGGAAGGTCGCAGACAAGGCTGCAACCGCAGCAGATGGGTGGATACCTCCGCTGCCAGACGAGGTCGCGCTAAAAATTCTCGGTACAAGTTTCCGCTGGATCGAGCAGCCGATGGATGACGTGCTGGCTTTGATCGCCTTGCAGCAGCGCGTTGTTCCGTCTAACGGGACAACTGTTAGGGGCCGTCCCGTGGAAACGGCACTTGCGAGCTTCGTATTCTCCGTTTTGCCGGGCGAAACGGAGCCGTGGCACCCTTCGCTGAACACGTCCCTCGATGTCGCGTCGCCCCAGGCGTCGCGCGAACTTCGCAAACTGGTCCTCCACGCCGGCGCTGCCTGCGCAGTCCTAGTGCAGGGTACGACCGGCATGCGTATCAGCGAACTCGCCGCATTGCGGGGCGGCACCGACGCCGAGACTGGTCTTCCCAGTTGCGTGCGGATTCGACCGTCCAAGACGGGACTGAACGAGCTGTTCATGGTGCAGTCGCAGGTCACCAAGATTTATGATGGAACCGTCATGGAATGGGTGATTGGCATGCGCCCCGCCGGCAGCGCCTACATCCCCCCAGCAGTACGCGCAATTCAACGGTTGGACGCGCTGTTCAGCCCATGGCGCGATGCAGTGACTGCACCCCAATTGATCCTCACCCCAGCCGGGGTGACCACGTTGGGCCGCACGACTGGGGTCAGCGCTACGCTCGAGCAAATCTCAACGAACATGAAGAGATTTGTCGCAGCGTACTGCGGCCTCGAGACTCTCCCTGACGTCCTGCAGACCCCCTCGGGCAGTTTGGACCTTCGTGTCTACAAGACTGGTGAGGGGTTCAGGACTCATCAGTGGCGAAAGACTTATGCGTTGTACGCGCTTCGCACGGATTCGCGAATGCTGCCGGCCATATCTCAACATTTCAAGCATATGTCCATGGCGATGACAGAGCAGGGCTACATCGGAAATGACCCGGGGCTGCTGGACAGCATTGACTCGGTGCGGAGGCAGCGGACGGTAGCCTTCTTGTTGCAGCAGGCATCGGGAACGACGGTCATTGCAGGTGGCATGGCCGACTTGGTGAGGGAGCACCGCCAGCGTCTCAAGGATGTCGTCGGAGACGCCAAAGGAACTGACGCCTATCTACTGATGGAAGAGTGGGTCGTCCAGGGCGATGTTCGTATCTGGTTCGCCGAGCATGGGAAGTGCTTCATGAGCCTGACGCCCGGTAGCGCACGTTGCCACTCGATAGCAAAGACTGACCCCTGGCTGATGCGGCACCCGAACTATGCGAACCGCACCGCCTCAGTGTGCGGTGGCTGCAAGTGCTTTGCCGTAGATGGGGAGCATGTTGAGTTCTGGAAGGAGCGGTACCAGCGGAATTCGGCGGTGCTTGCCGCGGCCGGCGCGGACCGTAGTGCCGGGTACAAGGTGGCGCAAGAGCGAGTGCGTCAGTCTGAGTCGATCTTGCGGACCCTCGGTGCACAGGTGAACGAAGTGGGAGTGGATGAGTGATGACTGAACGCAAGCTGCAGCCGCCGGCGCCGGTGGACGACCTAGAGAAGGACTTCCTCGATGCGCTGGCCCGGCTACAGGCTGGACGTCCCAAGAACAAGGACTTGGCCGCGAGCGCCAAGAAGGGGACGCTGCGCATCACCCTGGTATCTGTGGCCAAGGAGGCGGGTCACTCGAGGACCTTGATTGGCCATGACAAGTGCAGGTACCCCAACACTCGCGACTTCATCGTCGCGCTGCGTGAGGACCCGGAGAATCCGACGCGACTGCAGGACGTGGTTGCAAAGAAGCGCGTGGAGTCGGTGAGGTTGAGCCGCGAGTTGAGGCTCGCCCAGAGCCTGAATGCCACTTTGCTGTCTCGTGTTCTTCGGCTGGAGAAGGATGTGGTGCGCCTGCAGCGGGAGAACCAGCGGAGGCGCGAGAACAAACCGGTGGCCAAGTTGGTGCCGATCAGGGGCGGGGATTAGCCGCTGACACTCGAGGTCCTGTCCAGTGGCTGCGGTGAGAGGCGCAGGTGGCCTTCTACCGCGGCCGCTTCTGAGCCTGTCAGAAATTTTGTGTGTAAGGCGTAGCATGTCGACAAGGGGCATGCATGCCACGCAAGACAGAGACCACCGTAGCGACGGACAGGGCGACGCAGCCGTAATTCACAGCCGAGCTGGAGGGCAGCTTCCAGCACTTCAAGAAATCAGTGCTTGAGCGGGCGCTGGGCGCCGAGATGAGGCAGCACCTGGGCTACGCGCCTGGCCAGGCCAAGCCCGAAGGTGGCCCCGCCAATCGCCGCAAAGGCAAGAGCAAAGGCAAGAGCAAGGGCATTGTCCGGAACTGCGAGGACAAGATCCCAGAGGCACCACTAGCTACGGTACTAACCTCCCGTGTAGACATCGGTTGTACCGCCTTGCCTCCACTCATTTTCTATGCGGGTTTGCAGGCCAGTGCCTGAGCTTCCCAAACAAGGCGCTTTGGTTCCCTTGAATGGCTTGTTTGTGTAGGCAATTCTGAATCGCCTCATCTTTCAGGGAAAATCGTCGCTTGCAACTGGTTGGAGTCGGACATGATCGCGAACGAACTCGTGCGACGAATTCGCGCATTGAGCGGGCGGAAAGTCGTGAAAAATCTGCCAGAGATTACAGTCGCGACAACGTCAAATTTCTACAAGGCGTTTACGTCGCCGTGTCCCGAAATCAAAGCGACGATGCGAAACAGGCATGGTGAGTTAGTGGGGGCGGCGACGTATGCAGTCTCACCTCTTGCGGATCGTACATATTTGTTTGACATCTTGATTTCCCCTGCTCACAGGCGTCAGGGCTACGGCATTGCAATGCTTAAGTACTTGGCGATCACACACGGTCATCCCATCACAACAGTCAAAGAATTGGGAAGTGCGCGCGATTTTTGGGCTGCGGCCCGAAGCCCGGCAGTTGAAGGTATCACATTGACTGAAACCCTGAGCGAGAGCGAATTACCTGCCGAAAAACAGCGCTGGGCCGTTGCCAAGAAAGCTGAGATTGAGCTACTTGAAAAGGCGATCACCGAGCGGCTCGTGGTGGGGCGGGAGCCCTGGCTAACTGCCACCAGCCGTGGGCTTTCACAGAAAGAACGAACTCCCGAGGTGAGAAACAGTGATTTGCAGGGGTGTGCCCCGTAAGCTGCTCGACAATTGCTGCAGTGCCAATGTCGGAAATAGCCCACGTGTTGTGGTCACGCTCTTGGCTGAGCTTGCGGGTGCCCACGGTGAATCTAATGCCGCCCGAGCTCAGCAGGCCGCTGGTGGTGGTGCTTTGGTCTTGTGAGGTGGTCAGCTTGTTGACGGCGGAGACGATGCTCACATCCCGCCCTGCAGTGAGCTTGGTGCCGGCATCGCTGATGACGGTGGAGCCGCTGAGGCTCAGGTCACGCCCTGCGTTCAGTCGAACGGTGTTGCCGCTGATCGTGCTGGCGTTTTGCAGGGTTTCTTCAGACCTGCTGGCGGAAGTTTATGTGCTGTGGCTCAGCAAACCGCTGGATTTTTGGCGGCTCGCTGTGCTGGTCTTGTTTTGCGTGGCCAGGGCGTTGACCAACAGATCATTGGCAGCGCTGAGTTGCACTGCGCCTAAGCTGCTGTTCAGGCTGGCGCCCCAATCAGTTGCTGGGCTGGGCCTGGTTTGCCGAGCCTGGCTGCAACATGCTTGCCAGATTGTGAGCAATGCCCGTGATGCCCTCGTTGCTCAGGCCCGCGTCCTTCATCACTGCGTCGACGATGGGCTTGGCAATCTGGTACTGCAGGGCCGAGTTCATCACTTGCTCAGGGAAGGTGCCGGCCGGGGCGGTGGTAGCTCCTTCCTGCGCGCTACTTGAGGTGCCACCGTTCATGCCATTGACCTGGAAAATGCGGATCGAATCGATCTTCTCCATCGGCCGCACCGCCTGTTCGATGACCTGCGGCAGTTGCTGCAGCAGCAGGGTGCGCACCTGCAGGTCGATCTGCGCGGCCGACAAGGTGTTCAGCGCCTCGTTGATGGCGCGTTTGCCTTCTGCTTCGGCCAGGGCGGCGGCCTGCTTGGCGCGTGCTTCGATGGTGATGGCCTCGGCGCGGTCCAGCGCGGCTTCCTTCTCAGCCGAGGCTGAGACCTTGACTGCAATCGCCAGCTGTTCGGCTTCCTTGCTGGCTTCGATCAGCTGGATGTTCTTCTCCCGCTCGGCTACGGCCACCTGACGGGCGGTGTTCACGCCTTCCTCGGCCTTGACGGCATCGGCACGTGCCTGGTTGGCCAAGGCGTCGGCGACCGATTGTTCCTTGCTCTTGTTGGCGATCGCGATCGCCATGTCCTGGCGGGCGATTTCCACCTGCTTGCGTTGTTCGGCGCGCTGCATCTCGGTCTTGCGCTCGAGCTCGATCTCGCGCGTCTGCACGACCAGGTTCTTCTCGATCTCTGCCGATTTGATCTCGCGCTCGGCCTCGATCTTCTTCTGCCCGACCTGGCGCTCGGCCTCGATCTTGGCCGCCTCGGCCTCGCGGCTGCGCTCGGCCTGCTGGGTAGCGATCTGGGCCGACTGCTCGGCCCGCGCGGTCTCGACCTGGCGCTGCTGGGCCAGGGTGGCGAATTCTTGGTCCTGCTCGATGGTCAGCTTCTGGCGCTGCGCTTCCAGGTTCTTGGTGCGCACCTGCATCTCTGTTTCCTGCTCGACATCGTTGCGCTGCTTGCGCCGCGCCTCGGTCTGCTCGGTCAGGCGGGTGAGGCCCTCGGCGTCGAAGGCGTTGTTGGGGTTGAAGAACTGCTTGTCGGTCTGGTCCAGGCTGGTCAGCGAGACTGATTCCAGCTCCAGGCCGTTCTTCTCCAGGTCTTCGGCCACGGCGTTCTGCACCGCCTGCACGAAATCACGGCGCTTGTCCTGCAGTTCCTGGATGGTCATGGTGGCGGCGGTGGCGCGCAGGGCGTCAACGAATTTGTCCTCCACCAGCGACTTAAGCGCCTCGGGCGCCAGGGTGCGTGTGCCCAGGGTCTGGGCCGCAGTGCTGACGGCCTCGGCCGTTTGTTGCACGCGCACGAAGAAGGCGGCGGTCACGTCCACGCGCATGCGGTCCTTGGTGATCAGGCTTTCGCGTTCGCGGCGCATGACTTCGAGCTTCAGCGTGTTCATATTGACCAGCACGCGCTCATGAAACACCGGCAGCACGATGGCGCCACCGTCCATGATGACCTTTTGCCCGCCCAGGCCGGTGCGCACAAAAGCGGTTTCCTTGGTCGAGCGCTTGTACAGGCGCGCGAACACTAGGCCGATGGCCAAAAGGCCCAGCAGGGCGATGCCGGCGATGCTGCCGAGTTCGATCAGATTGTTGTCCATGGGTTTCCTCTTCCTCCTTGAATCATATGGGTGGCTCAGCGTTCGACCAGGCCCGGGTGCGGGTTGCGGATGGCGCGGTAGATGGCGCCGTTCTTACGCACCAGCAGCAGCTCGCTGCCTTCTTCGAAGACATCGTCGGCCAGGTCCGGTTCGACCAGCAGATGGTGCACGCGGCCATGCTCGTCGCGCACCCGCGCTTGCCCGGCCAGGCCCCGGCGGGCGTGACCGGCATAGACGGTCGCGATCCGGCCCAGCAGGCTCTGGGCACTCACTGCCGTGCTTTCGTCGCGCGGGATGATGTGGGCCACCAGGGCGCCCAGGGCGCGTGTCGTGGTCAGGCCTGCCGGCACCGCCGCCAGGCCGGCGATCCAGGCCGGCAGGTAGTGGCCGACCAGACCTCGGCTGACCAATTGCAGGCTGTAGCCGAACAGGGCATAGCCGGTCAGGAACAGCAGCAGCACGACCAGGGCTGGCACGCGGCCCAGATGCAGCCAGCCCAGCACCCGGTCGAGCGCGCCGTCATGGCCAGCTTCGGGCAGCCAGTCGTCCAGCCAGTTGCTGGGGCTCATCGAGATCATCATGCCCAGGCCTTCTAGCAAGGCGATGCCAACGATCATCGCGAAGGCGATGCCGAAGGGCAGGTTCTCCGGGGTGGTGAACAAGCTCATGCCTGGCCGTCCGTGCCGGGTAGCTTCAGCTGGGCCAGTCGGGCCTCGATCTGCTTCTGCCGCACCAGTTCCTCCAGCGTCTGCAGCTTGCTGGCATCCTCCAGCCGACCGGCGCGGGCGACGCCACCGAGCCCGGTCTGGCGCTCATAGATGCGGTCAAAAGCGCCGGTGGCGCCGGCCATGCGCTGCTCGATCTGGGCCGCGCTGCTGCCTGGGCTGGCGGCCGTGCCCGCGCTACTGGCCCGGCTCTGGCGGAACTGGCTCAGCGCCGCCTCCATCTCTCGCCGCTTGGCCAGCAGGGCGTCGACATAGCCGCGGTGCTCGCCTTCCTGCTGGGCCAGCTCGGCCAGGCTTGCTTCCAGCAAGGGCAGCTGGGCCTCGATGTCCAGCTGGCGGCCCACGGCAGCGCGCGCCAGGTCCTCGCGGCTCTGGCCCAGTGCGGTGTCGATCTGGGCTTTCAGCGTGTCGTGCTGGCGATTCAGCTCGGCATGGCGTTGCTGGGCCAGGTGCCGGTTGGCGGTGACCGTGCCCAACTCGTGGCGCACCTCGTCGACCACCTGGTCGAGCTCGCGCAGCGCCTGCTCCATCATCGCCTCGGGCGCGCGGTCCTCGATGCGGTCCAGCAAGGCATGCACGCCGCTAGCCATTGCGCGGGTGACGCGGGATCTCAGGGTCTCGGCCATATCAGTCTCCTTTGGGGCTGCTGTGTTGCAGACGTTGGATGGCTTGCGCCAATTGCAGGGTGCCGCTCAAGTGACGCTGCACCACATCGGGGTCGAACGCCGCCGCGCTCGGCGTGGTGGCTTGGCGCATCAGCGATTCGGTGTGGGCCAAGCTGCGGCGCACAAGCTTGTCTTCCAACTTGGCTGCCTGCTCGAGGCTGCCGACCTCGGCGCTGATTAGCAGCGCCATGGCATGGCTGATGTGTTCCAGGGCCTGGCTCAGCACCTCGGAGTGCCGGCCAGTTCCGGCCTCCAACAAAGCCAGGGCATTGCGTGGCCGGGCGGCCAGATCGCGGCACCAGGCCAAGGCGGCGACGAAGTCGAAGGCTCCGTCATGCTGGCGCTTCAGCTGGCCCAGCAGCACGCGCAGCTTGTCGCTGTTGGTGCTGGCGCCCTCGACCTTCAGCTGGGCCAGCCAGAGGTAGAGGTCGCTAGGGATGCGTGCCGACAGCGGCTCCATCGTCGTGCTCGTCGATTGCGTCATGGTCCTGCTCCTGCGGGGCTGAAACGACCCGATGCGAGGCAGTATATTCGTTTGAATTCAAACGACAACACCCCCGAAAGGGGGTGTCGAGCGCGGCCGGGGGCGCGACGGCTGTACCGCCGCAACCTCAACGCATCAGTGCTTCAACCCCGCCTTAATCAGCAACAGCAGCTGCCGCTGGTGCTGCAGCTGCTCGGGGTTGGCTTTGCTAACGCCCACGGTCAGGCTCAGGCTGATGCCTGTGTTGTCGGACTTTTCTTCAGCGTCTTTGGCGAGCTTGGCCAGATCCTTGGCGGCTTCGACGGCCTTGAGGGCCGCTGTGGCTGCCGCAAGCGCCTTCATGCGCGGGTCTTCGGCTTGTGCTGCCATCTTGGCGGCGCTGGCCGCAGTCATCGCACTGTCCAGACCGGGCCCGCTCAAGGCCAGGGTCAAGCCGCTTTGGCTGAAGGCGGTCTTGTTGACGTCACTGGCCTTTTGCTGGGCCTCGGTGATGGCCTCGCTTTGCGCCAGGATGTCGACGTTGCCGCTCAGGGACTGCACCGCAGAGCCGGTTTGGGTGTAGCCCTTGCCGGCTTGGATCAAGACATCTCCACCCAGGCTGGCCACGGTGCTGGCCGCCGCTCTGTCGCCCTGTTGGTCTCGCTCTTGCCCACGGTAAAACCAATGCCGCCCGAGCTGAGCAGGCCGCTGGTGGTGGTGCTTTGGTCTTGTGAGGTGGTGAGGTTGTTGATGGCGGAAACGACACTCACATCCCGCCCGGCAATGAGCTGGGTGCCGGCATCGCTGATGACCTGGGAGCCGCTGAGGCTCAGGTCTCGCCCTGCGTTCAGGTGAACGGTGTTGCCGCTGATCGTGCTGGCGTTTTGCAGGGTTTCTTCAGACCTGCTGGCGGAGGTTTGTGTGCTGTGGCTCAGCAAACCGCTGCACTCTTGGCGGCTCGCCGTGCTGGTCTTGTTTTGCGTGGCCAGGGCGTTGACCAACAGATCATTGGCGGCGCTGAGTTGCACTGCGCTTAGAGACCGCTGCATAACTTCCCTAATGCGCGGAACACGAAGATGCGGTGCAATACCGGGCATGGACAGTTTCTTCCTGATGGGTGCCAAGCCCCTGGTTCAAGACTCGCCGACGATGAAGTTGCACGAGTTGCTGGATTGGGTTGAGATCAGCCACAAGCTCAAAGGGCTGTACAAACGGGAGATCAGCAATGGCGGCGGACCTGAGCCCTATGCGCCGCTGGCGATGTTCAAGCTGATGCTGCTGGGCCAGTGGCATGGTCTGTCGGACACGCAGTTGGAGCATGCGCTCAAGGTTCGACTGGACTTTATGGTGTTCACTGGCTTCGAGCCCGGTGACGACAGCTTTCCTGATGCCACCACCATCTGCCGCTTCCGCAACCGATTGGTGACGGCCAAGCTCGATCAAGTGCTGCTGCGCCGGGTCAATGTGCAACTTGAAGGCCAGGGGCTCAAGGTGGCCGGCAGCCGGGGCGCCATCATCGACGCCACGATCATCGAGAGCGCGGCTCGGCCGAATCAACACATCGAAGTCGATGAGGACGGCCAGGCCGATGTGGTGGACAGTGCAGACGACGAAGCCCGCTGGGTCAAGAAAGGCAAGGACGCCTTCTTCGGCTATCGCGGCTACAGCGCGGTGGACACAGAGGATGGCTATGTCGAGCACGTCGAAGTCCACTCCGCCAACCAAGCCGAAGTCAACAAGTTGCCCGGCATCGTGGAGGCGCTCGCAGCGCAAGGCGTCCAGCCTGAGGGTGTGCTGGCCGACAAGGGCTACGCGAGCGCAGCCAACCGGGAGTACCTCAAGAACAAGGTCATCGGCGACCTGATCCAGTTCAAGGGGAGCCGAGGCAACCCGGTGCATCCTTTGCAGACGCAGATGAACCGGGCCATCGCCACGCTGCGCTACAAGGTCGAGCAAGGCTTCGGGACAATGAAGAGAAAGTTCCACTTGAGCCGAGCACGGTACTTTGGCGCGGCCAAAACGCAGGCGCAAATGGCGTGGGCGGCGCTGGGTGTCAACCTGCTCAAGGCGATGAGGAAGCTGCAAAGCGGGCGGCTGCAGCCGTGTGCAGGGAGTAGTCCGTCTTGATGGGCCAAAGGGCCCGAAGGAAGGGCCGAAAACCCTTCAAAACGCTCTAAAACCGAGCGATTTTTTCCGCATCATGGAATCCTCGGCTGCCGCTGAGGTGCGCGAGTTTGCGGAACGGGTTATGCAGCGGTCTCAGGGTGATGTCGCCCGTCTTGGCGATGACGGTGAGGTCTTTGCCGGCGGTGAGTGTGCCGCCACTCAAGCTTTGTTGGCTGCTGGCCGCTTGGGAGAAGCCGCTGCTTTGCACCCCTTGCATGTCTGAGCTTTGGGTGTTGAGGCCGGCGGCGATGTTGACGCTGGCGCCTTGCAGGCCCAGCGTGTTACCGGCGCTCACTTGGCTGGCTTTGAGATCCAGGGCGGCGCCTGCGATCAGTGTGGCGTTTCCTTCTGCACTGAGCTGGCTGCCGAACTGGGCGGTGCTGGCGGACTGGGCATAGCGGTAACCCGTGAGGGCTGCGACTTGTTCGCCTGGTCAAGAGCCATCAACCACGCCATCTTCGTCTATCTTGTTATAAGGGAAACCTTTAATTGCCAGCATAAACTTGCTCAGTAGTTCTAATCCCTCAAGGTTACTCCATTCCTGCAGATTGGTTTCAAAATACCAATAGTTCATGTTTGGAACCACAAATGGTTTATCGATTTTCTTTTCCTTGGCAAGCCGCAGGGCGTCAACAAAAGGTGGGTACTGAGAAAATATTCCCAGGTCCTTAAACTTATTGCTATCGGCTGCTATCCGCCGCTCGAGCGCGAATGCAATCATCTGGAATTGGTTTTTGTCTTCTTCGCTGAAAACAATATCAGGCCAGCTCATTTGTTACCTCCAATCGTGCCAATCGGCTTTGGCTCAGTCCACAACGAACGGTTGGGGACGATGGTTTGTTGTGCTCCACCAACTGCTTTGTATGCGTTTTGTTCCACAGGCGCGACTGTGCTGGTAAATACCTTGGGTGCAGTGCCCGGTTTTGGCGCGATGGCGTACGCCTCAAACCCCAGTTGCGCACCACGAACGCTTTGCTCTGCTGGCAGTCCCAGGCGCTGACTAATTTCGGCAGGGCTGAGTTTGCTCAATGCGTCGTACTCTGATCGTGTCATGAAATAGGGTGAAAACGCACCAACACCATCACTGCCTACAACATTTTTCGGCACCACCTTGATCAGCTCTTCGTTGACCGAGACAGTCCGAACAACAGGTAAAGCATTGCCGGTTTTCAACACATCCGTTGCATAGTCGAGCGCTCGATCTGCTGTTACCCCCGCCGCCTGATACTCAGCAATCAACGCCTTTGCCTGAGGTGTCTGCATCACCTCAGGCGTAACGTTCACGCCCTTCGCACCAAACTTGCTGATGTCCTCGTAAGACAATTTGGCTGCTGCGCTGTTAGCTGCTTGCTGCGCAGTCGCGGCGCTCACCACACTGCCAGCTTTGGCCGCAGCACCAATGCCCAGCGCTGCTTCCGCGTAACTAGCTGCCTCTGGGCTTAGGCCCACAGCTTGTAAAGTGGCGTTCAGTGCAGTGTTTTCCGGCTGACCCGACACCAATTGCTTTGCTCCGGTCAAAGCCGCATCTGCACTGAATGTTGCTACAGCTGCATTGGCGACGCAGCCAATGCCCGTGGCGCAACTGACTGGGGCAGTTGCAGCGCTTGCAGCTACTCCCAATCCTCCCAATACAGCTTGTCCAGCGCCTACTGCGCGAGTGGTGAGCTGGTAGGTGTTATTCAGTTGCTTGGCTGAGTCAATGTTCTTGTCACTCAACACCCCTTGTGTGCTGTAGTTGAACAGTCCCTGCTGCGCCTGTAGCTGCTGACGTTCGGCAGCGAAGGCATCACTACTCCCGGCATCGGCTAACGCTTTGAGCGCGGTGTAGGTAGAACTGCCTTCGGGGTACTCGGCGTAGCACTGCACGAGAGCACAAGCTACTGCGGTCAGGCGCGCCTCTTTTTGTGGATCGCCTTTAGCTAAATCCTTGATTCGAAGGGTTTCCTTCGAATGCAACTGCCGGTTGTTCAAATCCTGATTGAAACCCGCCGCCGCACCGGCCACGCCCCCCACCGCTGCACCTGCCGCCGCTGCCACAGCGCCCGCGCTCAGTTGGGCCACACCCTTGGCCGCTTCCGGACTCATCCCCGCCGCCACAAGCTTGTCTTGCAGGCCAGCTTGCATCTTTTCCAGTGCCGGCGCTGACGCTGCGCTCAGCCCGGCGCCCACGGCACCGCCTACATTGCCAGTTAGCCCACCAACGACCGCGTGCGCAGCCACCCGGTAGACGCCGCCTTCATCCCACTTCTTGGCCTCATCCAGCAAGGCTTGCTTCTTGTCTTGGTCATCTTCCTTGTTGGCTTGGGCTTTGAGTTCGTCCGTCTTGGTTTTGAAGCGGTCCCCCACCGCCTTGCTCGCAGCACTCCCGAACTGCTGCACGATCTGCGCATTCAGGCCCGCCTGCTCCTGCAGCTTCTGCCCATCCCAGCCTTGCTGGAGGCCATTGCCCGTGCTTTGGCTGCTGACGCTGCGGTCTAGTTTGCTCAGGGCGCTGGTGTCGCCATGGGTGATGGTCAGCTGGCCTTGGCTGATGCCGGCTTTGCTCGTGCTGCTGTCATCCCCGCTGGTCTTGAAGGCCCCGGCGCTGTTGCCGCTGCCAACGCTGGTGCCCACAGTGAGGCTCACAGACTCGGCCTTGTACTGGCTGTAGTTGTTGAGGTCACTGGCAGTGAGGCTGCCGGTGCTCAAGCTGTTTTTGTTGTCCGTGATGGCGGCCTGACTGCTGGAGATGACGCCGCCCTTGAGGTCGGTGTTGCCTTTGACCTTGACTTGGAAGCCGCCGTCCCCCGCCTTGATGCCGCTTTGCTCGGCCACGCTCAAGAAGTCTGCGCTGACCTGGGTCTGGCTGGCGCTCAGGCTGCCACTGAAGCTGCCGGGGGAGACGGTCACGCTGCCCGAGAGGCTTTGGTCCTTGCTGGCGAACTTGGCGCTGTCTTGCAAACTCTGAACCTTCAGATCCCCACCCACATCGGCCTTGACTTGCTGGCCTTGCACCACGGCGCCTTGCAAGACGGTGTCCCCACCCGACTGGAGGCTGACCTGCTCGCGGGCCTTGATGTGGGTGTTGGCATAGCTTTGATCGCTGCCGTCGCTATTGCCTCGCGCCATGCTGGCGTTGGCGGTGAAGCCGTCTTTGCTGCCTTCGCCCAGACCTATGGACAGACCAGCAGCTCCGCTGACGCTTTGGTTGTCGGATTGCTGGCTGCTGCTGTTGGCGGCCGCTTGCAGGCTGAGTTGGTTTTGTGCGCTGAGTTGGACGTTCCGCGCGCTGAGCTCGCTGCCGCGGATCAGCACATTGCTGTCTGGCCCGGCGCCTTGGGCGCTGATGTTGACTCGGCCGCCTGCCGTGACCGAGCTGCCAGCCCCTTGCTCGCTTTGATTGGTTTGCTGGCTGGTGGCTTTGCTGCCGCCCACGGTCAGGCTCAGGCTGATGCCTTTGTTGTCGGACTTTTCTTCGATGTCTTTGGCGAGCTTGGCCAGATCCTTGGCCGCTTCGATGGCCTTGAGGGCCGCTGTGGCTGCCGCGAGGGCCTTCATGCGCGGGTCTTCGGCTTGTGTGGCTTGTCTTGCGGCGCTCGCTGCACTCATGGCTCCGTCCAGGCCTGGCACGCTCAAGGCCAGGGTCAAGCCGCTTTGGGTGAAGGCGGTCTTGTTGACGTCAGTGGCCTTTTGCTGGGCCTCGGTGATGGCTACGCTTTGCGCCAGGATGTCGACGTTGCCGCCCAATGCTTGCACGGCCGAGCCGGTTTGGGTGTAGCCCTTGCCGGTTTGGATCAACACATCTCCCCCCAGGCTGGCCACGGTGCTGGCTGCAGCACTGTCGCCCTGGTGGTCTCTCTCTTGGCTGAGCTTGCGGGTGCCCACGGTGAAGCCAATGCCGCCCGAGCTGAGCAGGCCGCTGGTGGTGGTGCTTTGGTCTTGTGAGGTGGTGAGGTTGTTGATGGCGGAAACGACACTCACATCCCGCCCGGCAATGAGCTGGGTGCCGGCATCGCTGATGACCTGGGAGCCACTGAGGCTCAGATCTCGCCCTGCGTTCAGGTGAACGGTGTTGCCGCTGATCGTGCTGGCGTTTTGCAGGGTTTCTTCAGACCTGCTGGCGGAGGTTTGTGTGCTGTGGCTCAGCAAACCGCTGGACTCTTGGCGGCTCGCCGTGCTGGTCTTGTTTTGCGTGGCCAGGGCGTTGACCAACAGATCGTTGGCAGCGCTGAGTTGCACTGCGCCTAAGCTGCTGTTCAGGCTTGCGCCTTGCAGGGTGATGTCGCCTGTCTTGGCGATGACGGTGAGGTCTTTGCCGGCGGTGAGTGTGCCGCCACTCAGGCTTTGCTGGCTGATGGCCGCTTGGGAGAAGCCGCTGCTGTGCACCCCTTGCATGTCTGAGCTTTGGGTGTTGAGTCCGGCGGCGATGTTGACGCTGGCGCCTTGCAGGCCCAGCGTGTTTCCGGCACTCACTTGGCTGGCTTTGAGATCCAGGGCAGCACCTGCAATCAGCGTGGCTTTGCCTTCTGCGCTGAGTTGGCTGCCGAACTGGGCCGTGCCGGCGGACTGGGCATAGCTGCCCGTGCCATTCAGGCCTCCCGCGTTGACTTGTTGCGGGCTGAGTTTGAGTGCCAAGCTGTCGCTGGTTTGCACGGCGCTCACGCTCAAGTTTCTTCCGGCCAGGCCTTGCAGGTCTGCGCTGGCTTGGACTTGGGCCCCGGCGGCCAGCAGGTCGCGCGCGGCTTGCAGGGTGACGTTCCCGCCTTGCACGGTGGCGATGCGGTCGATGCTGGTGTGGCCGATGGCGCCGGCTGCGAAGTCGCTGGCTGTGGTTTGGGTGGTGGTTTGCAAGATGATGTCGCGCCCCGCGCTGGCCATCAAAACGCCGTTGTTGCTGGCCTGCCGGCCGTCGCCCGTGGCGATGAGGCTGCCGCCCATGTTGACCAGGTCTTGCCCAGCGGACAGCAGCAGGTCTTGCCCTCGGAGGCTGCCACCGGTGTTGCGCAAGTCTTTGGCGGCGCTCACGTTCAACGTGCCACTGCTTTGCAGGGCGGCGTTGTCGTTGACGATGTCGCCGCTGCTCTTGAGGGTGATGCTGCTGGCCGCGATCAAGGCGCCACCGCTTTGCAAGTCGCCCGACTGGGGTCGACGCAGGTAAACCTGCGGCACCAGCACTTCTTGGCTGCTGCCGTCTGCCAAGGTGACGGTTTGAGTGGTCAGCCAGACGATGTCGGTGGTGAGCTGCGCCATCAACTCAGGCGACAGGCTCACGCCAGGGGTGAGCTGGTAGCGCTTGGCGAAGGCGACACCTGCTTGCATGAGCGCTTGATACTCGGTTTGCGTGTCGCTGTAGCCGCTCAGGAAGCGCTGGCCGGTGAGCGCAAGAATGGCGTCGGCCACTTGGCGTTGCTCGTAAAAACCGTCGCCCAAACGCTTCATGCTGTGGCTGGGGTCAGCGGTCAGTTGCTGCAGCATGTAGTCGCTGGAGACAAAGGTCTTGTAGTTGGTGAAGCGCGGGTCAGTCTCTACCAAGGCTTTGCTGCCAGGAGCAGCGTCGATCTTAAAAACAGCGTTCTGCGGCAGCGCCAAGCTGGGCCGCGTCGTCAAGATGACGTCTCGCGCACGCTCTAAAGTACCGGGCAGGCGGAGCAGTTGAATGTCTTGAGGCTTGTTTGCGCCCACCGTGGTCGTACGACCGGGCGCAGAAGCATCCGATGCGCCAACAGTCGCTCGCTTATCGCTATTGAGAGCTGCCAGGTTCGCCGAGACGGAGCTGGCCTGTTGCTCGGGCTGAGCGATGTTTGCCGGTGTGTTCGGCTGCGTTGGGCGAACGGGCTGGACCGGTGTTTTAGCGTGATCAGGGAACCCGGGCCGCACAGGCTGCACAGAAGGCTCGGGCCGATCTGCGAGTCCGGGTCGTGTGGGGTTCACCGTGCCATCGGGCAACTCGGGGTGATCAGGCCTCACTGGGCGCACGGGGGCCACGGTTTGATCGGCCAAGCCGGGTTGATCTGGACTGTTGGGACCCACAGGGCGAATGGCAGGAACAGTCAGATCGGGGCCTTGAGTGCCCTTGTCGAGTTTTGCCGTCGATGGCGCCCCCGGACCTTGCCCCGAAGCACTGCCACTGGCCGAGAGTTGAGCTTGCTGCAAGGACGCCGGACCGGCAGCCCCTGCAACACCCACTTGAGCGCTGGCGTTCAAGCCACTCACTTGGCTCTGATGCGTCGCAGCGCGTTGACTGGCCCCTTCAAGGACTGCGGCGGCTGCCGCCGCCGCGACCTGGGCCTGCGTGACACCGCGCACCTCGGTGTTGCCCCCATCGACAGCTTCGGTTCGCACTTGGGACTGAACCGCACCAGCGAGCTCTGCTCGGGAGTCATTGGCCTTGGCAAGGCCTTTTCCGACGACTTGGTTGACTGCAGCGCCACCCAGTTCCGTATAGGTGTAGCTCATCACGCTGGAAGTCGTGGTCGTACCCGGATCGCTGTAGGCGGTGACATCACTCGCCGACTTAATCCCTGAGTGCTTACCGCCACCCCAGAAGTCGGTGTAAAGCGCTTGAGCCGTCCCGCTGCTGGCGACAGTCTTGGAGCCTTGCACGCCTTGATTGACGATACTTTCTACGTTGCCGGTGATGGCTCCACCGGCCACCACGCGGCTGCTGCTGTTGAGCAGGCTGCCCCCATTGAGCACGATGTTGCCGCCGGCCAGGATTTGCCCCTGCACGCCCGGGTCTTGCACCACGGTTTCCGTGATGGTCTGCTGGGTGACTTTGCGTTCTACCCAATTGTGGTCATTGCGTCGAGCCAGATCTTCGTTGTACGCATAGATGGCCGAGCCCAACTGGTCGTAGCGCGCCTGAAACGCAGAGTGGTAGTTCTCCAGTGCCGTCCAGTAGGTGCCGCACGCACCGGTGGTGTCCTTGACGTTGCCGCCATCATTGTCGGACAAGGTGCATCCGTCCAGTTGCCGATCCGACGGCATGGCGGGAGTCACAAGATCAGTCGGGGCCGCAACTTTGAGGCGCGCCCAGATTGGGTTGTTCGCGTCGTAGTTGTAGACCTTGGTGCATTCATTGTCCCGGTAGCACTCGTAGCCCCAGCTGTCCGTTGTGATGAAACGCCAACCGTTGGCCACCGCGTTGATGTCATCAATGAAGGGGTATTGCTTGCTGGGCAGGACCCAGCCGCTGATGCGATGGTTTTGACCGTTGTCACCCAAGGACAGCCGCATGGTCGAGGTGTCGCACCAGGTTTGGCCGCACAGATCCATGCCGTCACTGCTGCTGATGAAGGTCAGGTTGACGGCTTCTGTGTAGGTGCGAGTCCCGGTCTGCAAGCCCACGTTCAGGTTGCTCACCGCCGTGTTGTTGAAGTTGATATGGCCACCCGCTTCGATCCGACTGGCTGAGTTGCTCAGGGTCTGCGCGCCGCCGTCACCGAACGTCAAATTTCCGTCGGCATAAATCAAGGCGCCGCGATTGTTTTGAATGCTGGGCGCATGGAGTTGCATGTCGCCCCGCGACATGAGCGCGCCTGTGCCTTCGTTGGTCAAGCTCTGGGATGCGCGAATCAGCAGTCCCGTGCCATAAACCGCCCCCTTGTTGCTGAAGGTCGCGGCCGTGATGCGTGTATCTCCCGTGGATGCATCAACAACGCCCGAATTGTTGAACTCGCCTGCCGTCAGCACGGTGTTGCGTCCGGCGCTGATTTCTCCGGTGTTGGTCAAACGCCCTGTTGTGGCGTCGAGGGTACTGAGCGTCAGGTCTTGTGCAGCATGCAGCGTGCCGCTATTGGTGATGTGGGTCGCGTTGAGCGTGAGGTTGCGAGAAGCGCTGACGTTGGAGGTGTTGTTGTAATCCCCGCTGATGTTCAGGGTCAGGTCACTGGCGCTGACCAGGCTTCCGGCCAAGCTCTGGCTTTGGGTGTTGATGGTCAGTGCCTGATTGGCAATCACCGTTCCACCCGCGTTGCTGAGCGTGGGCGCGTTGAGCGTCAAGGCGTTTTGAGCCTGCAAGAGGCCCGCATCGTTGATGAGGTTTTGCGCGTTCGCCTGCAAGTCCAGATTGGCCGTGACCTTGCCGCCGGTGTTATCAAAACTTCGCAGCGCCTGGTCCTGACTTCCCAGATTCACGATCTGGGCGGAGATCGTGCCAGCTTGGCCCTCACTGCCACTCAAGATGGCCGCTCTGCCGGCGCCTGCGGCGCCGCTGGTAACGGCCCCTGACGCCCGGTTGATCAAAGCATCTGCCGAGACACTCAGCGTGCCATCACTCGCAAGTTGTCCCCCTGTGTTGTTGATCGTGCCGGCGACCGTCAAGTCCAGGTTGCCGTGCGTGGCAATGCGGCCACCGGCCGAGTTGTCCAACTCATGGGCATTGATCTTCGCCGCGGCGGCTCCACTGGCCAGGATGGCGCCTTCATGGCTGTTGTCCAAGACCTGGCCCACATTGACCGCTAAAGCGCCACCGGCCCCAACGTAGCCGCCTTGGTTGTTGAAGGACTGGCTGACGTTGAGCGTCATGTCGCCTGCAGAGATCAGACCGCCGGAGGCGCTGCTTCCTCCGTTGTTTGATGTATTGGTCAACGTATTGTTCAAGGACTCAGCGATCAGCCTCATGCTGCCGCTGGACTGCAGCAAGCCGCCCGCGTTGTTCACCTGCTGGGCTTGGATGCTGAGCACGCCAGCGGCTGCACTGGCAGCCGTCCCGACCGCAGCAGTGAGCCCGCCCGCGTTGCTGAAATCCGTGCTCACGATATCAATCGTGCTGGCGCGCAGTACGCCCGCTTTGGCACTGGGAAGATGCTGTTGATTGCTCAAGGTGCCACTGCGAATCGTCAAGACGTTTGCGGCCAGGATCTGCCCGCCGTCATTCAGCAAACTCTGACCTTGGGTGTCGATCAGCACCTGACCTTGACTGCTGCCGATTTGCCCCTGGGTGTTGTCCAGGGCTTGGCTGCTGACCCGCAGGTCGCCCACCGCGCCCACCTTGCCTGAGGCGGTGTTGAGCATGCCGGTCGCATTCAGCGTCAATGCGCCCAAGCTGTTGATACTGCCGGACTGGTTGTTGCTGAGGCTGCCCAGATTGAGTTGGGCCGCCTGGGCACTCGCGATCTGACCGCGCTGATTGTTCAAATCTGCGCTCACGGTCAGGTTCAAACCTGCATAAGAACTGCCAATCTGACCGCCCGTGTTGTCCAGGTTTTGTGCGCTCACCTCCAGCGCTCCGTCAGCGATGACCCGTCCGCCCGCATTCTTGAACGCCGTCGCATGGAGTGTGGCCGCTTTGAGACTTTGCAAACTGCCCGCGACATTGCCCAACACACCATTGGTGAGGGTTGTGGCACTCACTTGCAATTGCTCGGCACTGGCGATGCTGCCGCCGCTGTTGTCCAACTCGCCGGCCTGGGCACTCAACGAGCCCCCAGCGACGACTTTGCCGCCCTGGTTGTTCACGCTTCCCGAGCCAGTGTTCAAGCGAACATTGGCGCGACTGCTGATGCTGCCGCTACGGTTGTCCAGACTGCCTGACTCTAGGCTGAGCGCCTCCACGGCTTGAACCGTGCCGCCAGCATTCTGGAAAAGGCCCTCCGTCTTGATCTTGAGATCAGCCAAGCTGGCCAGGGCGCCGCCGCTGTTGTCGACGCTGGCAGCGGACAGGTCCAGCGCGCCTTGCGTCTGGAGCTTGCTGCCATCTTGGTTGCTGAGAGCTGCGCTCACATGAACCGTCGCAATGCCTCCTGACTGCAGCAAGGCTTGACGCGTTTGGCTGAGGTTTTGCGCATCGATGTTCAGCCGACCCTGGGCCAGGATCTGGCCGCCCAGGTTTTGCATTTCCTGCCCGGTGAAGCTGAGGCCTGCTCCACTCTGCACTCGACCCGAATTCAGCAACGTCGGACTGCTGATGAGCATCTCTTGCGCACTGGCGATGTCACCCGCGTTGATCAGGCTGTGCTGAGCGTTGACCTTGAGTGCACCGCCGCTGACCAGTTGGCCACCCAGCGCGACGCTCAAATCTTGGCTGTTCAGCGTCAAGACGCTCGCATCGCCAGCGGTGTTCATGACGCCGGTGCCATTGCTGAGTTGTGCTGCAGTGACCGTCAAAGCCTCACCACCGAGGATACGGCCTTGGTCGTTGAAGAGGCTTTGCGAGCTCAGCGTCAAGGATGTTTTGGCTTGCAGCAGGCCTTGCGCGTTATTGACGCGTCCGGCAGCTGTGTCGCTGCTTTGCACGGTCAGTCCAGCGTTGCTGGCAATCACACCGCCCACATTGGTACGAAGACTGCCCAGCGTCAGATCAGCGTTTTGCGCGCTGTGGATGGTGCCGGCGTCATTGCTCAGGTCTTGCGTGAGGTTCAGCGTCAACGCTGCACCGCTGCTGAGCAGGCCGCTCTTGTTTTGAAGACTTTGCGCGTTCAACAACAGCGATTGATTGGCCCCCAGTTGACCTTGGGTGTTGTCGATGGCCTCGGCATTCACGCTCAACGCACCTTGGCTGCTCAACTTGCCCTGGACATTATTCATGGAGGACGCGCTGATCTGCATCGCGCCCACGCTGACCCATTGGCCCAAGCTGTTGTCCACCGAGCCCGCACGTGCCTGCAACTCCCCACCCGCAACGATGCGGCCGGCATGGTTCACCAGGGCGCCCGCCGCATGTGCGGCACCGTCCTGAACGTCCAGCTTGAGGTTTTGCTGCGCGCTGATCAGGCCCGTGTTTTGCAAGCCGCCGCCCAAGATGCTGAGGCTTTGATCGGCTGCCACAGTGCCACTGTTTTGGATTGGTCCGCTAGCGCTCAGGCTCAGCGCCGCATGGCTGGCGATACTGCCAGCGTTGTCCATGCGATCAGCAGTCACGCCGAGTTCACCCATTGCGGCAATGCTGCTGCCGACCTGGTTGTTCAAAGCGCCGCTCAGCGTGAGCGTGGCTTGGCCCGCACTGGCCAAGCTGGCGGTCTGTTGAGCTCTACTGTCTTGGGTGAACGAGGCTGCCTTGAGCACCAGATTGCCGCCAGCCCCGATGCTGCTGCCGCTGTTGGAGACCCCATCGCGAATATCTAAATGGGTGTCTGCGCCAGATTGCAGAACGGCGCCCGCGCTTTGGCTCAGACTGCCGGCGCTCACGCGGAACTGATTTGCGGCGACGAGTTTGCCGCCCACATTGTTCAAAGCACCACTCACCTGCAGGGCCGCGTCGGCGCCACTTTGCAGCATGCCTTGGTTGTCGACGTGGTCTGCGGTGAGACTCAGTCCTCCAAGGGCAGCAACACTGCCTTTGTTTTGCAGCGAGTTGACCGTCAGGGTGAGCGTGGCCGATGAAGGTGAATCGGTGTTTTGAGCGTAGATCACGCCGCCTTGGCTACCCCCTTGGCTCCGCGCTTGACCGACGAGTTCTCCGTTATTCAAGGCTTTCGCACGAAGATTGACTGAACCGGCTGAGGCACTGATTTCTCCACCGGAATTGTCCACATCCCCCGCGGTGATCTGTGTCGACTTGGCACTCAGAACACGGCCGCCCACATTGCTCAAATCTGCGGACTGAACTGCCAAACTGCCCTGCGCCTGAATGATGCCGCCGTCATTGACCAGGCGCTGTCCGGCGCTGTTGATGCGCACATCAGCACGGCTGATCAAACGGCCGCCTTGATTGTTGATCTGGCCGGTCAACTCCAAGGGGCCGCCGATGATTTGACCGCCGGCGAAGTCGCCGGGCTGCAGCACAGCTTGGCTGGTGTCGGTGCTGTTATTCAGGGTCTGGGTGTCGAGTTTCACCGCCCCTAGAGCGCTGATTTGCCCGCCAAGGTTCTGCAGGTCCGTGGCGATGGCGCGCAGGTCGGCTTGGCTGGCAATGACACCTCGGCGGTTGCTCAAGGTTTGGGCGCTCAGCTCGGCCGTGCCGGCAGCGGTCAGCACGCCGCGGTCATTGTTCAAACTGCTGTCAACACTCAGCATCGCGGTGCCTAGCGCCTGCACAGTGCCTTGCGCGTTCGTGAAGTCGCGCGCATGCAGTTTGAGCGCCTGATTGCTAGCAATGAGACCTTGGGTGTTGGTGACCTCCCCGCTGGCGGTCAAGGTCAAACCGGTCGTACCCAACAACTTGCCCTGGCTGTTGTTCAGTGAACTCAGGTTCAATTGCGCGCTGCTGGCGCTACTGCCGATTTGGCCGCCCGTGTTGTCGAGCGCCCCCGCTTGCAACTGCAGAGCGCCCGCAGAAACAATTTGACCGCCGATGTTCTGGTGCTTGGCGCTCAAGTCCGTTGCTTCTAGGGTCAGGCCAAGACCTGCACCGATCGCTCCGCTGTTGTTGAAGCTGCTGACCTTGAGTTCGGCTTGCCCCCCGGCCTGCACGGTGCCGCCCAGATTGCTGAGTTGACCGGCGTTGTTCAGGGTCAGGCTGCCAGCCGTGGCGATGGTGGCCCCCTCATTACTCAGGGTCTGCGTGCTCAGCTTCAACGGCCCCTGGGCCTGGATGGCGCTCGAGCCGGAATTGCTCAGCGATCCGGCAATGGTGGTGGTGAGCGCTGCACCGCTGGCCAGAACGGCGCCATGACTTTGGGTGAGACGGTCTGCGCTGACTTCGGCATCGCCCCCGCTGACGATGCGCCCCCCCACGCTATTCAGGGCTTGCGACACAGTCAGGTTCAAGGCACCGCCGCTTTGCAACAGGCCGCTGTGATCCAAGTGTTGCGCTTTGATCGTCGCTTTGGCGTCGCTGCTCAAGGTGCCGGCGTTGAGCACGTCACCGGAAGTGATCAGTTGCAAATCACCATGACTGCTGATCAAGCCCAAGACCTTGTTGTTGATGCCGTTGTTCAAGCCCGTCAGCGTCAAGCTTGCCGCGCCGCCACTGCTGCCAATTTGACCGCCGGAGTTATCGAGCGCACCGGCTTGCACAAGCAGTGCACCGGTCGAGACGATTTGACCGCCAATGTTTTGATTCTTGGCGCTGAGGTCCCTGGCTTCGAGGCTCAGGGTTTGAGCTGCGTTGATGACGCCACTGTTGCTGAAGCTTGCGACTTGGAGCTCGGCCTTGCCTCCCGCCTGGATACGGCCTGTCTGGTTAGGTCCGGCCAGATTGCTGAGCTGACCGACACTGCTGAGGAACAAGTGCCCTTCGGTGACGATGGCGCTGTCGTTACTCAAGGTTTGCGCGCTCACCGTCATAGGCCCTTTGGCCTGGATCGCACTCGCACCGGTGTTGCTCAGGGATCCTGCAACGCTTGCCGTGAGCGCAGCACCGCTGGCCAGGACCGCACCCCGGCTCTGGGCAAGACTGCCCGCTGTGAGTTCGGTGTCTCCAACACTGAGGATGCGCCCGCCCGTGCTGTTCACGGCGTTCGTCACGCTCAGGCTCAGTGAACTGCCGCTTTGCAAGACGCCGCTGTGATCCAAGGTTTGTGCTTTGACCGTGGTGTTGGCATCACTGCTCACGGTGCCCGCATTGAGCAGCTCACCTGTGCTGATCAGTTGCAAGTCGCCATGACTGCTGATGAGGCCCCGGATGCCCTTGTTCAGGCCATTTTTCAAGCCCGTCAGCGCCAAGTCGGCCGAACCGGCGCTGCTGCCAATTTGCCCGCCCGAGTTGTCGAGCGCCCCGGCTTGAAGCACAAGGGCACCGGTCGAGACGATTTGGCCACCGATGTTTTGATTCTTCGCGCTGATCTCAGTCGCTTGGAGGGTCAGGTTTTGCGCCGCACTGATCGAACCGCTGTTGCTGAAGCTGCCGACCTTGAGCTCCGCCTGTCCACCCGCCTGCACGCGTCCCCCCAAGTTGCTGAGTTGACCCGTGCTACTGAGGGTCAAGCGGCCTTCGGTGGCGATCGAGCCGTCGTTACTCAAGCTTTGCGCGCTCACCGCCAGCGGCCCCTTGGCCTGGATGGCACTCAAGCCGGTGTTGCTCAATGAGCGCGCCACGCTTGCGCTGAGCGCGCCACCGCTGGCAAGCACCGCACCCTGACTTTGATTCAAGGTGCCAGCGCTGAGTTCCGTGTCACCCACGCTGAGGATGCGCCCGCCGGTACTGTCCAAGGCTTGCGCCACATTCAGGCTCAGCGCACTGCCGCTTTGCACCACGCCGCTGAGATCCAAGGTTTGTGCCTTGACTGTGGCCTTCGCGTCGCTGCTCAACGTGCCCGCATTGATCAGCTCACCGGTGCTGATCAGTTGCAAGTCACCGTGACTGCTGATCAAGCCCTGGGTGACTTTGTTAGTGCTGCCGCTGTTGTTGCCGATATTGATACCGTTATTCAAGCCAGTCAGTGTCAGGCTTGCCGTTCCAGAACTGCTGCCGATTTGACCGCCCGAGTTGTCGAGCGCTCCGCCTTGCAGCAGGAGCGTCCCGGTCGACACAATTTGGCCGCCGATGTTGAGATTCTTCGCACTGAGGTCTGTTGCCTCTAGGTTCAGGCTTTGACCCGCACTGATCGTGCCGCTGTTGTTGAAACTGCTGACTTTGATCGCGGCCTGCCCCCCTGCCTGCAAGCGGCCATTCAAGTTGCTGAGTTGCCCGGCGATCAGCGCCGTATTCCCCGCACTGATGATGCTTCCGCCGGAGTTGTTCAGGGCTTGCGCGACGTCCAGGTTCAGCGCCGCCCCACTTTGCAACACACCGCTGTTTTGAAGAACGGAGGCCTTGACCACGGCCTTGGCATCACTATTCAGGGTGCCTGCATTGAGCAACTCACCGCTGCTCAGATTCAAGTCACCATGGCTGCTGATCAGGCCCGCGCTGCCGTTCTTGATGCCGCTGCTGACTCCGTTGTTCAGGCGGCTGAGCGTCAAGCTGGCCGCGCCGCCACTGCTGCCGATCTGACCGGCTGTATTGTCGAGAACACCGGCTTGCAACTGAAGTGCGCCGGCCGAGACGATTTTGCCGCCGATGTTTTGATTCCTCGCGGCTGTGTCAGTTGCCTCCAGGGTCAACCTTTGTGCCGCGCTGATCGCGCCGCTGTTGTTGAAGCTGCCAACCGTCAGTTCCGCCTGGCCACGTGCTTGCACACTGCCGCTCAGGTTACTGAGTTGACCCGCACTGCTCAGGAACAAATTGCCCTCAGTAGCAATGGCACCGCCATCATTGCTTACGGTCTGCGCCGTCACTCGCAACGGCCCCTGGGCCTGGATGGCACTCGCGCCTGTGTTGCTCAAGGCTCCGGAGATATTGGTGGCGAGCGCCGCACCGCTGACCAAAGCGGCGCCGCGGCTTTGCGCAAAGCTGCCTGCACTGATGTCGCTATCACCCGCACTGAGAATACGGCCGGCGCTGTTGCTCAAGGCTTGGGCCACATCCAGCTTCAGGGTGCTGCCGCTTTGCAACAGGCCGCTGTGATCCAAGGTTTGCGCTTTGATGACGGCCTTGGCATCGCTGTTCAGAGTGCCCTCATTGAGCAGAGCACCGTGGCTACTGATCTGCAACTCACCCTGGCTGCTGATCAAGCCTTTAGCGCCAGTGCTTTGATTCTTGGCGGCACTGTCCGTAGCTTCAAGGGTCAAGCTTTGACCCGAGGTGATCGCACCGCTGTTGTTGAAGCTGCCAACCGTCAGTTGCGCGGGGCCTCGTGCCTGGACGCTGCCGCTCGAATTGCTGAGGTGCCCAGTACTGCTCAGGTTCAACGCCGCGTTGCTGACGATGGTGCCCCCGTCATTGCTGAGGGCTTGAGTCGTCACACTCAGGGGACCCTGAGACTGGATGACGCTTGCCTCCGTGTTGCTCAGTGCTCCGGCAACGTGGGTGGTGAGCGCCGCTCCACTGGCCAGCAGAGCTCCACCGCTTTGGGTCAATCGCCCCGCGACGAGGTCGATGTCGCCCGCGCTGATGATGCGTCCGGCCGAGTTTTTGAGGGCTTGCGCTACGTTCAGCCTCAAGTGAGTGCCGCTCTGCAGCACACCGCTGTGCTCCAGGGTTTGCGCACTCACCGTGGTCGCGGCATCACTGCTCAAGGTGCCTGCGTTCAGCAGCTCGCCACTCACGCTGAGCTGCAAATCGCCATGGCTGCTGATTAAACCCTTGGTGCCGCTTTTCGCTCCGCTGGCTCCTGTGTTGACTCCCGTGACGGCGCCAAAGCCACTCAAGGTGGGCAACTCGCCATTGATCAAGCGGCTCAATTCCACGCGAGCCGTGCCAGCACTGCTCCCCACTTGGCCGCCCGAGTTGTCGAGCGCCCCGGCTTGCAGCACAAGCGCACCGGTCGAGACAATTTGCCCACCGGTGTTTTGATTCTTGGCACTGCGGTCCGTTACGTCCAGCGTCAAGCCTTGACCCGAGGTGATCGCGCCGCTGTTGTTGAAACTACCGACCTGGAGCTCGGACTGGCCCCGCGACTGCACGCGACCACTCAAGTTGCTGAGCTGGTCCGCGCTGAGGAGCCTCAGTTCAGCGTTGCTAGCGATGGTCCCGCTGTCATTGATGAGAGTTTGGGCGGCCACACCCAGCGGCCCCTCGGACTGCATGACGCTAGCGCCGGTGTTGCTCAGAGTGCCTGCAATGCTTGTCGTGAGTGCTGCGCCGCTGGCCATGACTGCACCACGGCTTTGGCTGAAGCTGCCGGCGCTGAGTTCGGTATCGCCGGCGCTGATGATGCGACCCGCCGTGCTGCTCAAGCCTTGTTCCACGTTCAGGCGCAAGGTGCCGCCGCTTTGCAGCAGGCCACTGTGATCCAAAGTTTGCGCGTTGACCGTGGTGTTGGCATCACTGCTCAGGGTGCCGGCATTCACCAGAGTGCCGCTGCTGTTCAGCTGCAACTCACCTTGGCTGCTGATCAGGCCCTGCTTGCCATTGTTCTGACCATTGTTCAAGCCGGCCAGCGACAAGGTCGCACGGCCCGACTTGCTGGAGATCTCGCCTGCGGTGTTGTTGACATCTGTCGCGCGCAGGTCGATCTGTTGCGCACCGAGAAGTTGCCCTTGGCTGTTGTCCAGCACGTCCGCCGCAAGGCTGAGCTTGCCGCCAGCGGACACCTGACCCGCCTGGTTCAGAAACTCTTTGCCTCGGGTGTCTAGAGTCAGGTCGCCGCCTGTGAGCAGTTTTCCTGCTCGGTTGTCGATTTGGGCAGCCGAAAGCGTCAAGGTCTGACTGCCGATAACCTGGCCTGACTTATTGATCAGGGCACCGGGCGTGCCAGCGCGCTTGTTGAGTTCAAGGACGGTGTTAGCTGAAGCGACTTGACCGGCGCTGTTGTCCAGGTCGCTGGCGTGCACATTTAGGCTTTGGCCGCTCAGCAACTGACCTTGTGCGTTGTTCACGCCTCCTGCGCTGACGATCGCGAGTTGACTCGCAGCGCTCACAATGCCCTGCGCATTGTTCAGGGGACGATCCAAGGAATTGCTCAAATCGCCATCTGCACGCACTTCGATTGAGGCGTTGCTGAGGATTCGGCCAGCTTGGTTGTTGACCTGCGCCGCGTGCAGGCTTAGATCCCCTTGAGCGCTGAGACGACCTTGCGTGTTGTCGAGCGAGCCGGTGGTGATGCTCAGACCTTGCCCTGAAGCGATCTCCGCACGGTTGGTGAGACTTGAAGCAGTGATGCTCAGCGCCTTTGCGCTGCTGATGGTGGCGCCCTTGCTGCCGATATTGCCGCCGCCCTTACCGATGATGTCTGCTTGGTTGCTCACTGACTGGGCCGAGAGCACCAAGTCCCCCTGAGATGAAATGCTGCCGCCTGTGTTCGTCAGTACGTTGGCCTGAAGCGTCAGGCCAGCTGCACTCACCAAACTGGCTTGGTTGTTCAAGTTAAGCGTCTGAATCTGCCCCAAGCCTTCGGCGGCGATCTGCGCCCCATTGAGGTTGTTCAGCGTGGAGGCACTCAGCTGTAAGCCGCCTGCACTGTGAATCACGCCTGCATCGTTTTGCAAGGTCGCGGTCTTCAGCGTCAAGCCACTGGCACCCGCACTTAAAGTTCCCGCAGCGTTGCTGAAGGTGTTGTCCAAATTGAGGACGGCCGCACCGGCGGCGCTGATCCAGGCATGGTCGTTGACCAGGCTGCGAGCGCTGATGTCGAGCGTGCCTCCCTCTTTACCGCGCGAGACGATTTGCCCATGGTCGGACTGAAGGTCTCCTGCTTTGAGAGAGAGTTGGCCGTCAGAAACCAAGAGTCCGGAACCATTGTTCAACACCTGGCCGCGTGCATCGATGTCCAGAACGCTCTTGCCTGATATCACACCGCCCCGGTTGCCCAATACCGCCGCTTGGATGGAACTGGTCTGGTCGCTGGCGATCAACGCGGGATTGGTACTGCTGGCGTTATTGATCAGGCCTGATGCTTGGAGCTGCAAGGCACTGGCGCCCAGCAGCTTGCCACCAGTGTTGTCCACCACACCAGGACTGCTGATCAAGAGCTGACCATTGGCAAGGAAGGTGCCATCTCGATTCGAGATGTTGGCGCCTTGCACGTTGACATCATGCTGAGCCAACCAGAGTCCCCGCGTGTTGCTGAGTTCAGTGCCGGCACTCAGTTGGAGGTCTAGGCTGTTGCTGCGTGTATCACTTGCGACCAGTGCACCGCCATTGGCATTCAAATGTGTCGCGGCACCGCTGGTGAGCTGCGTTTGCGTCAAGTTCAGTTGTTGAGCGCTCAAGTTCAGCTGGCCTTGCGCCTGCCATTGACCTGCGTTATCGATCAACTCTTGAGCGTTCAACTGAAGGTCGCCGGCACTGGCGATGAGCCCGCTGGTGTGCGCCAAGCCCTTGACTCGGAGGTCCAGCGCTGAGCTCGACCCATGCTGAACCAGGGTCCCACGCTGATCCAAGCCGGCACTGCTCACTTGCAGGCCGCCCGCACTCTCCACACGCCCAGTGACGGTCAAATCGCCAGCGGTACTCAGGGCCAGGTCGCCAGGCGCTGTCGCATTGACAGTGGGAGCAGTCTGAATCAGGCCAGACAGGTGCATGTCGCTTGCGCTGTCCAGTCGCATGGCCTGACTGGCGTAGGCGTCTTTGAGGGTCAAATGGCCGCTGCTGCTCAGGCGCAAGTCCCCTTGCAGCGCGGCGAGTCGTCCTGTGGAATTGACGCCCAGGCCGCGTTCAGTCGAGACCAGATAGATCTGGCGCGCGTACATGCCTCCCAGGTCTTTGATATCGATTGCAAAGCTGGGGGCGCTTGTCGAGCTCTGAGTGCCGGCATTGGCCTGCGACTCCACCGTCGGCAATTGGCCGGGTCGCGCATAGCTGATCGAGTTGACGCCGCTCACCACTTGAAGCGCCTGCGCCCAAACCTCGCCCTCGACCCGCAAATTGCGCGCAAAAAGATCCAGTTGTTCAAGTTGCGCAGCATTGAGGCCGCCGCTGGCAATCTGCAGTTGGCCCTGCTGCACATCAAACCCTTGCAGCCCGCCCTGTGCAGCGTAGGTGGGGAGCCCTGTCGTCAGTGTGGCTCTGCCTGCGTTGGTGAAGCCCAAGCCATCGACAAGCAGCCCGTTGGGATTGCTGATGACGATGTCCGCTCGGCGGCCGGCGACTTCGATGACGCCTTTGAGTTGGCTGGCCTGAGTGCCGAGTACCTCATTGACGATGACACGGGCTGGCACATAGCCCAGTTGTGGATTGGCCGCAATCCAGCCCCCCAGCTGAGGCTGCACAGCGCTTGAACTGTTATTCAGAATCAAGCCCTGCGCGTCAACGTTGAAGTGACTAAATTGATTGCGGCTAACGCCCGCTGTGCTCGGCGCGACAATGTGCACCACCGGTACGCCATTGGCCGCTGCGTCAACAATGGGTCGCGCTTTTACCCCCGTGCTCGCGGAGGTCGGTGCCGATTGGATGCCTTGAGCCCAGCTCTGTGGGGAGACCCATAAGGTCAAGCCTATGGTGCACAAGGCTGCGAACGCAACTGTTTGCCACGGCCTAGCGGGGCCGCCCTGCGCACCCGCACCTCGGGTTTGCCCCGTCGCGCCAGCGCTGCCGCCTCCGCCCGAGCTGCTGGCCACCTCTTGCACCGCCATGAGTTGCTGACGATGGCGATTGAAGACAATACGAAAACACTTCTTGTTCATGGGGCTTCAGCTCGAAACGAATGGGAGTCAAAGAGCGCAACTGGCGCTCAAATACAGGCTGGCACGGGCTGTTTTGAAGCCTTCAGGCCTGTACAGGGGTGCTCCTGCAGCGATGTCCAAAAGCAGGGCAGGCCAAGACTTGAATTTGCTGCGCGTGCCCAGCGTCAAGCCAGCCAAGTGATGACCGGGCAGGTGAGTGGCACTGGGCCCCCAAACCTTGCCGGCATCTGCGCCGATATAAACCGAGCCCTCCACCTCACTTAAACGAAATGCGCGAGACAGCTCATTGCGCCAGGTCCAGCCGCTCTCAGCCATCAAGACCGCGTCGCCATCAAAGCCCCGAACACTGCTGCGCCCACCAATGGCGATCTGGTCTGCGCTCAGGCTCAGGCGGCCGCCAAACTGCGCGCGCCATTGACTGCTCCACTGCCAGTCCCGAGATTCGGAAAGCGGCAGGTTGAGCGTCAAGCCCGTCAACCACAAGTGCGGGCGCAGCGTCGGTACTCCACCGGGGTTCAATGGATCTTGGGCGAGATCCTCCTCGGCCCCCAGCCAAGAAACGCCTCGCTTGTAGGCTGCCTCACCCTCCAAGGTCCCGTGCTGGCCAAGGATGCGCTTGAAGCTCAGGCCGCTTTCAAAAAAACGTGTCCGGCGGCGCTGCGTCTCCAGCGCGATGTCTTCCAAAAATCCTTGCGACTGGCGACTGGAAAGCGCCACAGTGAGCCCCACTTTGCTGGCCTCGCCACGCAAAAGAACACGTTGCCAACGCAGCTCTCCGCTGTCCGAGACGCCACTGGAGAGGATCGTCGTGCTCGTGAGTTGCACGCGCTGGGCAAACCGGCTGTGGTTGAGGTTGATGCTGAAGGTGTCGTATCCCCAAGGCACGCTGTACGCGATCGACAGCCCTTGTGACCTGTGTTCAGGACTGAGCCGCTCAAGATTGCTGTTGACATTGACGCTGACAAGATCGTTCCACCCGAACGGGTTGTCCAGGGCCAAGTTGGCCGCCACTTGCGCGCGACCCAAGGTCGGCCCGCCCGAGTTATCTAAAGAGAACCCGCCGCGCAAGCGCTCCTGCCAGTCGCCACTTTGGCGAACAATCGTCAGCACGCTGGTCTCAGGTTTGCTCCCCGGACTCAGGGAGGTTTTGACATCCTGACTGGGAAGGCGCTTCATCTGCTCAATGCCTTGCTCGAGGTCTCGGGCATTGAGACGGTCACCAGCCGCCAACGGGAAAGCGTTGCGCCATGTTCCCCATTCGCGGTCTGCTTGTGGCTGGGCTGATTGAGGGGCGGCGCGTAGCATCTGCACTTGCTCAATGCGTCCGACGTACAACTCAAAGGCCAGTCGCCCTTGGCTCATGTCCTGCTGACCCACACCGACCCGACTGGTCACCCAGCCTTCGCCGATGAGCAATCCGTCCAGGTAAGCCGCTATGACGGCAATCCCTTGCGCACCAATGCACTGTTGCTCAAACTGCTGCGCATAGGACTGCAGCCAACGAAAGCGCACGGCGTCCCCACCCAAGATCGCAATATCCTGAATCTGGAAGCATGGGGTTTCTTTGGGCAGTTCCGGCGCCTGGGCGCCGGGACGAGCCTGCTTCAAGTTGTCAGCGCGCGGGAGGGTTGATTCTTGCTGCGCACGATCTCTCTGGGCTTGGCGGCGAAGTCCTTCATCCACGGTACCTGCCAAAGAAGCCAAGCCTTGACCGTAGGCATTGCGGCTGAGCCCTAGAAGAAGAGCCAACACCCCAATGGAGAGCACCGCTGCGCTCGGATGCCCAACATATTGCTTACTACGTCTCACTTGGAACGAACTATCTTGATCGCCTTCGATTCTGGGACGATCGGTCAACACGTTGGCGCATTTGAGACGAAGCCATGCCATTGCGTATTGAGATGCCCTTAGGAGGGGGCAGGTCAATTTAGCAGAGCCATCTCTTGGCTGGCAATTTCGCCCGCCAACGATTGATACCCAGTTCCACCTGAGCTTGTCGCTGCTCGACTCTTCAACCGCAAGAGGTCAGGATGGCGCACCATTGGCCGTTGTCGCTGGTGAGACTGAATCAAAGAAACCTCACCGGTGCAAGAGGTCGGCGGCGTTGTGCCCAAGTTGGGGCAGTGGGCAACGCCATATCTCCGTCAGCCTTTGGTCGCTCACTTTGCAGCAACATCACCGATCGGCCCATTGCGAGCCAAGGGCCTTCCTTCGGCCCCCAAGTAAAGCGGTGCGCACGGCTAATGCGGGTGCCGCCCAGCCATTGAGTTTGGCGTGCGTGCATCACCTCGTGCCTGTACAACGTTTGTGTCATGGACATGCTCTGTGAATACTCAAGGGATTCAAAGGCGAGCCGACAAACGCTGAGCTTGATGACGACCTGAGGAACTCAGACCGGCAACCCCGCTATCTTGGGAGGGCTCCTCGTATAAAAGGGGAGCCCGCCAACACCGGAGGCTTTGCGTCGCCGGCTCGCGCCGGGTTTGCTATTCAGGCCGCCCCAGATGGGGACATGGGCCTAGTCTTGATCTCAAAGCTGCCGTAGCAGCTTTGATGGCAATTCATGACTTTGTTCATGAACTGATGACCGAGAGCGAACTCTAGCGGCGATATTTGCAACTTGATACTCCCCAAAATGACGGGGGTAGTCAGATCACTATTTTTATAGTACCGAAGCAATTGAAGTTGCGTCCTCAGCAATGCGCAGATGCCGGCCGAGCGGGCGCATGGTGAGACCGCTTCATTCTCCTACTCTCAACCGCGCCCATCGCCGCTATTGCAGAGGATGGCAGCCTGGCACAGTTGAGGAGGGCGGGTTCTCACCACCCCGCACAAGCACGACGAGCGAGTTTGAAAGATAGGGGCCAGCCCATGATTCGGTGGTCATGTCGACATCATGCCTAGGCCGGAGCTTCCATGACTCCTGGCGGAGTCTCGATGTACAAGACTCATTCAGGCCTCGAAACGACATAACCCCCTGTGCTTTGGCGTTATCCTGGGCAAAAAACCAGGGAGGTAAGGTGATTGAGATCAATGTTCCGCGCGAGGAGCGCGAGGCGATCAAGGCCGTCGATGTCACTCGATTGCTGCACTTGGTCGATCAGTGCATGCGCGAGGAGCGTCTATCTGCACTGATAGAGCTGCGGCTTGAGGATTGCGGCACCTACGTCGGATCTAAATATCGAGTCTACGCGCAATCGCTGGCCGACCATGCGGCAGCGAAGGCAGCCAAGAAGCGGTCGATGACGGATCACAGGGCACGTTCCGCCGGTAGCGATCTGGTAGCTGCGATCCACGAGATGAAACATCGGGTGGCGACCGAAGAGACGGAAGACCAACTCTTTCAAGTGGAAGACTGCGTCTCACCGCCACACGTCCTCGATGAGCGTATCAACGTACGCGTGGGCTACCGTTGGCGGCGATCTGTAGACGACGATTGGACCCGCGGCAGCATCACATTTGTCCACGACGTCGACATGCAACCCGATTTCCGCATGCCGCCGCCTAATCGCAAGCCCAGCGCCGCAAAGCAGGCTGAGGCGCGGAGGGAGGAGCTCTACCGCACTTGGGAACACCTCACGATGCTGGCACTTCACGCCGTGAAAAGGTACTTCCGCGACGGTGGTCGGGCTGACGCCATCCCGCGGGTGTTCCTGGCCAAACTTGACTCGCATTCACGTGGGCTGAACAACTTCAGTGCCAACTTCTGGCCCGAGCCCACCCTCGGCGGCTGATCCTATGGCAACCGCCGTTCGCGTCGTCACAAGTGGCGAGGCCGCACGACTGCAGATCAAAACGGCTCAGTGGCCGTTCCAGAGTACACAATCATCCGTCAACATTCACCTGTCAACGGACGATTGGCACCCTGGAAATATCAAAGCGCGATGGTCAAATGGAATATTGTATCGTCGACCAGCGCACGCTGCCCACAACTATACTTTCAGGGTTATGAAAACTAGAGAACGAACGATTTACTTCTACGACACCCGGGTTCAGGCCAAAACTCGATCGGATGGTATCGAAACCCCGAGCTGTATCTCCATGCGAGAAGTGCTCACGCTGATCTCGAAGCTGGACTTGAAGGGACGGCATGGTGCATTCCAGCGCGCGGAAACCGAGCTGTTTCAGATTCAGGATTTCCATTTCAATCCTGCCACGTGCGAATTGCAACTGCTGATCAATCATGCTGACAAGGCCCTGGCTGACCCGGTCTTCAAGAATTTCGAGAATCGTCGGGTTCGAAACGCAGGCAAGGAAGCCATTGAAGGCATCGATGTTTCCGCTCATGTGCTTATCCGGCCCTCAACAATGGACACGCACGAGGCCCTGCTGCTGGTCACTTATGGCTCGGGGGTGACGGCCAAGCTAATCGAATGGCTGCTGGGGAAACTGATGGGTCTCGCTGGCGGTGATGTGCGGAACAAATCGTTTTTCGAATTTCGCCACCCCTCGGGCGAGGCGGGGAAGTTCTATTCGGTTAAGTACAGATTCGAGTGCGTGGGCCACAAGAGCCAGAAACTCAGCGACGATCTGGTCCGAGGCAACCTCCAGAGCGTGGAACTGATCAGCAAAGAACCGTCCAGCATCGATGCGGGCAGTTCATTCTTCGTCGCCACTCGAACGCTCAACATCAAGCCGGTTTCTACGGCGCATCCCACGCTGGGCGCTGTCATCAGTGCGGTTCGAACCGTCACCAAATCCACCCATGAGCGCTACGATTCCGTGCGGGTCCGCTTCAAGGATGCCAACGACACGCAGCGCGAAGAACTCTTCGCCGCCAATGACTTAGAGGCAGCCTTTGTTCGCAAGGAACGCCTTAAGTTCGATACTGACCTACCATCTCAACAGATTCGAATCAACCGAACGATCATGACCGCGATGCGCGAACTCTGCGATGAATAGGTAGCCGACCGTGCTTACCGAACTCAGCCGCCCATTCTCCTACCTGAGCATCCGCCATCCTGCGGAGGGCGTGCGGTGGGTGAACTGGTGGCTACCCCTCCTGGCAAGCATCGCATTGGTTGCCCTTTGTGGCTCCATGGAGCGACGCGTCGACCTTTTCGGCGCGTCCGGAGTAATCAATAAGGTCCTGGGCTTCATTCAGAGCCTGCCAGGCTTCTACCTCGCAGCACTGGCGGCAGTCGCCACCTTCAACAATCCGGATATGGACAGGCTAATGCCTGGTACGCCGCCGACCGCAAGGATTCTCTACAACGGCAAGCTGATCACGGTTGAACTCACCAGGCGGCGCATGCTTTGCATCATGTTCGCCTACCTTACGGTACTGAGTTTTGTCTTGACCATGAGCTCGATCGCGGCCATGACGTTTGCTGAAGATATCAAGGCGGCGATTCAGGAAAATTCACCGCTGTTGATCCGCTGGATAAAGGCTGCCTTCACGTCTATCTATTTCGGGGCCTTGTTCCAGATGCTCACCATAACCATGTGGGGATTATTCTATCTTGGCGAGCGAATGCATACGCCGGATCGCTGATGCCCACAGATGGCGGCTGCTCGTTCGGTCCCCCAAAACCAAGCGATTCGAGGTATCCTGATACGGCTTGATAAGTCTCAGTAGTCCATATTTTCATAGTGATTCTGGATTTCATTCCACAACAAAATCTGCGCCTCGATCTCCTCGATTGAACGCCTGCCGAGCCCTCGGTACTCCTCTAGTTGGTATTCCGTCCAAACCGGATGGATACCACCAACAGCGATGAAGGAAAAATTGGCGCTCATGGCGCCTACCGCGGCCAGCGCCATATACAGCCACCATTAAAGGGTAGTGCCACATTGGCGAATCCCGCCACCCCCGGCCGTCGTTGATCTTGACAGGTAATCCCGCTTTTTCGGTGGGGCAACTCCTACCCATCGGCCCATCTGGATACAAGGGAACTGGTGGCGGTGAATTCGTGTTTTGGCATGCCCAAGCTACGCCGATAAACCTGCGTGTGTGAAATAGCCTAAATGAATCTGTTGCATTCAACGGATCCTCCCACCACACACATATGCGAAAGTGTTGATACCACCCGCCAACCTGACCTGCCCCCTCCCGCCGTACCAGCCATGCGGAAGTCCCGGTTGAAGGTTACTTGATCTCGTTGCGTGTAGCCGGTGGCGCCTGGTTCTTGGTGCGGTGGCGCTGCGCGAACTCGGCCGGCGGTATCCGACCCAGGCTGCTGTGCGGCCTCACCTCGTTGTAGTCCTGCCGCCAGATGGCGATCTCCGAGCGCGCCTGCGGCAGCGTCTGGAACCAGTGCTCGTTCAAGCACTCGTCGCGGAACTTGCCGTTGAAGCTCTCGATGTAGCCGTTCTGCATGGGCCGCCCTGGCTGGATGAGGATGTGCCGCACGTCGTGAGCTTGCGCCCAAGCGATGAAGGCCCGGGGTAATCCCCCCGTTTTACATTGAATCGAGAAGTAGAAAGGGTCATGCAACGTTGGCCAGTCGCTGCTTGGGGGTGATGCCGCCCAAGGCCATATTTGGGCGGTCGTGATTGTATTTCCACATCCACTGGGTGGCGAACAGCTGAGCCTCTTGCAAATCGGACCACAGGTATTGCGACAACCACTCATAGCGCACCGTCCTGTTGAAGCGCTCGACATAGGCGTTTTGCTGCGGGTTACCCGGCTGGATGTGGTCGAGTTTGATGCCCCAGTCATGTGCCCAACGCTGGATGGTTGCGCTGATGTACTCGGGGCCGTTATCGCAACGAATGACCTGTGGTTTGCCACGCCAAGCAATGATCTGCTTGAGTGCCCGGATGACGCGCTCTGAGGGCAGCGAGAAATCTATTTCGATGCCCAACGCTTCTCGGTTGAAGTCGTCAATGACGTTGAACAACCGGAAGCTGCGCCCGTCCTCAAGTTGATCGTGCATGAAGTCCATGGACCAGACTTCGTTGATGGCCTGCGGCACGCTCAAGGGCTCAGGCTTGCCCCGCACCTGCCGTTTACGCGGTTTGATGCGCAAGTTCAGCTCCAACGCCCGGTAAACCCTGTAAACGCGCTTGTGATTCCATGGGAAGCCTTTGACGTTGCGCAAGTACAGGTAACACAGGCCAAAGCCCCAGTGGCGATTGTTGTCCGTCAGCCGCATCAGCCAATCGGCGATTTGATCGTCCTGGTCATTCTTCTTGACCTCGTAGCGGTAGCATGACTCGCTGACTGTGAAGATGTTGCAGGCCAGCCGGATGCTGGTGCCACGCTGGGCCACCACTTCTTTGGCCATCTCGCGGCGGCGAGACGGCCACGTTACTTTTTTGCAAGGTACTCCGCAGCAATCTCGGCCTTGAGCTTTTCCTCAATGTACATCTTCTTGAGGCGCCGATTCTCCTCTTCGAGTTCCTTCATGCGGGCCATGAGGGAGGTGTCCATGCCTCCAAATTTGGCTCGCCATTTGTAAAACGTGGCGGTGCTGATGCCGACCTCTCGGCATAGGTCGGGAACGGGCAAGCCTGCCTCAGCGCGTTTGAGCGCATCCATGATCTGGCTGTCGGAAAACTTGGACTTCTTCATGTAGAAATTCTCTTCGAGAAATTTCTACTTCTCGCGCCAGTGGTTTGACGGGAGGGTTACCCCGGCAGGTGAACTCCGGCCCGTTGTCGGTTCTCACCGCCGCAGGGTAGCCCCTGAAGATCGCGGCCCGGTCCAGCAACCGCGTCACGTACTGGCCCGAGATGCCGTAGTCCACGGCGATGTCCACACACTCGTGCGTGAAGTCGTCGGCCACAGTCAGGCACTTGATACGCCGGCCATTGGCCAGGCTGTCGGAAACGAAGTCCATGCTCCACACCTCATTGACTCGGGTCGGCACGGTGAGCGGAACGCGCTCGCTGGCTGCCCGTCTGATCTTCTTGCGCTTGCGCACCGCCAACTGCGCCTGGCTGTACAACCGATAGACGCGCTTGTGATTGACGCCTGGGAACTGTGGGCGCAGCAGGTCATGGATGCGGCGATAGCCGAAGCGGCGCCGCACCTGTGCGATCTCGACGATCTTGGCGCTGAGTTGCTGCGTGGCCTCATCGACCACGGGCGGGTTGCGATAGCTGTCTCTGGAGAGCCCCACCAGGCGGCACGCGCGGCGTTCGGACAGATGGTGCTGGGCAATCATCTGGGTCGCCGCGTCGCGCCTGACCTGCGGGGCTAGGGCTTTACGCCGAAGACGTCCTTGAGCGCGTGGATGTCCAGGTGGGCCTCTGCCAGCAGGCGCTTGAGCTTGGCGTTCTCGCCTTCGAGCTCGCGCAGTCGCTTGGCATCCGTGGCCTGCATGCCGCCGTACTTGGCCCGCCACTTGTAGAACGTGGCGTCGCTGAAGCCGCCTTGCCGGCACAGCTCCTTGATCGGCATGCCGGCCTCGGCCTGCTTCAGGAACCCAATGATTTGTTCCTCAGTGAATCTGCTCTTTTTCATGTCCATCATTCTCCTGGTTGATGGACTTCCTCTCCATTACGCTGGTACGGCTGGGAGGGTGCAGGTCAAACCCGATAGGGTCAGATTGGGTGTACTGCCTATCGGCCATTCGCATGGGCCTTGGCCGGAGTGGCTCAGAGCAGGCCCTGAACCTTGGACCGAAGCTCATCTACGCTTACTTCGTGTGGCAGCGGGAGGCCGACGTGCACATCCACCGGGCGCCTGGGATACAAGCTGACCAGGCGAGCACCCAGGCCCTTGCGGTTCCGGGCGAAGGCTGACTCCCACAGGCCTGTCAACCCAATTGGGATAACCGGCACGGCGTTGGTGTCGAGCATCCGGCGGACACCGGGCTTGAACTCAGCCAGTTGACCATCGCGGGTGAGCGCGCCCTCGGGGAAGACGCACACCAGCTCACCGTTGCGGAGCGCCTCGTTGACGGCCGCCATGGCACGTTCGAGGGCCTCCGGCTCCTCCTTCGCCGATGCGATGGGGATGGCGTTGACCTGGCGGAAGAGCCAAGACAGCACGGGAACACGGAAGATACGCGCGTCCATCACGAAACGGATTGGTCGCGGGCACAGCGCGCTCAGCACCAGCGCATCCACATACGATACGTGGTTGGGCGTGAGGAGCGCCGGCCCTTCCTCAGGGATGTTGTGGGTACCGGTGGTTCGGAGCCGGTAGATCGCGTGAACCACGAACCAACTCACAAAGCGCCACAGGAACTCGGGCACCGTCCGATAGATGTAGGCAGCGACCAGTGCATTCAGGCCGGCGCAAACCCAGATGAGCCCGGTAATTGAGATGCCGTATGCGAGCAGGCCGGCGGACATGCCCGCGGCGATAACCATAGCCACCGCATTAAGTACGTTATTCGAACTTATGATGCGCGACTGACGTGCCGGGGCTGTACGCAGTTGGACGAAGGCGTACAGCGGGACGATGAACAGGCCTCCGAACAGACCCAGCAGGGTAACGCCGCTGAGTACCCGGATGCTTCCAGTGGTGGCGAGGAACTGTGTCCAGCTCAATGGCATGTTCAAGGTTGAGGCATGCAGCGCTGCAGCGAAGCGGTCGCAAGACCAGGCCAGGTCTGCGGTGAAGAGCGACAAGCCGATGGAGCCAATTGGCACCAAGCCAATCTCTACCTTGTGTCCAGACAGGCGCTCACACAGCAGCGAGCCCGCAGCGATGCCTACGGAGAACGTGGCCAGCAGAACCGTCACGACCGTGGTGTCCCCTTGCAGCACGTCCTTGCCAAGCGCGGGAATCTGCGAAAGGACCACAGCGCCAACGAACCAGAACCATGAGATGGCGAGGAGACTGTTCCAGACGCCTTCACCTTCGCGTTTGCCCATCTTCACGGTTGCGATGGTCTCGGAAACCACGCTGAAGCGGAGCTTCAAGTCAGGGGCCGCTTCGCCAGTGGCCGGGATGAAGAGGCTCGAGGCGAGACCGAGGAGAGCGAAGCCCAGGAGAGCGATGAACAGCCATAGGGGGTTGATCGTCATAGCAGCAATGACGCCAGCCGCCAGCGTGCCCATGAGGATGCTGAGGAACGTGCCCATCTCCAGCAGGCCGTTTCCGCCGGTCAGCTCCTCCTTGGCCAGGACCTTCGGGAGCAGCGAATACTTGACCGGGCCGAAGAAGGCGGAGTGGCACCCCATCGCGAAGATGGAAGAGAGCAACACCGGCAGGCTTTTCATGTAGAAGCCTACGCTGGCTATCACCATGATGGCGACCTCGGCGGTCTTCACGGCGCGGATGACCCTGGCCTTGTCGAACCGGTCGGCTAGCTGGCCAGCGTAGGCCGAGAAAAGCACGAACGGAAGGATGAAAAAACCGGCCGCCATGTTCGCGACCAGCCCGGCGGACAGCGTCGTGTACTCGGTGGCGTGGAACGTTACCAGCAGGATGACCAATTGCTTCAGGAACGCGTCGTTGAACGCTCCAGTCAGTTGAGTCGCGAAGAACGGCCCGAACCTGCGCTGACCGAGCAGGCGGAACTGGGATGGCGATGCTCCGTCGTTCGAAGTGTGGTGGTTCATGTCCGGCCCGTTCATGTTGTTGTGGCTCATGCGAAGCTTGGACGCGCTGCGTTGAAGCCCTGCGCCGTGAACAACTTGACCCGATATAAGAGGATGTTGTTGGCGGCAATGATGCGGGCGCGGTGTGAGGGTTGCGAGCGCAGCTGGATCAGCGCGTACATGGGCACGCTGTAAAGCCCGGCGGACAAGGCCAGCATGCCCAGGTCCAGCAGCACGCGCCAATGGGCGGGTAGGCTGAGGAACTCGGCCACGCCCAGCAGCGGCGCGGCGGGCAGGCCGCGCGAAGCGAAGTAGAGGTCCACCGCAAACACCGTCATGCCCAGCGCGCCCAGCGGCGCCAGGCCGATCTCCACATGGCGGCGCGAGAGCAGCTCGCACAGCAGCGCGCCAATGCCCACGCCCACCGAAAACACCACCATCAGCAGCGAGGCCACGGCGCTCTGGCCGTGCAACACCTCTTTGGCAAAACTGGGGAAGTTGGCCAGGAACACGACGCCGAAGAACCACATCCACGAAATGCCCACCAGCGAGCGGAATACCACCTTGTCCTGGTAGGCCAGCTTGAGGTTGTTCCAGGTCTCGGTGAAGGGGTTCCAGTTGATGCGCAGCTGGGGGTCGGTGGCGGGGCTGTGAGGCACGAACTGCGCGGCGATGCGGCCGGCCACGGCCACCGCCAGGCAGGCCAGGCCGGTGGCGATGGCGCCCACCTCGGGCAGGCCAATCAGCAGGCCGCCCAGCACATTGCCCAGGATGATGGCCACAAACGTGCCCATCTCCACCATGCCGTTGCCGCCGGTGAGTTCACGCTCGCTCAGCTGCTGCGGCAGATAGGCAAACTTGACCGGGCCGAACAAGGTGGAATGCATGCCCATCATGAACACGCAGGCCAGCAGCAGCGGCACTTGCGCATGCCAGAAGCCCCACAGGGCCAGGGCCATGATGGCGATCTCGAAGTTTTTCACCAGGCGCATCAGGCCGCCTTTTTCGAACTTGTCGGCCAGCTGCCCGCTGGTGGCTGAGAACAGCACAAAGGGCAGGATGAACAGCGCCGCGATGACGACCCCGGCCTGCGCCGCCGGCAACCACTGCAGCTGCAGCTGGTAGGTCACCATCACAGTCAGCGCGAATTTGGAGATATTGTCATTCGCCGCGCCGAGGAACTGAGTCCAGAAGAAAGGCGCGAAGCGGCGCTGCTTGAGCAGGCCGAACTGGCTGGTGTGCTGGCTTGGGGGATTCACCGCGGGGGCTTTCTTGTCATGGAATGTGGACGGCATTCTGGCTGAATGAAGCCGCTGGGCGGTTTGCCGGGTTCCAGCGTGCCGAGGGTCAGGACTTGCCTTGGTTCACCAGAATTGCCATTGCCCGGTCTGCACCACCCAAATCCCCAGTGCGCCGTTGGTGACGGCATGCGCAATCACGGCGGTCCAGAGTTTGCCGGTGCGCCGGTAGAGATCGGCATAGGCCAGGCCGGCCACGATGGCCGCCAGCCACAAGGTGTGGGCCAGCATGAAGACAAAGGTGGACAGCACGATGGCCTTGACGCCAACCCGCTGCGGGTCCACGGTTTCGAACTGGGGCGACTCGATCCAGCGCATCAGGAAAGCGCGCCAGAACAGCTCTTCCATGATGGGCACCAGGAGGGCCGCGCCTATCAAGCGCAGGGCGATCAAGGGCCAGATCTTTTGGCCTTGCAGGTCCAGGGGCAGGAAGCTGGCGGTGGGCTCGCCGATCTGCATCCAGGGTGCGTCGAGCTGAATCCACAGGCCGAAGACCAGCAGGCCGACGGCGCAGCTCAACAAGGTTTCGCGTGCGTTGGGCAGGTTCTGCCGCGCCAACTCACCGTAGCCGCGCCAATACCAAACCAGCGCGCCGCCCACCACCAGCACCGAGACGCCGTAGATCCAGCGCGCGTCCACGCCCGCGCCGCTGGGCAGGTAGCCGCGCAAGGCCAGCATCAGCATGAACAGCGCAAAAGGCACGCAGCGGGCAAGGGCGGCTGGGCTTAGGCCCAGAATCGGGTTCAGCTTCATGAGGCGGTGAATGGCGGCCACAGGACCAAGTCAGGAAGGCTTGCAGCGTAACCTGAAATGGTGACTGTCTTGGCCGCGGCCACCCCCACTTCATGGGCCCAGCCATGGTGGCGGGCCAGGGCGGTGACGGCGTGCGCCGGTTTAGCTCGCGCGCTGTTCCAGGAGGAAGTTGGCGCCGTCGTACAGGCCCAGCTTCTCAACCAGATAGGGCAGGCATTCCTGCAACTCGTCGTGCAGGGTGAAGGGCGGGTTGATGATGAACATGCCGCTGCCCAGCATGCCGATGCCGCGGGTGTTTTCCTGTTGCGCCACGGTCAGGCGCACATGCAACCAGCCCTTTTTGGCGCCTTCGCCCGCATCGGCGGCGGCCTTCAGGCGCTGGGGCAGTTGGGCCGATTCCAGCAATTGCAGCTGCGGGTACCAGACCATGAAGACGCCGTCCTTGAAGCGCTCCAAGCCTTCGCGCGCGGCGGTGATGACCTTGCCGTAGTCGCTCTTGATTTCGTAGCTGGGGTCCATCAGCACCACGCCGCGGCGCGAGGGCGGCGGCAACTCGCCGCGCAGCGAGGCGAAACCGTCTTTGTCGCTGACAAAGGTGTTGGGGCGGGTGGAGAGGTAAGTCTGCAGGATGCGGTAGTCGGTCGGGTGCAACTCGAAGCAGCGCAGCCGGTCTTCTGCGCGCAGTAGCAAGTTGGCAATCGCCGGGGAGCCGGGGTATTGGCGCAGTTGGCCGCCGGGGTTGAAGGCGCGCACCGGTTCCAGGTAGCGCGCCAGCGGCGCGGGCAAATCTTTGGCGTCCCACAGGCGGGAGACGCCGTGCACATACTCGCCTTTTTTCTGCGCGTACTGGCCTTCGATGGAATAGCCGCCGGCACCCGCGTGGGTGTCGACCAAGGTATAGGGTTTGTCTTTTTCCGCCATATAGCGGAGCACCTCGGTCAGGACCAGGTGCTTGAGAACATCGGCATGGTTGCCGGCGTGGAAGGCGTGTCGATAGGCGAGCATAGGTCGAACTGTACCTTCCTAGCCTTGCAAGCGGCGCTCCGGCCCGGTTTATGGGAACTGGAAAGCGCCCGGATGGCTCGCCGGCGCCGTCAGCTTCAGCGTGCCGCGCGGTGCCAGGAACTGGGCGACGGGGCGCAGGCTGAGCCCGTCCACCTCACCGGGGTCGACCGCCTTGCCGCGCACTTTGGCCCCGGGCTTGAGCAGATAGTTGTCGCGGTTGGCCTGGACGAAGACGTCGTAGTCCACCGCCAAATTGCCGCCCTGCTGCCAATCGGCCTGCTCGGGCAGCTTGGGGTTGCCGACCCAGAGGTTGTTGAACAGCCGCACTTTTACTTGCGCTGCGCCCTGGGCGGGGCTTACACGCAGGAATATCCCACCGCTGGGCCGCCCGTCCACCACTGTGTTGTTGATCAGATGCAGTTCTTGGCGGGGCCAGGTGTAGCCCTCGGCGCCAAAGGAGATCATGTGCGGGTTCTCGGAGGTGGCGCTTTGTGCGATCACATTGCCCACCACCAGGCATTGGCCGCCGTTGGGGAATTCCAGCTCGTAGCTGGACTGGCCGCCGATTTCGTCGGTCAGCCGGTTGTAGAAGATGTGATTGATGGCGGCCCGGCTTTTCAGCAAGTGGCCGGCCTGGCCGTGGTGGAAGTAGCAGCCCTCGGCGCGGAAGTAGGCAATCGCGCCGACATAAATATTGTGGTTCTTGCCCTGGTGGCGCACGATGGTGCCGAACTCGCAGTTCTCGACCTCCAGGCGCACGCTGTTGTCATTGCTGGTCAAGACACCGTTCTCGTTGTCCTTGAAGCTGCAGTCGCGCAGTTTCAGCGAGCCGGCCTCCAGGCGAATGCCGGCGCCGTTTTGGTCTGGCACCACGGCGCCGAAGAAATCGAAGCCTTCGATGCTGATGTCGCGCCCGGTGGTGACGAAGATGCCCTTGTTTTGCATGCTCATGCCGGCCGCCCGCAACACCACTCGCCCGCCCACGGCCTTGAGCGTGATGCCGTTCTGGCTCCACAAGGCCACATCGCCCAGGTAGTCGCCAGCGTCAACCTCGATCAACATACCGTCTTTGGCCTCACGCGACGCGGCGGACAGGCTGCGGATCTCGCGCTTGGGGCCGACCTTGAGTGTGGCGCGGGGCTGGGCTTGAGCCTGAGCTTGCACCGGAGCCGCACAGAACCCGGAAGGCAAGGCGAGCCAGGACGCAGCAGCGGCCGCGCCCTGCAGGGCCAGGCGGCGTTGGGGGTTGAGCGCGCTATCCTTCATGCCATCGTCCTTGTTTGATCTGTCCGTCATCAAGAAAACTGCCTTGCCAGCGCGTGACAGTCTAAGCGCGCCGTGTGAACCCACCGTTAATCTGAAGCCCGCCACCATGCCCAATCTTTTTGACCCGATACAGATCGGTGACCTCGCCCTCGCCAACCGCATCGTCATGGCGCCGCTGACGCGCAGCCGCTCGCGCGGCTTGCTGCCCGGTGAGATGGCAGTCGAGTACTACCGCCAACGCGCCAGCGCCGGCCTGATCATCAGCGAAGGCACGCAGATCTGCGCCGAAGGTCAAGGTTATCTGGACACCCCGGGCATCCACACGCCCGAGCAGATCACCGCCTGGCGCCGCGTCACCGACGCCGTACATGCCGAGGGCGGCAAGATCGTGGCGCAGCTCTGGCATGTGGGCCGCGTCTCGCATGTGCAGTTCCAACCCGAGGGGCGCGCGCCGGTGTCCTCCACCGCGCGTTCGGCCGGCGGCAAGACTTACACGGCCGAGGGCTTTGTCGAGGTGTCCACCCCGCGCGCGCTGAGCGTGGCCGAGATCCCCGGCGTCATCGCCACCTTCGCCCGCGCGGCCGAAAACGCCTTGGCGGCCGGCTTCGACGGGGTGGAAGTGCACGGTGCCAACGGCTACCTGCTGGACCAGTTTTTGCGCGACAGCATCAATGACCGCAGTGATGAGTACGGCGGCAGCATCGCCAACCGCGCCCGCCTGACGGTGGAGGTGATGAGCGCGATTGCCAAGGCCATCGGCCCCGGCCGCGCCGGCTTGCGCCTGAGCCCCGTCACGCCGGTCAATGGCGCGGGTCAGGACAGCGCCGCGCAAGACTTGTTCAATCACCTGGCCGGTGCGCTGGCGCCGCTCAAGCTGGCTTTCTTGCATGTCATCGAAGGGCAGACCGGCGGCGCGCGCGATATCGCCCCGTTTGACTACCAGGCCATGCGCGCTCACTTCGGCGGCGGCCCTTGGATGGTCAATAACGGTTACACCCGTGCCATGGCCCTGCAGGCGGTGGCCGAGGGCCAGGCTGATCTGGTGGCCTTTGGCCGCGACTTCATTGCTAACCCTGATTTGGTGCGGCGCCTGCGCCTGAATGCCGCCCTGAACCCGCTGGACAAGGCGACGCTCTACGGCGGCGATGCGCGGGGCTATACCGACTACCCCAGCCTGTAGTCGCAAAGCGGCAGCCTTCGCCGCCTCACTGCCCGGCAGGCGGCTGCCACAGCTCGACCTTATTGCCCTCGGGGTCGATGACCCAGCCGAACTTGCCGTAGCCGGCGTCTTCGTCAATGCGCTGGTCGAGCACCTGGCAGCCCTCGGCTTGCAGCTGGGCCAGCAGGCCCGCAAGATCGTCAACCCGGTAGTTGATGACGAAATTGCTGGCGCTGTTGGCAAACTGCTCGCCGTCCTGCGGCGCCACGCACCAGATGGTGCTGCCGCCCACGGGCTGGCCCGCTGCATCGGCCCAGCGGAAGGCCGCGCCGCCCCAGGCCTGCACATCGATGCCGAGGTGACGCTGGTACCAAGCCTGTAAGGCCGGGGCGTCTTTGGCCTTGAAGAAGATGCCGCCAATACCAGTCACGCGTTTCATAGGGAACTCCGTTGGTGGGCCGGCTTGAGCAATCCGGCTGGAGACTTAGGCCCGGAACTTGGCTCTGAACAATTCCGCAATGCTGACTTCGCGCGGCCCCGGCTGCAGCTCAAAGGCCTGGCCGGCCTGCAGCGTGCCCGGCGCTTTCACCGCCAGGTAAAAGCCGCACCAGCCGCTCTGGCCCATCATCTTCACGGCCTGGTTGAAGCCCATCACCGCGTTGAACTTGAAGCAGGGGAAGCGGGGTTCGCTGACGACCAGGCTGCAGTCGGGGAAGGCCAGCACATCGCCAACCCAGACCTGCGATTCCAGCAGGCCGCTGATAGTGAGGTTCTCGCCCATCGCGCCATGCGGCAGTGCTTCTTGCCAGGCCGCCACCTTGGCCTGGGCGCGCACCGTTTGCCAGAAAGGGTAATGCTCCACCGGGTAGGCGTAGATGGCCTTGCTCAAGCCGCCGTGCACACTCAGATCGGCCTGCTCATCGCCTTCAAGCCCGAGCGGGCGCACGGCCAGGGCCTGCGCCTTGGGCGTTTTGCGGATCGCGCTGCTGACGGTCTGGCCGCCAGGGACGAGCAGGGCTTGGGCGAGGGCGGTGTTGAGGCTGAGAAGGCTAAGAGGTTTAGGCTGCATGGGCGCAGTTTAGAACTTGCCGGTTGATGGCCGCCTGCCGGCCCGCGCTTAAGCGCAGCGCATCTGCGCGCTCATCGCGCCGTCCAGGTCCAGGCTTTGCACATAGGCCAGGCTCACCACCGTCCCGATCACCAGAATGGCGGGGCTGCTGATGCGCTCGCTGTGCAGCTGCGTGGCCAGCGTGCCCAAGCTGCAGATCGTGGCGCGCTGCTGCGGCGTGTGTGCCGCGGCGATGGCCGCCGCCGGCGTGCCCGCCGCCAGCCCGCCGGCGCGCAGGGCCGCCACCAGCTGCTCCACCCGGGCCAGGCCCATGTAAATCACCAGGGTCAGGCCGCTGCGGGCCAGGGCCTGCCAGTCGGGGTTGACGCCCGCCCCGCCGTCCTCGCGCGCATGGCCGGTGACGAAGGCAACGCCGGGGGCGTGGCGGCGGTCGGTGACCGGGATGCCGATGCTGGCAGGCGCGGCAATGCCGGCGGTGATGCCGCTGACCACCTCGACCGTGATGCCGGCCGCGCGCAGGGCGTCCATCTCCTCGCCGCCACGGCCGAACACAAAGGGATCACCGCCCTTGAGCCTCACCACCTTCAGGCCGGCGCCGGCTTCCCGAATCATCAGTTCGTGAATAAAACGCTGCTCGGTCGACACACAGCCGCCGCGCTTGCCAACATGGATCAGCCGCGCGCCGGGCTTCATCAAGGCCAGTACGCGGGCATCGACCAGATCGTCGCTCAGCACCACGTCGGCGGCTTCGATGCGGCGCAGGGCGCGCAGGGTCAGCAGCTCCGGGTCGCCGGGGCCAGCGCCGACCAGGCTGATGCTAGGCGCGGTGTTGTGAGGGCGCTGATTCATCATGATGTGAGGACCTCTTCAAGAAAGGGTGTTTGTGCTTCCAGCCGCCGCAAGCTGGGCAGGCAGGAGCCGCATTGGCTGCCGCAGCGCAAGCTGGTTTGAAGGCCTTGCAAGCGCTCTTGCGGCGTGCCGGCCAAGCTTTGCAGCTGCGCACAGATACGAGCTTCCGACACATCCAGGCAGTTGCAGACCTGCGGGCTGCGCGGCGTTTGTGCCTGGCCCGGCAGCACCGGCTTGGGGCTCAGCAGCTGAGCGCCCAGGGCGGCTACCGGCGCGGCCTCGCGCCACAGCGTCAGCAGCCAGGCGCTGGCTGCGCGCTCATCCTGTTCGGCCCCGCCGACCAGCAGCAAGGCACGCAGGCGCGCCTCCGCGCCCAAACGGTCCAAACCCAGCAGGCGGCTGCGCTGGCGATGGCTGTCGGCATAACTCAGCACTTGAGCGCCGTGCAAACCCAGCAGCGCGCGCAGCTGGGCCAGCAGCGCGGAGGCCGGGGGCGTGGCCGCCGCAGCGTCAAAGCACCAGCCGGTTTGCTCGGGCGTGGCGCCGGCCACCGGCAGGCAACTGGCGTAGTCGAACTCGCTCATCAGCGCGCGCAAGCTGGCGCGCAGCGGCACGGCCTCGGCGGGCGTGCACCAAATCGCCGCGCTGAGCCGCCAGGGCAGCGCCACCGACTTGACCTGGATGGCGGCGAATTTCAGTTCCGGTTGCTGCGAGTCGGGGCAGCATTGCTTGCCCAGCAAGGCATTGACGCCGGGCCAGACCGGGCCATCTTCATTGCCGCTGCCGGTTCCGTCGCGACTACGGCCGGACACAAATTCTTCGCCCCAGTGCATGGCCAGATAGGCCTGGGCCGGGCGCATCAGCGGGTCGGCGCGTACCGGCAGGATGAGCTGGCCGTGGCGCGAGCTGATCAGGGCCAGCTCGCCATCTTTGAGCCCGCGCAGGGGCAGGTCTTGCGGATGCAGGCGCAGGGCCGGTGCGGGTTCGTGGCCGAACAGGCGCGGCAGCAGGCCGCTGCGGCTCATGCCATGCCATTGGTCGCGCAGGCGGCCGGTGGTGAGGGCCAGAGGGAAGCGGGCGTCGAGCTTGTCGACAGGCGGACGGTAAGGCTGGCTGATGAAGCGGGCTCGCCCGTTTCCGCTGGGGAATTGCCCGTCCAGATAGAGCCGGGCCTGGCCTTGGCTGGCGCCGGCCGGGTAGGGCCATTGCTGCGGGCCGTCGCGGTCCAGAATGGCCCAGCTGAGGCCGCCGATGTCGAGGTCGCGTCCGACGGTGGCGGCGCGGTGCTCCAGCCACAGGTCTTCGGCACAGGCATAAGGCAAGCGATCGGGCTGGCCCAGCAAGGGGGCGAGCTGGCGGGCCAGATCGCGCACGATTTGCCAGTCGGGCCGGGCCTCGCCTGGCGGCGCAATCGCGGCGCGCACGCGGCTGATGCGGCGTTCGCTATTGGTGACCGTGCCCTCCTTTTCGCCCCAGGAGGCTGCCGGCAGCAGCACGTCGGCAAAGGCGGCGGTGGCGGTGTCGGCAAAGGCCTCTTGCAGGATCACCAGCTCGCAACGCGCCAGCGCACGCCGCACCAGGGCCTGGTCGGGCATGGACTGCGCGGGGTTGGTGCAAGCGATCCACAGCACCTTGATCTCGCCATTGGCGGCGGCCTCGAACAGCTCCACCGCCGTCTTGCCCGGCGTTTCGGGCAAGGCGTCCACGCCCCACAGGCGGGCGATCTCGGCCCGGTGCGCGGCATTGCCTGGGTCGCGGTGGCCCGGCAGCAGGCTGGCCATGCCGCCGACCTCGCGCCCGCCCATGGCATTGGGTTGGCCGGTGAGCGAAAACGGCCCGGCGCCGGGCCGGCCGATCTGGCCGCAGGCCAGGTGCAGATTGATCAGCGCGGTGTTCTTGGCCGTGCCGCTGCTGCTTTGGTTGAGGCCCTGGCAATACAGCGACAAGGTGGCGGGCGACTGCGCGAACCAGCGCGCGGCGGTCAAGAGATCGGCCTCCTTGATGCCGCAAATGCGTGCCGCTTCCTTGGGCGTGCTGCTGCGAACCAGGGCTTTGAGCTCATCAAAGCCCTGGGTGTGGCGGGCCATGAAGTCGGTGTCCAGCCAGCCCTCCCAGATACAGGCGTGCAGCAGGCCGTGCATCAGGGCCACATCGGTGCCGGGCAGGATCTGCAGATGCAGATCGGCCAGCTCGGCGCTTTCGGTGCGCCGTGGATCAACGACGATGAGCTTGAGCGCCGGCCGCTGCGCCTTGGCGTCTTCAAGCCGGCGGAACAAGATGGGGTGGGCCCAGGCGGGGTTGGCGCCGCTGATGAAAACGCAGTCGGCCAGCTCGATGTCTTGGTAGCAGGCGGGCGGCGCGTCCGCACCCAAGGCTTGCTTGTAACCGGCCACCGCCGAGCTCATGCACAGGCGCGAGTTGCTGTCGATATTGTTGGTGCCCAGCAGGCCGCGCGCCAGCTTGTTGAAGGCCTGGTAGTCCTCGGTCAGCAGCTGGCCGGAGATGTAGAGGCCGATGGCGTCGGGGCCATGTTCGGCACGCACGGCGGCGATGCGCTGGGCCAGGCGCTGGTTGAGGGCGTCCCAGCTCAGCGCCTCGGGCGCGGCGCCTCGGCTCGGCCGCCAGGCTGGTTGCAAGAGGCGCTGGGTCTGGCGGATCAGCGGCGTGGCCGTGAGGTGCAGGGTGCTGCCCTTGCTGCACAGGCGGCCGAAGTTGGCGGGGTGGGCTGGGTCGCCTTTGACGCCGGTGATTTCACCCGCGCTGCTTTCGATGATCACCCCGCAGCCGACGCCGCAATAAGGGCAGGTGGAGCGAGTCTCGGTGCTCATGGCGCGCTGCTCTTGCTCATGCCCATGCTCAGGCGGCCTTGGCGCAAGGGCCGGCCTTCAGTGGCGCGAACTGCAGGCCCACGGTGTCCAGCTCGGTTTGGTCGAGCTGCACCTGGCCGTCCAGCACGCGCACCTGGAAGCGCGCGGCGCAGCCCTCGTCCGGCGCGATGGCCTGGCCGCTGTCCAGTGCAATCGTCCAGCTGTGCAGCGGGCAGGCGACCGAATGGCCGAAGACCAGGCCCTGGCTCAAGGGCCCGCCCTTGTGGGGGCAGCGGTCCAGCAGGGCGAAGACTTGGTTGTCTTCGGTGCGGAAGATGGCCACTTGCGGGCCCTGCGCGCGGGCCACGCGGCGGGCGCCAAGCACGGGGATGTCGGCCAGGGCGCAGATGGTTTTCCAGCTTGGTGTCATGGCTGTGTCTCTATCTATCTCTGTCGGTGGGATGGCGGGGTTCAGAGCGGCTCGAACTGGCGCAAATCGACCTTGGCCTTGGCGAAGTCGAACCAGGGGTCGGGCTCGCCGGCCAGCGCGAATTGCAGCTCGGCCCAGAGCGTGCGGCGGCCGTCGTGGTCGTCCAGAATGCGGCGCTTCACATAGTCCATGCCGACGCGGGCCAGGTAATGCACCGTGCGCTCCAGATACCAGCCTTCGGTCCGATAGAGCTGCATGAAGGCGCCGGTGACTTCCATCACTTCTTCGGGCGTTTTGACCTTGACGAAGAACTGCGCCACCTCGGTCTTGATGCCGCCGTTGCCGCCGATATAAAGCTCCCAGCCGCTGTCCACGCCGATGATGCCGACGTCCTTGATGCCGGCTTCGGCGCAGTTGCGCGGGCAGCCCGAGACGGCGAACTTGACCTTGTGCGGCGCATACATGCCCACAAAAGCGCGCTCCAGGTCCTTGCCCATCTGGGTGCTGTCTTGCGTGCCCATGCGGCACCACTCGCTGCCCACACAGGTCTTCACCGTGCGCAAGGCCTTGGCATAGGCGTGGCCCGAGGGCATGCCGATATCGGCCCAGACTTGCGGCAGGTCTTCCTTCTTCACGCCCAGCAGGTCGATGCGCTGGCCGCCGGTGACCTTGACCGTGGGGATCTTGTACTTGTCCACCGCATTGGCGATGCGGCGCAGCTCGTCGGCCGTGGTCTCGCCGCCCCACATGCGCGGGATCACCGAGTAGCTGCCGTCCTTCTGGATATTGGCGTGGCTGCGCTCGTTGATGGGGCGCGACTGCGGGTCGTCCTCGGCCTCTTTGGGCCAGGTGGAGGTGAGGTAGTAGTTCAGCGCGGGGCGGCAGGTGGCGCAGCCATTGGGGCTGCGCCAGGCCAGGGCGTTGTAGAGCTGGGGCAGGCTGATCAGATGCTGCTGGCGGATGGCATCGCGCACGTCCTGGTGGCACAGCTCGGTGCAGGCGCAAACTGCTTTCTTCTTCGGCGTGGCCGAATAGTCGCCGCCGGCACTGAACATCAGCAGCTGCTCCACCAGGCCGGTGCAGGAGCCGCAGCTGGCGCTGGCCTTGGTGTGCTTGCGCACCTCGTCCAGGGTGAACAAGCCCTTGTCTTTGATGGCTTTGCAGATGGTGCCCTTGTTGACGCCGTTGCAGCCGCAGACCTCGTCGCTATCCAGCATGGCGGCGGCCTTGCTGTGGCCTTGGTGGCCGACGTCGCCGATATTGCTTTCGCCGAACATCAGCTTGTCGCGGATGTCGGCCACCTTGCGGCCTTCGCGCAAGAGCTTGAAGTACCAGCTGCCGTCCACCGTGTCGCCGTAGAGGCAGGCGCCAATCAGGCGGTCGTCCTTGATCACCAGCTTTTTGTAGACGCCGGCGAAGGGGTCGCTCATCACAATTTCTTCGCTGCCTTCACCGCCCATGAAGTCCCCGGCCGAGAACAGGTCGATGCCGGTGACCTTGAGCTTGGTCGAGGTCTGCGAGCCCTGGTAGCGGCCGATGCCGAACTGCGCCAGATGGGTGGCGCAAACCTTGGCCTGCTCGAACAGCGGCGCCACCAGGCCGTAGGCAATGCCGCGGTGGGCCGCGCATTCGCCCACCGAGTAGATGCGCGGGTCGGTGGCGGTTTGCAAGGTGTCGCTGACGACGATGCCGCGCTGGCACAGCAGGCCGGCACTTTCCGCTAATGCCGTATTCGGGCGGATGCCGGCGGCCATCACCACCAGGTCGGCGGGGATTTCGCTGCCGTCCTTGAATTGCACAGCCATCACCCTTCCGTCCTTGCCGCCGATCAAGGCTTGGGTCTGCGCGCCCAGCATGAAGCGCAGGCCGCGCGCTTGCAGGCTTTGGCGCAGCAAGTCGCCGGCCACATCGTCGAGCTGGCGCTCCATCAGCCAGTCGCCCAGGTGCACCACCGTCACCTGCATGCCGCGCAGCATCAGGCCGTTGGCGGCCTCCAGGCCCAGCAGGCCGCCGCCGATGACGACGGCGTGTTGATAGCGGGTGGCGGCGTCGATCATCGCGTTGGTGTCGGCGATGTCGCGGTAGGCGATCACGCCGTCCAGGTCTTTGCCGGGCACGGGCAGGATGAAGGGGCTGGAGCCGGTGGCGATCAGCAGGCGGTCGTAGTCGGCCTCAGTGCCGTCGGCGGCCACCACCTTGCGGCGTTGCCGGTCGATTTGCGTCACCGTCTTGCCCAGGTGCAGGGTGATGCCGTGCAGGGCATACCAGTCCAGCGGGTTGAGTACGATCTCGTCCAGCGTCTGCTCGCCCGCCAGCACCGGGCTCAGCAGGATGCGGTTGTAGTTGGGGTGGGGCTCGGCGCCGAAGACGGTGATGTCGTAGAGATCGGGCGCGATTTTGAGCAGCTCTTCCAGCGTGCGCACGCCGGCCATGCCATTGCCGATCAGCACCAGCTTGAGTTTCTTGGTCTTCATGCGGCCACCTCGCTGCGGGCATGTCGGGTGTAGAGGAAGTCGATCACCGCCTTGCGGCAGCTGAGGTAATGGCTGTCCTCGGCCAGCGCGACGCGCTCGCGTGGCCGGGCCAGGTCCACGCGCAGGATCTCGCCGATGGTGGCGGCAGGGCCGTTGGTCATCATCACGATGCGGTCGCTCAGCAGCACGGCCTCGTCCACATCGTGGGTCACCATCACCACGGTGCTCTGGGTGCGGGCCACGATCTTCAGCAACTCGTCTTGCAAATGGGCGCGGGTCAGGGCGTCCAGCGCGCCAAAGGGCTCGTCCATCAGCAAGACCTTGGGCTCCATGGCCAGGGCGCGGGCGATGCCCACGCGCTGCTTCATGCCGCCGGAGATTTCATGCGGGCGCTTGGCGCTGGCGTGGGCCATGCCCACCAGCTCCAGCGCGGCCTGGGTGCGCTCTTGCAGCCGGGGCTTGGGCTCGCTGGCGCCGAACACCGACTCCACGCCCAGGTAGACGTTGTCAAAGCAACTCAGCCAGGGCAGCAGGGAATGGTTTTGGAACACCACGGCGCGTTCCGGCCCGGGCGCATTGATCTCGCGCCGGTCGCACAGCAGCACGCCCTGGCTGGCCTGCAGCAGGCCGGCGATCAGGTTGAGCAAGGTGGACTTGCCGCAGCCGGAATGGCCGATCAGGGTAATGAACTCGCCCTTTTCGATTTGCAGATGGATGTCGCGCAGGGCGTGGAACTGGCCTTTGCGGGTGCTGAATACCATTTCAGCGCCCTGGACTTCGATGAATGCTTGGCTCATGGGGAAACTCCTTCAGCTTAGGTTCAGTCCTCAAACGAGAAGCGCCGGGCCACGCTCATCAGCAGCCATTCGAGCAAGAGCCCGACGATGCCGATGACGAAGATGGCGATGATGATGTGGGCCACATTGAGGTTGTTCCACTCATCCCAGACCCAAAAGCCAATGCCCACACCGCCGGTCAGCATTTCCGCCGCCACGATCACCAGCCAGGCGGTGCCGACCGAGAGCCGCACGCCGGTGAGGATGTAGGGCAGCACGGCGGGCAGCAGGATGCGGGTGATGACCTTCCACTCCGACAGCTTGAGCACCCGCGCCACGTTCAGATAGTCCTGCGGCACCCGCTGCACGCCGACGGCGGTGTTCACCACCATGGGCCAGATCGAGCAGATGAAGATGGTCCAGATCGCCGCTGGGTTGGCGCTCTTGAACACCAGCAGGCCAATCGGCAGCCAAGCCAGCGGCGAGACCGGCTTGAGCAAGCTGATCAGCGGCGACACCATGCGGCCGATGAACTCGAAGCGCCCGATCACAAAACCCAGCGGTATGCCCACCGCAGCGGCCAAGCCAAAGCCCAGGGCCACGCGTTGCAGCGAGGCCAGGATGTTCCAGCCAATGCCTTGGTCATTGGGGCCGCGGCGGTAGAAGGGGTCGGCAAACAGCTGCACGGCCGAGTCCCAAGTGGCCGCCGGCGTGGGGATGCCGCTGCTGGTCTTGAGGGTGAACAAGGCCCACAGCCCGGTCATCAAGGCCAGGCCCAGCACGGGCGGCAGCAGCTTCATCCACAGGCCATGCCAGTCGAAGCCTGGCCGGCTGTGGGCGGGCTGGGGCTTGGCCCCGGGCTTGCGGGCCGGGCCGGCCGCCAGTGGCGCTGGCACGGCCGGGGCAAGAACTTCATCATCATCGCCACGCGGCGAATGGAACACGGCGCTCACCATGATGGGCCTCAGGCTTTCAGCTTGAAACTATCGGCGTACTTGGCCGGCGACTTGCCGTCCCACACCACCCCGTCCAGCAGCTTGGCGCTGCGCAGCGCCTCCTTGGGCACGGCGATCTTGAGCTGGCTGGCGGCCTGCTTGTAGAGCTCGATCTGGTTGATCTGCGTGGCCACGGTCAGATAGTCCGGGTGCTCCTTGAGCAAGCCCCAGCGCTTGTGCTGGGTGAGGAACCACATGCCGTCGCTCAGGTAGGGGAAGTTGACCGCGCCCTCGTTGAAGAACTTCATCGCGTTCGGGTCGTCCCAGGTCTTGCCCAGGCCGTTCTGGTAGCGGCCCAGGATGCGCTGGTTGATCGCATCGGCGCTGGTGTTGACGTAGGCCTTGTCGGCAATGGTGTCGGCCATCTTCAGCTTGTTCTGCAGATTGGCGTCGATCCAGCGGCTGGCCTCCAGCACCGCCATGATGACGGCGCGCGCGGTGTTGGGGTTCTTCTTGGCGAAGTCGCCGCTGCAGGCCAGCACCTTCTCGGGGTGGTCGGGCCAGATGTCTTGGGTGGTGGCCGCGGTGATGCCGATGCCGTCCATGATGGCGCGGTGGTTCCAGGGCTCGCCCACACAAAAGCCGTCCATATTGCCGACCCGCATATTCGCCACCATCTGCGGCGGCGGCACGGTGATGACCTTGCTGTCCTTCAGCGGGTGAACGCCATGCGCGGCCAGCCAGTAATACAACCACATGGCGTGCGTGCCGGTGGGGAAGGTCTGGGCGAAGGTGTACTCGCGCTTGTCCTGGCGCATCAGCTTGGCCAGCGAGGCACCGTCCACCGCGCCTTGGTCGGCCAGCTTCTTGGCCAGGGTGATGGCCTGGCCATTGTTGTTGAGCGTCATCAGCACGGCCATGTCCTTTTTGGGCCCGGCTACGCCCAGATGGACGCCGTAGACCAAGCCGTAGAGGGCATGCGCCATGTCCAGCTCGCCGTTGACCAGCTTGTCGCGCACACCGGCCCAGGAGGCCTCCTTGCTGGCGACGATCTTGATGCCGTACTTCTTATCAAAGCCCAGCACCGAGGCCATCACCACCGAGGCGCAGTCGGTCAGCGGGATGAAGCCGATGCGCACTTCTTCTTTCTCGGGCTTGTCCGAGCCGGCGGCCCAGGCGCCTGTTGATACCGCGGACGCGGCGGGCAGGGCGGCCGCAGCGGCGGCGCCCAGCAGCAGTTTTCGACGTGGTTCGCTCATCAAACCCTCCATGGCGTGCTTGACCTTGTGCATGAATGAAAACCTCCAAGACAAAACGAAAAAAGGCGTCGCGACCTTCAAGCCCGGCGCCAAGAAATGGCGGGGTTGAACGGTCGGACGCCTTTGCCCGAAAGAAGAATGCGGTACGGAAAATTCAGTCTTGCCGGCCCACGTCGTTGCGGGCCGCAGGCTTCATTCAGCAGGAAGCGTGCCAGCGTTTTTCCCGGGCGGGCGGCCCCTGATGCACGCATTGCGGGCACTTCTGAGTGGCCGGGCGTGCCAGCTTGGTGCGCTGCAGCATCAAATCGGGCGCAAGAGGCTGTGTGCGTCGATGATGCGGTCGGCCAGTTCCACCAGCGGCATGCCGCGGTCCATGGCCATGCGGCGCATCTGGCGATAGGCGCCGTCTTCGTCCAGCGTGAGCTCGCGCATCAGGATGCCTTTGGCCTTTTCAATGCACTTGCGCCCGGCCAGCTGGGCCTGGGCGCGGCCCAGTTCCTGGCGCAGGGCCAGATCTTGCTCGAAGCGGGCAATCGCCACCTGCATCACGCCGGCCAGACGCCCGCTTTGCAGGCCCGCCACCACATAGGCGCTGACGCCGGCCTTGAGGGCATGGCGCATTGGGTCATCGTGACTGCTTTCCGAGAACACCAGCACCGGGCGCGGCATGCGTTCGTTGAGGGTGGCCAGGTTCTCCAGGGTGTCCCGCGAGGGCGAGGCGCTGTCCACAATCACCACATCGGGCTGCAGGCGCAGCACGCAGTCGTGAATCAAGGTGGCCTCGGCAATCACCCCCACCACCTCGCAGCCCTGCGCCGCCAGCTCTTGCTGGATCAGCTGCAGGTGGTGGGCGCCGTCGTTGATCAACAGCACGCGCAGCACCGGGGTGTCGGGTGGCAGGCTTGGCATGGTGGCCAAGGCGATGCAACTTCCGTACCTGTGGGCCTAGGGTGTCAACTCAAAAACTCAGCACAAAGGCCGCGCCACCTTCCAGCGGCCGCACATGCCGCACCCGGCCGCCCATGCCGTTGACGAGCTGGCGCACGACGGTCAGGCCTATGCCTTGTCCTGCTTGGCCGGCTTGACCTTCCTGGCCGGCCCTTCCCTCAGCCTCGGCGCCCTGCTCGCGCGCGCTGAAAAAGGGCAGAAAGATTTGTCGCTCCAGGCCGGCGGGCACACCGGCGCCGTTGTCGCGCACGCTGATCAGCAGCCGCCCGCCGCGCCCTTGCGCGCACTTGACCCAGAGCCGTGGCGCGGCCAGTCCCCAGGTGGCTTGCTCGGCATTGCGCAGCAGGGCCAGGAGGGCTTGCTCCAGTTGTCCGGCATCGGCCTGCAAGCGCAGGCCCGCCGTGGCCAGCTCGAAGCTGACGGCCCCGCCGCGCGCCAGCCAGGCGGGGCCCACGGCCTGCTGCAAGCGCGCCATCAGGGCGCCCAAGTCCACCGGCGCCAGTTGCGGCGCCGGCCATTGGCTGACGCGCCGGTAGTTGCGCACAAAGCTGGACAAGCTCTGCGCCCGCAAGGCAATCGCTTGCAGCGCCTGGCGCATCTCGGCGCGGCTGTCTGTGCTCGAACTGACGGGATGCGCGGCCGGGCCCTCGTCTTGCTCATCCAGCAGGAGCAGGGTGGTCTGGCTGAGGCTTTGAATCGGTGTGAGCGAGTTCATGATCTCATGCGTCAGCACCTGCACCAGTTGCTGCCAGGCCAGCAGCGACTCACTCTCCAGCGCTTGCTCCAGCGGCACCAGCACCAGCAGCACCTGGGCTTGGCCGTCCAGCGCCAAGGGCTGGCGGCGCAGCTGCCAACGTTCATCGCTGCCGCGCTCGGTGTCCAGCAGCACCGGCCCGCTATGCGTTTGGGTGAGCAAGAGCTGCTGCAGTGCCGCCACATCGCGCACGCCGCCGGGCGCTTGCAGGCGGCGGGCGCGGCTGCTCAAGGGCTTGAGCTGGCTCTCACCCGTTTGCAGCCAGGCAGCCACGGGCAGGTGTTCCAGCTGGGCCAGCGCGATGGCCAGGCTTTGTTGGGCCACGGCGGTGGCGGCGGCACTGGGCTGGGGCTCGGGCAAGGCTGGTGGCGGCAAGCCGCGCCGCCAGGCCAGGGCCAGCGCTGCTGTACTCAGCAGGGCCGGGCCGACCCAGCCGCGCGCTGTGCCGTCAGCACCATGGGCCAGTGCTCCGGCGGCCGCGAGCAGCAGCGCGGCGGCGCCCAGCCGGGCCGGTGCGGAGTTAAAGCCCATGTTTATCCAGGCGACGGTAGAGCGCTGCGCGTGACAAGCCCAGCAAGCGCGCGGCGGCGCTCAGATTGCCCTCGGCCTGTGCCATGGCCGCCAGCACGGCGGCGCGTTCCTGCGCCGCCAGGGAGCGCGGGGCTTCTTGCTCCGGCGCGGGCGGCGTCAAGGACCTGGGCGGCTCAGTGCTGGCTGTTGCGCCCTGCGCCAGCGCTTCGCGGCAAGTGGCGATCAGGCGCACATTGTCCCAAGGCTTGGTGAGGAAGTCGTAAGCGCCCTTGCGCAGGGCTTGCACGGCCAGGTCGATGTCGGCGTAAGCCGTCAACACGACGACCAGTGGCGGATCGGCCAGGGCTTGCACCTCGGCCAGCAGGCGCAGGCCTTGGGCGCCGTCGCTGCGGCCGGGGCCGAAGTTGAGGTCCAGCAGCAGCAGGGCGGGGCGCAGGCGGTTGATGGCCGGCAGCAGCTCGGCCGGGCGGCGCAAGCAGGTCAGCGGCGCTACCCGGCGCTGCAGCAAGAGCTGCGCGGCCAGACCCACATCGGGGTCGTCGTCGAGCAGCAAGATGGTGGGGGAAAGCAGTTCAGCGGCGGGCATAGGCGCCTATCTTCGCAGCCGCGCGCGCGAGCTCGCCAGAGCCCTGTCCGAAAGCGGACAGGGGGCTTGGCCGGCGCTTGCCGCGCCGCGATGCTGCACAGCAAGATGTTGTTAAAACCTGTTCCCCAAACCCTGCCCCCCAGCGGTGCCGCGATGGACCGCAGCCTGCCGCGGCCACCTCTTTGGCGGCGCGCGCGGGTGATTGCGGCGGCGGCTGTTGCCGCGCTGGCGCTTGGCGGCGCTTGGCTGTGGTCGGTGCGCGCCACGCCGGCCCAGCCGCTAGGTCATATGCAGCTGGCTACCGTTCGCCTGGGTGAGTTCCGCGATGAGTTGGCGCTGCGCGCTCGCGTTGAGCCGCTGCGCTCGGTGCAGCTGGATGCGGCCGAGGCCGGGCGGGTAGAGGCGGTGCTCGCGGCCGACGGCGACAAGGTGCAGGCAGGTGCGCCGCTGTACCGCCTGCTCAGCCCCGAGCAGGAGCAGCTTTTGATGCAGCGCAGCGCCGAGGTGGCGCAGCAGATGGCTAACGTCTCGGTCCAGCGCAGTGCGCAAGCGGCCAGCCTGGCCCAGAACCGCCGTGAACTGGCCCAGCTGCAAGCCGGCCAGCAGCAGGCCGACAACGAGCTGCAGCGTGCCAGCCAGCTGGCGCAAGACGGATTTCTGTCGGCCGCCGCTCTGGAGCAAGCGCAACGCCAGCAGCGCCTGGCCACACAGCTGCTGCAGCAAGCGCGCCAGGATCAGGCGCTGGAGGCGCAGACGCGCCAGCAATCCCTTGATGAGATGGCCCGCGCCGTGCAGGGCTTGCAGCGCGGCCTGCAGTTGCTGGAGCGCGCGCGCGACCGGCTGTTGCAGCGCGCGCCCATTGCCGGCCAGCTCAGTGGCTTTGCTCTGCAACCCGGCACCAGCGTGCGGCTGGGCGACCGCCTGGGCCGCATCGATGACCCGGCCGGTGGCATGCAGCTAACGGCCGAAGTGGACGAATACTATTTGCCTCGCCTGCAAGCCGGCCAGAGCGCCCATAGCGAGGGCAAGGGCGTGCTGAGCCTGGCGCAGATCCTGCCGCAAGTGCAGGGCGGCAAGCTGCGCGTGCTGCTGCGCTGGCCCGCCGGCCAGGCGCCCGCCGACTTGCGCCCCGGTCAGGCGGTGGAGTTGCGCCTGGCCCTGGCCCAGCCCGCGCCAGCCTTGCTCTTGCCCGACGGGCCCGGCGTGCAGAGCCAGCTGTTTGTGCGTCAGGGTGGCGAGTTACGTCGCCGCGCGGTGCAGCTGGGCCGGCGTGCGGCCGGCCAGGTGGAAGTTTTGTCCGGCTTGGTGGCCGGCGATGAAGTGCTGGTGTCCCAACCTCCCTCTTTTGATCTTGAAAGGCTGACTCTCCCATGATCGAACTCAAAGCCGTGAGCAAACGCCACCGCGCCGGTGATATCGAAACCACCGCGCTCGACGCCATCGACCTGCACATCGAGGCGGGCGAATATGTCGCCATCACCGGCCCCTCGGGCTGCGGCAAGTCCACCTTGCTGGGCCTGCTGGGCTTGCTGGATCTGCCCAGCAGCGGGCAGTACCGTTTGCTGGGACAGGACGTCACGGCGCTGCGCCCGCGCGATTTGGCGGCCCTGCGGCGCGGCCGCATCGGCTTTGTGTTCCAGAGCTTCAATCTGGTTGATGAAATGAGCGTGGCCGACAACGTGCAACTGGCCCTGCGTTACGGCCCCATGCCCGAGCAGGCGCAGCGCCAGCGCGTGGCCGAGGTGCTGGGGCGCCTGGGCCTGAGCCACCGCGCTGCCCACCACCCCAGCCAGCTCAGCGGTGGCCAGCAGCAGCGGGTGGCGATTGCCCGCGCCATCGCGGCTCGCCCGGCCCTGCTGTTGGCGGATGAGCCCACCGGCAATCTCGACAGCGGCCATGGCCAGGAGGTGATGCAGCTGCTGCGCGAACTCAATGACGAAGGCACGACCTTGGTGATGGTGACCCACAGCGCCGAACACGCCGCGCTGGCCTCGCGCACCGTGCGCTTGCTGGACGGGCGGGTGCTGGTGGATGCCTGCGCCGAGGTCGCGGCATGAGTACCTGGTTCACGCTCATGCGCGACGCCTGCCGTGGCCTGCGCGCCCGGCCCTGGGCCACGGCCGTGGCGGTGGGTGGGCTGATGCTGGCGCAGGCGGCCTGTGTGCTGGTGGCTTTGCTGGCGGTGGCTTTGTCTGACCCCGATCCGGCCATTCCGGCGCCTGAGCGCGTGGTGCTGCTGGACTTCAAGGGCAATCTGCCGGGCGAGCAAAACTTCTGGTTCAGCGCCTCGCCGCTCGTGTTCGCTGAGATGTTGAAGGAGCGCAAGGTCCCGCTGGAGTTGATCAGCCGGGCCAGTGGCGGCGGCTTGGACATCAAGATCGACGGCCGCCTGCAAGCCAGCTATTTGCTGCTGGCCGACCCCGATCTGGTGCCGCTGCTGCAACTGCCCTCCCTGCAGGGCGACCTGCGCGCCAGCCTGGCGCGGCATGATGGCATCGCCATCAATATTGATCTGCTGCGCAAGCTGTGGGGCGAGCTGCCGCCCGAACAGGCGCTGGGCCGCCGCATCGAGGCGGGGGGCAAGACCTACACCGTCAGCGCGGTGATGCCCAATATCGATGCCCGCAACCCGCTGGCCAATCCGGGCGCGCTGGCTTCGGTGGGCGAAGCCATGGCCATGGTGGGCTATGACTCGCAAGCCAATACCCGCACGCCGGCGCAGCGGGAGGCGCTATTCGTCATCAACGGCCGGGTGTTTGCTCGCCTGGCACCGGGGGCCACGGCGGCGCAGGTGGGCGGCTGGATGCGCGCCGCCTTCATGGCCAACCCGCAGTATGCAAAGCTGCCGGCCGAGTGGAAGGCCAATGGCCGCGAGGCCGCCTTCTTCCGTGGCCTGCCGCTGACCGAGCTGCCGTTTGAGGCGCGTGGCGTGGAGCTGCGCTGGCAGCTGCTGGGTGCGGTCGGTCTGGCCTGCTTGGTGCTGCTGCTGCTGGCGGCCTTCAACACCATGAATCTGCACACCGCCAGCCTGCTGCAACGCCAGCGCGAAACCGCCTTGCGCCGCAGCTTGGGTGCGGATGGCCCGCGCCTGCTACAGCTGTGGGGTTTGGAGGTCTTGCTGCCGCTGCTGCTGGCCGCCGCCGGCGCGCTGTTGTTGGCTTGGTGGCTGGCGCCCGCGCTGGCGCAGTGGATGGGCTTGTCCGCGCAGCACCCGGTGGCTGATCCGCTGCCCGGCCGGGTCTTGCTGGGCTTGGGCTTGAGCGTCTTGCTGCTGTGGCCGCTGACCCTGGCTTTGCCGGCCTGGGCCGCCTTGCAACGCGCCCCGGCCCCGGCCTTGCAAGGCCGCACGGCCAGCGAAGGGCCTTGGGGCCGCCGCCTGCGCCAAGGCTTGCTGACGCTGCAGCTGTGCGGCTCGATGGCGCTGCTAGGCTTGGCCGGGGTGCTGGCCCTGCAGCAGCAACATCTGCTGCATCTGGACCGAGGCTTTGATACCCACAACCGGCTCTGGCTGGGCATTGTGATGAACCCCGACGAGGTGCCGCAGATGGCGCCGCTGATCGCTGCGCTGCGCTCACATCCGGCCATTCAACACTGGGCCTTCAGCGGCATGCGCCCGGCGCGAGACACCGAGGGTGAGATCGATCTGCACGTCAGCGCCAGCCAGCACAAACAGGTGCTGCGCGTCAGCACCGTGTCCAGTGGTTTTTTCGAAACCTACGGCATGACCGTGTTGGCGGGTGACCCCAAGCTGGGTTCGAGCACCGCGCTGAGTTCTGCTGCGAATGCCGCGGGCGAGGACGGCGAGGCCAAATTGGTGATCGATGCCAAGGCGGCAAGACTCTTGGGCTTCGCCAGCCCGCAGGCGGCCGTCGGCGCCCAACTGCGCGCGGGCGGCGGCTTTTTGCAAGAAGGCAAGGCGCTGCGCCGGGTGGTGGCGGTGGTGAAAGATGTGCGCCTGGAGTCGGCCCGCGACGCCGCCCGGCCGCAAGCCTTCTTGCTCAGCGAGGCGCCGCAGTGGGATTTAACGGTGCACGGCCCCGACCCGGTGGCCTTGCGCCGGGCGCTGGACGAGATCTGGGCCGCCCACGGCCCGGCCGTGCGGCACGAAATTCAGGCCGCCGACGAGCAGCTGGCCGAGGTCTACCGCCAGGAGCAGCAAATCACCAGCCTCCTGAGTGCCATCGCCCTGCTGGCGGTGGGCGTGGCCATGCTGGGGGCTTATGCCCTGGTGGCCGACACCCTGCGCCGCCGCCGCACCGAGTTGGTCTTGCGCCATCTGCACGGCGCCAGCCCGCTGCAGATCGCGCTCAGCGTGGGGCGCGAATTCGCCTGGCCATTGCTCGGCGCCGCAGCCTTGGGCCTGCCCCTGGCCGGCTGGCTGGGCTGGCAATACCTGGCAGGCTTTGAAGAGCGCATCGCGCTGGCGCCTGGCCTCGGTTGGCCGCTGGCCACGGCAGCACTGCTGACCCTGGGCGTGAGCACGCTGGCGGCAGCGCGGCACTTGCGCCTGGCGATGGGCTTGCGGCCGGTGGAGGCTTTGGGCTGAGCTGAAATCAGGAGCGAGGGGGCTGCACGGCGCCGGGGCGGGAGGGGTGGGGCGTTTGCTGGCGCCATAGCCGCCCCTATTCCCGCCGCGGTCCTTGGGGAAATCAACGCTGCGAGACAATCCCCCGCTATGTCTTCCCCTGCCGTTTCCGAACCCGATCCCATGCCTTTGCCACCCCCGCAGCCCGACCTAGACGCCTGCTGCGGCAATGGCTGCGATCCCTGCGTCTTTGATCTCTACGACCTGGAGATGGACCGCTACCGCCAGGCCTTGCGGGCATGGCGGGCCCGACTGTCGAAAACCATTCATCTCTGAACTGCATCTGTAGATAGAACAAGCACTTAGGAAATGTTTGCTCCGGCATGTCTGAACCGTTTACTCATCCATGTCTGAACTTTTACGAATTCCGCTCGTTCATGTCTGAACTATTACGACGGACCCCGGCGTACTCGGCGATATGTCGTTACAGGAGTCCCAGTTGCTGGCAGCACCTTTTGCTAGGCTTGATGGGGCGTCTGGGCCGAAGAAGCTGGCTTCACAATTGAAGATCACACGGGATATCAGCGTTTCAGCGATGCTGATGGACCAGCAAGCCACGGACGCGGCATACGTAGCGGCGGGGTGGCCACCGGCGCGCAGACGTTCGGCTCCCTGAATTGCACTAAAAGTTGGAAAACAGCTGAATCGCCATTGAGACTCCGCGCGGACAATGCGGCTCATGGAAACGCCGGTTGATCAAAATGACACCGCACGACTTGCACCAACGGCGCTCCGTGCGGCCCTGGTGGAGTTGGCACAGTCAGCTAGCACGAGCTACAGCGTCATTCTCCCGCCAGAGGTGTTGGAAAGTGCTTTGCGCTCGGGCGTGGTCCCTGAGGACTTCGCGCCGCACATAGGCACGCTGCTTAAGGATGCCCCACGGCCTACGCTTGCCTGGGTGGGCGCGCAGATCATCGCTGAAGCAGGTCTGCCGTATGGGCGGACCTGGTCCAACATGCGAAAGCTGGCTTCAAAGTTAAAGATCGCACGGGATATCAGCGTGCCAGCGATGCTAATGGAGGTTCAGGCCAAGGACGAGGCAGATGTCGCGGCCGGACGGAGATCGGCGCGCAGCCTCTGGGCGGTTCAGAGTGGCGATCTTGATGGTTATACGTTCACGCCAAATCCGAACTCGGAGTTCGACAAGCCCGGCGAAGACTGGTAATGCCAAAGAAGCGATGCCAACTCTGATGCGAGCGGGCGTTGTTTGGACAAAGCTAGTTTATCGAGGAAGGATAGGCCCTTGCTCAGCTCCAAGACTAGCAAGCGCCGCTTGCTAGGCCCGATGGGTTCGTCGGGGTCCAGGATACGTTGCGCTCGCAAGCACTACTCCGGTCAGTTCGTAGAACATGATCAGAGAACTTGTTGGACGGCAGGTAAGCAGCGGTTGCCGTCATTGGCGATCAGCCGCCGAATTTACGCTGCCTGGCATGAAACATTCGCCGGCGCATCTGACGGTCTAAACGACTGGTCTCGAGGGCATTGCGGTTAACCCATACCGACTTCATCGTCTAGCGAGGATCAATGCCGATCTTCTAGTGCCGCTGCTATAAGTCCGGCAGACGCTGTCTCCCACGTGTCGCCGGCTAGCAATTCCTTGAGGCTCATGGTCCGGTCGAAAGCGGCCTTCCGATCTCGAAGAACGAAATCGATCGACTTGCACCATTCATCAGCGGAATCATTGGCGTCATCCACGGTTCTGACAACGTACTGCTGCAGGTTGCTCGCAGCCAGAATTTTGGTCTTGAGGTACTCGGCAAATCCACTCTTGTTGCTCACCAGGATCGGGATCCCCAGTTGAAGTGCCTCAAGAGCCACGAGGCCGAACCCCTCACGCCTTGACGGCATTAACAGCACTGCTGCTCGCCGCAAGTCATTCTCGATGGCGTCCACATCGGCAGAATACTCCTTGACGCGGATCGGGAGGTCGCTGGGGTAGATCAGACCCCGCAGCTGCTCTCGCAACGCCGTGCCGGTGTTGATCGGCGCTCCACGAATAACCAGCTCAGGCTGAGTTTCAAACTCAGACCCTGATTCCAGCAGCTTGGCCATGGCCAAGGCCGCGATATCCAAGCCCTTCAATTCCAGGTCTTCTGCGCGGCCTAGGACGAGGCAGAAGTTGCCGGGCGCGGGGTTGCCAACATTGGCGGAGCGGATGCCCGGAATGAATTGATGGACGGGGATGGGAGGTAGCAGCGTAGACAGCAGATTGCTGAACTCCAGGTGTAGGCGCGGCCCCACGGCAGCTACGAGGTTCGCACCTTTGCAAAGCCCCCGCTCAATCTGTTCTCTGGCCTCTGCGGTCTGGGCGGCATCTTCTTTTCCCTTGTACCACTCGATCTCCCCAGGTGCCATGTGAACGAAGTGGATGCGCTTGGCGCGAGGGTAAGAATCTTCCTGCTGCGCCTTGGCTGCGTGGCCCGTGACGCGACCGTGTCCGATGATGACGTCTGGCGCGAACCCGTCCAATGGAAGCTTGCGAAGCAGCCCATCCAGCGGACCACCGACGCTCACGGGGGATGCGGCTACAAGCCTGACGCCTGCGTCTTTTGCAGACTGCAGTTCATCGTCAAGGATAACCGGCACAACGCACACCACCTCGTGATTGAGCTTGGCCAGCGAACAGCAGAGTTCCCTGTTGAAAGTAGACAGCCCACCTTGCCGAGCGATCCACTCCGTTGCCATGACAAGGATATTCTTGCTTGGGGATTCCTTCTTCGGTTGCGGCTTCGCCTGCTGCATTTCCGATGCTGGCTCCCGGAAGGGGCGGGAAGGCTCCATGGTGGTCACTGCCAACTCTGCCGATCCTGCGTTGTTGGCTCCTACCACGCGCTGAATCTCACGTAGCGCGGTGGTGTCGGCTTCGTCAAACGCGTTCTCTGCCGCAGTTTGGCGAAGCAGCTCTGCAGCTTCGGCAGCGCGTCCTTGCTTGATCAACGCCTGTGACAACGCCCTGGCGATGGAGATGAGTTCGTGCTTCGGCGGAATCCGCTGAAGTCCTTCCTTCAGCAGGCCAATCGCCGTGTCCGGCCGATGCTGTTCCTGATAGATATCAGCAGCCTTGAGGTACAGGGCCGCGAGGTTCTTCTCTGCAGGAACGTTGAGGATGCCCTCCTGCAGTAGGAGCAGGGCGTCCTCCGCTTTTTTTGCGCCCACCAAGAGGCCGGCGCCAAAGTGATACAGCGCGAATCTCTTATCCTGAGACGGCACCGAGTCAAGCGCCTTGTAGACGACGTCGATGGCTCCGGACCTTTTGCCCGCCTGGTCGAGAAGTTGCGCCAGGAGTACCCAATGGTCAGCTGGCGCCCTGCGGCTCGATGTGGCCTTGCGCGCATGGGCAATTGAGGTCTGCAAATCTCCAGCGCCTTTGCGAGCCCGAAGACATCTCGCAAGGAAGTAGTGCAGCCCGCCAGGACCACCGTCTTCCAGGAGTATGGTGAGGATGCCAATGCGTTCGTTCAGAACCTCGGGGTGATCGGGCACCGGCGCATTGCCGCCAAGGTCACGCGCCACGTCCAGCATCTGGATTAGCAGTTGTCTCAAATCATCAACACGTCCTGCATGGAAGAGGTGATAGCGAGCCTCTGCGAATGAGTTGACCAGGCGCGAGTTGAAGCCGCTAGCGTCCACCGACTTCAGCGGGCGCGCGTAGTAGTCCGCAGCTCGCGAGTGTGCTTGCCTGAAATCGACCTCATGCTCCTTGAGATGTGCTAGGCCAATCTCGCGCACGACGGGCTGAACCGAGTACCAGCCCGCTGTTTGCTTCAGAAGGAAATGTGAGACAAGGGCGTGAGCGAGATGCCTGCTCTCGGTGCGCTTGCCGTCAAAAAGCAACTGGAAAACGGCTTGCTCGAAGTTCTTCCGGTGAACGCTCAACATCAGCAAGCGCCTGTAGTGCTCGGCGCTGAGGCGAGAGATCGAACGCTCCAGGAGGTCCGCCTCCAGCTTCTTCAGGAAGTCCCGCGACACGCTGCGATCTTCGACGGACCAGAAGCCAGGGTGCCGTCCAATCACCTCATCGAGTGATTCGAAAGCGAGTGACGAGACTAGGGTCTCGATCGCGCGTGGATTTCGGCCAAGCGCTTGCACCAGATCGGACTTCCGCTCATCGTTGACGGCCTCAGGAAGCCCGGCCTCGGCCAATCGATCGTCGAGCAGAGATACCGCCTCTTCGACGTCCAGCTCATCGAGCTTTTTGATCGGGATCTCGGCCGACCAACGACCTTCAACCAGCAGCCGGTCGCTGAGCAGCAATAGCCGGCCTACGTGGCCCCGTCGCGATCCTATCGACGAGAGGACGGCTGCCAGCTCGTCGGTTGGCTCACCGGAGTCAGGCTTGAACAGCCTCTGTATGTCATCTATGACGATGAGAACTTTATTTCTCAACGCCCGGTCCAAAGCCTTGGGCAGACTCATTTCCTCGCCAAGCAACATTGCCTCCATCTCTGGTTGATGGCAATGGCTGCTCAGATTGGCGGCGAGATCGATGAACAGATCTGTCAGTGACGGGTCAAGACGGTTTGAGACCTCTTCGAAACAGGACTGAAGGCTGAACTTCTCTCTAGCTGCTTCACAGAGGTCACCTGCTAGGGCAGTCTTCCCTACGCCTGGAAATCCCTCAATGAAGCAGATCGGGGGACCACCCGGAAGCCAGGTGCAAGTCAGCCACTCCAGAAGCTTCTGCCGCTGCGCACCAAATGCCTTCTTGTACATGCTTCACTTTCTTAGTCCCTGAACTGATCAAAAATAATAACTTATTATCTACAGTGACTCTCCGCTTGCTGATGCTGTCGCGGCAGCAATAGCGGGTCGTCGCTTGTACCCTGACGTTCAAGGATGTAAGGGGCGAGCGCTTCTTTCTTTAGCGACTGGTTCGGTTGGCGATGCGGCCAGTCAGGCGTTGCGACCCCGAGTAGCCTAGGCCAAAGTCCTAGGCATTCTCCGGCAGTGAGTCAATCCAATCGCGCCACTCTTCGATGAACGCGGCGTCACCAACGCTGGCGATGATCCAGCGGACGCGTCGATGGGCCGTTTGCTCCCACCCCAAATCCCGCCAGGGTTGAGGTACTTCGGCCATGAGGACGTATCCAGTTCCCAGCGGCGTTCGGTGAACGGGTATCGCCTCCAGAACATCTAAATTGGACATGGGCAAATCTCTTGACTTTGAGTATGCCGTGCACCAAGCAAAAGATCGCCACTCTCAATCGGAAACTTCTGCTGAAGTCTTGAGTTTGCCTGCGCCGAATCCCCTCTCAGGCCATATATGAAACGTAGGCCTACCAGTGCTGGATTGAAATCATAAAGGCTCGATGCATGATAAACCATGTTGATAAAATGGTTTTGCAGCATTTGGCGACTCTATACATCGACTTTTGCAGATTCTGATTGATGCCAAGTTATTGATATGCCAAGCAGTCCCAATTTCGGGCTGAGCGAGAATTTTCGAAAAGTATATTAAATAATGAACTAAAAGTACACGTGAGTGAATAAGGGTTGGTAACTTCGAACGCCCCCATTAACATCCCTTATTCACCCATATTTGCTATGTCAAGCCAAGACAGTTCACGAAAGTCCGCTCTCCAGCAGGAACTCATGCGAATTCGCGAAGACTTCTATCAAAGAGGAGAGTCAGTCGCGGAATGGTCTCGCCATCATGGCTTTCGCCCAGGCGCTGTCTATCGAGTTCTAAGTGGGCAATCACTTGCGGCGAGAGGTAATTCTCATAGGATTGCTGTAGCACTGGGCGTCAAGGGAAGATCAATGCAATCAGAACTGACGCAGCCCCTGGCAGGGAAGGAGGATTCCATGTAACCGCCAACCTGAAGTAACAGGCGCGCAAAAAAACGCCGACCACCCCGGGAAGGGTGATCGGCGTCCGGGAGCTTGAAGCTACCGCAAGAACCTTTAGTTTCATACTCCCCGCGCAAAAAGTCAATCCCCGGCAACCACCGGGGCTGGATAACTATTGCCTTTCGGGATATGAAACCAGTTCGAAAAGTAATCACTCGTGCGCCGCACCGCAGTGTGGGCGCTATTCACGAGCCATGGTTCCAAGCTGAGCCGATTCATCACGAATCCCAGCTGGAGAAATACTGCATCGAGGTGCTGCTTCTGACGCCGAGCGTCGTGAGGATCGAGCATCAGCCGCTGACCATTCAATATGAAATTGGCGGGAAGAAGCTGGAGTACACGCCCGACCTTCGAATCACCCTGCACGACGGGAGTCGCGCGCTGGTGGAAGCCAAAGGTCAGCCTTACGAAAACCGCTTTCGGGAACTTCTCGAAGGAGGGTTGCACGAACGCCTGCGTCTCCTCGAGATGCCGCTTTACCTTGTGCCAGGCAGGCTGGTCGACCAGAGGCACAGGTCCCAAGTCTCGGATCTGAGATCCATGGCGCGGCGCACGCCGCCGGACGGCACGATCGATGCACTGCTCCGGTGGGCGTCACGAAGTGCCGGAGCGTCCATCGGAGACGCCGAAACAGCGGGGCATCCGCTCGCGCACATTGGCTACGCCGTTGGCCGGCGATTGCTGTCCGTTGGCCCGGCCTTCGATCTTTCCCCCAATCAGTCGCTTCAACTCGGGAGCAAGCATGAGCACGTACACATTGACCATTGGCTTGGTTATCCGGGAAGGGCTGAGGACGTGGCGGCTTGATCGTACGCTTCCCGACTCACAACTGTCCTTCCTTGATCAGTCGACCGGTGCGCTAAAGACCATTTCTGTCGCCAAGCTGCAGCGTGATCTGGAGGCGGACCGGATCCAAGTCGTCCAGGAATACCCAGTGGCCCTCTCCAGCGCCACGGATTCCAAACTTCGTCTCGTAAAGACAGTCGAAAGCCTGCCGATTCGGGAACAGGTTGGTTTGCGGCTTCGGTTGGGTTTCGTCAAGCATATGTTGCGACGAGGCCTGCGCAAGGGGATGAGGGGGGCGATTCAGGCTGAACTGGATAGTCTGGATGGTCAACTGCCTTTTGGCGTGCCGCCTGCGGATGTTGCCAACGCGCGGATTTCCACCAAGCCCCGTGCGTCTGCGGTCATGGCTTGGATGCGTATTTTTGACGCGTCAGGTGGCAATCCGATGTCGCTCATCAGCGGCATCTGCTTCCGCAAGATGCCTCGACGGCTAATTCCCCTGGTGGAGGAAATCGCACGTCGAAAAATCAGAGACTACTACTGCACAAGGCAGCGCCCATCGGCCGACAAAACGAAGGTGCTGATCAATCGAGAACTTGAGCAACAGGTCTCCAAAGGGCGAATTGAGCCAGAAAACGCGGAGATCAGTACTAGCACGCTGCGCCGTCTGATCCTAGACGTCTCGCCCTATGACCGGTGCGTTGCAAGATACGGTCCCAACTACGCCCGCAACAAGTGGCGATACAGCCTTGGTGGCATCGATGCTGCACGGCCGCTGGCAAGGTATGAGATTGATCACACCATTCTCGACATCGTCGTTGTCGATGATCTGACGGGGCTACCCATGGGACGGCCAACCATAACGGTGGTCGTAGATGCATTCAGCGGATACATCGCCGGGTTTTACGTCAGCTTTTGGAGTGCGGGCCTTGCGAGCGCCCTGTCAGCCTTCAAGGTGGCCATCCGTCCCAAGGATCCTCTGTGGGAAATCGCTGGCTTGAAGAACAAGTGGCTGAGCTGCGGAATCCCTGACCTCATGGTCGTCGACAACGGCCTGGAATTTCACTCGCTCCGATTTCACTCCGTCGCTGCACATTTGGCGACCGACGTTCTGCACTGTGCAGTTCGACAGCCCTGGCTCAAGCCCCTCGTCGAGAGGGTAATTGGCGAGATCAATCGATCTCTTTCGCACCACGGCCGGGTTGAGAAGCAGCTGACCAATTACATCCCAGACAAGCCTGAGAAGTCAGCCTGCATCACCTTCAGCGCCCTTTGCAAGGGGCTGTTGAAGTTTGTGGTTGACGTTCATCCTTTTGAGATCAACGAGAGACGGCTCGATCGCGCGTACGACCTTTACGCCGAGGGCTTTGCAACACAACTGCCACCTCGGCTCCCCACGAGCATGGATGCACTGGACATCATCATGGCTGACTCAAAAACCCTCACCGTCGGGAACGAGGGCGTTCTTCATCAGTACCTTCGCTACAACTCGCCCGAGCTTCAAGAAATGCGCCGAGGAATTGCTCTGACGTTCCAGGCGGAGATCAAGGTCAATCACGAAGACCTTGACCAGATTTGGCTGAAGAACCCCCGGGACAACGCATGGATGCGAGTCCCATCGTGCTACCCGCAGTACACAGCAGGCCTCTCCACAGTTCAGCACAAAGCCATTAGGGCTCGAAAAAAAAGTACCTTGAACCACCGCAATGCTGAGGAGGTGCTGATCCAGTCCAAGCTGGAGCTGATCGATCTCTGGAATACCTCAGCTCGCGCGGGTAAGCGTGCCAAGCGCCAGGAGCTCCTGGCGCTGGAGGGTCTGGCCTCTACCAGAGTGTTTTCAGCTGCTGGCAAGCCCAAACAGGACAACACCCCTGAGGTGCAACGCCAGATCCCCATCTCCAAAGATGACTTGTTAGCCATCCCAAAGGAATACGAGACCTATGCATTTGACTAACAGAGAGTTCCGGCTCGCGGAGCCGGAAGAACTTGAAATCGAGGCGACCCAGCGCAGAGCACGCGAGCGTTGGTTGAGCACCTACTCCGCCAAAGCAATCAAGCAAGGCGCGGGCATAGACAACGCCCTAGTCAAGCACACGAGGTTCCAGGAGCTTGTCGGCGACCTTGAGCGGATGTTCTTGCTGGGCAAGGAATTACGGCAGCCTGTGGGCGGGGTCATCAATGGCGGCGCAGGGGTTGGCAAGAGTACCTTGTGCCGCTACTTCATGGACACCTTGCCCCTGCATAACCTGACCGAAAGCGGGTCTGGCGTGTTGTACCTCCGTCTGCGACGCGGGCGATCGTTGGCCGCCGTGGTGCAGCAGATCCTTGGCCAATTGCAGTACCCACTGTTTAAGGTCAATGATGCGAACCTGGATGCCAAGCGCTCTTTGACCTTGGATGCCTTGCGCCGCCACAAGATCAGGCTCTTGTTGATCGATGAAGCGCACCAAGTCATCACCCGAAACTCGGCCAAGCGAGACGATGGCTCATGGGCGGCGACACATTCCGTTTGAGGGGGCTGCCGCCTTTTCCCAGCTGACTGGCGTTCCACAGGCATGGTTTGAGCACCGGTTGCCTCGTTGGCTTGATCGAGATCGGTGGCGCGAGATCGAACTTTTCGGCCAGGCATGGCGCGACGACTGGACTCTTCGAGGAACGCATCAACAGGTCTGCACTCTGTGTCTGTCAGAACAGGGATTTGCCCGGGCCGAATGGGACTTGAACGCATACGCGGCCTGCCATCTGCACGGGACAATTCTGCTCGATCACTGCGGCTATTGCGGTCGAGGGATTTCGCCAGATCGACCGGCCGTGGACATCTGCAGTTGTGGCCACTACATCGCAGCCGAGATGATGCCTGCAGACTCGGCCGTAGTTCGATGGTCCGCAATGTGCGCTGATGCGGTAGGCGCAGGTGCCGGCATTTGCGCCACGGACCTTGGTGGCTTGAGCCTGCTGCAAGGCCTGAGCGCCGACGGTGCTTATCGAGTTCTGTTGGCATTCGGAGGGGGGCAACCAGCGCTGCGGGGCCGAGTGCTCAATAGTGTTGAGTCATGGCTGACCAGTGCGGCCATGCATGAGGTGCTCGCGACGGCGATTCGTAGGATGGCCGAGCCAACTGGGTTCATGTGGGGCTCTCGAAGTGAGGTCCAACGATGCACTAGCAGTTTGGCTGAGCAGCAGCTTCGCGGCGTGACGCCCTTTGATCGGACTGCCGCCGGGCACCTTCGAAATGCCATGGGTCTACCTGCCCGCTGGCGTAACAGGCGCCCTGCCTTTCACCATCAACTCGATTTATTCACCTAGGTTTCTTGTGCGTTCTCGAGGCCACAACATGTTGAACCGACACCCATTCTTGCTATGCCTTTTCGCTGGACCATTCCAATCCTTCGACATTTCGACGCTCGGTTGGCGGCGCTCGCCAACGTCCCTTTTGCGCAGCCACACGAGGCGCCGAATTCCTGGTTCACCCGTGCCGCAGCGATGCAAGGGTGCACGGCCAAGGAATTCGCGACCTATTTGGGGTTCTCATTCCGACAAGACTTCGACAGCTTCTATTACTTTGCTTTCCGAAAAGTAAGGGCTACCTCGCCCCAGGTTCAAGGGCTTGAAGCAGGGCGCATCTATTTTGATTTTTCTAGGAAGAAGAAAGAGTTCGGATATACGCTGCCCAACCCTTACTACCGACGCGGTAGGTATCGTTTCTGCCCGCTTTGCCTTCAGACAGCGAGGGTTCCTTGCATCCATATGTACGCTCGCATGCGAGAGCTAGTCTTCTGTCCTTGGCATCGATGTTTACTTGAGGAGCAATGCCCGCATTGTCAAGTGCCTATCGAATTAGTGCAGGACATGATCCAGCCCGCTAAAGGCAAACCTGGGGTGGAGGATCTAAGTTTGTGTATGCAGTGTCAACAGCCATTGCATGCAGTGGTAGCGTTGCGCATCGACTATCGGATGCTGAATGCCATGCCACTCTGGCTACAGAATTGGGGGCGCAATGGGCCTGGGCCGATTGAGGGGCGAGGCATCAGCAGCGAACGCTACACGGAGTTCAGTGAACGACGGGCCAAAGCAAGGGAAGCGACCGAAGTCTAGCCAGGTTCGCACTGCTGAGAGCCGCTTGATCTTGCAGGCTCGACCAATTCATCTACGGTATCGAATTCGAAAACTAGGAACCAGCAACATGATCGGGAAACTGCTGCGCCTCATCACCTGAACTAATCCAAGAATCGCTACTTCAACAATCGGCCCCAGTATGCATTTGACCCCGCAAGTGCCCGCGCCAGCTGGCTGTTATTGCGACAGAACCGTAAATAGTCCTAGCACAGAGTCCGGTGGGTTGCTACCCCTGCAAGATGGGGGAGTGCGAGTTCGTGATTTTGCCGTTAGATTTGTCACACGGTCAGCAGTTCATGAGCAAAGTCATGGAGTGCCAGCAAAGTTGCTTCGGCTTCTTTGCGATCAGGACAAGGCTCATACCCAAATGGGGAGGGCCTGAATCGCAAACCCGGCGCGAGCCGGCGACGCAAAGCCTCCGGTGTTGGAGGGTTCCGTTTTAAACACGGGACCTTCGCAAGATAGCGGGGTTGCCGGTCTGAGTTCCTCAGGTCGTCATCAAGCTCAGCGTTAGTCGGCCCGCCTTCGAATCCTTTGAGGGTTCAGAGAGCATGGCTTTGACGCAAGCGTTGTTCAGGCAAGAAGTGATGCAGGCCAGCCAAGCTCAATGGCTCGGCAGTATTCGCATTGGCCGGCCACCCAGTTTTGCATGGGTCACCGGTATCTCGCTGAGCATGGCGTTGGCCTTGGTTACCTTTGCCATCTGTGGTGAAGTTACCCGCAAGGCCAAGCTGCCGGGCTTGTTGATGCCGACGGCCGGGATGCTGACCGTCAGCGCCCCACAAGTCGGGGTTGTGACTGAGTTGCTGGTCAAGGAAGGCGATCTGGTCGCAGCGGGTCAGCCGGTGATGCGGTTGCGAAGCGAGCGCACAACATCGCTTGGTGATGCAGCAATCCTCAACGCCCAGGCCTTGGCTCAGCGCCGGCAAACGCTAGAAACCGAGCGGATGCTGACGCAACAGCAGCAACGTCAACGACAGCAAGCCCTCAATGATCGACTGCGCAGCTTGGCCGCCGAAGAGCGTCAGGCTCAGGCTGAGTTGGAAACCAACCGTTTGCGAGCTGGCTTGGCGGCCAAGAGTCTGACCCGCTACGTCGAATTAGAGAAAGACAGCTTTGTTTCGGCCGTGCAACTGCAGCAGAAGCAAGAAGAGCTGCTGGACGTGCAACTGCGGGAGCGCAACGCCGAGCGAAGCTTGGCAGCCCTGCAGCGCGACATTCAAGCGGCAAAAGCAGAACTGCTCAACAACGAAACCAGTAGCAGCACCAGCCTGGCTCAAATTGATCGTGGGCTGGCTAGCCTCAGCCAGGAATTCACCGAAAACGATGCTCGCGGCGGATTGACGCTCACCGCACCCCAGGCAGGCCGGGTGAGCGCCATCACCATTCATCTGGGTCAGCCGGTGCAGGCTGGGCAGACACTTGTGAACTTGATACCAGAAAGTGCGCAGCAAGGCGCCTCAACCTTGGAGGCGCAACTCTACGCGCCGAGCCGAACAGCGGGTTTCGTCAAACCCGGCCAGGTTGTCTGGCTGCGCTATGCGGCCTACCCCTATCAGAAGTTCGGCATGGCTGAGGGCGAAGTGCAAAGCATCAGCCAGACCCCTATTGCTGCTCAGGATTTACCTGTCGGGCAGGGACAGGCCTTGCTCGCCGCTGCGCAGGCCAATGAACCCCTATACCGAATTAGTGTGAAGTTAAAAAAGCAGGACGTCACCACCTATGGCAATACGCAAGCGTTGAAGGCGGGAATGGCGCTTGATGCTGATGTCATGCAGGACCGCCGGGCAATATGGGAATGGTTGTTCGAACCCGTATTTGCCGCTTCGAGTCTTTTCAAAGATCTCGGAGGTGGAAATAGGTTCAGCCATAGCGAATGATTTTCTCAAAGCGCCAAAACGAAACAGCCGAAGATATTTTGATTGAATCAAGGAGTTTTGATTAAAAAATTCTACTGATTTAGTTAATGCAGAGTAAATGACGGCTGAAAATTTTTATGTGTTTTTCTGGCGGCCACTGGGGTCACGATTGCAATCTCCTCGGGCCAGTCTAGGGTGCGGTTGGCGGCAGATGTACTGTGCCGGAAAAGTATGCGACAGTCGATTCTGAGTAACGAATAGACTAAATTGAATTTTTCTTAGGGATCGATAAATTTAATCCCAATCTCTGCCTCGATATATTTGGGTTTTTGAGTATCAAGGTACCGCTGCTGAGGCAGGCTGTGGCTTTTGAATGGGGTCCGGCATAAAGTCGTTGGTTGTTTTGTGGCTGGCTATTGGGGCTGGCTAAAAATTCTTGAGAGAGACATTGGAAGTTGACGAAAATGTCGAAAAGCATTTGGCCAAAGTGGCTGGATTGTTGGTTGAAATTGAGGGATTTCAATTGGCAAATAAATCCTCAAAAAAAAGGGTGTATATGCGTATTTTGCAAAACGAAGAATTGAATTTGGCGTCAGGTGGAGATAGTTGGGCTGGTACTCCAGAAGGTCGAGCACCGTATGTGTCGCCATTTACTCAGTGCATGGTTGACTCTGTCGGATGGTCGCAGGCAAATGCAGTGATCGCTGGCCTCTATTGCGGCGGCAAGAAGGTTCTTCAAATGCTTTCCAGTGACAACCCGTAAGTAAATTTTAGAAGTGCTTTAGAACAAGGCCGGAGTGCATTGCATTCCGGCTTTTAAAAAATCAAATGAATAAAGCCAGAGCGTTTTTTGAAAATTTCTTGCTGCTAATTGTTTTGGCGGCCGCCTGTCAAATTATTGGTTCATTATTGAAGCATCTATTTTTTGGGTTCGTTGGTTCGCGTGAATGGTTGACTGAGAATTTTTTATTATCAATTTTCTTTCTGGTTGAAGCTGCAATTTTGGCGGTCGTTCTCGCGAGAGTCAACAGGGGTATCTCGATTGGGGACTTGCTTAAACCTTTTTGGCTTGAGACGTTGTTAATTTCTTTTGTATATTCGAGTGCTATTCTTGTTGTTGCAGTGGCCTGTAGTGGCAAAAATGTTGCGGAAATTTCACCGAATCTCATTAATCCATTCAATCCGGTTTCAGAATATTGGTGGGCCTCTTTTGTTGGTTTGTTGATTAAAGCCTTTCAAGAGGAGTTGCTGAATCGAGGCGTACTGCAGCCTTTGATGGGGGAAATGTTTTCTAGCGAAGTAATTGGCTTGGTTGTTGTTGCGGTTTTGTTCACGTTGGGGCACCCTACGGATAATTTCATGATAGTTTTTCCTGGGGCTGTGGCGCTGGGGGTTGTATTTTTAATAACTAAATCAGTATTGTCATGCTCGATTCTGCATATTTGCATGAATATTTCTTTTGATATTTTATTTGGGTCAAATTTCACTGTCTCGCCTTTGTTGGATTCGGCCGTTCTAGAGAATGTGCGCCCAGTATTCTTTCTTGTTGTAATGGCGATGGCTTTTGTTCATTTGTATTTGAAAAAATATCACCATAGTATGACTTAAAGGTTGAGTTGTTGATTAATTATGAAGAATATATGGCCTTCAAGAGTTGGAGTCAGAGCGTTCCAAATGCCTGATCAGTGGTGCATTGTTTTTGGCTTCAATGGTAGTCACGAGGTCGCATTTGATTGAAAGAATGTGGCGTTATATTTGTCGACAACAATGAGAATTGTTCTCCAATCTGAGTCTGCGGAATGTGGGCTAGCTAGTTTGTCTATGGTTTGCAGTGCCCATGGCCTGCATCATGAATTGGCAGATCTGCGCCGGCGCTTCCCTGTCAGCCTCAAAGGCGCAACCCTTCAGCACTTGATTGCGCATGCCGCAGCCCTTGGTTTTTCTTCGCGCCCATTGCGCCTTGAGTTGCATGAGCTTGGCGAATTGCAGGTCCCCTGCATCCTCCACTGGGATCTGAATCATTTCATCGTTCTCAAGAAAGTCCTTCACGGCGGCAAGGCCGCAGTGATCCTCGATCCGGCTGTTGGCGAACGACGCTTGTCGATGGGCGAGATATCTCGCCATTTCACCGGCGTGGCTTTGGAGTTGAGCCCCAATGCGGAGTTCAAATCCCAAGCCCCGGCGCCAAAGGTGTCATTGCGAGCCTTGACTGGCAAGGTCATGGGCCTTAAACGTTCGCTCCTGCAAATCTTTGCCGTGGCCGTGGTGCTGGAGTTGTTTGCTGTTCTTGCACCCTTGTTCAACCAGATGGTGGTGGATGATGTGCTGACCTCAGGAGACCGCGATCTGTTGTCAGTGCTGGTGATCGGCTTCGGCTTGCTGTTGGTGGTGCAGACTGCCGTCGGCCTGGCTCGGTCTTGGATGGTGATGGTCTTGGGCCAGACCTTGTCCTTGCAATGGATGGGCAACGTGTTCGCCCATCTGGTGCGCTTGCCGGTGGACTTTCTTGAGAAGCGGCACTTGGGCGACATCACCTCGCGCTTCGGCGCCGTCAGTGCCATTCAAAAGACTTTGACCACGGCCGCCATTGAGGCGGTGCTGGATGGCCTGATGGCCGTGGCCGCGCTGGTGATGATGCTGATCTATGCGCCTACGCTTTGCGCGGTCACCGTCACAGCCGTCGCAGCCTACGGCCTCCTGCGCTGGGTGGCCTACCGACCCTTCCGCGATGCCGCGGCCGAGCGCTTGGTGGTGGCCGCCAAAGAGAACACCCATTTCCTGGAAACCCTGCGTGCCATCACGCCGCTTAAGTTGTTCGGCCGGGAAGAAGAGCGCCGTGCCCGTTGGCAGAACCTGATCGTGGATGTGCAAAACCGCGATGTGCGCACGGCCAAGATGAGCATTGGCTTCACCACCGCCAACACCTTCATCTTCGGGCTGGAGAACTTGCTTGTGCTGTGGCTGGGCGCCAAGCTCATCATGACGGGGCAGCCGGTGCAGGCCGGGCAGACGCTCGTGAACTTGATTCCCGAAACTGCGCAGCAAGGCGCCTCAACCTTGGAGGCGCAACTCTACGCGCCGAGCCGAACAGCGGGTTTCGTCAAACCTGGCCAGGTTGTCTGGCTGCGCTATGCGGCCTACCCCTATCAAAAGTTCGGCATGGCTGAGGGCGAGGTGCAAACCATCAGCCAAACGCCTATTGCTGCGCAGGATTTGCCGGTCGGTCAGGGGCAGGCATTACTCACTGCGGCGCAGGCCAATGAACCCCTCTACCGGGTTAGTGTGAAGTTGAAAAAGCAGGCGATCACCACCTATGGCAACACGCAGTTGCTGAAGGCCGGCATGGCACTGGATGCCGACGTAATGCAGTACCGTCGGACAGTTTGGGAATGGGTGTTTGAGCCCATCTTTGCCACTTCTAGTTTTTTCAAAGAACTTGGAGGCAGACGTTCGTTCGCACATAGCGAATGAACTTCAAAGCTCCAGAACGGAACGATCGACCGTCTTTTCGATTGAATTAAGGAACTTAAATGAAAGAACTCTCTATTGATCAGGTTGCAGCAGTCAATGGCGGCGCAAACAATGGCTGGGGATTTGCGGGAGCTGTTCTAGCCGTAGCCGGCGGCACGATTGCAATCTGCACTGCCCCAGTCTGGGGTGCAGTTGGTGGCGTGTTGGCAATTGCTGCAGTCGGAGCAAATGCTCTCTCGTCTTACTCTTCGAGTGGCGGCACTTGCGGTGGTGGCCGCCAGCAAAACATGCAAGTAGTTGTTTCAGAGTGACGATTCAGCTAAGTGGAACTTAGTTAGGATTTAATGAGTTTGACTCTCGTTGTTGCGCCAAAAATTTTGCGGCGCAGCGATGTTCCTGAAAAATAATCAGGCAGACAAACAACTCTCAAAAAACATCTACAAAATTTCAGCCAATCGAAACTGGGCACTCATGCGTAACGAAGAATTCCGTAGGCGACTATCGGCTTCCTTGGTCATTTTGCAAAAAAACAATATAAGCGAATCATCATATTCGCCACCAATGTATAAGTTATATTGGAAAATTGGCTTCCGCCTGCCGCCTCCACATTTTTTGGGATTTTTTTCCAATATGTTAATTTCCGGGCTTCCACTAGGAATTTCCGCGGTTGGACTTTATATGATGGGCCACGAGAATTCAAGTGTGTTTATCCTGCAAATGATGCTGGAAATGCTAGTCGTCGCACTGTTTTTCACCGTGGCGTGGGGATCTGTCGTCGCGATGTTCTATGAAAGAGATCGCAAGCGGCACCAACTTCCGCGATGGAGTTCAATATAAATCATAGAGGTTGTTGATTTTTTGGATTTGAAGAATGCTTTTAAAAGCATATTTTACTTGCGAGATTTTACGCCAGTAATTGCGATTGAAATTAAATAGTCCATATGGTTATCTTCATGAAGAATACCAAATAATTTACAAATACAGTCCGACATGAATCATTACACGCGCGCAGCCCGGTAATTTTTGACAAGCTTCTTGCACTCTGAAGCCAGTTGTTCATATTTTTTAACATTAAGAAGAAAATTTATGAGGCCTGCCTTTCTTGCAATGGCGGTTGCACTTCTATCCCTTGTTGGAATTCTAGCGAAATACAAATTGGTGCGTTGGTTAACCTTGGCGACATCTGGTTTGCTAGTCGTGTCGGTTGTGCTGGGATTGCTAGGGTGATTTTCTGAATGTGGACTCCAACCCAATCCGAAGCATTTCGAATGCGCCCTCGCTTCCATCGCGATGATTTGCGGCGCCCACGGCTCGTATATAATGGGTGTTATAAGTGTGACATCATGGGCTGTTATCTATTTATATTCATTGCGCCATTTTTTATAATTACTGGGCTGCTCGCAAGAAAAGTATAAGGAAATCCATCCTAGTAGGTTGTGTTACTTGGGTTGTTGGTGCTTCAGGCCTGATTCTGGGGGGGGGTGATGCGCCAGGAATATTGCTTATAAAGTTTATTGCTCTTGCTGTTTCATGCTTCGCAGTCATTGCCTTTGGGGCCTGGTCCAGAAAGAATAAAATCTGAGCAGCTCTGTGGTAATAAGTCGATTGAATTTTGCCATTAAATTTCTTTATGTTTATTTATTTGCTAGATTGAAGTTGTCTACAGAAAGTTAATTTACATTAATTGCATGCGTTGCGCCGACGAAACGTGCATTTTTTGCTGCGGCAATTTCTCGCGCTTGGAAGAAGTGCGGGTCGAGTGCTTTACAGTTTTAAATCGGCAGCACGTCTTGATTCTGATGTAGATAAATCAAAGAAGGATGTGAAATTTTGGTGTTTGTATTATTTGTGGTGGCAGGGTCATATTTTTTTTCCAAAACTGTTATTTCAGCCAAAGCAGGTAGGCGTCATGCGCCTTGGGTAAATGCTTGCCTGGCGTGCTTGGCCGCCGTGGGACAAAGGCTGACATTTCCAGATCCGAATCCAGAACAAGTCTTTTGGACTTTGGTCGGCAGTGCAGGCTTATCTTGGTTGGGCATTCGCGCTGGACGGGCCTTAGCCAAGAGAGGCGAGTAGACCTTGACGCACAAATGAAGCTATCGCTCCAATCTGAAGCTAGCGAATGTGCGCTTGCCTGCCTTGCAATGATTGGCCGCGTCCATGGCCGGCATCAAGACTTAGCCGATCTACGACGTCGCTTCCCCGTCAGCCTCAAGGGGGCCACACTTCAGCAACTGATCTCGCATGCTGGCGCGCTGGGCTTTTCTTCCCGCCCCTTGCGTCTTGAATTGCATGAACTCGGCGAACTGCAAACACCCTGCGTCCTCCACTGGGACTTGAACCACTTCGTCGTTCTTAAGAAAGTTCTTCACGGCGGCAAGGCCGCAGTGATCCTCGATCCGGCAGTGGGCGAACGACGCTTGTCTATGAGCGAAATATCTCGCCATTTCACCGGCGTGGCTTTGGAACTGAGCCCCAATGCGGAGTTCAAGTCCCAAGCATCGGCACCGAGGGTGTCGATGCGAGCGTTGACCGGCAAAGTGATGGGGCTTAAGCGTTCGCTGTTGCAAATCTTTGCCGTGGCCGTGGTTCTGGAGATGTTCGCCATCGTGGCTCCCTTGTTCAACCAGATGGTTGTGGACGACGTGCTCACCTCGGGAGACCGCGATCTGTTGTCAGTGTTGGTGATCGGCTTTGCATTGCTGCTTGTGGTGCAGACGTCGATTGGCTTGGCTCGATCTTGGATGGTGATGGTCTTGGGTCAGACACTGTCCTTGCAATGGATGGGCAATGTGTTTGCTCATCTGGTGCGCCTACCGGTGGACTTCTTTGAGAAGCGCCACTTGGGCGACATCACTTCGCGCTTCGGCGCCGTCAGTGCCATTCAAAAGACTTTGACCACGGCCGCTATTGAAGCGGTGCTGGATGGCCTGATGGCCGTGGCCGCGCTGGTGATGATGCTGATCTACGCACCCACGCTTTGCGCGGTGACCGTCACAGCCGTCGTAGCTTACGGCCTCCTGCGCTGGGCGGCCTACCGACCCTTCCGCGATGCCGCAGCCGAGCGCTTGGTGGTGGCCGCTAAAGAAAACACCCATTTCCTGGAAACCCTGCGCGCCATCACGCCACTCAAACTGTTCGGCCGAGAAGAAGAGCGCCGTGCCCGCTGGCAGAACCTGATCGTGGATGTGCAAAACCGCGATGTGCGCACGGCCAAGATGAGCATTGGGTTTTCGACAGCCAACACCTTCATCTTCGGGCTGGAGAACTTGATGGTGCTGTGGCTGGGCGCCAAGCTCATCATGACCGGGCAGCAAGCGGGTGCGGTGACGATGACAGTGGGCATGCTGTTTGCCTACCTCAGCTACAAGGGCCAGTTCACGGGCCGCGTGTCGGCCCTGATCAATTACGCCGTGGAACTCAAGATGTTGGGCCTGCATGCGGAGCGCCTGGCTGATATTGCCTTGGAGCCGCCCGAGAAGGACGACGTGCCGGCAAACGATTTGCAGCACCTCGTGCCCAGCATTGAACTCAGAGGCGTCAGTTTCCGCTACGGTGAGGGCGAGCCTTGGATTTTGCGTAACGCTAACTTCCGAATCGAAGCCGGCGAGAGCGTGGCCGTCACTGGCCCATCGGGGGCGGGCAAGACGACCTTGCTCAAGATTGCGTTAGGCCTGCTTAAACCCAGCGAGGGTGAGGTCTTGTTCGGTGGCATGCCGGTGCGCCAATTGGGCCTGCAGAACTATCGCCGCCAGATCGGCACGGTGATGCAGGAGGATGCTTTGCTCACGGGCTCACTCAGCGACAACATCGCCTTCTTCGATGTGCAGCCCGATCAGGCCCGAATTCAGGCCTGCGCGGAATTGGCGCAGTTGCACGCCGACATTTGCCGCATGCCCATGGGCTACCAAACTTTGGTGGGCGACTTGGGCTCGGGCCTGTCGGGTGGGCAGAAGCAGCGGCTCTTGCTGGCGCGAGCCTTGTACAGGATGCCGCGCATCTTGGCGCTGGACGAAGCGACGAGTCATTTGGATTTGCAAAACGAACGCGCAGTCACCGCGGCCTTGAGCAACTTGCCGTTGACCCGTTTGATCATTGCCCATCGACCCGAAACGATTGCTGGGGCGCAGCGGGTGGTGATCGTGCGTGACGGGCAAGTGATGGAACTTGCCAGAGCCGTACCCGCCTTTGCTGAAAGTGAGCAGGCGTAGTTGAAAAGCCGGCGGCGAATTTTCAGAAAGTCATTGGGGGGCGGGCACGCCCCGAAATCACTCACTTGGAGACTTACGTGTATAACCAAAATAGATTTGCAACACTGGCGATTTTGACTAGCCTTCTCGCCACAAGTGTTTGGGCGCAGAACCCAAGCGCGCCGACGACGCCACTGGCGAACCGTGCTGCCGCGGCATCGACTGCTCGAGCTCCCGAGTTCGTGCGTGAGCTGGGAGGCATCGAAGAATACCGACTGGCCAACGGCCTCCAAGTATTGCTGTTGCCGGATGCGACGCAAACCACGACGACGGTCAATATCACTTATCGGGTGGGCAGTCGCCATGAGTCAGCCGGAGAGTACGGCATGGCCCATTTGCTGGAGCATTTGCTGTTTAAGGGAACAGAGAAGCAGCGTGATATTCCAGGTGCCATGGCTCAACGAGGCGTACGCTTCAACGGCACAACGACCGTGGATCGCACGAACTACTTTGCCAGCTTCAATGCGAACGCCGACACGCTGGGATTCCTGATCGATTTAGAAGCTGACCGCATGGTCAACAGCCGCATAGCACAGGCTGACCTTGACACCGAAATGACTGTGGTGCGTAACGAGTTCGAGCGCGGTGAGAATCATCCTTTTGCGGTCTTGAACCAACGCGTGAATGCGTCGGCCTACGCGTGGCATCCCTACGGTCACGCCACTATCGGCAGCAAGAGTGACATCGAGAATGTACCCATCACCAAGCTGCAAGCGTTTTACAAGCGCTATTACCGCCCCGATAACGCGACGCTGCTAATTGCGGGGGCCTTAGACAAGCCCGCCACTCTGGCGATGCTTGCGAAACACTTCGCCCCCCTGGTGAGTCCTTCCACGGCTGTGCCGCAGCCCTACACCGTCGAACCGGCCCAGGATGGCGAGCGAAGTGTCGTTGTTCGGCGCGTCGGGGGGCAGCCTATTTTGATGGCAAGTTACCACGTGCCGGCCATCACCCATCCAGATACGGCGCCGCTGCTGATTTACGGCTTGTTGATGAGCTTGCAGCCCAGTGGACAAATTTACAAGCAACTCGTCGAGCCCAAGCTGGCGGTTGCGGCTGGGCTATCTGGCGCCGGAGGGGTGGATCCTGGAACGATGAGCGCTGTTGCGGTCTTGGCACCGGATGCGGACACGGCAAAAGTTGAGTCGACCTTGTTGGACCTGGCTGAGGGGCGAAATGCCCAGCCATTTGACGAACGCGAGCTTGCACGGGTGCGTGAAATCGCGATCAATGGCTATCGCCAGCAAATGAAAGATCCTGAAGCACTCATTCAACAGATATCCAGCTTGATTGCAGCGGGTGACTGGCGGCTGCTGTTTCAACTGATGGATGAACTGCCGAAGGTCACCCTGGCTGATGTTGAGCGAGTGCGGGCGACCTATTTCCGTCCGGCTAATCGGACGGTGGGCCGATACCTGCCGGCCAAGGTCGTAGAACGGGTTGAAATTCCGACCGCACCGCCGCTGGCGCAGCGCCTCTCCACGCTGCAACCACCGCCCAAGGTCGAGGAAGGAGAGCAACTCAACCCTGAGCCGGAAGTGTTGGAGTCACGCATGACCCGCAACACCTTGCCCAGTGGCATTGTGTTGCACACCCTCCGGAAGCAAACGCGAAGCAACTCGGTGCAGGTGCAGTTGCATATGCAATGGGGTGATCGAGACAGCACCTTTTCGCGTCGTGGCACAGACTTGATTGCCAGTCTTTTACCTGAGGGCAGTAGTAAGACCAGCAAGCAGTTGGTATTGGATACGCTCATCAAGCTTCGAGCAGGTTTTGTTGCCAATAGCGGTGATCAGGGCGTGACGATCAATTTGACAGCCGAGCGGGACACTTTAATGCCTGCTTTGACCCTCGTCGCTGAACTCATGCGCGATCCGGCGCTGCCCCAAGATGCCTTTGATCGACTCCAAAAAGGAACCATCGCTGGCTTGCAAGCTTCGCGGCAGGAGCCAGAAACTCTGCGCCGCGAGGCCGCTCGCGAGCATCTCAACACAGCGCGTGGCGTGAGCTTTGGGCATCCCGACTACCTCCCTAGTCTGGACGACAAAATCCATGAAGCTCAAATCGCGACGCTCAGCGATGTGAAGAGCTTCTATTCCGACTACTGGTCGGCAAACACTATGCGTGTCAGCGCCGTAGGCGCTTTGCCTGACGGCCTTCCGGCTGAGATTGAGCGCTTGTTCGGCAACTGGAAAAACCCAAGGGCGGCGAAGTTCGTTCGCCATGTGCCCCAGTACCGGCCTGTGCCGGCGGCGCGCTTCGACGCTGTAGCGCGTGACAAGGCTAACGCCATTGTGCAACTGCAGGAGTTCTTTGCCATCAACAGTGAAGATCCCGAATACGCTGCGATGTCGTTGGCCGTCCACATCTTCGGTGGCGGCGGCCTCGAGAGCCGTTTGGCGGAACGCGTGCGTGTCAAAGAGGGTTTGAGCTACGGTGTCAGTGCTCAGCTCAAAGCGGGCTTCTATGGGGATGCCGGCAGCTTGACTATCCGAGGCACGTATGCCCCGGACAAGCGAGATCGTGTGATTGCGGTGGTACAGGAAGAAATCAAACGCATGAGCGAGGCCGGCATCACAGAAGCCGAACTGTCTCGTGCAAAGAAAGACCTCGCAGAGGCTCGTCGACAAGGTCGCACGGACATCGCCGCGCTGTCCGGCATGCTCAATGTCCTTGCTGAGCGGGGCGAGACTTGGGCAAAGGTTCAGGCCGAGGAAGCCGACCTTGCGGCAGTGACGGTGGACAGTGCCAATGCCGCCTGGCGCAAGTACTTACGTCCCGATGCCTTTGTGGTGTCTACCGCAGGGGACTTCAAGTAAGACGGGAACCTCCGCATGCCCAAGTCTGCTAGCCGCAACTCAAGGCACTTGGGCATATATCGCTGCGATTGTTCCTCAGTCCAAAACGCACGCGAGCTCGTCAGCTAACGACCAACTCGAGTCCAATCCCTGGGGCGGGCGTAGTGATGACAAGAAACTCATCATGTGCGGTCAGATGATGAGGTCGGAGTTGAGTCAAGCCGCTAGCAACGACCTGAGATGGCGGACGCCGAATGGATATTGGCCCCAAAACCGTAACGGCTCTATCAGCTCAAAGGTGCTACAGTTTGATCAGTTTGCCGGACTGGCTGTTTAGGTTGGCTGGGTTATGCGCCATCCACTCATCTGGATCGGCAAGGCTATGACACGGCGAACCGTCATTTCTTTCTCGGCCAACCGCGCCATGCGACTGAGGCCCAATTGGCTAAAACGATAAAAGACTATCCATGAACTACGCTAGCTTTTGGCAACGATTCCTCGCTGGAATCATTGATTTTCTCATTTTCTTGCCCATCATCTTCTTGCAGAATTGGCTAGAGGCTGACTCCAAGCTTGCCGGGTTTGTCCTTGCGCTAGCTACAGCGTTCGCTTTCTTTGCATACTCGCTGTGCTGTCACGCCAAGTACGGAAAGACGTTAGGGAAGCACATGGTTGGCATACGGGTAGTGACTGTGAGTGGGCAGCCTCTTGGTTGGCGCCGCGCGACGCTGAGGGTTTCCGTGGACGGCGTTCTTTCCATCCTTCAGGCCATTGCGACCATTTGGGCAATTGCGCACATACCGGATGCCCTCTACTACGGCGTAGGGTGGCAGGACCGAATTAAAAATCTTACGGCATATGAGCTCGCTTCTCTTTCATGGGTTGGTACGGCGACACAGATTTGGTACTGGAGTGAGCTTGTAGTCATGTTGCTGGACGATAAGCGCCGCGCTTTGCACGACTACCTTGCCGGCAGTGTCGTTATCTCGGAGGGGAAGTCACAAAGCACAGTGGCGTCCAGTGTCTAGCCCTTCTACAAGTACAGCTTTTCGGTGCCACCTAAGATTGATAGCTAAACGAATATATGAACCTGTTGGAATACCTCGAACGGAATCTTGATGGACAAAAAAGTCGGTTGCTATTGGCTCGCTGAACAAGCCGTGGCGAGCCGACCTCCGAGCTGCCAAGAGGCATGCTCACAGCGACTTGTAGAACGTGGCGTCGCTGAAGCCGCCTTGCCGGCACAGCTCCTTGATCGGCATGCCGGCCTCGGCCTGCTTCAGGAACCCAATGATTTGTTCCTCAGTGAATCTGCTCTTCTTCATGTCCATCATTCTCCTGGTTGATGGACTTCCTCTCCATTACGCTGGTACGGCTGGGAGGGTGCAGGTCACTTCAAGCCTCTGGGCAACTTCGGGGATACGGTCCAGATTGCCCAGATCGTGGATGACAACCTGGCGGCGGCCGAGATCCTGCATGGCGTACCTGGCGGTGACGGCTACAACCGGGCCGATGTACTGCCGGTCCTTATCGCCCGACATCGGGCCTACGATAAAGCCCGCGTCCTCTAGCTTGGCCCTCAACTCGTGCAGCTCCTGCTGGTCAGGTGCCTTCGTTGCGCCCGCCGCTTCGGTCCCGGCCTCTGTGCCATCCCGATCAATCCCGTGCGTCCAGCCTGGCACGTTGACGTAATAACGGATCGCCTTGGCGGCGCCGTGGCTCCATAGCTGCCCGGCCTCAACCATCTCAGCAAGATCACGCGAGGCAGTGGCGCGGGAAATACCAGTCAGCTTCATGTATTTGTCGGCGTTCAGGCCGCCAAGGAAGCCGCCGTTGCCATCATCCAAGAGCCGCTGCAGAACCTTGCGCTTTCGGTCCGGCAGTCCTTTACTGAGCGCTTCCCAGAACTGCCGCTTCTCGATGGCCCGGTCAATGATCTGACTGGTCTGCTCGTAGGCTGCCGAACACTGGGTAGCAAACCACTGCACCCACTTGGTCACGTCGCCGTCGCCACGCTGTTCATGATTGAGTGCGTCGTAGTAAGCGCCGCGGTTCTTCTCAAGCTGCGTGGACAGGCTGATCAGTCGCACGGGCTGACGAAGGTGCTGCATCATGGCCATATCGACAATGGCTCGGCCCAAGCGTCCGTTGCCATCCTCGAACGGGTGGATGCTCTCGAACCAAACATGAGCAATGGCTGCTCGCGCCAAGGCATCGATGCGCCGGCCACCTGCGCCGCCTGCAGGGGAAGGTGCCGTTGCGTTGAACCAGTTCAGGAAGCGCTGCATGTGCTCCGGCACGTCCTTGGACGGCGGGGCTTCGTAGTGAACCTTCCCGTGTTCCATCGTGCCGCTGACGATCTGCATCGGGTCTGGATGGTTGCGGTAGCGACCGACGACGATGCTTCGGATTCTTGTGGTGCTTCCCGGAAACAGCGCCGATTGCCAGCTGCGTATTCCACGCCATGGCGGACACCATTCCACGTTGATGGCGGACAGCATTCCAGCGTCATCGCGGACACCATTCCACGCTGATGGCGGACAGCGTTCCATTTTGATGGCGGACACTTTGGCTGTGTCCTGAGTGACTCCAACGAGGCATAGGCTGCCCGGTCTTTTCACCGGAACCCAGCGATGCCCACACCGAGAGTCACCATGAGCAAGATTCGACACACTTTGCAACTGCTGCACAGCGGCAAACTCAGCCAGCGCCAAATTGGCACCTCGCTGGGCATCTCCAAATCCACGGTCAGTGAGATCGCCAGTTATGCCCGCGTCGCCAGGCTGGACTGGAACGCCGCTCAGGCTTTGAGCGACGCCGAACTGCAGGGCCGGCTTTACCGGCCCGCTGTGGCACGCCAGTCCCGCCACCTGGAGCCCGACTACGCCACACTTCACATCGAACTCAAACGCCCCGGCGTCACCTTGCAGCTGCTCTGGGAGGAATACCAAGCACAACACCAGGGCCAGGCCTACAAGTACAGCGCCTTTTGCGAGAAGTACCAGCAATGGGCCCAGCGCTTGAGGCGCTCCATGCGCCAGACCCATGAGGCCGGCGACAAGCTCTTCGTGGACTATGCCGGGCAGACCGTGCCCATGGTGGATGCCGCCACTGGCGAGATCACCCAGGCGCAGGTGTTCGTGGCCGTGCTGGGCGCATCGAACTACACCTATGCCTGCGCCACGCCGGCCCAGAAGGCCGCCGACTGGGTCGCCTGCATCATCGCCACGCTGGAGTTCATCGGCGGGGTGCCCCGTCTGCTCGTGCCTGACCAGCCGCGTGCGCTCATGATCCGGCCCGACCGCTACGAGCCCACCAGCCACCGCTTGCTGGATGAGCTCTCCCACCACTACGGCCTGGCCGTGCTGCCAGCCCGACCGGCCAAGCCGCGCGACAAGCCTAAGGTCGAGGTGGCCGTGCAGGTGGTCGAGCGCTGGATTCTGGCGCGCCTGCGCCATCAACAATTCTTCAGCCTGGCCGCCTTGAACAAAGCCATTGCGGCCCTGCTGCAAGAGCTCAACCAACGCCCGTTCAAGAAACTGCCCGGCTGCCGTGCCAGCGCCTTTGCCAGCCTGGATCGGCCTCTCCTGGGGCCCTTGCCGGCGACGCGCATGGCCATCGCTCGCTTCAAGCCCGCGCGGGTCAACATCGACTATCACGTTGAACTCGATGGGCATTACTACTCCGCCCCCCACCGCCTGGTGGGCCGGCGGGTGGAGCTGCGCATCACGGCCACCACGCTGGAGGTGCTGGAGGGCCAGGCCCGCGTGGCTGTCCATGCCCTGAGCCCGCACCGAGGGGCCCACTCCACCGCGCCCGAGCACATGCCACCCTCGCACCGGGCGCACCTGCAATGGACGCCGGACAAGCTCATCACCTGGGCCGAGGGCATCGGTGCGGCCACTGCCGCCGTGGTGCGCTGGCAGATGGAGCGCCGCGCCCATCCCGAGCAGGGCTACCGATCCTGCCTGGGCCTCATGCGCCTGGGCCGGGAGTACGGCCATGAACGACTGGAGGCCGCGTGCGCGCGTGCCCAGTCGATTCGTGCGCCAAACTACAAAAGCGTCGCCTCCATCTTGCAGTGCGGCCTGGATCAGCGTCCCATCGATGCGCCGCTGCCCACCCAAACCAGTTTGCCCCTGCACGCAAACCTGCGCGGCCCCGACTACTACCACTGAGGCCGGACACAAGGCCCGGCAGGGGCCTGTGTTTATCGAAGAACCCGATTCATAACGTCTAACTAAGACGCCAAACAAAACACCGATTCAACAAGGAATCAACATGCTCAACGAACACACACTGCAACAACTCAGAACGCTGCGCCTAGACGGCATGGCAGCAGCCCTGACGGATCCTGCCAACCAGATCCACGTTGCCGAACTCCCCTTTGACCAACGCCTTGCGTTGCTGGTACAGCGGGAGCTGGACTGGCGCGACGGCAAACGCCAGGAGCGGCTGCTCAAAGCCGCCCGGCTGAAGGTCTCCACAGCCTGCCTGGAAGACATCGATTGGCGCAGCAACCGCGGACTCAGCCGCGACACCATCCAAACACTGGCTGGCGGAGACTGGCTACGCCACGGGCATAACGTTTTACTCACAGGTGCCACCGGTTGCGGCAAAACCTGGCTGTCCTGCGCGCTGGGCCAGCAAGCTGCACGATTGGGCTTCTCGGTTTACTACGCCCGCGCCCCGCGCCTGCTGGAGGAACTGCATGTGGCGCACGGGGACGGCAGCTTCACCCGTCGGCTGGCTCAACTGGCCAAACTGGACCTACTGATTCTTGACGACTTTGCCATTGCCCCCATTGCCGCACACGAGCGCAATGACCTGCTGGAGTTGCTGGATGACCGCGTGGGCAGCCGCGCCACACTCATCACCAGCCAATTGCCGGTGACGGCCTGGCACACCTGGCTGGATGATCCCACCTTGGCTGACGCCATCCTGGACCGCATCGTGCATGGCTCACACAAACTGGCCCTCAAAGGGGAGTCCATGAGGAAGCTGGCCAACGGGCGTTGATGCCCCTGCGCCACCCGGCCACTAAACGCTCATCTGAGGTCTGTGCGTTACCATCCCCGCCGTCACTCAGGATCCCAGTCCGGGGTGTCCGCCATCGCGTGGAACACTGTCCGCGATGAGCGTGGAATCGGTGTCCGCGATCAATGGAATACGCAGCCAGCGGCACAGGCGCTCCTCGGTGAGAGCCTGATCATGGACCATCATGGCATCACTGATCACGTCCACCAGACCGTCAACGTGGCGGTCGCTGGAACCTGTGTTGGCCAATCCGAGTCGACGTAAGACCGAAGACCGTACCGAATCGGCGTTGAGCCGCTCGCCTTCGATAGCGGCCGTGGAAAGCACTTCGGCGGTCAACACATCGAGCGCAATTTGGCTGGTGCTGCCCAGGCCGATTGCAGAGGCCTTGCCTGATACCAGGCCGTGCATGGTGTAAGCCTCGGCCAGCTCGGGCGCAGCGAGTGCGGCGTCGTAGACTAGACGAGGCCAGTTCGGTTGTACCCAGATCCAAGTGCTCATGAGGCGAATCGTACGTCGTTCGCCTCATTTTGTGAGGCAATTCAACAGGGATTTGCCTCAACGGCATTGCCTTATCCATATGCCAGCCCATTGCTGGCGTCGCAAGCGCTTGAAGCACCGACGACGATGATCCGTTCGGTTCGAACCAGTGCTGGCACCGACCTAGACAAGCCTCGTTTTCACTTCCGCATTTCGTGCTGGCCCCCCCTTGGCCAGCAAGGGTCATACGGCCCTCCAGGCTTTCGCTTTGCGTTTAAGTTGGAATCGCCAAGTAAGGTATAGGCCTGAAGGCGCTCTTTGCGCCCTTGTTCGAACTATCGGATTACCTCCGGCTCTGCTCAAAACAGATCAGTGCTCTCGTCGCCGCCCTCGGTCGCATCGGGCGAAGGCGGCGCCACGTCCAGCGGCGGAGGTGCAGGCTGAGCGGCCAGGGCCTCGTATAAATACTGAAGCCGCAGTAGCAATTCGTCGAATGTGATCACGGCGACGTCCTTCACGACGTTCCTAAAGGCTTCGAACGCTTCCCGTTCTGCCTTGGCCGTCGGCGTCTTGCCGATCAAAACGACGGCCTGCGGCGAGTACAACTCGGCGTTTGACAGCGCCCCATTGTCCTCGCCCTTGAGGTTGTGCCAACCAGTGGTGAGCCGCCGACGCTGACCCAGCACCTGGGTGATAGAGCCCACCAGCTCCGTGGATGGGCACGGCTGCTCGGCGCGATACGCCGTCAGCAGATCCGTCTCCGGCGACTTGATCTCAATGAGCGCAACATTGCCGGTGCCTTGCCCACGCATGAGGAAGTCAGAAAATCTGCCGCCCTTGCCGTCGACCCTCTTTCCGTGCACATATGGCGTCTCCTGCACGAACACCGTAGGTACCGTGAACACGAGCGAGAGGATGAAGGTGTTCGCCTCGAAGAAGCGCTGCCACTTAGTCTCTTTCAGACCCTTGGTCAGCATGTCCTCATACTTGGCGATCATCTCCTGCAGCGTCACGCGCTCGATCTTGGCAGCCAGCTCGTACAAGACATCCGGTGCATTTTTTGCGATGGCCTGAGCGTTCTCGGAGACCATTCCCACGACACTGCGCTGCGACGTCTTCGGGATGCCTGCGTAGTTTCGCCCGACCTGGACCAATTCGTACATGGCCTCGGGGCTGAGCTTCTTCTGGCGTGGCGGAAACTTATTTTCGTCCATCGCCGACAGCAGCGAGTTGTGGGCAAGAATCAGCTTCTCTGTTCTCGCCTGTCGCTGATGCCGCGACGAAATTGATCTCATTCCACGCACAAGGCGCTTCAAGTACAGCTCGCTGATGACGTAGAGGTCATCTTTGAGATACGGCGGCTTGTCCCCGCCTTGGATGAAGATTAGTACTCCGCTTGCCGCGGCAGCGATGGACTGGGGGATCGACCGATCGAGACTGGTGAAGCCCAGCCCGTTCAGCGGATTGGTCTCCAACCCCTCGGGAAGGCGTTCGAGCAGGCTTTGCACGTCACCGTCGCCCTCCGGCTCTTCCCAGGCGTCATGGCGACGCCGGCCGATGACTATCCGATCGATGCCTTCATATTTGGGTTCGTATCCGTTGACCGTGCTCTTGAACGGATAGATGGTGAGCAAGCCATCCGCCACGGTCATAAGTCGCCACCGGCGAACCATGTCCATAAGGTGGTTTGGCGGCGGCATCAGATGGAAATAGACGTCGGTTCCGCCTTCTGCGCACTTCTCGCAGTCGAAGGTGATTCGATCTGCCAACTGGTCCTGAATGCCCAGCGCCTGCCAGACTGATTTTGTCGCCATCGCCACACTCCCTTTTGGCGAATTCTGCGTCAAGGAGGAGGCACAGCTGGCGCGGCTCTGGTGGCTCTCACGCTAGGTAGGCCAGTTGAGGCGGTGAGCATCGGCAGCGCTCAGCGCGCTGGCCCACACTTATCTCCAAGACGCGCCCGCTAAGGCGCCCTCCGTAAAAGTTCAGACATGAACGAACAAAGTTCAGAGATGAATGGTTTTCGACACCGACATCCGGAGTGACCCGGTCAGCGTCACGTTCGCGCGCGAGCTGTGAGTTCTTGCATAGCTTCATTCGGCAAATGCATAAACCCGGGGTTTCGGCGAGTTACGGCATGGTTACATTGGGGTGACAATCACGTCTGTGCGAGCCCCAACCGGGGCTCGTGCTGCTGCACCAGTCCGAACACCACCCTGCGTCGGCTTTTGCCACATCTCGCCAAAGCCTCCTATCGGGGCCGGCCTGTTGAACGGCATTGGGTCAGGCCCGACCCGCGGCACGCGCCATTAGGTGAGTGCTTGCTACCGAGCTTGACCCAATACTGATTTAACTTTGATTGGGAAAGCTATGAACCAGCCCGTGATGGAAGGCCTGCGCTTGAATGTGCCGGCATACGTGAAACACCAGCGTTTGATCGCCTGGGTGGCCGAAGTCGCCGCGCTCACGCAAGCGCGTGATGTGTACTGGTGCGACGGCAGCCAAGCCGAATACGACCGCCTGTGCGAGCAGTTGGTGGCCGCCGGTACCTTCAAGAAACTCAATCCGGCCCTGCGCCCCAATAGTTTCCTGGCTTGCAGCGACCCCAGCGACGTCGCCCGGGTTGAAGATCGCACCTATATCTGCTCCGCCAAGAAGGAAGACGCCGGCCCGACCAATAACTGGATGGCACCGGCCGAGATGCGCGAACTGCTGCAGACCGGCGACAAGGCGCTGTTCAAGGGCGCCATGAAGGGCCGCACGCTCTACGTCGTGCCTTTCAGCATGGGCCCCATCGGCTCGCCGATCGCCCACATCGGCGTGGAACTGTCCGACAGCCCTTACGTTGCCGTGAATATGCGCACCATGACCCGCATGGGCCGGGCCGTGCTGGACGTGCTGGGTGATGACGGCGTGTTCGTGCCTTGCGTCCACACCGTGGCCGCACCGCTGGAAGCCGGTCAGGCCGATGTGAAGTGGCCTTGCAACCAGACCAAGTACATCGTCCATTTCCCCGAAACGCGCGAAATCTGGTCCTACGGCTCCGGCTACGGCGGTAACGCCTTGCTGGGCAAGAAGTGCTTCGCCCTGCGCATCGCCTCCACCATGGGCCGCGACCAAGGTTGGTTGGCCGAGCACATGCTGATCCTGGGCGTGACTTCGCCCGAGGGCAAGAAGTACCACTTCGCTGCAGCCTTCCCCAGCGCTTGCGGCAAGACCAATTTCTCCATGCTGATCCCGCCGGCCGCCTTCGAGGGCTGGAAGGTCACCACCATCGGTGATGACATCGCCTGGATCAAGCCTGCCGCCGATGGCCGCCTCTACGCCATCAACCCGGAAGCGGGTTACTTCGGCGTGGCGCCGGGCACCAACACGCTGACCAACTTCAACTGCATGGCCAGCTTGAACAAGGACGTGATCTTCACCAACGTCGCACTTACCGACGACGGCGATGTGTGGTGGGAAGGCATGACCGACACGCCGCCCGCCCACCTGATCGACTGGCAAGGCAAGGACTGGACGCCCGCCATTGCCAAGGAAACCGGCGCCAAGGCCGCGCACCCGAACGCGCGCTTCACCGTCTCGGCCATCAACAACCCGGCGCTGGACTCCGAGTGGGACAACCCCGCCGGCGTGCCCATCGATGCCTTCATCTTCGGCGGCCGCCGCTCCACCACCGTGCCGCTGGTGACCGAGGCTCGCAACTGGGTGGAAGGCGTCTACATGGCCGCCACCATGGGTTCGGAAACCACCGCCGCTGCTGCTGGTCAGCAAGGCGTGGTGCGCCGCGACCCATTCGCCATGCTGCCTTTCATGGGCTACAACATGTCGGACTATTTCCAGCACTGGCTGGACATGGGCAAGAAGCTGCAAACCCTGTGCGCCACCACCGGTGCCAAGCTGCCGCAAATCTACTGCGTCAACTGGTTCCGCAAGGGCGCCGATGGCAAGTTCGTCTGGCCTGGCTACGGCGAGAACATGCGCGTGCTGAAGTGGATGCTGGACCGCGTGGAAGGCACTGGCCAGGGCGAGGAACACGCGTTCGGCGTGACACCGCGCTACCAAGACATCAATTGGAACGGCCTGAACTTCAGCCAAGAGCAGTTCAACATCACCACCCATATCGACAAGGCCGCCTGGGCCACCGAAATGAAGCTGCACGATGAGCTGTTTGCCCAGCTGGCCTACCACCTGCCGGTGGAACTGCCCGCCACCAAGGCGCTGATCGAGGCGCGCTTGCAGGCCGAGTAAGGTCCGCTCAGCGCCTGCCGTCGCTTTGCACAGCAGCGGCGGCAAGTAAACCAGCCCGGCCTCGGCCGGGCTTCTTTTTGCTTGTGCGATATTCGCCGGATGTCGAATCTACCGCCCAGCATGGGGGAGGGCGCGAGCGCGCCCGACCCCGTCTCGCTTCGTGAGGCCTTTGTGTTCTGGCTCAAACTGGGCTTTGTTAGCTTCGGCGGGCCGGCTGGGCAGATCGCGCTGATGCACCAGGAACTGGTCGAGCGGCGCCGCTGGATTTCGGAGCGGCGCTTCCTGCATGCGCTCAATTACTGCATGGTCTTGCCCGGCCCGGAGGCGCAGCAGCTGGCCACCTATATTGGCTGGCTGATGCATCGCACGCCCGGCGGGCTGGTGGCGGGCGGGCTTTTCGTGCTGCCGTCCCTGTTCATTCTGATTGCGCTGTCCTGGGTCTATATGGCCTTTGGTCAGCAGCCGGCGGTGGCAGGGGTGTTGTATGGCATCAAACCTGCGGTGACGGCCATCGTGGTGTTCGCCGCTTATCGCATCGGTTCGCGGGCTTTGAAAAATGGCTGGCTGTGGGGCATCGCCGTGGCCGCGTTTGTGGCCATCTTCGCCTTGCAGCTGCCCTTTCCGCTGATCGTTTTGTGCGCTGGCGTCGCTGGGTATTTCGGCGGCCGTTATGCGCCGGACAAGTTCGCGGTCGGCGGCGGACATGGCGCAGCCAAGGCGTCTGGCGGCCCGGCCTTGATCGACGACGACACCCCCACGCCCGCGCATGCCGTGTTCAGCTGGCGGCATTTCCGCCGCGTGCTGGCCTTCTTTCTGGGGCTATGGTTCTTGGCCATCACCGGCCTGACGCTGGCCTTCGGCTGGGATGCGGTGCTGACGCAGATGGCCTGGTTCTTCACCAAAGCGGCTTTGCTGACTTTTGGCGGTGCGTATGCCGTGCTGCCCTATGTCTACCAAGGTGCGGTGGAGCATTTTCAGTGGCTCAATGCGGCGCAGATGATGGATGGACTAGCCCTGGGCGAAACCACGCCTGGCCCGCTGATCATGGTGGTCGCCTTCGTGGGTTTTGTCGGCGGCTGGAGCCGCGCCTTGTTGGGCCCGGACGCGTTGTTTCTGGCCGGCGCGGTGGCGGCGACCGTGGTCACCTGTGCCACCTTTTTGCCGTCCTTCATGTTCATCTTGCTGGGCGGCCCTTTCATCGAGACCACGCATGGCAATTTGAAACTCACCGCGCCGCTGACGGGCGTCACCGCGGCGGTGGTGGGCGTGATCGTCAATCTGGCGCTGTTTTTTGCGTATCACGTGCTGTGGCCGCAGGGCCTGGCCGGGCCCTTCGATTGGCGCTCGGCGCTGATCGGCTTGGTGGCCGCCGTGGCCTTGTTTCGCTACCAGGTAAGTGTGATGACCGTGGTGCTGGGCGCGGCACTGGCGGGCTTGGCGCTCAGCATGGGCCGTTTGCTGCTTGCTTGAGGCGTGGCTGGCATTGGCCGGCAACAAGCGGGCCACCAATGCAAAAAGGCCCCTAAGGGCCTTTTCTCTGGGCGAACCGATCTGCGCGGTTCAGCTGCGGCGGTTGTAAGCGGCGCGCAGTTCGGCGGCGAAGGAAGGCATGCTGGTCTCGTACTCTTGAGCCAGGGCCAGCAGTTCGCGGGAAGCGCGGGCTTCGGAGGCGGCGGCGATACGGGCCTTGACCTTGGCAGCCAGGTTCAACCAGACGCGGGCGCCGATGGCGGCGAAGGAACCGCTGTGGCGGACATTGAAATGCAGGCTGTGGCTCAGGGGACGGCCGAAGGTTTGGGTAGCGACGCTCATGGTATTTCCTAGATTTGGCAGTCGACGCTTCCGTTTTAACCGGTTGGTACCGAGGCGGACTGACTGCAGTGGGTGCTTCTTGTTGAAGCGATGAGCGAATTATGGGGTAAACCCTAGGCATGCCGCTAATGAATTGTTTGAATCCGTTGTATAAACAATTCGCATATCAATGCCTCAACCTTGATTCGCCGTCATGAACTTCCTTAATCTGGATCTGAATCTGCTGCGCGTGTTCGACGCCGTGATGGCCGAACGCAACCTGACCCGCGCGGCGCAGCGCCTGGCCATGACCCAGCCCGCCGTCAGCCACGCGCTCAAGCGTTTGCGCGAGGCGCTGGGTGAGGAACTGTTTGTGCGACAGGCCTTTGGCATGAAGCCCACCTCCCGGGCCGAAGGTCTGTGGCCTGAGGTGAGGTTGATCCTCCAGCGCTTGCAAACCCTGCTGGTGCCGGGTGAATTTCAGCCCGAAAGCGAGGAATACACCTTCCGCATCGCCATGGCCGATGCCACCGCGGCGCTTCTTTTGCCGCCGCTGGTGGCGCAGTTGGAGGAGGCGCGGGCGCTGGCCAATGTGCATGTGTTGCCGCTGACCACCCGCGATCCGCGCGCCTTGCTGGAGCAGGGCGAGGTGGACTTTGCCGTGGGCTATTTCCCCAGCGCGGTGGCAGCGCTGCAGTCGCAGGGCAACCAGGCGGCAATCCGCCAGCACCGCTTGTATGACAGCGAATACGTCTGCGTGATGCGCCGCGACCACCCCTTGGCCGACTTGCCTTTGGACCTGGACGCTTTTTGCGCGGCCCACCATTTGCTGGTGAGCTTTTCCGGCCGGGCGCATGGCTTTGTGGATCAAGCGCTGAACGCGTTGAACCGCAGCCGCCGCATCGTGTTGACGGTGAATCAGTTCTTCACCGCGGGGCGGGTGGTGTCGCAGTCAGACCTGCTGACCGTGCTGCCCACCCGCTTCATCGAAGCCACCGGCTTTCGCGACAAGCTGCTGGAGCGGCCGCTGCCGGTGCAGCTGTCCAAGGTCAATGTCGACATGCTGTGGCATCTGCGCAGCGAGGCGCGCAGCGCCCAGCGCTGGATGCGCGCTTGTTTGATCGCCGCGGCGGGGCGGGCGCAGTTGCCGGCTGTGGTGGCGGGCAGCTCGCCGCCGGGCTAGTTTGCTGTCGCCCAATTCCGTTTGTTGGCTTCTGCGGCGACAAACCAGTTCGAGGTGAATTGAAGCAGGCATGAGCGTGCTGTTTGCCGCCGCCAATTCCGTTTGTTGGCTTCTGCGGCGACAAACCAGTTCGAGGTGAATTGAAGCAGGCATGAGCGTGCTGTTTGCCGCCGCCAATTCCGTTTGTTGGCTTCTGCGGCGACAATTGGCGCATGAGCACCTCCGACCTGACCGAATCCGAATTCGCCGAACTCGACGAATTGCTTGCCAACACGCCCGCGCCGCTGCAGCCGCTGGATGCCTCCATGCTGGACGGCTATCTCTGCGGTGTGCTGGTGCAACCGCGCCTGATCGACATCGATGAGTGGCTGCCCAATATCTTCGATTACGACGGTGGCGTGCTGCCCGAGGAAGTCGACCAAACCTGGCTGGCCCGCATCCGCGAGCTGACCGAGCGCCGCCACACGGCACTCAACAAGGCCATGGTGGAAGACGGCTGGTTCGACCCCGTGGTGCTGGATCTGGACGAGCCGGCTGAGTCTGCTGAAGGTGCCGAGGCGGCTGCTGAGCAAGCGCCGGTCGACGAAGACCCCGAGCAGGCCGAAGCCCGCGCCACCTACAACAGCATGAGCCTGATCTCGCGCACCCTGATGCCCTGGGTCGCTGGCTTCCAACATGCCGCGTTGTGCTTCCCCGAGCTGTCGGAGATGGACAACGATGCCGTGATGGCTGCATTGGCCCGCCTCTACCGCCACCTGCCGGCCGAAACGCCGGAGGAAAAGGAAGTGGTTGCCACCCTGGACCGCGAGCATCCGTTGAAGGATTTGGACGACGCCATCGAAGAGATGGTGGTGACCGTGGCCGACCTGTGCGACCTGACGCAAGAGCAGCGCTATCGCGTTGAAACCCTGCGCCGCGAAGGCCCCAAGCTCGGCCGCAACGACCCCTGCCATTGCGGTTCGGGGCGCAAGTACAAGCAATGCCACGGCGCTAATTAAGACTTTGCGGGACAGACCGCCCGAGCGCAGCGAGTAGCTCTGCTTGGCCGCTGGCAGGCGGCCAATCCTCCGCCAGGCGCCAATCAGGCCGCAGGGCCTGATTGGGTCCGGGCGAAGTCCCCAACTGACTAGACCTTGCGGGACAGACCGCCCTGTTGCAACACCGTGCAGCGAGCAGCTCCGAGCCCAAAGATCGAGCGGGTTCTTGCGGCACCGGCCGCCACCTGAGTCTTCATCCCGCCCCATGCGCCTCCAACTCCTCTCCGACCTCCACCTCGAAACCGAAGCCTTCGAGCCCGAGCCTGCACCTGGCGCGGAGTTGTTGATCCTTGCCGGCGACATCGACAGCGGCTGGCAAGGCCTGCGCCGCTTTCAGAACTGGCCGGTGCCGGTGATCTTTGTGCCTGGCAATCATGAGTATGACCAGCGCGATTTCGACGCGGCGCGGGCCGGTTTGCAGGCCCTATCGGCCGAGCTGGGCTTCACCTTACTCGACAACAGCGCTTGCATCCGGCTTGATGATCAAGGCCGCCGCGTGCGCTTTCTGGGCAGCACGCGCTGGAGCGATTTCGATGTCTTCGGCGTGGCCCAGCGCGAGCGCGCTATGCGCGCCGCCGGCTACTTTCAGCGCGTGATGGCGGCCAGCCGCGACGGCCAGTCTTTTGATGCGGCCGCCGTGCGCGCCGAGGCCCTGCGCTGCCGCGACTGGTTGGCCGAGCAGTTGGCGCTGGGTGAGCAAAAAAGCGGTGAGTGGGATGCCACCGTGGTCATCACCCATTTCGCACCGTCGCTGCGCAGTGCCGATCCGCGCTACGGCAAGCAGCCCGGCACGGCTAGCTTTTGCAATGACGACGAAGCCCTGCTGCCCTTGGCGCGCCTATGGCTGCATGGCCATCTGCATTGCCAGAACGACTACCGCTTGGGGGTGACCCGCGTCATCTGCAATGCCCGAGGACATGCGCGCAAGAACGAGCCCGCGGGCTTTCTGGCAAACGCACACATCGAGGTTTTTGATTGACGAAGGTCAAGCAAAACGCCTGCTTTGCTGTCAGACTTTGAGTTGGATTTGTTGAGTACCTAACTCTTGGAGCACACACCATGAAGATCTTGATCGCCGTCGATGGCAGCCCCTTTACCAAGCGCATGTTGGCCTATCTGGCGGCTCACGACGAATGGTTGAGCGAGACCAATGCCTACACCGTGATCCATGTGGTGCCGGCCGTGCCACCGCGTGCCGCTGCTGTGCTGGACAAGGAAGTGCTCAAGGGCTACTACGCCGACGAAGGCGAGAAGGTGCTCAAGACCCTGCGCACGTTCTTCGCTCGCAAGAAGGTCAAGGTCGACTACGTCAACAAGGTCGGCCCGGCCGCCGATGTGATCGCCAGCACCGCGGACAAGGGCGACTTCGACCTGCTGGTCCTGGGCTCGCACGGCCATGGCGCGCTGGGCAATCTGGTGATGGGCTCGGTCGCCACCAAGGTGATGGCGAACTGCCGCGTGCCCACCTTGCTGGTGCGCTGAGTTGAATTTTCTCGCGCCCTAGGCCATCTGGCCAGGCGCCAAGAAAACGATGGGCCGCGTATTGCGGCCCATTTTTTTTGGGCGTGCCGCTGAGGGTGAGTCAGTTGCTGCGTCTGGACAGCCAAGCCAGCGGTGATTCCAGATGGCCGCCATTGCCAGCGGCGGCGCGCTGGGATTCCAGCTCCATCGGGGGCTGGCTGCTGCGGAAATCATCGCTGCCGTCCAGGCTGGCTTCCATGCCGAAAGCAGTGCCCATATCGGCCGGGTCTTGCTCCAGGGGCGTGGCGGGGCTGCGGCGGAAAAAGCGCAATGCAGGTGCAAATCGCATATCAAACCTCGCTTGTCTCTTCGTGTGGGCCGATTCAGATGGCGGCTTCGAGGCTGCTACTTAGGCGCTGCGTTCTTGTGCTTTGAGTGTGCGGCAGGCAGGCAAAAAACGAACCCCCAAACTGGGGGTAAATATGTACTTAGTTGGGAAAAGGTGACTGTTGTCACGGCCGGGGCCGACCGGCGGCGGCAGCACTTGGCGCGCGCGCCACAGTCAGGCCAGGGCCAGCTTGGCGCCGGCCGCCAGGGCCTGGCCAATCTGATCCAGCAAGGCCACACGGGCCGGCGCTGCGGTCTGCTCGGTCAGCAGCTTCCACTGATGCCAGTAGAGCGTCACATCGACGCTGATCTCGGGCCGCAGCACTTGCAACTCGCCGCTTTGAATCAGCGGGCGCACTTGCAGCTCGGGTGCCACGCCGACGCCCCAGCCCATGCACACCGCCCGCACATAGGCTTCGCTGGAAGGCACATAGCGTTCTTGCAGGCGTGGCTGGCGCACGCCGAAGGCCTTGCTGACCCACAGGGCCTGGCTGTCGTCTTTGCGGTTGAACACCAAGAAGGGCGTGCTGGCGAAATTGCCTTCGAACAGCCCCTGGGGCAGGCGCTTGGCGCAAAAGGCCGGGCTGGCCACCGCCACATAGCGCATCACCCCCAGCGTCTGCACCGCGCAGCCGCGCAGGGCCTGGCGCACGGTGCTGACGCAGCCCAGCACCTCGCCCTGGCGCAACCAGTCGTGGGTGAAGTCCTGATCGTCCACCACCAATTCCAGGCCGAAGCCCTGATTCAGGCCGTCTTGCACCACCCGGTCCAGCGCCGGCAGCACCCAGGTGGCCAGGCTGTCGGCGTTAACGGCGATGGCAATGCGCTCGTCCATCGCCACCCGGCTGCCCAGTTCGCGTGCCATATCGGTGCGCATGGCTTGCAATTGGCGGGCGTAGCGCAGCAGCACTTTGCCGGGCTCGCTCAGGCGCAGCGGGCGCGAGCGCACCACCAGCAACTGGCCGACTTGCGACTCCAGGCTGCGCAGGCGCTGCGAGACAGCGCTTTGGGTGATGGCCAGGCGCTGGGCGGCGCGCTCGAAGCTGCGTTCATCTGCCAGGGCGGTGAGGCAATCGAGACTGGCGAGATCGAGGTCTTTCATTAGTGCGCCTAATGTGTGCCGAGAAATATGAATCCTACTTCTAGTTTGCCGGCTTCCTGTAGACAATCCGCGCCCAATGAGCCTCACTCCCGACAGCGCTGCCGCAATGACCCAAGGTTGGCTGACGGGCGCCGGCTTGATCATGGCCATCGGCGCGCAAAACGCGCTGGTGCTGCGCCAAGGCTTGTTGCGCCGCCATGTGGCGCCGGTGGTGCTGTTTTGCAGCTTGTCGGATGTGCTCTTGATCGCCCTGGGCTTGTTCGGCCTGGGCACGCTGATTGCTTCCAGCCCGCTCTTGTTGAACGTCTTTCGCTGGGGTGGTGCGGCCTTCTTGCTGCTGTATGGCCTGAAGGCGGCGCAGCGCGCCTGGGTGGGCGCGGGCAGCTTGCAGGCGCAGGCCAGCGGCACGGACTTGCGCGCCACTTTGCTCAGCGCTGCGGCCATGACATTTCTGAATCCGCATGTCTATTTAGACACGGTGCTGCTCTTGGGTACGGTGGGCGCGCAATTTGCCGATGTTGCTGGTGTTGACCTACGCTGGGCTTTTGGCCTGGGCGCGGGCCTGGCCTCGGTGATGTGGTTTTCCTTGCTGGGTTTCGGGGCGGCTGCGGCGGCGCCCATGCTCAGCAAGCCTTGGGTGTGGCGGGCCATTGATGGCGCCGTTGCCCTGCTGATGTGGTTTTTGGGTTTTCAACTATTGCTGGGCCCGCTGGGGGCCTGACGCATGGAGTTCAGACAATGAAAGTCGTCGTACTTGGAGCCGGCATCATCGGCGTTTGCACCGCCTGGTATTTGCTGGAGCAGGGCCATGAGGTGACGGTGGTGGACCGCCAGAAAGACGCCGCGCTGGAAACCAGCTTTGCCAACGGTGCGCAGATCTCGGTCAGCTTTTGCGAGCCCTGGGCCAATGCCGGCGCGCCCTTCAAGGTGGCCAAGTGGTTGCTGCGCGATGACTCGCCGCTGCTGTTCCGCCCCAGCCTGGACCCCAAGCAATGGATCTGGGGCCTGAGCTTTCTGACCCAGTGCACCAGCGCTGCTTTTGAGCGCAATGTTGAGCAGCTGGTGCAGCTGGGCCGCTACAGCCACGCCGCCCTGAAGGACTTGGTGGGGCAGACCGGCATTGAGTATGAGCGCCTAGAGCGCGGCATCCTGCACTTCTTCTCCTCGCAAGCTGACTTTGACAATGGCGTGGCCGGGGCCGAAATCATGCGCCGCCACGGCGTGGACCGCCGCGTGCTGAGCCGCGAAGAAGTGCTGAAGGTGGAGCCGGCCCTGGCCAGCTTCGGTGCCAATATCTTCGGCGGCACCTTCACGCCCAGCGATGAATCGGGTGATGCCTGCGTGTTCACCCAGAAGCTGGCGCTGCTGTGCCAGCAACGCGGCGCCAAGTTCCTGTGGGAACACGAGGTGCTGCAACTGTCGCGCACGGGTTCCACCATCGACCAGGTGCAGATCGCCTCCGTGCGCAGCGGCGCCAAGCAAGACCTGAAGGCCGATGCCTTTGTCGCCGCCATGGGCTCTTACACCCCGGCCCTGGTCAAGCCGCTGGGCGAATTCCTCAATATCTACCCCGCCAAGGGCTATTCCGCCACCCTGAAGCTGAAGAAGCCCGAGCAGGCCAGCGTGGTGAGCTTGCTGGACGACACGCGCAAGATCGCCATCTCGCGCCTGGGTGACAGCATCCGCATCGCTGGTACGGCCGAGCTGTGCGGCTTTGACAACGACCTCGACCGCCCCACCTCGCGCACCCGCTGCGCCGCGCTGGTACGCCGTTATGAGGAGCTGTTCCCTGGCGTGGCCGATCTGAGCGAACCCAATTACTGGACCGGCCTGCGCCCCAGCACGCCCACCAACATCCCCTACATCGGCCGCAGCCGCAAGGCCAGCAATCTGTGGATCAATGCCGGCCACGGCACTTTGGGCTGGACCCATGGCGCCGGTTCCGGCCTGGCCATGGCCGAGCTGATGGCCGGCCGCAAGCCCGCGATGGATTTCGGCTGCTACGGGCTCTAAGCCCGCGCGCGGGGACTGGGTCGCCCTTGCCTTGAGTGAGGGGCAAGGGCGGAAGAAGGGCGCGCCCGGTACAATCCGCGCCCCTTCTGTTCGCGGTCCCCATGAGCTCCTCCATCCCCCATTCGGCCAGTTTTTGCGCCATCGACTTTGGCACGTCCAACTCGGCGATTGCCATTCCGCGTCGCCACACCGGTGACGGAAAAGCCGCCATGGACCTGGTTGAGCTGGAGCCCGGCCACCTGACCATGCCCACGGCGGTGTTCTATTTTGTCGAAGGCCGCCACGACGCCGATGGCCCGCCGCGCGCCTTTGGCCGCGCCGCGGTGGCCGCCTATGTGGAAGGCAGCGACGGCCGCCTGATGCGCTCGATGAAGAGCATTTTGGGCTCGGGCCTGATCGACCAAACCACCGATGTGGGCGGCGGCCGTGGCATCAAGTACGTCGACATCCTGGCCGGCTACCTCAAGCGCCTGCGTAGCAAGGCGCTGGCTGCCGGCGCAGACGCGCCACTGAACAAGGTGGTGCTGGGCCGGCCGGTGTTCTTTGTGGATGGCGAGCCGGCGCGTGACGCCGCTGCGCAAAAGTCGCTGGAAGGCGCGGCCCATGCGGCCGGCTTTGATGAAGTGCATTTCCAGTTTGAGCCCATCGCGGCCGCGTTCGACTTTGAAAGCCAGGCCACCGAAGAGCAAATCGTGCTGGTGGCCGACATCGGCGGCGGCACCTCGGACTTTTCCGTCGTGCGCGTCGGCCCGCAGCGCATGCAGCGCCTGGATCGTCGTGACGACATCCTGGCCAACCACGGTGTGCACATCGCCGGCACCGACTTTGACCGCCACGTCGAGCTGGCCAGCATCTTGCGTGAATTCGGCTACCGCAGCCACGGCCCCGAGCGCCCGGGCTCGCCAGCGCGTGAAGTGCCCAGCGGCGTCTACTTTGACCTCGCCACCTGGCATTTGATCAACACCGTCTACAGCCCCGGTCGCGTGGCCGAGTTGCGCAGCATGCGCAGTTTCTACGGCAATGTGCAGCATCACCAGCGCCTGATGACGGTGGTGGAAGACCATCTGGGCCATGAGCTGGCGGCGCGCGCCGAAGGCGCCAAGATCGCGGTCTCGGGCGGCGGCGACACGGTGATCGACCTCGGCATCGTCGAGAACGGCTTGCAGATCGAGCTGTCGGAAACCGTGGCCGTGGCGGCGCTGGACGCCGACATCAACCGCATCGTGCAATGCGGCCGCGAAACCGTGGCCATGGCTGGCTTGAAGCCCGAGCAGATCAACGCGCTCTACTTCACCGGCGGCTCCACCGGCCTGCGCTTGCTGGCCGAGCGCATCGCTGCCGACTATCCGCAAGCCACCTTGGTGCGCGGCGACCGCTTTGCCTCGGTGGCCACGGGCCTGGGCTTGCACGCAGCGCGCTTGTTCGCGCGCTGAGCGGCGGTACTGAAGCCCGGTATCACGGGCTTACGGGTTCAGCGGCTCAATAACGGCCACGAGGCGGCGGCCCGCGCCGGGCAGGCGGGCGCTGTGGCGCTGCTGGCCGGGCTTGCGGCCGCGACACATCTGCCAGCATCAGGCAGGCGCTGACGAGGCTTTCCACCGCCTCGCTGACGTCCTTGGGCGGCTCCAGCGTTTCAATCTCTTCCAGCAAGTCGTCGGCGTCCTCCAGATCCTCGGGATCCAGATGCATGAAGATCGCGGCCAGGGGCTCCAGCAAATCGGCCGCATCCTCGCGCAGCAGATCGGGGAAGACATCGGTGGCCAGGGCAAAACCAGCCACCCAGGAGAACAGCACTTCCGAGGGATTGGCGTCGTCGTCGGCCTCTTCGTCTTCCTCATCGAATGCCAGCTCGAACACCCAGGGGTCGAACCACTGGCGATCGACGATGGCCTGGTTGAGTTCTTGGTAGCGGCGCTTGACCAGATTCATCAACACGCGGCTGTCAAAGCCGGCCGGCGCGGCGCGGCCTTCGCTGTCCAGCACATAGCGGCCCCACTGAAAAGCCGGCACGGCCTTGGGCTGCAGCAGCACGCCGACCAAATAGCCGTCCAACATGCTGATGTCCAGTGGCTCCAGCGGTGCGGGCACGCGGTCCAGCAAGTCTTCCAACTGCGCCATCTCGGTTTCATTGAGCGGCAGCAGGGGCGCCTTGGGTGTGGGGGCGGCGGCGGGCTTGGCGGCGGCGCCACTGGGTTTCGCACCAGGCCGTGAATCTGGCCGTGAATCCGGCCTGGCACCCGGGCGCTCACTCTGGCGCTCCCCTTGACGTGCACCTTGGCGCGCGCCCGGATGTGAGGCGGGGCCAGGGCCGCTGCGGCCACCGGGCCTTGCAGCGGCCGGGCGGGAGGAAGAGGGGCGAGGGGGCTTGGAGGTGCTCATGCCGGTATTGTCCCGCCGTTTGGGTGTGGAGGGCTTGATGTGTTCAGCCGCTGAGTCGCTTCGAGGCGGCGGCCTTGCTCACTTCAGGCCCAAACCCCGCCTTCATGTGTTTCGCCAGATGTTCGATCAAGAGCTTGACCGGCCTGGGCGTGGTGTTGCTCCAGGGGTGGATGGCGTAGATCGCCTCGCCGAAAAAGCCGACCGGCCGCCAGTCGCTGAGCACCTCGACCAAACGGCCATCGCGCAAGGCCGGGCCGACGGTGAAGTCCGGCAACAGGGTCAGGCCTTGATGGGCGAGGGCGGCCTCGCGCAGGATCTCGCTATTGCCGGCGCGCAGCGGCCCTTGCACCGGCACGCGCTGGCGCTGTGGCTCGGCGCTTGCTCCTGCGTCGCTGGTGCGTTCGAACAGCCAAGCGGCCGGCCCGGGGCGCAGATAAGCCAGGCAGGCGTGCTCGGCCAGCTCTTGCGGATGGCTGGGCGCGCCATGCGCCTGCAAATAGCTGGGGCTGGCCACCAGCAGGGCGCGTGAGGCGCAGAGCTTGAAAGCCACATGGGTGTCGGGCGGCGCACTGGTGTGGCGGATCGCCAGGTCAAAGCCTTCTTGCGCCAGCGGCACCAGGCGGTCGCTCAGGTCCAGCTCCACCTGAATCTCGGGGTACTGCTGGAAAAAACTCAGCAGCAGCGGCGCCACATGCTGGCGGCCCAGCGCCACCGGTGCGGTGATGCGCAAGAGGCCGCGCGCCTGGCCCACGGCATCACGCGCCGCGCCCAGCGTGCGGGTGATGTGGGCGAAGCTGGCCTCGGTTTCTGCCACCAGTTCCCGGCCGGCTTCGCTGAGCCGCACCGAGCGGGTGGTGCGCGCCACCAGGGTCTGGCCCATGGCGCGCTCCAGCTCGCTGATGCGCTGGCTGACCGCCGCTTTCGACAAGCCCAGCCTTTGCGCGGCCTTGGTGAAGCTGCCCAGCTGGGCAATCACGGTGAGCGCATGGAGCTGGCCCCACAAGACATCGTGGCGGAATTCGGTGGCTTTGTTGAGCTTGGCGGCTTTCATGATTGTTCATGATATCGAACAATCAAATCGGCGAACTGGGATTGGCAGCGCGGCGCGAGCTGCCTAGACTCTGTCCAAGCTCAAGGAGACCTGTCATGCCCACCCCCTACACCAGTACCGCTGACCTGACCCACTTCATTGGCGGCCAAGCCCAAGCCGCCAACTCCGGCCGCAGCCAGGCCGTGTTCAACCCGACCACGGGCGCCGTGGCGCGCCAGGTTCAGCTGGCCAGCATGGATGATGTCAACGCGGCGGTGGCCGGCGCGCTGGCCGCCTTCCCGGCCTGGGCTGATGCGCCCCCGCTGCGCCGCGCCCGCGTGATGTTCAAGTTCCTGGAACTGCTGAACCAGAACAAAGAAGTGCTGGCCGCCATAATCACGGCCGAGCATGGCAAGGTCTTCACCGACGCGCTGGGCGAAGTGGCGCGCGGCATCGACATCGTCGAGTTCGCCTGCGGCGCGCCGCAGCTGCTTAAGGGTGATTTCACCGACCAAGTCTCCACCGGCATGGACAACTGGACCCTGCGCCAGCCCCTGGGCGTGGTGGCCGGCGTGACGCCTTTCAATTTCCCTTTCATGGTGCCGATGTGGATGGCGCCCATGGCCATCGTCACCGGCAATTGCTTCATCTTGAAGCCCAGCGAGCGCGACCCTTCGCCCAGCTTGTTCGTGGCTGAATTGTTCAAGCAAGCTGGCCTGCCGGATGGCGTGTTCAGCGTCGTGCAGGGCGACAAGCTGGCGGTGGACGGGCTTTTGAATCACCCCGATGTGAAGGCGCTGAGCTTTGTGGGTTCAACCCCCATCGCCCAATACATCTACGAGACCGGCGCCAAGAACGGCAAGCGCGTGCAAGCCCTGGGCGGCGCCAAGAACCATATGGTGGTGATGCCTGACGCCGACATCGAGCAAACCGTGGACGCCCTGATCGGCGCGGCCTACGGCTCGGCGGGTGAGCGCTGCATGGCCATCTCCGTGGCGGTGCTGGTGGGCGATGTGGCCGACAAGATCGTGCCCAAGCTGGCCGAGCGTGCCCGTGCATTGAAGATCAAGAACGGCATGGAACTCGACGCCGAGATGGGCCCCATCGTCACCCGCGAGGCGCGTGATCGCATCGAGGGCTATATCGGCACCGGCGTTGAAGAAGGCGCGCAGTTGTTGGTCGATGGCCGCGGCCACAAGGTGGCGGGTTTTGAAGACGGCTTCTTCACCGGCGGCACCTTGTTCGACCATGTCACGCCGGAAATGCGCATCTACAAGGAAGAGATCTTCGGCCCGGTGCTGGCTTGCGTGCGGGTGGCTGACTTTGCGCAGGCGGTGGACCTGGTCAACGCCCATGAGTTCGGCAACGGCGTGGCTTGCTACACCAGCGACGGCAATGTCGCGCGTGAATTCGCGCGCCGCATCCAAGTCGGCATGGTGGGCATCAATGTGCCGATTCCTGTGCCCATGGCCTGGCATGGTTTCGGTGGCTGGAAGAAGAGCCTGTTCGGCGATATGCATGCCTACGGCGAAGAAGGCGTGCGCTTCTACACCAAGCAAAAGAGCGTGATGCAGCGCTGGCCCGCCAGCGTGGCCAAGGGTGCTGAGTTTGTGATGCCGCAAAGCCGCTGAACGCTTGCCGAGCGCAGCGGGCAGGACGCCGCTGCGCTTTGTTCGGCAGCTGCGCCTTGTCGCAGCCCTGCGCTGAAGGCTGCAAGGTTCGCGTCAGCCTTTGGGAATTCTTAGGCTACGCTACGAGCTTCGCCAAGCTTGTCAGCCATCATGCAAGAAGTTCCCTGCAGTGACGTTTCCTGCGACCAGATACAGCAATGGCTGCATGAGGCCAATGCGCAACGCCAAGGCAATGTAGTAGCCGGATTGGCGCTGGCCCAGCGCGCCTGGGAGAGTGCGCGCGCCCAAGGTTTTCTTGAGGAGCATCTGAGCGCGGCCGTGCTGCGCGCCTTCTTCCTCTACCGCCATGGCGATACCGAAGCCATGCTGGCCGCCAGTGAAGATCTGCTGCCCTTGCTGCGCGAGCAAGGCAGCACGCCTCGCTTGTGCGAACTCCTGCGCTGGATGGCATTCGCTTGTGCCGACCTGGGTGAATTTGAAGCCGCCCTGGCTCATATCAACGAAAGCCTGGCGCGGGCGCGTGAGCTGGGCGACAAGCGCATGGTGGCGGTGGCGCTGAACTCCGTGGGCGCCTGCCTGGAGCGCATGGGCGACCCCTGGCAGGCCGAGCGTCTGATGAATGAAGCAGCGGCCCTGCTGGGCGAGGATGCCAGTGAATTTGAGCGCATGGTCTCGCACAACAATCTGGCCACCGTGGCGCTGGGCTTGTTCAATCTGCTGAATCACAGCCAGCACCCTGAACATCAGCGCGAGCGGCTGGACGCCTTGCAGCGTGCGCGCCTGCATGCTCTGGCGGTGCGCCCGCATGCCTTGACGCTGGGCGACAACTATTTGCTGGCCTTGTGCGATACCAATCGGGGTGAAGTCCTGCTGCATCTACACGAGCTGGTCGAGGCCGAGGCCGTCTTGTTGGCCAGTGTGCAATTGGCTGATCGCCAAGGCTACCTGGCCCTGGGCTGGCGCTTGCGCTGCTCCCTGGCCGAGTTGCATCTGGCGCAGGGTCAGGCACAAGCCGCCAAGCAATTGCTGGAAGCGGTGCTGGACAGTGCCGCGGGCCGCGTCAAAGCCCATATCGCCCTGCGTCTGCATCATGCCGCCTACCGCGCCAACAAGGCCCTGGGCCTGGCCGAGCTGGCCCTGCATCACTTGGAGTGCCATCAGGCCATTGCACGCGAACGCAGTGCCGCGCAGCTGCGCGCCCAGGCGCGCTTCTTTGTCAGCCGCATGGAGGCTGAACGGGCCTTGGCAAACGTCAGCGCCGAGCCGCGCGCGGCCGAATCCTCGGATCCGGTGACACCTAGCGAGGACGAGGAAGCGCAGCTGCGCGACCCGCTGACCGGCCTGGGCAACCATCGCTGCATGGCCGCGCGCATGCCCGCCCTGGTGCAGCGCGCCGAACGCAGTGGGGCGGCCTTGACGGTGGCCCTGGTCGATGTGGACCGCTTCAAGATCATCAACGAGCGCCATGGTCGGGCCGTGGCCGACCGGGTGCTGCAGGTGCTGGCGCAAATGCTGCGCGACAACACCCGCGCCAGCGATCTGCTGCTGCGCTGGGGCGGTGAGGAATTTCTGGTGGTTCTGCCCGACACGGTGCCGGACCGCGCTTTCGAGGTGTGCGAACGCCTGCGCCAAGCCGTTGAGGCCTATGCCTGGGTGCAACTGGCGCCCGACCTGGATGTGACCCTCAGCATCGGCCTGGCCAATGCGCCGCCCTATGCCACCGACTTGCTGGTGGTGCGGGCCGAAAGCGCCATGTTGCGGGCCAAATATCTGGGCCGCAACCGGGTCGCGCTGGCCTGAGTCTGCTGAGCTGGACGGGCCGTGTTCGGCTAGTTTGGCTGCCGCCGCAAGCGGCTCAACTCTCCCGCGCAAGTACCAGGTTACGTCCCTGCGCCTTGGCCCAGTAGAGCCCCAAGTCGGCACGTTGCAACACGGTTTCCGCGCTGATGTCGCTGGGCAGGGCCTCGGCGATGCCGAAGCTGGCACTCAGGGGCCAGGGCTTGCCCTGCCATTGGAAGTCGCATTCCTCCACCATGCGGCGCATGCGTTCGGCCACCAGGGCGGCGCCGGCCAGGCCGGTCAGGGGCAGCAGCACACAGAATTCCTCGCCGCCGATGCGGCCGAGCGCATCCACATCGCGCATGCTTTGCTTGAGGATGGCCACCGTCTGCAGCAAGGCTGCATCGCCAGCGGCATGGCCCAGGCCGTCGTTAAGCTTTTTGAAGTGATCCATGTCCATCATCACCAGGGCATAGGGCTTGCCGCGCTGCAGGCGCAGATGCTCGGTGTCGATGGCTTCTTGCAGGGCGCGTCGGTTCAGGGTCTGTGTCAGCGGGTCGAGCCGGGTGAGCTGCTGGATGCGCAGAATCAGCGACATCAGCACCAGAAAGGCCACGGTCGTGTTCAGCAGCAGATTCATCAGCAGGCTTGACCACAGAAAGCTCAGGTTCAACAAGTTGGCGTTGCGTAGATCGTTGAGCTGCTCCGACATGAACAGTGATTCCACCACCCGAGTTGCTAGCAAGAGCGCAATCAGGAAGAAGGGGCTGGACAAGAGCGTTGCCATGCCCGGCTTGAGGCGCTCGCGCAGCTGCCGCCAGGCGTCCAGCGCAGCCAGCAGAGCCAGCAAGGCCAGGGCACTGAAGACGACGCGGCTGTGCCAGCGCAAGTCACCTTCGTAAGGCATAACACCCAGGGCCAGGCCAGCAATCAGCCAGACCGCCAGGCCGCTGCGCCAGGCCAGCGCTCTGTTGCTGAGTGCTGGAATGCTGGCCCGCAGCAGGGCCAGGCCGGCCAGGGAACAGAGGTCTGAGCCCCAGTGCGTCAGCAGGTCGGGTGCTTGGCCGCGCAGGGCATGCGTGGCCAGTGAAATGGCGACCAGGCCATTGGCCAATGCCATGCAGCGCGACACCCGCACGGCATCCCCGAGGGCCGTGGCCATGGCCGCCCAAGACAGGCTGGACAGTAGCAGCATCAGCACCAGGGCCGCCATCAGGGTGATGGGATCGGCATTCATGGCGACTCCGCCTTGGCCGGCCGCAGGAAGCCGCTGGCGCTGATGGCGTCGGAGTCATCCTCGGCCTCGCTGCAGACGCGGTCACGGCCGCTGGCCTTGGCCCGGTAGAGCTGGGCATCGGCCCTGGCCATGCTTTGTTCACCGCTGGGGTCACCGGCGATGCAACGGGCCACGCCGAAGCTGGCGGTCATGGGAATCGACTGCTCGCCCCATTGCAGGGTTTGGCTGCGCACCGCCTGGGCCATGCGCTCTGCCACGCGGCAGGCATCGGCGAGCGAGGTGTGCGGCAGCAGCAGGCAGAACTCCTCACCGCCCAGGCGGCCCAGCTGATCCAGCGCCCGCATATTGGCGCGCAGCAGGCCGACCAAGTGCAGCAAGGCGGCGTCGCCGCCGGCATGGCCGTAGTTGGAGTTGATGGACTTGAAGTGGTCCACGTCGATCATGACCAGGCTGTGCACCTGGCCGCGCTCAACCTGAGCTTGCAGGGGCAGCAAAGCGTTGGCAATGGCGCGGCGATTCAAGGTATCGGTCAGTGGGTCGCGCAGAGTCATATGGGTGATGCGCAGCACCAGCCGCCCCACCAGCACGCCCACCAGGCCTATGCCTATGCACATCGAAATGAATAACTGGATCCAAGCGGAGATCAGGCTGGGCAGCTGGCCGCGCACAAACCAATGCGTCGCGCTCGGGAACCAGAGATAGGTGCTGGCCTGCGCCAGCAACAGCAAGATCAGCAGGGCATAGGGCAAGATCAGCCACAAGGTGATCAGCTTGCGCCGGCCAATGCGCCCACTCATCAACACGTCGCGGGCGCAGAACAAGGCCAGGATGCTGGCGCCAAAAGCGAAGGCGCTGATGGCTTGGTCTGACAAGCCCGCGCTGTTCAAGCTCAGCATGCTCAGCGCCGTCAGACCGCCAATCAGCAGCACCGGGCCGTAACGGAACTGCAAGCGCGTCAGCCTTTGCACGCCCAAGGACAGGAAGCTCAAGCTCAGCAGCAGCGGCAGCTGCTGCATCCACGGCCCCAGCGCCTCCGGCCACACATTGGCGCAAGTTGGGCAGTACATGCCGGGCAGCGAGCTCAAATTCGCCGCCGCCAGCAAGAGGCTGGCTTTTGGGGCAATGCGGAACAGCCGTGCCAACACCAGCCACACCAGCACCATGAAGCCGTTGAATACAGCGATCACCAGCAACAGGGTAGTGGCATCGAATAGAGGCATGACGGAGGATGTGGGGCGGCTAGCTGGATGATCGCTATTTGGGCGCTTCTACACAAGCGCTACACAAGCGTGTTTGCGGGGGAACTGCTTGTTGCTCGCGCCTCAGCGCCGCTCCAGCACCACGCCTTGCACGGCCAGGGCCAGGCGCACCCGCTCGGCGGCGCGGCCGGCATCTTCACGGCTGGCATAGGGGCCGGCTTGCAAGCGGTGCAAATTATTGTCTTTGAAGACGGCCAGCAAAGGTGCCATCCAGTCGGCCTCCTGAACCAACTTCTGCCGGAAAGACTCGGCGCCCGCCAGCTTGCTGAAGGCGCCGAACTGCACCCAGAAGCCCGGCGCGGCCTTGGCGGGCATGACGCTGGGCGCCGTCAACGGGGTGGGAAGGCTGCCCGCCGAGGCCAGTGTGGCCGTGCTGGGTGCCTGCGGGGCGCCCACCGCTTCGGTGGCGGCGTACACGGGGGTGTCGGCCGGCTTGTCGTCCAGGCCCTGCCATTTACCGCTGCGGATGTCTTCGTAGGTGATGCGGCTCAGCTCCACCGTGGACACGCCGTGCAGCACCCCGAGCTTGAGCGCGGCCGTGTAGCTCAAGTCAATGACGCGGCCCTTGTGAAAGGGCCCGCGGTCATTGATGCGCACAATCACTTCGCGGCCATTGGCCGGGTTGCGCACCCGCGCATAGCTGGGAATGGGCATGGTGGCATGTGCCGCCGTCATGGCGTACATGTTGTAGACCTCGCCGCTGGCGGTGGGGCGACCGTGGAACTTGTTGCCGTACCAGGAGGCTAGGCCGCGTTGCACCAGAGGCACGTCGCCCGTCTCGGGTTCGTAGCGTTCTCCCAGCACCTCGTAAGGCTTGTTGGGGCCACCCTTGCGAATGTTCTCCAGCTGCGGGCTGGCATTGGGCACCAGGTGCAGATTGGCTGGTGGTGTGGCGCCGGGGCCGTCTTTATCGGGCCAGCTGCCGGTGTTGGCGGGCTTGCTGCTCGCGCCGCCGGGCGCAGGGCTGTTGCGGCTGGCGCAGCCGCCCAGGCACAGGCTGATGGCCAGCGGCAGCAGGCCGGCGTGAACGGTGCGAAGGGATGAAAAAGCGCGTGCAATGAACATGGCCGCCACCCTAAACGATTCCAGGCGTATCGCGTGGAAACAGTCCACATTTGTGCGCAAAGCAACCGGAATATGGCCGTTTGCCGCGCTGCCGCCCAAGTATGCTGTGCGTCTTACTCATCATGCCTGACCTGCCTTCGACCATCATGAGCCCCAACACCCCCACCGTCTATATTTTCCCGCCTGCCGAGCAGCCCAGTGTGGCCGTGCGTGGCAGCACGGCGCGTTATGCCGTTAGCCGTATTTTCTGTGTGGGCCGCAACTATGCCGCCCACGCCCGCGAAATGGGCGGCAACCCCGAGCGCGAAGCCCCGTTCTACTTCACCAAGCCCGCCAGCGCCCTGGTGCCCTCGGGCGCCACCGTGCCCTATCCGCCGGGCACCAAGAACTACCACTACGAGATGGAACTGGTGATTGCCATCGGCGCGCCGGTGTTCAAGCTCACGCCCGACTCCGCCGGTGCCGCCGTGTGGGCTTACGGCGCGGGCCTGGACATGACCCGGCGCGACCTGCAAGCCGAGTCCAAGGCCGCCGGCAGGCCCTGGGACACGGCCAAGAGCTTTGAGCAAAGCGCGGTCATCACCGAGCTGGTGCGGGCCAGCGAAACAGGCCCGCTGACGCGCGGCAATATCAGCCTGGCGGTCAACGGCGTGCCCAAGCAACAAGGCGATTTGTCCGACATGATCTGGAGCGTGCCCGAGATCGTGGCCAATCTGTCCCAGCTCTATCACCTGCAGCCCGGCGACTTGATTTACACCGGCACGCCCGAGGGCGTGGGCCCGCTGCAGCCGGGCGACATGATCACCGGCGAGATTGCCGGCCTGCCGCCACTGACGCTGTGGATCAGCGAGCCGGCCTGATCCGGCTTGGCTGGCTTCGGCGCTTGCCGCCGGAGCCGGTGCTGAAGAAACTAAACTAGCGGCCCGATTTCAGCTCAGGCGCCGCCATGTTCGACCACAACGAAACCCTCACCGAAGCCCGCGCCCGCAATATCCGCGAAGCGCTGCAGGAAGACATCGGCGTGTGTGACTGGACCGCGCAGCTTGTGCCGGCCGGGCGCCGCGTCAAAGCGCATGTGCGGGTACGCGAAGCCGCCGTGCTGTGCGGGCGTGACTGGTTTGAGGGCGTGTTCGCCGCGCTCGACCCCAGCGCCCGCATCGAGTGGCTGTATGCCGAAGGCGCCGAGATGGTGGCCGACACCCTGGTCTGCCGCATCGAGGCCGATGGCCGCGCCCTGCTTTCGGCCGAACGCCCGGCGCTGAACTTTTTGCAATTGCTCTCGGCCACTGCTTCGCTCACCCATGCGCATGTGAAGGCCATCGAGGGCGCCAGCAGCAACCCGCGCGGCTGCGCCGTGCTGGACACCCGCAAAACCATTCCCGGCCTGCGCCTGGCGCAGAAGTACGCCGTGCGGGTGGGCGGCGGCGCCAACCAGCGGCTGGCGCTGTACGCCGGCATCTTGATCAAGGAAAACCATATCGCCGCAGCCGGCGGCGTGGCTGCAGCGCTGCATGCGGCGCAGGCCTTGCAGTCTGGCGTTGATATTCAGGTCGAAGTGGAAAGCATCGCCCAGTTGCAAGAGGCCCTGGGCGCCGGCGCGGTGAGCGTGCTGCTGGACAACTTCAGCGAGGCCATGATGCGCGAAGCGGTGGCGCTGAATGCCGGCCGCGCCTTGCTGGAGGTGTCGGGTGGCGTGGCGCTGGAGCAGCTGCGCTGGATCGCCGCCACTGGTGTGGACCGCATCTCCATCGGCCGCCTGACCAAGGATGTGCGGGCGGTGGATTACTCGATGCGGGTGGATGGCCCCGTCTGAGACGATGCCTTGGCGGCCTTGCTTGGCCGCCCTTGATTACTTGCTGAACCAGTCCTCATCCGGCAGGGCGGCAAACGCCTTCTTCAGCCCCTCGCCCCAGCTATTGCGCAGCATATTGAAATAGGGGTCGTTGGCGGTGATGCGGTGCGGTTCGGCGGGGGCGAAACTGTCGCTCAGGTAGAGCAGCATGTCGATGGGCAGGCCGACCGAGAGGTTGCTGCGAATGGTCGAGTCAAACGACACCAGCGTGCATTTGGCCGCTTCCTTCAGCGAGGTGCTGGGGTTGATGACGCGGTCGATGATGGGCTTGCCGTACTTGGATTCGCCGATCTGGAAGTAGGGCGTGTCATCGGTCGCTTCGATGAAATTGCCCTGCGCGTAGACGTGGAAGATGCGCGGTTCTTCGCCCTTGATCTGGCCGCCGACGATGAAGTTGCCGCCGAAGTCCACGCCCTGGCCCAGGCTTTGCGCATTGGCATCGCGGGCGACGATTTCCTTCACCGTCTTGCCCACCAACTCGGCCACGTCGTACATGCTGCGGCGGTTGTTGAGGTGGTCTTTGTGGTCCAGCAAGCGCTGGCGCAGCAGGGTCACCACGCTTTGGGTGGTGGCCAGATTGCCGGCGCTCAGCAAGGTGATCAGGCGCTCACCCGGCACCTCGAAGATGCTCATCTTGCGGAAGGTGGCGATCTGATCCACCCCGGCGTTGGTGCGGGAATCGGAGGCGAACAGCAGGCCCGCGTTGAGGCGCATGGCGACGCAATAAGTCATGGTGGCGGTGGGCTGGTGAAGGCTAGATAGAGGGGCAATTATCCCAGGCCGCTCAGGCTTGGGTCTGGGCGCTGGCCAGCGTCACTTGCACCGCGGCCTGCATCGCTTCGATGCCGCCGCCTAAGCGCATGCCGCGCACGGGGCAGGCGTCCAGATAGTCCAGGCCGATGGCCAGGCGCACATAACGCGCATCCGCCAGGCATTGGTTCGACACATCAAAACCCAGCCAGCCGCCACCTTGCTCGGCCGTGCCGGGTAGGCGGGCCTCGGCCCAGGCGTGGCTGGCCACATGCTCGGCATCGGTGGCCAGATAGCCGCTGACGTAACGCGTTGGCACACCGAGCAGGCGCGCGCAGGTGGCAAACACTTGGGCGTGATCCTGGCAGACGCCCAGCCGGCGCTCAAAGGCTTCGGCCGCTGGTGTGGCGGCGTCCGTCGTGCCGGGCGTGTAGGGCATGTGTTGGGCCAGGGCATGCATCAGGCCCAGCAGGCCTTGCAGGGGCTGGGCCGCCACGGCCTCGGCATGGCTGGCGGCAAAGGCGCGCAGCGCGGCATCGGCCTGGGTCAGGGGCGAGTCGCGCAGGAACACGGCCGGGGGGAAGCGCCCGTCCTGCGGGTCCGGGGCGGGCGGGGCGTCCAGCGTTTCCACCACGCCGCGGGCGAAGAGGTGGATCTCGCTGTGCGGCTGGTCCATGCTCAGCACATGCATCACATTGCCGTAGGCGTCCAGGCAGCGGCTGGCCTGGGCGGGCAAGTCCAGGGCCCAGCTCAGCACTTTTTGGTGGGGGGTGTCCACCGGCGTCAGGCGCAGGTATTGGGTGCTGCGCTTGACGGGGCTGGCGTAGCGGTAAACCGTTTCGTGGTGGATGGCGAGGTGCACGGCAAGACCCAGGTCGTCGTTCAGAGGCCGCTCAATTGGCCTCGAAATAGGCTTCGCGTACCGCGTCGCCCAGCTGTGCTGACTTGGCCAGGAAGGTGGTGAGCCAATGGTGCACACCCAGCTCCAGCACTTCGTCCACCGTACCATGTTCCAGGCGTAAAGCCATGCGCCCTGCCATTTGCTTGACGATGCGGCCAGCGTCCCGCGAGCCGCTGCGGGCCTCGATATGCGGCAGCACATCGCGGATTTCGTCGCAGCAAGCGCGCAGCGAGCGCGGCACATCGGGGCGCAGGATCAGCAGCTCGGCCACCCGGCGCGCGTCCAGCCGGTCGCTGTAAACCGCGTGGTAAGCCTCGAAGGCGGAGAGCGAGCGCAGCAGCGCGCTCCAGGTGTAGAAGTCCTGCGCGCTTTCCGCCGCCACCTTCACCGGCGCCAGATTGGCCTGGGCCGGTTCGATCAGCTGCGACTTCACATCCAGCAGGCGGGCGGTGTTGTCGGCACGTTCGATGAAGGTGCCCAGGCGGATGAAGTAGTAGGCATCGTTGCGCTGCAAAGTGCCCTGTGTGGCGCCGCGGATCAGGTGCGAGCGCTCCTTCACCCAGTCGAAAAAGGTCGACACATTGGGCACGCCGCGCTTGGGCAGCTCGCGCCCGTCCAGCCAGGTGGCGTTGATGGCCTCCCACATCTCGGCGGTGATCTGGCCGCGCACTGCGTGGGCGTTCTCACGCGCCTGGCGCAGGCAGCTCAGCACCGAGGCCGGGTTGTTGAGGTCCAGCGCCATGAAGTGAAACAGCTGATCGGCTTGCAGGGCCTGATTGCTTTTGGTGAAGGCTTCCAGCGTGCCTGTCACGGCCAGAGGTGCTGCCAACTCGGTCATGGCGCCACGCGACTGCGGCAGCAGCGAGAGGGAATAGGTCACGTCCAGCATGCGCACGAGGTTCTCGGCGCGCTCCACGTAGCGGCTCATCCAGTAAAGCTGGGCGGCGGTTCTAGAAAGCATGTCAATCCTCCATTCGGTAAACGGCGCTCGGCTTGCACACAAGCAGCCAAGCCCGGTGGAGCGCGGGGATCCGGCTTTGCCGGGCCATCGCGCTGGCCCCTTTGAGGGGCTGAGGCCGGACACAAACGGCAAGCCGTTTGTGCCTGCCGAAGTGCTGAGCCTCTGGCGAAGCGCGGCCTGCAAGGCTGCGCGCAGCGCTTCGGGGGTGGGTCATTACGCCTCCAGAATCCAAGTGTCTTTGGTGCCGCCGCCTTGGCTGCTGTTCACCACCAGCGAGCCTTGCTTGAGCGCTACCCGTGTCAGGCCGCCGGCCACCATGGTGACCTCTTTGCCGGTCAGCACAAAAGGCCGCAGGTCAATATGGCGCGGTGCGATGCCGGCCTCCACGAACGTGGGGCAGCTGGACAGGCACAGCGTCGGCTGGGCGATGTAATTGCTCGGGTTGGCGCTGACGCGGGCGCGGAAGTCTTCAATCTCGGCCTGGGTGGAGGCGGGCCCCACCAACATGCCGTAGCCGCCCGCGCCGTGTACCTCCTTGACCACCAGCTCGGCCATATTGGCCAGCACATGGTCCAGGTCGGCCGGCTTGCGGCATTGCCAGGTTGGCACGTTGTGCAGGATGGGTTCCTCGTTCAGGTAGAAGCGAATCATGTCCGGCACATAGGGGTAGATGGACTTGTCGTCCGCCACGCCGGTGCCGATGGCATTGGCCAGAATCACATGGCCCTGCTTGTAAACCGACAGCAGCCCCGGCACGCCCAGCATGGAGTCGGCGCGGAAGGCCAGCGGGTCGAGGAAAGCGTCGTCGATGCGGCGGTAGATCACATCTACCCGCTTCGGGCCGACCGTGGTGCGCATGTACAAGAACTCGTCCTTGACGAAGAGGTCTTGGCCTTCCACCAACTCCACCCCCATCTGCTGGGCCAGGAAGGCGTGCTCGAAGTAAGCGCTGTTGAAGGGGCCCGGCGTCAGCACCACGCAGGTTGGGTGTTCGGCCACGCTGGCGTGGCGCAAGGTGTTGAGCAGCAGGGTGGGGTAGTGCGCCACCGGCGCCACCGCGTAGCGGGCGAACAGCTCGGGGAAGAGCCGCATCATCATCTTGCGGTTTTCCAGCATATAGCTGACGCCCGAGGGCACGCGCAGATTGTCTTCCAGCACGTAATAGCCGCCGTCGGAATGGCGAATCAGATCGACCCCGGTGATGTGGGCGTAGATGCCCAGCGGCAAGTCCAGGCCCTGCATGGCCGGCTGGTACTGCGCATTGGCAAACACCTGCTCGGCCGGGATCAGGCCGGCCTTGATGATTTCATGGTCGTGATAAATGTCCCAGAGGAATTTGTTCAGGGCGCTGACGCGTTGGCGCAGGCCCGCTTCAAGCATCTGCCACTCCGAGGCGGGCACGATGCGCGGCACCGTGTCGAAAGGAATCAGGCGCTCGGCGCCGGCCTCATCGCCATAGACCGCGAAGGTGATGCCCACGCGGTGGAAGAGCAAATCAGCCTCGGCGCGCTTGTGCGCCAGGGCGGCGGGCGTCTGGGCGTGCAGCCAATCGGCAAAAGCCTGGTAGTGCGGTCTGAGTGCACCGCTGGCCAACAGCATTTCATCGAAATGACCCGGTGCGGGAAGAGTGAGCGCATGCATGAGTGAAAAGACTCCCGGTGGGCGTGAACCAGATTGATGCATCCAGCAATGCAAGGCCTGTGCCTGAGCCACGGCCCAAGCCGGTGCGCCAGCAAGGCCTGAGCTTGAACGATCTTGGTGCGCTTTGTGTACGGACTTGAACCTAGCCCGGGTCCATGCACTGCGCTGGGGCGGCAAGCGAGGTCGCAGTCTTGGTGGCGACGGCCGCATATGTCATCACGATGACATCTCGGCTTCAGAAAATTAGGGATTGACGCCTTGTGCTTTTCTGAAAATTTCTGTCTTGCGTTTCGAATCCAAAGACTTAGCTCGCTCCGCCCAGAAGCCAGGCCTGGGCAATCGCACCGCGCCTTGGCGGCATCGCCAGGCCCGAACGAGCGCAATGCCCCCCGCCTTTCCACACGCCACCTCGCTTCGCCTGCTTGACGAGGCGAGCGCGAGTGCTGCTGGCTCAGGCCGACGCATTGCCTCCTCCCCAAAACACTGAATCCAAACACGTCGAGTCGACCCGCATGACCCAACACCATCTGAGTCTGAAAACCCGCTTGATCCTGGTCGGGCTGATCGCCTTGCTGCTGAGCGTGGTGCCCAGCGCCTTGCTGATTGGCAAATACGCCAGCGAATCCGAGCAGGCTGCCCGTGAGGCCCAGGGTTTGCCGCCCAACGAGGCCTGGCAAGCGGCGCTGAAGACTTTGCAAATACACCGCCAACTCGGCGCCGAAGCCTTGTCGACCCGACCCGCCGCGCGTGAAGAGTTGCCTGCCGCGCAGCAGGCGGTGCGTGCGGCGTTGGCGGCCGTCTCGACCCGCCTCGCGGCCAATGAAGACGCGTCTGCTCGCAACCTGGCTGCGGTGAAAGCCGTGGCGAGCGAGTTCGATCTGCTCGCCGCCGATCTGCGCGATGGCAAGCTGGACTTGGCCAAGCTGCTGGCCGGCCAGCAGGCGCTGGCGGCGCAAGCCTTTCGGGCCATGGGTGAGCTCAATCACGATGCGGGCCTGTCGCTGGAGGTGGACCCGGCTCTGTATCACGCCGTCATCGCCGGCTTGCAGATTTCGCCCCAGGTGGGCGACGCGCTGTCCGAGCTCAGCAGCATGGCGCGCGCCGCCGCGGTGGATGAGATCGCCCAGCTGACCGCCGCCCTGACCCGCTACCGTGAGAACAACGAGGCCCTGCAGCAAGAGATGCGCCTGGCGATTCACGCCAGTGGCAGCGAGAGTCATTTGGCCCCGGCCCTCAGCGCGCTGCTGCCCCAGGCGCAACAGCAACGCAAGCTGGTGGACGATGCCTTGAAAGCGGCGAGCCTGGATGTGAACTACCCGCTGGAGCAGTTGGCCGCCAGCTTTTCCAATGCGGCCGCGCTGCAGTCGGACCTGTCGGCCCAGGTGCTCAAAACTTTGGGCAGCGAGCTGACGCAGCGTCGAGAAAGCAGTGCCTTCAAGCGCAATGCCTTGCTGATCACGCTGGTCCTGCTGCTGTCCGTCATGGGCATGGTCATGTTGCGCGCCATGCGCCGCTTGCTGGCGCCGGTGGCGCAGATGATTGAAGTGGCCGAGCGCATTGCCGGTGGCGACTTGAGCCAGCCGGTGCCGCAAGGCCGGCGTGATGAGATGGGCCGGGTGCTGGTCGCGCTGCAGCATATGCAAGCGCGGCTGCGCCAACTGGTGGAAGAGATTCATGCCGGCGCCGGCAATATTCGCAGCGCGGCGCAGGAGATTGCGCTGGGCAATCAAGACTTGGCTTCACGCACCGAGCAGGCGGCAGCGCAGTTGCAGCAAACCTCGGCCAATGTGGACTTTTTGGATCAGGTGGTGCGTGACAGCACCCGCGCCGTCGGCGAAGCGGCCGGTCTGGCGCAACGCACCTCGGGCGTGGCGGGTGATGGCGGCCGGGTGGTTGAGCAGCTGGCCAGCACCATGGCCTCCATCCATGAGTCCTCGAATCGCATTGCCGACATCACCGGATTGATCGATGGCCTGGCCTTTCAGACCAATATCCTGGCCCTGAATGCCGCGGTTGAAGCCGCCCGCGCCGGCGAACAAGGGCGCGGCTTTGCTGTGGTGGCGGCCGAGGTGCGTTCGCTGGCCGGGCGTAGCGCTGCAGCGGCACGCGAGATCAAGGTCTTGATTCAGCACTCGGTCGAGCGGGTGGAGAGTGGCGCCACCCTGGCCACCGATGCCGGCGAGTCCATGCAAAGAATTCTGGCCCAGGTGAACCAGGTGAGCAGCGTGATTCAGGGCATGGACGGCCGGGCACGCAGCCAGGCTGAACAGACCCATGACCTGGGCGATGCCGTGCGTGCCATCGACGCGATGACTCAGCAGAACGCCGCCTTGGTGGAGCAATCGGCCGCCTCGGCCCTGTCTTTGCGCGGCCAGGCCGAGAGCATGGATGCGGCGGTGCAGGCCTTCAGGCTCTGAGCTGGCGCGAGCCTTCGGTCGGGCGGCGTGCCGATGCAGCGCAGTCCGCCGCCCGCAGTGCATATTGTGTGAAAGATGAGCCCGGGTGAGCCCAGTGGATTGCGCCGACGAAGAAGGTGAATGTCAGTGATGGCCGCCCCTCGGCCAAGGCGATATGCTCGCCCGCATCGAACGCCGCGTTCGCAACTCGCAGCCCTCGGGCTCGACATTCACCATGCTCGCCATCCTTCGCATGCGCCTGGCTGCTGCCTCTGTTTTGTTCTGCCTGACTGCACTGGCGGCGGGCACTTTTATTGCGGCCCCTGTGGCCCATGCGGCGGCGCCACATAAGCAGCAACAGCAGTCGCAACAACAAGCGGCGCCAGCCCCTGCCAGCGTCGACGCTGAGCCCGCTGATGCGCCGGGCTCGGCCGGGTCATTGCTGGCCCAGGGCGGCGCCTTGCCGGCCAGCGTGGGCGCGCCGGTGACGGTGCTGAATCGCCAGATCACCGCCTTTCGTGCCAGCTTCATGGGTACGCAGCCGGCCGATCGGGCGCGCCGGGCGCAGCTGGTCATCAACGAGATGCTGTCGCGGGTGGGCCCGGGTGCGGTCACGGTGCGCAAAGAACTCCAGGGCCGGGTGTTGATGGTGGACGGCGAGATGGTCTTCTTCCTCACCGCCGACGATGTCAACCTGGACGAGCGCGAAACGCTGGAGCAGGCCGCCAGCCATGCCAAGCATCAACTGGAACAAGTCATCAACGAAACCCGTGAAAGCCGCGACGGCTCGCGCCTCTGGCATGGCGCGCTGGCCACCCTGGTGGCCACGGCGGTTTTTGTGGGCCTGGTGCTGCTGGTGCTGCGCGGGCGCAATCTGGCCGGCACCAAACTGGCGGGCTTGATGACCACCAAGGACATGCGCCTGGAAATTGCAGGCACCCAGCTGCTGCAGCGCGACAAGCTGCTGGCCTTTTTGCGCCTGGCCTTGCGTCTGGCCAGCTGGGTGCTGCTGGCTTTGCTGTCCTACCAATGGCTCAGTTATGTGCTGAGCCAGTTCCCCTACACCCGGCCTTGGGGTGAGCAGCTCAGCGGCTACTTGCTGCACGTGGCGGGACGGATCGCCATGGGCATCTTGCATGCGCTGCCCGATCTGTTTGTGGCGCTGGTGATCTTTGCCATCGCACGCACGGCCATCAACATCATGAGCCCGGTGTTTGACCGCATCGAGCGCGGCGAAGTCAGCTTGGGCTGGCTGGACCGCGACACAGTGCGCGCCACGCGCCGCATCATCAGCTTCGCCGTTTGGATGTTCGCGCTGGTGATGGCCTATCCCTATCTGCCGGGCTCAGGCTCCGAGGCCTTCAAGGGCGTGTCGGTGCTTTTGGGTTTGATGATTTCCCTGGGCGCCTCCAGCATCGTGGGCCAGGGCGCCAGCGGCATGATTTTGATGTTCTCGCGCACCATCCGCGTCGGCGAGTTTGTGCGCATTGCCGACCACGAGGGCACGGTGGTGGAGCTGGGCATGTTTGCCACCCGCATCCGCACCGGCCTGGGCGAGGAGCTCAGCATGCCCAACTCCCTGGTGCTGGGCACGGTAACCAAGAACTATTCGCGCGCGGTGAAGGGCCTGGGCTTCATCGTCGACACCACGGTGACGATTGGCTACGACACGCCTTGGCGCCAGGTCGAGGCCATGCTGGAAGAAGCCGCGCGGCGCACGCCCGGCGTTTTGGCCAGCCCGGCGCCGCAGGTGTTCCAGACGGCGCTGTCCGACTTTTATCCCGAGTACCGCCTGGTCTGCCAGGCCGTGCCCAGCGAGCCGCGCCCACGCGCCTTGGTCTTGAGCAATTTACACGCCAATATTCAGGACGTGTTCAATGAGTACGGCGTGCAAATCATGTCGCCCCACTACTTGGCCGACCCCGAGCAAGCCAAGTTCGTGCCCAAGAGCGCCTGGTTCACCGCGCCGGCCAAGCCGGGCTGAAATGCTTTGGGGCACCGCGCTGGCGGCGCCGTCCCCAAGATTGCACTTGGCCTGCGGCCCGCTTCGGTCAGATACTCAAGCGCCACGCTCAGCGGCGCCTCAACAGGCGCTGACGGTGTGGCCCGCGGGGTGCCGGCTGCGCCCTCCAATCAGTGGCTTGGGAGTGTCAGACCATGTGCATTCAAGGACCGGTGGGGCGGGGCTCGCATAACGACATCATCGATGTGATGGTGGTGCAGAACCTTTTGAATATGAACCTGGGCCGCTATGCGGGTGTGCAGCCGCCTGCCCAGTTGCAGCCCGATGGGCGCATCGGCCTGAAGACCATCGATGCGATCCAGCAATTTGAGACCCGCATCATGGGCTTGCCCGAGTCCGACGGCATCATCGTGCCCGGCGATGCCACCCTCAAAGCGCTGATCGCGGGCCTGCCGCCCGGCTATGTCGAAGAAAAGCTGGCCATCGTGATGCCGCAGGCCACCGCCAGCCGCATTGATCTGTATTACCAGCCTCTCTTGACCGCCATGCCCAAATACGGCATCACCAGTGAGCTGCAAATCGCGCACTTTCTGGCCCAGCTGGCGCATGAGTCAGGCTCCTTTTTGTACCCGGAAGAGCTGGCCAGCGGCGAGGCCTACGAAGGCCGCAATGATCTAGGCAATAAGCAGCCGGGTGATGGCCGCCGCTTCAAAGGCCGCGGCCTGATCCAGCTCACCGGCCGCGCCAATTACACCCGCTACAGCCAGGCCAGCGGGCAGGACTTTCTGGCGCACCCCGAGCGCATCGCCAATGAACCGCTGTTGGCGGTGGATGTGGCTTGCTGGTTCTGGGCCGATAAGCGCATCGGCGCCATGGCCGACCGTGATGATGTGAAGGCGGTCACCAAGGCCATCAACGGCCAGGCTGATGGCCCCAACACGCACTTGAAAGCCCGGCTGGAGTTTTTGTTCCGCGCCAAGGCCTTGATCGGCATTTAAGTGCCGAAAGCGTGCGTGGTGCTGAAAGAAGGAGGGGTGTTGCGGCTGCCTGGCTCAACCCGTGGCGGGTGGCAGCGGCGTCTGTTGCAAGGAACAGCGCGGAGGGAGCAGTGGGGGGATTTGGTGCGACCGGCAAGAATCGAACTTGCGCCTAAGCCTTCGGAGGGCCCAATGATATCCACTTCACCACGGTCGCAGCGATTGGAGCCGGATTCTAACCCGGCCCGGCCAGCCCTCTGCAAAGTGCAGGCGTGATTGCTTGGCTTGACTCAGCCCGCGCATGGCCTGACCCCGCGCCATCACTTGTGCCACAGCGCCCGCAGCATCTGGCCGCGCGCCGACAGCGCCCCGCCGGCCGGTGCAGTCGCGCTAGCGCCACGCTGCCGGCGGTGCGCCTGGCTTGAGCGTGCGCATGGCGACTTATAATCTCGCGGTTTTGCGCCCTGCGCTTTGTGGGGCGCAACCAGCCCACCTGATTGAGCCAACGAGGATTTCATGAGCGGAACCCCAGACCACGCGAACGACCATCACGACGAAGATGCGCACACCGGGCCGATCAAGACGCCCAAGCAATTGGCTTGGGCCGTGTTCTTCGCCTTCTTGATCCCAATCATCGTGATCATCCTGCTGGCCAATTACGTCACCACGTCGAGCAAGCCCTCGGCCGGCACCGAAGCACTGCAGGCCATGGCTGTGGCCGCTCGCATCCAGCCCATCGGTGGCATTGAGATCAAAGACGCCAGCAGCGCCGGCGTGATGAAGACCGGTGAACAAGTCTTCCAAGCCCAGTGCTCCGCTTGCCATGCCACCGGCGCCGCCGGCGCGCCCAAGTTGGCCGATGCCGCCGCTTGGGGCCCACGCCTGGGCCAGGGTTATGACTTGCTGCTGGAACACGCCCTGAAGGGCAAGGGCGCCATGGGTGCGCAAGGCGGCGGTGATTTCAGCGACTACGAAATCGGCCGTGCCGTGGTCTATATGGCCAACCAAGGTGGCGCCAAGTTTGAAGAGCCCAAGGCTCCGGCGGCTGCCGCTTCGGCCGCGAACTGATGCCTTGATGGCCTGAGCCCAGACGGCAGGCCGATGCAAGAGAAAAGCCGACCCGTGGGTCGGCTTTTTCACGTCTGTATGGCGGTCTGAATGGCGATGTGACTTGCGCTTATGCCGCGCTCGCCGGGGCTGGGCAAAGCTCGACCCGATACTCCCGCAGCAACTCGGCAAACTGGCGAGGCTGTGGGTCCCAGCGGCCGGCCTGTACCGCATCGGCGGCAGCCAGCATGTCCATGCTGTGCACCAGGCCCAGGCCTATTGGCGTGGCGAGGAAGAGCCGGTCATGCTCGTCCAAGTAACTGGCCAGCACCTCGGTAGCCAGACCGGTGTGGCTGCTGACGGCGCCGGTGGCGTCAATGCGCCAGACCCAGGGGGCGGCTTCCAGCTGCAGATATACCCGCTGTGGGCCGTTCTGGAAGAACCAGCAGCCGTGTTCGTCCCCCGCGTAATTGCGCTCGATGAAGTGGCGCAGCTTTTCGTGCGTGACCCGGCTGCCCTTGACTTGGGGGAAGGGGCCGGCGGCCTGGATGCGTTCGTCGCGCATATACCAGTCGCCGCGCGCGTCCAGCGCCAGCCAGCCGTAGCAATGCGGCACATTCGGCCATTTCTTCAGGGCGGCTTCGACTATTGCGTCCACGGGCGGGGGCTTTCTTCTCTAGCGTTTGCGGGCAATCAACGGCGAGATCAAGGGCGTGTCAATGCTGCACTTAGGGCAGCGACTGCGCCAGCCATTGGCAGACCTGCTCGGGCATCGCGAACAAATGGCCGGGCGGGCGCCCTTGCGGGAAACCGACATGGCCGCCTTGCGCGGGTTGCCAGAGTGTCACATGCGGGCCGGCATCGGCGGCGGTGGGCAGGCAGTGGGCGGGCACAAAAGGATCGTTGGCGGCATTCAGCACCAGAGCGGGGATGCGGATGTCGCGCAGATGCGGTTTGGCCGACGCACGCTGCCAATAGTCCTCGGTGCTGCGGAAACCGTGCAGGGGCGCGGTGAACAGATTGTCGAATTCGTACAAATTCTTGGCCGCGCGCAGGCGCTCGCCATCGAACAAGCCGGGGTGCTGCGCCAGCTTGTGCAAGGCCTTGGGCACCATGGAGCGCAGAAACATGCGGGTGTAGACCAAGCGGTTGAAGCCCCGGCCAATGGCGTGTCCCGCCGCTGCCAGATCCACTGGCGAGCAGATCGCGCAAACCGCTTGCACGGTGGCGGCTGCCGCAGCCCCGCTTTCTTCGGCCCAGCGCAGCAAGGCATTGCCGCCCAGCGAGACGCCGGCGGCAATCATCGGGCCGCCGTAGCTGGCTTTGCAGCGCGCCAGGATCCAGCCGATTTCCTCAAAATCACCTGAGTGATAGGCACGCGGCGCCAGGTTCAGCTCACCCGAGCAGCCACGGAAATGCGGCAGCGCCAAGGCCCAGCCGCGCGCGCGCGCCACCGAGGCAAAGGCCTGCGAGGAGTGGCTTTGTGAGCTGCCTTCGAGGCCGTGGAAGAGCACCAGCAGGGGCGGCTTTGGGCTTGATTGCGCCGTGGATGCCTGGCTTGTTGGCAGCACAGGGTCCAGCCAGTCCACATCGATGAAGTCGGCATCCGGCGTCAGCCAGCGTTCGCGCCGGAACTGCAGTGCCGGCGCCTCGCTGCTGCGGGCGAAAAAAGCGGGCCAGATGGTCTGGGCATGGCCGCCGGGCAGCCAGGCGGGGGCTTGGTACTTCATGCCGGTCGCGCGCTGCGAGTGAAGCTGCCGGGAGCGAAACGCGGGCGAACTTTCAATGCAGGGTCGCCGGTTCTTCGATCACTTCTTGAATGTCATGCGCCGTGCCGGGGCTGGCATGGTGCACCACCATGCGCCAGCCGAAAGCGGTTTTCAGATAGACATTGGTGGCGATCACCCAGGCGCTTTGCTGGCCTTCGGGCGTTTCCATCGTGATGCGTTCCAGCACTTGGTGAATGGCGGTGTCGCCGGTGTGGATGCGGCGCACCCGCTCGGGCGTCACGCCGATCGCGCCTTGCTGAAAAATCGTCTCGAAGGCCGCGCGGATGGCGCCGCAGCCCACCAGGCGTGGGCCGCCGGGGTGGACGCAGGAAACATCGTCCTCATCGGACCAGACGTTCATCAAGCGGTCCAGATCGGCCGACTGCAGGGCTTCGTAGAACTGCTGCTCGGTGTCCTCGGGCGAGGCGAGCAGGGCGGCGGTCTGGGCCTTGGGGCGTTGCATGGGCTGAGATCAGTGGTGGCTGTGCAGCACTTCACCGGCCTTGAGCTGGTAGACGGTGCCGCAGTAGGGGCACTTGCCGTGGCCGTCGAGGCTGATGTCGATGAACACCTTGGGGTGGCTGCTCCACAGCGCCATCTTGGGGTTGGGGCAGGCCACCACGCCGGGGCCTTGGACGTCGGCAGCGGTGACTTCGACGATGGACTTTGCTTCGCTCATGGGCTTCTTTCGGGGGTCAATGGGGCTGGATCGGGTGGCTGGTCTCAGACCAGGCTCAGCCAGTCAGCGTACTTCGGATTGCGGCCGCCCACGATGTCAAAAAAGGCAGCCTGGATTTTTTCGGTGATGGGGCCGCGTGTGCCGACGTAATCGTCACGGCCCAGCTCGATGCGGTCCAGCTCGCGGATCGGCGTCACTTCAGCGGCGGTGCCGGTGAAGAAGGCCTCGTCGCAGATATAGACCTCATCGCGGGTGATGCGCTTTTCCACCAGCTGCAGGCCCAGGTCCTGGCAGATGTGGAAGATGGTGTTGCGGGTGATGCCGTTGAGGGCGCCGGCCGACAGATCGGGCGTGTAGACCACGCCGTTCTTGATCACAAACAGGTTCTCGCCTGCGCCTTCGGAGACAAAACCCGAGGCATCCAGCAGCATGGCTTCGTCGTAACCATCCTCGGTGGCTTCCATATTGGCCAGGATGGAGTTGGTGTAGTTGCTGACCGCCTTGGCCTGCGTCATGGTGATGTTGACGTGGTGGCGGGTGTAGCTGCTGGTTTTGACGCGGATGCCGCGCTTCATGCCTTCTTCGCCCAGATAGGCGCCCCAGGCCCAGGCGGCCACCATCAGGTGAATCTTGTTGCCCTTGGGGCTGACGCCCAGCTTTTCGGAGCCGATCCAGGTCAGCGGGCGCAAATAGCAGCTTTCCAGCTGGTTCTCACGCACGACCTGCTTTTGCGCCTCGGCCACTTGCTCGAAGCTGAATGGGATCCTCATGCGCAGGATCTTGGCGCTGTTGAAGAGCCGCTCGGTGTGCTCCTTCAGGCGGAAGATGGCGGTGCCCTTATCGGTCTTGTAGGCGCGCACGCCCTCAAAAGCGCCGCAGCCGTAATGCAGGGTGTGGCTCAGCACATGGATCTTGGCGTCGCGCCAGTCGACCAGCTGGCCGTCCATCCAAATTTTGCCGTCGCGGTCGTCCAGAGACATGAGAGGTCCTTGCTGTGGGGTGGCGGCATTTTATGCGCGGCAAGCAGGCGGCTGGAGCGTGACTTTTTTGGCGGAATGACCCGCCTGGCGCCTGGCTGCCCCCCGCGCCTCAGGGGGCAGGGTGGCGTGTGTGGCGGCGGGGCGTCCCTATATTGGAGCCATCAAGTAGTTTTTGGCCCACGCAGGAGGCCCCACCATGAAATCCACTTCAACTCTGAGCAGCCTCGTTGCCGTCGCGATGATGGCCCTTGCCGGTCCGACGCATGCGCTGAACATCAGCGCCAGCAATCTCAGCTGCGCCGCCTCCAGCACCTTGCTCAGCCAGCCGGGTTATGTCTCATGCCTGGGCGCCTTCAGCGGCAATATCGACAACCAGCTGAACGGCGCCAGCGGTGCATTCGCCACCATCAACAGTGCTTTTTCCTTCAGCACCAACCAGTATTTCAGCAGCGAAAAGTTCGCCGCTGCGGGCAATCCGTTCACGGAAGACGCGGGTGCGCTGGACAACGGCCGCGTCCGCTTTGATCAGGCGCTAACCGGCAAATTCGTGCTCGGCATCAAGCAGGGCAATGCGTTTTCGCTCTACCTGTTCAATGCCGAGAATGTGGCGGGGGGCATCTCGCAATTGCTCATCGATGCCAACGGTGTCAAGGCCGGCAGCGGCAGCACCATTTCGCATGCGGGCTTCTTCGGCACGCCAACGGCTGCGGTGCCTGAGCCTCAAAGCTATGCGCTGATGCTGGCCGGACTGGGTGTGATGGGCTTTGTGGCCAGCCGCCGCCGTCGACGCGGCTGAGGGCTGATCGAAACAGCCTAATCCGCCGCCTTAGTCATTCGTCTTACTCAGGCGCCTTGCTCGGGCGTCTGGCTTGGCTGGTTTTCCGCGCCTCTGAGCAATTCCCAGCTTTGCACTTTGCCCTTTTGCAGGACCACCGCCACTTGGTCGCCGCCGGCGTCGATCCAGCCGAAGGTCTCCGGCGTGTCGCTGAGCTTGCGGCCTAGGCTGCGGGTCAAGGTGATGATCTGGGCCACCGTCATGCCCGCGCGCAGCTGGCTATTGAACATCACCGCGCTGTGGACCTGACCCACCGGGCTTTCTGACGCCGCGCGCATCGCCCGCATCAGGCGCGAGAACTGCAGCAGCAGCCAGAACACGATGCCCGTCAGGGCCAGGATCACACCCTTCCAGCCCCACAGGCCACCGCCCAAAAACATCGCCGCCACGGCCAAAGCGCCACCGATCCAGGCGTTCATGGCTGCACCTCACCATTTGTTTGGCCGTTTGTTTGGCCATTTGCTTGGACGGTTGCCAGCGGATTGGCCGGGTCAGCGCTGCCATCGGCTGCGCACCAGCCGTAGGCGCGTTCGACCTTGGCAATGCGCACGGTGTAGTGGCTGTACCAGGCTTGGCGACCACGGTCGCGCGCCAGTTGGTGTTCGCCATGGCGACGCCAGGCGGCGATATCGGCCTCGCTGCGCCAGTAGGACATGGTGATGCCCAAACCCGTGGCATCGCGCACGCTCTCGGCGCCCAGATAGCCGGGCTGATCGGCGGCCAGTGCCACCATCTGATCGGCCATGGCGTCGTAGCCTGCATCACCAGCCGTTCTTTGGCTGGTGAACATCACCGCGAAATAAGGCGGCTCAAACAGTGGCGCCAGTCCGGCCGGGGCGGGGGAAATAGGGCTTTGATTCGTCATGGGCTTGGCGTATTCTGCGGGTTCTTTGGGAGTGATCCAGCCCGCATTGTGCGGGTTTGCCGTGCTCCCTTGTCATGCAGGCCGAGGCTTCGCGCCATCACACCTGCTCAGCCTCAGAGGCCATGAGACATGGAAGGTGTGTTGTCGGCAAAGCGGCCGCTCCAGGGCCAGCGATCACAGCAGCTCAGCTGTGAGCAGCCATGAGTCTGGCGCCTATGCCCGCGCGCATCCCCGAGGCCTTTGCTTGGCCGCGGGCCTTGCGGCCGCTGCGCGTGCTTTTGCCCTTGTTGGTGTTGTTGCTGGCGCTGGCACTGACGGCGGCCTTTTGGCGCTTCGAGTCGCAACGCGAACAGACGCAAGTCAATCAAGCTTTTGATCGCAATCTGCAGGAATTGAGCCAGCGCTTTGAGCAGCAGCTGAATGCGCAGCGCCAGGTCTTGCAGGGTTTGCAAGGTTTTCTGGCGGCCTATCCGCAAGCTGATGAGGCGGCATTGCGCCTCTACGCTCAGACCTTGCCGCCACACGCGGGCCAAGCGGATATGCATGACCTTTTGGTGGCTTGGGCGCGGCCTGGGCAGGATGAATTGGCCCTGTTGCTGCGCCTGCATCCCGGGCCTGGGGCTCCGATTCGTGCGGGTTCAGAATTAGCCAAGGTGTCGCCCAGCCTGCTGACGAAGCTGCCCCAGCTGCCGCTCTTGCTGGCGCAGGCCCGCGATGGGGGGCGCTTGAGCTTGTCCGGGCGGCTGGACCTGAGTGAGTTGCAAGTGGGCGTGGCCGAAGGCTATTTGCAAGCGCTGCCGGTGTTCAAAGGGGCGGTGCGCCCTTCCAACGAAGCCTTGCGACGTGAGCAGTTGCTGGCCTGGGTGCTTGCCCCCATCGACCCGACGGCCATGTTCGCCGGCCTCTACCAGCATTTGCCCGAGGGGCTGTCGCTGGCGCTTTACACCGAGCAGCATTTGCAGGCGCGCAGCACGTACTTTCGCAGCACGGCTTTGAATAGCGACGGCGAATTCATCGAAGCGGGCGAGGGCTTGCAGACCGCCCGCAAGCTGCGCATCCCGGAGGGCGCGAACTGGACCTTGGTCATGCAAGCGGGGCCGGACTTTGCGCCCGCTCACGGCGCCGGGTTCGCGAGCCAAGTGCCTTGGCTGGGCGGCGTATTGAGCGTGATGCTGGCCTTGTTGGTCTGGCTGATGTTGACCTCGCGCGAGCGCGCTCAGCATCTGGCCGAACGCATGACGGTGGTGCTGCGTGAGACCGAGCAGCGCTGGGCCTTCGCGCTGGAAGGCGCGGGCGATGGCGTGTGGGAATGGCAGGTCGGTAGTGGCCAGCTGAACTGCTCGCTGCGCTGGAAGGCCATCATGGGCATCAGCGCCGATCAGGCCGAGCCCAGCATGAGCCAGCTGCGTGAACTGATTCATCCGCAGGACCTTGAGCGGGTGCAAGGCGATTTTCAGCATTGCCTGGACGGCCTGACCTCCTCGCTGGCCAGCGAGTACCGGGTCAAGGGACCGGGCGGCCAATGGCTGTGGGTCTTGTCGCGTGGCATGGTGGTGCAGCGCGATGCCGATGGCCTGGCGCTGACCATGGTGGGCACCTTGTCGGACATCCACCAGCGCCGCCAAACCGAGGAGCAGATGCGCTACCTCGCGCTGCATGATCCGCTCACCGATCTGGCCAACCGGGCCCATTTCGACGAACGCTTCCGCTTCGCCCTGGCCAATGCGCGCCGCTACCAGGAGCGCCTGGGCCTGATTCTGCTGGACCTGGACCGCTTCAAGCCTATCAACGACCAGTTCGGCCATGCCGTGGGCGACCAGTTGCTGCAAACCGTGGCACGCCGCATCAAGGCCGCGGTGCGTGAAACGGATACGGTGGGCCGCATTGGCGGCGATGAATTCGTCGTGCTGTTGACCGGCCCGATGAGCAATGAAACCGCCCAGCTGGTGGTCGAGAAGATCTTCAATCAGGTCTCATTGCCGATGGAGCTGAGCGGCGCGCGCCTGGAAGTCACTTGCTCGCTGGGCCTGGCCATGTACCCGCAGGATGGGCAAGACGAGCTGAGCCTGGCCAAAAGCGCCGACGACGCCATGTACCGCAACAAGCGCGAGGGACGCAAATTGCTGGACGAAGCGCAGCGCTCGCGGCCCTTTACAGGCCTCTGACCAGATCCATCGCGTCCTCGATGCGATCCACCGCATGCACGGTCAGGCCCTCGATGGCCTTTTTGGGCGCATTCGCCTTGGGCACCACGGCCACGGTGAAGCCCAGCTTGGCGGCTTCCTTCAAACGCTCTTGCCCGCGCGGCGCCGGCCGTACTTCGCCGGCCAAGCCCACCTCACCGAAGGCGATGAAGCCGCGCGGCAGCGGCTTGCCGCGCAGCGAGCTTTGAATCGCCAGCAGCACCGCCAAGTCGGCCGCCGGCTCGCTGATGCGCACGCCGCCCACGGCGTTGATGAAAACGTCTTGATCCATGGTCGCCACGCCAGCGTGGCGGTGCAGCACCGCCAGCAGCATGGCCAGGCGGTCTTTCTCCAGGCCCACCGACAGGCGGCGCGGATTTGGCCCACCCGCATCCACCAGGGCTTGCAGCTCGACCAGCATGGGCCGCGTGCCTTCCAGGGTCACCAGCACGCAGGAGCCTGGCACCGGCTCGCCGTGGGTGGACAGAAAAATGGCGCTGGGGTTGGTCACGCCTTTGAGTCCTTTTTCGGTCATGGCGAAGACGCCAATCTCGTTCACAGCGCCGAAGCGGTTCTTGATCGCCCGCACCAGGCGGAAGCTGCTGTGCGTGTCGCCCTCGAAGTAAAGCACCGTGTCAACGATGTGCTCCAGCACGCGCGGCCCGGCCAGCGCGCCTTCCTTGGTGACATGGCCCACCAGCACCATGGCGCAGCCCGAGGCCTTGGCCTTGCGGGTCAGGTGGGCGGCGCACTCGCGCACCTGCGCCACCGAGCCCGGCGCGGAGGACAGGTGTTCGGAATACAGGGTCTGAATCGAATCGATGACGCAAAAAGCCGGCTGCTCCGCATCCAGGGTGGCCAGGATTTTCTCCAGGCTGATCTCAGCCAGCACCCGCACCTGCGTGCCCGCCAGCCCGAGGCGGCGCGAGCGCATGGCGATTTGCGCGCCCGACTCCTCGCCGGTGACGTACAGCACGCGCATCTTGGCCGACAAATCGTCAATCGCCTGCAGCAGCAAGGTGGACTTGCCGATGCCGGGGTCGCCGCCGATCAGCACCACGCCGCCTTCGACGATGCCGCCGCCCAGCACGCGGTCCAGCTCTTCCTGCCCGGTGGGGGTGCGCTCGAAGTCGCTGGCCTCGATGTCGGCCAGGGTGGCCACGGGCTGGCTCTTGGCCAGGGCTTGGTAGCGGTTCTTGCTGCCGCCCGCCGGTTCAGCCGCGCCTTCGACCAAGGTGTTCCAGGCCCCGCAGCTGGGGCATTTGCCCAGCCATTTGGCGCTGTTGCCGCCACAGTCGGAACAGGTGTAGATGGATTTTTCTTTGCTTGCCATGGGGCTGATTGTCCCCGGCTTGCCCGGGTCTGTCGTGAGAGCGACTGACATGGCCGACCCGGCATGTTAAAAACCGCGGTTCTTTCTCGGAGTGCTGTTTCATGGAATTCTCTGTCTGGCTGGGCTTTTTCGCGGCCTCCTGGGCCATCAGCCTGTCGCCGGGCGCTGGCGCCATCGCAGCCATGAGCTCGGGCCTCAACCATGGTTTTCGACGCGGCTACTTCACCACTTTTGGTCTGATCCTGGGCATCCTGACCCAGATCCTGCTGGTCGGCGTGGGCCTGGGGGCCTTGATCGCGGCCTCCAATCTGGGCTTTGCCATCGTCAAGTGGGCCGGTGTGGCTTATCTGGTGTGGATGGGCGTGCAGCAATGGCGTGCCCCGGCCAAGCCGCTGGTGGCCGAAGCCGAGGAGGGCGGGCCACAGGTCAGCCTGCGCCAGTTGGTGCTGCGCGGCTGGATGCTCAATGCCGTCAACCCCAAGGGCACGGTGTTCTTGCTGGCGGTGATGCCGCAGTTCCTCAACCTCAAGCAAGACCTGCTGCCGCAATATGTGGTGATTGCTGCCACCCTGATGTTCACCGACTTGGTGGTGATGGCGGGTTACACCATCCTGGCCTCGCGGGTCTTGAAGGCCTTGCGCACGGAGCGTCAGGTCAAGCTGCTGAACCGCGTTTTCGGCAGCTTGTTCATTGGCGCGGGCTTGCTGCTCTCGGCCTTCAAGCGCAGCGCCTGAGCGGCGTTTCGTTCCTCTTCAATCGGCGCCTAGCCAGCTGGCCAGGCGCCGTTCTTTTTCTTGTCCGCCCATTTTGATGAAACCGCAACTCTCCGACCGCTGGCTGTTCTGGGGCCCGACGCTGATCTGGGCCAGCACCTGGCATGTGATCCTCTACCAGCTCGATTCGAGCGTGCCGGTGCTGAACTCGGTGGCCTGGCGCTTTGCCTTGGCCGCCGTCTTGCTACTGGCGCTGGCGCGTTGGCGCGGTGAGAGCCTGCGCCTGCCCCTGAGTGCCCATGTGCTGATGCTGGCGACCGGCATCGTGCAGTACAGCGGCAACTACTGGTCGGTCTACGAGGCCGAGCGGCATATCCCCAGCGGCCTGGTGGCGGTCTTGTTCTCGCTGATGGTGTTTGGCAATGCCTTGTCCGGGCGGCTGTTCTTCGGCCAGCGAGTGACGTCTCGCTTTTTGCTGGCCGCCAGCGGCGGCGTGCTGGGCGTGGTGATGATTTTCTGGCCCGAGATTGCCGCCACCGGCGCCCGACCCAATGCCGCTCTCGGCTTAGGTCTGGGCCTGCTGGCCGTGCTGGCCGCCTGCATCGGCAATGTGTTGACGCTCACGCTGACGCGGCGCGGCCTGGCCCTGGTGCCCATCCTGGCCTGGAGCATGGGTTATGGCGCGGTCTTCCTGATGCTGCTGGCGCTGGGCACCGGCGTGGGCCTGCGTTTTGACAGCTCCCTGCCCTATTTGCTGTCGCTGCTTTACCTGGCAGTCTTCGGCTCGGTGACGGCTTTTGTGCTTTATTTCAAGCTGGCCCAGCGCCAGGGCCCGGCGCGGGCCGCCTTGACCGGCGTGGTGATCCCGGTGATTGCGCTGGCCATCTCCGCCTTGTTGGAGGGCTGGCAACCGACTTTGCTGTCCTTGGCTGGCATGGGCCTGTGCCTGGCCAGCCTGTACGCCGCTACGCGTAAGTGAATGGGTAAGCAAATGCGCAAGTGACTGTGAGTGGCGCCCTGGCCGTGATGTCGGCCAGGACGGATCACCCTCCGCCTATTGCGCCTTCGGGTCTTGCCAGCCCAACTGCAGCAGCGGCGGCTTTTCTACCGGCACCAGCAGCCACAGCAGCAGGTAAGCCAACACGCCAAAGCCGTGGCAGCTCACGAGGCCCACAAAAATCAGGCGCCAGAGCCAGGACGCCAGCCCGCTGACCTGCGCCAGCCCGCCGCACACGCCGCCCAGCCAGCGGTCATCGCGGCTGCGCTGAAGGGCATTCAGGGCACCGCCCATGCCAGGGGCGCTTGTGCGTTGTTGCTGCTGCTGTTGTTGCTGCGGCTGGGGCCGCGCCGCGGGCTGAGGGTCATCGTCCTGCAGCAAGCGGGCCTTAGCGCGCTGGAATTCTTCGTCGCTCAAGGCGCCCCGCTGATGCAGTTCCGTCAGGCGTTCAAGTTCGGTGGCAAGTGACATGGTGTTGAGCTCCTTGGCTGGTGGCGCCGGTTGGTCCGGCCCATGGAGTCCAATGTGCCGCAGCCGCTTCAACCTTGCACCCCGCTTGCGACGAACTGCAGCGCTGGCCGACTCAGCGGATTGGCGGCTGCTTCAATGGTCGGAGCCGACCTTGCCGCGCCCGGCCTTGATGCTGCTGCGCTGTGCCTTGCCCTCCAGCCGGCGCATCTTGGAGCCATAGGTCGGCTTGGTGGCGCGCCTGGCTTTGGGGGTGTGGGCCACGCTTTGCACCAGCTCAATCAGGCGGGCCACCGCGTCGGCGCGGTTTTGCTCTTGGCTTCTGCTGTCTTGCGCCTTGATCACCACCACGCCGTCTTGCGTGATGCGCTGGTCCGATAGCGCCGCCAAGCGGGTCTTGATCAGGGCGGGCAGGCTGGAGCGCTGAATGTCAAAGCGCAGATGCACGGCGCTGGAGACCTTGTTGACGTTTTGCCCGCCCGGGCCGCTGGCGCGGATGAAGCTGAAGTCCAACTCCCAATCGGCCGGCGTCCAGTCAAGTTGCATGGGGCGCCAACTCCGTGGGTGGCAGGGCGAGGCGCAAGGCCTAGCCTGCCAGGCCAGCGGCGCCGTGATCAACCGTCACCGGCACCCGCAGCGCCAGGGCGCACATCAGCTCATAGCCGATGGTCTTGGCGGCCTGGGCCACTTCGTCGATCGGCAAGACCTGACCCTTGCTGCTACGCCCCCACAGCGTGACCTCGCTGCCGGCGCCGGCTTTGGGCAGCGCCGTCAGGTCCACCGCCAGCATGTCCATCGATACCCGGCCGACCGTGCTGCAGCGCTGGCCGTCCACCAGCACGGGTGTGCCGGTGGGGCAGTGGCGCGGGTAGCCGTCGGCATAACCGCAGGCCACCACGCCGATGCGCATGGGCGCCGTGGCGGTGAAGCTGGAGCCATAGCCCACCGTGTCGCCGGGCTGCAGGTGCTGGACGGCGATGATCTTGGAGCGCAAGCTCATGGCCGGCTGCAAATCCCAGAAGCCTTGGTCGTGCACCGGATAGTCGGGCACGCCGCCGTAAGTCAAGATGCCGGCGCGCACCCAGTCGCTGCGCAGGCGTTCGCTGTGGCGCAGGATGGCGGCGCTATTGCTCAAGGAGCGCTCGCCCGGCAGGTCGGCGCAGACGCGCTCGAAAGCCGCCACCTGGGCCTCGATGCCAATCTCGCCGTCGGCGTCGGAGAAGTGCGTCATCAGCGAAATTTCGTCCACCTGGGGCAGCACATTCAGGCGCGTCCACGCCGCGCGGAAGGCTTGCGGTGTGAAACCCAGGCGGTTCATGCCGCTATTGAGCTTGAGGAACACGCGGTGCGGCTCGTGCGTCTTATGCATGGCCAGCCAGTCGATCTGCTGCTCGCAATGCACCGTGTGCCACAGCTTCAGGCGCGAGCACAGCTCCAGGTCGCGCGCCTCGAAGCAGCCTTCCAGCAGCAAGATCGGGCCGCGCCAGCCCAGTTCACGCAGCAATTTGGCCTCGGCAAAGTCCAGCAGGGCGAAGCCGTCGGCGCTGCGCATCGCTTCATAAGCATGGGCAATGCCATGGCCGTAGGCATTGGCCTTGACGACGGCCCAGAGCTTGGCGTCGGGCGCACGGGCGCGTGCGCGGGCCAGGTTGTGGGCGATGGCGGGGAGGTGGATATGGGCTTCAATAGGACGCGGCATGGCCTGAATTGTGGCACCGCCCGGCGAGCCGACGCCGACGCAGGCCGCACCTCGGTGACGGCACTGCCATGAGCTGCGTGCTATAAACCCGCCGCAGCATCCACTTTGCCGACCGATCAAATGTCAGGATGCCGGGCCGCGCTTGCATGCGTCGGACCGGTAGGCCTTTTTCCCGCAGTATTGAATGGGCTCATGAAAAAAGGCTTTTCCATCATCATGTCAGCGCAGTTTTTCAGCTCGCTGGCTGATCAGGCGTTGTTGGTCGGTGCGATCGAGTTGTTGAAGACCAATGGCTCGCCGGCCTGGCAGATTCCGGCCCTGGGCCCGATGTTTGCGCTGTTTTACGTGCTGCTGGCGCCTTTTGTCGGCGCGTTTGCCGATGCGGTGCCCAAAGGCAAGGTCATGTTCTATTCGAACCTGATCAAGATATTCGGCTGTTTGATGATGTTGTTCGGCGCGCATCCGCTGCTGGCCTATGCCATCGTGGGCTTGGGCGCCGCCGCCTATTCGCCGGCCAAATACGGCATCCTGACCGAGTTGCTGCCGCCCTCGCAGCTGGTCAAGGCCAATGGCTGGATCGAGGGCCTGACCATCGCCTCCATCATTCTGGGCATTTTGCTGGGCGGGCAATTGGTGGGGCCGCATCTGGCGCCGATGCTTTTGAGCATCGATCTGCCCTTCATCAACACCGGCATCGACACCGCACCCGAGGCCGCCATCAGCAGCTTGGTCGTGCTGTATCTGATCGCCGCGGCCTTCAATCTCTACATCCCGCGCACCCAAACCGCCTTGCAGCCGCTGTCGCACAGCCCGTTGACCTTGCTGCGCGACTTCGCTTCTTGCAACTCGCGTCTGTGGGCCGACAAGCTGGGGCAGATCTCGCTGGCCACTACCACCTTGTTCTGGGGCGTGTCGGGCAATCTGCGCATCATCGTGTTCGCTTGGGCAGCCATGGCGCTGGGCTACACCACCACGCAAGCCTCCACCTTGGGCGGCGTGGTCGCCATCGGCACGGCCATTGGCGCCGTGGTGGCTTCGGTCTATATGCGTTTGGACCGCGCCACGCGCGTGATTCCGCTGGGCATTTTGATGGGCGTGTTGATCATTGGCTTGAACATGATCACCAATGTCTGGGCGGCGATTCCCTTCCTGATCGTGCTGGGCATGATTGGCGGCTATCTGGTCGTGCCCATGAATGCGCTGCTGCAGCACCGTGGCCACAACCTGATGGGCGCCGGCCGCTCCATCGCCGTGCAGAACTTCAACGAGCAGGCCTGCATCCTGGCGCTGGGCGCGCTCTACACCGGCATGACGCGCATCGGCTTGTCGGCCTTCATCGCCATTTCCATCTTCGGCCTGCTGGTGGCCAGCACGATGTGGATTGTGCGGCGCTGGCATCAGCGCAACTGCGTCAATCACCGCGATGAGGTGGAGCGCCTGCTGGCCTTGGCGCGCTGCGACGAGGTGCACTGAGCCTCGAATAACACTTGCTGCTGTTGCGCAAGCAAGGCGGGCAGTGCCCGATGACACGCTTGAGGGTGGGGCATGGACGATATCCGCTTGGTCTTGTATCGCTGGGTCGGCCGACACGGCCTTGACGCGAACCAGCATGCGCAATTGCTGCGCGAGGCCGGTCTGGGCCAGGAGCCCGCAGGGCTGCAGCAACGCTTGATCCAAGGCCTGGCCGTGCTGGCCGCAGCGTTGGCCGCCTTTGGCCTGCTGATGTGGTTGGCCGCCAACTGGGACGATCTGGGGCGCTTCGGCCGCTTCGCCTTGCTGCAAGGTTTGGTCTTGCTGCTGGCCCTGGCCGCTTGGCTGCTGCCAAGGCTGCGCGCCGCCTTGGGCTTGGCGCTGTTCTTGGTGCTGGGCGGCTTGTTCGCCTATTTCGGTCAGACCTACCAGACCGGCGCCGATCCCTGGCAGTTGTTCGCGCTTTGGGCCGCACTGGGCTTGCCGCTGGGCCTGGCCTTGCGCAGCGATGTGCTCTTGGCGCCCTGGGTGCTGGTGTTGATGGCCGCGATCGCGCTGTGGTGGCAGGCCGAGGCCCCATCGATCAGGCTCTTCAATAGCCATTTGCCGGCGCAGATCCGTGGCCTGCAATTGCTGCACTGGGCGCTGCTGGCGGTGCCTCTTGCTTTTCTGGGGCGGCCTTTGCGGCGCTGGACGGGCGCAGGCATCTGGTCCTGGCGCCTGGCCTTGTTGCTGGCGGTGGGGCAACTGAGCGTTAGCGCCTTGCTTTTGCTGTTCGGCGGGGATGAGACGGTGCTGTTTAGCTTGGCGCTTTTGCTGTTGGCGGGCGCAACGTTCGGCTTGGCACGGCCCGCGCATATCGAGATTTTTGGCCTTAGCGTGCTGGCCTTGGCCCTCAATGTCTTGCTGCTGGCTGGCCTGGGGCGCTGGTTGCTGGAAGACCACCGGGTCGAGCCAATTGCCAGCTTTGCCCTGCTGACCTTGGTGGGGGCAGGCTTGCTGAGCCTCTCGGTCAAGGGCTTGCTGGCGGCTGCGCGCCGGCAGCGCGAGTCGGAACAGAAACTTGGGGCGGCCGCATGAACTTGCTTGAACAACAAGCCCTGTGGTCCCGCGCCCAAGCCCAAGGCCTGCTGCCACCTGAGGCCCAGCCGCCCGCGGAAGCGCCCGCACGGCCTTGGCCCGTGGTGGTGTTGACGGCGCTGGGCGCTTGGCTTTTAGCCTGCTTGCTGTTGGTCTTGCTGGCCCTGATTCTGAAGAGCGCGCTCGAAGGCCTGGGCAGCTTGCCGGTGGCGGCGCTGCTGCTGGGCGCGGCGGTGCAGGTGTTGCGCCAGAGTGAGGTCGATGGCGAGGGCGGTGCTGAGCGCGGAAAAGCTGCCAGTGGCCTGTTCCAGCAACAACTGGCCCTGGCCGCCATGGCCGCGGGCATGGGCTTGCTGGCATACGGACTGTCGCAGGGCTTGCATCTGCCCTTCGGTGCGGTGCTGCTGACGCTGGCCTTGTTCAGCACCGGCTTGGCCTGGGTTTTGCCGCAAGCCTGGTTGCGCGCTTTGTTGGGGGCGCTGGCAGCAGGCTTGGCGCTGGGTGCGCTGTGGCAGGCTTGGTTTGAATTTTCCGGCGAATTTGCGCGTGACTTTGGTCGCGAATACCGCCGTGAAGCCTGGGCTTTGAGCCTGAACCTGGGCCTCTATCTTTTGCTGGGCCTTTGGCTTGCCGCGCAATGGCAGCTGGCCAAGGGCTGGCTGGGGTCCGGCCGGGCGCAGGCGGCTGCCGCCTTGGAAAGTTTCGCCAGCGGCTGGGGCCTGGGCCTCTTGCTGGGCTTTGCCCTGGTGTCGGGCAGCACGTTTTTGTTGCCGGCTAACCCGGGCCTGGGTTTGGCCCATGAGTTGCGCGGCAGCGTCGGCGGCTGGCCATCGAGTGCGCACACGGTTTTGGCCTGGCTGGCACCCCTGCTGTCGGCGCTCAGCAGCCTCGCCGCTGCCACTTGCTTGCTGCGCTGCTGGCCGGCGCTGCGCAGCCAAGTCTGGCTGCTGGGTGTGGCGGGAGCCTTGGCCCTGCTGGCCTGGTTCAACCCCTTGCTGGGTGCTGGCTTGCTGATGCTGGCGCAGTGCGCCACCGCAGGGCGCTGGCGCATGGCGGCCGCGGCCGGCGTGAGCTGCGCCTGGATGCTGGGCGCTTTTTACTATCAGCTGAGCTGGAGCTTGAGCAGCAAGGCCTTGGTTTTGATCCTGGTGGCGGCCGTCTTGGCGGCCATGGCGTATTGGGCTCAGCGCAGCCGTCGGTTTGAAACGGCCTCGCTCGCTGGTGCTGCCGCCACACCGCCACGCTGGACGCGCCCTGCTGCAGGCCTGCTGGGCCTGACGGTCTTGCTCACTTTGCTGCTGGCGAACTTGGGCATCTGGCAGAAGGAGCAACTGATCCGCCACGGCCGACCGATCTTTTTGCCGCTGGCGCCAGTGGACCCGCGCTCGCTGATGCAGGGCGACTATATGGCGCTGAACTTTCGGGTCATGGCCGCTGCCGCCGCGCCGGGGTCAGGTCTCGCAGGCACACCCAGCGAGCTTCCCAAGGATGCGGCGCAGCTGGTACTCAAGCTGGATGTGCGCGGCTTGGCGATCGCGCAGCGCGCCGCGGATGGCCAAGCGCTGGCGCCGGACGAGGTCCTGATCCCGCTGGTGCAGAAAAACGGCCGCCGCGTGCTGGTGACCGATGCCTACTTCTTCAAGGAAGGCGAGGCCGAGCGCTATGCCAAAGCCCGCTTCGGCGAGTTTCGCGTCGACGGCTCAGGCCGCGCCCTGCTGGTGGGCCTGCGCGGGGAGAACCTGGCGCCGCTTTGAGGGATGGCGCGGCGGCGCGGCTCTGCTTAACTGCGGCGTTTGCTCGGCTCCACCGCCTTGACGCCGCTCAGCACGTTTTCCACATGCTCTGACCAAGCGCGGGCGATCTTGAAGCAGCCGCTGTGGTTGAGGTGGATCTCGTTATGCCAGTCGCCGCTGCTACCGCTGCTGCCGGGGGTGGCCGGGGCCAGCGGCACGGTGGTGGAGTCGAACACATGCAGGCCGGGGAATTGCTCTTTGTCGGCCGCCATGCTCTTCAGCAGCAAGGCCAGGTGGAAGACCATCAACCGGCTCACCGCCGCCCAATCGGCGGCCGGCAGGGCGTAAGCCTTCAGCGCGGGGTAGAGCCAGGGGCCTGATTGCCCCAGGCCCACATCCTCGGCGCCGGCCGGGCGCGGCATCGGCACGGCGTAGCAGTGCATGAACATCGGCTTGCCGGCCGAGGGGCCTTGGTCGCGCAGGGTCAGCAGGTGGCGGACATTGGTGCGCAGATACTCGCTGTAAGTGGCCCAGCCGGGTTCAGAGAAATAACGCGCCACGCCGCTGGCCGGTGTGCCCCATTCGGTTTGGTGGCGCAAGAGGCGCAGATGCAGGGGCACGCGTGTGCCGTCCGCGGCATTGGCGGGCGTTTGCGCGGCGGCGATCATGTCGTTGCCACCCATGGACAGCAGCACGCCGTCCCAGACCGGTGAATCCGGGCCGCTGAGCAGGCGCACAAAGTCGGGCGCCGATTCCAGATCCACCAGATGGCTCAACGCGCCGCCCTTGCCGGCGCAGTTCACGGCGCAGGTGGGTGCCTTGTAGACCATCTCTTGCAGCAGATTGGCGTGCGCATTGAGCTTGTCATCGGCGGTGGAAAACCAGGAGTCGCCTTGCGCGAGCAAGCGCCAACGGAAGCTCGTCAGATCAGGCGCGGGGTCGGCAATGAAGTCCCCCGGGGTGAAGCAGGCCAGATGATTCAAAAGAGTCTCTCCCTTGCAAAACTGTGAATGACAGCAATCCCAGCGTTTGAGGGGCGCCATGCCCACGCAAAACACCATGCTATAAACCCCGGCCATTGTTGACCGACAAAGCGGCCGGGCGCCCGCGCTTTCGCACGAATCTGTTGTTGCCGGCCAACCGCCGCCAAGCACGATCAACCGCGCTGTCTTGTATCGCCCCCGGCGATCTTTTTCAAGCCCATATTCATCTCTGAGCCCATTTTTTTGAAGCCACAACTCGCGCTGATGTTTAACGCCCTGATCTGGGGGCTTTCCTGGTGGCCGTTTCGGCAGTTTCAAGCGCTCGGGCTGCACCCGCTGTGGACCACGGTGGCGCTGTACGTGCTGTCGCTGCTGGTGCTCAGCGCCAGTCAGCCGCAGGCCTGGCGCGAGCTGGCGCGTACGCCCGCCCTCTGGCTGGTGACGCTGGCTGCCGGCGTGACCAATACCGCCTTCAACTGCGGCGTGGCCACCGGGGATGTGGTGCGGGTGGTGCTGCTGTTCTATTTGATGCCGCTATGGGCGGTGCTGCTGGCGCGCCTGATTCTGGGCGAGCGCCTGACGGCCCTGGCCGGCCTGCGCATGGTGCTGGCTTTGGGCGGCGCGGCCATTGTGCTGTCGCCTGAAGGGGGCGGCCTGCCGCTGCCGGCGGGTCTTTCTGACTGGCTGGGCCTGGCCGGCGGCTTCACTTTTGCGCTCAACAATGTGATGTTGCGGCGCCAGTCCGCCAGCAATGGCCCGGCCGCTTGCGCCTTGGCCATGTTTGCCGGTGGCGTTGGCGTGGCCGGCACGGCGGCGGCCTTGCTGGCTGGCGCGTCGGTGATCAGCTGGCCCGGCCTGCCGGGTCCGATCTGGTTGCTGCCCTTGGCGGGCATGGCACTGCTGTTCTTTTTGTCCAACCTCAGCCTGCAGTATGGCGCCGGGCGCCTGCCGGCCAATGTGACGGCCATCATCATGCTGACCGAGGTGCCGGTGGCCGCACTCTCGGCCCTGTGGCTGGGCGGCGGCCAGTTGGATGTGAAGACGGCGCTGGGCGGGGTTTGCATTCTGGCCGCGGCCCTGCTGGCGGCGCTGGAGCGCAAGGCAAGCGCTGCATAAATCGGGGCGAGGCTGCGCAGCAGGGATCAGCCTGATTTGTGCAGAGCTTCCCCGGGCCGGCTAATATCCGCGCAACTCAGCAGATCGGAGCATCCCCATGGCGTCCAGCGTTTACGACTTTCAGGCCTTGTCCATCGACGGCAAGCCGGCCGATTTGGCCAGCCAGCGCGGCAAGGTCCTGCTGATCGTCAACACCGCCAGCCAATGCGGCTTCACCCCGCAGTTCAAAGGCCTGGAGTCGCTGTGGCAGGAATTTGGCGAGCAAGGCCTGGTGATCGTGGGTTTCCCCAGCAATGAGTTCGGTGGGCAGGACCCCGGCAGCAATGAGGACATCGCCTCGTTTTGTGAGCTGAACTTCGGCGTCAGCTTCCCGATGATGGAGAAGATCAAGGTCAATGGCGCCGACGCTCACCCGCTGTGGCAATGGCTGAAAAGCCAGAAGCCCGGTTTTCTGGGCACCGAGCTGATCAAGTGGAACTTCACCAAATTCCTGATCGGCCGCGATGGCCAGGTGATCAAGCGTTATGCCCCGAATGACGCACCGGCCAGCCTGCGCGCGGACATCGAGGCGGCGCTGAAGGGGGACTGCGGCATTGGCAGTACCTTGTAACTTCAGTCCCCCCTTAAATTAGCTACGCCCGTCAGGTCGTACAGTAAATATTTCTGAAGGCTGTTATTGACGAAAACTCGTAGCGTGCCAGCGCTGTACGATTGAAGTTGCGGCGTTGCTGGGAATCGATGCCTTGAATTTCCAATTTCTCGAGTGGGGATAATAAGAGTCCAATATCCGCTGTCACCGCTAATTCATTGGCAGTATTTGGAAAAATTGAAATTAAGTCTAAACCGTAGCGAACAGCGTCGCGAATCGTTGATAGGCCCCCTCGCGGAACAATCACTAGCCCATGTGATGCGGCGATAATGCGGTGGTACATGTCTTCGTAGATCGGGTATGGGTAGCAGCGAAGCCAAACTGGTCTTGTGCCTGCATCAATGAGCGACAGGGTGGGCATGTCATTGCGGAAGCTAACAATCTCGAGAGCGAGTGTTTTGTTTTCTTGCACGATCTTTCGCGCGGCTTCCAGGAAATGGTCTTTTCCTACCGATGGCTTCGGGAAGAGGACGATTCGGTAAACACTCTCGCTTCGTTCTACATCCTGTAAGCCAGGAATTCGGTTGAGAATTGGAGGTATGTGAGGAAGAATTTCAATAGGTGCTCGCCGACCTGTGCGCAGCATTTCTTCCCAGGGGGTGCGCCCGATTAGCCAACGACGCATCCCTTCGAATGCCTTTTCAACGCTGGGAGGGTAGAGCAATTTTTCGCGTAGTTCTGCATCGCGTTCCGAAGAGCGATTTGGTTCGCTCCTTATTAGGCACTGATACTTCCAGTGACGGTCAATTTCGTCATCGGAGCAAATAATGCTAAGCTTCTCTTGGGGGTACAGTTCAATCAAACGATTGATTAAGTCGGCATTCCAAGGATTTACCGAGTAAACTGCAATTTGATTGTATTGCTCAAATAGATCTAATACATTCGTTCCGTCTGTAGATACTTCATCATCGAGGGTCTCGGCGACATATTCGCGAACTCCGCGTGGCCACGCTAGCATCGCCACTTGGTCTACAAAATCCTGCGGCGATTTGTCTTTGTGAATAATGCCGAAGCGCAGTACATCAATTGGCAATGGTTCATGAATATCTAATTGAACGCTTGCGAGCAACTTCGGCATGAAGAAATCAGCTCTGGTGGTAACGACTAGTGTTCTTTTTTGGCTCATTTGTTCGAGTTATCTGATTGGTGCGAAAAAAATCTAACAAAGAGATCCCTCCCTGATCAAGGACCTCCAAAAAAACTGCGCTTCATTGTAATTCGGTAAATTCATAAAAGACCTCCATCTTGGCGTTGCCCAATCCCAATGGTAAGAAACTCCGGGATGGCTACAGTTATGTTTGGCACTCGGGCCGGTGAAGCGCGCCTCCATTTAGCCATGGGTCATGGCGTAAAAGGTCTGTGTGGGCTCGCCCTGAGGGGACAGGCTGCGTCCGCGTGCCACGCGGCGGGCTGGCATCAGGCGTTGCAATTGAGGCAACAGGGGAGGGTCTTACTCCCAATCCAGTGTGGCGAATTGCTCTGCAGCGCGGTCATGAGGGCCAGGGCGGGGGGGGCGGACATGCTTGTGCGGGGTTAATTTGTCGGCTAGCCGACATTTTCTGCGGCGCCGGCCACTAAGCTGGCGGCATGAATCTCGAATCAAGCCAAGCCTGGGCGCAGCAGTTTCGAGACCGCTGCATAACATCCCTAATGCGCGCAACTTGAAGATGCGGTGCAATACAGGGCATGGACAGTTTCTTCCTGATGGGTGCCAAGCCGCTGGTTCAAGACTCGCCGACGATGAAGTTGCACGAGTTGCTGGATTGGGTTGAGATCAGCCACAAGCTCAAAGGCTTGTACAAGCGTGAGGCCAGTAATGGCGGCGGACCTGAGCCCTATGCGCCGCTGGCGATGTTCAAGCTGATGCTGCTGGGCCAGTGGCATGGTCTGTCGGACACGCAGTTGGAGCATGCGCTCAAGGTTCGACTGGACTTTATGGTGTTCACTGGCTTCGAGCCCGGTGACGACAGCTTTCCTGATGCCACCACCATCTGCCGCTTCCGCAACCGATTGGTGACGGCCAAGCTCGATCAAGTGCTGCTGCGCCGGGTCAATGTGCAACTTGAAGGCCAGGGGCTCAAGGTGGCCGGCAGCCGGGGCGCCATCATCGACGCCACGATCATCGAGAGCGCGGCTCGGCCGAATCAACACATCGAAGTCGATGAGGACGGCCAGGCCGATGTGGTGGACAGTGCAGACGACGAAGCCCGCTGGGTCAAGAAAGGCAAGGACGCCTTCTTCGGCTATCGCGGCTACAGCGCGGTGGACACAGAAGATGGCTATGTCGAGCACGTCGAAGTCCACCCCGCCAACCAAGCCGAAGTCAACAAGTTGCCCGGCATCGTGGAGGCGCTCGCAGCGCAAGGCGTCCAGCCTGAGGGTGTGCTGGCCGACAAGGGCTACGCGAGCGCAGCCAACCGGGAGTACCTCAAGAACAAGGGCATCGGCGACCTGATCCAGTTCAAGGGGAGCCGAGGCAACCCGGTGCATCCTTTGCAGACGCAGATGAACCGGGCCATCGCCACGCTGCGCTACAAGGTCGAGCAAGGCTTCGGGACAATGAAGAGAAAGTTCCACCTGAGCCGAGCGCGGTACTTTGGCGCGGCCAAAACGCAGGCGCAAATGGCGTGGGCGGCGCTGGGTGTCAACCTGCTCAAGGCGATGAGGAAGCTGCAAAGCGGACGGCTGCAGCCGTGTGCAGGGAGTAGTCCGTCTTGATGGGCCAAAGGGCCCGAAGGAAGGGCCGAAAACCCTTCAAAACGCTCTAAAACCGAGCGATTTTTCCGCATCATGGAATCCTCGCCTGCCGCTGAGGTGGGCGAGTTTGCAGAGCGGGTTATGCAGCGGTCTCGTTTCGTCATTTTGCCGCGCTGGAATGCCTGCAAGACCCGCTCTACGTGGCGATATGCCAAGCGGTGGCGGATACGCCTGAGCTGCTCGCCCTGATGGCCCATGCGCCGCCCACTCAAGCCATTCCCAATCTGCTGCTGGCGGCCCTGCATGAGCGGGTGTTGGCCGGCGTGGCCCATCCCTTGGCGGACTACTACCCCAGCGTGGGCGGCCAACGCTTGCCTGACGCGCAGCTGCCGGCGCTGCTGCTGGATTTCGCGCGCCAGCAGCAGGCCAGCCTGATCGAATCCCTGCGTGAGCGCCGCACTCAGACCAATGAGATCGGCCGTTGCGCCGTGCTCTGGCCGGCCCTGCAACACATCGCGGGCTTGAGCGGAAGCCGCAGCCGCGTGCTGAGCTTGATCGACTTCGGCTGCAGCGCGGGCCTGAACCTGGGCGTGGACCGTTACCGCTACCGCTATCAAACCGAGTCCGGCGCGGGCTTTGTGCGCGGCGCGCCAGTCGGGCCCGAGCGGCCCGAGATCGTGTGTGACTGGCTGGGCGCAGCCGCCGCGCCCCCGGCCGAGCAGGCTTGGCAGCTTCAGCAGCGCGTGGGTTTGGATCTGGCCCCGCTGGATGTTCAGGACCCGGCGGCCCTGCGCTGGCTGCATGCCTGCTTATGGCCGCATGAGCGTGAGCGGGCGCGCCGGCTCGATCAAGCCGTGGCCCTGGTGGACCAGCACCGCATAAAGCAATGTGAAGATGGGCTGAGTGTGCTGGAGGCGCAGTTGGCCGCGGGTGACTTTGCCGGCAGCCAGGTGGTGCTGTTCAATAGCTGGGTGCTGTACTACTTCACGCCCGCCGCCTTGCAGGACTATCAGGCGCGCGTGCGGCGACTGGTGCTGCAGCATGGCCTGATTTGGCTCAGCGCCGAGGGGGCGGCCTTGCGTCCACCGGGCCTGGATCTGCCGCCCTTGGCCGCCGAGCGCGCCGGCGCCAGCGCCACCTTGTGGACGCTGCAGTGGGCCGCTAATGGGCAGATTCAGCAGCAGGCGCTGGCTTGGTCACACCCGCATGGGCGCTGGCTGGCTTGGTGTGCTTGAGCGGGGCGTGATCAGGCGGGCTCACTCGACGGCGCGCTGAACACCTTGAAGCCGTCTCCGCCCGCATGCTTGGCTTCGTACAAGGCCAGGTCGGCTTGCTTGAAGATGTCGCCGGTGGCGCTGTCGCGGCCGACAAACAAGCTGATGCCTATGCTGCAGCGGCAGGGCCAGTCCGGCGCGCCAGCCCCCAGCGCGACGGGCGCGTTCAAGGCGTCGAGGAGTTTGGCGGCGATCCGCCCGGCGTTGGCGGCGGCGGTGTCAAAGTCCTCGCCCAAGCCGCTCAGCAGCACCACGAACTCATCGCCGCCCATGCGGGCCACGGTGTCTTGGCCGCGGATCAAGGTCTTCATGCGGCGGGCCACCTCGATCAGGAGCAGGTCACCGGCATCGTGGCCCCACTGGTCGTTGAGACGTTTGAACTTGTCCAGGTCCAGCATCATCAAGGCACAGAACTGCCTGCTGCGCTGGCTGGCTGCGAGAGCAAGCTCCAGCCGGTCGCTGAGCAGGCGGCGGTTGGGCAACTGGGTCAGTTGATCGAGGTAGGCCATCTCCCGGATCTGGTCTTGAATCGCCTTGCGCTCGCTGATGTCGCGCACCGAGATGTAGAAGCAGGGCTCGCCGGCGATCTCAAAAGCGCTGACATTGAGTTCCACGTCACGCATCTCGCCTGCCTGCCCTTTGCGGATCAACGTTTCCAGGCTCAGCAACTCATTGCCCGCGCGCAGGGCGACAAAGGTGCGCGCCCGTGCGCGCTTGTCCGGCCACAGCTGCAGCAGTTCGAGCCGGCTCATGGCCACCAGCTGTTCGCGGCTCAGGCCCAGCAACTCGCACAAGCGGTCGTTGACGATGTTCAGGCGACCCTTGCCGTCCAGCACCATGATGCCGTCGCTGGCCCGCTTCAGATACATGCGATTGCGCAGGCTGGCTTGCAAAGTGGCTTGGGTGGCTTTGCGCAGGGTCAGGCCCAGCAGCACCGAGACGATGGCGAAGCAGCAAACCAAAGCGGCGGCCGCTGCGATCTCGCCATACCAGCCGCGCAGATAGTCTTGGCTGGCCAGGCCCACCGCCAGCAAAAAGGGTGCGGCGTGCAGTCGCCGCATGCTCACCACCCGGTCGATGCCACCGGCACCGTCAGCGTTATGAAAATTCCCGGTCACGGCGCCGGCGTCGATCAGTTTCTGGAATTCCTTGGACACGACGCGGTTGCCGATCTCACCCGCCGGGCTGTCGGGTAGTGGCGGGTTGCGCGCGATCAGGCGCTGATCGGCGTCGCGCAAAGCGACGGTGCCGCCGCTACCCAGGTCAAGTCCGTAAATCAGCTTGCTGAAATACTCAACTCCGATGGGCGCGATGACCACGCCGGCGAAGTGCCCCTGGGCATCGACAAAGCGGCGCGCCGAGACAATCACATAGCTTTGATCCACGCGCGAGCGGAGCAGGGGCGACAAGATGCGCTGCGGCTCGGTCTGGGTCTTGGCGCGTTGAAAATAGTCCCGGTCAGCGATGTTGACCACATCGGCGGCGGGCTCCACACCCTCATTGACCAGGCCGTTGCCCTCGGCGTCGTAGACGCGCAAGGCCGGCAGCTCGGGCATGTTTTGCAGGCGGCGGGCCAGAAAGCTCAAGGCTTGGTCGGTCTGAATGCCACCGGCGCGGATTTCGCGCTCCAGCTCATCGGCGACGCTGGCCAGCACCAGATCAATCTTCTCGATGCTGCTGGAGATATTGCCGTCCAACGTGTTGGCGATATTGGCCGTCTGCGCGTAAGCGCGCTCGTCAAAGAGCTGTTTGCTGCTGCTCAGCGACCACCAGAAGAAGATCGCCACGGTGGCGTTGGCGAGCAAGAGAATGGCCACGATGGAGGGCCAGAGCCACGACTCCCTGCGGGTGCTGAGTTTGGGCATGAAGGGGCGGAATGGGTAGGCGCGGCTGATGGCCGCGCGGCGGATCAAAAACTTGAGGCCAATTGGACCTCATCCGAGCCCTGCCGATGGGGGCAACAGGCTTTTATTCGTGGCTTTATTCCGGCGCGCCTAGCCGCAAATGCTCAGCCGAGCCGGAAAGCGCTTCTTGGCCCCTCGACGCCGACGCGGCTCAGGCGCGAAATCACCAGGGCGTTGAGATCCTGCTCTGCGATGACAAACTCGCTGCCGAGTTGCCAGCGCCATTGCTCGCCATGCCGGCTCCAGAGCAGGTAGCGCTCACCCTCCGCCGGCTTGCCGGGCGGCAGGCGCAACTGCCAAGCCGGTGCGGCATCGGCCGGCTCGGTTGTGGGCAAAGCCAGCAGCAGCGGGGTGGGGGCGGGCTCCGGCAGCGTGACGTCCAGCCAGGGCGTGGCCGGCGGCATGGCGGCTTGAGCGTAGACGCCTTGCTTGAGCGCAAGTGCCAGGCCGCGCCGGTTCTGCAGCAAGGCCACCATGCTGAAGTGCGCATGGCCGGTGGCGGGCGCGCGAGCACGCTGCAATTCGATCTGCGCGCTGATCTCACTGATCGGCCAGCTGTCGGCCTTGTCCGTCACCTTGCTGGTGAACAGGCCTGGCCAGATATGGCGCTGCAGCGGGTTCTGCGCGCGCCAATAGTCCAGCAAGACATCAAACGCCTGCGGCGCTTGCTTGATGGGCCAGTAGAGCTGGGGCGCCAGATAGTCCAGCCAGCCATTGGCCAGCCACAGCTCCACATCGGCATAAAGCTTGTCGTACTGGCTGAAGCCGGCAATGCCCGGCGGCCGCAGCGCCGGCTTGGGTAGGCCGAAGGGGCTGATGCCAAAGCGCACCCAGGGCTTGCTGCTGAGCCGGATGGTTTGCTGCATGCGCTGCACCAGCTGATCGACATTGCGCCGGCGCCAGTCCGCGCGGCTCAGGCTGCCGCCGCTTTGCACAAAGCGCTGCCAGCTCGGCTCATCCGGGAAATCAAGCTCTTGCTTGCTGGCCGGCTCGGTGATGGGGTAGGGGTAGAAATAGTCGTCGATGTGGATGCCGTCCACCTCGTAGCGCGCCAGCACATCGGCGATGACGGCCAGGCAGTGGTTGGCGGCGGCTTCTTCGCCGGGGTCGATCCAGAGCTGGTCGCCGTAACGCTTGACCCATTGCGGCTGGGTCTGGCTCAGGTGGCTGGCGGCGGGCGCCGATTGGGCCTGGCTTTGGCGCGCGCGGAAGGGGTTGAACCAGGCGTGCAGCTCCAGCCCGCGCGCATGGGCCTCGTTGATCCAAAAGGCCAGCGGGTCGTAGAAGGGCTCTGGGGCCAGGCCTTGCGTGCCGCTCAGGTACTCGCTCCATGGCTCCAGCGCGCTGGGGTAGAGCGCATCGGCGCTGGTGCGCACCTGCAAGATGATGGCGTTGAGCTTGAGCGCCACGGCGCTGTCCAGCAGCGTCCGCACTTCGGCCTGCTGCTCGGCCGTGCTGAGGCCTTTGCGGCTGGGCCAGTCGATATTGGCCACCGTCGCCACCCAGGCGGCGCGGAACTCGCGCGGCACTGCGGGCGCTTGCTCGGCCAGTTCGGGCGCGGGCAGCAAGCGCGGTGGATTGGCCAGGGCAGGCTTCAGCGGCGACTGCGCGCAAGCCATCAGCGCGGCGGCGCTGCCGCCAATCAGGCTGCGGCGCGACAAGGCTTTGGACTTGGGCTCGGCACTCATGCGGGCTCCTCGTCCTGCTTCTTGCCGAAGTCGGCCGGGATCTTGATCAGCGCCGCCATCGCGAAGGAAGGAATCGTGGCCACCAGCACCCAGATGAAGAAGTTCAGATAGCCCAGCTGATCCTGCAGCCAGCCGCTCCACATGCCAGGAATCATCATGCCCAGCGCCATGAAGCCGGTGCAGATGGCGTAGTGCGCCGTCTTGTGGGGACCATCCGCGACCAAAATCATGTACATCAGATAGGCGGTGAAACCGAGGCCATAACCGAACTGTTCAACGGCCAGCGCCGCGCTGATCAGTACCAAGCTGCCGGGGTGCGCCAGGGCCAGCGCCACAAAAGCGATATTGGGCACATGCATCATCAGCACCAGCGGCCACAGCGCTTTTTTAAGGCCCACGCGCGAGATGATCCAGCCGCCCAGCAAGCCGCCCAGGGTCAGGGCGGTGAGGCCCACCGTGCCGTAGGCGATGCCGACTTGCTTGGTCGTTAGGCCCAGGCCGCCGTCGGCTTGGCTATCCAGCAAGAAAGGCGTGGCCAGCTTGAGCAGCTGTGCTTCCGGAAAACGGTAAAGCAGCAAAAAGCCCAGGATCACCCAGATGCCGGGCTTGCGGAAGAACTCCGCGAATACTTGCAAGAAGTCGCGCAGCAAGCCGGCCGAGCCGGCGCGGCCCGGCCCTTGGGCATCGGCCGCCGGGCGCGGCAGCACGAAGAAGTGATAGGCCGCCATCAGCGCAAACAGCCCGGCCAGCAGCGCGAAGACGGCGCTCCAGGCGGTCGTCATGCTGCCGGTGCGCTCTTGCAGCTCACCGGCCAGATAGACCAAGCCGCCCTGGCCGCCGATATTGGCCAGGCGGTAGAAGGTGGAGCGCACACCGACAAAAGCGGCTTGGCTGTGCTGCGGCAGGGCCAGCATATAAAAGCCGTCTGCGGCAATGTCGTGCGAGGCCGAGGCGAAGGCCATCAGCCAGAACACCGCCAGCGTCATTTGAAAGGCCTGCGGGCCGGGGATGGTCAGGGCCACCATGGCCAGGGCCACGCCGATCAGGAATTGCAGCGCAATGATCCAGCTGCGCTTGGTGTGGAAGAGCTCAATCAGCGGCGACCACAGCGGCTTGATGACCCAGGGCAGATAGAGCCAGCTGGTGTAGAGCGCGATGTCGGTGTTCGAAAATCCCAGGTTTTTGTACATGATGACCGACAGCGTCATCACCACCACATACGGAATGCCTTGGCCGAAATAGAGCGAGGGGATCCAGCGCCAGGGGTTGACCTTTTTTTCGCTCATGGTGATAACAAGGCCTGGCGCAGATTGCCGTCGGCGGCGTCCAGGGCGGCGCGAGCCTCGCCCACGCTCAGCTGCTTGTTCAGGGCCAGCACCGCCAGCTTGACGTGGTGGCCGCACTGCGCCAGCACGGCTTGCGCGCGCGCCTCATCGGCGCCGCTGATGCGCATGGTCAACGCCAGGGCGCGTTGCAGCAGCTTGGCATTGGTGGGTTTGAGGTCCACCATCAGATTGCCGTAGACCTTGTTGAGTTTGACCATCAGTGCGCTCGAGAATGTGTTGAGCGCTATTTTCTGCGAGCTACCGGCCTTCAGCCGCGTGCTGCCTGCAATCAATTCAGCTCCGGTGTCCAGAAAGATGCCGATATCGGCCTGCGCCGTCAGCGCCGCCCCAGGGTTGTTGGCAAAACCCAGGGTTAATGCGCCCCCTGCGCGTGCCGCCCGCAGAGCGCCCATCACATAAGGCGTGGCGCCGGAAGCGGCCAGCAGCAAGACCACATCGTTGGGCGTGGGCGCCAGGGCCAGCATCTCCGCCGCGCCTTGCGGGCCATCGTCTTCCGCCCCTTCAATGGCCACAAACATGGCGCGCTCGCCTCCGGCCAGCAGGGCCAGGGCGCGCTCGCGCGGCCAGGAGAAGGTGGGGTAGAGCTCCACGCTGTCCAGCACACCCAGCCGGCCCGATGTGCCGGCACCCACATAAATCAAGCGCCCGCCGGCCTGGATGCGCGGCAAGGCCGCCGCCACCGCAGCGGCAATTTGAGCGCCCGCCGCCTGCACCGCCCGCACCGCGTCGAGCTGGTCCTGCACCAAGGTGTCCACCAGCGTGGGCAGGGCGTAGAGGTCCAGATCTGGGTGTTGGGTGCTGGAGGCTTCGGTGTTCAACATGGCGGGTGTGGGCTGCAGCCAGGCAGCCAGGCATGACAAGGTGCTGCCGACTCTAGTGAGTTCGCTGCGCTCACGCCAATATGCAGCGTCTTTGCTCCCATAACCCCAGCTCATTCAGAAATGTCGAAAATTTTTTCGGCGGGCTGTAAGAAGGGCGGGGTGCCGGGCGACACAAGCAGCGTGGGCGTATCAAGCGCCTGCATGAAGCGTCAAACCTTGTCACCCCTTTCATCCAGTTCATCCATTCCATCCAGGAGCAAGTCATGCAACAAACCACTTCCACTCTGAAGACCCTGTCCGCCACCGGCCTGAGCATCGCTGCCGCCGCCGCCACCTTGTTCGCCGCCGCCGGCTTTGCCAATGTGGCTCAGGCCGCTGACGGCGATATGGGCATGGTCAAGTGCTCGGGCATCAATGGCTGCAAGGGCAGCTCCGAATGCAAAACCGCCAAGAGCGAGTGCAAGGGCCACAACAGCTGCAAGGGCCAGGGCTGGGTCAGCAAGAAGACGGCAGAAGAGTGCACCAAGGAAGGCGGCAAGGTGCTGAAGTAAGCAAAAGAAGGCAGCCACTGTCACTGGGGCGGGGCAAGACCTGACCCTGCCCCCTGTCACATGCCCGATGTATTGACCGCGCTGGCCGCGCCTTGTTCCGCAGGATCGATCACCATGCCCGTCCCCTCGCCCTCACCCCTGCAAGGTTTCGGCCTTGGCTTGCGCAGCGAGCACTACGCTGCTTTTGCCGATGCCGCGCGGCCGCTGCCCGCTGGGCTCAAGCCGGATTGGCTGGAGATCATCAGCGAGAACTATCTGGTGCCCGGTGGCCGCCCGCTGCGGCACTTGGAGCGCATTCGCCCGGACTATCCCCTGGTGATGCACGGCGTGTCGATGTCGATCGGCAGCAGCGACGCGCTGAATCTGGACTATCTGCGCGCGCTCAAAGCCCTGGCTGATCGGGTGCAGCCGGCCTGGGTATCCGACCATCTGTGCTGGACCGGGGTGGACCACCGCAATCTGCACGATCTGCTGCCCATGCCCTACACCGAGGCCGCGCTGGCGCATCTGCTGCCGCGCATCGCTCAGGTGCAAGACCTGCTGCAGCGGCCGCTGGTGCTGGAGAACGTGTCCAGCTATATCCGCTTCGCCGAAGACGAGATGAGCGAGGCCGAGTTTGTGGCCCAGCTGCTGCGCCGCAGCGGCTGCCGCCTGCTGCTCGACGTTAACAATGTTTATGTGTCCAGCCGCAATCACGGCTTTGATGCGCGCGACTACATCGACCACATGCCGCCCGAGCAAGTGGTGCAAATCCACCTGGCCGGCCATGAGGATCAGGGCGACTTGATCATCGACACCCATGATGCGCCGGTGTGCGACGCGGTCTGGCAGCTTTACGTCTACACCGTGCTGCGCTTGGGGGCCAAACCCACCATGATTGAGCGCGATGACAAGATCCCGCCGCTGCAGGACTTGCTGCTGGAGTTGGACCAGGCGCGCCAGCTCCTGCGCCAGACCTGCAGCCCAATGGACCCTCAGCCCAGGCCTGAGCCGATGCGCCAGCGGGTCTGGCCCATGCCACCCAGGCAGGACCTGGCCCCGGCTGCTGGATCGGGGCTAGCCGCATGATCAGCTCGCCAGCAAACACCGCCACCGTCCTGCGCCGGCAACAGCAGCGCCTGCAGTTCCAGATCGCGGGTGAGGATTCGCCCGATTCGTCATCAGGCCCCGCCACCTTCAGCCCCGGCCTGCGCGCCTACCGCCATGCCTACCGCGCCCGCCTGCAAGCCGCCTTGCGTGACAACTATCTGGTCTTGCACCGCGCGCTGGGCGATGAGGCTTTTGATGCCCTGGCGCTGCGCTACCTAAATGCCCACCCGCCCCACCAGCCTTCCATCCGCTGGTTTGGCGATGGCCTGGCTGAATTTATGGCGGACGAGGCGCAGTTGCATCCCTCCTTGATTGAGCTGGCCCGCATGGACTGGGCTTTGCGTGCCGCCTTCGATGCGGCCGAGGCCGCGGCGTTGCTGGGCGTGGAGGACTTAGCGGCGCTTGCGCCCGAAGATTGGGGTGGCCAATGCTTTCGGCTGCAGCCCAGCGTGCAGCTGCTGCCCCTGCAATGGGCGATCGAGCCGGCCTGGCGGCAGCTGCGTGAGTACGAACCGGAGCAAGGTGAAGCGGAACCCGAGCTCGCGGAGCCCGAGGCGCATGCGCATTGGCTGCTGATCTGGCGCGACGCCGCGCTGGAAACGCGCTGGCGCTCCCTCGAGCCGCTGGAAGCGCAACAACTGCTGGCCCTGCAGGCGGGCGATAGTTTTGCGAGCCTTTGCGAGATGGCGGCCGCCGCCGCCGCCGACCCCGAGCAGAGTCCGCACGCCGCCGCCCTGGCCGCGCAGGCCCTGGGCCGCTGGTTGGGCGAGGGGCTGCTGGCGCGCAACTGAAGTCCCTCGGACTCTGCGGCTCGGCGCCTCAGCGATTCTCCAGCCGGTTGTAGTCAAACAAGCCGCCGTCCGGCCCGGCCAGGCGGGGCCTGGCGCGGTGCAAGGCGTCGCTGGCGGCCCAGAAGTCGGGGTTGCTGCGGCGCACGGCCCATCGGTCAGCCAAGCGGCGGTAGTCGGCCTCGCTGCCCAGGGCGGCCACGGCGGCGCTGAACTCGGCCAGCTCGCTGGCCTTCACCCGCAGCAGCACATTGGGGTAGGCGCCGATCAGGCCATTGGCCACCGTGAGGGCGTTCTCGGCCGGCAACAGCTCGCCTTCTTCGCGCAGCAAGCGGGTCATATTCAGGTGGCCCAGCTCGCGCAGCAGGCTGAAGTAACGCGGCGGCCCGGCGACGTCGCTGACTTCCATGAACAGCGTCGCCGGCAGCCAGCCCAGGCTGGGGCCGCGCAGGGCGGCCAGCTGGGCCAGATCGCGGCGCAGGCCGGCGTTGGGCTCTTGCTGCAAGGCCCAGCGTTGCGGCAGGGCGGGGCCGATGCGCTTGGCCAGCAGGCTCAGCAGCTCCGCCTTGGGGTCTGCGGTCTTGAAGGGGATGGCGCTTTCATGCGTGCCGGTCAGCGCCAGGGTTTGCATCTGTTCCAGCGCGGCGGGCCGGGCCTGGCGATACCAATGCGCCACCACGCCGGGCCGCGCCGCACGCGGCAGCAAATTGATGAAATTGGATTCACCCTCCATGCGCAGAAAGTCCATGAACAGCCGGCTGTGCAGCTGATGACCAATGTCGCCGTAGACATCAAAGCCAGCCGCCAGCAAATAGAAGATGCGCTCGAACAGCGGGTAGCCGATCACCCAGGCTGTTTTGGGCGTATCGCCCACCAGACCTTGGACGACGCTGGCGCTTTCAAACTGGCGGAACACGGTCAGTGCGGCGTTGGGGTTATGGCGGTCGCCGTCCCACACCATGGCCAGGGTGGGGCCGCCGTGGGCGGCGAAGTTGGCGCTCAGGCTTTGCGCCTTCTCGCGCTGGAACTGCTTTTCTTGTTTGGCGTAAATGGTCCAGAAGTCGAACACCGAGGCATCGCTGCCCTGGGCGGCGGGCAGGCCGGCGGCGGCGCCGGCTCGCAGCACCAGCTCGCCGGCGTCACGGCCCAGGCTGCTGTCGGGGTCGGTGAAGAAGACCCAGAAGCGATCCTCAATCACGTTCAACGCCACCTGGCCCCGGCACACCGGGCCTTTGATGAAGTTCATGATGAAGAACTGCGCGTCGTCCAGCAAGAAGCGGTAGCGCGCGTCGCTGGGCATGGCCTGAAAGCTGGCCAGGCCGTTGGAGGCCATGGTGGGCTCGTAGCCGGGCAGCTGCGCCACCTCGTAGCGCGGCTTCAAGAACAAGGCGCGGTAGCGTTCGCGGCGTGCCGCGTCGAAGCGGTAAGGCATATGCGTCTTGGCGACGATGGGTTCCAAGTCACGCTGCAAGCGGTAGTAAAACGGTGCGCTGCCGGGGTCGTCAAACGGCCGCATTGTGGCGATGGGCGCAATCGCCTGGCCGGGCGGCGTGCTGCTGCGCACCAGCTTGTAGGCTTGGCGCGCCGCCTCGTCGCTGAGGTAGAGGTGGCCCAGGAATAAATGCTCGTAGAGGTAGCGGCTCATCAGCCGCTCTTTATTGCTGCCTCCGTTGTTGAGGAATTTCTCCCAGGCGATGACTTCGCGCTGCTCGGTGGCCGTGGGGGCCGAGGCGCCGTCATCGGGCGCGCCGGCTTCCAGCCAGCGTGCCACCAGATTCAATTCCTCGGCGCTGATGCCGGGCAGGCCGTAAGGCATGCCGGCCAGGGGCTGGGCCTTGGCATGGGCCTCGAAGTTTTCGATCCGCGGGCAGCTTTGCGCCCGGTCCATCGAGAAGTCAAAAGACTTGGCCGGCAGCACGTCCACCGCCGGCAGCGGATGCTCTTGCTTGAGCAGCAGGCTGCGGTAGAGCAAGCTGGCCGAGCGCATGGCCTGCGGCGTGTTCTCAAATTCGTTGAGCACCGGTTGGAAGCCACGCTCGCGCCATTGCGAGGCCACTTGCGCGTCGGTGAACAGCCGCGTCGGCTCGGCCGGGCGCAGGCGGGTGCCGTCGTAAACCGGGGTGCTGCTCAGGCCGCGTGCGATGCCCTCCCAGCTGCCCAGTTTGAGTTGGCAGGGCGCGTCGTAGCAGGCGTGGCAAACCACGCAGCGGCTTTGCAGCAAGGGTTTGATCTGCTGCTGATAGCTGACGCCGCCGTGCGGTGTCGCCTGGGCCTGGTCATAACGCTGCGGATCAGGGGCGCCGTGCTCGCGCTGGTAAGCCTGCTGATTCAGCGCCGCGCAAGCGGACAAGAGCAGGGCGGGCAGGGCAACAGCGCAGCGGCTGACAAGGCGGTGAGGCAAGAGGGCGGGCATGGCGAGAAAAGCAGTGGCGCAGCTCCGCAAGAATAGCGCGCGGGTTTTACCAAACGCCAAGCAGGCCCTCAGAGTGCCGCGAGCAAGGCGTAGGAATGGCGCCTGGCGGCATCGTCATGCACGGCGCAGGCGACGATGAACTCGTCGGCACCGGTGCGCGTCTGGGTGGCTCGCAGGCCGGCGGCCACGGTGGCGGGCGAGCCCACCAGCGACTCCGCCAACATGCGCCCCACTCCGGCTTCTTCCTGCGGTGTCCAGCGCCCGGCCATGCTGTCCACCGGGCGCGGCAGCAGGCCGCGCTGGCCGCGTTGCATGCCCAGAAAGCGCTGCTGCAGCGAGGTGAAGAGGTAGGCAGCCTGCGCATCATCGTCGGCCACCACCACGTTCAGGCCCACCATGGCATAGGGCTTGGGGTGCTTCTCGCTGGGGCGGTAGTGGGCGCGGTAGAGGTCCAGCGCTTGCTGCAGCAAATCGGGCGCGAAGTGTGAGGCGAAGGCAAAGGGCAGGCCCAGGTAGGCCGCCAGCTGGGCGCTGTAGAGGCTAGAGCCCAGCAGCCAGATCGGCACCTCGCTGCCCTGGCCGGGGATGGCGCGCACGACCTGACCCTCGCGGGCCGGGGCCAGATAGCTTTGCAGCTCAATCACATCGTCGGGGAAACGGTCTTCGCTGGCGCTGCTGAGGTGGCGGCGCAGCGCCCGCATGGTGGCTTGATCGGTGCCGGGGGCGCGGCCCAGGCCCAGATCGATGCGATCCGGGAACAGGCAGGCCAGGGTGCCGAACTGCTCGGCCACCATCAGCGGCGCATGGTTGGGCAGCATGATGCCGCCGGAGCCGACCCGCAGGGTTTTCGTGGCCGCCGCGAGCTGGCCGATCAACACGGCAGTGGCCGAGCTGGCCACGCCGTCCATATTGTGGTGTTCCGCCACCCAGAAGCGGCGGTAGCCCAGGGCTTCGGCATGCTGGGCCAGGGCGATGCTTCGGCGCAAGGCCTCGCCGGCATTGCTGCCTTCAACGATGGGCGCGAGGTCGAGAACGGAAAGGGGGCAGGGATGAGGCATGGGGCCAGTCTAGTCCGCGCGCTGTTTTTCTGCCGAGCCAAGGTCTTGGCGCCGGAGTAAGTCGGCGTAGGTCAAATTGGCCCGGATTGCCCCTGCTTCACGACCGAGCGTGCGAGCCGAAAAGCTGCGAGGCTAGCGGGAATGAGTTTTTTGTCCCAAATCTTGTCTTGCTTGCCCGGGCGCAAGCAACCCTTGCCTGCGCCCCAACCCGGGCGGGGGCAGGCGAGGGTGCCCGTTCAGGTGCAGGCCAAGCCGCTCGCCCCACAGCCTGCCGCGGAGCCGGTCTTGACGGTGGTCGGCGCCCGCCGGCCGCTGGTGTCGGCGCAAGGTCATTTGGCGGGCTTTGAGTTTCAACTCGGCGCGGCTCAGCAGGAGCGCTTGCTGGCGCGTGCCGACGCCAGCACCGGTGCTGCCCATGCCAATGCCTTGCTGGCGGCCATGCGTTTGTGCGTGGCCCAGGGTCAGCGGGCCTTGACCGAATTGCCCTTGGCCTGGTTGGCGCGCAGCGTGGATGCGAATGAACAACCCGGCGCAGTCTTGGCCGGCATGGTCTTGCTGATTCGACCCGGAGCCCCCTTGGCCAGCAGCGAGCAAGCCCTGACCCTGCTGGCGCGCTTGCGTGCCGCCGGTGCCCTGGTGGGCTGGCGCCAACAACATGGCCAGGCTTTGGCTGAGTTGGGCCGACCCGACTTCATCGTGCCCCAATTGGCTGAGGCCAGCAGCGATGCCGCACGCCGCCAGGCCATCAGCCTGTGCCTGCTGCAAAGCGGTGCCTTGCCCCAGCTGCTGCTGGATTTGCCGGATGTTGATGCACTGGAAGCCTTGCTGAATCAGCCCTCGGTGATGCTGGCCAGCTGCCGCCTGGATGCGGCAGCACCTGCCGGCCCGGCCGCCGATTTGAGTCATGCCTTGCCGCCCCAAGCCGCGGCCCTGATGCAGCTGCTGGGCCGCTTGGTGCGCGACGATGATGTGGCCTTGCTGGCTGCCGACATCAAGGCCGACGCGGCGCTGAGCGTGCGCCTGCTGCAGCATCTCAATAGCGCGGGCGCCAGCCCGGGCCGGGTGCTGGATTCGATCGAACATGCGGTGATGGTGCTTGGCCGCGACGCGCTTTACCGCTGGACTTCGCGCCTGCTGGTGCGTTTGGCGCCGCCGCGCCCGGCCGGCCAGGCCTTGCAAGCGCACGCGCTGGCGCGCGCCCGTTTGCTTGAAGCCTTGGCACGCGCCAGCGGCGAGGCCGAGTCCGGCGCCCTGTATTTGCTGGGCCTGGCCAGCAGCCTGCCGCGCCTCCTGGGTTGCCAGGCCGCCGCGGCGGTGGCGATGTTGCAGCTGCCGCCATTCGCCAAGCAAGCGATGTTGGAGGGCAGCGGGCCCTGGGCGGCTTATCTGAGCTTGGCGCAAGCTCTGGATGCTGGCTTGCCGGGCGAACAATTCGACACCTTGGCCGCGCCCTTCGGCGGCACCGAGGCAGTGCAGCTGCTGGCCGCGCAGGCCTGGGAATAGTCAGGCCCGGCTCAGAGCCTGGCGTCGTAGCTGATATGGTGGCCGGCGCTGCGCTCGGCGCGGATGCTGCTGTACTTGGACAAGGTGGCCGCTGTTTTGCCGGGTTTGCTGAGCAACCAGTTGAAGTCCAGCTCGCAGCTCTGCACCGGTGATTTATTGGGGGTGCTGCCGCCCAGGCCGAGGCCCACATTGTTCAGCGCCAGGTCAAGGTCAAGGGTGCTGACCCGCCATGCCGGGCCGCCGCTGGCATTGGCGTCATAACTGCTTGGCACAGCGGTATCGCCCTTGAAGCTGCTACCGTCTGCGCGTACGCAGCTCAGCGCGGTCTGCAGGCTCAGCGGTGCATCTCCGGCCAAATCCATGCGTACCCACAGAAAGCCGCTTTGCCGCCCGAGGTTGATGGGGCCGGTGGGGCTCAGGATGCGAAAGGGCGCCGGCATGGTGACGCTGCTGGCATGCGCCTCACCCGCGCGCACGAAGTTGACAACAACGCTGGGTTGGGCAGAGCCGTAGGCAAAGTCCACCGCATAGTCCATGCGGTATTTGTCGATATTGCGTAGCTCGCTTTGTTGGCCGCCCAGGCTGGCCGTCAGGGTGTCGCCCTTGGTGGGGCGCACGACGGTCAGCAAATTAGCAGTCTTGCCCAGGCGCGCCGCCACATGCACTTGGCCACCCGACGATTGCGTCACCACGTATTTGGGGCTGATGTCGCCGACCACGACGGTGTCGGACTCGGTGCAGTTGTAGAGCACGCACAGCGAGGCCTCGGTCGTGTCGTTGACGAAATGGTCGATCTCACCACTGCCGCCCCCGCAGGCGCTCAGCGTCAGTAGCAAGCCCAGGGCGGCGAGCCCGCGCCGTGGCAGGGGGATCATGGCGTGACGATGACTCATATCGCTGTTCATTTGGGTGGCTGATGGGACGGCGATTGTGGGTTGCCGCCTGTGCTGCGGCGGGTGTCAAAAGTCATGGCGGCAGCCGAGTTGGCAGCATTCACCTGTCACGGCTGGGTCATGCCGGCGTGGCGGTGCTGGGCTTGGCCTGGGCTTCATGCCCGCTTGTCCGATGGGCCGGCCCGGTTATCCGCGCTGGGCATGAGCAAGAGCGTGGTGAAACAGGCATCATCGGGCTGTCAATCAGTCAAACTTCTTCCTCTAGTTAAACAGGCGGTCCAGCTCATGCAATTCAAACAACTCTCCAGCCTCGCCCTGTGCGGCCTCATGCTGATCAGCCCCTTGGCCCAGGCCGCTTTGGCCGTGGGTGCGCCGGCGCCTGACTTTGCGGCCGAGGCGGCGGTGGGCGGCAAGCCCTTCCAGTTCAAGCTGGCGGCTGCCCTGAAGGAAGGGCCGGTGGTGCTGTACTTCTACCCCAAGGCCTTCACCAGCGGCTGCACCATCGAAGCCCACCAGTTCGCCGAGGCGACCGATCAATTCAAGAACCTGGGCGCCACCGTCATCGGTATCTCCAACGATGACATCGAAACGCTGAAGAAGTTCTCCATCGAGGCCTGCCGCAGCAAGTTCGCTGTGGCCGCCGATGCCGGTGCCAAGGTGATGAAGAGTTATGACGCCGCACTGACCTTGGTGCCCGGCATGGCCGACCGCATCTCTTACTTGATCAGCAGCGATGGCAAGATCGCTGCGGTCTATGCCAGCCTGAGCGCCGACGGCCACGTCGAGCAAATGCTCAAGGCCGCCGCCAAACTCAAGGCCGCCTCCAAGCCATGACGGGTGAGCCGCTGCAGGGCTGGAGCGCGACTCAGCTGCTGGCGGCCTACCAGGCCCGGCAGCTCTCGCCGGTGGAGGTGCTGGACGCGGTGCTGCGGCATATCGAAGCCTGCGAGCCGCAGCTGCACGCGCTCTATGCGTTTGACCCGGAGTCAGCCCGGCAGCAAGCCCGCGCTTCGGAAGCGCGTTGGCTCAAGGGTCAGGCCTTGCCTCTGGACGGCCTGCCGCTGACCCTGAAGGAAAACATCGCCACCCGCGGCACGCCGCTGCCGCTTGGCACGGCAGCGACCGAGCTGATCCCGGCGACTGAGGACGCACCGCCCGCCGCCCGCTTGCGCGAAGCCGGCGCGGTGCTGATGGCCAAGACCACCATGCCGGACTACGGCATGCTCAGCTCGGGCCTGTCCAGCTTTCATCCGCTCAGCCGCAACCCCTGGGATCTGAGCAAGAACCCGGGCGGCAGCAGCGCCGGTGCGGCGGCCGCAGCGGCAGCCGGCTACGGGCCTTTGCATGTGGGAACCGATATCGGCGGTTCGCTGCGCCTGCCCGCCGGCTGGTGCGGCATCTTCACGCTCAAGCCCAGTGGCGGGCGCATTCCCATCAAGCCGGCCTACGCCGGCCGGGTGGCCGGGCCCATGACCCGCACGGTGGCCGATGCCGCGCTGATGATGCGCGAACTCAGCCGCCCAGACTGGCGCGATGCCAGCAGCCTGCCGCCACAAGCGCTGGACTGGCAGATCCGCCCCGCTGCACTCAAGGGCCTGAAGCTAGGGCTGATGCTTGATGCGGGCTGGGGCATGGCCGTCGATCCCGAGGTGGCCGCTGCCGTGCAAGACGCGGCGCAGCGCTTTGCCGCAGCTGGAGCGCAGGTGGAGCCGCTGGCCGGCTTCAGCACGCGCACCATGATTGAGGGCCTGGACAAGTTCTGGCGCATGCGTTCCTGGCTGGACTTTTGCAAGCTCCCGGCCGAGCGTCAGGCCCTGGTGTTGCCCTATATCCGCGCCTGGGTGGAGACGGCGGCGGGCTTGTCCGCTGCCGAACTGTTCGAGGGCTATAGCCAGATGGCGGCGTTCCGCGAAGCGGCGGTGGCGGCCTGTGAGCCCTTTGACTATGTGCTCTCGCCGGTCAGCCCGGTGCCAGCATTCGCGGCCGAATGGGCCAGCCCGCTGAACGACCCGGCAAGGCCGTTTGAGCACATCGCCTTCACCTTGCCTTTCAATATGAGCGAGCAACCCGCCGCCAGCATCAACTGCGGCTACACGGCGGCGGGCCTGCCGATCGGCTTACAAATCATCGGCAAGCGCTTTGACGATGTGGGTGTGCTGAGCCTGGCCGCTGCATTTGAGCAGCTGCGCGCGCCGCAGCGGGCCTGGCCTCTTTGATCCCCTTTCAGCCCCTCTGAACCCCTGAAGCAAGCGCCGGCAGCCTGGCGCACCGGGTCATCCCGCTTGGGTATTTGTCACCTCTATCCGTGACACTGCGCGGTGCCAAGGCGCGCTGACAATGCGCGCTGCTTTGGCCGCTTAGCTGCCAGGACGACGGCGCCACCCGGAGGGACGGACCGTCGCGTCAATCATTCCATTCACACGATTGAGGGGTTCAGGATGAATAAATACGGTGCAGAGTTTCTGGGCACTTTCTGGCTGGTGCTGGGCGGCTGCGGCAGCGCGGTCTTGGCGGCAGTGTTCCCAGGCGCACTGGGCATTGGCTTTCATGGCGTGGCCCTGGCCTTCGGCCTGACGGTGTTGACCATGGCCTTCGCCGTCGGTCATATCTCGGGCGGCCACTTCAACCCGGCCGTGTCGATTGGCCTGTGGGCCGGTGGCCGCTTCCCGGCTGCGCAGTTGCTGCCTTACATTGCCGCACAGGTGCTGGGTGGCTTGGCTGCCGGTGGCGTTCTGTATTTGATCGTCAGCGGCCGTGCTGATTTCAGCAGAATCGGCGACTTCGCATCCAACGGCTTCGGCGAGCATTCGCCCGGTAAGTACTCGCTGCAAGCGGCCCTGATCACCGAGGTGGTGATGACCGCCTTCTTCCTGCTGATCATCATGGGCGCCACCGACAAACGCGCCCCGGCCGGCTTTGCGCCCATCGCCATCGGCCTGGCCTTGACCCTGATTCACCTGATCAGCATCCCCGTCACCAACACCTCGGTCAACCCGGCGCGCAGCACTGGCGTGGCGATCTATGTGGGCGGCTGGGCCGTGGAGCAACTGTGGTTGTTCTGGGTGGCGCCCATCATCGGTGCCGTCATCGGCGCGCTGGGCTACCGCATGGTGGCTGGCGAGCAGCGCTGAACTCAGCGCTGAGTCTCAAGCCAATGAAAGCCGGCCTCAGGGTCGGCTTTTTTTCGTTTAGGCGCCAGATACGGGTGTTAGATTGGGCATCCGCCAAGAAAGCCGACCATGTTCTTTGATCTGTTCGACACCCTCAATCTCTATCTTCTGCCCCTGCTGATCGTGGTGCCCCTGGCCGTGGTGGTCTGGTTCATCAGCGCCCGGCGCGGCGAGGAAACGCGTGCCTTCAAGGCCACGCAGGCGGCCAACACCACCCAGATGCCCGAGCTGGAAGCGGCGCCTGTTCCGCCAGCGCCTCCGGCGCCCGAACCAGTACCTGCTGCGCCTGCCAAGCTGCTGCTGGTGGATGACTCGGCCGTGGCCCGGGCCAAGCTGGGCAAGCTGTTCCAGGGCGCGGGCTATGAGGTCACGCTGGCACGCGATGGCGTCGAGGCGCTGGAACGTCTGGCCGAGCAGCGCTTTGCGGTGCTGATCACCGATTTGGAAATGCCCAATAAGGATGGCTTTGAGCTGATCGCTGCCGTGCAGGGCAGCATGGAGACCGAGGACATGCCGGTCATTGCCATCACCGGCCATGACGAGATGCAGGCCCGGGTGCATCAGGTGCAAGGGCTTTACGGCATCTTCAAAAAGCCCTGGAACGATCGCGAGCTGCTCAAGCGCGTTGAGACCCTGGCCAGCTTGCGCAAGGCCTGACCCCCATCTCCTGCGGCGCCGGGTAAGCCCATGGCTTGAACCGGCCCAGGCTGTGCTGCAATCAGGCTTGTTCTGATTGCAGCGTGCGCCGCCATGAAATCCTTCTTGCTGAAAAAAGTCCTGCCCGGCCTGCTGGTCCTCTTGCTGCTGGGCGCCGCCGTGTTGGCCTGGCATGTGCGCAGCAAGCAGCCGCAGCGCAGTGGTGAGTTGGCCCTGGCTGGCTTGAGTGCCGCTGTCACGGTGCGTTATGACGAGTTCGGTGTGCCGCATATCAGCGCCGGCAATGAGGCCGATATGTATCGCGCTCTGGGCTATGTCCATGCGCAAGACCGCCTGTTCCAGATGGAAATGCTGCGCCGCCTCTCGCGCGGTGAGCTGGCCGAAATCCTCGGCCCCAAGCTACTGGACACCGACCGCCTGTTCCGCACCCTGGGCATCCGCGCCCATGCAGATGCCTATGTAGCGAAAGAGTTCGCCCAGGTCGACACTCCGGCCAAGCAAGCGCTGGTGGCCTATCTGGACGGCGTCAACCAATTCCAGGCTCAGAGCCCCGCGCCCCTGGAGTTTGAGATTCTGGGCATCCCCAAGCGCCCCTTCACCCCGGCCGACACCGTCAGCATCGCCGGTTATCTGGCTTACAGCTTTGCGGCCGCCTTCCGTACCGAGCCGGTGCTGAGCCAGGTGCGCGATCAGCTGGGGCCGCAATACCTGGCCCTGTTTGACCTGGCTTGGCGGCCCGACGGCGTGCTGCGCCAGCAGCTGCGCCCCGGCGATATGCAAGACCTGAACCGCCTGGCCTTGCTGAGCCACACAGCGCTGGAGCAATCCGGCCTGCCGGTGTTCGAAGGCAGCAATGCCTGGGCCGTGGCCGGGGCGCGCAGCGCCAGCGGCAAGCCGCTATTGGCGGGCGACCCACACATCCAGTTCGCCGTGCCGGCGGTTTGGTACGAGGCCCATCTGCAAGCGCCGGGCTTTGAGTTGTACGGCCACTTCCAGGCCCTCAACCCCATGGCTTTGCTGGGGCATAACGAGAAATTTGGCTGGAGCATCACCATGTTCCAGAACGACGATCTGGATCTGGTGGCCGAGCGCGTCAACCCGGCCAATGCCAATGAGGTCTGGCACCAGGGCCGCTGGGTGGCGCTGCAAAGCCGGGTCGAAAGCATTGCGGTGAAGGGCCAGCCCGCCGTGGCATTGACCCTGCGGCGCTCGCCGCATGGCCCTATCGTCAGTGACATCGTGCCTGGCAAGAAGGATGGAGAAGGCAGCACGCCAATCGCCATGTGGTGGGCTTTGCTGGAAACCGAGAACCCGGTGCTGCAGGCTTTTTACGAACTCAACCGCGCCGACACCCTGGCGGCTGGCCGCGCGGCGGCCGAGAAGATCCACGCCCCGGGCCTGAACGTGGTGTGGGCCAATGCCGCGGGTGACATCGCCTGGTGGGCCGCGGCCCGCCTGCCGATCCGCCCGGAGGGCGTGAACCCCAGCTTCATCCTCGATGCCGGCAAGGGCGAGGCCGAGAAGCTGGGCTGGCGCCCCTTCGCCCAGAACCCGCAGGAAGAAAACCCGGCGCGTGGCTATGTGATGTCGGCCAACCACCAGCCGGCGGGCAGTGTGCCGGTGCCGGGCTATTACAACTTGTGGGACCGCGCCGAGCGCCTGGATTCACTCTTGCGCGAGCCCAGCATCCGTTGGAACAGTGCCAACACGCGCGCCTTGCAGCTCGATGTGGAGTCGGGCTACAGCGCCCGCGTGCTGCGGCCGGCCTTGCCCTTGCTGCGTGACGCAGCGCAGGGCGAGGAAGAGAAAGCCTTGGTCGAAGAACTGGCGGCCTGGGACGGCAAGTTCAGCCTGCCGCAGCGCGCGCCGGTGCTGTTCCAACAGTTTGTGTGGGAGCTGGCGCGCGCGGCGTTGGCCGATGAACTGGGCGAAGCTGCCTTTGACAATCTGCGCCGCAGCCGCTTGCTGGCGCCTGCGCTGCCGCGCCTGCTGGCCGACCCGCAGTCCCCCTGGTGGGACAAGCGCGGCACGCCCGCCATGGAGAGCGAGGCAGAAATCGTCAAGGAAGCCTGGGTCGCCACCTTGGCCCATCTGCGCAGCGGCTTGGGCGCGGATGCCAAGCGCTGGACCTGGGGCGGGGCGCACACGCTCACGCATGAACACCCCTTGGGCAAGCAGGCGCCGCTGGACAAGATCTTCAATGTCGGCCCTTGGGCCGTGCCCGGTGGCTACGAGCTGCCTAACAATATGACGGCGCGTTGGGACGATGCGCCCTGGAAGGTGGTGAGTGGCCCCTCCACCCGCCGCATCATCGACTTCGCGCAAGCGGGCAAAAGCCAGGGCATCAACCCGGTGGGGCAGAGCGGTGTGTGGGGCGATGCGCATTACGACGATCAAACCAAGCTGCATGCAGCGGGCCGCTACCGGCCGCAGCATTTGCTGGAGGAGGATGTGCAGACCCATAGCCGCAGCACCCTGGTTTTCAAGCCCAAACTCGGCGTTCAGCCTGTTCAACAGCCCTGACAGCGCGCTTGTCGATTGAACTCAGCAGTACGACCATCATGCAAGACCTGACCCCCACGCTGCTGCTGGCAGCCGCCTTGTTCGCAGCACAGCCGGCGGAAGCGCTGGACCTGCCCGCACCGGCCGTGCTGCAAGCCAGCCTGGCCGCTAAGTTGCAAACCATCGAGGTGCTGGAGCCTCATTTGAGCGGCGGCCAGCGCCAGGTGCGCTACCTGGGCTACCCGGCGCCGCAGCTGCTGGACCATTTGCTGGGACCGCGTTGGCGCAAAGACGCCGAGCAGGAAATTGAGCTGCGCGCGCTGGATGGTTTTGTCTCGCGCATTCCGGTGGCGCGCTTTTTGAAGCACGCGGCTTTTCTGGTGGTGGCCCGAGCCGACGGTGCGGCCTTTCAGGTGGACAACCAGCTGCAAAACGAGAAGGCGGTCGCGCTGGCGCCCTATTACCTGGTGTGGGACAACCTGCGCTCGCCCGAGCTGCAGGCCGAAGGCGGCGCGCTCTGGCCTTACCAAGTCGCGCACATCAGCCTGCGCCCCAGCAGCCGCGCGGCCCTGTTGCCCGGCCAGATGGCCAAGCGCTGGGCTACCCAAGCGGCCTGGGTGCAGAAGTACTGCCTCAGCTGCCATCAGGTCAATGGTTATGGCGGCGACAAGCTGCCGCTCAATCTGGCGCAGCGGGCGCGCGAGCTCGATGCGGCGGCGTGGCAGCGCCAACTGCTCTCACCCGCCAGCCTCAAGCCGGGCAGCAGCATGCCGGCTTTGCCGGACAGCTTCAGCCCTGCCTCGCGCGCCAGCGTGGCGGCGCAATTGCACGATTACCTGAAGGCCTTGCCGCTCGCGCCTAAAGTGCTCTGGTGAAAGGCCGCCCGGTGCGGTTCCGTCTGCCTATTTGGCCGAACGCTGCCGGCCACCATGCGCCGCGCCCACATGGGCCAGGCCGCTGCGTGGCGCGGTGGTGCTGGCTGGGGCGCCGTCCATCTGGCCCAGCTCTTTCAGAATGGCGCAGTCGGCCCCGGCCGCGGCGGACTTGCAGCGTGCGCGCAGTTCCACCAACTCTTGCTCCAGAGCCCGCAACTCCACGACACGCTCGGCCACATGCTGGATATGGGCGTCCAGCAAGGCGTTGACGTCGCCGCAGTCCGCGCTGGGCGCATCTTTGAAGCTCAGCAGCGCGCGGATTTCGTCCAGCGCCATGTCCAAAGAGCGGCATCTGCGGATGAAGGCCAGGCGCTGCACATGCTCGTCTTCGTAGCTGCGGTAATTGGCGGCGGTGCGCCGGGGCTCGGGGATCAGGCCTTCGCGCTCGTAGAAGCGGATCGCCTCCACCGAGGTCGCTGTTGCCAGCGCCAACTCACCAATCTTCATGGCCATCCCTTTCTGCAATCATCGGGCTTGACTCTATACCCACTTCAGGGTTTCCAATGACTCCATGACGCACAAACACACGCATTCCCCAGCGGCCGCAAGCGGCCATGAACATGCCCCTGCTCATGCCCATGCTTGCGGCAAGTCGGCCTGCGAGACAGCTTCTTCGCCCAGTTCGCCCGCCGATCCGCTGCCCGCTGACAAGGGCGCCTTGCGCTTTCGCATCCCCACCATGGACTGCGCGGTGGAAGAGTCTGAAATCCGCCGCGCCCTGGAGCCGATTGCCGGCGTCAGCGCCTTGCGCTTCGACCTCAGCCAGCGCGTGCTGTCGCTGAAGGCCGAGGCTCCCCCGGTGCTTGAAGCCGCCTTGGCCGCCATCCGCAAAGCCGGCTTTGAGCCCACGCCGCTGGACCTTGCAGCGAATGGCAGCAGCGAAGACAGCCCAGCGCCCATCGCCTCCGGCCTGCCGCGGCTGCTGGCCTCCTTGTTCTTCGCCCTGCTGGCTGAAGGCTTTGCCTTCTTCGCGCCCGACACGCGGCCCTTCCAGTTCGGTGCCATGGCTCTGGCCGCCATCGCCATCGGCCTGGCCGGTTTTGATACCTACAAAAAAGGCTTCTATGCCCTGCGCGTCGGCCGCCTGAACATCAACGCCTTGATGGCGGTGGCGGTGACCGGCGCCTTCCTGATTGGCCAGTGGCCCGAGGCGGCGATGGTGATGGCGCTTTATGCCATTGCCGAGCTGATCGAAGCGCGGGCGGTGGACAAGGCTCGCAATGCCATCAAGACATTGTTGGCCATGGCGCCGGAGGAGGCTGAAGTCCTGCAAGCCGATGGCAGCTGGCTGCGCCAATTGACCGCCGACGTGGCGGTGGGCGCCACCGTGCGCCTGCGCCCTGGTGAGCGGGTGCCGCTGGACGGCGTGATCACCCAAGGCGCCAGCGCCATCGACCAAGCGCCGGTCACCGGCGAGAGCGTGCCGGTGGACAAGGCCGTGGGCGACGAGGTCTACGCCGGCACCATCAACCAGACGGCGGCGCTGGAATTCCGCGTGAGCGCCCTGGCTTCGAACAGCACCCTGGCCCGCATCATCCACGCGGTGGAAGAAGCGCAAAGCGCGCGTGCACCCACCCAGCGCTTCGTCGACAAGTTCGCCGCCATCTACACGCCGGCGGTCTTCGTGCTGGCTCTGGCCGTGGCGGCCTTCATGCCTTGGCTGATGGGCTGGACCTGGCTGGAAGCGGTTTACAAAGCCCTGGTGCTGCTGGTGATTGCCTGCCCCTGCGCCTTGGTGATCTCCACCCCGGTGACCATCGTCAGCGGCCTGGCGGCTGCGGCCCGGCGCGGCATTCTGATCAAGGGCGGCGTCTATCTGGAGCAGGCACGCATGCTCAAGGCCGTGGCGCTGGACAAGACCGGCACCATCACCGAGGGCAAGCCGCGCCTGGTGGAGTTCCAGCCCATCGTCGCCAAAATGGACCGCGCAGCGCTGGCCCGCTTGGCCCTGGCCCTGGCCAGCCGCTCGGATCATCCGGTGTCCAAGGCCATCGCCCAAGGTTTGCTGAGCGCGGGTGAGGCCGCGGCCGTGCAAGACTTCAAGGCCGCCGCCGGGCGGGGTGTTGAAGGGCGCATCGATGGCCTCAGCTACGTGCTGGGCAATCACCGCTGGATCGAAGAGCGCGGCCAATGCTCGCCGGCCATCGAGGCGGCCTTGCGTGTGCATGAGGAAGCCGGTCGCACCGTCACCCTGCTGGCGGGTGAGCAGGGTGTGCTGGCCATCTGCGCGGTGGCGGACACCATCAAGCCCTCGTCCCGCCAAGCGGTGGCCGAGCTGATCGCGTTAGGCGTCACGCCCGTGATGCTCACCGGCGACAACAGCGCCACCGCCCAGGCCATCGCCGCCCAGGCCGGCATTGCCGAGGCACGCGGCAATTTGCTGCCGGAAGACAAGCTGGCGGCGATCAAGGAGCTGCAGCAGCGCCATGGCCCGACCGGCATGACGGGCGACGGCATCAACGATGCACCCGCGCTGGCGCAGGCCGATATCGGCTTTGCTATGGGCGGCGCCGGCACCCACACCGCGATGGAAGCGGCCGATGTGATCGTGATGAATGACGATCTGCAGCGCCTGCCGGAAACCATCCGCCTCTCGCGCCGCACCCGCAGCGTGCTGGTGCAGAACATCGCCCTGGCGCTGGGCATCAAGGGCGTCTTCCTGCTGGCGGCCCTGTTCGGCAATGCCAGCATGTGGATGGCCGTGTTCGCCGACATGGGCGCCAGCTTGCTGGTGGTCTTCAACGGCCTGCGCTTGCTGCGCAGCAAGGTGTCGTGAACCAACGGCTCGCTTTGCTGCGGGCTGAACTGCACTGAACTGCGCTGAACTGTGGACTTGGGCCGGCGCTTATCGGCGCTTTTGAATTTTGCCGAGCGGGCAAGATACAAGGTACCGGGAGCTCTACGCGTCGAGGCTGTCGGACCTGGCCCCAGCCATCAGCGCTCCGGGCCTCACACTGTTGTTGATCCCTCTCGGCGCGCGGAGACTTCGCATGGCACACCTTTTGATCGTCGAATTGCCGGGCGGCAATGATGTGGACATCATGCGGGCCGCCATCGAGCGCGGCGACACCTTCAGCTTCCTGACCGCCGACCTCGCGCATTACCAACGCCAGCCCCTGGTCAGCGCCGTGCTGGAAATGGCCCAGCGCATCATCACCCTGCCGGGCTTTGATTACGACGAAGTGCAGGGCGAGGTGCTGGCCTTGCACAAGCGCTGGCCCATCGAGGCCTTGCTCTGCCTGGTCGACAAGCGCCTGCTGGACGCCGCGCGGCTGGCACAGGCCCTGGGCCTGCCGCATATCCGCCCCGAGACGGCGCGCTTGCTGCGCGACCCCGCCGCCTTGCATCACCACCTTGCCGAGCAGGGTTTGGATCATGCCGAAGCCGCCCCGGCCACCCGCGCCGCCATGTTGTCGCACCCGCTGCAGCAACTGCAGTTGCTGCGGCACGGCCAGCTGATTGGCTGCGACACCTTCAGCGTGAATGGCCGCCACCACTTGCTGGGCGTGAATGAAAAGCAGAGCTTCGCGCCGCCATATGCGTCAACAGCCTCGGTGGCGATTCGCGGCGGCTGCTTCACGCCCAATCAAGGCCAGTACGCTGAGATTGAGCGTTTTGTTTTCGCCCGGCTCGACGCCCTGGGCTTTGACTGGGGCGCTGCCCATACCGAGCTGATGCTCACTGAGGCCGGCTTGCGCTTGGTCGCCGTGAATGGGCGTCTGGTGGGCGCCAAGCTGCCGCGCCTGCTCAGCTATGCGCTGGGCTATTCGGTGCATGAGGCGCTGGTGGATGTGCATCTGGGTCAGTGGCCGGCTGCCACCTTGGCGCAGGATCAGGCTCGGCCCACGCAGGTGGCCGTGGTGCGCTGGCTGGCGGCCGCGCATGAGGGCGAGCTACGCCGGGTTGATCTGCCCGAGCAAGCCACCGCGTTATTCCCTGGCCTGCGCTGCGTGGAAATGCTCAAGCGCAGCGGCGACGCGCTGCGCCCGCCGCAAGAGAACGCCGACCGCATCGGCTATGTGATGGTGAGCGCCGCCATGCGGGTGGACGCCGAGCGGGTGGCTGAGCGCTACCTCGCCGCCAGCCGCATTGTCATGGCCGACGAGGTGCTTGACCCATTCGACATGGCCGGCGCGGAGCCGAGCTGGCCGAGCGCCGCCCCGGGTCGGCTGCTGCAATAGCCGCCAGCCCAGTTCGGGCCTACTTGGCAGGCGTGGGGGCTGGGGCCTTCTCGCGCTGGTAACGGTCGTAAGACATATTGGCGTCTTGCAAGCAGCGATCGCGCTGGGCGCTGTCCATCAGCTTGTTGCACTGATCGCGCTGGGCCTCGCGGCCGGCGGCGTACCACTCCTGGCTGCTGCAGGCGCTGAGCAAGCTCAGGCTGAGTGCGAGTGCTGTCGTGAGGCCGATCCCTCGGCCCAGTTTCTCGTAGTCATTGTCAGTTCGCATCGATTTGCCCCCGCGCCACAGCGCCTTCCGGGTCCTCAAAAATGGCCATGGCCGTCAGCATGCGCCGGAAGCCGAACTTTTTGTAGAAGGGCTCTTTGCCGGCCACGGCGTAAAGAATGATCTTGCGGTGGCCCTGGCATTGGTCCAGCAGCTTTTGCACGACTTGCTTGCCCAGGCCCGTGCCCTGGTGGCTGGGGTGGACGGCGATGTCGCACAGATAGGCGCAATCCACCCCGTCCGACAGCGCCCTGCCCGCGCCCGCCAAGCCGCCCTGAGCATCGCGCACCAGCCAGCGGAAGCGGCTATTGCTGAACGCGGTTTGCAGATCGCGGGCGTTCTTGCTGCCCAGCGGCGCCGCGCGGTACAGCGCCACCAACTCGTCCCAGTTCAGGCTGCTGATGTCATCGCTCCAGGCCAGGGGCAGGGCCTGGGCCAGTGCGTTGGGCTCACTCATTGAAGCAGTCATGGGTTCAGACATTTGTTCAATCAATCCGTGCCGAAGAAGCTGGCCGGCAGCTGCTCGGTTGCGAAGGCGCGTTGCACCGCCGGGCGGGCCAACATGCGGCACAGATAGGGCGCCAGATGCGGATAGGCGGAGGCGTCGCGCGCCGGGCGCTTGAAGTTGCGGGCCCAGCAGCACAGCACAAAAGCCAGGCAGTCCAGCGCGCTGTACTGCGCGCCCAGCAGCCAGGGGCCGCCGCTCTTGTGCATTTGCGTGTCCAGCTGGGTCAGCACGCCGGTGAGCCGCTCTTCGGCCATTGCCTTCACTTCGGCGGCACCGGTGGTGTTGCCCGGGGCCACATAGCGCTGGGCGTAGTAGTAAGTTTTGAAGTCGGCCTGGAAGGTGTTGCTGAGCCAGAGCATCCACTTGTAATACTCGGCGCGCTGCGCGGTGGCCAGGGCCGGGGCCAGGCCGGCCTCGGGGTAGCGGTCGGCCAGATGCAGCAAGATGGCGGCGGTTTCATACAGCACCACATCGCCGTCCACCAGCACCGGGATCAGGCCGTTGGGGTTGAGCTTGAGGTAGGCCGCCGACTTCTGCGCATTGTTGGCGCGGTCCACCAGCTTGAGCTCGAAGGGGACACCCAATTCCTCCAGCAAGATGTGCGGGATCAGGCTGGCGTCGCTGGGGTGGTAGTGGAGTTGCAGCATGGGGCTAGCTCGCTTTCGATGTGGCGGTGGCAGTGAGGGCAACTGTAGCAAGCGCCATCATTCGGCCCGCGCGCTGCAGCGGCTTGCCTACCAGCTGTCCACATCAAACTGCCGCGCAATGGCCGCCAGCCGGCCCGATTTTTGTAGCGCCTCCAGCCCTGCCCGCAAGCGCTGCGCCTGGGCGTCCGCCGCGGGGCCTGACGCTGTCAGGGCCCAGCCCAGGGGTATCTCTGCAAACGAAGGCTCCAGCCAGCGGATCTGGGCTTTGGCGTCTGCCAGCTGGGTGCGCAGAAGGTGCATGCCGACGGCGCGCTCCAGGGCCACCAGATCCAGGCGCGAGCGGCTGAGCATGCGCAGATTGACGAGGTCATCGGTATGCGGGTGCAGATTGAGGCCGGCGCCCAGAAACTCGGCGGGGTAGCCATAGCCCCGCCCCGTGCCAATCTTGCGCTGGCCGATGGCGCGCCAGGAGGACACATCAACCGCCGTGTCGGCGCGGCCGAAGAAGCCCAGCCGGCTGCGGAACACGGGCATGAAGTGGTGCAAGCCCATGGTGGCTATCTCCGGCGGCCACAGCACCAGCACGCCGTCAAACTTGCGGTACTCCACATTCACCCGCGACCAGGGCTGGTAGCTCACCTCCACCTTGTAGCCGGCAGGCGCCAAGGCCTCCCGCAAAGCAATCACCATGGCCCCACCGCTGCTCATGAGGACGCTGGTGTAGGGCGGGTACTCCGTGGCGACGAAACGCAAAGTGACGGCTTGCCCCCAGGCCAGCGCCGTCATCAACTGCAGCGCCAGGGCGACGCAGATCGGGTAGAGCCTTTTCATACGACTCGTTCTACACCCAATCTTCGCCGGCGCAAGTGGGGTGATCTCAGCACCAGGGCCACCGCGCTCAGAGCTAGCGCCGCACTCAGGCCCACTGCACCTTGTCCGCATCGGCATACCAGCCCGCCAGGCGCTCGGCCACCAAGGCCTCGATGCGGGCGCGCTTGACCTTCATGGTGGGCGTGAGGCAGCCGTTCTCGATGCTCCAGGGTTGGGGCAAAACCACCAGCATGCGCAGGCGTGAATAGTCCGGCAGGGCTGCGTTGACTTGCTCCAGATGCTGGCCGAGCTGGCGGGCCAGCTCGGCGCGCTGCTGCGGGTCGCTTTGCTGCGGGCGCAGGGCTTCGTTCAGCACCACCAGGCCGTAGGCGGCTGGCTGGCCCACGCCCGAGACCAGGCTCATCTCGATGCAGGGGTGGGCGTGCAGCAGGTTCTCCACCGGCGCGGGCGCCACATACTTGCCCTTGGCAGTTTTGAACAATTCTTTGACTCGGCCGGTCAGCTTGAGCCGGCCTTGGGCGTCGTACTCGCCCTTGTCCCCGGTGTGGAAAAAGCCATCGGCGGTGAAGACTTCATCATCCAAGTCCGGCCGCTTGTAATAGCCCAGCAACTGCCCCGGCGACTTGACCAAAATCTCACCTTCTTCGCTGATGCGCGTCTGCACCCCGGGCATGGGCTGGCCCACGCGGCCCGGCGCGCTCAGGCCCGGCGGGCTGCAGTGCGAGTAGCCGAAGTCCTCGGTCATGCCGTAGCCCTCCAGCAGATTCAGACCCAGGCGCCGGTACCAGGCAATCAACTCGGGCGGGATGGGCGCCGAGGTGCTCATCGCTAGCCGCACCTCGTCCAGCCCCAGGCCGCGCAGCACCTTGCGCCGCACCATGCCGCCCAGCAAAGGCAGGCGCAGCAGCCGCTCCAGCCGCGCCGGCGCCATCTTGCTGAACACGCCTTGCTGGAACTTCAGCCACAGCCGTGGCACCGAGCAAAAAATAGTGGGCCGGGCACGCCGCAGGTCTTGCACAAAAGTGTCCAGCGACTCGGCAAAGAAGATGTGGAAGCCGCCGTCCTGCAGCGAGTTGCACTCAATCACCGAACGCTCGTACGCATGGGCCAGCGGCAGATAGGACAGCACGCGCAGCGGCACGCCCGGCGGCATGATGTGCTTGATGAACGCCATGCTGCTTTCCGCCACCCGCGTGATGCGCTCGAAGCTGTGCATCACGCCCTTGGCCTGGCCGGTGGAGCCCGAGGTGTAAATCAGCATGGCCATCTCAGCCGGCCGCCGCGCCGGTTGGCCGGCCAGGGGCTTGGTGGCCTGGGTGATGCTGTCCCAGCCCGGCATCTCGCTGCTGGCCGAGTCAGGCGCCAGCGGCAAGGCGATGCAAGGCAGGCCGGCGGGCACACCGGCGCGCTGCGTGTCCCAGAGATCCAGCTTGCCCACAAACAAGAGGCTGGCCTCGCTGTGCGCCAGCACATAACGCACGGTGTCCGCGGTCTCGGTCGGGAAGATCGCCACCGTGCAGCCCCCCGCCATCCAGATCGCCAGCTCCGCCATGATGAAGTGCGCGCAGTTCTTCGACAGGATGGCAATCCGCGCCCCCGGCGGTAGACCTAAGCTTTGCAAATGCGCCGCCATGCGGCGAGCTTGGTCCAGCGTGCTCGCCCAGCTGAAGTCCTGCACCCGCCCGCCGCCCAGCGGCTGGCTCAGATAGATCTGCTCCGGGCGCTGCGCCTCATGCGCGTAGACATAGTCAAGCAAGAGCTGCGGCTTGGATGTGGCCATGGCACTTTCACTCCGAGGGAGCTGGGGTGCCGGATTATGAGGAGGTGGGGCGGGGTTGCGGGGTACAGGTTTTCGCCAAGGGGGAGGTGGTATGGATCGATCTATCTGCGCAATTGGCACGTGGAGAAGCTGGATCAAGGCCAATGGCGGATCGGCGCGGGCGATTGGAAATGGGAGGCGAGCCTAGCTAGATCATTCATCCGACTTTGGAGCACCGCGAGTAGCGCTTCACTGAGCTCGGCGATAGATGGGCTGCTGCCAGATTCCGGACAGAAACCAGAGGTTCTTGAGGTGCGTCGGGAATAGGTAGCGCTGGCTGTCTAGGCTTCGCGGCATGCCCTCCATGCACAACATCAAGCGGGCTCATCAACTCTCTCGGATCGCGATCAGATCCGATGTGTTCATTTTCTCCGAATACAATTTACATAACGCTCTTGTAGAGCGGATATAAAAAGATGAGTTGTGCTTCTTCCGCCACCGTTCATTTCGAGCATTAGGGGTCAGAAAGAAGCCTTTGACGCGTCGCCGAGAGTGATTGACATGTCACGTTTCGCTGGCGACGTCGTAGCGAGCAAGCTGCCTCGTTGAAGAGGACTCATTAGAAATAAGTCAATCAAGTAGGGAGTTTTATGAAGTCAGTATTCGCTGTAATTGCAGCTTGCGTCATGACGTCCGGTTGCGGCGGCGGCGGTGGTGGGGAGGATAAGAGCACTCCACCGGTGGTTTCCGAGAGCCAAACGATCGCCGACGGGGTGCAGCTTTCATACACCCTGTCAGCAGGTACCTACTCAGTCGAGATCACGTCCAGCAACAATGGTGTCATCGTTTCTTGGCTCGGAGGCAGCGGCTCTGGATGCGCAACCTCAGCAGAGTCAAAGGCACTCACCATGACCTGTACGCTGTCTATTCAAGGTCAATTGCTGGTTACCAATCCCACGACCTTTGGCCTCGGCGCTTCTGAGATCGTAAGCATTCGGGTGACGAAAAACTAAAGCACAACGCCCAGGGCAACCAGTTAAAGGCCGCCTTACCGAACAAGCTGAAAGGCAAAGCTAGTAAATGGCTCCGGCTAAGTTCGCCCTGGAAATCTTGGCTGACCTAGCCAAGGTTCAAACGCACAGTAGTTGTTCAAAGGTTCCGTAAAAGGAAAGCCGTATGAAGAAATTTCTCGCATTGACTGCGATTGCAGTCAATTTAGTCGGTTGCGCGTCGGTCAACATGGGTGACGCAAACCAAGATGCCGCAGCCAAGACTTTTACTGCCCCACGTGATGTGGCTGGAATCTACGTGTATCGCAATGAGTCCATGGGCGCCGCTATAAAGATGGATGTCGAAGTAGATGGCAAACCTATCGGACAGACTGCTGCTAACACTTATCTCTACAAACAAGTTTCACCTGGCAAGCACACCATCGCTTCTAAGGCAGAGAACACTGACACAGTAGAAATTGATGCCAAGCCTGGGGCGCTCTATTACATCTGGCAGGAGGTCAAGATGGGCGTAATGTATGCGCGCACGAAACTCCATCTTGTGGATGAAGGCCAAGGTAAGAAGGGTGTCACAGAAACTAAGCTCGCTGAGACTAAGTGATAGCCAATTGTTCATTAGAGGCGACGCCGTTCGGCCCGGCTCAAGTTAAACGTTTGGTCTCGGCTCAGGTGCGTTCAAATCATTGACATGAGCGCCGACAACGGACATAAGGCCGCCGCGTCGTTAACCCATGGAAATGGAGGGCGCGGCAGCCATCCGTTGAAAAAATGCAAACGCAGCAAGCGAATGCCAGTGCGGGCGGATCAAGCTCCGCCTAAACCTGCGGCAACAAGAACCGCCTCTCCCAGGCGCTGATCTCGTTCTGGAAGCTCTCAAACTCCAGGCCTTTGACCGACAGATAGCCCTGCACAAACTCCGCCCCCAGCAGGCGGGCGGCGCCTTCGCTCAGGGCCATGGCTTGGTGGGCGTGGATGAAGCTGCGGGGCAGGTCGTGGGCGTGGTCGTAGGCGTTGCCGACCAGGGGTTCGGTGGGGCGCAGGCCTTCTTGCATGCCGGCCAGGCCGGCGGCGAGTGAGGCGGCGATGGCCAGGTAAGGGTTGGCGTCAGCGCCGGCGATGCGGTTTTCCACGCGGCGGGCGGCGGGGCCGCTGCCGGGGATGCGCAGGCCGGCGGTGCGGTTGTCGTGGCCCCAGTGCAGGTTGACGGGGGCTTGGCTGCCGCTCACATAGCGCCGGTAGGAGTTGATGAAGGGCGCGTAGATCAGCATCAGCTCGGGCGTGTAGCGCTGCAGCCCGGCGATGAACTGGAAGAAGGCTGGGGTGGCGCTGCCGTCCGGCGCGGAAAAGATGTTGTTGCCGCCGGCGTCGACGATGCTCTGGTGCAGATGCATGGAACTGCCGGCTTCGCCGCTGATGGGCTTGGCCATGAACACCGCGTTGAGGCCGTGTTTGAGCGCCACTTCCTTGGCCGCGTACTTGAACAAAAAGGCTTGGTCGGCCACGGTGACGGGGTCGTCGTGCAGCAGATTGATTTCGTACTGGGTGCGGCCCACTTCGTGGATCCAGGTGTCGGCGGCAATGCCCAGGGTGTCGATGGCGGCGTGGAACTCGTCCCAGAAGGGCGCCAGCTCATTGAGCATATTGAGGCTGAAGGCCGAGTGGCCGGCCTCGGCCCGGCCGCTGCGGCCGATCGGGGCGCTCAAGGGCTGGGCGGGGTCGTGATTGGCGGCGCAGAGATAAAACTCAATCTCGGGCGCCACCACCGGTTGCAGGCCCAGCGCGTGGTAGCGCGCCAGCACGTGCTTGAGCAGGCTGCGCGGCGCCAGCGGCGAGAGCTGGCCGCTCCAGGGGCCGCTGAGCTCCAGGCAATCGTGAATGGCCATATAGCGCGGCCGGCTCGCCCAGGGCACGGGCCTGAGGGTGCTCAGGTCGGGCAGCAGGCGCACATCGGGGTCGGCGTCAGGGAAGATCGGGTCGTAGGAATACTCGCCGGTCACGCATTGCATGGCAATGGCTTGGGCGATGCGCAACTCATGGCCGCGTGCAAAGCTGGCTGCGGGCATGAGCTTGCCGCGCGGATAGCCAGACACATCTGGGAAGATGCATTCCACATCGCGCACGCCTTCGAGTTGAAAGCGGGCGGCCAGTTGTTCCGAAACGGCTTGCGCCTGGGTCATGGTGTGGACTCTTAGGGTTATGGCAGCGATTCAAACAGCGCCATGTACTCCTGCGTGAGCTTGTGGCGCGGATCCAGATGGATCATAGGCCGAGCCAACTCGTGCGATTCCTTGATCTTGACGCTGGAGCTGAGGTAGGGCTGCAGCACCGGCAGGCCTTCATCGATCAGCTCTTGCACCGTGCGCTGCGGCAGGCTGGCGCGCGGCTGGAACTGGTTCACCACAATGCCTTCCACGGCCAGTTCGCGGTTGTGGTCAGCCTGGATTTCTTTCACGCTGTCGAGCAAGCCGTAGAGGGCGCGGCGCGAGAAATCGTCGCAGTCAAAGGGGATCAGGCAGCTGTCCGCCGCGATCAGGGCGGAGCGGGTGTAGAAGTTCAGCGCCGGCGGCGTGTCGATCCAGATCTGGTCGTAGTCTTCGCTCAAGCCTTGCAAGGCCTCGCGCAGCTTGTAGATCTTGTAGCGGCTTTCCAGCTTGCTGTGCAGCTCTTCCAGCTTGGGGCTGGAACGCATCACATGCAGGTTCTCCCAGGGGCTGGCGCTGATGAAATCGGCCATCTTGGGCGGCCGCACGCTGAAGCTCAGGGTGGATTCGAAGAACTCCGCCGCGCCGCGCTGGCCTGCCTCATCGGCCGCTTCGCCCAGCAGATAGCGAGTGGAGTTGCCCTGCGCGTCCAGGTCCACCACCAAGGTGCGCAAGCCTTGCTGCGCCGCAATGGCCGCGAGGTTGCTGGTGATGGTGGATTTACCCACGCCACCCTTTTGATTGAACACAACACGTCGCATGCCTGACCCTTTGCTGAAGCTGATGGCAGAGCGAGTATTGTGCACTGCAGCAATTACAAAATTGCGGGGCTAGATCTAGGTGTCTACACGGCTGTGGCTGGCCGGCGGCGTCGTCACGGGCGGCATATGACAATGCGGTACTTTTCCCGGCACGGTCCACCGCCAGCGCCAACGAGCCGTTAGCAGCTCACCTTCACCGCCAGCTTGAGCGCCACTGATGCAGCACCAATTGTTCACTTCAACGCCCACGGCAATCACGCCCAAGCGCTACCCGGGTGCAGGCACCGCCGCGCTATTGAGTGTGTTGCTGCTGAGTGCTTGCGCGCTGCCCACCGCCCGCATGACCCCGCCGCCAGACATTGCGCCCAACGCCGATGTGCTGGAGGTGGCCAATCGCAGCAGCTTCATCGGCGCGCTGGTGGATGAGTCTTTCGACGTCGGCCCCTACCGGGTGACCGAGGTCAAACGCGGCTGGGGTTCGAATAGCAGCACCACGCTGGGCAATGTCACGGTGCAGAAGAGCAGCTCAGGATTTCGCTTTGGGTTCAATGGCACGGCCGATCACTGGCAGGGCCGCTGCGACTACCGCGCGCAGTCGCGCCTCGTGCAACTTGGCAATGTCGGCAATCTGGAAGAGGACAAGGCCAATCTGCGCTGCAGCTGCCGCAGCGACAACAAAGAGCGCGAGGTCAGCTTCGACTTGGACGACGAATGGCGCCCTTTGCGCGGCGCCTTGCTGATCGACGCCAGCCGCTACGAGGTGCAGCAGTACAGCTTTGGCCGGCATCGTGGCGGCCTCAAATCACCGGCCTCGGGCTACCGGGTCGAACGTGAAGGCAACGGCACCGGCGTGGCCGCCGTCGAGGTGCTGCACCCTGGGCGCATCTGGCTGCAGCGCAGCTTGCCGGCCGAGCAGCGCGAGCCTATGGCTTGCCTGATGTCGGCCTTGATGATTTACGGCTCGCAGTAAGTTCATCAATCAATCGATAAGCCGTCGCGCCGCTTGGGCCATCAACGGCCGGCAGAGCCCTTGCCCTTGTCCGCGCCGTTGGCGGCGCGGCAACGCTGAATATCGCAAGCGGTGGGCAGCTGGGCGCGGTATTCAGTGACGGTCTTGAGCTGGCTGGGGTCGCGGGCCAGGCAATGCTGGCCCTTGCCGTCGTCGTAGTACGAGGTCACATCGACGCAGCGGCGCGAATGCGCCACCAAGCCGTAGAGGTGGCCCATTTCATGCGAGATGGTCATTTGCAAGGTTTCGCCGGCCGGGTGCCTGGGATTGCGGCGCTTCAGCAGCTCAAAGCCCGCCGGGCTCAGGGCCAGGCGGCGCTGGGTCAGATTGGCCAGGGCGAAGCTGCCGCGGGTTTCGGCGTCACTCCACAGCACCTGCACATTGCCGGGGTTGGCGGCCATCAGCGCGGGCGTCATCTCACCGCGCACCACCAGGCCCGGCACACCGCAGGCTGACCAAGCCTCAGCCGCCCGCTCCAGTGCGGTCAACACTGCGCGTTCGTTGAACTGAGGCGCCGCGCCGCGATGGTCGTAAACAAACACCAGCTTGGCGGCCACGGCCGCACGGTCTTTGCCATCACCCCAGGTGCTGATTTCACCGGGTCGGCATTCGGCCATTTCCTGTTCGCGCACGCTGGCCTGAGCCTGGGCCTGGCTCAGACTGGGCATCAGCAAAGCCGCCAGAACCCAGGCGATGTGTAAAGGATGCTTTACAAGTTTGGCGCCGCTGACTAAGATGAAATTGGAAAGCATGCTTTACAGGAGCTGGTCATGATGACTTTGAATGCGAAAAGCGCAGGTACCGGTAGGAGCCGCCAGTATCTGAAGGAACTGGGCGGCGCGATGCTGGCATATGCCGTGGTTTTGCTGGCCTCCATCACCTGGCTGAACCGCCATGCCGACCTGGCCAGCCCTTGGCGTGACCTGGCTGCGCTCAGCCCCATGTTGCCGGCCGTGGCGGTGCTCTGGGCCATCATGCGCCAGATGCGGCGGCTGGACGAATTGCAGCGCCGGGTGCAGTTCGAGGCCTTGGCTTTTGCCTTTGCAGGCACCGCCTTGCTGAGCTTTGGCTACGGCTTTCTGGAAGGGCTGGGCTACCCGCGTTTGTCGATGTTTGTGGTGTGGGGGGCGATGGCGCCCTTGTGGGTGTTGGGCCTGCTGATCGCGGCGCGGCGCTACCGCTAATGAAAAACTCTCTGCGCGAACTGCGCGCCCAGCGTGGCTGGTCGCAAACCGATCTGGCCGAGCGGCTGAACGTGTCCCGGCAAACCGTCAATGCCATCGAAAACGAGCGTTATGACCCCAGCCTGCCGTTGGCTTTCCAGATTGCCAAGCTGTTTGACTGCGCCATCGAGGCCATCTTCTCAGCCGACTGAGCGCTCCCCAAACAAGGCGTTGATTAGGCGGCCACGCCAATGATCACGCTGGAGGCTTTGAACAGCGCAGTGGCCGCCATGCCGGGGCACAGGCCCAGGCTGTCGGCGCTGGCTTGGGTGACGATGGCGGCCACGGTGCCGCCGCCTGCCAGTTCCAGCACCACCTCGCAATTGATGGCGCCGGGCTGCAGGCGCAAGACCTGACCCCGCAGCTGGTTGCGGGCAGACAACTTCACGTCTTGCTCGCCGGTCATCAGGATGATGCTGGAGGCCTTCACCAGCGCGAAGGCCTTGGCGCCCAGTGTCAGCCCCAGCTCAAGCCGGCTCTCGCGGGTAACGCTGGCCACGATCTGCTGGCCGCCGATGATGCTCAGTGTGATTTCGTCATTCACCGCGCCGGGGCGCATCTCGCTGACGGTCCCGGCAAACTGATTTCTGGCGCTGGTTTTCATGGCAATGCTGCCCATCAGGGCGTAGTCGGCGTGCAGGCCTTGGGCTTGGGTGTTGAGGCGGGCGATGAAGCGGGCGTGTTCTTGCTGGATCAACGCGTAGTTGGCCACCAGGGCCTCGCCGCGTGGCGTCAGGCGGCTAAAACCCCCGCCCTTGCCGCCGGCCAGGCGCTCCAGCAGCGGCTCACCGGCCAGGTTGCTCATCAGCTCAATCGCGTTCCAGGCGCCCTTGTAGCTATAGCCCACTGCCTTGGCCGCTTGGGTGAGTGAGCCCAGCTCCGCGATCTGCGCCAGCAAGGCCAGCTGGCGGCTGCCGCCCAGGTCTTGGCCTTGCAGGCGCAAACGCAGTTCGGCGGCCAGCTGGAGCTGGGGGTCTTCAGTGTTGCTCGGGCTCATCGGGGTTCCTGACGATGCGGCCGCCGCGCAGCAGCAATTGGGTGTCGCCGAACAAGGCCAAGTCGTCCGGGTCGTGGGTGATCATCAAAAGCGGAATCTGCAGTTCGGCCAGCAGGGCTTGCAAGCTTTCGCGCAGACGGCCGCGCAGCTCGGGGTCTAGGGCCGAAAAAGGTTCGTCCAGCAGCAGGGCGCGCGGCTGGGTTATCAGGGCGCGCGCTAGGGCCGTGCGCTGGCGCTGGCCGCCCGAGAGTTGATGCGGCAGCTGCTGGGCCAGCGGGCTCAGTTCAAGCCGGTCCAGCCAATGCTGCACGGCAGGTAGGGCGGCGGCTTTGCGGGCACTGGGGTTGAACCAGCTGCGCTGCAGGCCGAAGGCAATGTTCTGCGCCACGGTGAGCTGGGGGAAGAGGGCGTAATCCTGGAAAAGATAGGCAAAGCCGCGTTCGCGCGCCGGCAGCTCGGGCCCGCCCGCCGCGAAAAGGGTTTGGCCTTGGAAGGTAATGCGCCCGCTGTCGGGGCGCAGCAGGCCGGCGATGGCCTGCAGCGTCAGGCTCTTGCCCGCGCCCGAGGGGCCGTAGATGACGGTGTTGCGCGCCTGGCTGTGGAAGCTCACATCCAGGCTGAACTTGGCGCTGACGCGCTTGCGGATGTGGACTTCGATCACGCCTCGGCCCTCCGCGTGGCCGGCGCCAAACGCCCGGCCGCTAGCAGCACCGCGACGCAGGTGATGGAGATGATGATGACCAGGCTGTTGGCCAGCTCATCCTGCCCGCTTTGCACCGCCTCGTAGACGGCGATGGACAGGGTTTGCGTGCGGCCGGGGATGCTGCCCGCCACCATCAGCGTGGCGCCAAACTCACCCAGCGCCCGTGCAAAGGCCAGCAGCAGCCCGGCCAGAATGCCGCGCCAGGCCAGCGGCAGGCTAACGCGGAAGAACAGCGCCGCCTCGCTCAGGCCCAGCACACGGGCGGCCTGGGCCAGCTGGGGGTCGAGGTTTTCAAACGCCGCGCGGGCCGACTTCATCACCAGCGGGAAGGACACCAAGGTCGCGGCAATCACCGCGCCCTGCCAGCTGAAGATCAGGGTGATGCCGAAATGCTCGAACAACCAGGCGCCCAACGGCCCGCGCTTGCCGATCAGCACCAGCAGGTAGTAGCCCAGCACTGTGGGCGGCAAAACCATGGGCAGGGTCAGCATGGCATCGAGCAGCTCGCGGCCCGGAAACACCCGCAGCCGCGCCAGCGCGAAGCCGGCCGCCGTGCCCAGCAGCAGATTCAGCCCGGTGGCCCACAGCGCCACCTTGAGCGAAAGCGCCAGCGCGGGCCAGCTGGCCTGCAGGGCTGAGAACAAAGCCGTGTCTCCGATCATCACGTTCAGGGCGCGAGAAAACCGTGGCGAGCCAGCACGGCCTGGGCGGCTGGGCTCTGCAGATAGCTGAGGAACTGCCCAGCGAGCTTGACGTTAGCGCTGCCGCTCACTATGGCGGCGGGGTAAAGAATCGGCTCGGCGGTGGGGATGCTGAAGGCGGCCTTGACCTTGTCTGCGGCCTGGGCGGCGTCGGTGGCGTAGACGATGCCGGCCTCGGCCTCGCCGCGCGCCACATAGTCCAGCGCCTGGCGCACGTTCTGGGCGTAAACCGCCTTGGGGGCGAGGGCGGTCCACAGGCCGGCGGCTTCCAGCGTGCTCTTGGCATAACGGCCGGCCGGCACGCCTTCGGGGCGGCCCAGCGCCAAGCGGGTGAAGGCGGGGCTTTGCAAGTCGGCCAAGGACTTCGGCGGCGTCACGCCGGCCGCGCTGATCAACACCAGCTGATTGCGGGTGAAGTTGCGCCGGCTGCCCGGGGCCAGCAAGCCTTGGGCTTGCGCCCGGTCCATGCTGATTTGGTCGGCCGCGGCGAACACATCCACCGGCGCGCCCTTGGCAATCTGGGCCAGCAAGGCGTCAGAAGCGGCGAAGTTGAACAGCAGTTTGCTGCCCGGCTGCTGCGCTTCAAAACCCGGCGCCAACTCCTTGAAGGCATTGCTGAGGCTGGAGGCTGCCGAGACGGTCAGCTCGCCGGCCCAGGCCGCAGGCGCCAAGCCGGCCAGGCTGCTCAGCAGCAAAAAGGAGAGGCGGAGCAAGGTGGTGCGGAGCAACATGGCTTGGCGGTGAGAAGCTGTTGAGGATCGAAATATAACTGACTACATAACGAAAGATCGCGCCACGAGGGGCGCCGCGTTGGCCAGTGCGCCGTGGGCGGCGTCTGCTCTCCGCCGCGCTGCTCGTCGTGTCGCCAAACTCGGCGGTTATATTGATGGGCCTACCCCGCGCGATGAGGGGCGGGCAGTCGCCGGCCACAAGCCGGACGCCACATCAGCCCCAAGGTCTGCGCAGAAGTGAGGGGCCAAGCGGGCGGCCAGCCCAGCCGGCCGCTCGTTCAATTTCAGAAGTTCAAGGACAGTCATCAATGCCACAAGCCCATGCCCCGCAGCCACTCTGGACCATTGCCGCCCCCGTGATCGGCTGGCTTTTGCTGGGTGGGCAGGCCATGGGTTTTGGTCAAAGCCTGGGCCTGGTTTACCAGGGCTTGATGATTGCCGGCTTGTTGGGCGGCGTGCTGGCCGCCGTGCATCACGCGGAGGTGGTGGCGCATCGGGTGGGCGAGCCGCTGGGCAGCCTGATTCTGGCGGGCGCCATCACGGCCATCGAGGTGGCGCTGATCGTCACGCTGATGCTGGCCGGCGGTGAGTCGGCCACCACGCTGGCACGCGACACGGTGTTCGCCACCGTGATGATCATCCTCAACGGCATCGTCGGTATCTGCTTGCTGGTGGGCGGGCACCGGCATCTGGAGCAGCGTTTTGAGATCAAGGGTGTCAACGCGGCGCTGAGCACTTTGGCCGCCATCGTGGTGCTGACCATGGTGCTGCCGGTGTTCACCAGCAGCGTACCCGGCCCGGTGTACAGCAATAGCCAGCTGGGCTTCATCGCGGTGATTTGCTTGCTGCTGTATGCGGCCTTTTTGTTCATCCAGACGATTCGCCACCGCGATTACTTTTTGCCCTCGCCCGAGGATGCCGCCGTGGCCGGCGCCGACGCCCATGTGGCCCCACCCAGCACGCGCGCCGCGTGGATCAGCGCCGGCTTGTTGGTGCTGGGCTTGGCGGCCGTGGTTTTGCTGGCCAAGTCGATCTCGCCTTTGATTGAGGCTGGCGTGGCGGCCATTGGCGCGCCGGCCACCTTGGTGGGCGTGATCATTGCGGCCATCGTCTTGCTGCCCGAAGGCTTGGCCGCCTTGGGGGCCGCCAAGGCCAATCTCTTGCAGACCAGCCTCAACCTGGCCCTGGGCTCGGCCCTGGCCAGCATCGGCCTGACCATTCCGGTCGTCGCCTTGGTGGCGATTGCCAATGGCTGGCAACTCACCCTGGGCCTGGACGCCGCCTCCATCGTGCTGGTGATGTTGTCGCTGCTGGTGGCCACGCTGTCACTGGGCACCGGCCGCACCACGGTGCTGCAAGGCGTGGTGCACCTGGCGATCTTCGCGACCTATTTGTTCATGACCGTGTTCCCCTGAGCAGGCTTGCTGCTGCTCCCGAGGCGGCCTTTTCCGGGCTCAGCCGTTGTAGCGCAGCGAGGCATCCAGTTGGTCAACCAACTCCGCCCAGTCGGCATCGTCGCAGCGCTGCTGACGCAGCATCTCGGCCTGCGCCGGGCTCCAGAAGGGGGCATCGGCCAAGCGGACTTCCGGCGCCAGCGGCGCGTGCAGGGTCAGGAAGTCATAAATGCTGAGCGGGTCATGGGGCAGGCCCAGTTGCGCAAACAATTCGTGGAAACGGTGGTGGGTTTTGTCCATGATGGGGGTCGAGCTCCGGGTTCGGAAAAAGGGCTTCGAGACCCTGCTGGTGCGCCCCCGTTGACCGGGCGGCGCCAAGGCTCGAAGTGCTGGGCCTGCTGTGTGCTGTGGGCTATTCCTAAATCGTCACCCCATATCGTTGCGCCGTCATATGCGCCAGGATGGACAAGGCAATCTCCGGCGGCGTGCGCGCCCCGATGTTCAAGCCCACCGGCCCATGCAGCCGCGCCAGCTGTTCTTCGCTGAGGTCGAAATGCTCGGCCAAGCGCGCGCGCCGTTTGGCCTGGTTGACCCGTGAGCCGATGGCGCCGACGTAAAACGCCGGGCTGCGCAGGGCTTCCATCAAGGCCAGATCATCGAGCTTGGGGTCGTGGGTGAGGGCGACGATGGCGCTGTGGCCGTCCGGCGCGAAGGCCTGCACGCAGTCGTCCGGCATGTCGCGGCTGAGTGTGCAGCCGGGCACCTCCAGCGTGTATTCCTCGCGCGGGTCGCAAATCAGCACCTGATAGTCCAGCGCCTTGGCCATATCGGCCAGGTACTGCGTCATCTGCCCCGCGCCGATGATCAGCAAGCGCCACTGCGGGCCGTGGTGGGTGCACAGGCTGTGCTCGGTCAGCAGCACCACATCGGCACCCGCTTGCGCTTCGCCCAGGCTGACTTCGCCACTGGCCAGGTCCAAGACTCGCCGCACCCGTTCACCGCGCTCCAGGCGCTGCAGCAGGGCGTCGATTTGTGAGCCGGGGGCCGACAGCGGCTCCAGCATCAACTCCAGCGTGCCGCCACAGGGCAGGCCGAAGCGGTTGGCCTCCTCGGCGCCAATGCCGTAGCGCAAGAGCTGGGGCCGGCTCAGGTGCATCGCACCTTCACGCACCTTGGCCACCAGGTCGTCTTCAATACAGCCGCCGGAGACAGAACCGGCAATCTGCCCGTCATCACGCAATGCCACCACCGAGCCCACTGGGCGCGGGGCCGAACCCCAGGTGCGGGTGATGGTGCCCAGCACCACGCCGCGGCCTTCGCTCAGCCACTGGCTGACCTGGCGCAAAACCGTCAAATCAAGATTGTCCATAGGCCGATGCTAAACGCCTGCCGCCGGCTTGGTGCGCCGCCGGTGAAAAACCGTCCGCGTAACAGAAGCTGTATGCATATACATACGGGTAAACGGCGGATAGCGCGGCGGCGGTGCAGCCGCGAGGATGCGTGCTGCCGCTTGGTGAAAAAAACTAGGAGACGAGATGAGTCAGAGAATCACGCTCAAGGTAAATGGCAAGACGCTGACGCGCACGGTCGAGGCCGATCAATTGCTGGTGCAATTTCTGCGCGAAGACCTGGCCCTGACGGGCACCCATGTGGGCTGCGACACCGGCCAATGCGGTGCTTGCACCATTCACATCAACGGCCGCGCCGTGAAGAGCTGTACCCTGCTTGCGGTACAAGCCAACGGCGCCGAGCTGCGCACCATCGAAGGCCTGGCCGCCGCTGACGGCAGCCTGCACCCCATGCAAGCCGCGTTCAAAGAGTGCCATGGCCTGCAATGCGGCTTCTGCACCCCCGGCATGGTGATGAGCGCGGTGGACCTGGTGCAGCACCACGGCTGCCATTCCGAAACGCAAGTGCGTGAAGCGCTGGAGGGCAATATCTGCCGCTGCACCGGCTACCAAAACATCGTGCGTGCGGTGCAGACCGGCGCCGCCGCGATGAAGGGAGGCCAGTGATGAACGCGCCCCAACAAGGCCTGATCGGCCAAAGCATCCGCCGCCGCGAAGACGCCCGCTTTCTGACCGGCCGCGGCCAGTACACCGACGACCTGGTGCTGCCCCGCCAAAGCTACGCCTACTTCCTGCGCTCGCCCTACGCGCATGCCAGCATCAAGGGCATCGACGTCGCAGCGGCCGAGGCCGCCGAGGGCGTGCTGGCCATCTTCACCGGCGAGCATTTCCGCGCCGTTGGCGGACTGCCATGCGGCTGGCTCATCAACAGCCTCGACGGCTCGCCGATGAAAGAGCCCAAGCACCCCATCCTGGCCGATGGCAAAGTGCGTTATGTCGGCGACGCCCTCGCCCTGGTGGTGGCCGAAACCTATGCCCAGGCCAAGGCCGCGGCGCAGCTGATCATGGTGGACTATGAGGAGCTGGCGCCGGTGGTGGACACCGCCAGCGCCACCCAGTCCAGCGGCCAGGTGCACGACGAGGCACCCGGCAACGTCTGCTACACCTGGGGCTGCGGCGACAAAGCCGCCACCGACCAGGCCTTTGCCGGCGCGGCCCACGTCACCAAGCTGCAGTACTGCAATAACCGCCTCATCCCTAACGCCATCGAGCCACGGGCTGCCAACGCCAGCTACAACCCCGGCGACGAGAGCTACACCCTCTACACCACCAGCCAGAACCCGCATGTGGCGCGGCTGCTGATGTGCGCGTTCGTGCTGGGCATCCCCGAGCACAAGGTGCGCGTGGTGGCGCCGGATGTGGGCGGCGGCTTTGGCTCCAAGATCTTTTTGTATGCCGAAGAAACCGCGCTGACCTGGGCCAGCAAGCAAGTTGGCCGCCCGATCAAATGGACCGCCGACCGCAGCGAAGCCTTTTTGAGCGACGCCCACGGCCGCGATCACGCCACCGTGGCCGAGCTGGCGCTGGACGCGCAGGGCAAGTTCCTCGCCATGCGAGTGCACACCACGGCCAATTTGGGCGCTTACCTGTCCACCTTTGCCAGCAGCGTGCCGACCATTCTTTACGCCACCTTGCTGGCCGGCCAGTACACCACCCCGGCGATTTATGCCGAGGTCACCGGCGTGTTCACCAACACCGCGCCGGTGGATGCCTACCGAGGTGCGGGCCGACCCGAGGCCACCTATGTGGTGGAGCGCTTGGTGGAAACCGCAGCCAAGGAATTGGGCATTGACCCCGCCGAGCTGCGCCGCCGCAACTTCATCCGAACCTTCCCGTACCCCACGCCGGTGGGCCTGACCTACGACGTGGGCGACTACGACGCCACGCTCGACGCCGTGCAGGAACTGGCCGATGTGGCCGGCTTCGCGGCACGCCGCGCCGCCAGCGAGGCCAAGGGGCTCAAACGCGGTCTGGGCTATTCCACTTACATCGAAGCCTGCGGCCTGGCCCCGTCCAATATCGCCGGCGCCCTGGGCGCGCGGGCGGGCTTGTTCGAGGCCGGCGAGGTGCGCGTGCACCCCACCGGCAAGGTGACCATCTTCACCGGCTCGCACTCCCACGGCCAGGGCCACGAAACCACCTTCGCGCAGGTGGTGGCGGACAAGCTGGGCATCCCGATCGAAGACGTCAGCATCGAGCATGGCGACACCGGCAAGGTGCTGTTCGGCATGGGCACTTACGGCAGCCGCTCGCTGTCGGTGGGCGGCACGGCCATCGTCAAGGCGGTGGACAAGGTGATCGCCAAGGGCAAGAAGATCGCGGCCCATCTGCTGGAAGCGGCCGACACCGACATCGAGTTTGAGAACGGTGTCTTCAAGGTGGCCGGCACCGACAAGAGCGTGCCCTTCGCCTCGGTCTCGCTGACGGCCTATGTGCCGCACAACTACCCGCTCGACAAGTTGGAACCCGGCCTCAACGAGAACGCCTTCTACGACCCCACCAACTTCACCTACCCCGCCGGCAGCTATGTCTGCGAGGTGGAGGTGGACCCCGCAACCGGCCAGGTGCGGGTGGACCGCTTCAGCGCGGTGGACGACTTCGGCAATATCGTCAACCCGATGATCGTGGAAGGCCAGGTGCAAGGCGGCATCGCCCAAGGCATCGGCCAGGCCTTGCTGGAGCACGGCATTTACGACAAGGAAAGCGGTCAGTTGCTGACAGGCAGCTATATGGACTACGCCATGCCGCGCGCCGACGACTTGCCCAGCTTCCTGATCAAGACCGCCAAGGGCACGCCCTGCAGCCACAACCCGCTGGGCGTGAAAGGCTGCGGCGAGGCGGGCGCCATCGGCTCGCCGCCTGCGGTGATCAATGCCATTTGCGACGCCATCGGCGTCAAGGATGTGCCCATGCCCGCCACCCCGCATGCGGTGTGGCAAGCCATGCAGGCCAATCGCTGAGCGCAAGGGAGACACACGCCATGACATTCACCTACACACAAGCGGGCTCGGTCGCCGAAGCCGCCCAGGCCGGCGCCAAAGACGAGGCCAAGCTGATCGCCGGGGGGCAGTCCTTGCTGGGCGCCATCAAGCTGGGCTTGGCCGCGCCTGAGGCCTTGATTGACCTCAGCGGTCTGGCCGATCTGAAAGGCATTCGGCTGGACGGCGGCAAGCTGGTCATCGGCGCCATGACCACGCACGCCACGGTGGCCGCGTCCAAGGACGTGCTGAGCGCCATTCCGGCGCTGGCCGATCTGGCCGGCCGCATCGGCGACCGCCAGGTCCGCAATCGCGGCACCCTGGGCGGCAGCTTGGCCAATAACGACCCGGCCGCTTGCTACCCCGCCGCCGTGTTGGCCTTGGCGGCCACGGTGCACACCGACCGGCGCAGCATCGCCGCTGATGACTTTTTCAAAGGCATGTACGAAACCGCGCTGCAGCCTGGCGAGATCATCACCTCGGTGAGCTTCCCGGTGCCGGCCAAGGCGGGTTGGCAGAAGTTCAAGCAGCCAGCTTCGCGCTTTTCCATCGTCGGCGTCTTCGTGGCGAAGACTGCGGCGGGCGTGCGGGTGGCCGTCACCGGTGCGGGGCCTGGCGTGTTCCGTGAGCCGCAGCTGGAGGCGGCGCTGGGCAGTAGCTGGAGCCCGGCTGCCACGGCCGCCATCACCGTCAGCGCCGACGGCCTGAACCAGGACCTGCATGGCTCGCCCGCTTACCGCGCGGCGTTGATTCCCGTGCTGGCCGGGCGGGCGGTGGCAGGGGCGGCGTGAGTTCCGCGCCGCTACCCGCCAGCATTGACGACACCGCGGCGGCGCTGCGCGCGCAGGGCTATGTGGCCCAGCGCGCGCTGGCCACCGCCACCTTCTTGGCCTTGCGCCTGCAGCGCCCGCTGTTTCTGGAAGGCGAGCCCGGCACCGGCAAGACCGAGATCGCCAAGACCCTGGCGGCCATGCTGGGCCGGCCGCTGATTCGCCTGCAGTGCTATGAGGGGCTGGATCTGGCCGGCGCCGCCTACGAGTGGAACTACGCCCGCCAGATGCTGGAGATCAAGCTGGCCGAGGGCCAGGCCTCGCGGGAGGAGTTGAGCCGCGATCTGTTCGCGCCGCGCTTCCTCATCAAGCGTGCCTTGCTGCAGGCGATTGACCCGGCCAATGCGGTGGCACCGGTGCTGCTGATCGACGAGCTGGACCGCGCCGACGAACCCTTCGAAGCCTTTTTGCTGGAGGTGCTGAGTGACTTCCAGATCACCATCCCCGAGCTGGGCCTCGTCAAAGCCCTAACGCCGCCCATCGTCGTCATCACCTCCAACCGCACGCGGGAGATTCACGACGCCGTCAAGCGCCGCTGCCTCTATCACTGGGTGGACTTTCCGGATGCGGCCACCGAGCTGGAGATCCTGCGCCTGCGCGTGCCCGAAGCGCCCGCCGCGCTGGCGCGCCAGATCGTCGCCTTCATCCAGGGCCTGCGCCGGTTGGATTTGTACAAGCTGCCCGGCGTGGCCGAAACCATCGAGTGGTCCCGCGCGCTGCTGGAGTTGAACGCCCTGGTGCTGGATCCCGCCACCTTGCACGACACCTTGGGCGTGCTGCTCAAGTACCAGGACGACATCGCCCGGGTGCAGGGCTCCGAGGCCGCGCGGCTGCTGGAGCAGTTGCGGGTGGTTGAGGGTGGGTGAGCTTGTGTGATGGCGCTGAATCGTGGATGACCGTGGCTGAGAACCCCGCGCCGTCACCCGCTGAGGCTGAAGGTTATCTGGCGCAAAACGTCATGCACTTCGCCCGCGTGCTGCGCCAGGCCGGCATGGCGGTGGGCAGCGACCGCGTCTTGCTGAGCTTGCAGGCCCTGCAGCTCGCAGGGCTGGAGTCGCGCCAAGACTTTCACGCCACCCTGGCCGCCTGCCTGATCGACCGGGCCGAGCACCGGCCCCTGTTCGATCAAGCCTTTGCCATCTTCTGGCGCGACCCCGATCTGCTCGGCCGCATCATGCGCATGCTTTTGCCGCAAGCCCAGGCCAAGCCCGGCACGCCGGCCCTGCCGGAGAACCGGCGCCTGGCCCAGGCCCTGTTCCCGCATGCGCCCGGCCCGCAGGCCAAAGTGCCCGAGCCTGAGCAGCAGATTGAGATCGACGCCCGTTTGAGTTGGAGCGCGCGCGAGGTGCTGCGCCAGCAAGACTTCGACACCATGACGGCGCAAGAGTGGATCGCCGCCAAGCGCCTGCTGGCGCAGCTGCAAGGCAGCTGGTTGCTGGAGGCCCGCCCGACCCGCCGCTGGGCCACTGCCACACGCGGCCGCCTGGACTGGCGCGGCAGCCTGCGGGCCCAGGCGCGCGGCGAGCATCAGGCCCTGCCGCGCCAGGCGCGCAAGGAAAAGGTGGCGCCGCTGCTGATCTTGGCCGACATCTCCGGCTCCATGGGCCGTTACTCGCGCATGCTTTTGCATCTGGCCCATGGCCTGGCCAACCCCATGCCGCGCAGCAATAGCCGCGCGCCCAAGGTCGAGAGCTTTGTCTTCGGCACCCGCCTCACGCCCATCACCCGCTTGCTCAAGCAGCGCGACCCCGACCTGGGGTAATCCCCCCGTTTTACATTGAATCGAGAAGTAGAAAGGGTCATGCAACGTTGGCCAGTCGCTGCTTGGGGGTGATGCCGCCCAAGGCCATATTTGGGCGGTCGTGATTGTATTTCCACATCCACTGGGTGGCGAACAGCTGAGCCTCTTGCAAATCGGACCACAGGTATTGCGACAACCACTCATAGCGCACCGTCCTGTTGAAGCGCTCGACATAGGCGTTTTGCTGCGGGTTACCCGGCTGGATGTGGTCGAGTTTGATGCCCCAGTCATGTGCCCAACGCTGGATGGTTGCGCTGATGTACTCGGGGCCGTTATCGCAACGAATGACCTGTGGTTTGCCACGCCAAGCAATGATCTGCTTGAGTGCCCGGATGACGCGCTCTGAGGGCAGCGAGAAATCTATTTCGATGCCCAACGCTTCTCGGTTGAAGTCGTCAATGACGTTGAACAACCGGAAGCTGCGCCCGTCCTCAAGTTGATCGTGCATGAAGTCCATGGACCAGACTTCGTTGATGGCCTGCGGCACGCTCAAGGGCTCAGGCTTGCCCCGCACCTGCCGTTTACGCGGTTTGATGCGCAAGTTCAGCTCCAACGCCCGGTAAACCCTGTAAACGCGCTTGTGATTCCATGGGAAGCCTTTGACGTTGCGCAAGTACAGGTAACACAGGCCAAAGCCCCAGTGGCGATTGTTGTCCGTCAGCCGCATCAGCCAATCGGCGATTTGATCGTCCTGGTCATTCTTCTTGACCTCGTAGCGGTAGCATGACTCGCTGACTGTGAAGATGTTGCAGGCCAGCCGGATGCTGGTGCCACGCTGGGCCACCACTTCTTTGGCCATCTCGCGGCGGCGAGACGGCCACGTTACTTTTTTGCAAGGTACTCCGCAGCAATCTCGGCCTTGAGCTTTTCCTCAATGTACATCTTCTTGAGGCGCCGATTCTCCTCTTCGAGTTCCTTCATGCGGGCCATGAGGGAGGTGTCCATGCCTCCAAATTTGGCTCGCCATTTGTAAAACGTGGCGGTGCTGATGCCGACCTCTCGGCATAGGTCGGGAACGGGCAAGCCTGCCTCAGCGCGTTTGAGCGCATCCATGATCTGGCTGTCGGAAAACTTGGACTTCTTCATGTAGAAATTCTCTTCGAGAAATTTCTACTTCTCGCGCCAGTGGTTTGACGGGAGGGTTACCCTGGCCGTGGCGGCGGTATCGCGCCAGGTGCAAGACTGGTCTGGCGGCACCCGCATCAGCGCCTGCCTGCAAGAGTTCAACCGCCGCTGGGCCCGCCGCCTGCTGCACAGCGACAGCACCGTGCTGCTGATCACCGACGGCTTGGAGCAGGGCAGCGAGGATGACCCGCGCTGCGCCGCCCTGGCCTTTGAAGCCGAGCGCATGCGCCTGAGCTGCCGCCGCCTGGTCTGGCTGAATCCCCTGTTACGTTTTGACGGCTTCGAGCCCAAGGCCGCCGGGGTGCGTGCCCTGCTGCCCGAAGTCAGCCTGCATCTGCCGGCGCACAATCTGGCCAGCCTGGAAGCGCTGGCGCAGCGGCTGTCGCAGCCTCATGCCGGCGGAAATCAAAGCGCCCGCACAAGCGCCAGATCGAACACATCCTCATCCTTCTCGACACAGTCGCCACCACCATGAACCTCAACGGCCAAGAAACCCTGCCCGTCTCGCAAGCCCAAGCCTGGGAGGCGCTGAACGACGCCGCCCTGCTGCAAGCCAGCATCACGGGCTGCGAGAGCCTCACGCTGATCGGCGAGCATGAGTTCGAGGCTTTGATGACGGTGGCCATCGGCCCGGTCAAAGCCAAGTTCAAGGGCAAGCTCAAACTCTCGGACCTGCAGCCACCCAGCAGCTACCACCTCGCCTTCGAAGGCAGCGGCGGCGCCGCCGGCCACGGCAAAGGCACGGCCCAGGTGCGGCTGGAGCCCGTGAGCCCCACAGAAACGACTCTGCACTACGAAGTGCAAGCCAGCGTCGGCGGCAAGATCGCCCAAATCGGCTCCCGCCTGGTGGACATGGCCGCGCAGAAGATGGCCGGCGACTTCTTCTCCGCTTTCAATACCGCTTTGCAAGCGCGTTATGCGGTGGCGGCGGTGCTTGCCGAGTCGGCGGCTGATGAGGCACCGAAGAAAAGCCGGTTTCAGCGGCTGCTGGATTGGTACTTGGGGTGGCTGGGGAGGGTGTTTACGGGGAAGGTGTGAGCATGTGCAATGGGCCACGATTGCGCGTTTTTCCGTTAAGCGGACTCCTCCGGTCCGTTGGCTGAAGCGTAGGTGGATAACGAGTTAGCTATTTTTTTTAACAGCCGCGTCGCCAGCAGTCAGGGACGGTAGATCTTGCGGGAAAGTCCTGGGCGCGAATTGCGCCGGGAGCCACCGATACGGATGAAAAAGCTGGCATCATCGCCGCCTCACTCGGCAGCCTAGACTCGGAAAATGATTTTGAGTAAGTGGCCGCTCTCGTCAGAAATTTATTGCATCTAAAAGTGCAGTCGATCGAGCGATTTGTGTCTTTAGAACAATCACTTGCAACTGTTTGGCGAGCCTGTTCTGTACAGCACGGAGCTGGTATAGGTTGCGCGGCCTGTCTCCACAGAACACGTTAGGGATCATCTATATGCCATGGCTTTCCGACCTTGGAGACAAGATATCAGACGCCATTAAGTCTGGTAACGGGATAGTGTTCCGAGTGGTCGCCTTCCTCGTTTCCGGCTTCTTCTTTGCGACGTACCCTTTCTATCTTTTCGGCTTCTATATGGCAAATCATGGCTTCTACGCCTATGAGATGCTGGACAACTTGCTTTCGCTTCGAATATTGTTCTTCGCCGGATTTCTCCTGCTTGCGATAGTTGGCGCCTTCTTGGTTTTTTCAGTTCCTGCGGTTGTAATTTCATATCGGGAACTGCGCAAAGAGGCATCACACACAGGTCGGGCGTTGATGATTGCGCAAATTGCCTTATCGATTCTCTTGAACGTCGCGCTGCTTGTGGCCTTCTTATACGGGTGCATCAATAATCCAACACCTGCATTTGTCGCACCTATCCTCGTAGCTGTAACGCTTGGCGTGCTGTTCATGGTCATCGCGTTCTGCCGAGGGAGAACCTATTTCGCCACATTGTCCGTAGTTATCGTTTTCGCCTTCCTATTGCCAATGGCAAACACAGCCGGAGCAGCGCGTCTATTTGAAATCAGCCTTCAACACTTCAACCTAGGCGGAATTTACTCAGAAGTAACAACACCAGACGGCGCGCTTCAGGGTAACTTGATCTTTCTATCACCGACGCATGTCTACTTGCAAGTTGAATCTAAGAATCGCTTTGCCATTATCCCGCGCAAAGACGATGTCGTCATTAACTTCGTTCGGTTTACTAAACATGATCCCTAACACTACGTTCGAGGCGACCTGCGCGAAAAGCCGCGCAGGCGCCTCAACTTCACGTTAGACAGCGAGATACGATTCCACTTGTCCCAATTAACGCATGGCGGCCAGATACCTCAATCCCAAGCACCTTGTGCTCATGTATTCTTCCTTGTGCAAGATTCAGGATGGAACCTTTGATGAGGGTGATGTCAAGAGCTTGCTGCTTGGCATGCGCGATCGTTTGCAGACGGTTTCTTTGAGTACTCGCCAAATGCAAGATGCTCCGCCAGGAATCAGGCTTGGTCTTCCGTATCTCGTTGACATTGCGCATTCAATCGCGCATCCCGAGATGAAAGACCAAGGGCCAATTCGTAGCTACGTAAAGGGCGCGGACGCACAAATGGCAAAGGCACTTAAGAAAATGCCCCGCCATAGGGTTCTATCGACCGACGAACAAACAAAAACAATTAATATTGCACTTCCCCCAGCGATTAAGCCGCTCATGGCTCACGACCTTACGGTCGCATTTCTCACGTTCTTGCCGGATATTTTTCCCGACGCGATCGACATGGCTAGTGTTGCAAAGCAAGGCTCAGATATCGAAATTTGCCTTCTTTCTCTGCTTCACTACATGCAACTCCCGCTTCTTGATGATCCGGTTGCGCCGGACAGTCCCAGTGAGCTTCGGCACGGGTATCTGTCCTTTCATACATGGAACGGTGCTCATCACATCTACGCTGGCGTAGTTAATTCACACTACGGAAATGTACTGAGTGCTGGATCCGAGAAGAACTCCCGCACGCGGCCGTTCATAAACGTCCTGCCTGTTTTCAATAGCAGCGTACCAGCCGATATCGGCGTGACGTTCGATGCACGCAATCCGGTGATTCTGTTCGCAGAGCGTGGAGCATCCGGAAAGTTGTCGCTCAAGGTAGTAGGAGCTCTTCCCACTGCCGCTGTCTAACCAGCTGTTCGAGGAAGCCTGAGGTTCAGGTCTCTCATCTTGCATCTCCAAGCCCCGGTATTTCCTCATATTCAGCCAATGCTGGCTGAGGGACATCGCTTGACGCTCCTTCAGCTTCTTAAGTAGCGATACAAGTTGGGCGATCTGACCCTGGTTGTCGCTCGTTCCTCCCTCAGCCTTGCTTCAGATCACCACGGCACTCTGCCCGCCTTGCTATCCTCATCCCAGGCTTCGACATCCAGCCGGCTGACGTGAGGACCGCAAGATGATGGTGATGATGAGAGCTTCGACCACATGGCTTGTGCTTCTGGTGCTGCTGGCCTTTGCATGGCTGGGCTTACCTGCTTGGCCTGCGGACGGCGCGCCGGATTTGCAGCGCTGGATGGTTTATCTGGACGGGCTTTATCTCAGCGGCTATCTGGCCATCGGTTTGATGTCCGTGGCGATGGTGCTGGCTTTGCGCATGCCTTGGCTGGAGCGCTGGGTTGGCGGGCTGGACCGGGCTTATCGGCTGCACAAGAGCTTGGCTCAGTGGGGCGTCGGCCTTGCGCTGTTCCATTACGGCTTGCGCTTGGTGGTCAAGGAGTTGCGCGGCAGTGGGCTGATGGTCAAGCCCAAGGGCTTGGCCAGCCAGGCGGTGGAGGCTTTGCGGCCGTTTCATGGCACGGCCAAGGATTGGGCGGAATGGGCGCTCTATCTGGCGGTGGCGCTGGTGGTGGTGGCTTTGTGGCGGCGGGTGCCTTACCGCTGGTTTGCGCGCCTGCATCGGCTGTTGCCGGCGACCTATCTGGTGATGGTTTATCACAGCGTGGTGTTCTTGCCGCAGGGCTATTGGCAGGGGCTGGGCTGGCCAGCGGCCGGGCTGATCATGGCCTTGATGCTGTTTGGCAGCGTGGCGGCTTTGATGTCTTTGTTCGGCCGCGTGGGCCTGCGCCGGCGTGTGGCGGGTGAGGTGCTGGAGGTGAAGCAACTGGCCTTGGATGTGCTGGAGCTGCGCCTGAAGCTGGCGCCCGGCTGGCCCGGCCACGAAAGCGGCCAGTTCGGCCTGGCCACTTTTGATAGCCGCGAAGGCGCGCACCCCTTCACGATCGCGTCAAGCTGGAAGGGCGATGGCGAACTGCGCTTTGCCATCAAGGCCTTGGGGGACTACACCCGCAATTTGCCGACGCTGCTGAAGGCGGGCGATGCGGCCTGGGTGGAAGGGCCTTATGGGCGTTTTGTGTTTGCGGACGGCAAGCCGCGCCAGATTTGGGTGGGCGGCGGCATTGGCATGACGCCCTTCCTGGCGCGCATGCAAGAGCTGGCTCAGCTGCGCGAAGCCGCATCGTCCGCTTCGCCCACAGCTGAGGCGCCCGCGCTGCTGGCGCAGCAAGTGGATCTTTTCTACTGCACCCGCAAGGGCGACCCCGACATCACGCGGCGCATCGCGGAGCTGGCCGCTGCGGCAGGCGTCAATTTGCATGTGCTGGAGTCCACCACGCAAGGGCAGCTGAGTGTGGAGCGTTTGATGGCCATGTCACCGCAGTGGCGGGAGGCCAGCCTTTGGTTCTGCGGCCCGGCGCGCTTCGGCCAGGCTTTGCGCGAGGGCTTGCTGGCAGGGGGCTTGGCGGCTGGCGACTTTCATCAAGAGGCGTTTGAGTTCCGCTGAGCAGCGGCACTGTTGCGCTGTGGTGGCTCAAGGCTTTGTCCCAGCGGCTGCGTGATTACTCCCGGTACTTTTCGAACAGGCCCTCACGCTTCATCGCGCGCAGCACCACGGCAAGTTGTTTGGCCAGTTCGGCATGTCTGAAATGCAGAAAGGCGTGGTGGGTGGTGTAGTCCATTTCGCCGGCCTTGTAGATGTCGCCGAATGTCTTCGGCTCACTTTTGCGCAAGCCGAGCAGGGTTTCTTCGACCAGCGGCTCGTAATCGATATAGATGTCCGCTCGACTCAAAACCAGCATCTGCAAGGCTTGTTCGGGGCTTTCAACATAGACCAGCTGTTCTTTCGGCACCATCAAAGACAGCCGCTCAACCGTCCTTCCTATGCCTCGGCGTGAGACGACACGGTAGGGCTTGCCTCGCATGCTTTCCCAGCCCTGCAGCTTCAAGCCAAGCCTGACCGCAAACGCGCTATAGGCCACCTTATTCGTGGGCTCTTCGACACGGATCAGATTGGGGTGTTCGACGTTGAAATCGTAACCACGCTCAACCTGGCCATCGACCTCGCCTCTATCCCCCATCAGAATGGCTCGCTGCGAGGGGTAGCCTACAAGAACGAAGTCGTAGCCAAGCCGCCGAAAAGCCTCTTTGTAGACCTTTCCTAGCCAGCGCCCATAAGACGAGTCCAGGAATTTTTCGCCGCCAGTGAGCGTTATTGTGGGCGGCGCCGCGACGCTGCTGAAAGCCAGCAATGCGCCAACCAGTAGCCCGCACAGTGTCGATTTGATCGAAGCCAGTGTTGCCATTGATGCCTCCAAATTGCGCCGTGACTTGGCTGGCAGCAAGTGATTGACTCTACTTCATGATGCTGCGGCTGAACCCGAGGCGGCAGGCGTTCCGCTGCCGCCGCTCGACGCGTTCTAAGCGGTAGCGAGTACTGTGATCTGAAGACTTGGCATCAAAGAACTTCCTCGCAAGAGTGGGGCCCTGGCTTGAGGCGCTAGGTGTCAATGTGGGTCCCGCAATTGTTCTTTCAGAAAGCTGAGCATGGCGCTGCGGGACTGCGCAAAAGCCTCAGGCTGGCCGCCCACATGCACGCCGGCCCCCGGCTTGACGCCATTGGGCACATCGGCCCGCACACGCACCGGCGTCTTGCTATCAAAGCCGTGGAAGGCGCCGGGGTAGGCGATGAATTGGGGCTTGATGGCGACGGCGTCGTTCTTTTCGCTGCTCGCGCCGCTGGACTTCACCTGGGCTTGTTGGGCCAGCGCCTCGCAAGGCGCGGCGGCGGTCCAGTCATCGGCCGCGCCGGTCAGCATCAGCAGCGGGGCCGTTGGCGCATAGCCCCGTTTGAGATCGGCTTCGCAGCCGGGGTAGAAGGCCACCGCCGCGCGCGGGCGCAGCGCGGCGGCTTTGACTTCCGCGTGGTTCAGATTGGTGCTGGCCAGCACGGTGCTGCCGCCGTTGGACCAGCCCAGCAAGGCCAGGCGTTTGGCATCCACATCGGGCCGCGCGGCCAGCCATTGCAGGGCACCCAAGGTGTCGCGGCGGCGTTCGGTCATGGTGATGGCGCGGGTGCCGATTCTTTGTGTGCACAGCTCGCGCTCGCCGCGTGGCGTCAAGGAGTCCAGCACCAGCACATGCCAGCCTTCGGCATTGAGCATCTGGCTGTAGTCCTGCATGCGTTCAGACAATTCACCCCCGCGACCGTAGGCGCCACCGCAGCCATGCAAAAGCACGATGGCCGGTGCGCGGGATGACGCATTGCCGGCCGCCGGAAACCAGTGACCCAGGAGCGGGAGGGCCTGGCCTGCGCGCAGGTCGAGGCTGGGCACCTGCACTTTTTCAGGTGTGGTGCCAGCGGCCACTGCGGAGAGGCCGCCTGCGAGGCCCAGGCAGCCGATCAAAAAAGCGCGCATGACGAAAGACTTGGCCGTTCGTGCTGATGTGGTGTGCGTCCGATTCATGAGCGCGATTGTGCGGGGACAAGATGGCGCTGGGCCCAAGCCACAGCCCGACAGCCTCCTAGACTGAAACGCGAATTGCCACGCAGCGTTAGCCCTGCTACACCTGCGTCCCATGCAACGCTTCTTTGACACCACCTTCCGCCCCTTCTTCTTGCTGACCGGCGCCATCACCGCCGGCGCGGCCGGCCTGCTGTTCTTGCCGGCCTGGACGCTGAAGATGATTTTTCAGCTGGACTACGTACCGGCCTACACCGTGCTGGCCCAGCACTGGGGGGCGATGGTGGGTTTGGTGGGGCTGGCGATGATTCTGGCGGCGCTGCGCAGCGAGTGGCGCACGCCCATCCTGATCTTCGTCGGCCTGGAGAAAGCCTGCCTGGTGCTGCTGGTGCTGATGAACTGGGGCCAGCCGGCGGCGGCCGGTTTTATGGGCGGCGCGCTGATGGATGTGCTGGTGTCGCTCTACATCCTGGGGTATTTCTGGGCGCGGCCTAGGAGCGTGCGCGGCTGAAATCCATGCCCGCGCCGAGGCGAGTCGCGGCGCCTGGCAAGGCGCGGGCGAGGCGCATGGTCGTCCCCTGCAACGAGCGCGCAACGCCGCCAGGTGCGGCGAATCGCCTCGGCCCTCCGGGTTGGGCCCGCTTGGGCGCCCATGCGTCGTTGCCGCGCTTGCCCGGGCGGCTAGCCCGAGCCGCGCACGGCGCCTAGCCTGCGCACCCAAGCGGGCCCAACGCGGGCATGGATTTCAGCCGCGCACGCTCCTAGCGCTTGAGGCCTTCTTGCGGCGCGCCGTTCATCGGCGTGGCTGGCGATGAGTCGGCGCTGCCGTTGATTCGTCGCTTGGCGGCCGGTGCTGTGGCTGGAGCTATTTAACGTAGCCCCATCAAGCCACTCAACGCCGGAGCCCAGCATGTCAAGCGCCGTTCAAACCCAAGCAGTTCTTTCCCTTGATGCCCAGCGCGAGGCTTTCGCGCGCCGCCGCTTTTTGGCCATGCCGCTGGCGGGGCTGATCGCCTGGAGCGTGATCGGCCTGGTGGGCAGCGTGGCCTCCTTGTATGTGTCGGTGCTCACGCTGTACGCGGCCACCGGCTCCATCGTTTACCTGGGCATGCTGCTGTCGCGGCTGACGGGTGAGAACCTGATGGACAAGCGCCGGCCCAAGAATGAGTTCGACAAGCTCTTCATGCTGACCGTGGCCATGGCCTTGCTGGTCTACGCCATTGCCTTGCCGTTTGCCGCGCAGGACTACAGCTCCCTGCCCATGAGCGTGGGCATCTTGACCGGGCTGATGTGGTTGCCGGTGTCCTGGTTCATCCAGCATTGGATTGGCATCGCGCATGGCGTGGCGCGCACCGTCTTGGTGCTGGGTGCTTGGTATGCCTTCCCGGATCAGCGCTTTGTGATCATCCCCGCCATCATCGTGGCGCTCTATGTGGTGGTGATCGTGGTGCTGGAGCGGCGCTGGCACGCTTTGCAGGCGGCGGAAAAGGGCGAGCGCGAAAAGCCCCTGCCGACTACAATCGTGGGCTTGGCTTGAGATTCACCGCGAGGTGAGCCAGCCCAGGGCCAAGGCCCCGGGCGCTTGTTTCCAGCCTCCCACTTTGTTGTTCGTCCATGCACCGTGCTGCCTCGCTTTGTCGAGGGACCGGTGCATTTGCTCTTTCTTGGCCCATGAGTTTCCTTGTCCAGAAATCTCGGCGTCGCTTGCTGCATGTCGATGCCTTGAAGGCGGTGGCTGCGCAAGCCATCGTGCTGCATCACCTGTCGGCCTACGGTCCGATTGCCCACGCCGTGGAGGCGTGGCTGCCGCATCTGATGTCGGTTCTGCACCACTACGGCCGCTTGGCCGTGCAGGTGTTTTTGGTCGTCGGTGGATTTTTGAGCGCGCGGGGTTTGTCGGCCACGGGTCAGGCCTTGCAGGGCGCCGTGCCCGAGTTGCTGTGGAAGCGCTATCTGCGCCTGGCTTTGCCCTTCATGGCGGCGGTGTTCCTGACGCTGGCCTGCTCGTTGTTGGTGGAGCCCTGGCTGGAAGAGTTGACGCCCACCTCGGTGAGCCTGCCGCAATTGCTGGCGCATGGCTTGTTGATGCAAGACTTGCTGGGTTTTGAGTCGCTGACCGTGGGCGCCTGGTATGTGGCCATGGACTTGCAATTGTTTGCCATGCTGCTGGGCCTGATGTGGCTGGCGCGCCGGCTGCAGCCCGCACGCGGCCTGGGCCAAGTGCGGCGCTGGCTGCGCATGGCGATGGCACCGGCCTTGGTCTTGCTGCTGTGCCTGGCCTCGCTGTTTGTGTTCAACCGCGATGAGCAGTTGGACATCTGGGCGCTGTATTTCTTTGGTGCTTACGGCCTGGGTGCCCTGGTGCATTGGCTGGGCCTGAGCCCGCAGCGCCGCGTGGGCCTGTGGGTGCTGACGGCACTGGTGCTAGGCGCCTTGGCGGTGGAATTCCGCGAGCGCATCGCGCTGGCCTTGGTGACGGCGCTGGCCCTGGCCTGGTGGCAGGCGCGCCACGATCAAGCGCCGGAGCAGCAGCCCTTGATCCGCTCGCCGCGCCTGGCGCATTGGGTGGCTCAGCTGGGCACGCATTCCTACGCACTGTTCCTGATCCACTTCCCGGTTTGCTTGCTGCTCAACGCGGTGTTTGAGCATCAGGACATGGCCGGTGGCGCCTCCGGCGTGGTCATGATGCTGGCGGCCTGGGGCTTGAGCAATCTGGCCGCCCTGGCCTTCTACCGCTGGGTGGAAGTGCCCAGCGGACGCCTGCAGCTGGGCAACTTGCTGCCTCGGCTATTGCGGGCCTAATCGGCGCCTAATTTGTGCGCCTAATGGGGGCCTAGTCCCTCAGGACTTGTCTTTGAGCGAGCAGGTGTTCATGCCGAAGGGCAGGTAAGCCGGGCAGAAGCGGAAGATGCCGGTGAACAGCGGCACGATGCCGATATAGCCCCAGGCACCGACGGTGCCGGTGGCCGCCAGGCCCAGCAAGGCCAAGCCGGCGACGATGCGGAAGATGCGGTCAGCGGAACCGACATTGACTTTGAACATGGTGAACTCCTGAGTGGGTTTGGATGCCCCACTGTCGCCGCCGCAGCCCGGCCAGTCTGTGACCTGGGTCACTTAGGGCGTGGTTTGCGCCGCAAACAGGCGCAGCGCCGCCACATTCAGCAACTCGATGCGCTCTCGGCCCAGGCTGAGCCAGCCCTCGCGTTCGAAGCGCTTGAGCAGGCGGGTGACGATCTCGCGCACCGTGCCCAGCTCATCGGCCAGGGCTTGATGGGTGATTTGCAAGACCGCGCCATGACCCAGCAAGGTGCTGGCCAAACGCTGATCCAGGCGCTGAAAGGCAACGGCCTCGGTCAGGGCCATCAACTCGGTCAGGCGGTCGGCGAAGAGGCCGAACACATAGTTGCGAAAGCCGGCGTCAGCGGCCCAGGCGGCAAAGCCGCTCGGGCTCAGCAGCACCAGCTCACAAGCCTCGGTGCACTGGCCCTGCGCGGCCAGTTGGTGATGGCCAAACAAGCTGGCCGTGGAGGCCACGCACAAATCGCCCGGCAAGACCCGGTACAACTCCAGCGAGCGGCCCGTGGCGGCCACCCGGGCCACCCGGATCTCGCCGCTGAGCAGCATGGGGAATCCCTGGCAAGCCATGCCTTCATTGAAAACCTGTGTGCCCGGCGCGGGCTGCACCCACTGCGCATCCTGGCGCAAGACCGCTTCGCGCATCGCCGCGGGCAGGGCCGCCACGGCGGGGTAAGCCGCCAACAGCCGCGCTTCTTGAATTGGGGTCAGAGTCAATTTGTTCTCTCGTTGCTGCGGCGCGGCCCATTTGCGCGCGCGCTTGGCCCAGTCATGCCCATGCAAACTGGCTGAGGTATTGTGTGCCTTAGTTTGAATGTCACTGGATGGAGTTGCCCATGTTCTTGCAGCAATTGACGCCCGAGTGGCGCGCCTGGCTGGGCGACAACGTGGCGCGCGGCTGCAGCGCCGAGTCCATGCAGGAGTTGCTGGTGAAGGGCGGCTATGCCGTGGCTTTGTCAGCGGCGGCGGTGGCCGAGGCGCGTGAGTCGCATCTGAGCCGCGAGCTGCTGCGGGGTCAGGCCTTGCCTGCCGGGCAGACGCTGCTGCGGCCCACCATCGATCTGCAGTCCGCCAATCAGCTGCAGTGCAGCGACGGCCAGCAGGTGCGCATCACGGCCGTGCTTGACCACCCCCAACTGGTTTTGTTTGAAGACATGCTCAGCGATGAGGAATGCGATCAGTTGATCGCCTTGGCCGATCAGCGCATGAGCCGCTCCACCGTGGTGGATGAGCAGCTCGGTGAATCGCGCCCGCATGAGGCGCGCACCAGCGCCGGCGGCTGGTTCCAGCGCGGCGAGTTCGCCTTGCTGGCGCGCATCGAAGCCCGCCTGGCCGAGCTGCTGCACTGGCCGGTGGACCATGGCGAGGGCCTGCAAGTGCTGCGTTACGGCGTCGGCGGCGAGTACCGTGCGCACTTCGACTATTTCAACCCCGCGCTGCCGGGCAGCCAGCGCCATCTGCAGGCCGGCGGCCAGCGCGTGGGTACCTGCATTCTTTATCTGGACGAAGTGGCAGCTGGCGGCGGCACCCGCTTTCCGACGCTGGGCTTTGAAGTGCGGCCCAAGCGCGGCGCGGCGCTTTACTTCGCCAGCGTGGATGCGGCAGGCCAGGAAGACCCGGTCACCTTGCACGCTGGCGTGCCGGTGATCGCCGGGGTGAAGTACATCGCCACCAAGTGGCTGCGCCAGCGCGCGTATCAGTGAGCGAGCACGGGCTTGCCCAATCAATCAGTGAACCAAGGGGGGCAGCCCGCGGATTTCGGCAAGACCTGACCCTTTCGAGTCGGTGCAGGCCTGGGCTTGGGCACAATCCACGCATGATTTCAAACCGCCTCGCCACCGCGCAACGCTACGTCTTCGACCCAGTGCCGGCCTTGCCATGAGTTGGCGCGCTGAACTGAGCCTGGACCTGAGCCTGGAGCAAGGCCGCAGCGTGGCCCGCTACCGCCACGACGGGCCCTTGCGCATCTTGCAGACCCTCTACCCCGAGGGTGATGCGATTTGCCACAACGTGCTGGTCCATCCGCCCGGCGGCCTGGTGGGTGGCGACACCTTGAGCGTGCAGATGTCGGTGGGCGAGGGGGCACATGGCCTGGTCACCACGCCCGGCGCCACGCGCTTTTACCGCAGCGAGGCCGGCGCCCGGGCGACCCAGCAGGTGAAGGCCAAGCTGGCGCCCGGCGCGCGCCTGGAGTGGCTGCCGCTGGAAGCGATTGCCTACCCCGGCTGCGCGGCCCTGAACGACGCGCGCTTTAGCCTGGCGCCCGGCGCCGAGCTGCTGACTTGGGACATCACCGCCCTGGGCCTGCCCGCCGCCGGCGCACCCTTCGGCCATGGCGAGTTCGCCCAGCATCTGGAAGTGGAGGGCGTGTGGCTGGAGCGCGGCCTGATCCGCGCCGACGATGCGCTGCTGATGAACAGCCCCCTGGGCCTGGCCGGCCAGCGCTGCCTGGCAACGCTGGTGTTTGCGGCTGGCGAGGCCATCGCCAAAGAACGCCAGCAGCGTGCGCTGGACGCCGTGCGCGCCCTTATCGAGGCCCAGCCGCCCGAGCTGCGCGAGCGCAGCGGCGTGACGGCGGCGCACCCGCAAGTGCTGGTCTTGCGCACGCTCAGCGCCGTGACCGAACCCAGCCTGCTCTTGCTGCGCCAATGCTGGGCCGCGTGGCGGCACGAGTTGTGGGGCCTGAGCGCGACGCCGCCGCGGTTGTGGGCGATGTGAGGCTGCTCCGTCCTTGAACCACTGGACGTAAAAAAGCCCGCGCTGGCCAAGGCTTGCGCGGGCTTCTAATTGGCCTGCCGACCAAACCCGTGAGGGCCTGGTTTGGCGAGGCGAGTCGGACTTAGAAGTCCGACTTGCGGCGGCGTGCCACCAGGGCCACGGCACCGATGCCGGCCAAGAGCAGGGCGTAAGTGCTGGGCTCGGGGATGGCGGGGATGGCCGGGCCAGTCAGCGGGGCGCCGGAGACATTGATATTGCCGCCGAAGGCGCCGCCCAAGCTGGTGCCGAAGATGGTCAGCGTGAACTGGCCGGGCTTCACGTTCAGGGCGCTGAATTCGAAGTTGTCGAAACCGGAGAAGCGCTTGCTGCCGTCGTCATTGTGAACGGCGGTGAAGACTTGATCACCCAGGGTGACGCTGCTGATGTCGAAGCCCGACTTCTTGGCAAAGCTCGAGCTCACATTGATGTACAGCTCGTTGACATTGCCCAAAGCGGACAGGTCGAGGCTGAACTCATTCTTGCCGGTACTATTGCCGACGAAGGAGGCGGAGCCGATGCCGTCTTCCCAAGTCAGGGTGACGGGCGCGGCAGCGGCAGAAGCGGCCGTGGCCAGCAAGCTGCTGGCAGCAAATACGGTAGCGATAACTAATTTCATTGAGTAAACTTCTCGGAAAGCGCTTCATGACGGGCGAACGCGCCAAGCGCGCGTCCACCCCGGAGGGAGGAGGGTCGACTCTGAGGGGCGCTGCCAGCAGCGTCAAGGACTCAAACGGGGGCTCCCCCGCAGCTTAGGGGGAAGAGTGTTGGCTTAAAGTCCACAAGCCTGCCGCCGCCATGGGTCACAGTTGGTGGCAGATGGCCGCCGCAGATCGGCCCGCCCGCCTGCCAGCGCGCCGTTCAGATCGACACCAGCTGCCGAATGCCTCGCGGCCCCATGTCTGCGCCCTGGCCTTGGGCAATCACCGCGCCGCGCTCCAGCACCAGAAAGTCGTCGGCCAAGTCCTCGGCGAAGTCGTAATACTGCTCGCACAGCAGCACGGCCATGCGCTGGCCGTTCAGGCCCTCGTCGGCCAGTTGGCGAATCACCCGGCCGATGTCTTTGATGATGCTGGGCTGTATGCCCTCGGTGGGTTCATCCAGGATCAGCAGTTTCGGCCCGGCCGCCAGCGCACGCGCAATGGCCAGCTGCTGCTGCTGGCCACCCGACAAATCGCCGCCGCGCCGCTGCAGCATCTGCTTCAGGACCGGGAATAGTTCGAACAAGGCGGGCGGAATGGGCGTGCTGGCGGGCTTGGGCGCCAGGCCCATCAAGAGGTTTTCTTCCACCGTCAGGCGGCCGAAGATTTCGCGGCCCTGTGGCACATAGCCGATGCCCATGCTGGCGCGGGTGAAAGGGGTGGCGCGGGTGATGGTCTGGCCGTCGAAGCGGATCTCACCGCTTTTGATCGGCACCAGCCCCATCAAGGACTTGAGCAAGGTGGTTTTGCCCACGCCGTTGCGGCCCAGCAAGACGGTGACCCGGCCGGCCTGGGCGCTGACCGACACATCGCGCAAGATGTGGGAGCCGCTGTAGAACTGTTGAATATTCTTGGCTTCAAGCATTGTTGTTTTCTCCCTTGGCGATCTGTTTGCGATCCGGTTTTGCCCGGCTTACCGGTCTGCCTTTTTTCAGGGCTAGCGCCCCAGATAGACCTCGATCACTCGCTCATCCGCCTGCACCTGCGCCAGCGTGCCTTCGGCCAGCACACTGCCCTCGCACAGCACGCTCACCTTCTCGGCGATGCGGCCCACAAAGCTCATATCGTGTTCCACCACGATCAGCGTGTGTTGGCCCTTGAGGGTGAGGAAGAGTTCGGCCGTGCGCTCGGTTTCTTGGTCGGTCATGCCGGCCACGGGTTCGTCCAGCAGCAAGAGCTTGGGGTCTTGGCTCAGCAGCATGCCGATCTCCAGCCATTGCTTCTGGCCGTGGCTCAAAAGGCCGGCGGGGCGGTGGCGCTCATCGCCGAGCTGAATCAGCGTCAGCAACTCGTCCAGGCGGTCGTGCTGCTGGCCGTTCAGCCGGTGCCACAGCGCGGCGGCTACACCGCGCGGGCCTTTGAGTGCCAGCTCCAGGTTCTCAAACACGCTCAGCGCCTCGAAGACGGTGGGCTTTTGAAACTTACGGCACAAGCCCATGGCGGCAATCTCGGCCTCGTTGTGGCGCAAGAGGTCGATGGTGCTGCCGAAGAAGACCTGGCCGGAGTCAGGCCGGGTCTTGCCGGTGACGATGTCCATCATGGTGGTCTTGCCCGCGCCATTGGGGCCGATGATGCAGCGCAGCTCACCCGGAGCGATGTCCAGCGAGAGTTTGTTGATGGCGCGAAAGCCATCGAAGGACACGCAGACCTCTTCCAAGTAGAGGATGCGGCCGTGGGCCAGATCCAGCGAGCCGGGCTCATGCACGCGCGAGTAGCCGGCGCTGCGGTCGCCGGAGCTTGGCTCGGCGGCGGCGGGCTTGGTTTTTTGCAGGCGCTGCTGGCCTTGCTCCAAGAGTTCGGGGGTCATGCCTTGCCTTTGCGCATTGCCAGCTTGTTGAACAGGCCCGCCAAGCCATCGGGCAGGAACAGGGTCACGGCGATGAAAAGCGCGCCCAGGAAGTAAAGCCAGATCTCCGGCGCGCTGACGGTCAGCCAGCTTTTGGCGCCGCCCACCGCAAAGGCGCCGGCAATCGGCCCCAGCAAGGTGCCGCGCCCGCCCACAGCGGCCCACACCGCAATCTCGATGGAATTGGCCGCGCTCATTTCGCTGGGGTTGATGATGCCCACCTGCGGCACATACAGCGCCCCGGCCACACCGCACATCACCGCCGACAGGGTCCAGATCGCCAGCTTGTAGGGCAGGGGCGAGTAGCCGCAGAACATCAGCCGCGATTCGGCATCGCGCACGGCCTGCAGCACGCGGCCGAACTTGCTGCGGGTGATCCACAAGGCCAGCACATAACAGCCCAGCAAGGCCAGGCCGCTGAGCACGAAGAGCGTCATGCGCATGCCTGGGGTGGCGATGGGCAAGCCCAGAATGCGCTTGAAATCGGTGAAGCCGTTATTGCCGCCCAAGCCAGTTTCATTGCGGAAGAACAGCAGCATGGCGGCGTAGGTCAGCGCCTGCGTGATGATGGAAAAGTACACGCCCTTGATGCGCGAGCGAAAAGCGGAGTAGCCAAACAGCCAGGCGATGCCGCCCGGCACCAGCACGATCAGCGCCAGGGTGGCGGCGAAGCTATCGCTCAGGCGCCAGAACCAGGGCAGGGTCTTCCAGTCCAGAAACACCATGAAGTCCGGCAGGGCGCTTTGGTACTGCCCGTCAGCGCCGATCTGGCGCATCAGATACATGCCCATCACATAGCCGCCCAGCGCGAAGAAAAGGCCGTGGCCCAGCGACAAGATGCCGGCAAAGCCCCAGATCAAGTCCATCGCCAGGGCGCAGATGGCGTAGCACATCAGCTTGCCGAGCAAGCCCACGGCGTAGTCGCTGAGGTGGAAGGCGCTGCTGCTGGGCAGCAGCAGGTTCAGGGCCGGGGCCAGGACGCAGACCGCCAGCAAGGCCGCCAGCAGCGTGGCCCAGCCGCGCCAGCTCAGGAGCGAGCGAGAGTGTGTAGTTGTGGGCATGGTGATCATGATTCCGCCGAGCGACCCTTCATCGCGAAGATGCCTTGCGGGCGCTTTTGGATGAAGACGATGATGAAGAGCAGCACCGCAATCTTGGCCAGCACCGCGCCCATCTGCCCTTCCAGCAATTTGTTCACCAAACCGAGGCCCAGCGCGGCGTAGACCGTGCCGGCCAATTGGCCCACGCCGCCCAGCACCACCACCAGAAAGGCGTCGACGATATAGCTCTGCCCCAGGTCAGGGCCGACATTGCCGACCTGGCTGAGCGCGCAGCCGGCCAGCCCGGCGATGCCCGAGCCCAGCGCAAAAGCGTAACGATCCACTCGCGCGGTATTGACCCCGGTGCAGGCGGCCATGCGGCGGTTCTGTGTCACGCCGCGCACGAACAGGCCAAGGCGGGTGCGCTGGATCAGCAGGCTCACCCCCAGCAGCACCAGGCCGGCAAAGAGGATGATGAATAAGCGGTTCCAGGGCAGGCTCAGATTGGGCAGCAACTGCAGGCCGCCGCTCATCCAGGCCGGGTTTTCAACGCCGACGTTCTGCGCGCCAAAGAGGGTGCGCACGGTTTGCATCAAGACCAGGCTGATGCCCCAGGTGGCCAGCAGCGTTTCCAGCGGGCGGCCGTAAAGCCAGCGCAGCACCAGGCCTTCCATCAAGGCGCCCACAGCGGCCGAGGCCGCGAAGGCCAGGGGCAGCGCAGCCAGCAGGTAATAGTCAAAAAGGCTGGGCGGCAAGTAGTGGCGAAAGCCCAGCTGCACCAGATAGGTGGCATAGGCGCCAATCATCATCAGCTCGCCGTGGGCCATATTGATCACGCCCATCAGGCCATAGCAAATCGCCAGGCCCAGGGCCACCAGCAGCAAGATGCTGCCCAGGCTCAGGCCGGTGAAGAGCTGGCCCAGGCGCTCGCCCCATGCCAGGCCTTCGCGCACCTGGCGCAGCGCGGCTTCCAGGGCGGGTTTGACGGCGGGGTCGGTCTCGATGCTGATGCGTTCGTTGAGCAGCAGCTCGGTCGCCGGCGTCTTGGCCAGCGCTAAATCGTGAGCGGCCTGAATGCGTTTGGCCGGCAGCTCGCTGCCCAGCAGGGCGGCGGCGCGGGCCAGTTGCAGGGCAGCTTGGATGGCCGGCACATCTTCTTTGGCCAAGGCTTTGTCCAGCAGGGCCAGGCGGGCTTCGCTGGGCTGCTTGCCCAGTGCCTGGGCTGCGGCTAAGCGGGCTTTGGGGTCGGCGTCGAACAGGCTGAGCGCGGCCAAGGCGGTTTCCAGCTCGCCGCGCAAGCGGTTATTGAGCATCACCTCTTCGGCGTCGGCCGGCAGGGTCAGGTCTTGCCCGCTGACGGCGTTGCGGGCGCGGCTGCCGTCGGCCTGCACCAGCAAGACCTGGCCCCCGGCCAGGCGCACACTGTCGTTGGCCAGGGCTTGCAGCAGGGCGATGCTGGCGGCATCGGGCGCCAGGATGGTCTGGTTCAGCGCGGCGATGCGCTCATCGGGCTCGCCCTGCACCAGGGCCAGGGCCTCGCTTTGCGTGAGGGCGTGGCTGGCGCTGGTGGCCAAGAGCAGAAGCAGCAGGGCGCAGAGATGTCGGAGCATGGGCGCGTGGAGCCAGGTTGTCAGGAGGGGAGGACAGAGGCCGGGGCCGTGGCTTTGCGTTCGCGGTGCAAACGTCAAGCCACGGCAGCAAGCGGGCAAGCAAACCAGCGTGTGCGCTTGCTCGCCTGATGACTTGCTTGATTACTTACTTCTTCACCGGCTCATCGGGCTTCTTGTCATTGCCTTCGATGTAGGGGCTCCAGGGCTTGGCCTTGACCGGGGCGGGCGTCTTCCAGACCACATTGAACTGGCCGTCGGCCTTGATCTCGCCGATGAACACCGACTTGTGCAGATGGTGGTTCTTCTCATCCATCTTGGAGGTGATGCCCGAGGGCGCGGTAAAGGTCTGGCCGGCCATCGCGGCAATGACCTTGTCCACATCCGTGCTCTTGGCTTTCTCGACCGCTTGCTTCCACATATGGATGCCGATGTAAGTGGCTTCCATCGGGTCATTGGTCAGCGGCCGGTCCTTGTGGCCGGCAATGCCCTTGGCCTTGGCGTAGTCGCTCCACTGCTTGATGAAGGCGGTGTTGCTGGGGTTCTTCAGCGACATGAAATAGTTCCATGCGGCTAAGTGGCCGACCAGCGGTTTGGTGTCCACGCCGCGCAATTCTTCTTCACCCACCGAGAAGGCCACCACCGGCACATCCTTGGCCTTCAGCCCGGCATTGCCCAGCTCTTTGTAGAAGGGCACGTTGGAGTCGCCATTGATGGTGGACACCACCGCGGTCTTGCCGCCGGCCGAGAACTTCTTGATGTCGGCGACGATGGTTTGGTAGTCGCTGTGGCCAAAGGGCGTGTACTTCTCGTCGATGTCGCTGTCCTTCACGCCCTTGGTCTTCAGGTAGGCGCGCAAGATTTTGTTGGTGGTGCGGGGGTAGACGTAGTCGGTGCCCAGCAGCACCCAGCGCTTGGCGCCGCCGCCGTCTTTGCTCATCAAATAGTCCACCGCGGGAATCGCTTGCTGATTGGGCGCGGCGCCGGTGTAGAACACGTTCTTGCTGAGTTCTTCACCTTCGTACTGCACGGGGTAGAAGAGCAGGCCGTTCAATTCCTCCACCACCGGCAAAACGGATTTGCGCGACACGCTGGTCCAGCAGCCGAAGATGACGGAGACCTTGTCCTGCGTCAGCAACTGCTTGGTCTTCTCGGCGAACAGCGGCCAGTTGGAGGCCGGGTCCACCACCACGGGCTCGAGCTTTTTGCCCAGCACGCCGCCCTTGGCGTTGATCTCGTCGATGGCCATCAGCACCGTGTCCTTGAGCACGGTTTCCGAGATGGCCATGGTGCCTGAGAGGCTGTGCAGCACGCCCACCTTGATGGTGTCTGCCGCTTGAGCGCCATGGCTCAGCAGGCTCAGGGCAGCCAGCGCGCTGGCGCTGGCCAAGGCTTTGAGGGTGAAGAAGCGACGGCTTTGCATGGTGACGAACTCCGGTTGGCAAGAATGAAAGGCAATGAGGAGGGCGACTTGGTGACTCAATCGACAAATCACCGCTGTGGCCACGACGACAACAGAGAACAACAAAAGACAAGAGAGACAGGCCCATGCTAGGGCGGCCCCAGAAGGAGGGATATACGGCGGATGGCGTACACGTTCTACTGCGCGCATTCCATGTCGAGGGTGGGTAATGCAGATTGACACTGAATCAAAGCAGTTCTTGCGTCTGAAGGCCAGCCTGGTTTTCAGCTTGATCTTGGGCCTGGCCGCTTGCGGTGGTGGCGGAGGGGGAGGCGGCGGCGGTGGTGCCCCTGACCCAGGCCCTGCGCCCAACCCCGACTTGTCGAGCCGCAACTTCATGCCCACCACGGTGGGTGCGCGCTGGATTTATCAAGATTCAGACGGCAGCGCCTTGATCACGACTCGGCTGACCGGCACTCGTGCCGTGGCCGGCGGCACGGGCACCGTGCAGCAGTCCAGCGACCCCAACGAGGGCGAAACCGTGCTGCTGGCCGACAGCAGCGGCGTGCGCCAAATCCCCGGCAACAATGCCGAGGCGCTGGCCGCGGCCGGCGGGCCGCTGCAGATCTTGCGCTATCCGCTGCGGCTGGGCGACAGCCATGTCGTGCTGGACAAGAACCTGGGCGCGGTGATGGATTTCGATGGCGACGGCGTGCTCGACTCGGTTGCCGCGCGGGCTGACACCGTGATGCTGGCGCTGGAATCCATCGACACCCCGGCCGGCCGCCTGGCCGATTGCCTGCACACCCGAACCACGGCGGTGATGACGGTGCAGTCCAGCCGCCTCAAGCGGGCCATCGTGGTCACCACGGTCAGCGATGACTGGTTGGCGCCCGGCATTGGCCCGGTGCGCAATGAAACCACGGCCACCAGCGAAGGCATAAGCAACAAGAGCAGTCGCATGATCACCGCCTACGGTGTGGGCAGCGTGCGCAGCGAAAGCGTGGCGCCCACCGCCTCAGCCGCAGCCTTGAATAGCGGCCTGCCGCTAGGCGCCGGCGCCGCGCTGGACATCGCCTTCAGCGAAGCCATGGACAGCAGCACCTTGGCGGGCGCCTTGACGGTGCTGGATGCCAATGGCCAGCCGGTGGCGGGCACCGTTACTGTGGCCGAGCGCAGCCTCAAATTCGTACCCAAGAGCGCCTGGCTGAGTGGCAAGTACACCGCCAAGCTGAGCACGGCGGCACAAGACCTGGTGGGCAATGGCTTGGTAGCAGCGCAGGAATGGCGATTCGAGATTGACGCCACCGCGCCGACCCTGACGAACTCCAGCCCAATAGCCGGCGCGGTGGATGTGCCCTTGGCCGCCGCCATCATCCTGAACTTCAGCGAGCCTGTTGACCCGGCCTCGGTCAACGCCGGCAGCATCAGCATTCAGGCGGGCGGCATCTCGCCTTCGCTGACCCAGTTTGCCGTCAACGGCGCCCAGGTCACGCTCACGCCGGACCGGCCGCTCACGCGTGGCAGCTCGGTGACCATCAGCATCGACAAGGTCAGGGATCTGGCGGGCAATGCCGCCGCTTACCAAAGCCTGAGCTTCTCGGCCGACCCGGGGCGTTTTGGCGCGGCGCAGCGTCTGAAACCGTCGGTACTTGACATGAATGCGGGCTACCACGTGGCCGTAGGCGACTTGAATGGTGACGGCAGGGTTGATGTTGTGGCCAGCACGACCTACGTCCAACTCGGTTGGCCCTATGGCTTGCAGGTCTTCTACCAGCAAGCCGATGGCAGCTTGGGCGGCGGCGTGCCCATCGCCTTGACCGGTTTTTGCCCCGTCTCGGGCTTAGTGGCTGGCGATCTCAATGGCGATGGGCGCCAAGACTTGGTGGTCAACAAGGGCAGCTGCGGCATCGACATCTACACCCAAACCTTGGCGGGCCAGCTTCAACTCGACAGCAGCATTGCCAGCCCCTCGTCGATTGGTACGGTGGTGAGATTGGCCGATATGAACGGCGACGGCCGCTTGGACATCGTCACCTTCGGCGCTGACAACGCCGTGGTCCAGGTCTGGCGGAACAATGCAGGCTCCTGGCTGCTGAATGACTCGGTGGCGGTGTCCGTCGCTATCGCGGGCGAGCTGGATCTTGCTGTTGGCGACTTGAACGGTGATGGCCGCCCGGACATTGCCGTCACCGCGCAGCGTCTGAGCGGCTACGCTGGCGCCGCGCTGCTTTACCAAGGTGCGGACGGTCATCTCGGCGCCCCTGTCATGCTCATGGTGGCCGACCAGAATGAAACGGCGAGCAATGTGGCCATCGGCGACCTCAACGGCGACGGCCGTGCGGACCTTGTGCTGAGTTACCGCGTTAATGGCCTGGCCTTGTTTGCCCAGGGCAGTGGCGGGCAGTTGGGCGCAATGCAGCGCCTGGGCGAGGGCAGTTCGCCCTTGCTTTTGGCGGACCTCAATGGCGACGGCCGCCTCGATGTGCTGATGGGAGGAATCGCGACCAGCAGTTTTGTGACCCGTTTGCAAACCAGTGATGGCAATCTGGCGGCCGAGGCCAGCTATCCCGCCAAGTTCAAGGGCTTCTCGGCCTATACCGGCGTGCTGGCGCTGGGCGATGTGAATGGCGATGGCCGGCCGGATGTTATTTTTTCGGATGAGGTGTTTGTGCAAAGGCCAGTGCCGCTGATGTCGCAAAGCCTGAAGCCCGGCGCGCGCCTGGCGGGTGGCTGGAATCAGCGCCTCCGGGCCGGCGTCGGCGCCGCCCTGGCAGCGCAAGGTCGGCGCTAGTTCGGCCGGGAAATCGCGCGCCAATTCAAAGCTGGCACGGAAGCTGCTAAAGCTAAGTATCTTCAGTTGTCTCCTCCACCGCCTCTGGGTGGATTTCAGGCCTCGGTCCACAAGACCGGGGCCTTTTTTTGTCTTTTTCGGTGGAGGTGGCGGCGAGGCTGGTGCACAAAGGGGCGTGGTGGCGCAAAGCAGTGCGGCGCGTGCACCGAAGCGATGCCTGGGGTGGGCAAGACCTGACCCCTGGTCACGCCCATGGCGGGCGGCTCGGTTCCAAAAACTGACCAGATTTCACGCCAATCGGCAATGGCTTGGCGTGGAATTGGTGCAGAGGGCGGCGGGCTTGAGTTTCGTCAAGGCGTGGCGGGCCAGATGGTGAGAATGTGACAAGATTGTTAATCCCATGCCAACCAAGAAAGTCTTGCGCATCATGAGCACCACCAGCCCTCGCCCCGACCGCAATGCCAAGAAGCCTGCCGCCAAGCGCGGCGCCGCGAAATCCGGTCCTGCAGTTGCTGCTGCCGCAGCAGCTGCCCCGGTCGCTGCAGCCGTCAAGCCCCGACGCAGCCGCAGTGGCGACACGGCCGGCAGCTTGGACCAGTCCCGCATCGCGCGCCATGTGGTGAAGGAGTCGGTGGCCAAGGCACAGGCGCGCGAGTTGGAGGCCTTGAAGGACATCATGCAAAGCAGCGGACCGGAGGCGCTGGCCAGTTCGGTGCGTGCGGTGGTGGCCGGCGCGTCCAAAGATGATGCCGAGGCCTTGCGCCAGGCCTTGCTGAGTGAGCTCAACGGCAGCCTGGCGACGGAGCCGGGGGCAGGTCTTGCCGGCAACCCCGACGAGGAGTTGTCGGCGCAATGGCGCAGCGGCGCCTACCCCTACAAAAACCTGATGTCGCGGCGCAGCTATGAGAAGGAAAAGTACCGGCTGCAGGTCGAGTTGCTGAAGCTGCAGGCTTGGGTCAAGGCCACCGGCGCCAAGGTGCTGATCTTGTTCGAGGGTCGCGACGCGGCCGGCAAGGGCGGCACCATCAAGCGCTTCATGGAGCATTTGAATCCACGCGGCGCCCGTGTGGTGGCGCTGGAAAAGCCCAGCGATGTGGAACGCGGCCAGTGGTACTTCCAGCGCTATGTGCAGCACCTACCCACCTCGGGCGAGATCGTCATGTTCGACCGCAGTTGGTACAACCGCGCCGGCGTGGAGCGGGTGATGGGCTTTTGCAGCAATGACGAGTATGTGGAGTTCATGCGCCAGGCGCCCGAGTTCGAGCGCAATCTGGTGCGCTCGGGCATGCATGTGATCAAGTTCTGGTTCTCGGTCAGCCGCGCCGAGCAGCGCCGCCGGTTCAAGGAACGTGAGGCGCATCCGCTCAAGCAATGGAAGCTCTCGCCCATCGACAAGGCCTCGATGGACAAATGGGAAACCTATACCAAGGCCAAGGAGGCGATGTTCTTCCACACCGACATCGCCGAGGCGCCCTGGACCGTCGTCAAGTCCGATTGCAAGAAGCGCGCGCGCCTCAACGCCATGCGCTATGTGCTGCATCAGCTGCCCTATAACAACAAGACGCTGGACAAGGTCGGCCAGCTCGACCCCTTGCTGGTGGGCCGCGCCAATGTTGTGTACGAACGTGGCGAGGCGCAGGGGCGCAGCATTCAGGACCCCCTCTGAACCCGGGCCCGAGCGGGCTGGCCGTGCAGTAGCCGGTCGGCTGGGCCTAGCCACTTTCGGCTGTCAGGGGCGAAGTAGCTGCTAGGCAGGGCACAATCCGCTGCCCTAGCAAGCGAGGTGGTGGTTTTTGATGATGAATAGCGCGGTGATTGACCATTACGGCCAGTTCTTGCGGCATGGCATCGAGTTTGCCGCCACCCTGGCTTTTGCCACCTCCGGCGTCTTGGCCGGTGCGCGCAAGCATCTGGACCCGGTGGGCGTTTGCGTGGTGGCATTTCTGGCCGCTTTTGGCGGCGGCACCTTGCGCGACTTGCTGCTGGACCGGCGGCCGTTTTACTGGGTTGAAAGCGTCAACGTCGTCTGGCTGATCTTTGCCATCAGCGTGGGCGCGGTGCTGTTCATGCGGGCGCGCCACTTCGAGCCAACGCGGCGCCTGATCCAGATCCCTGACGCGCTGGGCCTTGGCCTGTTCGTGGCGGTGGGCGTGGACGCCGCGCAGGCCGTGGGCATGCCGCCCCTGGTGGCGGTGCTGATGGGCGTGATCACCGGCGTGTTCGGCGGCGTGCTACGCGACATCGTCTGCAATGAGATTCCGCAGGCCTTCAGCGATCACCAGCCCTATGCCATTCTGGGTTTTCTGGGCGGCTGGCTTTACCTGTTGCTGGAGCATTTGCACGCCCCCGACTGGCTGAGCTTGTTTGCCTGCATCGCCTTCACGGCCGGGGCACGCTTCCTGGCGATCTGGCGCAACTGGCGGCTGCCCGGCTGGCGCAGCTGAAGGCCGGCTTAGCCCCCGCTGGCTGCTTCAGTCAGGCTGGTCTGCCCGCCAAACTCTTCATAGGCTGAGAGCGCTTCCGCCGCATACATCAGCGAGGGGCCGCCGCCCATATAGATCGCCATGCCCAAGGCTTCCTCCAACTCGGCACGGCTGGTGCCCAGCTTGACCAAAGCCTGGGCGTGAAAGCCCACGCAGGCGTCGCAACGCGCGCCCACGGCCAGGGCCATGGCGATCAACTCCTTGGTCTTCTTGTCCAGCGCGCCTTCGGCCGTGGCGGCTTGGGCCAGGGCCGAGAAGGCACGGGTGGTTTGCGGGATATCGGCGCGCAGCTTGGCCAGTGAGGCAGAGACGCTGCGGGTGATGTCTTGGTAGCTCTTGCTGCTCATGCGAATCTCCTGCGGGTGGGTGGGGCAATGGTTTGACTATGCGCCGGCGCTGCGCCAAGCCATTTGCGCAACATCAATATTTGCGCAATAATGCAAATACGCAATTAACCAATCAAGCGCCGCGAAGCCTTGCAGCGCCAGGTTTGCCCATCAACCCCGCCGAGAAATTGAGGATCGACATGTCAAATAGCTCTCTTCATCTGACGCCTGTGGATGCCCTGCAGGCTTTGCAGACCGGCGCATGCTGGTTGGTCGATGTGCGCGAAGGCCATGAGGTGGCCCGTCTGGCCTACGACCACCCGCGCGTGATCTGCCTGCCTTTGAGTCAACTTGGCCAAGCCTTGGGGCAGTTGCCGCAAGACGCCGACCTGATCATGGCCTGCGCCGCTGGTGGCCGCAGCCAGCAGGCCATGCAATTCCTCTTGCAGAACGGCCGCGCCGATGTGCGCAATATGAGCGGCGGCATGGGCGCCTGGATGGCGCATGGCTTGCCGGTCAAGCAGGGCGTGGTCTGAGGGCTTAGCTCGGACGCTTCACAAGCTCGGCCTAACACCGACGGTACGAGGACCTGGTCGCATTGGCGCGGCGGATGGCCTCAATGTGGGCGTATTCCACCGCATGACATGCGACAGCACTGTCTTACACCTCCCAGCGCGGATGCAGCGCCCGCAGCTGCGTCAGCGCCATGCCGGCGGCAGCGGTGCGGGTTTCGACGCCCAGCTTGGCGAAGACCCGCTCCAAGTGTTTCTTCACCGTGGCCGGGCTGCTGCCCACAATGTCGGCGATGTCGCGGTTGATCTTGCCCTTGATCACCCAGTACAGCACCTCGGCCTCGCGGGCGGTGAGCTTGAAGCTCAGGGCCATGGATTCGATCAGGGCGGCGTCCGAGCTTTCGCGCATCACGATCAGCCAGTCGTCGGCCTCATCGGCCTCGCTCTCTTGCGCGGCCAACTGCCGGTGCAGGCTGAAGGCCAGGCGGCGTGCGCCCAACTGGGCCACCAGGCGCGGCGGTTCGATCTGGCGCTCGCGGGCATCCGCCACATGGCGGCGCAGCCAGTTCAGCACGGGCGCCGGCGTTTGCGGGGCCTGCGTGCCGTAGTAGGCCAGCAGCAGCTCGCGGGCCAGCGGTGTTTGCCACATCAGCCGGCCATCGCTGGCGCGCACCGTGATGCTGGCGTGGCCAAAGGCATCCAGGGCCTGGCGGCTTTGCTGGGCCTGGCGGGCACCTTGCATATGCACTTGCATGCGGGCCAGCACTTCCTTGGGCTTGATCGGCTTGGTGACGTAGTCCACCCCGCCGGCCGCAAGCGCTGCCACCAAATGCTCGGTCTCGGTCAGGCCGGTCATGAAGATGATGGGGATGTGGGCGGTGGTGGGCGCAGCCTTCAGGCGGCGCGCCACCTCGAAGCCGTCCATGCCCGGCATCATCGCGTCCAGCAACACGATCTCGGGCTGGGCCTGGGCCGCGCGCTGCAGGGCTGCCTCGCCGTTCAAGGCCACCAGCACGGTGTAGCCGGACTCATCCAGCGCGTCATGCAGCACGCTGAGGTTGTCGGGCATGTCGTCAACGATCAGCACCACGGCGCTGCCTTGGGCGTCAATGCGCATAGTCGGCATCCAAGAGCTGTTGAATGGTTTCAAACTGGAACTGCTGCGCCAAGCCGCGCAGGCGCTCGCAAAATTCCGCACTCTGCGGGGCTTGGCTGACCAGTTCATCCAGTGCCTGCTGCACGCCACGCAAATAGCCCAGCTGCAGGGCCTGGCGCAGGCCGCCCAACAGCTGGGGGTCAGGTCTTGCCAGCGCGCTGATGGCGGCCGGCGCCGGGCTGAGCGCGGCGGGGCGCGCCAGCCACTCCAGCCCCAAGCGGGCGCCCAGCCAGTCCAGCAGCTCGGCATGGCGCAGTGGCTTGAGGATGAAGTCCTCAGCGCCGAGGTCGGCACTATTGGGCTGACCCTTCTCGAAGGCATTGGCCGAGACGATGGCAATCTGCGGCGGCGTGAGTGCTAGCTCGCCGCAGAGCCGGCGCAGGCGGGCGATGGTTTCCCAGCCGTCGATGCCGGGCATGGCAAGATCCATCAGCACGGCGTGCGGGCGGTAGCCGCTAACGATCAGGTCCAGCGCGTCGTGGCCGCTGGCGGCCTGGCGCAGATCGAAGCCCAGGCCTTGCAGCAGCTCGGCCAGCATCAATCGGTCAGGCTCTTCGTTGTCCACCACCAGCAGGCGGCGGCGCGGCCCGGCATAGCCGCGCCGGGTCTCGGCCACGCGCTGGGGGCGGGCGCGGCCGTCTTCGCGCAGCTGTGGCAGAAACAGGCGCAGGGTGAACACGGCGCCACTGCCCTCGGCCGCCGTTTTGCTGCGCGCACTCATTTCGCCGCCCATCAGATCGGTCAGCATTTTGGCGATGGTCAGCCCTAAGCCGGCGCCCGGTGCGGCCTGGGGTGCAGCCATGCCATCGCCGCGGGTGAAGGGCTCGAAGATGCGGCTCAGCTCGGCGGGCGTCAGGCCGGGGCCGCTGTCTTCCACCTCGATATGGGCCATCTCGCGGGCGTAGCGCACGCGCAAGGTGATGCCGCCTTGGCGGGTGAACTTGATCGCGTTGCCGATCAGGTTGATGAGGATTTGCCGCAGCCGCTTGTCGTCGGCGCGCACCCATTCGGGCAAGCTGCCCTGGGGTTCGAAGTGGAAGGCCAGGCCCTTGGCGGCGGCTTGCGGCTCGAACATCTCGGCCAGCTCGTGCAGGGCATCGGCCAGAGCCATGGGCGCGGGGTTCAGCGAGAGCTTGCCGGCTTCGATGCGGGCGATGTCCAGGCTGCCTTCGATCAGCGACATCAAATGCTCGCCGCTGCGCTTGATCACCTGCACGGCCTGGCGGCGCTGCGGCGGGATCTGCCCGTCCTCGGCCATCAGCTGCGCGTAGCCGAGGATGCTGTTGAGCGGCGTGCGCAACTCGTGGCTGATGGCGCTGATGTAGCGGCTCTTGGCCTGGTTGGCTTGCTCGGCGACCTGGCGCGCGGCCTGCAAAGCCTCGTCGGTCAGGCGGTGCGAGGCGATCTCGCGCATCAGCGCCTGGGTCTGGCGGCGTGATTCTTCTTGCGCGACTGCGCGGCTTTTGTGCGTCAGCACCAGCCACCAGGCGACAACACCGGCCATCACCGCCAGGGCCGTGTAGGCGCGCCAGAAGCCGCTTTGCCGGTACAGCAAGCCCAGCAGCGCCGCCAGCAAGGGCAGGGCCAGCAGCATCAGCCCCAGGAACTGCGCCAGGCCCTGGTCCAGAATCGCCCAGGAACGTTGTGGCGTGATGGCGCGCAGGGCGGCCGCCCATTGCGCCGCCAGCCGCGCCTGCGGTTTGCACAAGTCGCCACAGCGCGCGTCCAGGCTGCAGCACAGCGAACAGATCGGGCCTTGGTAGGCGGGGCAGTGGGCCATATCGGGGCCTTCATAAGCGGCTTCGCAAACCACGCAGCGGCGCGGGCGCAGCGGCGCCCCATCCTCGCTGGGCGGCGGGTCTTGGCGCGCCAGGTAGTAGCGGCCGCCGGTGGCCCAGGCAATCAGCGGGGCGCTGAGCAAGGCGGTGGCCATGGCGATCAGGGCCGAAAAGGCCTGCGCCATGCTGCCGAACATGCCCAGATGCGCGGCGATGGACAGGCTAGATGCCAGCGCCATCGCGCCCACACCCACCGGGTTGATGTCGTAGAGATAGGCGCGCTTGAACTCGATGCCCGGGGGCGAGAGGCCCAGGGGCTTGTTGATCAAAAGATCGGCCACCACCGCCATGATCCAGGCGATGGCGATATTGGCGAACAAGCCCAGCACCTCGCCCAGGGCCTCAAACACATTCATCTCCATCACCAGCACGGCGATGCCAATATTGAACAGCACCCACACCACCCGGCCGGGGTGGCTGTGAGTCAGCCGCGAGAAGAAGTTACTCCAGGCCAGCGAGCCGGCATAAGCATTGGTGACATTGATCTTCAGCTGCGAGATCACCACAAAGAGCGCGGTGGCCGCCACTGCCCAGCCATAGTGGCCGGGGAACAGCGCCTCGTAGCCGGCCAGATACATCTGGTTCGGGTCCACCGCCCGTTCCGGCGGCACGGCCTGGCTGATGGCCAGCCAGGCCAGCAAGGCGCCGCCCAGCATCTTGGGCACGCCCATCAGCACCCAGCCCGGCCCGCCCAGCAGCACGGCGGCCCACCAGCGGCGCTGGGTCTGGGGCGTGGCTGCGGGCATGAAGCGCAGATAGTCGGCCTGCTCGCCCATCTGCGTGATCAGGGCCACGCCCACTGTCAGTGCTGCACCAAAGCCGCGCATATCGAAGCCGGCCGAGCCGGTTTGCGAGCCAGCTTGGTGCAGCACGCCCGCAAATGCGGCAGGGTCATGCCACAGCACGCCAGCAAATGGGGCGGCCAGCATCAGCAGCCACAGCGGCAAGGTCCACATCTGCAGGCGGCTGATGGCGGATACGCCATGCAGCACCAGCGGGATCACCAGCAGGGCGCAGATCAAATAGCCCCAGCGCGGCGGGATGTCCAGCGCGAGCTCCAGGGCATAGGCCATCACCGCGGCCTCGAGCGCAAAGAAGATGAAGGTGAAGCTGGCGTAGATCAGCGAGGTCAGCGTCGAGCCGATATAGCCAAAGCCCGCGCCGCGGGTCAGCAAGTCCATGTCTACCCCGTAGCGGGCGGCGTAAACGCTGATGGGCAGGCCGGCCGCAAAGATGATCAGCCCGGTGGCCAGAATGGCCCACAAAGCATTGCTGAAGCCATACTGAATCAGCAAGGTGGCGCCCACCGCCTCCAGAATCAAAAAAGACGAGGCGCCAAAAGCCGTGTTGGCCACCCGCCCGGCGGACCAGCGCCGCGCCCGCTGCGGGGTGAAGCGCAGGGCGTAGTCTTCCAGCGTCTCGCTGGCCACCCAGGCGTTGTAGTCCCGCCGCAGCGTGATGACTTGCTGCGGGGCATCGGTGCAAGGCAGGGCGGCGGGGGAACTCATGCCAGTAACGGTGCAGGTTTCGTGCCTGCGGCATGAGGCTTGCTAGGTTGAAGCTATTGCGTTGACAAAAGCACTTGTTGACTCAGTGCTGTTATGGAATTGACTCCGCATGCTCTGCCGCTTCAGCGGCAGCAGGCGTTGGCTAAGGAACCGTTATGGAATTGACCCCGCGTGAGAAAGACAAGCTGCTGATCTTCACGGCCGCCTTGCTGGCCGAGCGCCGCCGTGCGCGTGGCTTGAAGCTCAACTATCCCGAGGCGGTGGCCTTCATCAGCGCCGCGGTGATGGAAGGCGCGCGTGACGGCAAGACCGTGGCCCAGTTGATGAGCGAGGGCCGCAACGTCCTCAGCCGCGCCGATGTGATGGACGGCGTGGCCGAGATGATTGCCGACATTCAGGTCGAGGCCACCTTCCCCGACGGCACCAAGCTGGTCACCGTGCATCAACCGATTGTTTGATCCCCACATCGCGATAGCGCTGCAGTTTGAGAAAAGGAATCGAGCCCATGAAACGCATCTTCACCCTGGCCTTTGCGCTCCTCGTGCTGCCCATGCTGGCGAGCGCCCACAGCGGCGAGCCTGGACATGGCCACAGCCTTGCCTTGCTTGACGGATTCCTGCACCCCTTCAGTGGCGCCGATCACCTCGCTGCAATGCTGGCAGTGGGCTTATGGAGCGGCCTGGCCATGCGGCGCGTGTGGCTGGCGCCTTTGAGCTTCGCGGCCTTGCTGCTGGTGGGTGCGTTGAGTGGCTGGGGCGGCAATCTGGTGGAGCCCATGGTCGCGGCCTCTGTCTTGGTGCTGGGCTTGCTGGCTGCATTTAGGCTGCAAATGCCCGCTGCCGCAGCGGCCACGCTGGTCGGCGGCTTCGCGCTGTTCCATGGCATGGCTCACGGGGCTGAGCTGGGCGCCGGTCAGGCCTTGCTGGGCATGGTGCTGGCCACGGCCTTGTTGCATGCCGCCGGCTTGCTGATCGGTCTGCAGCTGCGTCGCCATTCCCCCGTGGGCTCGCGCCTGCTCGGTGGCGGCATTGCGCTCTTGGGCCTGGGCTTGGGTGTGGGCCAGGTGGCGCGCATGGTGGCCGCATGATCCCCGGCGAACTCTTCACGCCTGAGGGCGAGTTGGCCCTCAACCCGGGCCGCCGCAGCATCACCCTGGTGGTGCAAAACCAGGGCGACCGGCCCATCCAGGTCGGATCGCATTACCACTTTGCCGAAACCAATGCGGCGCTGGGTTTTGACCGTGCAGCCGCGCGCGGCATGCGGCTGAACATCGCGTCGGGTTTGGCGGTGCGTTTCGAGCCGGGCCAGCAGCGCACGGTGGAATTGGTTGAATTGGCGGGCGATCGCGTGGTCTACGGCTTTCGCGGCCTGGTGCAAGGGAGTTTGTGATGGCAACCATTGGGCGACGCGCCTATGCCGAGATGTACGGCCCCACGGTCGGTGACCGCCTGCGCCTGGCCGACACGGCGCTGATCATCGAGGTGGAGCAAGACCTGACCCTGCGGGCCGGCGGCTACGGGGAAGAAGTGAAGTTCGGCGGCGGCAAGACCATACGCGACGGCATGGCGCAGTCGCAGCGCACGCGGGACGAAGGTGCGGTGGACACGGTGCTGACCAATGCCCTGATCCTCGACCACTGGGGCATCATCAAGGCCGATATCGGCCTGAAGAACAGCCGCATCGTCGCGATCGGCAAGGCTGGCAATCCAGACACGCAAGACGGGGTGGACATCATCATCGGCCCCGGCACCGAGGTGATTGCCTGCGAGGGCATGATCGTCACCGCCGGTGCGGTGGACACCCATATCCACTTCATCTGCCCGCAGCAGATTGAAGAAGCCTTGAGCAGCGGCGTCACCACCATGTTGGGCGGCGGCACGGGCCCGGCCACTGGCACTTTTGCCACCACCTGCACGCCGGGGGCCTGGCATATCGAGCGCATGCTGCAGGCGGCCGATGCCTTCCCGATGAATCTGGGCTTTCTCGGCAAGGGCAATGCCAGCCTGCCCGCCGCCCTGCATGAGCAGATCTCGGCCGGCGCCATCGGCCTCAAGCTGCATGAGGACTGGGGCACCACGCCGGCGGCCATCGACAACTGCCTGAACGTGGCCGAGGCCACCGACACCCAGGTGGCGATCCACAGCGACACCTTGAACGAAAGCGGCTTTGTCGAAGACACGGTGGCCGCCTTCAAGGGCCGCACCATCCACACCTTCCACACCGAAGGCGCGGGCGGCGGCCATGCGCCAGACATCTTGAAAGTGGTGGGCGAGGCCAATGTGCTGCCCAGCTCCACCAACCCGACCCGGCCTTACACCATCAACACCCTGGACGAGCATGTGGACATGCTGATGGTCTGCCACCACCTTGACCCCGCCATTGCCGAGGACCTGGCTTTTGCCGAAAGCCGCATCCGTCGCGAGACCATCGCCGCCGAAGACATCTTGCACGACCTCGGCGCCATCAGCATGTTCAGCTCCGACTCCCAAGCCATGGGCCGGGTGGGCGAGGTCATCATCCGCTGCTGGCAAACGGCGCACAAGATGAAGACCCAGCGCGGCGCCTTGCCCGGCGATGGCCCGCAAAACGATAACGCGCGAGTCAAGCGTTATGTGGCCAAGCTGGCCATCAACCCGGCGATAGCGCATGGCATCAGCCACGAGGTGGGCAGCATCGAGGTCGGCAAATGGGCCGACATCGTGATCTGGAAGCCGGCCTTCTTTGGTGTGAAGCCCTCGCTGATTCTCAAGGGCGGCATGATCGCCATGGCCGCCATGGGAGACCCCAGCGCCTCCATCCCCACGCCACAGCCGGTGCACTACCGGCCGATGTTTGGCGCCTACGGCGGCGCGCTGGCGCGCGGCAGCCTGAGCTTTGTTTCGCAAGCCGCGCTGGCGGCCGATGTGGGCCGGCGTTATGGCCTGAATAAATCGCTGGCCGCGGTGCGCGGCATCCGCGGCGTGGGCAAGCGCAACATGATCCTCAACGACTACCTGCCGCGCATGGAGGTGGACCCGCAAACCTATGCCGTGCGGGCCGACGGCCAGTTGCTGACTTGCGAGCCGGCGACTTCGCTGCCGATGGCGCAGCGCTATTTCTTGTTCTGATGAACGAATGATCATGACTGCCGCACTGACTCCCTCCTTGAGCACCGAACTGAGCATCCGCCTCGACGATTTGCAGGACCCGCGCATTGCCGCCTTCCTGGAAGATCACCTCGCCGATATGCGCCGCACTTCGCCGCCCGAAAGCGTGCATGCGCTGGATTTGGCGGCCCTGCGCCGGCCCGAGATCCAGTTCTGGACTGTCTGGCAAGGCGAGGAACTGCTGGGCACTGGGGCCATCAAGCTGTTGGGTGAGCAGCATGCCGAGCTGAAGTCCATGCGCACGGCGCCGGCGGCGCGTGGCCGTGGCGTGGCGCGCGCCCTGCTGCAACACATCCTCGGCCAAGCGCGCGCCCAAGGCCTCGCGCGCCTGAGCCTGGAAACCGGCAGCACTCCCGACTTCGCCCCCGCCCATGCGCTCTACCTGAGCAGCGGCTTTGTGCCTTGCGAGCCTTTTGGCAGCTATGTGCTCGACCCCTTCAGCCGCTACATGACCTTGGCGCTGTAGTCCCCACTGCCGGCTCGCCCAAGCGTGCCGCCGGGGTGGCGCCGATAATTCAGGCTCACTCCGTTCACCAGCGCCAAACAACACCATGCTGCAAGTTTCCAAAATCCTTCCTCAAGGCCAGGGCCTGGCTCCTGTTCTGCTCAAGCGCGCCGGCACGGTCGAGCTGGACTGGGACACGCGCCAGAAAAGCCGCTTCTCAGCGCACGACGATGCGGGCCGCGAATTGGGCGTGTTCCTGCCGCGCGGCAGCCTGGTGCGCGGCGGTGATGTGCTGGTGGCCGAAGATGGCTCGCTTTTGCGCGTCATCGCCAAGCCGCAGCCCTTGCTGCGCATCACGCCTTGCAGCGAGCATGGCTCGCCCTTTGACCTGACGCGCGCCGCTTATCACCTGGGCAACCGCCATGTGGCGCTGGCCCTGCGACCTGACCATTTGATGATCGAGCCCGACCATGTGTTGGCCGATATGTTGCGCGCCATGCATCTGACCGTCACCGAGGTCAACGAAGGTTTCGACCCCGAGGCCGGCGCTTATGCGGCAGAAACCACCGGGCACGGTCATGGCCACAGCCATGCGGCCCCCGCGCCAGCCGCAGCCCATGTGCACGGCCCCGGCTGCGGACATGACCATGCGCATGCACATACGCCCGCTGCGCCCAAGCCGGTGAGCATCCCCGTCAAGATCGCGGTGAATGCTGCAGCGCCGGCCCCGCATGTGCATGGCCCAGGCTGCAACCACGGACATGGGCACAGCTGATGTCAGTCGCCGCCCCCAGTAGCGCGTTTTTGCAATTGCTCTGGCTGGCCTCGCCGGCCTTGCCGGTGGGCGGCTTTTCTTACTCCGAGGGCCTGGAGGCCGCGGTGGACCATGGCCAGGTGCGCGACGAAGCCTCGGCCGCGCAGTGGCTGTCGGCCCAGCTGGGCCTGAGCCTGGCGCGTGGCGATCTGGCCCTGGTGGCGCAGGCGCACTCGGCCTGGCTTGCCGCTGACGTGGCGCGTTTGCAGCGCCTCAACGACTGGGTGCTGCAGACCCGCGAGAGCCTGGAGTTCCGCCTGCAAACCGAGCAAATGGGCCGCTCTCTGCTGGCTTGGCTGCGCAATCACGATACCGCCACGCCGGCCCAACTGCAGCATTGCACCGAGCTGGGAGGTACGCCCAGCTATCCGGTGGTGATGGCCTTGGCCCTGGCCGCGAGCGGCGCGCCCGCCCAAGACGGCTTGCTGGCCTATGCCTTCGGTTGGGCCGAGAACATGGTGCAGGCCGCCATCAAATCGGTGCCGCTGGGGCAGAGTGCCGGCCAGCGTGTGCTCAGCCGCCTGGCGGCCGAAATCCCGGCGGCGGTGGCCCAGGCCATCAGCCTGTCAGACGTCGAGCGACAAGTCTTTTCGCCCATGTTGGCCATTCTCTCGGCCCGGCATGAAACCCAGTACTCCCGCCTGTTTCGATCCTGATCATGAGCCTCTCCAGCACCACGCCTCTGCACCACATCCCGAATCGCCGCAAGAAGCTGCCGCCGCTGCGCGTTGGCATCGGCGGCCCGGTCGGCTCCGGCAAGACCACCTTGCTGGAAATGCTGTGCAAGGCCATGCGCGAGCGCTGGGATTTGGTGGCCATCACCAATGACATCTACACCAAGGAAGATCAGCGCATCCTGACAGTTAGCGGCGCGCTGCCTGCCGAACGCATCATGGGCGTGGAAACCGGTGGCTGCCCGCACACCGCCATCCGTGAAGATGCCTCCATCAACCTGGAAGCCATCGACCGCATGCTGGCCCAGTTCCCCGACGCCGATGTGGTGTTCATTGAATCCGGCGGTGACAACCTGGCCGCCACCTTCAGCCCCGAGCTGAGTGATCTGACCATCTACGTCATCGACGTCGCGGCCGGCGAGAAGATTCCCCGCAAGGGCGGCCCCGGCATCACCAAGAGCGATCTGTTTGTGATCAACAAGACAGATTTGGCACCCCATGTCGGCGCGAACCTCGACGTGATGGCCGCTGACACCTTGCGCATGCGCGGGGCGGACAAGCCTTTCGTGATGACCAATCTGAAGACCCTGAGCGGCTTGGATCAGGTGGTGAGCTTCATCGAGACCAAGGGCATGTTGCTGTCTGCCCTGGCTGATTGATCAGGGATTGAGGCTTGGCGGCGAAGGCTCGCCACCTCAATTGATCGCGCGCTCGCCAGCTTGGCTGGCTCTACCTGCAGGTCCGGCTTGCAGCAGGCGCTCAAAGTCCGCCGCTGCAAGTGCGGGCGAGAACAAATAGCCCTGCCCGAAGTCGCAGCCCATGCGGCTGAGCAACTGGGCTTGCGCCTCGGTTTCCACGCCCTCGGCAATCACCTTGATGCCCAGCTTGTGGGCCATCACCACAATCGCCTCGCACAGGGCGAATTCGGTGGAGTCCTCGCGCAGATTGTGGGTGAAGGACTGGTCGATCTTGAGGAAATCGATGTCGAACTTCTTCAGGTAGGACAGCGAGGAGTAACCGGTGCCGAAGTCGTCGATGGCCACGGCAACGCCGGCATCGCGGAACTGCAGCAGGCTCTTGGCCACACGGGCGTCATTGCCCATCAGCACGCCCTCGGTGATCTCGATGGTGATGCTGTGGCCCGGCACGCCGTGCTCGCTCAGCAGGTCGATCCAGTCGCGGTGGTCGGGGCGCTCGCTGCTGAACTGCACGGGTGATTTGTTGATGCTGATCTGGAAGGCGGGATCGTATTTGCGGGTCCATTGCTTCACCTGCAGCACGGCTTGATGGAAGACCCAGTCACCCAGCTCGTGGATGATGCCGGTCTCTTCGGCCACCGGAATGAAGTCGGCCGGCGAGATCAGCCCTTTGTCCGGGTGGCGCCAGCGCAGCAGGGCCTCGGCCTTGCGGATATGGCCGGTGGCGAGGTCAACAATGGGTTGGTAATGCAGTTCGATCTGCCCGCTGCCCAGGGCGCGGCGTAGATCGGTGGCCATGTGCATGCGCAGCATGGCGGCCTCTTGCATCGGCTTGGTGAAGAAGCGGAAGCATTGCCGGCCGCTGCTCTTGGCCGCATACATGGCTTGGTCGGCGTTCTTGGTCAGCTCGATCTGCGTGCTGCCGTCGTCGGGGTAGAGCGCGATGCCGATGCTGGCGGAGACATAGGACTCAATGTCGCGCAGCAAATAGGGTTCTGACACCCGATTGATGATCTTCTCGGCCACCTGGGCGACCGCCTCGGTTTCGTGCAGCTCGGTCAGGATGACGGTGAACTCATCGCCGCCCAGGCGGGCGACGGTATCGTAGTCACGCACGGTGGCGCGGATGCGCTGGGCGGCCTCGATCAGCAATTGGTCGCCGACGTCGTGACCCATGGTGTCGTTGATCTCCTTGAAGTGATCAAGGTCGATGAAGAGCAGGGCGAAGCGGTTGTGGTCGCGGTGCGATTGCTTGATGGCTTGGCCGATCCGGTCCTGGAACAGGCGGCGGTTGGGCAGCTTGGTCAGCGCGTCGAAGTTGGCCTCGCTCCAGACCCGCGACTCAGCATTCTTCATCTCGGTGATGTCATGGAAATTCACCACCACATGCTGGACTTGATCGGCGTCGTCCCGCTCGGCAAAGGCACTGATCATGACCCAGCGCAGCTCGCTCTCACCCGGCACCCGCACGCCCATGACCATGTCGACGAAGGCCTGACCGCTGGCCAATACCAGGCTCACGGGATAGGCCTCGGGCGCCAGGGCTTGGCCCTCACAGTCAACAAAACACCAGCTGGGATCGATGGCATCTTTGCCCAGCATCTGGGCTTGGCTGAGCCCGAGGATGGTGGCTGCGGCGGGGTTGCAAAACAGGATGCGGGTGTTCGTGGCGTGCACCACGATGCCGGTGTGCAAGCTGGTCAACAACTGGCGCTGCTGTTCTTCTTTGCCGGCAAGTTCCTGGTGCTGCTGTGCCAGTTGCTCGGTGTGGGCGCGCAGCTGCAGGATCAAGCGATCCTGCGTTCGCCACGAATGGTCGATCTGGCGTGCCAAGACAGCCAAGGCCAGGGCGAACATGCCGACCAGCAGGCCCACGCCCAGCGCATTGGGCAACCAGGCCTGGGCCATGGCATCGGTGGAGGTGCCGACATTGACCAAAAAACCGTACTTCAGGCTGCGGTGGTAGCTGTGGCGTCGGCTGACCGAATCGAGGCTGCTGGCGTCGGCGACATAAGCGCCTTCGTCCGGATGCCCCGCCAAGGCCAGGCGAAAGTTATTGGACAGCACCCGGCTGCCAATCGGGATCGGATTGCTCAGCTCGAAGGTTTGCCGCGCGATCAGCCCGAGGTCGCGGTCGCGCAGGGCGATGGAGCCCCCGCGCCCGAGTTGAATATGGCTGAGCAGGTGCTCGATGTCATCGATGTAAATGGAAGCGTAGACGGTGCCGTCGAAGCGGCCGTCTGGCCCGTTGATGCGGCGTGCGAAGGTCCAGACCCAGCGCTTGCTGACTTTGGAAAGCACCGGATTGGCCACCGCCAGCCCGACATCGGGCGTGGCCGCGTCGCGCAGCTGCTTGAAGAATTCCCGGTCAGCCATATTGGCCGGCGCCGCGGAGGGCTCCAGGCCGTAGATCACCTGTCCCTGCGCATCGGTGACCCGCAAAAAGGACACATTGGGCAGGCGATTTTTGACCTTGATCAGGTAGCGATTGACGAGCTGCGCATCGACCTGCGGCTGGCTGTGCTGGCGCGCCAATTCGTCCACTGTGTCCTGCAGCGCCAGGTCGAGCATATCGATCATGCCGTCGAAGGTCTGGACCAGTGAGCGGGCCAGATGTTGCGTCGAGCTTTGCGCCTGCTGCTCGGCATCGCGTTTCAGGTAGAACAGGGCGGCCAAGGCCATGATGCAGGCCAGGGCGATGATGGCGCCGACACCCGCAAAGAGTTGCCTGCGCTTGCTCGCGTAATCGGCTTGCGCAGGGCTGGCGGAGTGGAGAGCGTTCCGGGAACCTGACATGGATGGCTTCGGCAAATCACTCGGTCACTGCCCGGGGAGGCGGTGCTCAGGTCATTCCACCCGGTCTACCTGCCGCTGTCAATCGGCGTCTGCCGCTGGATCCATGGCTGGATTTGCGCGCCCCCTCAGGCGAGGGTGGGGCGTTTGATCATTTGGGTGCCAGGCCCATATCGTCCAGGCGCAGCAGGACTTCGCTGCGGCGCTGCCGGGCGATGTCGCGCCAGTCGCGGTCTTCCTGCGCACCCATCAGGGCGTAAAGCAGATTGAGGTTGGCGGCCGGCCACTGCGCCTTGAGGCGGGCATAGAGCGCGTAGGCATCTTGCTGGCGCAACTGGGCCAGGTCATGAATGCCCAACTCGGCCAGTTGAGCGCGACTCTTGGGCCCGAGCCCGCGCATCAGCCCATCGGCGTGCACAGTTCCACCAGGGTGCCGTCGGGGCAGCGCACATAGGCGACCGTCTGGCCCCAGGGTTTGGTCAGCGGTGCTTTGAGCGCGGTGGCGCCTGCGGCCACGGCGCGCTCGAAGGCAGCGGCCACATCGGCGCAGGCGAAGCCAATCTCAATCCCCAGCGGCGCGGCGCTGCTGGCCGCCACCACATAGTCGCAACCCACGCTGTCGCGGGCGGTTTCATGATCCACAAAGGCCAGGGCAGTGGCGCCGGTATCGAGTTCGCCGTAGGCGCCCGACTCATGCAGAAAGCGGCGTTTGAGTCCAAAGGCTTGCTCAAAGAAGGCCAGGGAGGCGGCCACATCGGCCACATAAACAATGGTGTAGGCGAATTGCATGAAATTTGTCGCAGATGCGGGAGTTGGAGCGCATAGCCTAAGGGATGCGGCCCGGCACGCGCGCGGCCAAGGCAAGGGGCTAGGGTAAACTCTGGCCTGTCATTGGGGAGTAGCCGCCGCCCGGATTAGATCCGGCGGGCCCGCGTCAACACACTTGGTCCACATGACCATGGCGCGCGCAGTACCGAAGTTCCAACACCTGGCAAGACCTTTGACCACATCGACCTGCATCGCGGCTGGTCTCGGTGTGGTCAATGGTTTTTCGTGTTGAGCAACAAGCACCGGCCGCAGAAGAAAGAAGTCGCATAGCCTTATGGAAGCCTTCCTCGTCTCTACCGGTGTCGTCGCCCTGGCCGAAATCGGTGACAAAACCCAGTTGCTCGCCTTTTTGCTGGCCGCACGTTTCCGCAAACCTCTGCCGATCTGCCTGGGCATCTTCATTGCCACCGTGGTCAACCATGCCGGCGCCGGTGCGCTCGGCGCCTGGATCACCTCCCAGGTCAGCCCCATGACCATGCGCTGGGTCTTGGGTCTAGGCTTCATCGCCATGGCGGTGTGGACGCTGATCCCGGACAAGATCGATGAAGAAGTGGAAGGTGGCGGCAAGCTCAAGCTGGGCGTGCTGGGCACCACCATCGTGGCCTTTTTCATGGCCGAGATGGGCGACAAGACGCAGATCGCCACCGTCGCCCTGGCGGCCCAGTTCAACGCCTTTGTGGCGGTGGTGGCGGGCACGACGCTGGGCATGATGATTGCGAATGTGCCGGCCGTCTTCTTGGGCGACCGCATGGCCGGCAAGATCCCCGTGCGCCTGGTCCATGGCATTGCAGCGCTGATCTTCGCCGCCTTGGGCGTGGCGACTTTGGCGGGCGTGGGCCAGAGCTTGGGCTTCTGACCCGGCCAACGTCCTAGGCCGCCCAGCCCACCGCCATCCATCGCAAACAGGCGCGCCCCTTGCCTCGCAGGCAGGGGCGCTGTTGCCTTGAGGGCAAATTTCCCCTGTTGCACAAGTTTGGCGCCGGCCGGGCCTATGCGATGATCAACTGCCATTTGCCGTTGTCATCAGGGGGTCTCCTATGCCTGGATCTTCACGCGTTTTGCTGGTGGACGATGACGAGCTAACGCTCCAAATGTTGGAAGCCACGCTAGAGGGCGCGTATCAAGTGACGTGCGTCACCGGTGGCGAGGAGGCCTTAGCGCGCTGCGCGACCGAGGTCTTCGACCTGATCGTGCTCGACGTGGACATGCCCGGGCTGGACGGCTACGAGACCTGTCGCCGCCTCAAGGCCGACTGGCAGCTGGCGGAGATCCCGGTGATTTTCCACTCCGCCCGCACCAGCATCGAAGAGCGCTTGCAAGGCTATGCGGCCGGTGGCGCCGACTATCTGCCCAAACCCTTTGACGCTGCCGAGCTGCAGGCCAAGATCGGCCTGGTGCTGGCCGGCCGTGACAAGCAGCGTGAACTGGCGGGCCAGCTCGATGAGGTGATGAGTGCCGTGCTCTCCACCGCCGATATGGTGGGCGAGGCCGGTGTGGTGCTGGAATACCAGCGTCAGCTGGGCGTGTGCAAAGACTACGCCGGCGTGGCTAAGGCCTTCTTCGACGCCTTGGAGCGCTATGCCTTACAGGGCTGCCTGCGCATCCGCGGCCGCGGCGAGAACCTGTCGGTCAATCCACGCGGGCTGTGCAGCGCCTTGGAGAATTCGATTCTTGACCACCTACAAACCCAGACTGACGGCGCGCGCATTCGCGCCCTGGGCGCGCACACCAGTTTCAGCTATGGCAATGTGATCGTGTTTGTGCGCGACCTGCGCATGGACCGCAGCGCGATCGAGATGGATAAGGCCGAGTCCGAGCGCATGGGCCGCGCCATCGACAACGTGGCCATGTTGGTGGAGGGCGCCTTGGTGCGCGTGGCCGCGCTGGACACCGAGATGGCGGCGCGTGAATTGGCCGATGTGCGTCATTTGGTGGCCATGACCCGCAATGCCCTGGCCGATATCTCGGCCCGCAATCACAAGCAGATCGAGGAGGTCAAGGCGACCTTCGAGAGCCTGGCGTCTCAGGTTGAGAGCAGCTTTATGCACCTGGGCCTGACGCACTCGCAAGAGGACCACCTCAGCACCATCATCAAACAGCATATGGATGCGGTGATGACCACCTTCAGCCAAAGCCATGAGGTGGAGCAGTTCCTGGCGCGGGTGATCGACAAGCTGAACCAGCAAGTTTGAGTGGCCGCGCCACGCAGGTGAGGAGCAGCGCTTGCAAGCCCCGCCCCCCGATCCCAGCAGCATGCCCAAACTCGAATTGGGTGGTGCCAAGGCGTGGCAACGCCGTCAGCAAACGCTGAGGGACTTCGAGCTCAGGCTGGAAGATCGCGTCAAACGCAGCGCCAGCGTGTTTTTGCTGCTGGTGGTGTTGGGGGTGCTGGCCTTTCTGGCCGCCAAGCTGATGCTGACGGAGCTGAGCTGGGCGGCACGCCTGCAGCGCATGGCTGCGGGCATGCTGTACCTGGGGGCTGCGCTGGTGTCGCTGGGCCTGCTCCACCGCGTCAGTGTGCGCGCCGGCACCCTGTTTTTCTGTTGGTCGGCACTGGCTCTACAACTGGGGGCGGCGGCCTATTACGGCACCGGCTTGTACTCCTCCGGCATGGCCACCTTGGTGGCCTTGCTGGCAGTGGTGGGCCTGCTGCTGGGCCCGGGGGCGGCAGTGCGCGGCACCGTTCTGACGGTGCTGGGCATTCTGGGCCTGTGGTTCATGCAGGAGCAGGATTTGCTGGGCAAGGTGGAGCCCAACACCTTCCCCCCGCTGGCCAGCTTTGCGGTGGTGCTGGTGATGTGCGCCCTGGTGGTGGGTTGGCTGGCGCTGCGCCATGGCACTTTGTTCCGAGAGGTCATGCTGTCGCTGGACAGTTCGCGCCAGCTGCTGGCCGACACGCTGCGTGCGCAGCAAACCGCGGTAGAGGAGTTGCGGGCCAGCGATGACCGCATGCGCGTGCTGCTGGACCATTCGCTGTCATGCACCCTGATCCTGGACGGCGAAACCGGCCAGCTGCGCTTCGCCAATGCGCAAACCCTGCTCAAGCACGGCTGCGAGCGCATCAGCGAGCTGGATGCCAGCTTGTTCTTTCCGGGCGACCCTTTTTCGCGCGAGCAAGGGCTGGCGCATATGCGCGAGGTCTTGTCGCAGGGGGCGCAATACTTCGAATGGCAAACCCGCCACCGTGACGGCACACCGATCTGGTGGGACATCAAGCTGGAGCGCTTGCATGTGTGTGGCGAAACCATTGTGGTGGCCTTCGCCCACGACATCACCGAGCGCCTGCGCGCCGAGAACGAGCTGCGCGTGCAGCGCGCCCGCTTGGAAGAGCAGGTGAATGAGCGCACGCACGAGCTGATCTCCGAGAAGCAGCGCCTGCAAGACATCATCGAGGCCTTGCCCATCACCCTGAGCATCCGCGACTGTCAGGGCCGCTACACCTTGCTCAACCGCAGCTTCGAGCTGGCCACCGGCCACGGGCGCGAGCAGGTGCTGGGCCTGAGCGCCCGCCACTTCATGCCCGCCGAGATTGCGGCCGAAATCGCTGATACCGACGCCCAGCTGATCGCCGGCAAGGCCAGCATGACCACCGAGCGCCAAATCATGCATCCGGTCGACGGCATGCACGACTATCTGGTTACCACTGTGCCGCTGCTGGATGCACGCAAGCGCACTTATGCCCTGCTCAATCTGGGCACCGATGTGACCTCGCTCAAGCGCTTGCAGCGCGAGCTGAGCCTGGCCAAAGACGAGGCCGAGCATCTGGCGCGGGTGAAGAGCGAATTCCTGGCCAATATGAGCCATGAGATCCGCACGCCTTTGAATGCGGTGCTGGGCCTGGCCCAGCTGGGGGTGGGCCGTGCCGGCGACCCGGCGGCAGCGCGCAGCGGCTTCGAGCGCATCACCCGCTCGGGCCGCCATTTGCTCAGTGTCATCAACGACATCCTGGACTACTCCAAGGTCGAAAGCGGCAAGCTGGAAATTGACCCGCTGCCCTGCAATCTCAGCCACCTGGCCAGGGAGGTGCTGGACCTGGTGGCCGAGCGCGCCGAGGCCAAGCATCTGCGCCTGCGCTTGGACTATGAGGTCGCCGAGGATTGGGTGGCCATCGACGCCTTGCGGGTCACGCAGATCCTCGTCAACTTGCTGGCCAATGCGATCAAGTTCACCGACAAGGGCCGGGTCACGCTGGGCGTGACGCAAGCGGCCGATGGCCTGCGCCTGAGCGTCACAGACACTGGTGTGGGCATTGCGCCGGAGCAGCAGGCGCGCATCTTCAAAGCCTTCGAGCAGGCCGACAGTTCAGTAACCCGCCAGTTCGGCGGCACCGGCCTGGGCTTGTCCATCAGCAGCCGCCTGGCCGAGGCCATGGGCGGCGAGATTACCGTCAGCAGCGAAGTGGGCAAGGGCTCTTGCTTCACCCTGCGCCTGCCCTGTGTGGTGGTCAGCGGCGAGGCCCATGCTCAGCCCTTGATCAATGCGGCGGTGCCGCCGGACTTGCTGCGCGGCTTGCGCATCTTGATCGTGGACGATGTGGACATCAACCGCGAGATCCTGCAAGACCTGCTGTGCCTGGCCGGTGCCGAGGTGATGAGCGCCGACAGCGGCGAGCAGGCCTTGGCCCGCCTTGGCGAGGCCGGGCCCGAGGGCTATGACTTGGTGCTGATGGATGTGCAAATGCCCGAGATGGATGGCTACGAGACCACGCGCCGCCTGCATCAAATGGCACCCCGGCTGCGCGTGATTGCCCTGACCGCCCATGCCCTGCCGGAGGAGCGGCGCAAATGCGTGGCGGCGGGCATGCTGGGCCATGTCACCAAGCCAATCGACCAGGCCGAGCTGATGCAGGCCTTGCTTGAGCACAGCCATGACTTGCCGCGCCGTGCTGCCGACGCGATCAGCCCATCGCAGCTGGTGCCCTTGGATGCGGCGCCAGATGTGCAGCCTAGGGCGCCGGCTATGGCGCCGGCCAGTCCGCCGACCAGCGTGTCGACCGAGTCGCAAGACTCGGCCGTGCCGACAGCGCCGACTGTGCCTACCGCGCCTGCGGCGCGCACCAGCTTCTGGCCCGATCTGCCAGGCTGTGACTTCGAAGCCGCGCTGACCCGCTGCGCTGGCCGGCAGGAATTGCTGGCCAAATTGCTGGGCACCTTTGCCAAGCAGTATGCGCAGTACCAAAGCGTGTTCGAGGAAGCGCGCATCTCCGGCCTGCCCGCGCTGGCCAGCGCGGCGCACCGGCTTAAAGGCTTGTCAGGAAATCTCGGCCTTTCTCGGCTGGCGCAAAGTGCCGAAAGTTTGGAGACGGCCGCCGGCGGCCGTGGCGACCCCGCGCAAGTGCCTGCTGCCTTGACTGCCCTGATCCGCGAGATCGCCCCCATGGTCAGCAGCATCGCGGCCTGGCATGAGGCCTATACGGCCAGGATAAAAGCCTGAGGCCTGGCACGGCCATCTCGCCTCAGGCGGCGATCAACCAGCCGGTGATGGCGGTGCGCTCGCCTTGGGCAAAGGGCGGCACATAGGACACGAAGTGGCTCTGCGGCACGCGGAACAGGGAGAGGGAGTTGAAGTGCGGAAAAAAGCTCTCACTGATGCTGCCGTCGGGCGCGCAAAAACTCAGCGCGCCGCCCCAGTCCGCCCGCCAGTGCCGGGTCAGATTGATCACATAGGCCAGGCGGCGATTCTCGTTGTCCACGTGGTCGTCATGGACCACCAGAAAGCTGCCGCGGGTGTACATGGTGGCCTGGGCGTAGACGCGGTTGATCTCCTGCACCCCGCTGATCTCGCGAATCTTGACCATGAACTGCTCATCGGCCATCCAGCGCATGAAGCGCGTCAGCAAATCCGAATCCCCGCGTTTGGCTGCGGCCACCAAAGAGTCGGTATAGAAGGAAAACTGGAACTCCTGGCCGGCCAGCTTGTGTATGCCATCGGCCAGGGCGGCGCGCTGTTCGGGGTTCAGCTGGCTCAGTTGCTCGCCCGACAGCAGACGGTCGCCCCCAGCATCGCGAAAGCTCAGTGACCAGTCGATGCCATCGACCGCGCGCGCGAGTGCCTCGATGACCACCGGCTCAAAGAAGTCGCGAATCAAGACCCGACCTTCGCGCTGAAAAGTCGCGGACAAGCTTGCCGTGTCCAAGTCTGGGTTGATGTAGTGCATGCCGTTCCTATCGATCAAAAAAAGCAGGCCCGAAGGCCTGCCTGCTTGCTTGCTTTCTTGGAAAAACCGTCAGAACTTGTAATTCGCCCGCAGGTAATAGGTGCGGCCCTTCACATCGGCGTAAGTGGGGTCGAAGCCCACTTGGAAGTAGTCTTCCTGCACGGTAACCGGCGGCTTGTTGTCCAGCAGATTGCGCACACCCACGGTGAAGTTCAGATTTTTAAAGCCCTTGTACTGACCTTGCAGGCTCCACAAATCGTAAGCGCTGACTTGCTTGACGCGGTCATAGTCTTCATAACCACTTTGGCGGAAGTAGTTGAGGCCGGCAGCCCAGGCACCACCATCCCAGTCCAAGGAGATGTTTTGTTTGAACTTGGGGATAGGGCCGCCCTTGTCGTACTTGCCCAGGTTCTCCACCAACTCACCGGTGACCACATTGGTCTTGTTGCTGCGCGTCAGCAGGGTGGCCTCCCAACCCGGGGTGAAGCTGCCCACGTCGGTTTTGAAACGGTACTTGGCGCTGAGGTCAAAGCCTGAAACGCGCTGCTTGCTGACGTTCTCGATCGACGCATTGACGTAGTCCAGATAACCCTGCGCATTCAAGACCAAGCGAGAGGCGTAACCCGAGCTGCTCGTGGTGGGGCCGGTCTGGTTCTTGTACCAGTCCTTCATGATGTCGTCGCCGGTCACATTGCTGATACCGTCGGTGAGCTTGATATCGAAATAGTCCACGCCAAGCGACAAGTCTTTGACCGGCTCGAACACCATGCCCAGCGCCAGAGTCTCCGACTTCTCGGGCTTGAGCTTGGGGTTGCTATTGTTGTAAGCCGTCAGCTGCGTGTCACAGTAATTGGGGTTGGGTGTGACGGAGCAGCCCACCAGGGTGTTGTAGTAAGGATCATTGAAATTGCCACCCAGATTGGTGCCAGCCCTGGGCTTGTAGAGATTGTCCAGCGCGGGCATGCGGAATCCCTTGCCCACCGAGGCCCGGAACAACAAGGTCTGGAGCGGGTTCCAGCGCACACTCAGCTTGGGGCTGGTGGATGAGGCATCGGGAGTGTCAAACTTGCCATCCCGCGACTCACCCTTGGACCCGTTGTAGCGGTCATGGCGCAAGGCCAGATTCAATTCCACCGCCTTCAGAACTGGCATGTTCAGCTCAGCATAAAAGCCTTGTGAAGCGCGCTCGGCCTGAACTTTGCCTGCATTTCCGGAACCGCCGACGATGTCACCCGAGCCAGCGATCTCGGAGTAGCCGTCCAGGTACTTCTCCTTGCGCAGATCCATGCCTACAGCCAAGGCGGCGTTGCCGCCGGAAAGGGCAAACAACTCCTTGGTGAGGGAGAAGTCGAAGCCATCGGTGGTGGTCTCCGAGCGGCGATTCTCACCTGACAGTTCCGCAGTCTTCAACAAGGCCAGTCCGGCCGCGTCATTGGGGCCGAAGGGGTTGACATTGCCGGTCTTCAAGACCTTGACCAACTCGGTGTCGGAAAAATTGCCAGTCAGGAATGTCTCCACTGCCTTGGCCTTGGCCTTCATCAAGCCCAGCTTGTAGTCGAAGCCGGCGACGCTGCCCTCGGCACCGACGAGGAAACGCGTCATGTCATTGGTGGTCTTGGTCAGGCGCTGGCCACCATCCACCATGCGCCAGGCGATCACCAGGTCACCGCGGTAGCCAGGGAAGGTGGCGTCCACGGCGGCAGTGGGGTAGTACTTGCCGCCGGCTGGGTAGAGGTAGTCGGGCCGACCTGTCGTGCTGGACGGCGTTTGCGATGAGCCGAAGGTGATTTCGTTCTTGGAGTAGGCGAATTCGGCGAACAAAGTGTGGTCGTTCGCTGCCTGGAGAGTCGCGCGGGCCAGCCCACCCAGCCGCTCGGAGGCGGGCGAGATGTCGATTTTGCTGGTGTAGTCGTAGCGGCAGTTTGAGCCGCCCTTGAAGCTGTCCGGCGGGCTGCAGGTGGGGAAGCCAGAGACGCCTGGCACAAAGGAGCCGGCCTTGTCCTTGCCCGTTACGGGGTCGATATAGCTGTCGTTGAGATAGGAATTCGCCGGGAAGCTATTGCCCGAGGACTTGACCACGCCCAGGTCAGGGCGGTTGCCGGTCTTGGCGAAATCACGGTCGGCCGCTCGAATCACATCGTATTTCTCGTAGCTCAGCGTGCCGAGGACATTGAACTTGTCCTTGCTCAAGTCGCCAAAGCCAAAGCCGCCGTTGATGCCACGTACTTTGCCGCCCTTCTGTGCGGGCGATTCGTAGGAGAGCGTGATGTCGCCGCCTTGAAAGTCCCTGCGGGTGATGAAGTTGATCACACCGCCGATGGCGTCGGAACCGTAGATGGCCGAGGCTCCGTCACGCAGCACTTCGATGCGCTCGATGGCGGCCAGTGGAATGGCGTTCAAGTCCACGCCTTGCCCCGCGAAAGGATAGGGGGTGAGGCGGCGGCCGTTCAGCAGCACCAGGGTACGTTCGCGGCCCAGGCCGCGCATGGAAGCGCCGGCCTGACCGGTGGCGTCACTATCACCGATGGACTCGCCCATGGAGCGGCCGCCGCCACTATTGGAGCTGAGCCCGTTGACCAACTCTTGCACATTGGACGCGCCGGACTTGTCGATGGCGGCGCGGTTGATGACGGTGACAGGGACCGAGGTCTCGGCGTCAATTCGTTTGATCGAGGAGCCGGTCACTTCCACCCGCTCCAGCGTGGTTTGCGCCACGGCGGCGCTGCCCATCAGCGTCAGCCCGCTCGCGTAGATGAGTCCCAAGGCACGGCAAAGTCGTGTTCGCTTAATCATCAAAAGCTCCAGTCAAGTTTGGTCAACGGTGTTGAATTGGGATGGCGATGTCGCGTCGACCGCCGCCCAGGGAATTCCGGACCGTAAAGTTCGGTCGGTAATTCTTCACTCGGGCCCCACCAAACAAGCACAGGGATAAACCCTTCGAGTTGCCTTTTCGCATCGAGGGTCTGCCCGCCAGACAGGGGACAAACCGGGCATGGTGGAAGGAATTTGCCGGCTGCCAAGAGCGCGCAGCCTTGCATGCCATGAGCAGTGCGCCATTGCACTTGGCCTCATGAATCAGTCGGGCTAGAGGCACATCCTCGCTCAGCGTGGAGAGCCAGGTTTGGCATGGCTACGAATCGCCTTCGGGCTATTCGATCAACAGTCACTCGGGCGCACGCAACTCGGCGCGCCGACTGTCTCCATGCGCTTTCATCGTTTCATTTGGTGATTGGGCGCACTTGAAGTAATTTAGAGTTCAAGCTCCAATCCTGACCCCCGCCCGGCAACCGGCGGGGGTCTTTTCATTTGGGCTTGGGTTCAGTTGGTGCAGACCTGCCGCACCGCGCGCTCCCAGTTGGCCATCAATTCCTGCGCCTGTTCGCGCCCCATGGCGGGCTGGAACACCCGCTCGGCGCGCCAGTTGCCCGCCAGATCAGACAAGCCGCCGTAGACCCCGCAGCTCAGGCCCGCCAGATAGGCGGCGCCCAAGGCCGTGGTCTCGATCACCTGCGGTCGCACGACCGGAATGCCCAGCAGATCGGCCTGGAACTGCATCAGCAAGTCGTTGGCACAAGCGCCGCCGTCCACCCGCAGTTCAGACACCGCCATGCCGCCCTTGGCCACCGCGTCGCGGCTCATGGCTTGCAGCAACGCGGCGCTTTGGAAGGCAATGCTTTCCAGCGCCGCGCGGGCGATGTGGGCGCTGGTGCTGCCGCGCGTCAGGCCCAGGATGGCACCGCGCGCATCGGCGTTCCAGTAGGGCGCGCCCAGGCCAGTGAAGGCGGGCACAAACATCACGCCGCCGCTGTCGGGCACGCTGGCGGCCAGGGCTTGCACCGCGCCGCTGGACTCGATCACCTGCAAGCCGTCACGCAGCCACTGCACCACCGCGCCGCCGATGAAGACGCTGCCCTCCAGCGCGTAGCGCGGCTTGGCGTCAATCTGGGCGGCACTGGTGCTGATCAGGCCATTGGCCGAGGTCTGGAACTGCCCGCCGGTGTGCATCAGCATGAAGCAGCCGGTGCCGTAGGTGTTCTTGGCCATGCCGGCCTCGAAGCAGGCCTGGCCGAACAGGGCGCTTTGCTGATCGCCGGCCACGCCGCCGATGGCGATCTCACCGCCCAAATGCGCTGCGGACACCTGGCCGTAGTGGTGGGAGGAGGGGTGCACCGCCGGCAGCACCTCGCGCGGGATGTCCAGCAGGCGCAGCAGCTCATCGTCCCAATCATTGCGGTGCACATTGAAGAGCATGGTGCGCGAGGCATTGGTCACGTCGGTGGCGTGTACCCGGCCCTCGGTCAGGCGCCACAGCAGCCAGCTGTCGACGGTGCCGAAGGCCAACACGCCGCGCGCGGCCTGCTCGCGTGCGCCGGGCACATGGTCCAGCAGCCATTTCAGCTTGCTGCCGGAAAAGTAGGCGTCGATCACCAGGCCGGTCTTCTCTTGCACCACGGGGGTCAGGCCTTGCGCACGCAGGTCGGCGCACAGCGCGGCGGTGCGGCGGTCTTGCCAGACGATGGCCGGGTGCAAGGGCAGGCCGGTTTGGCGGTTCCACAGCACGGTGGTTTCGCGTTGATTGGTCAGGCCCAGGGCGCTGATGTCGGCGGCCACCAGGCCGGCCTTGGCCAGGGCCTCGCGCGCGGTGGCGAGCTGGCTGTCCCAGATCTCCATGGCGTCATGCTCGACCCAGCCGGGCTGGGGGAAGTGCTGGCGGAACTCGCGCTGCGCTTGCGCCTTGATCTGCCCCTGCGCGTCAAAAACAATCGCGCGTGAGCTGGAAGTCCCTTGATCGAGTGCGAGCAGAAAAGTGGTCATGAGGAAGGGCGCAGGCGTTGGCGCTAGGATGGCGTGATGAATGATTTTGACGTATTGGTGGTGGGTGGTGGTATCAATGGCGTGGGTATTGCACGCGATCTCGCCGGGCGCGGCTGGCGGGTGCTGCTGGCTGAGGCGCAGGACTTCGCCTCGCACACTTCGTCTTCCTCCACCAAGCTGATCCACGGCGGCCTGCGCTATCTGGAGTACTACGAGTTTTCGCTGGTGCGCAAGGCCTTGCAAGAGCGCGAAGTGCTGCTCAAAAGCGCCCCGCACATCATGCATGCCCTGCGCTTTGTGATGCCGCATGACGCGGCCATGCGCCCGGCCTGGATGATTCGCATGGGTTTGTTCCTCTACGACCACCTGGCGCGGCGCGAGTGGCTGCCCGGCTCCAGCGGCGTCAATCTGCGGCGCAGCAAATTGGGCACGCCGCTGAAGACCCAGTACCGGCGCGGTTTTGTCTATTCCGACGGCTGGGTGGATGACGCCCGGCTGGTCATCCTCAACGCCATGGACGCGCGCGACAAAGGCGCTGAGCTACTCAGCCGTAGCCCGGTAACGTCCGTCCAGCGCGGGCCCCAAGGCTGGACGGCACGCATCCAGACCCCGCAGGGCGAACGCGTGGTGCAAGCGCGCGCCCTGGTCAACGCGGCCGGCCCCTGGGCCGAACGCTTCTTGCGCGAGGTGGCCCTGCCGGCCGCGGGCGAGCCCCTGGCCACCAAGAGCCTGCGCCTGGTCAAGGGCAGCCATATCGTGGTCAAGCGCTGCTTCGAGCATGACCATGCCTACATCTTTCAAAACCCCGACAAACGCATCGTCTTCGCGATTCCCTACGAGGGCGACTTCACCTTGATCGGCACCACCGATGTGGAGGTGCCCGGCAGCACGCTGGACGGCTTCGCCAAGGCGCAGATCGAGGACGCCGAGGTGGCGTATTTGTGCGAGCAAGCCAGCCGTTACTTCACCAAGCCGGTCACGCAGGCCGATGTGGTGTGGAGTTATGCCGGCGTGCGCCCGCTGCTGGACGACGCCTCGGGCGACCCCTCCGCCGTGACGCGCGACTATCTGCTGGAAACCCATCGCGACGGCGCGCCGCTGCTGACCGTGTGGGGCGGCAAGATCACCACCTTCCGCAAGCTGGCCGAGGACGCGGCCGATCTGGTCGGCAAGATGCTGGGTGGCGAGCGGCGTGCAGCCTGGACCGAGCAGGCCTTTTTGCCCGGCGGTGATTTCTCGGAATGGATCTCACGCCAGCAAATCAAACCGCAAAGCCCCAGCCCGCGCCTGGACCCCAAGCTGGAGTACGAGGCCTTGGTGGCCGCGCTGCGCCTGCGCCATGCCTATTTGCCGGTGGCGCTGGCGCGGCGCCTGGCGCGTGCTTACGGCGCGCGTCTGACGCAGTTGCTGGGCTCGGCGACCCAGCTCAGCGACCTGGGCGCGGAAGTGGCGCCCGGTCTGTTCGAGGCCGAGCTGCGCTATCTGCAGCAGCATGAGTGGGCCGGTTGCGCCGACGATGTGCTGTGGCGCCGCAGCAAGCTGGGCCTGCACTACACGCCGGCGCAGCGTGAGCAGGTGGCGGCCTGGTTCAGCGCCCAAGCTCCGGCGGCCTGAGGGTTCACAAGGCGCGCTGACTGCGCAGCAGCAAGGTCGGCCAGGCAGCTGGCGCTGCTGCTGCTGAAAGCCCAGGCAAACGCCCCCTGGCGGTGCAGCCTGCGCTACCTCGGCCAAGGGCTTTGCGCGGCGGCTTCTCCGCAGGGAGACTGCGCCGCGTTGCAGTTCATTTGCAGCCCCAGACCATGCGGGAGGCATGGCTGCAAGCCCTGAGAGTTGTCATGAAAATTCGCGCCCATCGAACCCGCCCCTGCCTGGCGCCCGCCTTGTTGCTGGCCTTGCTGCAGGCCGCCCATGCTGAGCCGGCCGCCGAGCCTGCTGCCGAACGCAGCGCAGAACGCGCATCAGAAGGCAATGCCGAAAAGCTCGCGCCGGTCACCGTCAGCGCCGCCCGCCCGCAGGCCAGCAAGCAGGTGCTGACCCGGGACGAACTCAGCAAGCTGCCCGGCGGCGGCAACGATCCGATGCGGGCCATGCAGACCCTGCCCGGCGTGGTGGCGACCAGCGACGGCAATGCCGCGCCGGCCATTCGTGGCTCGCGCCCCGGCGACAACAGCTACTACATCGACTTTCTGCCGGTGGGCTATGTCTTCCACCTCGGCGGCTTTGTCAGCACCGTGCATGCCGATCTGGTGCAGCAGTTCGACCTCTACACCGGCGCCTTCGGCCCCGAGTACGACGATGTGCATGGCGGCATCGTCGACGTGCAGCTGCGCAAGCCGCGAACGGACAAATTCGGCGGCAGCATCAGCACCAGTCTGACCGGCGCCGACCTGCTGCTTGAAGGCCCGGTCAACGAAACGCAAAGCTTTTACTTCGCCGCCAAGCGCAGCTATTTCGACCTCTTCATTCGCGGCAAGAAAACCGACGAAGAAAGTGGCCTGATCTACGCCGCGCCCAAGTACCACGACTACCAGGGCCGCTACCTCTGGAAGCTCAACCCCGACAACGAGCTGAGCTTCTACGTCCTGGGCGCGGCGGACGAAATCAACTACTCGGTGCCGGCCGATACGCGGCTGGGCCAGCAGCAGCCGGCGCTGGTGGGTGACTCCTCGGCCAAGTACGGCAGCAATACCCAGGCCCTGGTGTGGGACAGCCGCATCAGCCCGCAAATCAGCAACAAGCTGGCCGTGGGCCATTGGTCTTCCAGCAACCGCAGCAAGGCAGGGTTGGCGGCCGATGTGGACATCAAGACCGAGAATCTCTTTGTGCGCGAGCAGCTGCGCCTGCGCGTGGCCGAGGATCATGAGCTGACCCTGGGGACGATTCTGTTCTCGCAAAAATACCAGCTGGGCCTGGACCTGCTGGATGCGCGCTGCACCGAGTTCGATCCCAACTGCGACATCAGCAGCGGCCAGCGCGTCAAGTTGCAAGAAAAGCTGACCGTCAACTACGCCAATCTCTATGCCAAAGACCGCTGGCAGATCAGCCCCGAGCTGGCTGCCACCTTCGGCGTGCACTTCACCCGCGACGGCTATCTCAAGCAGAACTATGCCGAGCCGCGCCTAGGCCTGGAATGGCGTGCGCTGAAGAACACCACCTTCACCCTGGCCCTGGGCAAACACAATGAGTTCCCCGACGGCGCCCAGGTCCTGTCCGGCATAGGCAACCCCAAGCTGGAACATGTGCGAGCCAAGGCGGCGGTCGTAGGCGTCAATCAGCGCCTGCCCGAGGGCTGGTCCGTCAAGGCCGAGGCCTATGTCAAGAAGCTCAGCGGCTTTGGCATCAGCGACCCCGCGCTGAACTACATCAACGGCGGCAGCGGTGATGCCACCGGCCTGGAGCTCTTCGTCAAGAAGGATGCGATCAACAACAGCAAGTTCTCCGGCTGGGCCTCGGTGAGCCTGTCACGCGCGCAGCGCAAGAATGATTTGACCGGCCAGCAGTTCCGCTTCGAATACGACCAGCCGGTGGTGGTCAATCTGGTGGGCCAGTACAAATACTCCGACAGCTGGCAGTTCGGCGCCAAGTGGAGTTATCACAGCGGCAATCGAACCACCCCGGTGGTGGGCAGCCGCACGGATGCCGGCGGCCGCATCCTGCCGGTCTACGGCGAGATCAACTCCGAGCGCCTGCCGGCCTACCACCGCCTGGATCTGCGCGCCGACTGGATCGTCTCACCGCGCCTGAGCTACTCCTTCGAGCTGATCAATGCGTACGGTCACGAGAATGTGGAGGGCTATCAGTACTCGGCCGACTACAAGACACGCAAGAAGGAAGTGGGCTTCGGCTTGATGCCCAATGTGGGCTTGAACTACAAGTTCTGAACGCGAGAGGCATTCAGCTCAGCTCAATCCCTGAACGGCCGGGTCGGGAACACCATGCTCTGGCTGGTGCGCAGCACCGTGCCGTTCTGGAAATGCACATTGAAACGCATGGGGTAGCCCGTTTGGTCGGGTTCGATATTCCAGTCCCACACATCCTCATTGCTATTGCTGAAGTAGACGCGGCTGCGCTCGCGGCCGAGGATGCGGCTGACTTGTTCGGGCTTCATGCCCACCTCAATGCGGGCGCGCTGCGGCGGCGACAAGCCGTCCAGCACGCTCAGCACCTTGTCGTTCGCATCCACGGTAATCATCATGCAGCGGGTGCCGAAGGGCTGCTGCGGGTACTCCAGCGTTTGCGTGCCATCGGCATTGGGCCAGACCCGGCCCGGCTGGCCCTGGGCCGCGCGCAGCTGGGCGCCGGTGCTGAGGCCGGGCTGCACACCGCTGAAATTGCCGGGTAGCTGGGCGCAGGCGCCGAGCAGCATGGTCAGCAGGGCGGCCAGCAGCAGGGCCGAGGCGGGGCGGGCATGGCGGTGGGTGTGAGCTTGGGCGTTCATGGCGGGCCTACGCAGTGGCTGAGGGAATGAATACTGCTGTCATTCTGAAGCATGCGGTGCGCTCACGCACTGCTGTGTGTCACCCCGCAAAGGGTCACACAAATGCAGGCTTGCGGGCATACTCGAATGCATCATCGACGGCCCCCGGGAGTCTTCATGCCACGCAGCAGCCCCGTCACGCGCAAGCCCACAGCCACGGTCATGGCCAAGCCCAAAGCGATCAATCTCGCCCTGCAAGGCGGTGGCTCGCATGGCGCCTTCACCTGGGGCGTGTTGGATGCTTTGCTGGCGGACGGCGGCTTGCACATCGATGCCGTCAGCGCCACCAGCGCCGGCAGCCTCAATGCCGTGGCCCTGGCGGACGGCCTGCGGCGTGGCGGCCCGGATGGTGCGCGCCAGGCCTTGCATGAGCTGTGGTCGGCCGTGGCCCAGGCGGGGCGCGTCAATCCGCTGCTGCCAGCGCCTTGGCTGGAGACCTTTATGCATGGCCTGTCCCACGCGCTGCCGCCCGAATGGTCGCCGTTGCAGATGTGGGCCTCGGCCATGACGCAGCTGCTCTCGCCCTACCAATTCAACCCGCTCAATATCAACCCCTTGCGCGCCATTGTGCAAAGCCAGTTCGACTTCGATGCCTTGCAGCAGGACGCGCCCTTCAAGCTGTTTTTGAGTGCCACCAATGTCGAGACCGGCAAGATCCGTGTCTTCACCGGCAGCGGCATCACGCCTGACGCGGTGCTGGCCAGCGCCTGCCTGCCCACGCTGTTCCAGGCGGTGGAGATCGAGGGCGAGTTTTTCTGGGACGGCGGCTTCATGGGTAACCCGGCCATCTTCCCGCTGATCTATGCCGATGTGGCGGCCGATGTACTGATCGTGCATGTCAACCCGGTGCTGCGCAAAGGCGTGCCGCGCAGCGCGGCCGAGATTGCCAACCGCGTCAATGAGATCAGCTTCAACTCCTCGCTGATGCGCGAGATGCGCGCCATCGCCTTCGTCACCGGCCTGATCGACCGTGGTCGGCTCGACCCGCACGACGCCCGCCGCATGCGCATCCATTCCGTCCGCTGCGACGCGCTGATGGCCGCCCAAGGCGTCACTACCAAGATGGACACCGACTGGGCCTTTCTGTGCCGCCTGCGTGATGCCGGCCGGGCGCAAGCGCAGGCCTGGCTGGCCCAGCATCTGGACGAGGTGGGTCAGCAGTCCAGCGTGGACATCCGCGCTGAATTTCTCTAGCCGTTTTTTTGCTGGCGCTGCCTGCCTGGCGCGCAGCGTGCAATGCGCTACGCTTGCGCCAAATTTCAAAGCCAGCACCTGCCGTGAACACAGCGCCCCCCGCCTCTGAATCCCTGCCCGCCGCCTTCGACGCGCGTGCCTGGGTCACGCCCGAAGACCTGAATGTGACGCCCAGCCTGCTGGGCTTGCCCCTGGCCACGCCCAAACAGCGCGCTTTGGCCATGGGCATTGATCTGGCCGTGCTGGTGCCCTTTTCCAATCTGGGCAATTTCTTTTTGCTGCTGGCGATCGGCGCGGGCTTTTTGCTGCTGCTGCGGCATCGCGCTGCGCAGCCCAACCCTGCTGCTGCACCAAAGCGGCGGCCAGTGGGCTTGTGGATCTTGCTGGCCATCAGCCTGAGCCTTGGCCTGCCGCAGGCCTGGGATGATTTGCATGAACCCGCTCCGGTCAAGTACGGCAAAGCGCTGCCGGGCTCAAACGACGGCGATGAAAACGAAGATGCGCCGGCCAGTGGCGCTCAAGTTGCTGCCACTGAGGTGAGTGCTGATCCGGCAGCGCTGGGTGCTTCAACTCCTGGTTCACTCGCTGCTTCGGCTCCAGCGCTGATGGTGCAGCAGCAAGAGCAACAGAAGCAGGCCCAACACATCGCCCGCCTGGAGGCGCAGGTCAAGGCCCAGCAAGCGGAGATTCAGGCACATCACTTTGACCCGCGCGCCGAGTTCAAGCGCATCATCAACGAGGTGGGCCTGAGCTATTTCTGGGCGCTGCTGTACTTCTCCATCCTGCCGGTCTTGTGGCCTGGTCAGACCCTGGGCAAGAAGTTGCTGGGCCTGAAGGTGGTGGAGCTGACCGGCAAGACGCTGACGCCGATGATTTGCTTCAAGCGCTACGGTGGCTACGCTGCCGGTATGGCGACGGGCATGACCGGTTTTGTTCAGCTGTTTTGGGACAGCAACCGGCAGGCGATTCAGGACAAGACGGCACACACGGTGGTGATTGATGCGCGGAGCAGCAAGCGGTTGGCGTTGCCTCAGGTGGCTTGAGGCTTGGTTTGGGCATTGGGTAGGTGTCTGACTAACTGCCGGTTGGCGTGGTTGACGTTGGGTTGCCGGGATTTCGCCCCGGCGGGCGACCTTCTTTCTTGGGCGCCCAAGAAAGAAGGCAAAGAAACCGCCCCGAATGCCTGGCCCCTTCGGGGTCCGCTGCGGTGCTCGACTTTGGCGGGCCGCGCCCAACTCACTGCGCTACGCTCCGTTCAGACAAAGGGCGCGAAGTCAGCCCTTGAAGGCGCTTCGCGCCGCCCGCCAAAGCCTGCGCTCCTCGCCCAGGCAACACGGGGAACCCCACACGGCTCGCTGCGCGTCGCCTCGGTCGAAACCCCAACCCAACCTGAAACCGAAACCAAAGTCGTAGCCGTAGCCGTAGCTGTCGCTGTCGCTGTCGCCGAAGGCATCAGTGCGGCGCGTTTAGCGCGCCGCCCCTCAAGCCGATGCGCAGCGAGGCGTGACTGTCTTCAGTCCCGTTGAGCCTGGGTGAGGAGCGGAAGGTTCGTTGGGCGTCGCGGAGCGACTTCGTCGACTGACTTCGCGCAGCTGTTTGAGCGGAGTGAACGCAGTGAACGAAGCGAGTTCTGCGCGGCCCAACGGACCTGAGCACCGCAACGGACCCCGCAGGGGCCAGGCGTCGGGTCGCCTTCTTTTGCTTACTTTTCTTGGCGAAGCAAGAAAAGTGAGTCGCCCCCGGGGCGAAATCCCGGCTGGGCCTTCGCACTAGCGCCAAATGCGCGAGTACTAGGCAAGCCAGGCTAAGTGCAATGAACTCAACTCGGCAGACGTCTGCCCGCCGACAACTTCAACACTACAAACTCAAAACGCCGGCACCACCGCGCCCTTGTACTTCGTCTCAATGAACTTCTTCACCTCGGCCGATTGCAAGGCCGCGGCCAGCTTCTTGATGCTGTCGCTGTTTTGCTTCTCGGCACGCGTCACCAACACATTGGCGTAAGGCGACTGCGCGCCCTCAATCGCCAGGGCGTCCTTGGCCGGGGTCAGCTTGGCTTCCAGCGCGTAGTTGGTGTTGATCAGGGCCAGATCCACCTGGGGCAGGATGCGGGGCAGGGTGGCGGCTTCGATCTCGCGGAACTTCAGCTTCTTGCTGTTCTCCACGATGTCCTTGGGCGTGGCCAGAATGTTGTTGATGTCCTTCAGCTTGATCACGCCGGCACGCGCCAGCAACACCAGGGCGCGGCCACCGTTGGTGGGGTCATTGGGCAGGGCCACGGTGGCGCCCACGGGCAGGTCGGCCAGGCTCTTGTGCTTGGTCGAGTAGGCGCCGAAAGGCTCCACATGCACGGCAGCCACGGGCACCAAGTTCGTGCCCTTGCCCTTGTTGAACTCGGCCAGATAAGGCTTGTGCTGGAAGAAGTTGGCGTCCAGGCGCTTCTCGGCCACTTGCACATTGGGCTGCACATAGTCGGTGAAGACCTTGATCTCCAGCTCCACGCCTTGCTGAGCCAGGCCGGGCTTGACGAACTCCAGCAGCTCCGCATGCGGCACGGCGGTGGCGGCGATGCTCAGCTTCTCAGCCCAGGCGCTGGCGCCCACGCTCAAGAGGGCGGCGCTCAGAACGGCGGTGAGCAGGGTCGATGGGGTCTTGCGCTTCATGTGGATGTTCCCTTTGGATGTGGGTGAGAGAAAGGAAAAGAGGAAGAGAAAAATGAGCTTGTGGCTCGGGGGAAATTGAATGCTGGGTGTGAAACGGATTGGCCAATCAGCTCAACGGCGATTCAGCCGCCTAACCGCCCAATCCCCCAGCATCTGCAGCAGCTGCACCAAGACCAAGAGCAGGGCCACGGTGACCAGCATCACCTCGGTCTGGAAGCGTTGGTAACCGAAGCGGATGGCCAGGTCACCCAGGCCGCCGCCGCCGATCACGCCTGACATGGCGGTGTAGCCCACCAGGGTGATGGCTGTGACCGTCGCCGCCGACAAAATGCCGGGCAGGGCTTCGGGCAAGAGCGCTTGGGTGACGATCTGGCGCGGGCTGGCGCCCATGGCCTGGCCAGCTTCAACGATGCCGCGATCCACCCCGCGCAAGGCGGCTTCCACCAAGCGGGCGAAGAAGGGCGTGGCCCCCACCACCAGCGGCGGGATGGCGCCGGCCACGCCCAGCGAGGTGCCCGTCACCAGCAAGGTAAAAGGGATCAGCAAAATCAGCAGAATCACAAAGGGTAGCGAGCGCAGCACATTCACCACCAGCGAGAGCAGGCCGTAGGCGCGCGGCGAGTCCAGCAACTGGCCGCGGTCCAGCAGGAACAGCAACACGCCCAGAGGCAGGCCCAGCAGGGCGGTGAAGAGCAGGGCGCCGCCCAGCATCAACAAGGTGTCGACGCTGGCCGTGCCGATTTCGGCCCAGTCCATGGTCAGCAGAATTTCGGTCATGGTTCTTACTTTTTCTTCTTGTTGTCAGGGCAATCAGCGCAGCACTTCAACGCGCACACCGCGCTCGGCCAGCAGGGCTTGCGCGCCGGCTAGGTCACCGCCCGTGACGGCAATCGTCAGCTGACCGTAGGGCGTGCTTTTGATGCGGTCGATGCGGCCATGCAAGATGCCAAAGTCGATGCCGCTGCGCCGCGCCACCTCGCCCAGCAAGGGCTCGTAAGTGCGTTCGCCCTGGAAGGTCAGGCGCAGCAGGCTACCCGGCACATGGGCGTAGTCTTCGTTCAGCTCGTTCTCGTCGATCTTTTCCGCTTCCTGCACAAAGCGGCGCGTCACCGCGTGCTGGGGGTGCAAGAAGACCTCGGCCACCGGGCCGATTTCCACCACCCGCCCGGCCTCCAGCACCGCCACCCGGTCGCAGATGCGGCGCACCACATCCATCTCGTGCGTGATCAGCACAATGGCCAGGCCCAGCTCGCGGTTCAGCTGGGCCAGCAGGTCCAGGATGGCGCGGGTGGTTTGCGGGTCCAGCGCGCTGGTGGCTTCGTCGCACAGCAGCAGCTCCGGGCCGGTGGCCAGGGCGCGGGCAATGCCCACGCGCTGCTTTTGCCCGCCCGAGAGCTGGGCCGGATATTTGTGGCCTTGGTCGGCCAGGCCTACGCGGGCCAGAAGTTCCGCTACACGCGGGGCGATCTGCTCGGCCGGCCAGTGGGCAATGCGCAGCGGCCAGGCGATGTTCTCGGCCACGGTGCGCGAGCCCAGCAGATTGAAGTGCTGAAAAATCATGCCGATGCGCTGGCGGGCGCTGCGCAGATGCGCGTCGTCCAGGCTCAGCAGGTCTTGGCCGGCAACGCGAACGCTGCCGCTGTCGGGCCGCTCCAGCAGATTGAGCACGCGTAGCAAAGTGGATTTGCCCGCGCCCGAGTGGCCGATGATGCCGAACACTTCGCCCGCTTTGACGCTGAGGCTGATGCCGTCCAGCGCGGTGACGACTTGTTTTGCATTGCTGCCGCCGCCTTTTTTGTTGGCGCCGAAGCTTTTATGAATGTCTTGGAGTTCAATCACGGGGGGATGAGTGGGCGTTCAGGTGGGTGGGGCGCCCGACCTTTTTGGGCTAAGGCCGCCATCCTAGTGAAAACCCTCGATTCCCCAAGAATTCATTGGTAATAAGCAAATTCTGGGCGATTGGTGGTGGTGCTTGAGCTTGCTGCGGTGAGGTGGTGCTGGCTCGAAGGCCCAGCCGGGAATTCGCCCCGGCAGGCGACTCACTTTTCTTGCTTCGCCAAGAAAAGTAAGCAAAAGAAGGCGACCCGACGCCTGGCCCCTTCGGGGTCCGTTGCGGTGCTCAGGTTCCTTGGGCCGCGCCCAACTCACTGCGCTACGCTCCGTTCAAACAAAGGGCGCGAAGCCAGCCCTTGAAGTCGCTTCGCGACGCCCAAGAAACCTTCCGCTCCTCACCCAGGCTCAACGGGACTGAATACAGTCACGCCTCGCTGCGCATCGGCTTGAGGGGCGCGCGCTGAACGCGCTGCGCTGATGACTACGGCTACGGTTTCAGCTTGGGTTTGGACTTGGATTTGGACCAAGGCGACGCGCAGCGAGCCGTTTGGGGCTCCCCGTGTTGCCTGGGCGAGGAGCACAGGATTCGACGGGCGGCGCGAAGCGCCTTCAAGGGCTGACTTCGCGCCCTTTGTTTGAACGGAGCGTAGCGCAGTGAGTTGGGCGCGGCCCGGCGAAGCCGAGCACCGCAGCGGACCCCGCAGGGGCCAGGCATTCGGGGCGGCTTCTTTGCCTACTTTCTTGTCCGGACAAGAAAGTAGGTCGCCCGCCGGGGCGAAATCCCGGCAACCCAACGTCGACTCCGCCAACCGGCAGTTAGACCGACAAAAGCAAGACAAAAACCAAGCAGGCAATCGCCGCGTAACGCCCGCCGCGCCAGCCCCCTCCAGCCTTCAAGGCAAGAAGAAATACACCTCCGCGATCAATCCCTCCCGGCATCGATACACCACCGCCACCTGCTGCACACCCTCACCCCGGCCATGCACCCGCTCATGGTCAATCACCGTATCGCCCATCACGATGCGCTGCGTCACTTCCGCCTGCACTTGCGGTGCGGCAAAAGGCCCTTGGCGGTAAAGCTCACGAAAGGCCGCACGCCCCTGCAACTGCGGCTGCAAAGGCAATGGCAGCATGGCCGCGCCGCTCGCCAAGCGCCAAACCCGCACATCCTCGCTGTAGCAGGCCACAAACGCCTCCAGATCCTTCGCGTTGTAGGCCAGCAATTGGGCTTGCGCCAGTTCTTCCGCCGTGCGCACCATCGTCGTCCTGCTCATCCCTTGGGCCTCCATCGATTCACTCATTGAGTCATTCATTCAGTCATTCACTCGCTGTGATACGTGGGCAACTTGGCCCCGCAGTTGCGGCAAAACTTCGAGTCCGGTTGATGCCCCTCGGTCAGGCACTCATGGCAGGAGCGCGTTGTTGTTTTGGGTGGGAACTGAAAGCGCTGGGCGCTCATTTCGGCGGTCACGATGCCGGTCGGCACCGCCAGCACGCCCCAGCCCATCAACATCATCAGCGAGGCAATCGCGCGGCCCAAATCCGACTTGGGCGTCAGGTCGCCATAGCCCACCGTCGTCAGCGTGGTGATGGCCCAGTACACGCCCACCGGGATGCTGGTGAAACCATGCTCCGGCCCCTCCACGATGAACATCACCGTGCCCATGATCAGCACCACCATCAGCACGGCCGACAAGAACACAAAAATCTTGCGCCCGCTGGCTCGCAAGGCCCGGCCCAGGCTGATGTATTCCTGCAGATAAGCCTGCAGCTTGAGGATGCGGAACACCCGCAGCAGGCGCAGCACCCGCACATCCACCAGCGCATACAAGCTGGGCTCAAAAATCGCGAGGTAAGTGGGCAGCACCGCCAGCAAATCCACCAGGCCGTAAAAGCTCAGCGCATAGCGCAGCGGGTGGCGCACACACAGCAGGCGCAAGACGTATTCCGCCGTGAAGGCTGCGGTGAAAAAGTACTCAAAGCCGGTGAGCCAGGGGCCGTAGCGGCCGCGCAAATTGCCCACGCTTTCCAGCATCACCAGGGCCACGCTCAGCAGCACCATCAGGATCAGCGCCAAATCAAAGCGCCGGCCGGCCCGCGTGTCGGCCTCAAAAATGATGGTGTAGCAACGCAGGCGCCAGCCGCTCAGCGGCTTGCCGAATTCAGCGTTGGGTGCAGAGCTGTTGGCTGCAGCGGCTCTGCCTGCGGCGGCCCGAGCGGCCGAAGGCTGGTGCGCCGCAGGGGCGGCGGAAGAGCGAGAAGCGGAGGAGGAGTTTTTGCGCGCCATCCCCCAAGCCTAACTGAGGGCGGCTTGAGTTCAGCCGTCGAGCCGGCGAACAAATTAGGTGCCCTTGTTCTGGACTTCCGGCCACCCGCCACCGCCTCGGCAGCGCTCAGCGTGCGAGGCGCGTCGGCGACGGGTTTCTGCAAAAGCGCATTGCACAGCACCGCCGCTAGAGCGGTTGGGGTCAGGGCCGTTGGGAGCGGTTGGCGCGGTCGAGGTCTGGCCTCAAATTTAAACTTCAACGTAAAGGCCTGACCCCGTTCCGACCTTCCGTCCCTGAAAAGTTCAACGCGCCTGCGCAGGCCGACCCTTGCGGCGCAGGCGCCAGGCTAGGCCCAGGCCCAGGCCGCCGAGCAGCGCCAAGGCTGCGCTTGACGGTTCGGGCACGGCGGCCAACATCGTGCCGTTGAGCACAAAAGGCAGTTCCACGCCGACTTGGCTGCCGGCATCCAGGATGGCGGCGAAGCTGCTGCCGGCCGCCGAATACATGGCATTGCCAAGGCGAGCGTCCGAGGTGGGCGCCGTCCAAGGGCCGGAGCTGAGCGAGCCTGTCATGCTCCAGCGCAACCAGTAGTGCCCAGCGCTCAGGCTCACATCGGCGATGTCGGCGCTGGCGCGGTAAATCGGCCGGGTTTTGTCGGTCAAGTTGCTCTCGGTGACCCGGTAGCCGAGCAGGCCGCCGTTGCTCAGCGCGGTGATGCCGCTGGCGATGACGCTGCCGTTGTTGGCGTCGCCGGCCAGGATGCTCCAGCTGACGTCCTTCAGTGTGAAGGCTGTGGCGTTGTTCTGCAGCGCAAAGAAGTCGATGCTGCTGATCAGCCAGCCCGCGCCAGTGACGGTGAAGTCCTCGGCCAGTGCGTTCTTGGAAGCGGATTTCGCGCTGAAGCTGAAGGTCGCGGCCTTGGCGGCCCTGATCGACAAGCCGTTAGCGTCCACCACCGGGCCGTTGTTGTACAGCTCGGCGGCGCTTGCCCAGCCGGGCGCGGCGCTCATCAAAACAGTGCTGAGGGCCAGCGCGGCTGGGCGGAGGAGGGCGAGTTGCTTCATGCGGTCTGCTGCCAGTCTGTGAGCTTGTGTGTTTGCCTGCTTTGTATGGCCGAACTCAAAACGCGAAGCAAAAGAAAATCACAAGGCTTGCGCTTGTTCGGCGCGCGCAGTATCGCAGCCCGGCAAGTCAGCGTGGGCAGGTCGAAATCAATCCGGTTGGTTGGTAATTATTGGATCGTGGCTTAGGCAACGGCCGCTGCTGTCTTCAACCACATGGATGGTGAAGTTCAGCGTGGCTGCCTTGGAGCAACGGTCGCGCATAAAGACCTGGGTCGCGCTGACCGCCCACAGGTCGGGGAAGTCGGTTGTCGGCTCGCTGAAGACGATGGGTGCTACGGGCTCGAAGCTATAGCCCGGCGTGGCCAGATCAAACTCGATCAGGCCGTTGCTGGTGCCGACGGTGATTTCGGCGGGGACGGTGGTGACCGTGGGTGGGTCGGTGGCGTCGCTGACGTTGACGGTGAAAGTAAAAACCGGTTTGTCGCTAGGTGTTGTCATGTTTTCCCTGTTGGCTGAGCTGAAGAAGTTGGCGCCTTTTGCAGCAGCGTTCGGAGCCGGAGGTAGTCCGGATGCCGATAGCTGGAGGCATCCAGCTTTTCGGCCAATCGGCGCGCTTCTTCAATTGCATTCAAGCGGAAATGGGCCAATGCGGTCACGGCCAGCGCCGGCGCATCTGATTTTGTGACATCTGCACGCAAGCGCTCGACGGCCGTTTGCCAATGCAACTGGGCTTCGGTGACTTCGCTACTGCCCAAAAGCTCGCCCAAGCTCAGCTCGACTCGGGCCAGTATCAGTCGCTGTTCTTTGTTGATCCGAGTACCGGATTGAGCGCGTGCCTTCATATCGGCCAAGTAATTTGTCATCTCTAGGGCTAAGGCATGAGACAGGACTTCGCTTCGCTCGAAATTGGCGCGCAACGCCAGCAGGCGACCTCGCAGATTGCCTTGCCACCTCATCTGCTTGGCGTCGGTGGCCAGCAAGAGCGCAATATCGGTCTTGAGTTGGTTCAGCAAGGGGGTCAGGTCTTGCCCACCACGGGCCAGGCGGATCTCGGCCAAGCCTAGACGCAAGGAACAGAGTCGTTCCAATGAGTCAAGATTGCTCGTGTCTGCCGCAGTCAGCTGCTCGAGTTGTGCGACCGCCTTCTCGGATTCCAGCTGGGCAGCGTCGTTGTTCCCCGTAAAGAAAAGGGAACGGCTGACGTCATGATGAGCATTGGCCTCTAGGTCTTTCAACTTGTGGTCTTGATCGCGGTTGGGAATGCCGCCCAGCACCGCCAGCTTGTTCTGGTCGGCCGCAAGGGCTTCGGCGTAGCTTCCCAGGTATTGATGCGCCCGGGAGATCCAGCCCAGCGTTGCAATCTGGTTCCCCCGCAATTCAGTTTGCGTCGGGGCCAGTTGCTCATAGACAAGCAAAGCTTTTTGAAAGTTTTGCAATGCCGACTGAGCCTGACCAGCCTGTAGCTGCAAGACTCCCAGGTTGACCCCCGCATGTGCTCGCTCGGCCAGCCAATCAGGTTTGCCCGCCGCCAGCGGCCCCAGCTGCTCGGCCAATTCGAGGTAGCGCTTGAATTGTTTTTCTGCCTCGTCCGTCTGACCCTGCCGCCAAGCCGCCTCCCCAAGCCAGAACACGCTCTGCGCATGGTCATAAATGCGCTGGCCGTCTTTGGGCGCGCGCTGCAGCAGTTCGGCGGTGCTGCCGGCGGCCGCGTCATACATGCGGCTGGCTTCGTCGAGCTTGCCGCGCTGCTGGGCAATCTGGCCCATCAGGTGCAACGCTCGGGCGCGCTGGCCCAGCGCGTCGGCGTCCAGGCGGCCGGCTTGTTGGGCGGCGTAATAGCCCAGCGCCTTTTCGCCCACGGCATCCAGCACATCCAGCCGGCCCACCGGCTCCAGCTTTTTGCGCAGATCGCCGAGCATGAATTCGATCAGGCCCTCGGCCTGGGCGCGTTGCGCTTGCGCCTCCTGGCCCTGGCGCAGCGCCACGCCGATGCTGGTGCTGAGCGTGAGCAGGCCCAGGGCGCCGGCCGCCACGGCGACGCGATGACGGCGCACAAACTTGGACAGGATGTAGGCGGCACTGTCGGGCCTGGCGCTGATGGGTTCATGCGCCAGCCAGCGGCGCAGTTCCTCGCTCAGGGCGGCGGCATTGGCATAACGCTCGGCGGGCACTTTTTTGAGCGCCTTGGCGACGATGGTGTCCAGGTCGCCGCGCAGTTCGCGGGCGGCTCTCTTTTTGCTGAGGTCTTGCGCTTTGCCTTCCGCACTCTTGCCGCGCACGGCGTCGGAGAGTTTTTTGGGTTCCACCTCGACGATGCCGCGCATGCGCTCCAGCGGGGTGGTGTTGGCGTCGTTGTCGTTGCTGGCGGTGGGGTGGCGGCCGCTGAGCAGCAGGTAAAGCAGCACGCCCAGGGCATAGACGTCGGTGGCGGTGGTGACTTCGCTGCCTTGCACTTGCTCGGGCGCGGCGTAGCGGGGCGTGAAGGCGCGGCCGGCTTGCTGGGTGAGTTCGGAGGCGGCGCCGGCACTGGTGGCTGAACCCGTACCTGCACCCCCAGCAGCCGCGCCCGCCTCGTCGCCGGCTTCCAGCAGCTTGGCGATGCCGAAGTCCAGCAGCTTGACCTCGCCGTTAGCGGTCACGAGGATGTTGGACGGTTTCAGGTCGCGGTGCAGGATCAGCCGCGTGTGGGCGTGGGCCACGGCGGCCAGCACATCGCGAAACAGCAGCACGCGGGCGCGGGTGTCCAGGCCACGGCTGTCGCAGTATTGGTCGATGGGCTGGCCGGCGATGTATTCCAGCACCAGATAGGGCGCTTTGCTCTCGGCGGCCAGGCCAGCGTCCAGCAAGCGGGCGATGTGCGGGTGGGCCAGGCGGGCGAGGATTTGCCCTTCGCGGGCGAAGCGGCCGGCGTCCCCCGGGCCGACCAGGCCGGCCGAGAGGAATTTGATTGCCACCTCGCCCTCGAAGCGCCCGTCGGTGCGCCGCGCCAGCCACACCGCGCCCATGCCGCCGTGGCCAATCTCGCGCACCAGGGTGTAGGCGCCCACCAGTTGGCCGGCGGCCAGGGCGTGTGCAGCCAGGCCGAGCAAGGGGGTGGCCAGATAGTCGGCCGCCTCTTGTTTGGCTTGGCGGGCCAGCAGCTCGGCCAGGTCGGCGGCCAGCTCGGGGTCCTGGCGGTGCAGGGCCATCAGGCGGCTGGCGCGGGCGCTGAGATCCAGGTCCAGCAATTCGTCCAGCAGGGGGCTGAGCTCGGGCCAGCGGGCTTTGTTGATGATGCGCTTGGCTTGACTCATCGGGGGCAATTCACTCTTGCAGGGCGAGGGAGAGAAACAGCCGGGCTTTTTGCCAGTCGCGCTGCACGGTGCGTTCGGTCAGGCCCAGGGCCTCGGCGATTTCGGTCTCCAGCAGGCCGCCGAAGTAGCGCATCTCCACCACCTGGGCCAGGCGGGGCTCCAGCGCGGCCAATTCGTCCAGGGCTTCATGCACGCGCAGGATTTCGTCGTCGCGCTGCTGGGGCAGCTCGGCATGGGCGGTGTTGAGGGTGATGTGGGTTTGCCCGCCGCCACGGCGCTCGGCGCTGGCGGCGCGCACCAGGTCGATGACGATGTGGTGCATGGTTTTGGCGGCGTAGGCCAGGAAGTGGCGGCGGTCGGCAAAGTCCAGCCCGGCTTGGGCTTGCAGGCGCAGATAGGTTTCGTGCACCAGGCCGGTGGCGTCCAGCAGGGTCAGCTCGCCCGATTTGTGCAGGCGGCTGCGCGCCAGGCGCTGCATCTCGCCATACAAAAGGCTGAGCGCGCGCTCGCCCGCCTGGGTGTCGCCCGCGGCGGCGGCTTGCAGCATCTGGGTGATGTCGCTGGCGCTGGTGTTCACGTGGTCCTCAATCCCTCGGTGTCCGTCTGTCTGACTGTTTGTTTATCTGATTCTTGCCTCGGCACCGTGGGGCCGGGGTGGCGGCTGCGGGTGACGTGGGGGCAGGTCTTGCCCGGGCGGCGTGGCGCCTTTGCCCTCACTCTAGCGCCTGGCTTGCAGGGGCGGCAGTGCCGGCTAAAAAATTTTGCAATTCGGATGTCGGGTTTGTCGGCGGCAATCCGTTTTAAGCAATGAGGGCATGTTTGCGTGGCAAGGTCTGGGGAGGCCTGCATGGAGAACGCACTGCGCAGACATGGCCTCAATCCATTGCAGAACAAACGAAACCACGAGTTCGCCGCGCATGTTTCAGCCTACCGACAACGCCATTGCCTCTGCCGCCTCCGCTGCACGTTTGAGCTTGGTGGCAACGCCCGCGCCAGCCGGCGCACGCAAGCGCCCGGGCCGGCCGGAGGTTCTGAGCGTGGCGGACGAGGCGGGCTTGCTGAAACTGCTGCAGCGCGAAATGGTGGCCAGCCGCCGCTGCGGCGCCGAGCCGGCTTTGCTGTTGATCACCATTCAGGGCTTGAGCAGCCACGGCCAGCAACTCGTCACCCCAGCGCATTTGAACGGCGCGCGCCACGCCCTGGGCGAGCGCCTGCGCGGCCGGGTGCGCAGCCATGATGTGGTGGTGCGCCTGGACGCCAGCCAGTACGCGGTGATCCTGGGCAATATGGCCCAGGCCCGGCCCGAAGTGGTGCAGCAGCGCTTGCAGCAACAGCTGGCGGGCACGTACGAGATTGACGGCCAATGCGTCAGCCTGAGCCTGCGCATGGCCAGCGCCTGCGGCGAGCGCCAACGCCTGAGCGCTGCGGAGTTGCTGGCGCTGGCGCAGGGCCGCTTGCAGGGCCAGTAGTCGGCAGCCCGGCCTTTGCTGGGCGAGCAGCGTGCGCTTGGCGCGAAAAACTGGCGGGCGCAGTGCTGCGCAAGCTGCTTTGATCGCCAGTGAATCGACTAAGCTTGCGGGCTGCGAAAACAATAAACAGCCCCATGTTCAAGCTCAAAATTTCATTCGTCCTGCTGGCCAGCAGCGCCCTTCTGGGTTGCGCGTCCGGCGGCAAACCAGCTCTGCAGGCCACCAGCGCCGATAAGGCCCCGCTGATCGCCAAGGCGGGCCAGGATGTGGCGCCGCCCAAGCTGGTCGTCTTCATGGTGGTGGACGGTTTGCCGATGCGCCAGGTGCTGAACTACCGCGACCAGCTGCAGCCCGATGGCTTCAAGCGCTTTCTCGACCGTGGCACCTGGTTTGCCAATGCCCATTACGGCCATGGCCACACCGTTACGGCGGCTGGCCACGCGGTGATGTTGACAGGCGCTTACCCGCAGCGCACCAGCATCATCAGCAATGAGTGGCGCGACCCCAAGACGGGCGAGATGGTCTATTGCACCCAGGACGCGGCGCACACCTACATCGGCAACAAGACCGCCCCGTTGGCAGGCACCAGCCCACGCAATCTGCGCGCCGAGACGGTGGGCGATGTGCTGCGCGGCGTGGACCCTGCGGCCAAGGTGATTGCCGTCTCCGGCAAAGACCGCGGCGCCATCCTGCCGGCCGGCCACAAGGGCACGGCCTATATGTATATGAGTGAGACGGGCCAGTTCGCCTCGAGCACTTACTACATGCCCGCCCACCCGCAGTGGGTCAAGGACTTCAACGCCGCCAAGCCCGCCGACGCTTTCTTCGGCAAGGCCTGGGCGCCGCTGCTGCCCGAAGCGGCCTATGCCCGCTCGGTGCCGGATGGCCAGTTCTGGCAAGTCAACTCGGGCAATGGCAACAAGCTGCCGGCCATCTTGGGTGATAAGCACGAGAAGCCCGGCCCCTTGTTCTACGCCAATATCTTGCCCTCACCTTTTGGTGACGAGCTGACCCTGGCCTTTGCCCGCGCCGCCATCGAAGGCGAGGGCCTGGGCGGCGGTGTGCGCGCCAAGACCGATATCTTGTCGGTCAGCCTGTCCAGCCATGACTATGTGAACCACGCTTTCGGGCCGGAGTCGCGCCTCTCGCACGACCATTTCCTGCATCTGGACCGCTATCTGCAAGGCTTTTTCCAGTATCTGGACGCCAAGGTCGGCGCCGGCAACTATGTGGCCGTGCTGACCGCCGACCACGGCTTTGCCGACACGCCCGAGTGGGCCAAGTCGCAGGGCCGTGATGCGGACCGGGTCAACCCGGCGCAGGTGCTGTCTTGGGTGAATAGCGGTTTGGTGAAGAAGTTCGGCGAGGGCCGCTGGGCCACCGCCTTCTCGGCCGCGGGCATTTTGTTCGACGACAAGCTGATCGCCGCCAAGGGCGTGAAGCCCGCCGATGTCTACGAAGAAACCAAGACTTTGCTGCTGCAGATGAAGGGTGTGGCCGATGTCTTCACGCTGGCGCAGCTGCAGGGCACGGACACGCAGACGCCTTATCTGGAAGCCATGCGCAAGTCCTGGCACCCGGATGTGGCCGCGCCGGTGCAAATCGTGGTCAAGCCGGGTTGGTTGTTCGGCTCCCGCGTCGGCGGCAGCTCGCATGGCACGCCGTATGAGTACGACACCCATGTGCCCATCCTGAGCTGGGGCCCGGCCTGGGTGGGCCGTGGCGAGGTGAAAACGCCGGTGGAAGTGGCTGACATTGCGCCGACCTTGGCGAACATCTTGCATGTACGCTCGCCCGCGCAAGCGCAGGGTCGGGTCTTGCCCCTGCCCAAACCCGCCGTCGCTGCAGAACTGAAGTAAGTCTGCTGGCTTCGCCCTGCCAGGGCGGGATTGCCCCCCTTGGCTGCGCTACTCCAGGCTGAGCATGGGGTAGCGGGCGATGGTGGTCGCCATCGCCCCGTCGCGCCGCATGGCGTCGAAAGCGTGTTGCAGCTTGTGCCGCAGTGCCGGCTCGGAGGCCAAATTCAGCGCCATCGACGAGGCTGTTTCGCGCAGCTTCAAGACCGGCTCAAGATCGGCAAAGTTATAGCCATATTGCTTGAGCATGGCCGGGGCCAGCACTCGGCTGATGGCCAGCAGCTCGACCCGGTCGGAGAATAGGCGCCGCAGGGCGATGCCGTAGTCGGTGCTGCGGTCGAGGTGCTGTTCGCTGTCCAGCCCCAGGGAAAGCATTTCGCGCTCAGAGATGTCGCCCATCACCACCGCCGTGCGGTATTGGCGCAGGTCCTGCACGCTGCTCACGTTGACATCCGGCCTGGCCTTGCGCCGGTACACCATGCCGTGGCGCTTGGAGATGGGGCCCAGCCAGTAGAAGGCTTTCTCACGCTCGGGCAGGCGCACGATGGTGGGGATCAGCACGGCAGAGTCGCCCCGCGCCTTGGCCATCACCCGCTGCCAAGACGAAAACTCGAACTTGGGGCTCAGCTCGGCCCGCCGCAACATCTCGCGCACCAGCTCCACCGCGTAGCCGGCGGGCTCGCCTTGCGCATCGCGGAAGGAAAAGGGCGGCAATTCCTCCAGCATCACGCTCAGGCTGGGCTCGCTGTCGGCCGCCTTGGCTTCCCCGCGAGCTGCCACCACCGCCATGCCCGCCGTCGCGGCCAACAAGTGGCGCCGCGTCAGGCTCGGCTGCGCCCAGCCGTGATCGGTGTTGCCAAGTGGCGGATTTAAGCGGGCGGGGTCTGACATGGCGCAAGTGCTTGTCGAATCTGAAGGGCCTTGTCGTCAACGGTCACATGAAGACTGCAAGAATGCCTGCATGAGCGCACGAAATCAATCTTTGGGCGAAGAGATTGCCAACGCCATCAGTCATGGCCTTGGCTTTTTGCTGGCCGTGGCGTCTTTGCCCATTCTCAGCATTGCCGCGGCGCGGCAGGGCGAAACACGCCATGTGGTGGCGGCCTGTGTGTTCTCGCTCACCATGATGCTGCTGTATCTGGTGTCCACGCTGTTTCACGCCATGCCGGAGGGCCGCGCCAAGCTGTGGCTGAACCGGCTGGATCACGCCGCCATTTATTTATTCATCGCCGGCAGCTACACCCCCTTCGCCCTGGGCGTTCTGCATGGGGCCTGGGGCTGGACGCTGTTTGGCCTGGTGTGGGGATTTGCCGGCCTGGGCGTGACGGCCAAGCTGTTCAACCGCCTGCGCCACCCGCTCTGGTCAACCGGGCTGTATGTGGCGATGGGCTGGCTGGTGATCTTCGCCCTGGGGCCGTTGACGGCGCGCATGGCCGCCGCTGGCTTGGCCTGGTTGGTGGCGGGCGGCTTGGCCTACACCTTGGGCGCCATCGTGTTCTTGCTGGATGGCCGCATCCGCTATGGCCATTTCATCTGGCACTTGTTTGTGCTGGCCGGCAGCGGCTGCCATTTCTTCGCCGCGCTCTGGTACGCGGTTTAGCACGCAGGATTTAGCGCGCCCTCATTCGGCCAGCACGTAGCGATTGCGGCCGGCCAGTTTGGCGCCGTAGAGCGCCGCATCGGCGCGGCACAGCAGGGTTTCGGTGTTTTCGCCCCAGCTGGCTTGCGCCAAGCCGACCGAGCAGTGGTAACCCAGCTCGGGATGATCGGGCAGGGGCCGGGCCTTGCGCACCCGCTCCAGCAAGCGCTCGATGATGGCTTGGGCCTGCGGCAGACCGGCAGCGGGCAGGATCAGCAAAAACTCATCACCGCCGAGGCGGGCGCAGCCGTCCTCGCGGCGGCTGCCGGCCTGGAGCTGGCGGGCGAAGTCGATCAAGGCCAGATCCCCGGCCGCGTGGCCGAGGCTGTCGTTGATCTGCTTGAAGTCGTCCAGATCGAGCAGGGCGACGCAGAGCGGCCAGGGTTCGCTGTCCAGCAAGGCCTGGTCCAGCAGATGCAGGCCGTGGCGGCGGTTGCTCAGGCCGGTCAGCGCGTCGGTATTGGCGGCGGCCAGGGCTTTGACATGGGCTTGGCGCAGGGCGCGGCCTTCTTGGCGCAGATTGCTGATATCGCTGGCGACGCACAGCATCCAGCCCTGTTGCTGAATGCTTTCGGTCATCCAGATCCAGCGCCCGTCGCACAGATCGGCCTCGAAGGCGCGGTGCGCTGTCTTGCCGCGGCGGGAATGCACGCCCGCGATCCAGGCCTCGATGTCTTGGGTTTCGATGAAGGCGCCGCGCCGGTGGGCGTAGTTGTCACGCATCATGTCGGACCAGCTCAACCTCCCGTCGGGCTGCACGGCATAAGCGGCGCGAAACGCGCGGTTGGCATAGCGCAGCACATCCTGCGCATCAAACAGCGCCACCAGCAAGGGACTTTCTTCATGCATGCCGAGCAAGATGCCGGCCAATTCATCCTGCACTTGCAGGCCTTGCATGTCGCTCATCGACACCTCCAGAGAATGGCTCTATTCTGAGCCAATCAGAGGCGGCCGGCGGGAAAGTCTGCGGGCTGGCGCGCCTCAGCGGCGGCTGATCTCGCCCGAGCCGCTGACGTTTTGTTTGAGCACCGGGCGCCCGGCGTAGCTCAAGTCGCCCGAGCCCTGCAAGGTGGCGTCGAGGTTTTGCGTTACGCCCAGGCTCAAATCGCCCGAGCCGCTCAGCTGGGCTTTGGCACTGCTGCCGTTGAGACTGCGCGCATCCACATCGCCCGAACCCTGCAGCAGCCAGTTCTGCCGCTCGGCCCGGCCGGCCACCGTGCAGTCGCCTGAGCCGGACAGCTTGGCGTCGAGCTCGTTCACATCCAGCAAGCCGATGCGCAAGTCCCCTGAGCCGTTCAGGCTCAGGCTGAGCTTGTCGCTCTTGAACTTGTCGATGGCGATATCGCCGGAGCCGCTGGACACCAGGGCTTGTAGGTTTTTGCTGTCCACCCACACGGTGGGGGCATAGCGGGTACTGAAGCCCGTGCCGGGCAGCAAACGCAGGATCAGGGTGTCGTCTTCAACGCGGGTGTCGATCAGAGGCTCGATATTGTCATCGGCCGAGACGCGGGCGGCGTCGCTGCTGGCCTGGCTGAGGCGCACATTCATCGGGCCTTCGAGCCGCAGCTTGCTGAAGGGGCGCAGGGCGCGCGCCTTCTCGACGATGACGCCCGAGCCCTTGATGCGCTTGCCGGCGGGGCCGTAGTCCGTCGGGCCGCTGAAACTGGCCGTCCAGCTATTGCCGTGGTTCTTGATGCGCAATTCCCAGTCATTGCTGTCGGCGGCTTGGCTGAGCCCAGTGAATGCGAGCAGGGCTGTGGCAGCGATCAGTTTGAACTTGGGCATGGCGGCTCCTTGGCGTGGCATTTGGCAATCGATGGCGCCGTTGAAGGCACCAGCAAAGGGTAAGAATTGCCCGCAGTGTGGTGTTGACCATGCCGCCGCACCAAGCGAGACGCGACAGGCCGCACAATCCGCGGCATAGACGGTAGCGCCGCTGGGCGTTGAATAGAACAGCACAAGGAGCCCAAGATGAAGTGGGAAGGTCAGCGCGAGAGCGAGAACGTCCAGGATTTGCGGGGCAGCAGTGGTGGCGGCGGCGGCGGGGGCGGTGGCTTTGGTGGTGGCCGCGGCATCGGATTGGGCGGCATCGTCATCGCTTTGCTGGCCTCCTGGGCCTTTGGCATTAATCCCATGACGGTTCTGGGCTTGCTCAATGGCGGCGGCGCGCCGCAGTCCGCGCCCGCAGTCCAACATGCGCCTGGGGCCAAGCCGCAAGATGTCGGCGCGCGCTTTGTCAGCGTAGTGCTGGCCGACACCGAAGATGTGTGGGGCAGCTATTTCGCCGCTCAACAGCAGCAGTACGCGCCGCCCAAATTGGGCTTGTTTCGCGGCAGCTACAAGACCGCCTGCGGCATGGGTGAGTCGGCCATGGGCCCGTTTTACTGCCCGGCCGATCGCACGGTCTATATCGATCTGGCGTTCTACGACACCTTGCGCTCCCGTTTGGGCGCGCCGGGCGACTTCGCCCAAGCCTATGTGATTGCTCACGAAGTTGGTCACCACTTACAAAATTTGCAAGGCACGACCGAAAAACTGGATCGCGCCCGCCAGCGAGTTTCCGAGCGTGACTACAACGCATTGAGCGTTCGCCTGGAGTTGCAGGCGGATTGCTATGCCGGTGTTTGGGCCAAGCTCTCGCAGCAAAGCAAGGGCTGGTTGGAGCAGGGCGACATTGAGGAAGCGCTCAATGCCGCCGCCCAAATTGGCGATGACAAATTGCAGCGCCAGGCGCAAGGCCGGGTCGTGCCCGAAAGCTTCACCCACGGCAGCAGCGAGCAGCGCGTGCGCTGGTTCAAGACCGGCTTGGCGGCGGGTGAGCTGAAGGCTTGCAACACCCTTGGCGCCGGTGCTGTTTGAGCTTTGCCCCGGGAGAATTCCCGAATTGCCGAAATATCGCCTCAATTCAAGGGACACCACCCGTTCAAGGGGGTGGCGCGCGATGGCGGCAGCGTGCGTTGTGTGGAACACTCCTTCCAAAGTCTCACCGCTCGACTCTAGTCCTCTTGCGCTAGGTCAGGTACCGATAAGCCGCAGGGAGAAATTGTCATGAACCAGCATCAACAACAGCCGCTAGATTCAGGCCAAGAGCCCGCCATGCCCCAAGTCGCAGCCACAGCTGCGTCTCGCCTGGAAGCTCGTCGGCGCCTGCTCAAGGGTGGTCTGGCGCTGGCGCCTGTGGCCATGACCGTGACCAGCCGGCCAGTGCTGGGCGCTAATCTCGAATGCCATGGCCCGACGGGTTTTCAGTCGGCCAATGTCAGCCGGGCTGTGGGTAAGACGGTTGATGCGGCCTGCGGCACGCGCAAACGCCCGGCGGACTGGGCGGTCGCGGGAACTCCTTACCCAACAGGCTTCACCTCCGGAACGGTGTTCGCCACCTATTTCCCGAACAGTGGTTTCACCACCGGCACAACGTTCGGCGGCGTTCTGACGATGGCGGTAGGCGGTTCAGTGCGCATTCAAATCGCCCAATTGGTGGTCGCGGCGATTCTGAATTCGGTCACCACAACCGTGCCTTCGCGGGCGCAGATCATTGCGCTTTGGAATGGTCACGTGAACAAGAACTACAGCCCCTCTGGTGAATCGCCTTGGGATGATGCCAAGATCATCAAGTACCTGAACTACACCATGGGTGTGGTCGTCAGCTTCTGATTTCAAGCGACGAAGTTCAGGGTCGGGCGTGCCGGGGGCACAAATACACCAATGGCGGGTGCTGAATTCGGCATCCTTGCACATGCGCCTGCTTGATGAGCAGCAGCTGGTGTTCAATGAGCTGACGGGCGACACCCATTTGCTCTCCTTCAGCGGCCAGGAATTGCTGAGCGTTCTGGCTCAATCCTCCCCCCAAGCCTGGACCAGCGCGGCCTTGAGCCAGGCGCTGCTGGGGGAAAGTGATGCTGCGCTGGAGGCGCGCATCACGCAAAACCTGAACTACCTCGAGCAGCTTGGCTTGATCGAGCAATCGCCCTCGTGAGACTGGCGCAACTGCAGGCTGCGGCCCTGAGATCAGCCCTGCGCGGCGAGGGCTTGTTGATTCGCACCGGCCCGGTGCTGGTGCGCATCCGCTCCCAGCTCGACAGCGTGGCCGACGCGCTGGCCACGCTCTATGCCGATCAAACCCTGGGCACGGCCGAGGAATTTTGCGATTTCGACACCCGCATTGACGCGGTGGACGGCCTGCGCCACTGGTTGCGGCCACAGGCGCAGTTCTCGTTTGAAGGCATTCGGCCCTTCAAGCCCATGGCCTTGCCGCATGCCTCGGCCATGCTGGAATGGGGCTTGAACTGGTGTGTGTCCGGGCACTGCCACCAATACATCATCATTCACGCAGCGGTGGTCGAGCGCGGTGGCCGCGCCATGGTGCTGCCGGCGCCGCCTGGCTCGGGCAAGAGCACTTTGTGCGCCGGGCTGGTGAATCGAGGCTGGCGTTTGCTGTCGGATGAGCTGACCTTGATCGACCCGCAAACCGGCGAGCTGGTGCCGCTGGCCCGACCCGTTAGCTTGAAGAACCGTTCCATCGAGGTCATCAAGGCCTTTGCGCCGCAGGCCGTGTTCGGCCCGCTGACGCGGGACACGGTCAAGGGCACGGTCGCGCATATGAAGCCGCCGGCCGACAGCGTCTTGCGCAATACCGAGCGCGCCCGGCTGGCCTGGGTGGTGTTCCCGCGCTATGTGGCTGGCAGCCCGGTGACGCCCAAGCCTTTGCCCCGCGCCGAGGCCATGATGGCCCTGGTGGACAACGCCTTCAATTACCACTTGCATGGCCGCCAGGGCTTTGAGACCTTGGTGGACCGCGTGGCCGCCTCGCATTGCCTGCGCTTTGAGTACTGCGATCTGGAGCAGGCCTGCCAATTCTTCACCCAGCTGGCGGATGCTGCGGAGGTGTCGCCATGAGCCTAGGCACGAGCTTGCTGGTGCAAGCCCTGGCGCGTCCACAAGACTGCCTGAGCTGGACGCTGCGCCAATGGGAGTTGCTGCTGCAGCAAGGCCGGCGCGCCAATCTGCTGGGCCGCTTGGAGGTTGCCTTTGAGCGCGCCGGTGTGCTGGCCCAGTTGCCGCCCGGCCCGCAAAAGCATTTCGATTCGGTGCGCCGCGTGGCCGACAGCCAGCGCCGTGCCGTGCGCTGGGAGGCCCGCAAGATCGCGCAGGCCTTGCAAGATCTCAAAATGCCGGTGGTGGTGCTCAAGGGCGCGGCCTATGCGTTGAGCGAACTGCCGCTGGCGCAGGGGCGTTTGTTCTCGGATGTGGACATTCTGGTGCCGCGGGACCGCCTGCCCGGTGTCGAGGCATCCTTGATGGCCGAAGGCTGGCAGACCGGTCACCATGATGCCTACGACCAGCGCTACTACCGGGAATGGATGCACGAGATCCCGCCGCTGCAGCATGTGCAGCGCGAGACGGTGATCGATGTGCACCACAACATCTTGCCGCTGAGTGGGCGCATTCAGGTCGATGCGGCCAAGCTCTTGGCGAATGCCCAGCCGATTGCCGCTTGGCCGGGGCTGTACCGCCTGGCCGATGTGGACATGGTCTTGCATAGCGCCTGCCATCTTTTCCTCGACGGCGAGTTCGACAAGGGCTTGCGTGACCTGCTGGATCTGGACGGCCTGCTGCGCCACTTTGGCAGCGAACCCGCCTTCTGGCCCGCACTCAGCGCGCGCGCTTTTGAACTGGGCCTGGCCCGGGTGCTGTTCTACGCCCTGCGCTACACCGGCCTGGTGCTGCACACGCCCATGCCCGAGATCAGCGCGGCCTTGCGCCAGGCCGGCCCGTCGACTGGCGTGTTGAAGCTGATGGACGCGGTTTTCCTGCGTGCCCTGCAGCCCGATCACCCCAGCTGCGAGGACGCCTGGACCGGCAGCGCGCGGCGCTTTTTGTACCTGCGCGCGCATTGGATGCGCATGCCCTTGGGGCTGCTGCTGCCGCATCTGCTGCGCAAGGCGCTGCGGCGCGAGCCCGAAGACGAGGCGACGCCGGCGGCACCGGCCGCCTAACCGTTCGGTCCTGCGGCCCGCTCGCTCGGCCCCTCGCATCGCGTATGCTTTGCGCATGAAGCCACGCAACAAACCTTTCGCCATGATTCGCGAGTTCCATCTCGCCGACTGGTTCACCCTGGGCAATGCCTGCGCCGGCATGGGCGCCCTGTTTTCGGTGATGTCCTATCTACAGACCGGCCAGATCCTGCACATCTACTACGCCTGCGCCTTGATCCCGGTGGCCTTTGTCTTCGATGTGCTGGACGGACGCATCGCGCGCTGGCGCCAGCAGCAGTCGGTGCTGGGGCGCGAGCTGGACTCCTTGGCCGACGTCATCTCCTTCGGCGTGGCGCCCGCGGCCATCGCTTATGCCTGCGGCATGCAGGGCTTGTACGACCGCATCATCCTGGTCTTCTTCGTGGCCTGCGGCGTTTCGCGCCTGGCCCGCTTCAATATCACCGCCGAAGCACTCAGCGAAGGCGGCAGCAAGGTCAAGTATTTCGAGGGCACACCCATCCCCACCTCTTTGCTGCTGGTGATCGTGCTGGCCGTGGCCGCCATGCAAGGCGCCATTGGCGAGCAGATGTGGGGCGGCAAGCTGGACCTGTTCGGTTTTTACTTGCACCCGCTGGCGCTGATGTACGCGGTGTCGGGCTCGTTGATGGTGAGCCGGATACGGATCCCCAAAATCTGAGACTTGCGTTCGCGGTTCTTTCCCCGACTGACTCAGCCGCTCAAGTCAAGCTCAGCCGCACCCCCGCCGCCCCGGCCGCACTCAGGTAGAAGCGCGCCGGGCCCAGCAGATGCATGTGCTGGCCGGCCTGAATGAACACATCCTCCGGCTTGCCCTGTTCGGTCAGCCACAGGCAGCCATGGCTGACGCGCACGGTGCGCGATTGCCAGGCGCGCAACGGCAGTGCCAGCGGCGCCTGGGCGGCAGCAAGATGAAGCTCGGCTTGGCGCTGTGAACCTGGCAGCGTGGCGGCGGAATGCGCATCGGTTCTGAGTAGGGTGTTCATGGCCGCAAGCTTGGGCCCTGCGCGCCGGCGGCAACAGAGGCACAGCTACCCTAAGCGGACAAGCACAGGCGGGCGTTTTGGCGGCACTGTGTTGGCTGGCTTTGCCCTCATCTGTATTGCTTGTAACCGCGGTGTACCGTACAGAATCGGACCATGACCGATTCAAACCGCACCGAGCCGCTCTATCTTCAAATTGCCGACCGGCTGGCGCGCTCCATCCGCGCGGGCACCTTGGCGCGTGGTGAGCGCATGCCCTCGGTGCGGGACTTGGCGCGCCAAGAAGGCGTGTCGCAATCCACCGTCGTGCAGGCCTATCACTGGCTGGAAGATGCGCGGCTGATCCACGCCAAGCCGCGCTCGGGCTACTTCGTGCAGAGCCGCCCCGAGCCTTTGCCTGAGCCCAAGGCCTCACGCCCCAGCGGGCGCTGCTGCTCGGTGCGGGTGGGCGATTTAGGCCGCGAGGTGCTGAACCTGGCCGCGCAGCAAAACATGGTCTCCTTCGGCGCGGCCTGCCCGGGGCCGGAGATGTTCGACCAAGAACGCGTGCGCCGCGCCCTGACCCGGGTGGTGACGCGCCAGCGTGATCTGCTCTGCACCTACCCGCTGGGTTCGGGCCGCGAAGAGGCTCGGCGCGCCGTGGCCCGGCATGGCCTGAGCCTGGGCTGCGTGCTGCATGCCGACGACATCGTCATGACCAATGGCTGCATGGAGTCCATCACCCTGTGCCTGAAGACGGTCACTCAACCCGGCGATGTGGTGGCGCTGGAGTCGCCCACTTACTTCGGCTTTCTGGAGATTCTGCAAAGCTTGCATCTGCGTGCGCTGGAGATTCCCACCCACCCGCGCCACGGCATCTCGGTGGACGCGCTGCAGCTGGCGCTGGAGACACAAGACGTCAAGGCCGTGCTGGTGGTGCCCACGCTGTCCAACCCGCTGGGCGCTTGCATGCCGGTGCTGGAACGCAAGCGCCTGGCTCAGCTGGTGGCCGCGCATGACATCGCCTTGATCGAGGATGTGATCTACAACGACCTGGCAGAGCAAGATGACAAGCGCCGCGCCGTCAAGTCCTTTGACACGACCGGCCATGTGATGCTGTGCGGCTCCTTCAACAAAACCCTGGCGCCGGGCCTGCGCCTGGGTTGGGTGGAGGCGGGGCGCTGGTCCGCGCCGCTACGCAAGATCAAGGACGTGCAGTCGGGCGCGCAAACCGCTGTGCTGGAGGTGGCGCTGGCCGATCTGCTGAGTCAGGCCGGCAACGAAGCGGCGCTGCGCCAGATGCGCGCTAGCATCGCCGCGCGGGTGGACGAGGCGCGTGGCTTGATCGCCCAGAGCTTCCCCAAGGGCACCCGCGTCACCGACCCGGCTGGAGGCTATATCCTGTGGGTGGAGTTGCCCGGTGGCCTGGATGCGGTAGCGCTTTACGAGGCCTGCCTGGCCGAAAACATCTGCATCGCACCCGGCCAGATGTTCAGCGTCAGTCCGCGCTTTCGCTCCTTTATTCGCCTGGGCGTGGGCGGCCGTTGGGGGCCGGAGCACCCGGCCGCGCTGCGCCGCATCGGCGCCCTGGTTCAGGCCTTGCTCGACGCGCCGGGCTTGGTGGCGGCCTGAGGCTTGATGCGCAGCGCCCACCACACGCCACTCACCAGCAGGGCGATGCCCAGCAAGGTCAAGGCGGCGGGTGCCTGGCCGCTGAGCGTGAAGGCATAGGCCAGTGCGGACAGGGTTTCGAACACAATCAGCTGCCCGACGATATTGGTGGGCAGGCGCTGGCTGGCCTCGTTCCAGCACAGGGTGCCCACCCAGGAGGCAAACAGGCCCACGGCCAGCATCAAGCCGACAAAAGCCCACGGCCGCGGACCCAGCGGCAAGCTGAAGTCCGCCGGCAAGGGTGGCAGCCCGGCGCTGTGCAGGCCCAGCAGCAGCGCGCCGCCCAGCAAAGACATGGGCAAGGTCACCAGGCCCTGGGCGGTGGCCCAGACGCGCGGGCTGCGGTCCGCATGCGCGCGCAGCCAATCGGCATTGCGGATCGGGTACCAAGTCCAGCAGGCCACGGCGGCCACCGCCAGCAGAGCACCTTCCAGGTAATGCTGAAAATTGGCCTGCGGCTTGGCGGCGAGTTGGCTCAACTCGGTCTGATTGACGCAGGCAATGCCCAGCGCGATCAAGGCCAACGAGGGCGCCAGCCGGGCCCAGGGCAGCAGGCCGTCGCGCGCGCGATTGCGCCGGTTGGAGATAACGGCGATCACCACCGGCAGGGTGCCGATGATGACGGTAGGCAGCGGCCCGCCGGCGCGCTGAATCGCGGCCGCCAGGCATAGGTAGTAAAGGAAATTGCCGATCGCGCTGAGCTTGCAGGCCTCCAGCCAATCAGCGGCTTTGAGCTCGCGCAGGGCCGCGCGATCCATCAAGGCCAGCGGCAAGGCGATCAGGCCAAAGGCCAGGTAGCGGCCCACCACCAGCATCGCGGCCGGATAGTCCGGCAAGAGCAGGGGCGCCACAAACACCAGGCCCCACATCAGGCCGGCGCCCAGGGCAAACAAGAATCCTATCCACATGGGCGCAGTGTGCCTTGGCTCAGCGGCGTCTTCGCCTCTTGGGATGGGGAAGTTTTGCGCGGGCCCAAAAAGAGAAACCGGACATCACGATGGCGATGCCCGGTTCTCGGCTCGGCTGGCTTGTCCTGGCAAACGCCGGACTGGCTGGCACAGGGTCCCTTGCGGGCTCCTCCCCCTGTTGTCTGAGCTCGCATTGTCCGAAATCGGTATGACAGTGGTGCTGTGGTTTGCCCTTGATCGTGTGACGCGTGGGCGCTATGCGAACAAATTGGGGCTTGTTCGTGACTAGCCTGGCGGCGGCAGGCGGGTGCTGGGCATCCAGGGCTGCATGAGCAATCCTTGCGACCCGTCTCCGAAAACTACTGGAGCGACAAGGCTAAAGCGAGGGCTCGGGCCTCACCCATTCCGAGGGGGCGATGCCAAACAATTCCTCCGCACAGGCAAGCGCTTCTTCCTCGGTTTCATGCCAAGAATCCGCGGCATACCGGCCATCCAAGGATTGGTAGACCAGCAAGAAGTTCTTGTTGCCATCGCTGGTGATCTCAAATCGGAACTCCAGCTCGAGTGCGTTGTCATCATCCAGATCAGCCGGCGACCAGCCGCTATTGGGGTGGCCGAGGATGCGGACGACGCGGCTTGCGAGGTTTGCGTAGGATTTCATTGAGGCGTTCTAACTCTGTTTTCCACGGACAAGTTCTCAGGCGCCAGGCAAGCAGTCCGCCAAGACCTCAACCCAATGCCGCACCGGTGTGCTGGTGCCGCTTTGCAGATGTTGGATGCAACCGATATTGGCCGAGACAATCGTCTGCGCGTGCAGGGGCGCCAGGGCTTGCAGCTTTTGGTCGCGCAGCTGTTTGGACAGTTGCGGCTGCAAGACCGAGTAGGTGCCCGCCGAGCCGCAGCACAAATGGCTGTCGCAGCTGGCCAGCTTGACCTCGAAGCCCAGGGCGCGCAGGCCTTGCTCGACACCGCCGCGCAGCTGTTGGCCATGTTGCAGGGTGCAAGGTGGGTGATAGGCCAGCTTCTCGCGTGGCGTGTCTTGTTGCTGCGTACCCAGCTGCGGTAGCAGCAGCGGCACCAGCTCGGGCAGCAACTCGCTCAGGTCGCGGGTGATGGCGCTGATCTGCGCGGCCTTGTCGGCGTAGTCGGGGTCATGGGCCAGGGCGTGGCCGTAGTCCTTCACCGTGACGCCGCAGCCCGAGGCGTTCATCACCAGGGCTTCGATCTTGCCGGCCTCGGTCAGTCCGGCCACCAGCGGCCACCAGGCGTCGATATTGCGGCGCATATCGGCCAGGCCACCCATCTGGTCATTCAAATGGCTGCGAATGGCGCCGCAGCAGCCGGCGCCATCGGCCACCAAAGTCTGAATCCCGGCGGCATCCAGCACGCGCGCCGTGGCGCTATTGATATTGGGCGCCATGCTGGGCTGCACGCAGCCCAGCAACAAGCCCATCTTGCGTGGGTGCTGCTTGCGGGGCCAGTCATGCGCGCTGGCGGGGGCTTTACCGGGCACTTTGTCTTGCAGGGTGGCGGGCAGCAGGGGGCGCACCAGCTGCCCCAGGCGCATGGCGGGCGCAAAGGCGGGCGAGGTCAGTCCTTCTTTCAACAGCCAGCGCACGGCGCGTTCGCCGGCGGGGCGCTCGACCTTGGCCTCGACGATGCCGCGGCCGATCTCCAGCAATTGCCCGTACTGCACGCCCGAGGGGCAGGTGCTTTCGCAGTTGCGGCAGGTCAGGCAGCGGTCCAGATGCAGCTGGGTGCTGCGGGTGGGCTCGGCGCCTTCCAGCACTTGTTTGATCAGGTAGATGCGGCCGCGCGGGCCGTCCAGCTCATCGCCCAGCAGCTGATAGGTCGGGCAGGTCGCGGTGCAAAAACCGCAATGCACGCAGCGGCTCAAAATGGCCTGGGCGGCCTTGCCGTGGCTGGTGCCGCTGAACTCTTCGGCGAGTTGGGTTTGCATCAGGCGCTTTCCTGTCGTACGCGGTAGCTGAGGGTCCAGAAATAGTCCAGCTCACGCCATTGAATCTCGTCGGCAATACCGGCCAACAAGCGGCGCATCTGCGCTTCGCTGGGGAAGTTCTTCAGCACCTCGTGCTGGCTGCCGTCGCTGAGGCTGCGAAGCTGATAGCCATTGCCTTCCGCGTCCTTGCGGCTGATGGGCGTGCTGTCGCCTTCCACAAAGCGGTTGTCCATCAGCACCACGCGGGCGCCATCCTGCAACTGGCTGTGCAGGCCCAGCAGCCATTCGCGCTGGCGTGCCTTGGGCACATGCGAGAACCACAGGCCGGCAAAGCCAGCATCAAAAGGCGAGGGCGTGTCCGCCGCCACAAGGCCGGGCGCATAGGCGTCGGCCCGCATGAAGGCAACCTTGTCGAAGTCCAGCGGCTTGCTGCGGGCCTCGGCAAGAGTCTCGGGGTTGATGTCCGTGCCCAGCCAGTGCTTGGCCTTGGCGGTGGCGGCGGGCAGCCAATAGCCGGTGCCGGTGGCGATCTCCAGCACCGTGCGGCCGCTGAATTGCTGGCGCAGCCAGGCTTTGATCTCGGCCAGATTGGCTTGGCGATGCGGCTTCTCAAACACCGCCTCATATTCCTTGGCGCGCTGGGCGTAGTAGCGCTGCATGGCCAAGTCGCTGGGGTCCAGCGGCTCAGAGTCCGGCATAAAGCCTCCCCGGATTGAAGATCCCTTGGGGATCGAATGATTTTTTTAGTTCGCGATGAATGCGCAGCAAGGGGGGCGAGAGCGGCGCAAAAACGCCCGCGCTTTTGTCCGTGGCGCGGAACAAGCTGGCGTGGCCGCCCACCTGTGCGGCGGCCTCACGGACCTGGGCGGCGGGCATGGCGGTGGTGAGCCAGCGCTGGGCGCCGCCCCATTCCAGCAATTGCTCGCCGTGCAGCTTGTCCAGCGCCGGCGCGGTTTGCGGCAGGCTCAAGCGCCACAGCGCGGCGCCGCCTTGCACGGCCCGCTGGGCCGCTTGAAAGAACTCATCGCTTTGGTCGCGCAGGCCGAGCCAGAAGGGCTGCGCCAGCTCGGGCGCAATCAGCTCGCCACCCAGGCTCTGGCGGGCCGCGTCCACCGCCGCTTGTGCGCCACTCAGGCGCAGCAGCAGGGCGCCATCCCACCAAGCGCTGGCGTTGATGGGCAGGGGCAGGCCACCCCAGCGATTGAGCTGATTGAGCGCATGGGCCTGGCTCTGCTCGAAGCGCAAAGTGGCCTCGGCCACCGGCAGCGGCAACACCTTCAGCGAGACCTCCAGAATCACGCCCAGAATGCCCATCGAGCCGGCAATCAGGCGCGAGACGTCGTAGCCCGCCACATTCTTCATCACCGTGCCGCCGAAGTTCAGCGCCTCGGCTTGGCCGTTGAGCAGGGTGATGCCCAGCACATGCTCGCGCAGGGCGCCCATGCTGGCGCGGGCCGGGCCGCTCAGGCCGCAGGCGACCATGCCGCCGACCGTTCCTTGGCCACCGAAGCGGGGCGGCTCAAACGCCAGGTGCTGGTTTTGCTCGGCCAGCACCTGCTCCAACTCGGCCAGCGGCGTGCCGGCCTTGACCGTCACCACCAACTCGCTGGGCTCGTAGCTGCTGATGCCGCGCAGGCTGGCGAAGTCGCTGATGCGCAGCGGCAAACCTTGCGGCACTTCGCCGTAAAAAGATTTGCTGCCCGAGCCCAGCAGCTGCACCGGGGCGCCCTCGGCGGCGGCGCTGCGGATATGTTCTTGAATCTCCGTCAAGGCAAGTGTCATCGGTCAAAACCTCGGCAAATCGGGGTGGGCCAGCAGGCCGCGGCTGACATGCATGCGGCCGTATTCGGCGCAGCGGTGCAGGGTCGGAATGACCTTGCCGGGGTTGAGCAGTTCGGCGCCGTCGAAGGCGCGTTTGACGGCCATCATCTGCTCCCGCTCGGCGGCCGAGAACTGCACGCACATGCTGTTGAGCTTTTCGATGCCCACGCCGTGCTCGCCGGTCACGGTGCCGCCCAAGGCGACGCTGGTTTCCAGAATCTCGGCGCCAAACTCCTCGCAGCGGCGCAGCTGGTCGGGGTCGGAGCCGTCAAACAGAATCAGCGGGTGCAGATTGCCGTCACCGGCATGGAAGACATTGGCGCAGCGCAGCTGGTACTTCTTTTCCATCTCGGCAATGGCCAGCAGGATGGCGGCCAGGTTTTTGCGCGGGATGGTGGAGTCCATGCACATGTAGTCGGGGCTGATGCGGCCAGACGCGGGGAAGGCATTCTTGCGCCCGCTCCAAAAACGCAAACGCTGAGCCTCATCGGCACTTACTTCGATGCGGCTGGCGCCGCTGCTCAGCAGCACGGCCTGCATGCGCTCAATCTCTTCGGCCACTTCTTCGGCGGTGCCGTCGCTCTCGCACAGCAAAATGGCCTCGGCCGTCAGGTCGTAGCCGGCGTGCACAAAATCTTCCACGGCCGCGGTCATGGGCTTGTCCATCATCTCCAGGCCGGCCGGGATGATGCCCGCGGCGATGATATTGGCCACCGCCGCGCCGGCTTTGCGCACATCGTCGAAGCTGGCCATGATGCAGCGCGCCAGTTGTGGTTTGGGGATTAGCTTGACGGTCACCTCGGTCGTCACCGCCAGCATGCCTTCGCTGCCGACGATCAGGCTCAGCAAGTCCAGGCCTGGCGCGTCCAGCGCCGCACCGCCGAACTCCACCGCCTCGCCTTCCATCGTGAAGCCGCGCACAGATAACACGTTATGCAGGGTGAGGCCGTATTTGAGGCAGTGCACACCGCCGGAGTTCTCGGCCACATTGCCGCCGATGGTGCAGGCAATCTGGCTGCTGGGGTCGGGGGCGTAGTAGAGGCCGTGGACGGCCGCGGCTTCTGAGATGGCCAGATTGCGCACGCCGCATTGCACGCGCGCTGTGCGCGCCACCGGGTCGATCTGCACGATCTGTTTGAACTTGGCCAGGCTCAGCGTCACGCCCGCCGCATGCGGCATGGCCCCGCCCGACAGCCCCGTGCCCGCGCCCCGCGCCACCACGGGCACGCCCAGCGCAAAGCAGCTGCGCAAAATGGCCGCGACCTGTTCTTCGGTTTCCGGCAAGGCCACCACCAAGGGGCGCTGGCGGTAGGCGGTCAGGCCGTCGCATTCAAAGGGAATCGTGTCCTCGGCATGCCATAGCAGGGCGTGGCTAGGCAGGTGTTTGGACAGGGCCGCGACCACGCGGGCCTGCGCTTGCACGCGCTGGGTGGGGTCGATGACGGAGGAGGCGCCTTTGGCGTCAGTCGCGCTAGTTGCTGCGTTCACGGGCGGGGTGCCTCTCAGGGCTTGCTTTTCTTGACGGCGTTGCGCACCGCCGGCTTGTGGGCACTGGCCTTGGTGGCAGGCTTGGTGGCGGGTTTGGCCGCCAGGCTCTTGCTGACTGATTCCACCATGCTGCCGGCCACGGCGCCGGGCACCGCAGCGGCTTTGCGCAAGGTGTCGCCCGCGGCGTCAAACGATTGTTTGACGATGGCGCCGGCCAAGTTCTTAGCGGCGTCGGTCGCGTTTTCCTTCATCGCCGTGGCGGCCAGCTGGGTGAACTGCTGGCTTAGCGCGCCCCACCACTGCAGCGGGTCCACGGCGGCCGGGATGGCCGGGGCTGCTGTTTCAGATTTGTCGGCCTTGGCTTTGGCGGCGGGCTTGGGTGCTGGGGCAGGGGTCTTGGGCAGCGTTTGGGCGGCGGCGGCCATCACCTCCGGGGGAATGCCAGGCATGGCCGGCCAAGCGGGGGTGGACATGGCCTCGGCGGTGGGCAACTTGAGGGCATTGCTCAGCTCGGCCAGCGGTACGTTCAGCGACTTCAGCGTCGACAAGGTCATGCGCTGCACCTCCAGGGCCTGGATGGTGGCGCCCAACATGCGGGCGTTTTGTTCGAGCCAGAACTGCACGGTGCGCAGCTCTTCGATGCGTTTTCCCAGCTCTTCCGGGTTGAGCGTCGGCGCCACCCACTGGCCGATGCCGGGCAAGGCCGCCCCGGCGTTCTTCACCAGGCCTTGCAGAAAATCAAAACCGGGGACGAATTTGCTGAAGCTGTTGTCGGCCATGCTTTTGTGCTCCTTCAAGAGGGTCGTTTAATGCGAGGGGGATGACGCGGGCTGATGGTACGACGGATGCAATTGCTGCACCTCGAAGCCGTGCTCTTGCTGCAACAGCAAGGGCAGGGCGCGCGGCCCGCTCAGGTGCAGGCTGCCGACGGCGGCCAGCACCCGCCGGCCCTGCCCATGCAGGGCGGCAAGGCGCTCGGCCAGGCTGGGGTTACGCTCGTCGTTGAGGGCGCGCAGCTCGGCGCGGTCTTGCGCGTCGCCCACGCAGTCGCACCAGTCCGCATAGTTGCTCAGGGTGGCCATATCGCTGTTGGCCCAGGCCTGCGCCAAGCGCCGCGTGCTTTTGCGCAGCTGGCCTTGTTCCAGCTGTTGCAGGCCTTTGCGCAGCTGGGTTTGCGCTTCCTTGGGATCGGCGGGCAGCAGCGCCTGCAGCTGGGTGTCCACGCTTTCCAGCGCATGAATGGTTATGCCGCTTTGGCGGGCCCAAGTGGAGAGCATCAACTCTTGGCCGAAGCTGGGGTCCATGCCGTCCCAGCGGGCGTCCAGGGCCATGTAGTTGCTCAGCTGCAGCAAAGGGTGCAGATGGGCCAAGGCCTGTTCGGGCAGGCAGGCGGCGCGTGCTTGGGCAGCCAGGCGCTTTTGCAGTGCGGGGCTGGCATGAAAGGGCTGGGCATGTTGGGGTGGCGCGCTCAGGGCCTGCAGGGTGGCGGGGTCGCTGAGGTCCAGCTCCAAGGCCAGGGTATCGCTCTGCTTCATCGCTTCTCGCAGCTGCGGGCCTGGGAAGAACCAGGCCATGCGGCCGATGTGCAGGGTGCCGTAGAGATAAGAGTCATGGCCGCCCTTGCGCAGGCGGTAGAGAAAACCGCGGTCGGGCGCGGCGGCGGCCAGCTCGGCGGCTTGCGCTGCGCTGGGCAAGGCGGCTTGTGGCGGGCAGACGGGCTTGGCCTGGGCCTGCGGCAGCGGCAGGCTCAGCGCCAGGGCGAGACCGAAGCCAAGCAGCGCCCTCATGGCTTGGCGTTGCGGATCAAGAGTTCGCCGCCATGCTGGGTAAAGCTCAGCTTGGACAAGATGTCCATGCCCAGCAAGGGCGCGTCGAGCGCGGGCAGCACGGTGACGGGCAGGCGCTGCGCATTCACGCCGCCCTGCAGGCGCAAATCGGCGCGGGCCCGGTAGCCCCGCGCCACGCCGCCGGCGGTGTTGGAGGCGACCTCGGCTTCGGCCCGCAGCCCCACTTGCTCGGCCAGGACCTGTGGCAGGGCGGTGCTGGTGGCGCCGGTGTCGACCAGAAAGTCCACCGCCACGCCGTTGACCTCGCCCGGCCAGTGGAAATGACCATCACTGGCGCGGCGCAAGGTGATCTCACCGCCGTTGATGGATACCAGGCTTTGCTTTTGCTGGCGCTCCCAGGCCTTGAAGCCCAGGAACACCAGCAGCATCAGCAAAAGCCAGATGGTGGCGAGTTTGAAATAGCTGGGGAGTTCTTTGTGGGGGCTGTTGGCATGGCTCATGCCGACACCATGCCAGATTTTTGCGCAGCCAGAAGGCGTCGGCCGCAGGTTTTCGCCACTTGGGAGCGCACAAAAGAACAAGGCCAGCCGGACTGTCGTCCCGCTGGCCTTGCTGTGTGGTGGCGACCAACTAATCAGTCACCGCCTCGGCGCGCCAAGCCATGCTTGCGGGCCGGGTTGAAGGATCACTTGTGCTTACTTGTGATACGCAGTCTCGCCGTGCGAGCTGATGTCCAGACCTTCGCGCTCTTCTTCTTCCGTCACGCGCAGACCGATCACCAGATCAACCACCTTGAAGGCGATCACCGAGACGACGGCCGACCAGACCACCGTCACGCCAACCGCCTTGGCTTGCACCAGGACTTGAGCGGCGATGGAGTAGGCGTCAGCCGTCACCGTCGTTGCCGTGACCCAGTCACCGACAAAGCTGGGGCCGCCCAGGGCGGGGGAGTTGAACACACCGGTCAGCAAGGCGCCGACGATGCCGCCCACGCCGTGAACACCGAAGACGTCCAGCGAGTCATCAGCACCCAGCAGCTTCTTCAGGCCGGACACACCCCACAGGCAGGCGAAGCCGGCAATGACGCCGATCACCAAGGCGCCGCCAATGCCGACGTTGCCAGCTGCAGGCGTGATGGCCACCAGGCCAGCCACAGCACCCGAAGCAGCACCCAGCATCGAAGCCTTGCCCTTGAGCAGCGCTTCACCGACCGACCAGGCCAGCACAGCAGCCGCGGTGGCGACGAAGGTGTTCATGAAGGCCAGGGCAGCAAAACCGTTGGCTTCCAGAGCGGAACCGGCGTTGAAACCGAACCAGCCCACCCACAGCAGCGAGGCGCCGACCATGGTCAGGGTCAGGCTGTGCGGGGTGAAGGCTTCCTTGCCGTAACCGACGCGCTTGCCGATCATGAAGGCACCCACCAGGCCAGCCACAGCGGCGTTGATGTGCACCACGGTGCCGCCGGCGAAGTCCAGCGCGCCCCATTGCCAGATCATGCCGGCAGTGCCGTTGACCTTGTCGACCACATCGGCGCTGGTGTAGGCGTCAGGGCCGGCCCAGAACCAGACCATGTGAGCGATCGGCAGATAGCTGAAGGTGAACCACAGGGCCAGGAAGGCCAGCACGGCGGAGAACTTGGCGCGTTCGGCAAAGGCGCCGACGATCAAGCAAGCGGTGATGCCGGCGAAGGTGGCCTGGAAGGCGGCAAACACCATTTCCGGGATGACCACGCCCTTGCTGAAGGTGGCCGCGTTGGCGAAGGTGCCGGTGACGTTGTCCCAGATGCCCTTCATGAACAAGCGGTCAGTGCCACCGATGAACTGGTTGCCTTCGGTGAACGCCAGGCTGTAGCCGTAAAGCACCCACAGCACCACGATCATCGAGAAGGCCACCATCACTTGCATCAGCACCGACAGCATGTTCTTGCTGCGCACCAGGCCGCCGTAGAACAGGGCAAGACCTGGCACCGTCATCATGATAACCAGCAGGGTGGACAGCATCATCCAAGTGGTGTCGCCCTTGTTGGGCACCAGCACCGGGGCGGAGGCAGCTTCGGCAGGCGCGGAAGCTGCGGCTGCTGCGACGGGCGCAGTGGCAGCAGCAGGCGCAGGCGCCGAAGCGGTGTCAGCCACAACAGCGCTGGCGGTGGTTGCCGCAGAGGCCGCGGCACTGGCAGTGTCTTGCGCCCAGGCGGCGGGTGCGGCAAGCACCGTGGCGGCCAAGGCCAGACTGGCAAAGAGTTTCTTCATGTTCGAGTCTCCAGACGGGGGGAGCAAATTGAGCGTTGAGCGTGTGGAATCGGGCGCTGGCGCGCCCTGCGCTTTACAGGGCTTCGTTGCCGGTTTCGCCGGTGCGGATGCGCACGACTTGGTCCAGCGGCGAGACGAAAATCTTGCCGTCGCCGATCTTGCCGGTCTTGGCGGCGCCTTCGATGGCCTCGATCACTTGGTCGACCACTGCGTCATCCACGGCCGCTTCGATCTTCACCTTGGGCAGAAAGTCCACCACATACTCGGCGCCGCGGTACAGCTCGGTATGGCCTTTCTGGCGGCCAAAGCCCTTCACCTCGGTGACGGTCAGGCCTTGCACGCCGATGGCGCTGAGCGCCTCGCGCACTTCGTCAAGCTTGAAGGGCTTGATGACTGCAGTGATCATTTTCATGGTTGTTTCCTCGCGTGGTTCTAGCTGTCTTGATGCGGTGAGGCCGGTGGCTCAGAAGGTCTTCTTGACCGACACCACCAGGTGGCTCTTGCCCAGGTTCTTCAGGGAGTCGGCATTGGCGCCGCCCATATAGGCGTCGGAATCGGTGCCGATGACGGCGGCGCCGAAGGTGAAGCCGGCGTAGTCCTTGTTCACCGTCAGGGCGTAGTCGGTGTAGCTGCCGGCGCTGAAGTTCTTCACCTTTTGGTAGCCGATATGCGGGGTCAGGGTGAAGCCCTCGCCCAGCTCGAATGTGGCCGAGACATCGAAGTAGCCGCTGCCCTTGCTGTCGGCGGTGCCGAACAGATTGGTCACGCTGTGCGAGTACTTGGCCGTGACCGGGCCGAATGTCAGTGCGCCATAGACCTCGGTGGTGTTGGCGCTGGTTTCCAGCTTGTTGCTGGGGTAGACGTAGCTGAGCACGCCCACATCCAGGGTCAGGCCCTTGGCCACTTCGGTTTTGTAGCCACCGTAGAGGTCGATCTCGGCATTGGCGCCGCCGTTGTAAGGCGCGTCTTTGATCCACTTGATGGTCGAGGCCCAGGCGCCGACGTAGAAGCCGCTTTCAGCCGCGTAGTCCACGCCGCCTTGCAGGGCGGGGTCCAGACGCGACTGCGAAATGCCGCGGTAGCGGTATTCGCTGGTCAGGCTGAGGTTGAAGCTCAGCGGGCTGGCGGCTGCGGCAGCGGGCTCTTCGGCCAATGCGGGCAAGGCGGTGGAAGCCAGCGCCAGAGCGAGGGCATGGGCGAGAGCGAGCGAGACGGGGAAGGCTGACTTCATGGCAAGACTCCTGGCAGTTTTCGAATGAAAGAGAGAGAACAAGCTTGGTGAAACACTTCGCTACAGGCATTGCAGCTTCCGTGCCAGCTAGAGCCATGGCCTGCCCGCGTGCTCAAATCTCCATCCATCCCCCGGGTCTGCCCTGAGTCGCTCAGCTCATCCCAGCACTTACCCTGAGTGACGTGGGCGACGAGCGCACCAGCAAGGGGGTCGTGCGCAAAGCCCTCTGCATCATCTTGGTGCGCGCACCGCCGCTGTGCGCCAGCCCGGCCAAAGCCTGCTGCCAACGCTCACAAGGGAGTGTTTTTGCATGTCACTCGCCCTGCTTCATAGCCGCTCGCTCGATGGCATGAGCGCCGTTGCCGTCAGCGTGGAGGTCCATCTGGCCAATGGCCTGCCCAGTTTCACCTTGGTCGGTTTGGCCGATACCGAGGTCAAAGAGGCCCGCGAACGGGTGCGGGCGGCCTTGCTCAATAGTGGTTTGAGTTTTCCTCATAACAAGCGCATTACTGTGAATTTGGCACCCGCTGAGTTGCCCAAGTGACATCGTGATCGTTATTTGAGAAGTTTTCACTATTTGCGAGGTTCGTGAAATTGTTTGCGAGGCCAGAACCCATTGCATGAGAAAGTTGACCTTCCTCAGGCATAGGGCGGGGTGGCCCCAGTTGCCAATCGCGAGACACCTTGGCAAAACAGAACAAGCTTCGATTACTCCTTCCTTTTGGACGCTGGCGAGTGATCTGGTTCGGCAATCTGGCACCTCTCCCTGGGGCGGCCGATGCACTCGGCATTCACACCTTCTTCCTCTCAGCAGGTGTGCAGAAGGAAGATTGGCGTATTGAGCGAGCCCTTGTTTCGCTTGCTCACATGCCTCTTCTCCATATCGGCGCAGAGATTGACTGCCCAACCGGTAGGATCTCCCCGGTTCGCCCCACGTCAAAGTTGATCAAGCGGACGGTAGAAATAGACTTCGATTCGGCGAACACGAGTCTCGTAAAACGTTCATCGCTCGCATTTGCAGGATTAACGGCAGAGCTAGCAAGCACACTTGAGTACGACTCGCTCTTAGTCCGAGTCCGGCCAAGTGCGACCACAGCCGAAGTCCTGATTCCTTGTTCGACCTTGTTCTTATTCTTCTGGGCCGTGTCATCCCCTCTGCTTGACGCATCCATCACGGAAAAGCTACTCAGTCCTGAGCGGTATATCTACAACCCGGATAACACGGACCTGGAATCAAACCCGATCCGTTTCGAGGTTCGACATCGGTGGAGCGACGATGAGGCCCCATATCTGGTTACCTTACTAAAGGAATCTGGGGCTTTACAGCTTGGTCAACGTATCTATAAGCGGATCGCAGGCGCGCGTATGACTGATCCGCAAGGATTGCTGCCTTTGGAGGTTTGGCCACCGTTCGAAAGGCCCCTTGCCGTTACCGGCGTCTTTCGTGAAGTGAGACCGCTGCATAACCCGCTCTGCAAACTCGCCCACCTCAGCGGCAGGCGAGGATTCCATGATGCGGAAAAATCGCTCGGTTTTAGAGCGTTTTGAAGGGTTTTCGGCCCTTCCTTCGGGCCCTTTGGCCCATCAAGACGGACTACTCCCTGCACACGGCTGCAGCCGTCCGCTTTGCAGCTTCCTCATCGCCTTGAGCAGGTTGACACCCAGCGCCGCCCACGCCATTTGCGCCTGCGTTTTGGCCGCGCCAAAGTACCGCGCTCGGCTCAGGTGGAACTTTCTCTTCATTGTCCCGAAGCCTTGCTCGACCTTGTAGCGCAGCGTGGCGATGGCCCGGTTCATCTGCGTCTGCAAAGGATGCACCGGGTTGCCTCGGCTCCCCTTGAACTGGATCAGGTCGCCGATGCCCTTGTTCTTGAGGTACTCCCGGTTGGCTGCGCTCGCGTAGCCCTTGTCGGCCAGCACACCCTCAGGCTGGACGCCTTGCGCTGCGAGCGCCTCCACGATGCCGGGCAACTTGTTGACTTCGGCTTGGTTGGCGGGGTGGACTTCGACGTGCTCGACATAGCCATCTTCTGTGTCCACCGCGCTGTAGCCGCGATAGCCGAAGAAGGCGTCCTTGCCTTTCTTGACCCAGCGGGCTTCGTCGTCTGCACTGTCCACCACATCGGCCTGGCCGTCCTCATCGACTTCGATGTGTTGATTCGGCCGAGCCGCGCTCTCGATGATCGTGGCGTCGATGATGGCGCCCCGGCTGCCGGCCACCTTGAGCCCCTGGCCTTCAAGTTGCACATTGACCCGGCGCAGCAGCACTTGATCGAGCTTGGCCGTCACCAATCGGTTGCGGAAGCGGCAGATGGTGGTGGCATCAGGAAAGCTGTCGTCACCGGGCTCGAAGCCAGTGAACACCATAAAGTCCAGTCGAACCTTGAGCGCATGCTCCAACTGCGTGTCCGACAGACCATGCCACTGGCCCAGCAGCATCAGCTTGAACATCGCCAGCGGCGCATAGGGCTCAGGTCCGCCGCCATTACTGGCCTCACGCTTGTACAAGCCTTTGAGCTTGTGGCTGATCTCAACCCAATCCAGCAACTCGTGCAACTTCATCGTCGGCGAGTCTTGAACCAGCGGCTTGGCACCCATCAGGAAGAAACTGTCCATGCCCTGTATTGCACCGCATCTTCAAGTTGCGCGCATTAGGGATGTTATGCAGCGGTCTCGAAGTGGGCAATGCGCTATTGCTCACCCACATCTTGTCTATCGACCTTGATCCGAACTGGACTGCCCTGGAACTCATCCGGGAAAGAGGGCGCCGGGCTCGTAGGGTAACCAGACTTGATGAGCCTGAGGAGCAAACAAAAGAGCCGTTGCCAACTGGCAGCAGTAGTATTGGACCAACGTCCGAGATTGAAATGTATGAGGCACCCGGCGGATACGGACAAGGTGCGGCTGATCTGCCCGCCGTTGCTACTCTGACGGCTCGTTTTCCTGGGCTTGCCAAAGTCATGGTCAGCAGGCCTTTGGACCGCGATCCTGTTGAACAACGTAAGCCCAAGCGCCGTAGAGTTGTTCGAGGTCCGTGGACTGCTATCAACGGAAGGCCACTTCCTTCAGGAAAGTCCATCAAGGGCAAGATCGTCGGAGGCGAAAACATTGATACCGTTGGTACGCCTACTAACGAGATCTGTGAAGTCCCAGTCCCGCTTGACAATCAACTCGCGACGTTTGCTGACAAGCTTGCGCAAGATATCCGTAAGTTAACCATCGACGGCACTGAATATGACGTCCTACTTGACTTTTGGAATCCCTATCGCTGTGTGACCGTGACCTGCACCCTCCCAGCCGTACCAGCGTAATGGAGAGGAAGTCCATCAACCAGGAGAATGATGGACATGAAGAAGAGCAGATTTACTGAGGAACAAATCATTGGGTTCCTGAAGCAGGCCGAGGCCGGCATGCCGATCAAGGAGCTGTGCCGGCAAGGCGGCTTCAGCGACGCCACGTTCTACAAGTGGCGGGCCAAGTACGGCGGCATGCAGGCCACGGATGCCAAGCGACTGCGCGAGCTCGAAGGCGAGAACGCCAAGCTCAAGCGCCTGCTGGCAGAGGCCCACCTGGACATCCACGCGCTCAAGGACGTCTTCGGCGTAAAGCCCTAGCCCCGCAGGTCAGGCGCGACGCGGCGACCCAGATGATTGCCCAGCACCATCTGTCCGAACGCCGCGCGTGCCGCCTGGTGGGGCTCTCCAGAGACAGCTATCGCAACCCGCCCGTGGTCGATGAGGCCACGCAGCAACTCAGCGCCAAGATCGTCGAGATCGCACAGGTGCGGCGCCGCTTCGGCTATCGCCGCATCCATGACGTGCTGCGCCCACAGTTCCCAGGCGTCAATCACAAGCGCGTCTATCGGTTGTACAGCCAGGCGCAGTTGGCGGTGCGCAAGCGCAAGAAGATCAGACGGGCAGCCAGCGAGCGCGTGCCGCTCACCGTGCCGACCCGAGTCAATGAGGTGTGGAGCATGGACTTCGTTTCCGACAGCCTGGCCAATGGCCGGCGTATCAAGTGCCTGACTGTGGCCGACGACTTCACGCACGAGTGTGTGGACATCGCCGTGGACTACGGCATCTCGGGCCAGTACGTGACGCGGTTGCTGGACCGGGCCGCGATCTTCAGGGGCTACCCTGCGGCGGTGAGAACCGACAACGGGCCGGAGTTCACCTGCCGGGCCTTCATCGCTTGGGCGCAAGCTCACGACGTGCGGCACATCCTCATCCAGCCAGGGCGGCCCATGCAGAACGGCTACATCGAGAGCTTCAACGGCAAGTTCCGCGACGAGTGCTTGAACGAGCACTGGTTCCAGACGCTGCCGCAGGCGCGCTCGGAGATCGCCATCTGGCGGCAGGACTACAACGAGGTGAGGCCGCACAGCAGCCTGGGTCGGATACCGCCGGCCGAGTTCGCGCAGCGCCACCGCACCAAGAACCAGGCGCCACCGGCTACACGCAACGAGATCAAGTAACCTTCAACCCGGACTTCCGCATGGCTGGTACGGCGGGAGGGGGCAGGTCAAGGCTGGCATGGCGGTGGCTGAGATCTGCCGCAAGAGCGACTTCTCGGATGCCACCTTTTACAGGTGGCGCGCCAAGTTCGGCGGCATGGAAGCCAAGTTCTTAACCTACCGTACTTGGCGATTCCAACTTGAGCGAAAAGCGACATTGACTTTGTTAATCATGTCCTTGAGCCTTCCTGGGCGTTCACGACACGCAGGCCCAGCAGGAAGGGTCTGGGACTTCCTAGCGCCGACTTTTTGAGTAACCGCCAGTGCTACCGGCTTGTTAAGTGCCCTGACCAGATCTGAGTTAGGTTTGGGTGTTGATGGACTCCACCGCCAACTTAATCTCCTGGGACAGGCCCAGCGCAAGTTGTACAGCCATTCTGCATGTCGTGTCGATTCGAGTTCCAGACATTGCGACTGAAGTTCTACGGCAAGAACCGTGAAGCGCTAAAGCAGCATCTCGAACTTCCGAATCAGGGCGAGCCATGACAACCGTCATACGCAATATTTGCATCATCCCGTTAATTTCATCGAGATGCTCGGAAAGCAAACGCTGCCAAGTCTGCGTGCCCGGTGTTCCGCGACGTACTGCTTGCACGAGATCGTCGAGATCACCAATTTGCTTGGCTAGGGTTGTTAGTTTTGGATCATCCACGTGCTGAACATTGTTGTTGTTTCATTCCGGAAAGGCTGCTCGCGCACCCGATCAGTCGGATTGGCGAGTTACTGTCGCACCGCTGGAATCTCCTCTCTTCATCATTTGATCTCGCCATCGGTGCCAAGTTGGGTTTGGCGTACGACTACAGCACGCCCATCGGTTGAGGCTGTAGTTGTTTGCCTGGGATGTGGCCGAGCCGTCTGGCACCTTCTATCGGTGAAGTATGAGCCAGAGTTTTAGTGCATCGGCTAAACGCTTGGGCTAGCTCTGCCGGGCTTGAAATCTCTGATCCGGCGCCGATGATTTGCGCAGAGTTTATAGAATTTGCGCCGCGCGTGCGCCATGAAGCCGACTTCCAGCAAGCGTTTTGCTAGCAACGCCCCGTATCCAGAGTAGTCATCGCAGACTAGCGCGCCGCTCTGTACCTCCGGAATTTCATCGCATGCTTGCCGGAGCGGCACACGGCGATGTTGTGGGTCAGTCTGCGGCCTATCCTTGATCAGGCCGGTGCAAAAGCTCCACAGATAGGAGCGATGTGACTTGCTTGCACCTGCCTTCCACAGCGCCGCCGACGTTCCGTCGGAGTGCCGCACACACTGGCTAAACATCTCGGTCTTGAGCGCGTCCACGATCCTTGCAGTCGCGATCCCTCAATTCAAGATGGGGTGGCCGGAGGCATGCCGCCCTCCCGGTGCACCAGCGACATTTTTCAATATGTTGCGTTCCATTTAGCGCGCGCGTGGCGGCTTCCTTATTGCGCCACTCATCTCGGTTTGCCCAGGCTATATGACGTCCTTGCCCGGCAAAGCGTGCTGTTGATCCGCTATCAACTCTCGCCTCTAGGCTCGCCGCTGCGCCTAACGCCCATCCAAGTCGCGCGCCACTTGCGCAACTGCCACTCCGCGATCGATCACCAGTCTCACAGCCTCGACCTTGAGCGCACGGCTGAATTGAAGTCTCGTTGCCGAAAAGCACTTCCGGTTCGATATTCAACCTCAGAAGATGTGCTCATCAAACCTGAAGCAAACAAGTTGGATCCTCTGGATAAATCATTTTCTAACTAATTTAGAAAATTTCATATAGCAAACTCTTACAGGTAAGAAAAATTCCCAACATCAGGGAAAACTCCACCGCGACTAAGTCAGCCGGGCGGAGGGCCTGATGACATGGGGGTTGAGTGCGCGCACGCTTTTCGGACATTCGCTGCCTCCCCCTTAAGGGGGAGACGAGATGGTTTTGATTCCAGTGATAGAAATCGAACCTGGGCATTTCGCCCAGCTTTCCAACGAAAGGAAATTCATGATTGACCATATTGAAGAAGCGCCCATCGTTGCGCAACGTCCGCAGCCCGACGTGGCCGAGCAGCAGCAATATGCTGAAGCTACCGCTATCAGCTTGGAGCGCCTGATTGACCGTCTCAAGAATGACTCAGAGTTTTCGAAGTCACTGGCTGAGCACCCCAAGTCCACCTTAGGCGAAGCCGGTATCGTCCTTCATAAGGAAGGTATGGAATTCCTGATGGAATTCCATCCGGAGCGCTTTGATCGACTCTCTGCTGAATTGTTCGAAATGATGGACCCGTCCTTCATCGCATGCATGGATGAGCCATCCTGTTCGGTCGGCAATAAGTAATGCCTTGATTGCTTTGCATTGCCGCGTTAGTTTCTGGATTTAACCGCGGCCTGCAATATTGATCGCGGGACGCGGTCAGTAATTCAACCGCGTCCTGTTTCTCGCCTCATCTCGTATCAATATCCCAGCCACTTTCCCGCTTATCGCTGCTCTTTATGTCAAAAATTCTGCTGATCAATCTGTCAAGCTTGCCGATGCCGGGTAACGAACCGATTTACCCCATCGGCGTACGCTGCATACAGCAGGCTCTCGACTTGGCCGGGCATCGCACCCTGGTCGTAGATTTCGTGGAAACTCCCCAGGCATTCGACGATTTGACTTGGGCGAGCGGCGATTGGGACGTGATTGGTTTTGCTATCAGAAACATCGATCCAATCGGCCTTGCCCGGGAAGGGCATATTGACGACTATCTGCGCTTTACCAACCGCGTCAAGGCTGTCGCCAACCCGAATGCAGTGTTGGTCGGCGGCGGCCCCGGCTACAGCCTTTTTGCCGACAGTCTTACTGAACTGCTGGGCCTACATGTTGGAGTACGCGGCCCCGGTGAGACAGTCATGCTGGAAATAGCCAATGACCCCGGTCGCTACAAACTTGGCCCTCAAGTAATTGATGGTCAACGTTATGAAGGATTTATCACCGAGCCACTAACGCACCAGCCCAATCTAGTTCGCGTTTACGCGAATGATCGTCTTTCGATGATCGGTGTGGAAACGCGACGCAAAACTTGCTTCCAACGCTGCGTCTATTGCCCATACGCATATATAACTGGTCAGAACTCGGGTGATCTGAAACCCCTCGAATTGTTGCGCGCGGAGATCTCTGGAATTTACGATGCAGGCTTCCGAAGAATATTCTTCACCGACGGAATTTTTAATAGTGGAATCACCTTCGCAAAACAAATCGTGCGCATGCTGACCGAACAGCGCTGGCCAGGCTTGACTTGGTCGGCCTATTTCGCGGCAAGACCATTCGACGAAGAGTTCGCGGAGCTGTTGCGTTATAGCGGCGTTGAGTCAGTGGTTGTATCGCCAGACAGCCTTGATGGAGGCCTAATGGAGCGGCTCGGCAAAAATTTCGATTTGGCCGCGATGGATAAATTCGTCGAAATATGCCGCCGCCATAGTCTTCGCATGTCTGTGAACGTAGTTTTTGGCGGCCCGGACGAGAGTCGTGAAACAGTTGCAAACACGGCCCGTTATATCAACGAGAAACTCGCATCCGACGAGCTTTCGATGCATGTCGGGTACCGCATTCTGCCGCATACCTCGTTGTCTGCTGAGACCGGCCTCAACGAGAAAGATCTGCTCTACCCGACATTCTATCCCTTCGATCCAGATTTATTCAAATGGGCCAACTCCGACTTGGATAAGCGTTTCATGACCAATTCCCGCATGCTCAATCTTTTGGCCGGAAGAGCCTCATTGCTGCGTATGGCCAAAATAACGCAGCCGCAGTCTCAAAACCAAAACGCTTGTGGAGCTAAGGTTATTGCCTTCAGTCGAGCGCCCGTCCCCACCAAGGTTGGTAGTTAAGATAAATGGACGTAATACGCATATTAGGTCCAGCTGACTTGGATCTGTTGAACGAGTTTCTAGGGGCAGAAAGTCTGCCGCGAGAAAGTCTTGCACGCGAATTGGCTCAACCCGACACGTACATATGGATAGGTTTGCTGGAGGACGGCCGACAGGCTCTTTCTGGCGTTCATCGAGGCATGAAGATCGGAGGCTTCCTCCTGCTCAAGGGCGTCACGATCGATCGACGACTGACGGGCACTACTGCCGCCTTACGATTGGCACAAGCCATTTCCCAAACTGCGCGGCACCGTGGCTGGACGGGAGTTTCTGTATGGGTGGAACCAGCCAAGCGTGAGCGCTTCCTCGCTGCCCGGTTGCAGATTCGCGCCGCCGGAACGCGGGTTCATAGATACCATATTTCGCTGAAAAATTGTGCAGCAGAACTTGCGGATGCGCCCGGCGCGCCTCTGAGCGGCACCCTTGAGATCGCGCTTGGTACGGCACAGCCGCTCGTCGGCAGCCTCCTGCCGCTACCTGAGCACTGCTATGGATGGGTATGCGACGGGCGCCGCATTGTGCTTGCTGGGAATCCGTGCGTCACTCTGGACGATCTGCCGACATTGAAAGACAGACTCGCGCCCGTTGCCAGGCGCATCGGCGCCACGGCTCTTGAGTTGCAAGTGCCGGCGGCGGATTTCGCGGCATCGCTGAGTCTGCTCGCGATTGGTGCCAAGCGGTTGAGCCGCACGCCTGTGCAACTCGGACATCGTCGATTCGATCCGGAGGCCCCTCTATGACGAGTGACGCGCAAAGGATCCGCCGGCTTTGCCTGAGCGGAACCGCATCGGAAGCCTGCGCTGCGCTGCAGTCGGAAGGCTTGGAACTGGATCAAGTTTTGGCCAGTCTAGCCGCTCCGCAGCCGCCGGTGGAGCCAGGGACCCGGTCCATCGAACTGGTCGCTCCTAATGGTGACCGCTCCGAAATGACGATATTCGTCCCGCCGCTTCCACCGAGTGGACGGCTAGGTGCGCTGATCTTTTTACATGGTTCGGGTTCCAGCGGCGCTGACGTCGCGAAGATGGCAACCACATGGGGCACGTTGAGTGGATGTGCCGTACTGTGTCCGACGGCTGTTACTAGCGTGACCAACACTAGCAACTTCGAGCTCGCCGGATTATTTGGCTCACGTGTACGCCACGCGCGTTGGCATTACGGGCAGCAAGACCTACCGATGACAGCGCTTCGCTGGGCACTGCAGAACCTCGACGTCGATCCCGATCGATGCGCCATAGCGGGTCATTCGATGGGTGCCATTGCCGCATGGAACATTGCCGCGCGCCACTGGGAGTCTTTCGCCGCACTCCTTTCGATCAATGGCGCACTGTCGGTATGGGAGCGCTTCGGGCCTGACATGGCAGCGGCTCAGCTACAGGCAAACCTACTGCCAGTCGCAATCCGCTCATTGAACGGAACGTTGGACCAAAAGGTGCCGCCGGAGTTAGCTGCGTCGACCATCGAGCGTTTGCGAACGGCCGGCCATTTCGCGGCACGGCAGATCCTGGTGGAGTACGGCGACCACCCGATGCAAACCATGAATCTGATGCCGGGCTCAACTCATTACGACGCTCTGGGTCTGTGGCTCGGTAAGCAAAGGCGCGTGGCGTGGCCGACCCTGGTTCGGCATTGCACGGTTGACGCGACGCATGGGCGTGCACATTGGATCGAAGTGAGCAAACGCCGTGAGCCCCGTGGTGCTGGGGTCGTGGTGGCGCAAGTGGTTGCACCTGACGCCATTGAGATCCAAGCCCGTGGCGTTGCCCGGCTAACTCTAAACCTGAGCCGAAAGCTGGTTCGCCCTGGAGCGCTCTTAGTGAGCGTCAATGGGGTTGCCCGGCATGTGGAATTTGAGCCCACCTTGGCGTCGGTCGTGCTGTCTTACCGTAGCACCCTGGATGCCGGACTGATATTTGAACAAGCCGTATCCCTCGAAATCACCGAGGACTGCATTCAGCCATTAATTGGAGCAAACGCATGACCAACCAACGTGCCCTTATCGAGGCACTCCGCGCCCGCGGAACGGAACAGCAGAATCTTTTCGCGGCGGCGCGCCAAGCGCGCAAACTCAGTTCAGGAGATGCCATCACATTACGTGGTGTCATCGAGGTCACCAACGTTTGCAGGGTGAATTGTGACTACTGCCCGATGCGCAGGGAAAACACTCGCCAAAACGAAAGATTTCAACTCAGCGAGGACGACATTGTGGAAATGGGCGCTGCCATTGTAGCGGCAGGTATTCGTGTGATTCTCATCCAAGGCGGTGAGACCACTACGCTACTCGCGGTGGTAGAAGCGGCAGTCCGGCGCCTTATGAAGTTCCACGGCCCCAAACTCGAGATTATTGTTAATCTTGGAAACTTCACATCCAACCAATATCATCGGCTAAGGGATGCGGGTGTAAGTAGCTATATTCTCAAGCACGAAACCAGTAATCCTGAGTTATTCCGGCAGCTCCGTCATGAAAGTCTCGAAGAGCGCCTGCGCTGCCTACACGATCTCAAGTCGTTGGGCTTTAAGGTTGGTACGGGCCTAATTTCAAGCCTTCCTGGCCAAAGCCTTGAAAGTATCGCTGAGGACATTCGCTTGGCGGGCAGATTGGGTGTCGACATGTGCAGCGTGAGCCCGTTCATCCCGGCGCCCAATACGCCAATGGAGCATGTACCCAATGGAGATAATGACTTGGCACTAAATGCCATCGCCTGTTTGCGAATTCTATATCCTAATATTTTGATCCCGTCGGTAAGTGCTCTTGAACGCACCAGTGTCGGTGGGCAAAGCCGTGGTCTAGATGCTGGCGCCAATGTTTTGACAGTTAATTTCACCAAACTTGAGCATCAGCGCAAATACTTGATCTATGGAAAGGACCGCTTTGTGGTGACCACTTCACATGTGCAGAAAATAGTTGCCGATGCGGGCCTTCATCTTGAACATTCGATCGACGCGACTTTGGCGGCTTGATATGACAATGACACCTAATTCCACTGCCGGGCACGGTACTGCGACCAGTGCATTTCGACAATTCTGGGCTGCTGACATCGCTCTGAGACTGGGCGGTCGAGCTTGGATGTTGGCGTTACCGGTCATCGCCATTGAATTTCTGCAGGCTGACAGCCGCCAAATTGGCTATTTGGCCACCGCATCGACGGCCAGCTATTTGATTCTTGGCCTACCTGCCGGAGCTTGGGTTGAACGAATGCGCAAGCGCAATGTGATGCTGTCTACCGCAGTTATCCGCGCGCTTCTACTCTGTAGTATTCCGCTGTTGTGGTGGCTCGGCGGATTATCCTTCTCATTTCTCCTGGCCGTTACGTTCATGATCGGCTTGGCAAATCTCTTCTATGACACGGCCTACCAATCCTATATCCCCTTGCTGGTCGGCGCAAACAATACCTACAAGGCCAACGCTCAAATTGAAACTACTGCGCGCGCCGCGCGAGCGGTCACGCCGGCGCTATTAGGCTGGGCGATGAAGACTATTAGCGCGCCGCTCTTGCTTCTCATCGATGCATTTGGGCATGTTGTCAGCGCCACCCTGTTACGACGCGTGCCTGAAGTAGAGGAGAAACTGCCTGCGCCATCATCTCGCAATCTCCGCGCGGAATTGATGGAAGGTTTTCGCTTCATTCGCAATGAGCCGGTGTTGTGGTCGATCGCGCTGGCCATAGTATTTTCCAATTTCTTCGCTACGGCGATTACGACGCTTATGCCTGTCCTGGTGCTTACCCACCTGAAACTCGGCCCAGGTTCCCTCGGAGTCGTCTACACGGCCGGTGAAATTGGCGGTTTTCTCGGGGCCTTGCTGCTTACGCCATTACGTAGATATTTCGAGGTCGGGCAAATGCTAGCCGGTGGCCTGCTTCTCGCGGCCGGTTCCACGGCGCTTGTGCCGCTGGCAATGGGAATGCCAGACTCGTCGCCCAAGTTGGCGCTGGGGATACTGATGCTATCTGTTTTTGGCACGGCAATCGGCGGCGTTACCTTTGCGGTTTCTCAGATTAGTCTGCGGCAGATGCTCTGCCCTGCTGCGCTTTCAAGCCGGGTAAATGCAACAATGCGGTTCGTTATCTGGGGCACCATGCCGGCGGCAAGCCTGCTCGCCGGTGCCGGGGCCTATTGGCTTGGAACCATTCCGACACTTTGGCTCGCAGTCGTCGGCACCGTACTGACGGTACTGCCGATCCTCAGCTGCGCGCGCTACTCGACCCCTCAATCCAACGGCCGAGCACTGGGAGATGGTTAACGCTCGCACGGCTCTGGCGGCCGATCTACTGGCTTCAACTGCCCACCTAAACGGAGCACCGCTCCACCGCTCATACGACAAGGCGCGCGAACGCCTCCTAAAGCTCGATGTCGGTGACTTGGACATCGTTGGCGTAGCGAGTCTGTCGCCAGATCGAACATTGGCCGCGATGGTTGCGGCGTGGTCGCTCGGCGCAGTTGTATGGCCTATGGCTACCCTAGTCAAGGATGGCCCTGCCTCCGTGATTTGGGACGGGGAGCACCTCACGCGTGTCGCGAAGCCGCCTCTATCCCCTATGAGTAAGGAGCTTGCGATTGTTCACTGCACTTCGGGCTCGACTGGACCCACCAAGCTCGTTAAACGAAGTGCGGCAAGTCTTCGCGCCGAAGCGCGAGGTTACCGCCACGGATTGGGGCTTCGACCCGGTGACCGTGTTCTGCTCCCTCTGCCAGTCGTACATTCACTCGGCAGCGGCATCGCGCTCAGTGCGCTGCTCTCCGGATGCGAGTTGCATGTGGACGAAAGGCAACTGCCATCCGCGATCGCCAGTGCCCTTGACGCAGGTCGGTTCGAGATGGTCGTGGTCACGCCATCAATAGCGCGCCTGCTGGTGAAAACGGTCCGCAATGGCCCCTGTTTGCCGACCCGGTTTTTTATTGCAGCAGGGTCAACTTCCGACGAACTTAAGCAAGCTGTTCACGCGCGCTTCGGTCTGCCGCCAATCTTTGGCTATGGCTCCACTGAGACCGGCGGGACATTCATCGGCTTCACCGGAATGGGCTCGGCGATCGAAGGGGTAGAGATATTGGAGCCGGCGTCCGGCATGGAGGGCGAACTTGTACTGCGCCTAGCGTGTCCACCTCTTGGGTATTTCGATCAAGCCACTCCCGGCACCATCTGGAAGACCGGCGATTTGGTGCGTCGCGACCTGCAGGATGGCTTGCACTACCTGTGCCGGCAAAGCGAAGCACGGATCCGCATTGACGGGAGGTTCGTTTCAATCGAAGCACCGAACGCCCTGTTGGATGATCTTCCCGAAGTCGTGGAACATTGTGCCTTGGTAGTGGCTGACCCCCATCGCCTGGGCGCCGAAACTCTGTATTTCGTCGCCGCCACGACGCGCCTGACGCCCGCTGTCTTGGCCGCGAAGCTCGCCCGGGTCACCACCCCATCATTTCGAGTTGTCACCTGTGCGAGCCTGCCGCGCAACACCATCGGCAAACTTGACCGCGCAGCCCTTGTCAAATTCGTAACTTCCCCATGAAACAGCCTGGATCACCACCCTGCGCCCGCGAACTTTATATTGGGATCATTGCATCTCGACTATTTGCTAATCAGTCGGAACAGTATGCATCGGCGCGCCCGAGCCTGCCTGAACTGCTCGCAATGCCAAATTTCGAGACATTGAGTTTGAGCGAACTTGGCATTGATTCGCTCACCTGGATGGAGCTCCTGACTAGCCTCGAAGCCGAATTTGGCATTCAAATTAGTGATGAATTTCTAGCGAAATCGAGCATTTCGGTCGCGAGTCTTGCGACGGCGCTTGAGGATTCGTTGGAGCGCGCGCGAGGCTGCCGTAGCAACGCCGAAATTCGCCGCCCTATTTTCGGTCAACGCTACGTAATTATCGACAACTTCTTACCGGTCGACTTACTGGCGGAACTTCGCAAATATCTCACCAGTATCGAGTTCAATCGATTTGACAGTGTTGTAGATCCGAGTATCGACGGACCAGCATTTAAATCAAAAGGATGGCTCTTAAATTCGTTAAATAGGGATATCGGAGCTCCCCTCCAAGCTGCGATGCAGGCACTCGCAGAGGCGGTGCGTTCACATCCGCAAATATACGGCCGCAGCGAACAGGATTGGACGGAGATGAGCTTCTCGTTTTGGCAGTACGAGGCTGGAACACGCCTTGGGTGGCATAACGACGCCGGGAACGGCCGTACCGGCGAATACATTATTTATCTCCATGATGAATGGAAGCCCGGCTGGGGTGGTGAATTAATGATACTGGACGAAGCCGCAAACGTTGATTCGGTAGACCTCGCAAAGAAAACGCAATTTTCGCTGATCGAAGATATTGTCGAGCGGTCGTCCACCAACCTCACCGCGATTCGTCCGCGCCCCAATCGCCTGGTCATGGTGCAGGCCGGTACTTGCCACTTTATCAATCGCGTGGACGCAAGTGCAGGGGCAATTCGGCGTCTCAGCATGACCGGTTTTGCCGCGCGACCAATAGGCATCGGCCAAGCGCGTGTGCGATCTGACCGTTTACATAAATTGTTGGATTTGGATAAAAAAACGATCTAAATGAAAGCTGGAACTAGTCCTATGGAAGAAACGTCTTACCCTGATGTGAATCGCACTGTTATGGAGCGCTGGGCGGTTCGGAATAATATTGAACCGGCACAAATCGAACGTATCTTGGTCGGTCTAAGTGGTTCCACGGGCGCGCGCGTCTTGGACGCCACCGCCTACGATCAAAAGCCCACTTTCAGGTTCCCAGACTTGCGCGCCATTCCATTTTGGGATCATGGCGAATTCACTTGGGCCGCGGCCATTGAAGCTGCCGCGCAACAGATTAGATCGGAGTATTTGGAATTCGTTTCCATGCATGGGCAGCAGCAGCGCAAATCTACGCGTGTTAGGAAGGGTAACTGGTCCGTCTATCCGCTAACGCGCATTGGTCAATACAACACGGCGATGGGAGCACATTTCCCCCACACTGTCGAAGCACTGCGCCAAGTGCCGGGCGCTCTGAGTTGCGGCATGACGTACTTCTCGACGATCGCGCCTACCACTCATATTCTTCCGCACTGCGGTTTCACCAATGCCCATCTGCGCTGCCATCTGACATTGTCTACATCAGAAGGCTGCCGTATCCGCGTAGGCGAACAAGTGCGAACTTGGCAGGATGGCCGACTGATGATTTTTGATGATACTTTTGAACACGAGGTATGGAACGATTCGGACAATTCGCGCACCGTGTTGTTGTTCGATATTTTTCATCCAGACCTCAGTGTCCTCGAAATGCGCGCCCTCGAGTACATGGCCGGTCTCTGGAGGCGTGCTATTTCCGTGCGTGGCTTGGCAAGCCTTGTTGCGGCGTGAGGGTGCGCCCGTAAGAACTATGACCACCACACCCCCCCCCCTGGACAGCCTTTCTCATCTGCTTGTATTGGACATTGACGGCACGGTGTTGCGCTCTGCCGCCCCGCACCGGATCATCCTGCAATCTTTGCTGATGGATGCGGGGCTGATCGAGCAGGAGCTCGATTTTTCGACTTTCAGCGATCGCACCGATACAGGCATCCTGCGGGCGAGTTTCGAGCGTCGCCATGGTCGGACGCCCACCCGTAGCGAGCAAGCGAGCTTCGAGCAGGCCATGGCTGCACGGTATGCCGCCCTTGGATCGGTTGACAGCCAAGTGATGCCAGGCGTGCTTGACCTGTTGGCTCGGCTGCAGACTAAGCCAAATTGGAACTTTGCATTCGCGACAGGCTGTTGGCGCGAATCCGCCACTAAAAAGTTATCCATCCTCGGCTTAGCACGGCCGTGCATGAGCACCGCCTCGGAATTCCAGTCGCGACCCGATATTCTTTCTCAAGCGATCGCCTTAGGTTGGCGGGACACCCCGCCAGCGGCACGAGGATTGACCGTCTTCGTTGGCGACGGAGTTTGGGACGCGCAGGCCGCTGGCACTGTTGCAATCCCATTCATCGGGATTGCTGAGGGTTCGGCGGCGACCGAGCTGATGTGCTTAGGCGCCCACGCTGTCGTACCCGATTTTACTAATTTCTGGCCGATTCTTGAGGATCTGTCGGCGCGCTTGGCGGCGCGCGCGGCTCGCCAGCCTAAGCTTTGCTCCCCTATCTGATGAACAAACCAGTACTACACCAACTTGCTTGGCGCACTTGTTTGCTCACTGCCGTGATACCCATTGCGATACGAGCCCAAGAGATTCCACAGAATGATGGCATCGGGCGCGCAGCCGGCACCAAATTAGAACGAGTCGAAGTCAACTCGCGTGCCCTTTCCGACGTCGAGTTGCGCAGGCAGTCGAAAATTGCCAAGCAGTACTTCGGCCGCGAAGAGCTCGACAAGTATGGTGACACGACGCTGCCAGACCTCTTCAAACGACTTCCCGGCATCGATGTGCAGAACGGCTCGCCCACACTCCGGGGCCTTTCAGCGCGCTATACGCAAGTTCTGATCAACGGCGAACCCGCGCCTCCCGGATTTTCGCTGGATCAAATGAGCCCAGCGCTGGTAGAACGCATCGAAATTGCTAGAACGGCCGTCGCCGATCAGAGTACACAAGCGGTGGCCGGTACTATCAATATCATTCTGAAAGAGGCGCCTAGTCGTGCACAGAATGATTTGCGAGCAACCGTCGAATATTATGCCGAGCATCCAACTACCGGCTTCAACTATGTCTGGGGGCAGCGCAAGGGCGGCCTGTCGGCTACCCTGCCGCTCGCCTATTTCGAATGGCATGGTATCCAAAATATTCGCAACGAGCGCATTATGGAAGGCCTGGATGGGAATCCTTCCCACGCCGTGCAACGCGGTCAAGCTGGGTTCGGCGGCTGGTTCATCACCGCCGCACCGCGCCTCAACTGGAAGCTAAATGACGATGAAACGATTGGGCTGAATTCCTACCTAAGGAGAATCGCATCCTACAGCCACAGTAGCTATGCGAATCTGATTCTGGCTGGTCTTCCAAGCCTAGAAGACGATTCGGTGGGAAGCGGCGAGGGCAATACGGTCAACCTGAACATGAGTTGGAACAAGGTATTCACTTCCGAGCGCAAACTCGAGTTGAAGATGGGCGGCCTACAGACCCACAGTGCGTCTCAGTCTAGTACTTTCTACCGCGATACGTCGACTAATGAGTTGAGGCCCCAGCGCCTGAGCCTAGGAGATGTCCACGAACGTGGACTTTCTCAGTCCGGTAAGCTCGTGGAACTCGCTGGAGACGCGCATACGGTTAGCATGGGATGGGACTTCGATCAACGCCGTCGGGAGGAGCGCCGCACCGTCACTGAACGCGGCATACTGCAAACCGACAGTCTCGAAGGCGAGTCGTTTGCTGCCACGTTGACGCGCGGCGCAGTTTACGTGCAAGACGAATGGGAGATCGCGCCATTTTGGTCGGCCTATTACGGCCTACGTTGGGAGCAGATCCGAACAAACAGCGTCCTTGAGGTGTCCACCGCGCCCGTGCGCAACACCAGCGCGGTTCTGTCTCCGCTGTTAACTTTGAACTATGCCCTTGACGCAAAGAAACGCGACATCGTGCGTCTGAGCTTGGCACGCACCTACAAGGCTCCCGAGCTGAATCAGTTGTTGGCCCGGCCTATCATTAATGGTCTTTTCCCCGACATAACAATCAGTAACACCGAGCTCGCGCCGGACAGGGTTGGCAATTCGGCCTTGCGCCCCGAACTGGCGACCGGTTTGGACATAGCCTTTGAGAAGTACTTATCCGGAAGTGCATTTTTGAGTATTGGCTATTTCCAGCGTGAGATCCGGGACCTGATTAGGAACGTGACCACGCGAATGGATGTGCCTTATGCCAAGGTACCCCGTTGGATTGCGGTTCCGCAAAACTTTTCCAAGGCACAGACGAGTGGGCTGGAGGTTGAGGTCAAAGGACGCGCCGGTGATCTGATTCCCTCTCTCATCGACGCAAAGGCGCCGTTGAACGTCCGCTCTGCCTTGAATCTGTATTGGTCAAAAGTCGATGCGGTGCAACTACCCAACAGTCGCTTGGAGAATCAGCAACCCTGGTCGGCGCTGCTAAGCGTTGACTATCGCTGGCAGCAAGTGCCGTTGCACGCTGGAGCCACACTCACTTATCGGCCAGGATATGCCGCGCAAGCTACGCCGACGACCTTGTACACAACCAACCTCTCACGTGGGTTTGACCTCTTCGCCGCCTGGACCATCAACGCAAGCAGTACCTTGAGGTTCAACGCCCGCAATATTGCCCCAGTCGAGACAGTGACGGCTACCTATCTACCTGATGGATTTCAGCAGTCGGCGCGATTGCCCAGCACAATTTACGGACTTTCGATCGAGCTGAAGCTTTAGCAAAATTCAATCGCCGAGCGGCCATCTCCCGCTCCGGCGCATTGATGTGATCTACCGTCGAATAGAACCTCACCCGTTTGCCGTGCCTGGTGATGTCGGCCACGCCATTGGTCGTGGCCAAGTATGTCTCTCCGGTTACGGGGCCACCGATGAAAATCGCGTTGTGCGAGAGTTCCGTGAACGCCGTGCCAGACATTGGTGCCGTGGTCAAGTTCTCTACCGCCAGCGAAAGCAACCGCAGTAAAGCAGTAAAGCAGTAAAGCAGTAAAGCATACTTGGAAGGAGTATTGGTTTGGGCCACGCCTGTGGACGTCTACTCACGCTTGAGGTCGCCGATCCGCGGTATGCGTCCAGCCAAGTCATGTTGACTGGCTGATCTAGCTTCAAGCTATGTCGGCTGCTTCTAGTAATGCGGCAGTAACTCCGCGATACGGCTGGCGGGCTCTTGCGCCACTTACGGCGTCAGGACTGGTTCAGCTTTTATGGACGCCCATGGACGGTGGAACGCGACGCTACCGTCGCGAAGCTTTGGCCTGACTTCATTCGCCGCCGGCCATGCTCTACTAATTTCAGGCAACACGATAGGGATAGTCAATGCATCTTGGCGTTGAGAAGCACACCGGCACCATCTTTGACGGGATGAACAATCCTGATATGCCGGTAAGACCCCAGCCTCCGGTGAGCCAGTGTCACCTGATCCTGGCAGAGGCGGATTGGACAAAGATGCCGGAAGGCTTGCACCAGAACCCGCATCGGTGGGTGTTCCGAGAAGACAGCTTCGATCCGGTCACGCGCATCCGCAGGGGCCGTGTATACCAGTCCTACGGAAATGCCCAGCCCGACTCCGTCGTGGTCTATCGAGACCCGTCCGATGCCGTTCTTGGTAGGGAGGTACACCCCACATCACATACGCGTGTGCAGATGTTCCGCTATGTCGCCGCCACCGCGCTTTTGGTCGTGCCGAACAAGGCCTACGGCATGCCGTTTGTGGTCGGCTCGGGCCAGGGAGTCTCGATCTACACCATTGTGCAGATCGAGTCGCTTCTGACCGGCGATGTCATGGTCACGCTGAAGCAGCGATCTGCACTCGGCGTGATTCCCGAACTTAACGAGGCCGCAGTGGTCGAAGGTTCTCTCAAAGCCGTGCGGTTGGCCATTGAGCGCGCGGTGAATTCCGCGCTGCGAGAGACTGCGGTCTCCGTGGTAGACCAGTGCCGCAACGCTGACCTGCCCCCTCCCGCCGTACCAGCCATGCGGAAGTCCGGGTTGAAGGTTACTTGATCTCGTTGCGTGTAGCCGGTGGCGCCTGGTTCTTGGTGCGGTGGCGCTGCGCGAACTCGGCCGGCGGTATCCGACCCAGGCTGCTGTGCGGCCTCACCTCGTTGTAGTCCTGCCGCCAGATGGCGATCTCCGAGCGCGCCTGCGGCAGCGTCTGGAACCAGTGCTCGTTCAAGCACTCGTCGCGGAACTTGCCGTTGAAGCTCTCGATGTAGCCGTTCTGCATGGGCCGCCCTGGCTGGATGAGGATGTGCCGCACGTCGTGAGCTTGCGCCCAAGCGATGAAGGCCCGGCAGGTGAACTCCGGCCCGTTGTCGGTTCTCACCGCCGCAGGGTAGCCCCTGAAGATCGCGGCCCGGTCCAGCAACCGCGTCACGTACTGGCCCGAGATGCCGTAGTCCACGGCGATGTCCACACACTCGTGCGTGAAGTCGTCGGCCACAGTCAGGCACTTGATACGCCGGCCATTGGCCAGGCTGTCGGAAACGAAGTCCATGCTCCACACCTCATTGACTCGGGTCGGCACGGTGAGCGGCACGCGCTCGCTGGCTGCCCGTCTGATCTTCTTGCGCTTGCGCACCGCCAACTGCGCCTGGCTGTACAACCGATAGACGCGCTTGTGATTGACGCCTGGGAACTGTGGGCGCAGCACGTCATGGATGCGGCGATAGCCGAAGCGGCGCCGCACCTGTGCGATCTCGACGATCTTGGCGCTGAGTTGCTGCGTGGCCTCATCGACCACGGGCGGGTTGCGATAGCTGTCTCTGGAGAGCCCCACCAGGCGGCACGCGCGGCGTTCGGACAGATGGTGCTGGGCAATCATCTGGGTCGCCGCGTCGCGCCTGACCTGCGGGGCTAGGGCTTTACGCCGAAGACGTCCTTGAGCGCGTGGATGTCCAGGTGGGCCTCTGCCAGCAGGCGCTTGAGCTTGGCGTTCTCGCCTTCGAGCTCGCGCAGTCGCTTGGCATCCGTGGCCTGCATGCCGCCGTACTTGGCCCGCCACTTGTAGAACGTGGCGTCGCTGAAGCCGCCTTGCCGGCACAGCTCCTTGATCGGCATGCCGGCCTCGGCCTGCTTCAGGAACCCAATGATTTGTTCCTCAGTAAATCTGCTCTTCTTCATGTCCATCATTCTCCTGGTTGATGGACTTCCTCTCCATTACGCTGGTACGGCTGGGAGGGTGCAGGTCAGTGCTGGCGCAATTGCCGGGAGCGTTTGAGCACTTCAACGAGATCCACCCGCATTCGAGTTTAAAGATGATGTCGCTCAGGGAGTTCCGAAGGCGGCAGAATCACACCGCCCACCAGGGCTAACTTGGCGACTGGACAGTGTCCGGAACTACGGGGGCAAGATCAGAACTTACCCACCGTCTATTGCCGCAGAACACGGGCTACGGTCACATTAGCAATATTAGTTTGAACTTGCCGAGCCGATATGCCTGCGCTACGGCTGGCCCTCAATCGGAACACCGTTCACCACCGCGATCGCGATCTGTATAGGCGTGTAGAAGTCGATCTCAGCTGCGATCTCATCCAAAGGCCGAATGGAAATGACCAGCGAGTAGGGCACGCTTACGCCTGCGCGTCCGCTACCGTTCCAGTCCTTCCACCATCCGCCAACCGGAAAAACGGCCACATGCGACTTGTCCGCCAACGCTGCTGCTGTTCCGGTCCAGACGTCTGAATGCAGCGAGCCGCGAGATCTTAGTTGGGCTCCGATTTCCCAATCCATTCGATCTGGGTCAGACATGGACTCGGCACCGTCGAGGTCCGCCTCCTCGCGTTCCAGCTTGTTTATCCGCTGGTTGAAACGATCCTCGGTCTCGGACGCACCCTTGACTGCAAACCGCAGCCCATGCGACTGATAGCGAAACTTGCTCTGCCAGCCGCGGCGACTTGGATTCGGCTCGATGAAGTATGAAAGCGTAACCCGCATCTCGACGTTTGACCCGCCCAGATCGCGCAGGGCCTGAGCCGGCCACGGCAACGCATGGAGCTTGAGCTGATTGAGCTTGATTTGGCCTTCTTCGGAACGGTACGGGACGATGTCATCCTGCACCACCAGGGTAGGCGCCTGTTCGCTGGAGATCAGCGAGTTCGCCATTGAGACTTTGCCGAAGCCATACGTGCGCAGCAGATTCTTTATATCGGCTTTGTCATGGTGTGCCGGCAGCTGCGATCTCATGTGCGGCGTGAATCTCGCGCCATGAACGACCAGAGCGCGGATGGTCTCTTCCCAGTATGCAGGGTACCGCGCTCGCAGGATCGCGCAGATCCGCCCGACTTCTGCAGCCGCTGCGCTGGTGTCACCGCTCTCCGTGAACGGAGACACATCCTGTCGATGCGACGTTGTGAGAATGCGCAGGCTCTCCGGCCCCACGCTTACGTGGGGCTGCGGGTTGAGTGTGGCATTGCCGCCTTCCGCCACGACGTCCGGTTTAATCGGCCAGGAGTTGCGCCATAGCAGCGATGTTGTGGATGCAGGCGAGAGGCCTCCTTCAGGCGCGATCTGCTTAGCATTCGGCCAGTTGCCGCGATCCACGTCGACTCGGTGAGTGCAGGCACCTACGGTCAGCGCGTTCCAAGCTTGACCTGGATCTTCAATCGAGGTGAGGTAGTTGATCTGCGGATAGGCGCTCCACGCCTCCCATGGTACGTTGCCCGCCGACAAGACGAACAGGCGCTGGCGGAGTTCCCCTGCCGGCCAGTTGACGCCGCTCGCATAGGGTTCTAGCCCATTGAGGCCAAAGGCTAGCTGATCGATGGTCGCTGACCACTCGCTGGGCTTCCCAGCACCAGGCCCAATGGCTGTCGTCATGGTCGCGAAAACACGCTGTCTGTCCGGATTGCGCTGCTCGACTGCGTATTTCAGCCCATCCCGGCCACCCATTTCAGCGGAACGCGGACAGCGTTTCAGACGAAGGCGGACACCATTTCAGGCTGATCGCGGACAGCGTTTCAAACTGATCCCGGACACCCCTGGCGCGCGCAAGTGACCTGAGCCGTAGGCATGCTGACCGATTTTTCGGTCCGTCATGCCCACTCCCAGGATTCACATGCGCCAACTTCGACAAACCCTTCGACTTCACCTTGAATCTGGCCTGAGCATGCGCGAGTGTTCGCGCGTGCTTGGCATCGCCAAGTCGACCGTCAATAGCGTCGTTATGAAGGCCCGCGCCGCCGGTGTGGACTGGGCCGCCGCCCAGACGCTGGACGATGCCGCCTTGGAGGCTCGCTTGTACGGCCCCGCTGTGCCTCGGTCCAGCACCCAGCTTGAGCCCGACTTCGCCCTCGTCCACCAGGAACTCAAGCGCCCCGGCGTCACCTTGCAATTGCTCTGGGAGGAGTACCAGCGCGGTCTGACCGACGCCGGCTCGCAAGCCTACAAGTACACCAGCTTCTGCGTGAAGTACCGCGCCTGGGTCACCGGCCTCAAGCGCTCGATGCGCCAGGTCCACCCGGCCGGCGAGCGCCTGTTCATTGACTACGCCGGCCAGACTGTGCCCTTGGTGGACGCTGCCACCGGCGAGATCCGGCAAGCGCAGATCTTCGTGGCCGTCCTCGGCGCCTCGAACTACACCTTCGCCTGCGCCACGCCGACACAGACAGCAGCCGACTGGGTCGGCGCCATCATGGATGCGCTGGAGTTCATGGGTGGCGTGCCCCGGCTGATCGTGCCGGATCAGGCGCGCGCCCTGATCGCCCGGCCCGACCGCTACGAGGCCACGCCTAGCCGTCTGGTCGAAGAGTTCTGCGACCACTACGACGTGGCGATGCTGCCCGCGCGTCCTGCTCATCCCCGCGACAAGCCCAAGGTGGAGGTCGGCGTGCAAATCGTCGAGCGTTGGATTCTGGCGCGGCTGCGGCACCGGCGCTTCTTCACCCTGGCTGAGCTCAACGCCGCTGTCCGGGAGTTGCTGGTGGACCTGAACGCTCGGCCGTTCAAGAAGCTACCCGGCTGTCGGGCCAGCGCCTTCGCGGCCTTGGATCGGCCGCTGCTCAAACCCCTGCCGGCAGCGCGCATGCCCATCGCCCGCTTCAAGCGCGCCCGGGTCAATATTGACTATCACGTTGAACTCGATGGCCATTACTACAGCGTGCCGCACCGGCTGGTGCGCGAGCAGGTCGAGTTGCGCATCACTTCGACCACGGTGGAGATTCTGGCGGGCCAGCAACGCGTGGCCGTGCACGCCTACAGCGTCCGGCGCGGGGCGCACACGACGGCGCCCGAGCACATGCCGGCCTCCCACCGGGCGCACCGAGAGTGGACCCCAGCCAAGCTCATCGCTTGGGGTGAGCACATCGGCGTGGCCACAGCCGCCGTGGTGCGCTGGCAGATGGAACACCGGCCGCACCCCGAGCAAGGCTACCGCTCCTGCCTCGGCCTGCAAAGCCTGGCGCGCCAGTTCGGCCACGAGCGGCTGGAAGCGGCCTGCGTTCGCGCCATGTCGATTCGCTCGCCGACCTACCAAAGCGTCAAGTCGATCCTGGCCACCGGCTTGGACCGGCAAGCCGCGCCGGCCCAAGCCACGCAGGCCGCACTCCCGCTGCATGACAACGTGCGCGGCCCCGATTACTACCACTGACCCCACTGAAGAAGGAGAAGCTCTTGCTCAACGAACACACCCTGGATCAACTGCGCAGCCTGCGCCTAGACGGCATGGTGCAGGCGCTTACCGATGGCGCCACCCGCACGGCAGCGGCCGAGCTGTCCTTCGAGGAGCGGCTGGCCATGCTGGTGCAACGCGAGGTCGATTGGCGCGACGGCAAACGCCTGGCCCGGCTGCTCAAGGCGGCCAAGCTCAAGGTCAGCAGCGCCTGCATCGAGGACATCAACTGGCGAGGCTCGCGCGGGCTGGATCGCAGCCTCATCACCCAACTGGCGGGCTGCGACTGGCTGCGCCACGGCCACAACGTGTTGCTCACCGGGGCCACGGGTTGCGGCAAGACCTGGCTCGCATGCGCGCTGGCCCAGCAGGCGGCACGCCAGGGATTCGCGGTGTTGTACACGCGGGCGCCGAGGCTGCTGGAAGAGCTGCGGGTGGCCCACGGCGACGGCTCCTTCGGCCGGCGCCTGGCACAACTGGCGCGCATTGACCTGCTGGTCATCGATGACTTTGCGATTGCACCGGTCACGGCGGCCGACCGTAACGACCTGCTGGAGTTGCTCGACGACCGGGTCGGCAGCCGCTCGACGCTCATCACCAGTCAGCTACCCGTCTCAAACTGGCACCAATGGTTGGATGACCCGACATTGGCCGATGCCATCTTGGACCGGATCGTCCATTCGGCACAAAAGATCGCGCTCAAGGGCGAGTCGCTGCGCAAGAAACAGGACTCGGTATGAGCACCAAACCAACCACCGCAGAACCGTCCGGGCCAGCCCAATTCAGGCTGATCGCGGACACCTGAGCTACCATCAACCCAGGCACTTGCGCGCACCCAAACTGTCCGCGATCAGTTTGAAACGCTGTCCGCCATCACGCTGAAATGACTGTCCGGGATCGCTGAAATCCGCACTCGACAGTGTTGACAGCTTGGGCGATGACCCAGCCGTACAGATGCGGCGGGTTCGCGCCACGCGGCGGGAAAATCTTCACGGACTCCAGACGATGCGGAACAACCAAGTCGTCGCTTCCTGCAAAGACACCGGCCAAGTCTCCGTGGCAGATGATGCCTGCCATCTCCGTGCCATGTCCTTCTGGATCGGCGCCGCCCCATTCCGGCAACACCGCCATCACGTCTTCCTCTGCGATCGCATCTCTTAGGAGCAAGTGGGCTCGGTTCACACCGGTGTCTAGCAAAGTGACGTAGGGTCCGACATCGGGAGCGGAATATGTACAGCGACCAAGCAAGTCCTGGATCCAGTCCGCCTGCTCTCGCGGCGTCAGATTGGATAGGAAGAACTCTGCATTGGGCTGCACTGCGCGAATCTCTGCAATTACGTCGAGCAGGCTCATCGCTTGCTCTAGCGCGCGACGCGTGCATTGCGCCGCAATCACAATGCGGCCAGGGAAGGTCAAATATCCCGGCTCGACAGTGATTTGCAACTGCTGTGCAGCAACGGTAAACGTCTCGACTACCTCGCGAACAACACCATCGCCAATCCGAAGCCAGAGTTGAAACCAACGCGGCTCCTCGGTTAGGGCCGGTGCTCCGGTGTCTTCGGTCCAAAGTTCTTCGAAGGCAGCATGCCGGATCGCGTCGATTGCGTTGACCAGTCTGGCATTCTTGGGCTTCCCCGTAGCCGTGTCCTTGTCAAGGTAATCACGGACCCGACCCTCCAGCGCGCTCAACTTCCCTTCGGGAACATGCAGTGCGACAACCGGTCCTATTCCCGAATCGACCACGCTGAGCACTTCGACGCCGTCACGCCGCCATTCCAGCGATTTGAAGTCCAAATCGGTTCCTGCCGCGAACTGGATGGCAATGGTCATACCAGCGCTCGCGTCTAGCCCCCTGGCGGCCCTCTCTTGCGACAGTGCGTCGGCATCTAACCGAAGCAGTTCTAGCTGTCGCAGCAATGCATGGCCATGCGGACCACGACTTCGCTGCGGCGATTCCGTGCCGCGCACTGACAGATTGGATTTGAATGGTCGGTCTTTGGTAAATCCTAAGACAAGTAAGTGGTCGAGGTCAGCCATCCCTGGAGTAACTAGTTATTTAGTTGTTCCAATGTAATGCAGTTGCCCGCTTTATTACATGTTCAGCTGACTGGCCGCGCGCTCTTTCAAGTGCAGCAGCACGCTCGACTCACTGATGTGCTCTTGCTCTTCGAGCACGGCATCCTTGATGGCGTCCTCGCATGCGCGAACGATCTCGGAATGAGACAGGCCGCGAGCTTGTGACACAAGACCGAAAAAAGACATTCCCGCAGGAGCGTGCAGTGCCAGACGGTTGCTGAGCAAAGCTTCGATCTGCGCGTCGTCTGGGGAGGTATATCGGATGACGTCGTCGAAACGCCGGAACAGGGCTGAATCGAGGGAGGCGCCGTGATTCGTCGCGGCAATGATTACGCTATTCGAAGTGTCTTGCTCAATGAGCTGCAAGAACATATTGAGCGTACGCCGCATTTCGGCGACGTCGTGCTGACTGCCTCGTTGCAGACCTAGGGAGTCGAACTCGTCGAAGAGGTAGACGCCTCGCGTCGACTTCAGAGCCTCGAAGACTAGGCGCAGCTTCGAAGCGCTCTCTCCCATGAACTTGGTGATGAGGCTGTCGAACCTCGCGGTAAAGAGAGGAAGCTTCAGCTCCGTGGCGAGAACTGCCGCTGTCAGCGTTTTGCCGGTGCCGGGCGGCCCGACCAGCAGGAGCTTGCGCCGTGCCGACAGCCCGTGACCGTTCAATCTTTCATGCTGCCGCTGCTCGCGGAGAACCCGAAGCAGCTTTTGCTCGACCTCAGCCGACAGCACCATTTGCTTGAGATGGTGCTCTGGATACCGGGCTGTGAGTAGTTCCGCCAGTTCGCCGCGCGGCTGCACAAGGGGCATCGTGCGGGCTCGGGCGCGTGGCGCAGAAGGCGTGCGGGCAGCTTCAATCAGCTCTCGCAATTCCGTGGCGAGCTTACCGTGCCCTCGACGCGCCTCCTCGGCCGCAACCTGAAGCGCCACCGCGATGAATTGCGCGTCCTCATTGCCCGCATAGGCTCTGAAGAGTGCCTTGATCTGTTCAGCTCGTGCCATGTTTGCTCCCGAATGCATGTTATGCCTTAGGCATCTGCCATATGTGCTATTGTCGCACTTTGATTCGATAGTCACAACAAATCAGTTATGAATATTTCGTCCTTTCCGGCGCGGCAAGGGGAGTTGATCAAGCTGGTCCGCGGCACCCTCAGTCAAACGGAATTCGCCCTGCAACTGAAGATCAGTCGGTCATGCTTGTCTCGTTACGAAAGTGAAAAACTGGGGGCGCCTACCGTCTTGATCAACCATTGCCTTGGTGCGATAGCTGCACGGCTTTCTGGTCTCACCGCAGACGGAGATCCTCTGCAGCGTGCTTTGCAACTAAGTCGCGATACGACACGACAGTTGGAGCAAGCCACGCTTCACCGCTCAGGTTGACTAAACGAGCTGTCCAGCCGAACACCCATGGCCGCCCGCATCCAGTGCAGGAAAGCGATGGCTGCGCTACGCTTGTCGATGCTTTTGGTCGATCAGGAGGGCTCTGTTCAACGATATGCCGGCCGCTTCGGCATGCTCGTAGTTCCTGCTTGCAAACCAGTCAGAAAACGAAACGCCCTAATTGCGAGCCGCTCAACCGGTCATAACTAGATCAGTCGTCCGCTGGCTGCGATCCTTGTAGCCGGTGGCTATTCAATTCCAGTCCTATGGGCACAACTACACGCTGATGGAACTGCTGTGCAAGTTGGACTGGGCTCCTCGGCACTACTGATATTGCCGGGCGTGACTTAAGGTGGCCGACAGGTTCGCGGTGCTAAGCCGCTGGATGACCTTGTCCCCAAAAAACGGAGTTCTTAGCTCGTGATGAAATCAGAGCGAGGAACGATGAAATGAGTCAGCAAAAGCAGGTGCGTGGCAAGTACACGCTGGAGTTCAAGATGGAGGCGGTTCGCCTGGTCAAGGGCGGGCAGTCGGCCGCGGTGACGGCGCAGATTTTGGGCATACCCAAGGCCAGTCTGAGCAACTGGGTACGGCTCAGCGAGGACGGGAAGTTGAGCGGAGCCGGCGACAAGCCTGTGACGCCTGAGCAGATGGAGTTAGCGCGCTTGAGGGCCGAATTGGCTCGGATGACGATGGAGCGAGACATCGCAAAAAAAGCGGCGGCGTACTTTGCGCAGGATCTTCTGCAAGGTACGCCTGGATTCAAGAAATGAAGACTCAGTGGCCGGTTAGCCTGAGCTGCAAGGTCCTGGATGTGAGCGTGAGCGGCTATTTCGAACACCAGAAGGCCAAGGCCGCCAGAAGGCCCAGCAAGGACGCCACGCCGCGTTTGAGCGATGAAGCGGTGCTGACCCACATCCGCGCAGTCCATGGCGAAGTGGGTCAGGAGTACGGCTGGCCTCGCATGGCCAAGGAGCTGGTTGCGCGTGGACATCGAGTGGGCAAGGAACGGGTGCGCAAGTTGATGCAGCGTCACGGGATTCGTGCGCGCGGCCAGCGCAAATTTGTTGTGACCACGGACAGCAAGCACAGCCTGCCGGTGGCGCCAAATCTGCTGCGGCGGGACTTTAAGGCGCAGGCTCCGAATCAGAAGTGGACCAGTGACATCACCTACATCGAGACGGCTGAAGGCTGGCTCTATCTGGCGGCGGTCGTCGACCTGCACAGCCGGCAAGTGGTGGGCTGGAGCATGCAGGACCATATGCAAACCAGCCTGATCACGGACGCCCTGCGCATGGCCTGGTTTCGGCGTCGACCGGCGCCTGGGCTGATTTTCCACAGCGACCGCGGAAGCCAGTATTGCAGCCGAGAATTTCAAGGCGACTTGAAGAAATTCGGCATGCGCTCATCGATGAGCGGCAAGGGTGATTGCTGGGACAATGCGCCGACGGAGAGCCTGTGGGGGCGACTGAAAGTGGGCCGGCTACACGGTCAGAAGTTCAGCACAAAACGGCAGGCCAAGGATGAAGTGATTGCCTGGTTGACCTTCTACAACCACAGTCGAATTCACTCGACCCTGGGCTACGTCAGCCCCATGACGTTTGAGAAAAACTGGCACGCGGCCCAGCAGGATAAAGCCGCGTAACAAGGTTGCTAAGAACTCCGGGGAAGAGGGGCAAGGTCAGGATTCCAATGCGGCCAACTTTTGCAGCGTAGTATTGTGCTGTGAATAATTCAGAAATTTTTTCACACAAGACCTTTTCACCGGGACTACTCCGCTTCACGGCTTGCGATCGATACAAGGGCTAGTTCTCTCCCGCAGTACACCTAGGTCCCGCATCCGTCGCCCCACCCGGGCGCTGCTGGCCGTTGCCATGCCAAGGACTTTGCAAACCTCACTAGCCCTGGCAAACCTGCCTCCATCGTTGCGCACCTGGTAGCGAATCGCTGCGTCGAGTTCCCCTTCGCTGGGTACGTAGATTGTCCGGTCCAAGTGCTTTCGAACTAAGCTCCGATACCAAAATGGGGCAGGCACCCGCAGTGAGCTGCTGTATCTAAGAACGCTATGACTTGACAGGCGTCGTAGTGAAAGGCCGATAAGGAACTCTTCGACACCGCTATTCAGTAGGTGCGTATTCCACGCCATGGCGGACACCATTCCACGTTGATGGCGGACAGCATTCCAGCGTCATCGCGGACACCATTCCACGCTGATGGCGGACAGCGTTCCATTTTGATGGCGGACACTTTGGCTGTGTCCTGAGTGACTCCAACGAGGCATAGGCTGCCCGGTCTTTTCACCGGAACCCAGCGATGCCCACACCGAGAGTCACCATGAGCAAGATTCGACACACTTTGCAACTGCTGCACAGCGGCAAACTCAGCCAGCGCCAAATTGGCACCTCGCTGGGCATCTCCAAATCCACGGTCAGTGAGATCGCCAGTTATGCCCGCGTCGCCGGGCTGGACTGGAACGCCGCTCAGGCTTTGAGCGACGCCGAACTGCAGGGCCGGCTTTACCGGCCCGCTGTGGCACGCCAGTCCCGCCACCTGGAGCCCGACTACGCCACACTTCACATCGAACTCAAACGCCCCGGCGTCACCTTGCAGCTGCTCTGGGAGGAATACCAAGCACAACACCAGGGCCAGGCCTACAAGTACAGCGCCTTTTGCGAGAAGTACCAGCAATGGGCCCAGCGCTTGAGGCGCTCCATGCGCCAGACCCATGAGGCCGGCGACAAGCTCTTCGTGGACTATGCCGGGCAGACCGTGCCCATGGTGGATGCCGCCACTGGCGAGATCACCCAGGCGCAGGTGTTCGTGGCCGTGCTGGGCGCATCGAACTACACCTATGCCTGCGCCACGCCGGCCCAGAAGGCCGCCGACTGGGTCGCCTGCATCATCGCCACGCTGGAGTTCATCGGCGGGGTGCCCCGTCTGCTCGTGCCTGACCAGCCGCGTGCGCTCATGATCCGGCCCGACCGCTACGAGCCCACCAGCCACCGCTTGCTGGATGAGCTCTCCCACCACTACGGCCTGGCCGTGCTGCCAGCCCGACCGGCCAAGCCGCGCGACAAGCCTAAGGTCGAGGTGGCCGTGCAGGTGGTCGAGCGCTGGATTCTGGCGCGCCTGCGCCATCAACAATTCTTCAGCCTGGCCGCCTTGAACAAAGCCATTGCGGCCCTGCTGCAAGAGCTCAACCAACGCCCGTTCAAGAAACTGCCCGGCTGCCGTGCCAGCGCCTTTGCCAGCCTGGATCGGCCTCTCCTGGGGCCCTTGCCGGCGACGCGCATGGCCATCGCTCGCTTCAAGCCCGCGCGGGTCAACATCGACTATCACGTTGAACTCGATGGGCATTACTACTCCGCCCCCCACCGCCTGGTGGGCCGGCGGGTGGAGCTGCGCATCACGGCCACCACGCTGGAGGTGCTGGAGGGCCAGGCCCGCGTGGCTGTCCATGCCCTGAGCCCGCACCGAGGGGCCCACTCCACCGCGCCCGAGCACATGCCACCCTCGCACCGGGCGCACCTGCAATGGACGCCGGACAAGCTCATCACCTGGGCCGAGGGCATCGGTGCGGCCACTGCCGCCGTGGTGCGCTGGCAGATGGAGCGCCGCGCCCATCCCGAGCAGGGCTACCGATCCTGCCTGGGCCTCATGCGCCTGGGCCGGGAGTACGGCCATGAACGACTGGAGGCCGCGTGCGCGCGTGCCCAGTCGATTCGTGCGCCAAACTACAAAAGCGTCGCCTCCATCTTGCAGTGCGGCCTGGATCAGCGTCCCATCGATGCGCCGCTGCCCACCCAAACCAGTTTGCCCCTGCACGCAAACCTGCGCGGCCCCGACTACTACCACTGAGGCCGGACACAAGGCCCGGCAGGGGCCTGTGTTTATCGAAGAACCCGATTCATAACGTCTAACTAAGACGCCAAACAAAACACCGATTCAACAAGGAATCAACATGCTCAACGAACACACACTGCAACAACTCAGAACGCTGCGCCTAGACGGCATGGCAGCAGCCCTGACGGATCCTGCCAACCAGATCCACGTTGCCGAACTCCCCTTTGACCAACGCCTTGCGTTGCTGGTACAGCGGGAGCTGGACTGGCGCGACGGCAAACGCCAGGAGCGGCTGCTCAAAGCCGCCCGGCTGAAGGTCTCCACAGCCTGCCTGGAAGACATCGATTGGCGCAGCAACCGCGGACTCAGCCGCGACACCATCCAAACACTGGCTGGCGGAGACTGGCTACGCCACGGGCATAACGTTTTACTCACAGGTGCCACCGGTTGCGGCAAAACCTGGCTGTCCTGCGCGCTGGGCCAGCAAGCTGCACGATTGGGCTTCTCGGTTTACTACGCCCGCGCCCCGCGCCTGCTGGAGGAACTGCATGTGGCGCACGGGGACGGCAGCTTCACCCGTCGGCTGGCTCAACTGGCCAAACTGGACCTACTGATTCTTGACGACTTTGCCATTGCCCCCATTGCCGCACACGAGCGCAATGACCTGCTGGAGTTGCTGGATGACCGCGTGGGCAGCCGCGCCACACTCATCACCAGCCAATTGCCGGTGACGGCCTGGCACACCTGGCTGGATGATCCCACCTTGGCTGACGCCATCCTGGACCGCATCGTGCATGGCTCACACAAACTGGCCCTCAAAGGGGAGTCCATGAGGAAGCTGGCCAACGGGCGTTGATGCCCCTGCGCCACCCGGCCACTAAACGCTCATCTGAGGTCTGTGCGTTACCATCCCCGCCGTCACTCAGGATCCCAGTCCGGGGTGTCCGCCATCGCGTGGAACACTGTCCGCGATGAGCGTGGAATCGGTGTCCGCGATCAATGGAATACGCAGCCACACCTCGATCTACGTCCCGAGTCCAGTACCAACTGTCATTCAGGTGCAGCCGGCAAAACGCCCCTGCGGTTGAGCCATGGCCATGGGCTACACGCGTCAGGTAACTGCTGAGCAATTCCTGCGGTGCTGGCCGAAGATGAAACGCCCACATGGTCAGACGCGCCTCGCAGCTTCTTCCCAGTCGGGAATTCGCTGGGCACGCACATCTGACAGAACTTTGGCATCGATACGGTCCTTGCACTCTTCGATTGCTAAGGCGGCGGCTTCTTTCAGTAGGTCGACGGTTCCGCCGATGGTGTCCCCCGCCATTCCATAAATCAGGGGCGCCAGTTCGCGGCTTGCCAGGTTCGACGGAGCCGGTAGCGGAAGGAACTTCTCATAACTGGTCAGGAAGCGCAAGTATTCAAGATCCAACGTCCAGCGATCCAAGGTCATCGGTTCAAAGCGTGTCATCAATTGCGGCTCGCTTCGAAGCGCGTGGATGGCCGGCGCCGTTCCCGTGGCTAGGACTGGGACGCGCATCGTCGACGTCAAAGTCTTGATTTGAGCCAGGAGTTTGCCGGCCTCCTTGCCTGCATTGGTGAGATGGTTCAACTCGTCGATGACAAGCATGCGAGTGTCGGCAAACCGCATAGCTTCAAACGCATCGTGCCGCTTCACATCCGCGCGCTCTTTGGAGTTGTGACTGATGTTCAACGAGTACAGCACCTCCGACCAGAAGTTGCTGTCCGTCGGAGTCGCAGGGAGTGAAATCCAAGAGACCGTTCCAGTAGGCGCGCCACGTTCGTCAAGCAAGGGTGGGTGCCGGCGTATGAACTGCTCAACGATGGAGCTCTTGCCATTATTGGCCCGGCCGACCAGCAGCAAGCACGGCATGCGTAGGCTGCGCGGGTAGATGAGCAAGTCATCGCACTGCCGAAGGATTTGCTGTGCGCGGGCATAGCCCACCCAACGATCCTCTCGGGCGAAGCTGACGCGCTCCGGGGTGGGCCGCTCCAAGGCGGCCCGCGCTTCTGGAAGCAGATGATCGTCCTGCACTGTCATCGTCTCATCCCAAGTTCTTCAAAGGGCTTGATCTGCTGGGCGAAAATATCGTCAACCTCAGGTCTGGCGCTTGTGGGAGTCGTCACGGTAGCCGGCACGGAGCCGGTGACCAGTTTGTTTGCGCTCGCAGTAGTGGGGGCGCGGGATATTGCGGGCTGCTTCGGCGCCGCCTTCGCACTCGAATGGCTACGAGCCTGCGCTCGTCGGGCGGTCTTGGATTTCATGACTGCCTCTGCCACGCGCCTCCTGTGGCGTTCTAACCGCTCGAAGATCAGGCTTTCGTCGACGTCCCGGATGCCTTCGTCCGCTAAGCGCTTGCGGATCTCGTTGAGCTCATACAGGCTCATTGCCGGATAGCCGATGTTTCGATACGGGAGAGGAACATAAAGGCTACTCTTCGGATCGTAAAAGTAGATTTTGCTGATGTCGCGAGGGTCGCGTCGCACGAGATATTTCTGTTTCTCGTCCTCGTCGTCTGGTTCGCAGGCGTTGATGTACGAATCGAGCACTGGGTCGTAGTAAGTAATCTTGTCCCACTGGATGCCGTAGCGCTGGATCGTGCGTGTTGACAGGGGCATGAAGTCGATCTGTAAACGGACAGGATCCCCCGGAATCGGCATCAGACCCACCCCCGGCTCATCGTCGGAGCCGGTGATGCCGCGTTCCCATTTCTTGATTGGCGGCACGCCAATGCTCTTGTGAGGGCGCAAATGGTACTTGTTTACGAAAAAGTCGACGAGTTCAACTTCTAGCTCGAGCAACGTCATGGCCGACTCGGCTTCAGAGTCATAGCCTTTGCGCTTTTGCGGATTGGAGAACGTGGTCCCCGGCCACTTGTGAACCTCGCGCATCGTAGTTCCCATGAGGCGCTCGATATGGCCTCCGTAATTCGGCGTCGCGGGCGGCCGCCATTGGAGGTCGATGCCATGCTGCTGTGCACCGCGCTCCAACGCAATGCTTTGGAATTCCTTGGCGTTGTCGACATGGACCGTCGCGATCTTGCCCCAGACAGGCCAGCTTCCAGGAATGCCAAGCGTGGCAAGGTAGTCGCGCTTAGGGCACATCGCGTTGGCCAGACACAGGCTAACCGATGCAGAGTTGGGAGGATCGAAGCTGAGATAAAGTCCGGCCACCATTCGGCTGAAGACATCAATCGCCAGGGTAAGGTAGGGTCTTCCGATCGGCTGCCTAAAGACCTCGTCCACCAATATGATGTCTACTGGCGTGTGGTCGATCATCACAACTGAAAATGGGTGCAGAGCATCAAAGCTGCTCTGAATCGGCGAGAAGCGATTCCGAGCTTCCTCTCGCTGGCCGCGCCGCTTGAGCTTGACGATCTCCGGCACGCGACGGATGCGATTGCGAATTGTGTTGGGATGCGGTGGCGCCACCTTTGCAAGGCGACAACGAGACTCCACCTCCTCGATGACTTCGTCTGGCGTGCGCCGCTGCTTGTGCAGGTAAAACTCTTCGATGACCGAATCCATGATGGCTTCAAGTTCCGGCGTCAGCAGACGTGTCCCGCTCTTGCGTCCGCGCGTGGCCGGCACCAATGAAGAGACGTTGCCCGTGCGCACGAATTCGGCCAACCAGCGGTATAGGGTCGCGACATGCACGCCCGCGGCCTCTGCCATCTTCTGTGCGTCTTCGCGTGTGCGTTTTGGGTTCTCCAGCAGCCCTTTGATGGCTTGAAGGCGACGCTGACCTTCCTTCCACTCTTCGGCCGAGTACAAAGTCAGGTCGCGTGGAGGCTTCGACTGAGGACTATCTTTGGTGGTGGCTGCAAGGCGAAGTAACTCGATAGGGAGGCGCGAGGACTCGCCGGACTCCAGGTCCACAGCCAATGCCGTGTCGACGGAAATCAAATGTGTGACTCGATAGCGCTTGTCCTCGAGGGTAACGACCGAGTTGACGTCGATAGCGAAAAACTGGGGCGCAATGCCTGTCGCACTCATGCGTCAGTCCAGATAGAGCTAGTTGTGAAGTTCCAATAGGTTGTATCGGGTGTTCACCCGGACTGGTTCTGAGAGACTGGAAATCGCCAAACCCCCAGTCAGCTCAGGAGGACAACCCAGATGAACATTCATAAGAATGCCCGATTGACCTACGTGCGTCGAATCGAAATGGTTCAGGACATCACATTGAGAGGCCAAACTGTGGCGCAAGCCGCAAAGGCTCATGGTGTCAGCGAGATGACGACCCGCAAGTGGCTTGGGCGCTACCTTGCTCAAGGCGAAGTCGCCCTGGTCGACAAGTCCTCAAGGCCGCAGAAGTCGCCCAGAGCGATTGAGCCGGGCAAGGCGCTTGCCATCGTTGAGTTGCGCCGCAAGTTCATGCTGCAAGCAAGCATTGCCTCCAGCCTGACCGTTTCCAAGGCCACCGTCAGCCGCGTCCTCAGACGAGCCGGCCTGTCCAAGCTCAGCGATCTACGTCCGCCTGAGCCTGTCGTGCGCTATGAACATGAAGCGCCTGGCGACCTGCTGCACATCGATACCAAGAAGCTCGGGCGTATTGAGCGACCCAGTCATCGCGTAACCGGCAACCGCGCAGACACGTTCGGCGGCGCAGGCTGGGAAGTCTTGTTTGTGGCCGTGGATGACCACGCCCGCATCGGGTTCACGCAGATTCACCCCGATGAGCGCAAGAGCAGCGCAGTGGCCTTCCTGCAGGCTTCAGTGAGCTACTACGCGGGGCTGGGTGTCACGGTGCGAGCGCTTCTCACGGACAACGGCTCGCCGTTCAGGTCGAAGGACTTCAAGCAGGCCTGCGCTGAGTTGAACATCAAACATCGCTTCACGCGGGCCTACCGTCCACAAACAAACGGCAAGGCCGAGCGGTTCATTCAATCGGCACTGCGAGAGTGGGCGTACAGCCAGACCTACCAGCACTCCCGCGACAGAACCAGCGCGCTGGCGCGATGGATTCATCACTACAACTGGCATCGACCGCATCACGGCATTGGATGCCGCCCGCCCATGTCCCGTCTTCCTGATTCAGGCAACAACGTCTTGACTCTTCACAGCTAGTCATAGTGAGCGGCTGGTCGAGTTGCACGCAGATCTCGCCGATGGCCACGAGGCGCCATAGCTCAGACAGAGCTGCCATTTGCTTTTCCTTGTCATACCAAGCTGCAGCAATCAACTCCTTTGGCGTGGTAGGCCCAAGGATCTTCAGGCCCTGGAACAACGCAGCAGCGTGAAGAGGCTGTTCCGGCAGGTTTCGATAGCGGCGTAGGAAGCGAATGTTATTGAGTTGCACCCCCCTAATTTGGACCTCTGTCACCAGCTTGAATCGCCAACCGCGAGCGCGGCAGTAGGCCATAGCGGCCTTGAACCGCGGTTTGAACTGATCCCACTCGGCGAGTAGCTCTTTTCGAAACTTGACCTCATAGACATCGGTCCAGCTCCGAGACTCATCGGCGAATTCGACCTTGGCGTCAGGCGTGTAAGACCGTTGTTGGTCATCCAATGCATATCTCACCGTGAAGGGCTGCTCCAAGATGTGCTTGACACGCGTGTCGAACGCCAAACTTAGAAACCAGTCACGCTCGAGGAGCGATTCGTGCGCAATCGAGTCGTTCCCGGACGAAGCAACGCGCCCACGTATGCCCCGACTGCCAGGACGGATGGTTCGAACGGGTGATTCAAAATTCAGTCGCTTCATTAGATAAACTTTGCTATCCAGTCGCGACTATTGGTGAAATTTAGTCGCGTTGTTTGTTGTGAAAGGATCATCTACATAGCAGAGAAAGTCAATGAGTGGCAGTCGCAGATTTGGATGGAACTGACAGCGGCTCGCCGCCAAGGCCGGGTGAAATCTCCCTGGCCCTGCATGGCGTTTTGTTTCTGGACGAATTGCCAGAATTCAATCGCCATGCCCTGGAGGCTTTGCGCGAGCCGCTGGAGACTGGGCGCATCTTGATCTCGCGGGCGGCGCGGCAGTCGGAGTTCCCGGCGCGCTTTCAATTGGTGGCGGCCATGAACCCTTGCCCTTGCGGGCAATTGGGCAATGCGGTCCAGACTTGCCGCTGCACGCCCGATCAAATCAGCCGTTATCAGGGGCGATTGAGTGGCCCCTTTCTCGATCGGCTCGACATCTCCATCGAGGTGCCGGCCGTGCCACCCGCTGTGCTGGCGGCTCAGCCTGCCGGCGAAGCCAGCGCTACGGTGGCAGGCCGGGTGGCGCAGGCGCGTCAGCTGGCCTTGCAGCGCCAGGGCTGCAGCAATGCGCGTTTGACGGTGGCCCAGCTGGATCAATTCGCACGGGCCGAGCCAGCGGCCCTGGCCTTCCTGCAAAAAGCAGCGGAGCGCCTGGCTTGGTCGGCCCGCAGCTACCACCGCATCTTGCGGGTGGCGCGCAGCATCGCGGACTTGGCCGAATCCGAACAGATTCAAAGCGCCCAGATGGCCGAGGCGGTGCAGCTGCGGCGTGGGCTGGGTAAGAGTTGAGCCCGTGAGGATGGGGACGCCGCTAGCCCGCGGCCTTGGCAATGAACAAAGCCCCTCGCGGGGCTTCGGTGAGTTTGCGTAGGCTGATTGAGTCGGCCCTAGAGCGAGGTCGAGTCCGCCTTAAATCGGCGTCAGTTCCCCATCACGCACGCGCACCGTGTCGTTGACGCGCACGCGTGGAGCTTCGGCATACTCGTAGCTGCGAGTGCTGTTGTCCGAGAAGCTCACTTTGACCACCCAGACGGTGCGGGCGTTGCGTTTCTTCTCCATCTCGTTGCCAAAGTAGCCACCGGCCGCTGCTGCGCCCACGGTGGCCAGCTTCTTGCCATTGCCGCCACCCACCTGGTTGCCCAATAAGCCGCCCAGAACGGCGCCACCCACGGCGCCCAAACCACTGGCCTGGCCTTCATGCACTACTTGCTTGATGGACAAGACGGTGGCGCATTCCTCGCATCGTGCCACTGCTTTGCTGGGCTCCGGCTCGGCTGCGGCGATTTGCGTTTCAGGCGCTGGGGCAGGTGCTGCTTGATGGCTGGCGGGCTTGCTTGGCTTGACGGCCGGCTTGGCGCTCGGCTGAGCCTGCGCCAGCTTGGGTGTCGCTGAGGCCGAGGCCGCGACGTTGCTGGGCAGTGCACTCAGGGCATTCGGCGTCTCAGTATTGCCAGGCGAGGGCGCGGCGGCGGCATCGCCGTTGACGGCCGCAACAGGCGTAGCGGTATCGCTGGGCGCCGAGCCCGACTGCGAGCGACCCAAGGCATAGACCCCGGCCAACAAGGCGGCCAGCAGGGCGATGCCGATATAGCGTTGTGACGCGGAACTGGAAACGGAAGAATTTGTCATGGGTGGAAATTAGCGAGAAAAACAGTAATGGCAAACCCCTAGTTCTGAAGCATGCCACGCCCGTCCTGCGATTCAGCGTAAACGCTCATCCAGCTTGTAAGAACTTGTCAACCTTGCCTCGCTAGCAGCAAACGCAAGCGCGCCAAAGCTGCGCCACGACCTGCCTTGCCCATCACCGCGCAGCCCCAGGAACGAGGGGCGCGGAAAACCCCATTGGCCGGCGCAGCGCTTCTTGAAACACTAACCCCCAGGATGATCAGCGCCTGCGTCCGGATTCGGCTCCTGCAGCGCTGAGCAACGAAACCAATTCAGCTCATCCCGTGGAGGGGAATCGATGCAGCGTAAATTCTTGGTCGCAGCGGCACTTGCGGGCTTGCTGTCTCAACACGCGGTTATTGCCGATGTGCAGTCCAGTATCAGCCTGAGTGGCTTTTCGGTGTCCTTGAAGGACCTGAACAGTTCGGACAATGTGGCCGCCAATTTGAGTTGGTCCAGCAATTGGTTTATGAGCACCGGTAGCTACTCGGCAACGCAGGTGGGCTGGAATCCGATCAGCGGCAACTACACCAGCGCCAATTGGGGCCCCGGCGTTTTTAGCGGCAGTTACGAAGACAACTCGGGCTCCCAGATCAGCAATAGTTCCTTGTTTGGGCAGCAGGCAATTTCGTCCAACGGCAAAGGGCTGGCTGGCATCAGTCTGTCGGGTACTGTGCATGCCGGCCAGCGCGAAAGCGCTTCGGCCTATCTGGAACAAGGCTTCACGCTCAGCGCGGGGACGCAGGTCACCTTTTCCGTGCTGATCAATGGCCAGCTCGTAGGAACGGCTTCCCCAGGCGCCTGGGCTCCCGCCGGCCTTGGCTATGACACTCGCGCCGGGGCCAACTACTCCGCAGGGCTCAAGGTGGGTTCTGTTTCCAATAGTGTCAACATGAACGGCACGGGCAACTGGCTAACGGACACTGACGCCTTTGAAGGTAGCACTGACGGTCAAGCCTTGAGCCTGACGATCAAGAACACCTCCAGCCAGGCCAAAACCTATATGTTCAGCGCCAACGCGCAATTGTGGGCACAGGAATTGACGGCTGCCGCCGTTCCCGAGCCCAGCAGCTACGCCTTGATGGCTCTGGGCTTGGTCGGCCTAGGGGCCTTGATGCGCCGGCGCGCCCAAGCCTGATCGGCCCAATCTGATTGGTGGCCCGCCTTGCCTGCGCAAGAGCGGGCCATTTTTTTACAGCAGTGGCGCCAGCGCCCGCTCGGCCGCGAGCTTGTCCAAGGCCATGCGACGGCCCCAGTCCGCCACTTGATCGGCGCCGATGCGCCCGACATTGAAGTAGGCCGCTTGCGGGTGGGCGAAGTAGAAGCCCGAGACGCTGGCGGCCGGGGTCATGGCCATGGATTCGGTCAGGCCCATGCCGATCTCTTCCGGCGCCAAGACCCGGAAGACTTCGCGCTTGACCAAGTGGTCTGGGCAGGCCGGATAGCCCGGCGCCGGGCGGATGCCGCGGTACTTCTCGCCAATCAAGTCCTCGGCCGTCAAGGCCTCGTCGGCGGCGTAACCCCAGAACTCCGTGCGCACCCGCTGGTGCAAGCGCTCGGCAAAGGCCTCGGCCAAGCGGTCGGCCAGGGCTTTGAACATGATGGAGGAGTAATCGTCCAGGTCGGCCAGGAACTGCGCTTCCTTCTTTTCCACGCCCAGGCCCGCGGTGACTGCGAACAGGCCGATGTAGTCCGGCACGCTGCCCTTGGGCGCGATGAAATCGGACAGGCAGCGATTCGGGCGCTTCACCCCATCGACCACCGGCCGCTCCGACTGCATGCGCAGGCCATGCCAGGTCATCAAGACCTCGCTGCGGCTCTCGTCGGTGTAGATCTCGATGTCGTCGTCATTCACCTGGGCGGCGGGGTAGAGGCCGAACACGCCATTGGCCTGCAACCAGCGGCCCTTGATCAGACGCTCCAGCATGCGCTTGCCGTCGCTGAACACGCGCTGCGCTTCGGTGCCAACGATCTCGTCTTTCAGAATCGCAGGGAAGGGGCCTGCCAAGTCCCAGGTCTGGAAGAAGGGGCCCCAATCGATGCTCTGGGCCAACTCCGCCAGGTCGTAATTGCGGATCACGCGGCGGCCGATGAACTGTGGCTTGGGCGGCTGGTATGCGGCCCAGTCCAGCTGCGCCTTGTTGGCGCGCGCCTGCGCCAGGCTGACCATGGGGGTCTGCTTTTTGTTGGCGTGCAGCTGGCGCACTTGCTCGTAATCGGTCTTCAACTCGGCGATGAATTTGGCGGCGCGTTCGTCCGAGAGCAGATCACTGCACACGCCCACGCTGCGCGAGGCATCGGGCACATAGACCACCGGGCCTTCGTAATGCGGCGAGATTTTGACGGCGGTGTGCACCCGGCTGCAGGTGGCGCCACCAATCAAGAGCGGCGTGCCACGCGAGCTGAAGTATTCGTCGCGCTGCATCTCCGCGGCCACATGCTGCATCTCTTCCAGGCTGGGCGTGATCAGGCCGGACAGGCCGATGATGTCGGCCCCTTCGGCCTTGGCGCGGGCCAGAATGTCCTGGCAGGGCACCATCACGCCCATGTTCACAACCTCGAAGTTATTGCACTGCAAGACCACGGTGACGATGTTTTTGCCGATGTCATGCACATCGCCTTTGACGGTGGCGATGACGATCTTGCCCTTGGGCTTGGCTTCGCCGCCGGCGGCAATCATGGCCAGCTTCTCGGCCTCGATGTAAGGCAGCAAATGCGCCACCGCCTGCTTCATCACCCGGGCGGACTTGACCACCTGGGGCAGGAACATCTTGCCCGCGCCAAACAAATCACCCACCACATTCATGCCGGCCATCAGCGGGCCTTCGATCACATGCAGGGGCCGGCCGCCGCTGGCTTGAATCGCCACCCAGGCTTCCTCGGTGTCGGCGGTGATGAATTCGGTGATGCCGTGCACCAGGGCATGGCTGAGGCGCTGATTCACATCGCCTGCGCGCCAGGCCAGACGGGCGGTGTCGTCAATGGCCATGCCCTTGGCACGCTCGGCCACTTCGATCAGGCGCTCGCCGGAGTCGGCGCGGCGGTTCAGCACCACGTCCTCGACGCGCTCGCGCAGCTCGGCATCCAGATCGTCGTACACGCCCACCATGCCGGCGTTGACGATGCCCATGTCCATGCCCGCTTGAATGGCGTGGTAGAGGAAGACGGTGTGAATCGCCTCGCGCACCGGGTCATTGCCGCGGAAGCTGAAGGAGACGTTCGAGACGCCACCGCTGACCTTGGCGCCAGGCAGGTTCTGCTTGATCCAGCGGGTGGCGTTGATGAAGTCCACCGCGTAGTTGTTGTGCTCTTCGATGCCTGTGGCGATGGCGAAGATGTTGGGGTCGAAGATGATGTCTTCGGGCGGAAAACCGACCTCGTCGACGAGCATGCGGTAGGCGCGCTCGCAGATCTCGATCTTGCGGGCATAGGTGTCGGCCTGGCCTTGTTCATCGAAGGCCATCACCACGGCCGCCGCGCCATAGCGGCGCACCAGCTTGGCTTGGCGTTTGAATTCGGCCTCGCCTTCCTTGAGCGAGATCGAGTTGACGATGCCCTTGCCCTGGATGCATTTGAGGCCGGCCTCAATGACGCTCCATTTGGAGCTGTCGATCATGATGGGCACGCGGGCGATTTCGGGCTCACCGGCGATCAGGTTCAGGAAGCGCACCATGGCGGCCTGGCTGTCCAGCATGGCCTCGTCCATATTGATGTCGATGACCTGGGCGCCGTTCTCCACCTGCTGGCGGGCCACGGCCAGGGCGTCTTCGAATTGGCCGTTGAGGATCAGGCGGGCGAATGCTTTGGAGCCGGTGACGTTGGTGCGCTCGCCCACATTGACGAACAGCGTGCCCGTGCCGATCAGCTGGGCCTCCAGGCCGGAGAGCTTCATCGGGGGTGGGGTGACGGCGGAGTGTGCGGACGACGACATGGCGGACCTCAAGAGACGGTGGGCCGCAAACTCACCGCGGCCCAAAGGATAGGGATTCGGTGAGCGTCGTTGCTGGGCGCCTGCGGCACCCTTGTCCAAGCCTGGCAAACCCTTGACGGTTTGTCGCAACGCTCCTTGAACCAGGGCGCGATTTTACGCACAGGCATGGGCTTGAATCGCGGCCCATTCAAGCCGCCGCGCCAGATGCCGACAAAATAGCGTGCTTGGCCCTGCGTCAAAAATACAAAAAGCCTGCGGACACCCTGCGCAAAACGAAAACAAACGAGCCCACTTTGGATCTGATTCCCTTTCCCCCTGTTGCCCTGCGCTTTGGCCAAGAGCTGCCCTATTCCGTGCGGGATGCCGAGGGCAAGCTGCTGATTGCCAAGGGCCATGTCTTGCTCGACAGCCCGCAGGTGCGCCAAATGATTGTTCGCGGCGTCTGGGTGCAGGCCCACGAAACCAAGGAATATCAAAAAGCCCTGGCCCACAAGATGGACACCTTGATGCACCAGGGCGCCGCGCTGGGCGCCATCATCAAGGCCGAAGCCGAGCTCAAGACCGAGCGCCAGGTGCGCCCCGAACTGGGTCCGCAAGCCGCCTGGGCCGATTTGCGCGTGCATGCCGCCAGCGTCTTGCGCGAACCCCGGGTGGAGGACTTCAAGGCCCGCTTCCAGCACTTGCACAACGAGTCGCTGGAGCGCCTGCTGCGCCAGCCCGATGCCACGCTGATGCTGCTGATCTTCGACGCCAGCATGGACTTCAACCAGTACAGCGCCCGCCACGCCATGCTGTGCCAGGTGCTGGCCGAGCTGTGCGGCCGCCAACTGGGTTTGCCTGACGAGCAACGCCTGGCCCTGACCCAGGCGGCGCTGAGCATGAATATCGGCATCACCGCCTTGCAAGATCGCTTGGCCGCGCAGCAAGACCCGCCCTCGGAGGCGCAGCGCCGCGATTTGATGGGCCATGGCGACCGCAGCGCCGAGTTGCTGCACAGCCTGGGCGTGCGCTCCGAGCTGTGGCTGCAAACCGTGCGCCTGCACCACGAGGCCGGCCCCGGCCCGCTGGCTGAGCGCTCGCCGGCCGAGCATCTGGCCCGCTTGCTGCGCCGCATCGACAGCTTTGCCGCCCGCCTCAGCCCGCGCCGCTCACGCCTGGCGCTGCCCGGCGCCTCGGCCGGCCGCTCGGTTTATCTGGATGAGTTGCGCCAGCCCGATGAGGCTGGCGTGGCCATCGTCAAGACGCTCGGGCTTTATCCGCCCGGCAGCTTGGTGCGCCTCGCCAATGGCGAGGTAGGCATGGTGTTCAAACGCGGCCACAGCGCCACCGAGCCGATGGTGGCGGCCTTGCTGGGCAAGAGTGGCAACCCCTTGAGTGAACCGGTGCCGCGCGACACCCGCCTGGCCACCCAGGCCATCGCCGCCAGCTTGGCGCCGCACGAGATGAAGCTGCTGGTGACGATGGAAAAGCTTTTGCGGCTATAGCCCCGGGCTAGGCCTGGGCCTAGCCAGAAGGGGCGAGCTTAGGCTTCGACCAAGCTGCTGAAGAACTTGTCGCCGCTGACCCGCGGCTTGTAGGCCGAAACCTGAGCCGCAATCGCCGCGATATGCGCGGGCGTGGTGCCACAGCAGCCGCCGGCGATATTGAGGAAGCCGCTGCGGGCGAACTCGCTCATCAGGCGGCCGGTGACATCGGGCGTCTCGTCAAAGCCGGTGTCGCTCATCGGGTTGGGCAGGCCGGCATTCGGGTAGCAGCTGATCGCCACTTCGCCGGCCGCCTTGGACAGCTCCTCGATGTAAGGGCGCATCAGCGTGGCACCCAGGGCGCAATTCAGGCCGATGGCCAGCGGCTTGGCGTGGCGCACCGAATGCCAGAAGGCAGTGACGGTTTGCCCCGAGAGAATGCGGCCCGAGGCATCGGTGACGGTGCCGGAGATGATCACCGGCAGGCGCTCGCCCGTGTCTTCCATCAATTCGTCCAGGGCGAAGATGGCGGCCTTGGCGTTGAGGGTGTCGAAGATGGTTTCCACCAGGAACAGATCAACCCCGCCTTCCAGCAAGCCCTTGGCCTGCTCGTAGTAGGCGGCGCGCAAGGTGTCGAAGTCGACATTGCGGGCGCCGGGATCATTCACATCCGGGCTGATGGAGGCGGTGCGCGGCGTGGGCCCTAAGGCGCCGGCGGCAAAGCGGGGCTTGTCCGGCGTGCTGTATTTGTCGCAGGCCTGGCGCGCGATCTTGGCGGCGGCCACATTCATCTCGTAGGCCAAGGACTCCAGGCCGTAGTCTTCCTGCGCCACGGAGGTGGTACCGAAGGTATTGGTCTCGATGATGTCGGCGCCGGCAGCCAGGTATTGCTCGTGGATTTCCAGAATCACGTCCGGCCGGGTCAGCACCAACAGGTCGTTATTGCCCTTCAAGTCCTTGGGATGGTCGGCAAAACGCGTGCCGCGGAAGTCCGCTTCGGTGAGCTTGTAGCGCTGGATCATGGTGCCCATGGCCCCGTCCAGAATGGCGATGCGCTGCTGCAAGATGGCGGGCAGGGCCGCACCACGGGTAAAGGCTGGAGACGTCGTGTTCATGCCCGCATTGTAGGAAGGCGGCGAAGGCACCGGGGCGAGGGCACCCGAAAGCCATCCCAGCGCCACCCCGAAGCCATCGCCCTGGCGGGCGCCAGGGCGTCAAAACAAATGAGGTATTCGCAGGCGGGCGGCAGTGTCTGAGCAGACTGCGCACCCGCAGCAAGCAGCAAGCAGCAAGCAGCAAGCAGCAAGCAGCAAGCAGCAAGCAGCAAGCAGCAAGCGGCAAGCGGCAAGCGGCAAGCCTCAGGCTCGCCGGCTCACTCACTCACTCACTCAATCAATCAATCAATCAATCAATCAGCGGTTGCCGGGGGCGCGACCGCGTGGGCCGCGTTGCTCACGGCCCTCACCATTGCCATTTCCGCGACCATCACCGCGAGCGGCAGGGCGACCGGCGGGGCGGCCAGCGCCGCGGCTGTCGCCACGACCATCACCCCGGCCTGGCCCACGCGGGCCGGCATTGGCCGGGCGCGCTTCACGCACCGGCTGAGCGGCACGCTCGGCACGCGCAATTTCCAGCAGGCCGGGCAATTCCGCTTCCGTCACGCCCTTGAGCACGCAGAAGTTGGGCAGCGTCAGGGTGGTGCGCTCGAAGTCGTGCAGCAGGCCGGCGCGGTTGCGCGCCTGGGTCTGAGCCAGATCGCGCTCGGCCTGCTCGGCCGCCACGCGTTCTTGCTGCAGGCCACGGCGGCGAGCCAGCTCTTCGCGGGCGGCCAGGCGGTGCTCTTCGCTCAGTTCGGCCACGGCTTGGCCGTCCAGGTCAAAGCGGTGGGTGGCTTTGCCCAGGGCGATCAAATAGCCGGTGTTGCCGGTATGGCGGCGCAGAAAGCTCGACAGCTGGGCCTTGCTGAACTGGGCCGGAGCGCGCTCTTGAATATCGGCTTGGATGCGCAGCTTCAAAGGCTTGAAGACACCGCCACCGAAGATGGCCGGGAACAGCGCCTTGAGCTTGGCCGCGCACTCGGCGGGCGACATCTCGGGCGTGGCCTTGGCGGTGGCTGCGGCTGGCTCGGCCGGCGCAGCGTCGCCCTCAGCCGGGGCAAGGTCGGTCGCGACTGCAGCAGCATCAACTGCCGCCTCGTTGGCGGTCACAAGCGCAACAGCCGCAGGGGTCTCGGCAGCTGGGGCGGAGGCCTCGTTCGAACCCTCAGGGGCGTTCAAATCGGCGGTCTCAAGAGAAGAATCGTTCATGGCAGGCGCGCTAGTGCGGCAAAAGTTCAAGCCGCTATTGTCCACCGCCGCGGGCGCCTGCTCTCAGGCTTTGCATTTCAGACCCTGGTAAAGGCTTCACCGCCCCAGCAGGGGCGCTTCAAAGCCCGCCGAAAACCTTCTTGAGAATCGCGCTGCCCGTGCCCACTGGGTCTTTGCGGATCTTGCGTTCTTCCTCGGCAATCATCAGGAACAGGCCGTCCAAGGCCCGGCCGGTGACGTATTGCTGCAGATTGGCGTCCTGGCTTTTGATCAGGCCCAGGCCGGCGGCTTTGCCGGCCACGGCGTTGTATTTGTCGGCCAGCGCCACTTTCTCGGTGGCATGGGTGACGATGGGCAAAAACTGTTTGCTGAGCGGCTCACGCGTTTTTCTGACGAAGAACTGCGTCACCGAGTCGTCGCCGCCTTGCAGCAGGCGCACACCGTCTTCCACGCTCATGGACTTGATGGCTGAACTCAGCAGCGGCCGGGCCGCTGGCACGGCGGCTTCCGCCGCGCGGTTCATGGCCGTCAGCAGGTCTTCGACTTGTTGGCCCTGGCCCATCATCTTGAGCAGTTGCACGCCTTCTTTGAGCTGACCGGGCAGCTCGATGCGCACCGCGGGGTTGCCCAGAAAACCGTCCTTCTTGCCCAGATTGGCAATCGCCGCATCGGCCCCGCGGGCCAGGGCCGCGCGAATGCCCGAGGCGGCATCGCCTTCGCTGACGGCCGCCCAGCTTGGCCGCAGCGCCAGCAGGGCCGGCAGCAAAAGTAGGGTTCGGCGGTGGTGTTGGTGGCGCAAGCTCATGCTCAGATCTCCGGGTTGGGGTTGTCCAGCGCTTCATGCAAGGAGACGACATCTTGGTCGATGGCGCCGAACATGCTCAGGCCGTCGCGGCCCTTCATCTCGATGCGAATGCTGTCGCCGAACTTCATGAATTCGGTTTTTGGGGCGCCGCTTTCGATGGTTTCGATGGCGCGCTTCTCGGCAATGCAGCTGTAGCCGCGGCTCCAGTCCTTGTTGCTGACCGTGCCCGAGCCCACGATGCTGCCCGCCCGTACCTGGCGGGTTTTGGCGATATGGGCAATCAGTTGGCCGAAGTGGAAGGTCATTTCCGGCCCGGCGTCGCAAAGCCCCACCTTGCGGCCATTCCACATCGATTGCAGGCTCAGCTCGACCCGTCCGCCGCGCCAGGCGTCGCCCAACTCGTCTGGGGTAACGGCCACCGGACTGAAGGCCGTGGCGGGCTTGCTTTGGAAAAAACCAAAGCCCTTGGCCAGCTCGGCCGGGATCAGATTGCGCAAGCTCCAGTCGTTAGCCAGCATCAGCAGGCGCACACCGTCCAGGGCCTGATCCGGGCTCGCACCCATGGCCACATCGCCGGTGATCACGGCGATCTCGGCCTCGAAGTCGATGCCCATGGCTTCGGAGACGAAGCGCGCCGGGTCGCAGGGGCCCAGGAAGTCATCGCTGCCGCCTTGGTACATCAGCGGGTCGAGGTAGAAGCTCTCTGGCACTTCGGCGCCACGTGCCTTGCGCACCAGCTCCACATGGTTCAGATAGGCCGAGCCATCGGCCCATTGGTACGCGCGCGGCAGCGGCGCCATGCACATCTTGGGGTCGAAGTTGAAGGCGTGGCGCAGCTTGCCGTGGTTGAGACTGATGGACAACTCCTCCAGCTGCGGGGACAAGAACCCCCAGTCGTCCAGCACTTGCTGCAGGCGGGTGGCGATGCCATTGGCGTAATGCGCCTGGCTGAGATCACGCGAGACGACGACCAACTGGCCATCGCGTGAACCGTCTTTGTAGGTGGCAAGTTTCATGGGTGCGGCAAGGCTTGCGAAGAAGCGGGAACAATGCAAGTCTCGCATTCTCACCTGCGGCTGCGCGCGACTGCTCGCGTCAAGCTGCTGGCCCTTGTTCGCTCGCCTTTGCTCTGGTTCTCGTTCCCGCCATGTTCGCCCGTTCCGCATTCTTGTCGGCCTTGCCGCGCCGCAGTACCCGCCAGGCTCTGGCGGCGGCCGTGCTGCTGAGCTTGCTGGCCCATCTGGCTTTGCTGCTGCCGGCCAAGCGTGCTGCAGCGCCGGCCAGCGCGGTGCCTAGTGCTAAGGCCTTGATAACGCTGCAAACGCGGGCCGTGCCGCCGCAGCCAGCCGTGAAAAGGTCGGACGGCACGAGTACCTCTGGCTTTGCCGCCAAAACTGCCGCCATCCTGCCCAGTTCTACCCAGCGCCCGCCGGCGGAACCAGAACCCGGCAGCGCCAAATCAAAGCCGTCAATTGCCGCCGCCCCCGCGGAATTGGCTGATTCCACCGCACTTGCCGCCGCAGCCCCCGCCCGCCCCGGCAGTGCGCCGCCCAGCGGCGAATGGCATTACCTGCTGCGCTCCGGCGAGCGCGAAGGCCAGGCCAAGCTGGTCTGGCACAGCGAAGCCGGCCGCTACGCCCTGCGCCTGGAGCGGCAGCTGGAAGGCCGCGCCTTACCCAGCTGGCATAGCCAGGGCACGCTGGACGGGCTGGGCCTGGCCCCACAGCGTTTCACCCAGCAGCGCCGCGGGCGCGAGCGGGCGGCGATCAATTTCCGAGCGGACGAAGGGCTGCTGAGTTTTTCCGCCAGCGAGGCCCTGCTGCCTCTGGAGCCGGGCACGCAAGACCGGCTGAGTTGGTGGCTGCAGCTCAGTGCCCTGGTGGAGGCCGACCCGGCCTTCTACACAGCCGGGCGCAGCTTCAGCTTGCGGGTGGCGGCCCTGCGCGGCACGGCGCTTGACTGGCAGTTCGAGGTGCTGGGCCTGGTGCCACTGGCGCAAGACGATGGCAGCAGCGTGCAGGCCCTGCAACTGCGTCGCGCGCCCTTGGGTCCCCACAGCGGCGAGGTGCAGCTGTGGCTGGACCCGGCCCGCCACCATCTGCCGCTGCGCCTGAACTTCGAGCTGCCCGATGAGCGGGGCTGGAGCCTGCGCCTGCAGCCCGAAGCCTCGTCTGGGCCCGCGTCCAGCGCCGCTGGCACCTGATCTGCGGGGAAACACGCTCCCCCACTTGCGGGAATACCGTCAATTTTTTGCGTCAGCAACACAAATTTCCTGATCTGAGCCTCCGAAGTGCCGCGTGATCTGAGACTATTTGTGCATGTGGTGGCGCCGTCTAGTGCCGATAAGGCTTGAAAGTGGCGCCGCTGGCCGCAGGTGATGCTGATAGGAGGTTTCCATGCACATGCTCTACAACTCCCCCAGCTTCAGTGTTGTGAAGTTCGACATTCAGGTCAACGAGCCGCAGATGGGCGAGTTCCTGCAAGCCAATCCCGAGCTGCAACTGCATCGCGGGGGCTACGAGATCGTCGACAAATTCAGCCGCAAAGAAATCTTCATCGAAGGCGCGCTGGCCCAGCAGTTCCAAGACGGCGTTGAGGCCTTGATCGAACAAGACCCGAGCGAAGAAGACCTCGACGATTTCATCGAGAGCTTCGCCAGCATGGGCCATCAACCCGTTGTGATGCACTGAAGCCGAGACCGGCGACGAGCCTTCGCCGGCGGGTGAAAAAGAGCGCTTGTACTGTGCGCCGAGCTAAGCCAAGATCGGGCAGCGCCAGGCTTGGGCTGGCGGCTTGATTGCGAGGGATGCCATGGTGAAGCGCTCAACCGCTGTTATGAGCCCGACTGCGCCGCGAGGTGCCGCGCGGCAGCGCGCCGCCGCCGAGAGCAGCGCCGAGTTCAAACAAGACGGCCGCGTGCTGCCCTCGCCCGGGCTGAAGAATGCCGCCGTGCTGGACCGCATGTGCTCGCAGTTTGTGCTGACGCTGACGGTCAAGCATGCCGGCAAATTCAATCTGCGCCGCGACTTCAACGGTCTTCTGTCCTTTACCGGTCGCCATTTGGTTTGGCCCGTGCGGGTGCTGGGTCGGCTGCGGGACTACCTCAAGCTGCGCTGCCAGAACAACGAACTCTGGAGCGGCCACGAAGTCCTCAGCGATGAGGACTTCTTGCTGCGCTACGGCGTCTGGACCGGGCCTTTTTCCGAGTCCACCTTATTCTTCTACCTGGACGAATACGTCAAGGACGCGCCCAAGGATATGCTGGCTCTACTGGCCACCACCAGCGAATGGCTGGACCGGCAGTTGAAGCGCGAATCCACCCTGGTCGAAACCAATATCGACGCGCTGGGCAATCTACTGCAACTCAACCCGGCCGAGCGGGCGCTGCTGCTTTACGGCACCCTGGCGCGCTACCAGCGCGAGTTGCGCGGCGCGCTTGTTGAGTTCAAGGTCAACACCGCCCAGGAAGCCTTCGCCACCATTGCCGCCGTAGCTGGTGTGAATGCACAGGAAGTGGCTGAGGCCTTGCGCGCCGGCTCTCGCCTGGAGCGCATTGGCATGGTGGAGAACCTGATCTCCGAACACAACATCACCGATCTGGCCGACCTGATGAAGGTGAGCGACCAACTCCCGCCGGTCTTGATGCGCGAGTACAAAGGCCCGCATGATTTGATGGCGGTGTTCACCCGCCCGGCCTCGAAAAGCAGCTTGACGGCGGCCGATTTTGATTTCGTCAGTGATGATCTTGGCGTGGTGGGCAGCCTGCTGCGCGAAGCGGTGGCGCGGCATGACGCTGGCGTGAACATCTTGCTTTACGGCCCGCCCGGCACCGGCAAGACCGAGCTGGCCAAGGTGGCCGCGCAAGCCGCCGGCCTGGATCTTTACGAAGTGGAATACGCCGACCGCGATGGCAATTCGCTCTCGGGCCGCGACCGCTACCGCTCGCTGCAGATCAGCCAGGTTTTTCTCAAAGCCAGCGCCAATGTCGCGCTTTTGTTTGACGAGGTGGAGGACGTGTTCCCGCCACTGTCCAGCGACACCGCGCAGCTGATGGCGCGGTTGGATTCCAGTGGCGAGCAGCCGGCCAATGGCTCGGTTAGCGGCAAGGCCTGGGTCAACCAGATTCTGGAAACCAATCCGGTGCCGGTGATCTGGGTCACCAACCGCATCGAGCAGATCGACCCCGCCTTCCGGCGCCGTTTTCAATATCACCTGGAACTGAAGTCGCCGCCGCCCGGGGCGCGCCTGCGCCTGGTCAGCACGGCGCTGGCCGATGTGCCGGTGGCGGAAGGCTTTGCCGCGCGCCTGGCCGAGCGGCGTGGCCTGACCCCCGCGCAGGTGCGCACGGCAGTGCGCTTTGCCCAACTGGCTGGCCCGCCCGAGGACTGCGAACGGCTGATCCTGCGTCAGCTTGAAAACGCCGACAAAGCCCTGGGCCATGCCAGCAAGGAGCGCGGCGCCCGGCCCATGGTGACGCAGTACGCGCTGGATTTGCTGAACTGTGAATCGCGCTTTGAGATCCCGCGTATCGTTACCGCCTTGCAAAGGCGTAGCAGCGGCAATCTGTGTTTTTACGGCCCGCCGGGTAGTGGCAAAACTGCCCTGGCCGAGCACATTGCCCAAAGCCTGCAAAAGCCCTTGATGATCCGCCAGGCCAGTGATCTGAGCAGCAAATTCGTCGGCGAGACCGAGCAAAACATGGCCCGCATGTTCGAGGCCGCCGCCAGCGAGGGCGCGGTGCTGCTGCTGGACGAGGCCGACAGCTTCTTGCGCAGCCGCCGCATGGCCGAGCGCAATTACGAGGTCTCCGAGGTTAATGAGATGTTGGCCGGCATGGAGCGCTTTGCCGGCATTTTTATCTGCACCACCAATCTGTTTGAAGACCTGGACGAAGCCGCCTTGCGCCGCTTCGCCTTCAAGATTGCCTTCAAGCCGCTGCGCGCCGATCAGCGCGAACGCATGTTCCGCCGCGAGGCGCTGGGCGACGATGAGGCCGCCTTGGATGCCGAGCAAACTGCCCGTTTGGCCGCGCTGGATGTGCTGACCCCGGGCGACTTCGCGGCTGTGCGCCAGCAGGTGGAAATCCTCGGCGAAGCGCTCACGCCGGATGAGTTTTTGTCTCAGCTGGAGGCCGAGCACCGTGGCAAGCCGGGGGTGCGGCAGCGGCGCGGCATCGGTTTTGCGGCGGCGCTGAAGCATTGAGTGCGGCACGCTCAGCGTGCTGGTTCGAGTGGTGGTGCTGAGCGAAGCTTGTCAGTCAAGCTTTGGCAGCAGGCGGTCCGCCCCTCGCTCAAATCCCCTCGGGGTCGACGCTCTCTGTGGGGCGGTTGCGCAAGAGCAGTTCGGTCAACTCCAGCAGCTTGGCGGGGCTGAAGGGCTTGGTGAGAAAGATATTGGCGCCGGCCGCCAGGGCGCGGGCCTTGGTGGCGGGGCGGATGTCGGCACTCAGCACCACGACCAGGGCGCTGGCCAGGGCGGCGTCGGCGCGAATGCGCTGGCAGACTTCGATGCCGTCCAACTCGCCCGGCAGCATCACGTCCAGAAACACCAGGTCGGGCCGCAGGGTTTGCGCCATCGCCAAGCCTAAGCTGCCGTTGGGCGCCTCGTAAAGCGTATGGGTGGATTCTTCCAATGACCAACGTACTAAGCGACGGATCTCGGCTTGATCTTCGATAAGCAAAATCTTGTGCGGCATGTTGGAAGGCTCGGCGGAGCACTGAGAAGCTTCGCGCATATTACTTTGCAATTAGGGGGCTTGGCATTGGCGCGGGCAGCCCCATGTGAACAACGGCACGGGCCTGTCGGGCTTGCGCCTGCGTGTGCCGGCTTGCTTGCCAGCCCGCATTGGGCTTTTCCGAGCTGATGCCCGACTCGCTCCTAGAATCACTCCACCCTTTTCGCCTCCCGCTTCCCCGAGTACATCCGCCATGGTTCCCCACCTCATCACCGCACTGACAGGCCCGATCAATGAGCTGGAGCAACGCGTGCTCGAATCCATGCCGGCGATTGAGCGCTGGTTCCGGCTGGAGTGGATGGAGCACACGCCGCCCTTCTACAGCTCGGTGGACCTGCGCAATGCCGGCTTCAAGCTGGCGCCGGTGGACACCAATCTCTTCCCCGGTGGCTTCAATAATTTGACGCCGGAGATGTTGCCTCTGGCGGTGCAGGCCGCCATGGCCGCCATCGAGAAGATCTGCCCCGAGGCCAAAAACCTGCTGCTGGTGCCCGAGAACGACACCGGCAACAGCTTCTACCGCAGCAATCTGGCCACCCTGGTGCGCATCTTTACCCAGGCCGGCTTGAATGTGCGCCTGGGCAGCATGGACCCCGCCGTCGTTGGCCCGACCGAACTGGCCATGGCCGATGGCAGCAGCCTGACCCTGGAGCCGCTGCTGCGCACGCGTGGCCGCCTGGGGCTGAAGGGCTTCGATCCCTGCACGGTGTTGCTGAACAACGATTTGTCGGCCGGTGTGCCGCGCTCGATTGAGCATCTGCACGAGCAATACCTGCTGCCGCCTCTGCATGCCGGCTGGCCGACGCGGCGCAAGAGCCAGCATTTCAAGGCCTACGAGGAAGTGGCCAAGAAGTTTTCCAAGCTCCTGGGCATGGATCACTGGCTGATCAACCCGGTGTTCACGCCGCTGCAAAGCGCCGACTTCAGTGCCGGCGCGGGGCTGGAGGCTTTGCAAACCCAGGTCGACACCATCCTCAACAAGACCCGCCGCAAGTACAAGGAATACGGCATTCAGGAGAAGCCCTTTGTGGTCATCAAGCCCGATGCCGGCACCTATGGCATGGGCGTGCTGACCGTGCGGGACGCCAAGGATCTGGCCGAGTTGGGCCAGCGCAAGCTCTTGGGCCCGGTGGGCGAGGGCGCGGCCGAGCATCAAATCATCGTGCAAGAAGGCGTGGTCACGCATGAGCGGGTGCATGACGCTGTGGCCGAGCCGGTGGTCTACATGATGGACCGCTATGTGGTGGGCGGCTTCTACCGCGTCCATGCCGACCGCGGTGTGGATGAGAACCTCAACGCGCCTGGTGCCAGCTTTGTGCCGCTGGCGTTTTCGCAGTCCTCGCAACTGCCGCGCCTGGGTGAAAAGCCTGGCGTCAGCGCGCCCAACCGCTTCTATATGTACGGCGTGATCGCCCGTTTGGCGATGTTGGCCGCGAGCTATGAGCTTGAAGTCACCGACCCGGAAGCCGAGATCTACGCCTGACTTGTCTCCCGCCGGGCGTAGTCCCCGGCGACCTGATGCAGCAAGGCCTTGAAACGTTCCACCAGCTCTGACTGGGGTTCGCGCAGATGCCAGAGGGCCAGGTCGGCCAAGCCCACTTTGGCCTCCAGCGGCAGGATCTTGACGATGCCTTGCTGGGCGGCGAGCCGTGCCACATGCAGCGGCATCATGGCCAGCAAGGGCAGCCGCTTCATCATGCTGAGCACCAGCATGATGTCGCCGGTCTCGATCAAATTGCTCGGCGGGGCTAGCCCCAGCGCTTGCCACATACGGTCCATCAGGCCCCGCATGCGTGTGCCGGGCAAGGGGCCAACCCAAGCCTGCTCATTGAGCTGAGGCCAATCCAGCTGGCGCTGCTTGGACAGGGGGTGGATGCAGCTGATGAACACCACCTCGTTTTGCTTGAGCAAGACCTGACCCTCAATATCGGCTGGCATCTCGATCGGCGGCACGCGCGCCAGCACCAGGTCGCGTCGGCCTTGGCGCAACTCGTCAATCAGGTCGGTGAGCGCATGGGTGCGAACGCTGATGGTCACCAGCGGACGCTCCAGCTTCATCAAGGCCATGGCATCGGGCAGGAGCTGGGGTAGGGCGGCATTGGTGGCACCGATCTGCAATTCACCATGGCTGCCGCGCACGATGGACGCCACGTCCTCGCTACCTCTGCGTAGGTCAGCCTCCAGCTTGCCGGCCAGAGCGATGAGCCTTTCACCCAGGGCTGTGGCATGAAAGCCGCGCCCTCTGCGCATGAACAGGGTTTGTCCTAGGCCCTGCTCCAGCTCGGCCAATGACTTGCTCACGGCGGGCTGTGTGACATGCAGCAACTCGGCCGCTGCGCCGATGCCTTTCCCCTCAGTCAAGGCCAGGATTAGGCGCAGATGACGCAGGCTCAGGCGCTTGGCGATGAAGGCCTCGGCCTGCTGCGGGTCGGCTGTGGGGGGGCTGGATATAACCATCGGATCACTCTAGCAAACCAAATGTCATAAATGCCCGGCGGGGGGGTCTTAATGTGCGGCCTTCGACTGTGGCCCGCAGTGAGCGGGGGCAGCAAATATCTGTGAGGAGGATCCCCATGAAGCATCGCCACAATCTGTTGATGTTGGCCGTTATCAGCTGCTGCGGCACGGCATTCGCGCAAGATGCGGCCACGCCCGCCAAGATCGAACGCGTCGAGGTGACGGGCAGTTTGATCAAGCGCATCGACAAAGAAACGCCTTCTGTGGTGCAGACCATCTCGCGTGAAGACATCCGCAAGTCGGGCTACGCCAGCATCGAAGAGATGTTGCGCACGGTCAGCGCGGTGGACACATCGTCCATCGGCGACGGTGCAGGCTCGGGCTTTGTCTCGGGCTTGTCCACCATCTCGCTGCGAGGCTTTGGCTCGCAAGGCACGCTGACCCTGGTCAACGGTCGCCGTCTGGCGCCTGCCGCCGCGGTTGACGTCAACTTCGGTCGTGGCAATCTGGTCAGTGTCAACACCATCCCCAAGGGCGCGGTGGAGCGCATCGACATCCTGAAGGATGGGGCCTCGGCCATGTACGGCTCCGACGCCATGGCCGGTGTCGTCAACTACATCCTGCGCAAGGACTATGTGGGCGGCGAGCTGGGCGGCAGCTACACCGTCAACAACGACGGCGTGGGCGGCACCCGCTCGGCCAATGCGGCCTTCGGTTTGGGCAATCTGGCCACCCAGCGCTTCAACATCTATGGCGGCTTGGAGCTCAGCAAGCGTGATCGCGTCATGGCCACCGATCTGCGTAATCAAGGCAATCCGGGCTTGGCCGACCAGGTCTTGAACCTGGACGGCAGCCTGTCACGCTTTGCCCCCAGCACGGCGGCATCGCCCTATGCCAACTACTACCGTGTGCCCGCCAGCCTGTCTGGCCGCACCACGATTGACGGTTATAGCGTTGCCAACAATAGCGCTTCGGGCGTCAACTTCCTCGGCAGCCTGGCGGGCTGCCCGGATGAGATGTTGGTGGGCAAGGGCCTGCCGCAACGCCTGCCGGGCTTCTTGCCCGCGGGTACAGGAACGGACTACGGCACGGCCAATATGCCCAAGGGCATGTGCCGCTTTGATCTGGACAGCGCCACCGAAATCATCTCTAAGCAGGACCGTATCGGCGGCTCGATGCGTGGCACTTTTGCTGTCACACGCGACTTGACGGCTTATGCCGACGTGATGCTGTCCAAGACCACGACCGAGTCTTTGGTCACGCCGCGTGCCCTGACCACCAGCTTGTTCACCCAAAGCACCGCCAAGAACGCCGTACAGTGGCCCAAGCTGGATGGCACGATGCAGAGCTTCCCGGCCATCGTGCTGCCGGTGGGACACCCGGACAACCCGACCAATGGCCGGGCCAAGCCCGAGGCGGTGCAACTGCTTTACCGCTTTGCCGACATCCAGCGCAGCGACACCACCGAGCTGCAAGCCTCGCGCTTCACCGTGGGCCTGGAAGGCGCAGTGGGCGATTGGGACATCGACAGCGCCCTGCTTTACAGCCGCCAGAACATGAGCCGTGTGCGTGGCAACGAGCTGCGCGCTTCCCTGCTGAGCAAGGCCATTGCCGACAAGACCTATCGTTTCAGCAAGGCCAATGACGCCGCGGCCATCGCCAGCGTGGCCTCGGACGCCGTCATCGACGGCAAGGCCAGCATCGCTTCGGTCGATCTGCGCGCCAGCCGCCTCTGGTTTGATATGGCCGGTGGCAAGGCCGGTGTGGCCTTGGGTGCTGAATTCCGCCGTGAGACCTTGGACTCTGTGCCTGATAACGCTTATCAAAGCGGTGACTTCATTGGTCTGGTGGCCAACGGCGCTTCGGGTACTCGCAACTCCACCGCGCTATTTGGTGAGTTGAGCCTGCCGGTGCTGAAGGACCTGGAAGTGCAGGCCGCCCTGCGTGCTGAGCGTTACAGCGACTTCGGCAATGCGAACACCGGCAAGCTGGGCTTCAAGTGGACGGCGGTGCCTTCGGCCATGCTGGTGCGCGGCACGGTGGCCACGGGCTTCCGTGCGCCCTCGATCTCGCAGATCGGCACTTCCTACGCCTCTTCCTTCCACTCCTTCGGTTCTTACGCGGTGGTGGATCCGCTGCGTTGCGACACCAGCAATCCCGCCAAGCCCATCAGCAAGGCCGATCCGGCCAATAACCGCGACTGCAATGTGCTGGGCTTTAGCTCGCGCACGCCCAACCCAGGCAGCATCGCCACCACCATCGCGGCGAATCCGGACCTGAAGCCGGAGACCTCCAAGTCTGCGACCCTGGGCCTGGTGTTCTCGCCCAGCAAAGCGGTGGATCTGAGTCTGGATGCCTGGTACTTCGAGCGCCAGAACGAGATCCGCAGCCAGCGCGGTGTGGACATCATGGAAGACGCGGCCAAGAACCCCGGCGCGCCTAACCCGCAGATCGTGCGCGATCCCAATCCCACGACCTGGTTGCCAGGTGTGGCCAATAGCGGGCCCATCTTGATGTTGGTGCGCCAGTACGGCAATTACAACTGGACCAAGACCGGCGGCCTGGACTATGACCTGACCGTGCGCTTCCCTGATACCGAGCTGGGTCGCTTCAAGCTCAAGGTGGATGGCACTTACACCCGCCGCTACGACTACAAGATCCTGGCCAGCAGCGACGTCACCTACGCCGTGGGTACGACCAATTCGGATGTGCCCAAGACCAAGGTCAAGGCCACACTGTCTTGGGAAGCCGGCAATTGGGACAGCTTTGCCCGGGTCTCGCACTCCGATGGCCTGAAGCGCTCCACCACCGACACCTGCCTGAGCTCGACCTCGGCGTCCAACACCTTGCTGCGCGACAACGGCTATTGCTACAACACGCCGCAGCAGTCCTTGGACCTGGGTACGACCTATCGCGGCTTCAAGAACTTGGCCTTGTCGGCCACGGTCTTGAACGTGATGGGCAGCTATGGCTTCAGCTCAGGCGTGCCCTCGGTGTTCAATTATTACGACCAAGGCGCGACCGACCAGTTGGGCCGCCGTTACACCATCAGCGCCAGCTATTCTTTTGATTGAGGCCTGATGATGGGCGGTGCTGCCGAGGCAAGCTCGGCGGGCCGTCGTTCGCCAAGGGTCAATGCATTTGCATTGGCCCTTGTTTTCTTGAGCTGGCGAAAGGCCGGAAATGAAGAAGTACCAAAGAACTTTGCAGGCTTGGCTGGTCGTGCTGCTGCTCAGCGCCTTCACGCCGGGTTCACTATTTGCGCAAGAGCGTCGCTTGGAGCCCGGCCCCAGTCTCATCGCCGAGGGCATTCCGACCCTGTTCAAAACCAGCCAGCCGGCGGCCAAGGAGTTTGTCAGCGCGCGCTTCGTCGACTGGCACCCCCTGCGGCGCGAAATGCTGGTGCTGGCCCAGGCCGGTGGCAGCCTGCAATTGCACCTATTGAATGCCCCTGGCGCCAAGCCACGCGCCTTGACCGAAGGGCGCGACGCAGTGGCCCAAGCCAGTTGGGAGCCGGAGCGCGGCGAGTATCTGGTTTTCAGCCGTGACCAGGGTGGGGACGAGGCCTTTCAGCTCTATCGCCTGAAGCCCTCTGCCCAGGCCGAGCCCTTGGCGCAGCCGCTGCGCATCAGTGGCGCGGAGGGCCGAGTCAGCGATTATCAGTTCCTGCCCCAGGGCCGCGGCTTGGTCTATTTGTGGGAGCGCTTGAATCGCCAGTCCGAGGCGGGCGCCAAGGCCGCGCGGCCGCTGAGTCGCTTGATGTGGGTGGATCCCGCGCAAGCGCCGCCCCAGCCGCGCGAGTTGGCGGCGGTGGAGGGCGGGCGTTTTACCGATTTGGCCGTCAGCAGCGGCGGGAGCATTCTGATCCTTCGCACCGTGCAGGGGCGCAGCCAGCTCTTGCGTTTTGAAATGGATGGCAAGCCCGGTCGGCCGCTCGGCGCTGCCCAAGACAAGGCCGAGGAAGATGTTGAGCAAGCCCTGGCACTCGCGCCGACCGATGCGCTCTGGCGCCGGCAGGCGCTCAAATCAGACTACCGCCATCTGGTGCGCCTGGACCTGGTCAGCGGCCAACGCCAGCCCTGGCTCAGCGAGATGCAGTCGGACCTGGAGGCCTTGGCCGTGCCGCCCCGCGCGGACGGCCGGCCATTGGCCTTGTTGAACAATGAGCAAGGCATATCGGTCTTGCGCTTGTTCGATCCGCTGCAGGCCCAGACACCGCCGCGCCGGGTCTTGACCCAGTTGCCGGCCGGCGTCACGCGCAATCTGCGCTGGCATGGCACCTTGCCCTTGCTGGGCTTTGAACATGCTTCGGCCCAAAGCCCTGGTCGCATTTATGCCTATGACAGCCAGACCGAAGAGCTCCAGCTCTGGGCCGGCCGCCAGGAGGTGGGCAGCGGGGCGGAGTACAGCAGCCTGCAGTGGAAGAGCTTTGATGGCTTGCAGATATCAGGCCTGCACATCGCGCCGCCCGCCCGCTTTCAAGGCCCGCGGCCGGTTTACATCAGCATCCACGGCGGCCCGTCCTCGCAGTCAAGGCCCGGCTATTTGAATGCGACCCTGCGCCATCTGGTCGAGGTCATGGGCATGCATGTGATCCTGCCCAATGTGCGTGGCTCGGACGGCTTCGGCAAAAAGTTCCTGGGCCTGGACAACGGCCGCCGCCGCGAGGATTCGGTCAAGGACATCAGCGCCTTGCTGGATCTGATCGCCAGCCGCAGCGATATGGATGCGGCCAAGGTCGTGGTCGCGGGCGGCAGCTATGGTGGCTATATGGCGCTGGCCGTCGCGGTGCATGAATCCAAGCGCATCGCCGGCAGCATCTGCCGGGTCGGCATCGCCAATTTCGTCTCCTTCTTGGAGAACACCGAGAGCTATCGCCGCGACAACCGGCGCGCCGAGTACGGCGACGAGCGCGAGCCCAAGATGCGCGAGTTCTTGCAGCGGATCTCGCCCCTGAACCGGGCGGATGCAGTCAAGAAGCCGCTCTTCATCGTGCATGGTCGCAATGACCCGCGTGTGCCTTATGCGGAGGCGCAGCAGATGGTGCAGGCGGTGCGTGCACACGGCACGCCGGTGTGGTTCTTGACCGCTGAGGACGAGGGGCACAGCTTCACCAAGGCGGATAACCGCGACTATTTGTTCCAGGCCACGCTGGAGTTTGTGCGGCGTGTCACTGCCGCACCGCCCGATGCCGCTGGAGCCAAACCTGAAAGCGATGCCTTGGTCAAGACCCCAGTTGTTTTAGCAAAAGACGATTGACGCGCTGCAGCAAAGCAAGCGCAAAATGGCGTTTTGTTCTGACGCTGCCTAGTTCGCAGCAACATCACGTGAGTTCACCCAATTCGTCGCATTCGCCATCGGCCATGGCCGGTTTGACCCTGGGGGCCCTTGGCGTCGTCTATGGCGACATTGGTACCAGCCCGCTGTACGCCTTGAAAGAGGTGTTCCATGGCGGCCATGTTGCGCCGACGCCCGACAACATCCTGGGCGTGCTCTCGCTGCTGTTCTGGACGATGACCATCATCGTCTCGCTCAAGTACGTGCTGCTGATCCTGCGTGCCGACAACAACGGCGAAGGTGGCTTGATCGCCATGCTGGCGCTGGCCACCAATGCGGTGAATGGCAAGCCGGCGCTGCGGCGCCGCTTGATGCTGGTCGGCATGTTCGGCACCGCGATTTTTTTTGGTGATGCGGTCATTACTCCGGCCATGACAGTGTTGGGCGCGGTCGAGGGCATTGATGTCTACGCCCCGGAGTTTCATGAGGCCATCCTGCCGCTGACCCTTTTGGTGCTGGCGGGCTTGTTTGCCGTGCAGCGCATGGGCACAGGCGGCATCGGCAAGGCCTTCGGGCCGGTGATGGTGCTGTGGTTTGTCAGCCTGGCCTTGCTGGGCCTGCCGCATGTGTTGGAGAACCCGCAGGTTTTGGCGGCGATCAATCCGGCCTATGCCCTGGCCTTTTGCATGACCCACAAGCTGGTGGCTTTCATTGCCCTGGGTGCTGTGGTGCTGGTGGTCACCGGCGGCGAAGCCCTGTACGCCGACTTGGGCCACTTTGGCAAAAAGCCGATCCGCATTGCCTGGTACGGCATCGTCATGCCTTCGCTGGTGATCAACTATTTCGGCCAAGGGGCGATGCTGTTGGAGAGCCCCGAGGGCATTAAGAACCCCTTCTTTTTGTTGGCACCCAGCTGGGCCGAGATTCCCTTGTTCGTGCTGGCCACGCTGGCGGCCATCGTGGCCTCGCAGGCCTTGATCACGGCCGCGTTTTCGGTCACCAAGCAGGCCGTGCAGCTGGGCTTGCTGCCACGCATGCGCATCCTGCACACCTCGGTGCGTGACACCGGGCAGATCTATGTGCCCTTTGTGAACTGGGGCCTGTTTGTTTTCATCGTCTTGGCGGTGGTCTTGTTCGGCTCCTCCAGCAAGCTGGCAGGGGCCTACGGCATTGCCGTCACCATCGACATGACCATCACGACGGTGATGACCTTCTTCGTCATTCGCTACGGCTGGAAATACCCCTTGCCGCTGTGCCTTCTGGCCACGGGCTTTTTCTTCGTCATCGACCTGACCTTCCTCGCCTCCAATATGCTCAAGTTGGTGGCCGGCGGCTGGTTCCCGCTGATGATTGGCATCGCCATGTTCACCTTGATGCTGACCTGGAAGCAGGGCCGGCGCCTGCTCAGCAACCGGCTGCGTGACGATGCCATTGAGCTGAAGAGCTTTTTGGAAGCCATCTTCATCAGCCCGCCGCTGCGGGTGCCGGGCACCGCGGTGTTCTTGGCGGCCGAGGCCGGCGTGACGCCCAACGCTTTGATGCACAACCTCAAGCACAACAAGATCTTGCATGCGCAGAACTTGTTCGTGACCGTCAAGCACCACGAAGTGCCTTGGGTGGCGCCCGAGCAGCGTCTGAGCTTTGAGAACCTGGGCAATGATTGTTGGACGGTCAGCCTGCACTTCGGCTTCATGAACGAGCCCGACGTGCCCGTGGCCCTGCAGCTATTGCGCCAGCACGGGGTGCAGATGGAGGAGATGGAGACGAGCTACTTCCTGTCGCGCGACATCGTCATCCCCACCATCGGCAGCGGCATGGCGCTGTGGCGCGAGAAGCTGTTCGCCAATATGCACCGCAATGCGGCGGCAGCGGCTGACTTTTTGCACCTGCCCACCAACCGGATCGTGGAGCTGGGGTCTAAGGTCGAAATCTGATTGCGCAAGCGCCTGAGTGCCGCCGCCCCGCTCGCGGCTGCACTTCTGCAGCGCCTTGGCAACAGCCATTGAATTTGATGCGGTGCAGCAAAACAAGGCGCAGAATGCCTGTTTTCGATCAAGACGGCGCATCGTGGCGCCGCGCAAATCTGTGAGTTCTGAAACTACTGCGCACGGCAAATCGGCACTGGCTGGCTTGACCCTGGGGGCGCTCGGCGTCGTTTACGGCGACATCGGTACCAGCCCGCTCTATGCCTTGAAAGAGGTGTTCAACGCGGGGCATGTGCCGCTCACACCGGCCAATATCATCGGCATCTTGTCGCTGGTGTTCTGGACCCTGACCATCGTCGTGTCCTTGAAGTATGTGACCCTGATCATGCGGGCCAGCAACAAGGGCGAAGGCGGCACCATGGCCTTGCTGGCGCTGGCCGGCACGGCGGTGGCAGACCGGCCGCGCTTGAAGCTGGCCCTGCTCCTGATGGGCATCCTGGGCGCGGCCATGTTTTATGGCGACGGGGTGATCACCCCAGCAATTTCGGTCTTGTCCGCAATCGAAGGCCTGGAGTTGGCCACGCCCGCTTTCAAGCCCTATGTGGTGCCCATCACCCTGGGCATTTTGTTTGGCCTTTACGCCATCCAGAAGCACGGCACCGGCGCCATGGGCGTGGTGTTTGGCCCCATCACCTTGATTTGGTTCTTGGTGATTGCCTACTTCGGTGTGGTCTGGACCCTGCGTGAGCCCGCCGTGCTGGCCGCCATCAACCCGCTGCTGGCGCTGGAATTCGCCTTGACCCACGGCCATGTCACCTTGGTGGTGCTGGGCGCGGTGTTTCTGTCGGTCACCGGCGCTGAGGCCTTGTATGCCGATATGGGCCACTTCGGCCCCAAGCCCATCCGCCTGGCCTGGTTCGGCCTGGTCTGGCCGGCCTTGTTGATGAACTATTTCGGCCAGGGCGCCTTGCTGCTGTCCAACCCCGCGGCGGTGGAGAACCCCTTCTTCTTGATGGTGCCCGAGGGCTTGCTGCTGCCCATGGTCGGCCTGGCCACCATGGCCACGGTGATTGCCTCGCAAGCCACCATTTCCGGTACCTTCTCTGTTACCAAGCAAGCGATTCAGCTGGGCTATCTGCCGCGCATGCGGGTGATTCACACCTCCATCAAGGAAACCGGCCAGATCTACATCCCTGCGGTCAACTGGATGCAATTCGGCGCCATCGTGGCGGCTGTGGCTTTGTTCGGCTCTTCGTCCGCCCTGGCCACGGCCTACGGCATTGCGGTCACGGCCACCATGGTCTTGACCACCTTGATGACCTTCTTTGTCACCCGCTACTTGTGGAAGTACCCGGCTTGGCTGTGTTTTGGGGCCACCGCCTTCTTCTTGTCGATTGAGCTGGTGTTCCTGTCCTCCAACGTCCTCAAGGTGTTCTCGGGCGGCTGGTTCACGCTGGCGATTGCGGGCGCGGTGTTCACCGTGATGCTGACCTGGAAGCAGGGACGGCGTTTGCTCAGCGACAAGCTGCGTGAGGATGCGATCGACCTGAAGAGTTTCCTCGACGCTGTGTTCATCAGCCCGCCGCACCGTGTGGTGGGCTCGGCCGTGTTTTTGTCCGCCGAGCCGGGCATGACGCCCAATGCCTTGCTGCACAACCTCAAGCACAACAAGGTGCTGCACGAGCAAAACATCTTCGTCACTGTCAAGCATCACGAAGTGCCTTGGGTGACGGCAGCGGAGCGAGTTCATATCGAAGAGCTGGGCAACCGCTGCTGGCAAGTCAGCCTGAACTTCGGCTTCAAGGATGAACCCGATGTGCCCGCCGCGCTGACCCTTTTGGCCAAGCATGATGTGCAGCTGGACGATATGGAAACCAGTTACTTCCTGTCTCGTGACATCGTCATTCCCACCATCGGCAGCGGCATGGCCTTGTGGCGCGAAAAGCTCTTCGCCAGCATGCACCGCAACGCGGCGGCGGCGGCCGACTTCCTGCACCTGCCCGCCAACCGGATTGTGGAGCTGGGCTCCAAAGTGCAAATCTAATAGCTTTGCGGGACAGACCGCCCGAGGGGGTACCCCGAGTAGCTCTGTCCCCAACTGATCAGAAGCCTTGCGGGACAGGCCGCCCGAGGGTACCCCCGAGTAGCTCTGCTTGGCCGCTGGCAGGCGGCCAAGCCTCCGTCAGGCGCCAATCAGGCCGCAGGGCCTGCTTGGGTCCGGACGAAGTCCCCAACTGACTAGACGCTTTGCGGGACAGACCGCCCAGCTCGGTTTAAGCCAGCGCCTCGCTGCGCTGCCCCTCTTCCGACAAGTGCACCACCATGCCCTGCGGAATCAGCTCCCAGCCCTCGTGCTCGCCTTCCAGCGGCTCCGAGGCGATCACATGGCCAAGCTCGCCATGCCGGTGAAGATAGAGGGTAGGGGCGCGCTTATCGCTGGAAAAGCGGAAGGCGTGAATGGACTTGCCATCGGCCAGCGCGGCCGAAAAGCGCAGGGGCTGGTCAATGCCCAGCACATGCATCATCGCCAGCGTCTCGTTGAGCACTTGGCCCACGGCCTGGGTGATGCTGTCGCCCATTTCCATGCGGTTGATGATCATCAGGAACAGCAGTTCCGAGTCGGTCGCGCCTTGGCGGTGGGCATAGAGATGATCTGACAGGCGCGACTCCATCGCACGGCGCAACTGGCCATAACCGCCAATCTGGCCGTTGTGCATGAAGAGATAGGGGCCGTAGTGAAAAGGGTGGCAGTTCTGCCGCGCGATGCCGGTGCCGGTGGCGGCGCGCACATGGGCAAAGAACAGCGGTGAGCGCACATTGCTGCACAGGGCCAGCAGGTTGTCGTCTGACCAGGCGGGCATCACCTCGCGGTAGATGCCGGGGCTGCTGCGCTCGCCATACCAGCCGATGCCGAAGCCGTCGCCATTGGTGACGGCCTTGGCCTCATCGGCCCGCAGCGACTGGCGCACCAAGGAGTGGCGCGGCGTGCAGACCAACTCTTCCAGAAAAATCGACTCACCCAGATAAGCAAGAAATCGGCACATAGGCGTCAGTTTGGCAGCAAGGCGTGGGGTCGGGAATCAGTAGAACTGCGCTGTGCGAAAGCCTTCGCTATGCTGGCGGGCATGACAAGCTGGCTTCGCGATCTTTCTGTTTCGGCTGTGGTGGCTGGTTTTGTAGCGGTTTTGGTGGGCTTCACCAGTTCGGTGGCCATCGTCTTTCAGGCCGCGCAGGCGCTGGGCGCCACGCCGGCGCAAACCAGTTCCTGGATGTGGGCCTTGGGCTTGGGCATGGGCGTCACCAGCCTCGGTCTGTCGCTGTGGAGCCGCCAGCCGGTGCTGACCGCCTGGTCCACGCCCGGCGCGGCCCTGATCGCAGCCACCTCCGGCATCCCCATGGCCGAGGCGATTGGCGCCTTCTTGGTCTGCGCCGCTTTGATCATCTTGTTCGGCACCACCGGTTGGTTCGAGCGTTTGATGGACCGCATCCCGCTGGCCGTGGCCTCGGCCCTGCTGGCCGGGGTGCTGGCGCGTTTTGGCCTGGACGCTGTCTTGACCGTCAAGACCGCGCCGCTGCTCGTGCTGAGCATGGCCGCGGCCTATCTGCTGGGCAAGCGCCTGTGGCCGCGCTATGCGGTGCCGGGAGTTTTGCTGGTGGGCGTGGCGGTGGCTGCCGGGCAAGGGCGCTTGCATTGGGGTGCGGTGGAATGGGCTTGGGCGCAACCGGTCTGGACCACGCCGGCCTTTAGCGTGGCGGCCCTGATCGGTGTGGCGCTGCCGCTCTTCCTCGTCACCATGGCTTCGCAAAATCTGCCCGGCGTGGCCGCGCAGCGCGCCTCAGGCTATCGCGCGCCGGTGTCGCGCAGCATCACGGTGACAGGTCTTGCCAGCCTGCTGCTGGCGCCTTTCGGTGGCTATGCCTTCAACCTCGCGGCCATCACGGCGGCGATCTGCATGGGCCCCGAGGCGCATGCCGACCCGCGCCGCCGCTACCTGGCCGCTTGCGCGGCCGGGGTGTTCTACATCGCCGTGGGCCTGGCCGGTGGCGCGGTGGTGGGCTTGCTGGTGGCCTTTCCGCGTGAGTTGGTGGCGGCGATTGCCGGCCTGGCTTTGCTGGGCACCATCGCTGGCGGGCTGAGCGCCGCGCTGAAGGAAGAAAAGCACCGCGACGCCGCCATCCTGACCTTTCTGGTCACGCTCTCCGGCCTGAATCTGCTCGGCATTGGGTCGGCGTTCTGGGGCGTGGTGGCCGGCAGTGTGGCGCTATTGGTGCAACACTTGCGTTCGAGATAAAGACTGATTGAATGATTGACTGGAAGCTATTGCCATGAAACTGCTGTTCGTTGCCGACCCGATTGAGACCTTCAAGACTTACAAGGACTCCACCTTCGCCATGATGCGCGAGGCCGCCAAGCGCGGCCATGAGATCTGGGCCTGCGAGGTGCCTGATCTGGTGTGGCGCAGCGGCGGCCGTGTGCTCGCGCGCCGCGCCCGCGCGCTGACCCTGACCGGCGACGCGAAGGACTGGTACAGCGTGGCCGCCACGCAGGAGTTGGTGCTGGCCGAAACCGATGCCATCGTGATGCGCAAGGACCCGCCTTTCGACAGCGAGTTCTTCTACGCCACCCACTTGCTGGGCCAGGCCGAGCGCGAGGGCGCGCGCGTCTTCAACAAGCCCGCGGCGCTGCGCGATCACCCCGAAAAGCTGGCGCTGATGGAGTTCCCGCAGTACTGCACGCCCACGCTGGTGACGCGCTCCGCCGAGGTGGTGCGCGCCTTCCATGCCGAGCACAAAGACATCATCCTCAAGCCCCTGGACGGCATGGGCGGCACCGGCATCTTCCGCGTTGGCGCGGACGGCCTCAACCTCGGCGCCATCATCGAAACGCTGAACAAGGACGGCGCCGAAACCATCATGGTGCAGCGCTATCTGCCCGCCATCAGCCAGGGCGACAAGCGCGTGCTGGTGATTGGCGGCGAGGTGGTGCCTTTCTGCCTGGCGCGCATTCCGCAAGGCGGCGAGGTGCGGGGCAATTTGGCCGCGGGCGGCAAGGGTGTGGCCCAGCCGATCAGCGCGCGTGACCGAGAAATTGCCGAAGCCGTGGGCCCCATCCTGGCCCAGCGCGGCCTGCTTTTGGTGGGCCTGGATGTGATTGGCGACTGCCTCACCGAGATCAATGTCACCAGCCCCACCTGCTTCCAGGAAATCACCGACCAGACCGGCTTCGACGTCGCCAAGATGTTCGTCGATGCGCTGGAGCGAAGCCTCTGATGCGGCTGCTGCTTGCTTCGCTGCAAGGTTGAAGCCCTGAGGCCATGCTGCGACAACTTCCCCTCGCCCGGCAGCTGACGGCCGCCCACATCAACGGCATCGGCGTGGCGCTAGGTGTGGCGACGGTGCAGGCGCTGTTCAGCCTGCTGCTGGGCCTGCCGGTCGGTTTGGCGGCGGCCGGTGGCGCGGTTTGTGCCAGCTTGCCGGATGTGCCCAACCCGCCGCAGCGGGTCTTGATGCGGGTCTTGCCGGCTGCCTTGGTGGCCGCCCTGGTGAGTTTGTCGGTCGGTTTGCTGCGCGCGTCGCCGCTGGCGATGACGCTGCTGATTGCGCTGATTGCCTTTGCCAGCTTGCTGAGCATGGCCTGGGGCGCACGCGCCGGGCCGCTGTCGTTCACCGGCGTGCTGGCGCTGGTGTTCGCCATGGCCTGGGAGGCGCCGGCCACGCCGCTGGATGCCCTGATCCACGCCGCCTGGGTGGCCGCCGGTGCGCTCAGCTATGCGGTGTGGGCGAGATTCATGGCCGTGTTGCTGCGCCGCCGCTACCGCGAACTGGCGGTGGCCGCGGCCATGCGTGCCGCGGTGCGGCGCTTGCGTTCACGCGCCGAGCGCATTCGCGGTGATGTGCCGCTGGCCGAGGCCGGCATCCGCGCCTCGATTGCCGACGATGTGCTGCTGGCCGAAGCCTTGCAAGCGGCCCGCGACCAAGTCTTTGCCGCCCAGCCCTCGGCGCACAGCCGGCGTCAGATCGATCTGGTGCTGGGCCTGATCGAGCTGCGCGATTTACTGCTGGCCAGCCGGCTGGATCTGCATTTGCTGGGCGAGGATGCGGCCGCCCTGGCCTGGCGCCATGCCCTGGCCGACACCTTGCTGCCGCTGGCTGCGGTGTTGGAAGAACTGGCGGCGCATGTGGACCGCGGCGCGCCTTTGCCGGAGGTCTCGCCCCAGCAATCGCCCGTGCTTTGGCGCGCAGACCTGGCCGCCCGCCTGGCCAGCGTTCAGGCGCCGGCGGGAGATGCTCGCCTCCATTTGGTGGACGCTTTGCAAAGCCGCATTGGCCATATGTTTGACGACATCGCCGCGATGGTGGAGCGCTGCCGCCAGCCCGACCGGGCCAGCGCCTGGACGCGCGAGCAGTTGCAGCTTTTCGTCTCGCCCGAGGGCTGGCCGCTGGCGGCGCTCAAACCCCATCTGAGCCTGCAGTCCAGTGTGATGCGCCATGCATTGCGTGGCGGCTTGGCGTTGTCGCTGGCCTATGCCTTAGGGCTGATGCTGCCCTGGGCGGCCCACCCGCATTGGCTGGTGCTGAGCGTGTCGGTGGTGCTGCGCGGCAATCTGGAGCAGACTTTGTCGCGCCGCAACGACCGCATCATCGGCACCGTCATCGGCTGCCTGCTGGTGCTGGCCCTGGCTCAAGCAGCGCGCTTGGGTGCCGGTCACGGCATCTTGGCCCTGAGCTTTTTGGTGGCGGTGGGCGTGGCCCATGCCTATGTGAATCAACGCTACCGGGTAGCGGCCACTGCGGCGACCTTGATGGCCTTGCTGCAGCCTTTGCTGCTGGCGGCGGGCACCCAACCGGCGGTGGGTGAGCGCCTGGCGGATACGGTCATCGGCGCCTTGCTGGCCTGGGCGTTTTGCTTTGTGCTGCCGTCTTGGGAGCGCCGCAGCCTGCAGCGCCTCAACGGCCAGTTGCGCCTGGCCCTGGGCCGGCATGCGCGCAATGTCTTGCAATGGGCGCCGACGCAAGCTCAGCAATTGGCGCAGCGCCTGAGCCGCCAACAGGCCTACACGGCCTTGGCGGCGCTGGCCGCAGCGGCCCAGCGCACACGGGTGGAGCCGCGCAGCGTGCGCCTGCCTGAGCCCGAGATTGAGGCGGTGCTGAGCCATGGTTACCGGCTGATGGCTTTGCTGGGCGCCTTGCAGCAACTGCTCAGCCGGCGCCGCGAGCGCTTGGACCCGACCCAAAGCCCGGCCGCCTTGCAGCTGAGCCTGGCCGGGCTGTTGCAGGCCTTGCAACAGCCCGGCCAGCCGGCGCCGGGGTCGTCTAAAAACGCTGGAAGCCTTGCAGGCGCCGCCGACCTTGCCGCAGCGGAAAGCTCGGCCGCTGCCGAGCGCCTGAGCACGCCGCTGGAGGACGAGGTCTGGCCGGAGCACCTGAGCCAGCAAGACCTCAGCCCCTGGTTGCTGCGCCGCCTGGGCCTGTGCCAGCGCGAGGCTGCCTTGCTGAGCGAGGCCATGCAGCGCCTGCAAACCGCCATGCCGCCCGAGCCGGCCCGCCAGGGCTGAGCTGACGGGTTGACCCCCACGTTAAGAATGACCCGTGGTCAGCACAGCCGCGGCCTGCGGTTTATGCTCTGCGCCATTCGCCGGCCCAGGCGCCACGGGCGTGTCCCCGTCGGCCTGAATCCGCGCACTTTCTCCTCCTCCTGCAGTCCCTCAAAAAGAAAGCCTCCCACCATGATCACCACCCGCGCAGCCGTGGCCTGGAAAGCCGGTGCCCCCTTGACGATTGAAACCGTGCAGCTCGACGGCCCGCGCGCCGGTGAAGTCTTGGTGGAAGTCAAAGCCACCGGCATCTGCCACACCGATTACTACACCCTCTCCGGCGCCGACCCGGAGGGCATCTTCCCCGCCATCCTGGGCCACGAGGGCGCGGGCATCGTGTTGGAAGTGGGCGAGGGCGTCACCTGGCTCAAGCCCGGCGACCACGTCATCCCGCTCTACACGCCCGAGTGCCGGCAGTGCAAGTTCTGCCTCTCGCGCAAGACCAATCTCTGCCAGGCCATCCGCCCGACCCAGGGCAAGGGCCTGATGCCCGATGGCAGCTCGCGCTTTTCCATCGATGGCAAGCCGATCTTTCACTACATGGGCACCTCCACCTTCGCCAATCACATCGTTGTGCCCGGCATCGCCCTGGCCAAGATTCGCGAGGACGCGCCTTTTGACAAGGTCTGCTACATCGGCTGCGGCGTGACCACCGGCGTGGGTGCCGTGCTGTTCACCGCCAAGGTCGAGGCCGGCGCCAATGTGGTGGTGTTTGGCTTGGGCGGCATTGGCCTGAATGTGATCCAGGGCGCCAAGATGGTGGGGGCCGACAAAATCATCGGCGTGGACCTGAACCCCGAGCGCGAGGCCCTGGCCCGCCAGTTCGGCATGACCCACTTCATCAACCCCAAGGAACACGCCAACGTGGTGGACGCGATTGTTCAGCTCACCGACGGCGGCGCCGACTATTCCTTTGAGTGCATCGGCAACACCAAGGTCATGCGCGACGCGCTGGAGTGCACCCACAAGGGCTGGGGCCGCAGCATCATCATCGGCGTGGCCGAGGCCGGCGCAGAGATCAGCACCCGACCCTTCCAACTGGTGACCGGCCGCAAATGGGAAGGCAGTGCTTTCGGCGGCGCGCGCGGCCGCACCGATGTGCCCAAGATCGTTGATTGGTATATGGAAGGCAAGCTCAAGATCGACGAGCTGATCACCCACAAGCTGCCGCTGGAGCGCATCAACGAAGGCTTCGATCTGATGAAGCGCGGTGAATCCATCCGCTCGGTGGTCGAGTTCTAAGCCCATGTTTGAGCTGATCTCCACCCATGCCAGCTTCGGCGGGCAGCAGCAGTTTTGCCGGCATGAGTCCGAAGTCATCGGCCTGCCGATGCGCTTCGCCTTGTTTGTGCCGCCGGCACCCAAAGGCCTGCTGATCTTTCTGGCCGGCCTGACCTGCACCGAAGAGACCTTCACCATGAAGGCCGGCGCGCAGCGAGTGGCCGCCGAGCTGGGCCTGGCGCTTCTGATGCCCGACACCAGCCCGCGCGGCGCCCAAGTTCCGGGTGAGGCCGAGCATTGGGACTTTGGAGTCGGCGCCGGGTTCTATCTCGATGCCACCGCTGAACCCTGGGCCCGCCATTGGCGCATGGAAAGCTATATCACCGAGGAGTTGCTGCCCCAGGTGCTGGCCGCCTTGCAATTGCCGGCCGACAAGGTGGGTATTTTTGGTCACTCCATGGGCGGCCACGGTGCCTTGACCCTGGCCTTGCGCCACCCCGACAAGTTCCGCTCGGTCTCGGCGTTTGCACCCATCGCCGCGCCCAGCCAATGTGCTTGGGGCAAGAAAGCCTTCAGCGGCTATTTGGGGCCTGACACTGCCAGCTGGGATGCGCACGACGCCAGTGCCTTGATGCTGCAGGCGCCGGGAGCAGGCGTGCTGTTCCCCGCCGGCATCTTGATCGACCAGGGCATGGCCGACAAATTCCTGCTGGAAATGCAGCTGCTGCCCGAGCGCTTCGAAGCCGCCTGCCAGACCCGCGGCCAGCCGGTGACGATGCGCTGGCATTTGGGCTATGACCACGGCTACTACTTCATCGCCAGCTTTGTCGAGGACCACCTCAGGCATCACGCCAAGGCCTTGTTGGGCTAAGCCTGGCCGCATCCAGCGCGCAGCATCGGCCCCATGAAATCACTGGACGCCCAACAACTGCGCCGCATTCCCGCCAGCATCTGGGTGCTGGGCTTTGTCAGCTTGCTGATGGACGTTTCCTCCGAAATGATCCACAGCTTGCTGCCGCTGTTCATGGTCAGCGGCCTGGGCGCCAGCGCCCTGACCGTGGGCCTGATCGAAGGCATGGCCGAGGCCACGGCCTTGATCGTCAAAGTGTTCTCCGGTGTCTTGAGTGATTACCTGGGCCGCCGCAAAGGTCTGGCGCTGCTGGGCTATGGCCTGGGCGCGCTCAGCAAGCCGTTGTTCGCGCTGGCGCCGGGCATGGGCTTGGTGGTGACGGCAAGGCTGATCGACCGGGTCGGCAAAGGCATTCGCGGTGCGCCGCGCGATGCCTTGGTGGCCGACCTGACGCCGCCGCAGATTCGCGGCGCCGCCTTCGGCCTGCGGCAGGCGCTCGACACGGTGGGCGCTTTTCTCGGCCCGCTGCTGGCGGTGGGCTTGATGCTGATGTGGGCGAATGACTTCCGCGCCGTGTTCTGGCTGGCGGTGATCCCCGGCGCCCTGGCCGTGCTGCTTTTGCTGTTCGGTGTTCAAGAACCGCCGCGCAGCAGCACGGCGCCGCGGGTCAATCCGATCAAGCCCGCTAATCTGCGCCGCCTGAGTGCCGACTATTGGTGGGTGGTGGGCATTGCCGCGCTGTTCACCCTGGCGCGCTTCAGCGAGGCCTTTCTGGTGCTGCAAGCGCAGCGCACGGGCGTGCCCATGGCCTGGGTGCCGCTGGTGATGGTGGCAATGAATCTGGTCTACGCGCTGGCCGCCTACCCCTTCGGCAAGTTGTCAGATCGTCTGGGCGAGTCCAAGCTCGGCTTGCTGGCGGGCGGCCTGGTGCTGCTGATCGCGGCGGATTTGGTGCTGGCCCGCGCCGAGCATTGGCCCATGCTGCTGTGCGGTGTGGCCTTGTGGGGCGTGCATATGGCCATGACCCAGGGCTTGCTGGCCACCTTGGTGGCCGACACGGCCCCGCCCGATCTGCGCGGCACCGCCTATGGCTTTTTCAATCTGCTTAGCGGCCTGGCCATGCTGCTGGCCAGCGCGGCGGCCGGCTGGCTGTGGGACGCGCATGGCGCCCCCAGCACCTTCTACGCCGGCGCGGGCTTTTGTGTGCTGGCGCTGCTGGTCTTGCTGGCCTACGCCAGGCGCGCGCGGATCAGCGCAGGCGTTTGACGCGGGCGGTCTCGTTGCTGCCCTCGAGTTCCAGCATGAAGCTGCCCATGGCCGCCTTGCGGATCTCGACCTTGGGGTTTTTGAGGTAGACCACGGCGCGGCTGCCATCAATCACCTGCCAGGCCTGGCCGTTGCTCAGATAAATGATCTGGTTCGGTCCCCAGCCTTCGAAGAGGCCGTCGATCTGGCCGCTGATGACATTGGGTTCGTTCTTGGGCCTATTCGTCAGGCCAAAGGTGTCGGCCACCGGGGCGGCGGCTGTGGTCGTAGCCGTTGCAGCCACAGCCAGCGGCGCAGTGCTGGCTGTTGGTGTTTGGGGCTGCTTGGCCGCCTGATCGGCCAGGGCGTCGTAGCAGCTCAGCCGGGCTTTGGCATCGGTCAGGGTGCGGCAGCTTTGCAGGCCGGTGCTTGGCAGCTCAGCCGCTTGCACCAGGCCGGCCATCAGGCCGGCGGCAGCGAGGAGGGCGATGGCTGCGGGAGCGGTGATTGGCTTGCGGCTAGGCGTGTGCATCGGGAGGCTCTGGGCTGATGGCGATGCCGCAAGCATATCGCCCTGCTTGGCCTGCCCCGCCCCGGGCTTTCCTGCCCGAGGCGGCGCCCGTCAATCAGCCCGAGCATCCAAGCGCCGATGCAAGCGCAGATGCAGCGGCTCGTGCGGCCGCAAAGTGATGTTGAGCGTCGGCCGTGGCGGTTCGGCGCCGGGCACGGGTGAGAAGCGGAAGCGTTGCAGCAGCAGGGCCGCGATCAAGGTGATCTCGGTCATGGCGAAATGCTGACCCAGGCAGACGCGCGGCCCCGCGCCGAAGGGCATATAGGCGCCGCGCGGGATGGCGTGCGCCGCGTCCGCCGCAAAGCGCTCGGGCATGAAGGCATCAGGCTCGGGAAACCAGCGCGGGTCGCGGTGCATCACGCCGGGCGTGAGCCGGATCATGCTGCCCTTGGGTAAATGCCAGGGGCCGATGTCCAGGGCCTGCGTGCAGCGTCGGGTCAGCAGGGCCGGGGCGGGCGGGAACAGGCGCAGCGCTTCCTTGATGGTTTGCCCCAAATAGGGCAGGGCGGCCACATCGGCAAAAGCCGGGGCGCGTTGCTCGGGGCCCAGCAAAGCCTGAACTTCGGCACTCGCCTGCGCGGCGGCCGCCGGGTGGCTGGCCATGCACCAGGCCCACCAGGTGAGCGCCACGGCGCTGGTTTCATGGCCCGCCAAGAAGGTGGTCATGCACTCGTCGCGCAGCTCTTTGTCGCTGAGGGCCTGGTCTTGTTCGTCGCGCAAATCCAGCAGCATGCCCAGCAAATCTTGCGGCCCGGTGTGGCCCTCGGCCAGGAAGCGGCGGCGGGCGGCAATCTGGCCCTCCACCAGCTCATTCAACACCCGCAGGGCTTGCCGCTTGGCGCGCTTCCAGGGCGCCCACAGCGGCGCGCTGACGGGGTAGAACATCTCGCGGAAGCCCTCTTGGCTGAGCACGCGCAGGGCGGACTCGGCGGCGCGGGCCAGTGGCGTGGCGCTGCAGCTGAAGGTGGTGCGCAGAATCACGTCCATGGTCAGCTCGGTCATGGCATGTTCAAAGTTCAGCACCACGGGCGCATCCCCATGCGCTTGCGGCCACTTGGCGAGAGCCGCCTCACCGGCTTGCACGATGAGCGGCGCCAGCGCCGTCACCCGTTTGGGCGCAAAGCCCGGCAGCAGCATCTGGCGCTTGCGCTGCCAGGCGTGGCCTTCGGCAATCAGCACGCTGTGCCCGTGGGCGGCGGCCATCACCTCGGTGCCGCGCTCCCAGCGGATCAGGCCCGCATGCGCTGCCACCAATAATTCGCGCACCGCATCGGGGTGGAAGAAGCTGTAGTCGCGGAACTGCGCCAGCCGCATATAGACCACATCGCCATGCTGGCGCTGCACGCCCTGCAAAAAGCCGAGGTAGTCGCGCCCCATGGCGCGCAGCTGCGGCAGGCCGAACCAGCGGCAGGCCGGGCCAGGGGGCAGGGCTGGCCGTGTGGGGCTAGTGGACGGTTCGGGCACGGTCTTGACGGTGTTGTTCATGGCCGCCATCTTGGCCACCCGCAGCGCCCCTGTCTTGAACGAAAACGACATCGCCGCAGTGGCTGGACGCACCCCTACACTGGACGCCACCATGCATGCCGAGCCTGCCGATTCATACTCTGAACTATGCGCTGATCCCAGCGCGGAAGCTTGCCTTGATCTTGATGATCCGCTTCAGCGCCCTGCAGCCAGCTTGGGTGAGCCGGGCCTGCATCCGCTGACACGCGCCAGCCTGATCCCGCCGCGCCTGAGCCTGGGTTCCTGCGTGCGCGGCTATATGACGCGCGATTTGCGCGCTGCCGTGGATTTGAGCCCGGCGCAGCGCAGCACCTGGTTTCCGGTCTCGCCGGTTTGCACCATCACCTGGTTTTTGCAGGGCCAGTGCGCCGAGGTGCTGTGTGAGCCGGGCGATGAGCTGGCGCAGCAAGAGCGCGGCTTGCGCTTCTTGCCCGAGCTGCCGTTTCTGGCCGGCCCGCACAGCCGGCCCACCAAGTTCCGCACCTTCGGCCCCGGCCACAGCTTTGTCGTGGTGCTGATGCCGGATGCCTTCAAGGTGCTGACCGGCCTGGACCTGCTGCAATGCCAAGACGCCGTCTTGCCCTTGCACGCGCATCTGGGCGCCGATTGGCAAGCCATGTCAGCCGCCGTGCAAGCCGCTGCGGATGACGCCAGCCGGGTGCGTGTGTTCGAAGACTTTTTGCAGCCGCGCTGGCAGCAATGCCGCGCCGAGGGCGGCCACGATATGCCGCGTTATCGCGATTGGATGGAGGCGCTGGCGGTGCGCGCCATCGCCGCCGGCAAGGGCCGCAGCATGCGGCAGGTGGAGCGCCGCATCAAGGCTTGGAGCGGCCAGTCCCTGCGTCAGCTGCAATCGGTGAGTCGCGCAGAGCAAAGCTTTTTCCGCGTGCGCGAAGCGCTGGAGCGCGGTCAGGTGGTGTGGACCGATCTGGCCTATGAATCGGGCTACGCAGACCAAGCCCATCTGTGCCGCGAAACCCGCCGCGTCACCGGCTTCAGCCCCGAGCTTTTGCGCCAGCGCATCGAGTCGCATGAGGCGTTCTGGGCTTATCGGATCTGGAGCTAGCTCAGCGCGAAGCCTTAGGGCGCCAGCTTGTCTTGATTTGGCTTGCGCTCGCTCTGCTTGGGTGGCAAATGCCTGCGCCTCTCCGCCCAGCGCTCACGCGCACTTTGCGCCTTGGTCTGCCGCCGGCTCGGCCAATCACAGCCGCTGCAGCCGTTGCAGCCGTTGCAGCAGTCACACCATGACAAGGCATCACACAGGCCCGAGAACACGCGGCCGCTGGGGATGTCGCAAGTAGGGCAGTCCACCGGCAGGTCGCAGCCTGCATCGCAAAGCCCGCGTTGGCTGATCTGGGCCAGGCGAGGCGCGGGCGCGCAGCCGTAGCGGCGGTGCGCGATGCCGCAGCGCCGCAAGCGTTCGCGCAGCAGACCCAGGCCCTGCCAGCAGCCATGGCGGCGTATCACCCGATAGCCCAGGGCGGAGCAACTGGCGCGGCCGCAGTGCACGCGGTAGGCACAGCTGAAGCCTTTGTACGGGGACAGCCAGCGCTGGTAAGCGCGGATCAGACCCAAGGCAAGAATTCGCATGAGATTTTTTGGGGGAATGAAAACGGCCCGAGACGCAGCCCCTGGCGGGGCCACGGCGCGGGCCGTGGGTCAGCTCAAATGCAGCTGAGGGTCAGGGCTTGCCTGCTTACTTGCCGTCTGTGGCTGCAGCCTTCTTGGCGGCGGCCGCAAAGTCGCCGGCATAGATGTGCAGGAACTTGGCCGGGTCAATGGCCTTGCGCAGCGCGGCGTTGACTTCGTCCAGTGTGGCCTTGCTGATCTGATCTTCGCGCTGCTGCGAGAAGCTCATATTGCGGCCGGTGTGCAGCTGGCTGACCAGGCTGCCGGCCAGGCTGGCGTCTTGGGCGCGGCCGATCTTGGATTGCTCCAGCAGGGCTTGCTTGGCGTCGGCCAGTTCGGCGGCGCTGATGCCGTCCTTGATCAGCAGGGCCAGCTCTTCGCTGACGGCGGCTTGCACCCGAGCCAGGTTTTGCGGGGCGTAGATCGCAAACATCAGCGCGGCGCCGACGGGCTCAAAGCTGCCGGCGCTGAGCTGGCTGCCCGCACCGTAGCTGATGCCTTCCTTTTGGCGCAGACGGTCCAGCAGGCGCGACTTGACGCCACCACCCAGCACCTTGTTGGCCAGGGCCAGCGGCACATAGTCCGGCGCGTCGTCCTTCAGCGCGAGCGGCAGGGCGGCGATGTAGAAGGCATTGGCCTTGTCGGGCGCTTCGAGTTGAATCACGCCGGGCTTGATGGCGCTGGGCTCGCTGACCAGACGGGCGAACTTGCTCTTGCTCTTCCAGTCGCCGAACAAGGCCTTGAGTTGGGCTTGCGCCTCGGCATTGTCGAAGTCGCCGACCAGGGCCAGCTTGGCGTTGTCGGCGCCGTAGAAGTTGCTCCAGAAGCGCTTCACATCTTCGAGCTTCAGGCTCTTGAGCTGGGCCGCGCTGTCGTCAAAGCTCATGAAGCCGCGCACATCGCCCTTGGCGTAGGGGTCGCGGGCCTTGTCCAGGGCTTGTGATGCCATGGCTTGGGGCTCGCTGCGCTGCGCATCGATCTGGGCCAGGTTCTCTTTCACCGACTGCTCAAACTCGCTGGCCGGGAAGGTGGGCGCACGCAAGATTTCGCGCAGCAAGTCCAGCACGGCGGGCAGGTTTTTGCGGGTGGTGTCGAACTGCACATTGACGGTCTGGCCGCTGCCGCTGATTTGCAAGCGCGCCTTCAGCTCGTCGAGCTTGGCGGCGATGTCGGCGCGGCTGAGCTTGCCGGCGCCGCGGTTCAGCAGCTCGGCGGTCATGGCGGCGGTGGTGGCCTGGTTCGTCAGGCTCTTGGCGTCGCCAAAGTCCAGGCGCAGGGAGCCGCTGACGGTTTCGCCGCGTGTCTTCTTGGCGGTCAGGGCCAGCTTCATGCCATTGGGCAGGGCGCTGCGCAGGGTGCGCTGTTCGATATTGGCGGGGCTGGTGTCAAAGTTTTCGCCCTCGGCCACGGCGGCACGGCCTTGGTAGCCGGTCACCAGCTTGGCCACGTCCACGGCGGCCGGCATCACGGCGCGGTCGGGCGCCTTGGTGGGCACGAACTGGCCGTAGGTGCGGTTGCTTTCCTTGAAGTAGTTCTCGGCCACGCGCTGCAGGTCGGCCACGGTCAGTGCCTCGATGCGGTCACGCTGCAGGAAGAACAAACGCCAGTCGCCCGAGGCGATCGACTCCGACAGCTGCACGCCCAGGCGCTGCGGGTCGTTCATGGTTTTTTCGATCTCGCTCAGCAAGCTGGCCTTGGCGCGCTTGAGTTCGAGTTCGGTGATGGGCTTGCTCTTGATTTGCTCCAGGCCGGCGATCAGGGTGCTGCGAGCCTCGGCCAACTTCTGGGTCTTGCCCAGCTCGGCCATGAAGATGATGTAGCCGGGCTCCGCCAGCTCGAAGTTCCAGGGCGCGATGGAGACGGCCTTCTTGCCCTCCACCAAGCTCTTGTGCAGGCGACCGTTGGGTGAGTTGGCCAGCACCTCGGCCAGGGCGGCCATGGCGGCGGAATCGGCATGGCTGGCGGCAGCGCTGCGATACAGCACGGCGGCCAGCTGGGTGTCGCCGTTGCGACTCAGCGTTACTTCGCGGGCGCCGTTTTGCACCGGGTCTTGGGTGTAGGTGGGCGCCAGCGCGCGGCTGGGCTTGGGCAGCGCGCCGAAGACGCGTTCAATCTGCGCCAGAGTCTTGGCCGGGTCGAACTTGCCCGAGACCAGCAGCACCGCGTTGTCGGGCTGGTAGTACTGGTGGTAGAAGGCTTGCAGGTTTTCGATCTTGACGTTCTCGACGTCAGTACGGGCGCCGATGGTGCTCTTGCCGTAGTTATGCCAATCGAAGGCGGCGGCGGCCATGGCTTGCCACAGCGAGCGCTGCGGGCTGTTCTCGCCCATCTCCATCTCGTTGCGCACCACCGAGAACTCGGTCTCCAGATCCTTGCGCGCCACATAGCTGTTCACCATGCGGTCGGCTTCCATCTCCAGCGCCCAGATCAGGCTTTCTTCATTGGCGGGGAAGGTTTCGAAGTAGTTGGTGCGGTCGTAAAACGTGGTGCCGTTGAACTGCATGCCGCGCTTGCCCAGCTCTTGCATGATGTTGCCGCGCGTGGGTGTGCCCTTGAACACCATGTGCTCAAGCAAATGCGCCATGCCGGTTTCGCCGTAGTTCTCATGCCGGCTGCCGACCAGATAGGTGATGTTCACCGTGGTGGTGGGCTTGGAGGCGTCGGGCGCCAGCAGCACGCGCAGGCCGTTGGGCAGGCGGTATTCGGTGATGCCCTCGACCAAGGCGGTTTGCTGGGCCTTGGCAGTGGCGCCCGCTGTGGCTGCAGCCGGTGCGGCAGCTGGGGCAGGGCTTTGGGCAAAGGCGTCAGCGGCCGGATACAGGCTCAGGCTGCCCAGGGCAGCGGCGATCAGAAAAGCGGTGGTACGCAAACGCATCGAATGGCTCCGAGGATGTGGGTGTCAGGTCTTGCCTGCCTGCGGGGTAGGCTGGCGGGCAAGCGGCCCAGTATAGGCAGGCCCAAGGAGGCCTTCTTGCTGGCGCCAGGCACTCTTCACCTCGGGGCGGCTGCAGGCCGCCCGCCATGAACAAAGCGTTAACTTTTGCGCGCTTGGGCTAGGGAAGCTCTGCACAAATCAGGCCGGCCCATGCCAGCGCGGCCTCGGGCGGTCTGCGGCCTTGCACTTCTCGCCAATAGCTACGGCTATTGGCTTCAAATTGCGCCTTGCAGCCCATCCCGATCCGCACTACATGGCCTCGCCCCGATTTATGCAGAGCTTCCCGAGCTCAGCAGCGCGTCCGCCCCGGCCAGGGCTTGGGCCGGCAGGGGCTCGGGGCTGGTGGCCGGCGCTGCTTGCTCGCGGGTGGCGAGTTCCAGCCGCGTGAAGGCCTCGCCCACCAGCGCCATCAGGCGCGGCGCGTCGGCCACCTGGGCATGGTCGGCAAACAGGCTGACCTGAATCTGGCCGGCATAAGACATCAAAGCAAAGCCCACGCCCATGGTGCCGGCCTGCGGCACCCAGCACGCCATGCGGCTTAAGCGCGCACCGGCCAGATAGCGCAGCTGCGTCGGGCCTTCCACATTGGTCAACACCACCGAGCCTTTGCTGGTGAAGATCTTCAGCAGCAGGTTCTGCAGCAGGCGCGGCAAAAAGCCGGTGAGCGTGAGGAAGAACATGGTGGCATGCGGCTGGTGCGAGGCCTTGATGGCGCGCATATGGCGATTGGTTTGGCGCAGTTGCTCGCTGGCGTCGGCCTCGCGGGTGGGCAGGTCCACGGCCACCAGGCCGAAGTGGTTGCCCAGCAAGAAGGCATCGCCCTTGTTGCGCAGATTGAAGGTGACGGCGCCGCGCACCGCACGCTCATCAACCCGCTCGCCTTGCTCTTGCAGGTATTGCCGCAGCGCGCCGGCCACCGCCGCCACCCAGACATCGTTGATGGTGGCATTCATGCGCTTGGCCACGCTGCGCAGCATGGCCAGGTCCAGCGGGGGCAGCAGCAGCAAGGATTTCTCGCGACTCAGCGGCGCCTTCAGGCGGGTGCGCAGATCGGGGCGCAGCAAGGTCAGGCGCGCCAGTTGCGCGCTGATCCGGCTCCAGAACAGCAGGCGCTGCGCCTTCTTGCAAATCGGGTTGACCACCGCGCGGCAATGCTGGGGGTGACCTTCGAGGGCGGGCGCAAAGCCGTGGTCATGGCTGTCGTCGGTGAGGTGCTTGAGCACATGCATCAGGCCTTCGCCGTCGGTGATGCAGTGGTGCAGGCGGAACACGATGGCATAGCCGCTGCCGCGATGCTGCACCACCTGCATATGCCAGAGCGGCCGCTCATGCGGCAGGGCGTGCAGGGCCTGGGCGGCGAAGTGCTGCTGCAGTTCGGCGTCGTTGAATTCCTGATCCAGCTGGGTGAACTCCACATGGCGGCGGATGTCGAACGCCGGGTCGCGCACCCAGCAAGGCGCGCCATTGCGCTTGGCCACGACCTGGGTGAAGCGTGGGTAGTTGGGCAGGCGGTGCTCGATGGTGGCGCGCAGTTCCTCGAAGTCGAGCCGGCCCTCGAAAACGAGCACGCTATTGATCACCATCAGGTTCTTGCCCGCGTCCATGCGGAACCAGGAATAGTCGCGGCGCGTCATGGGAGCGAATTCGAAGGGGTTCATGGTGGGCCCACGTTTTGTGACTGCTTTTGAGGCGTTTAGATGGCGTCGCCATGATGCGCAGGAGCGCCGCCTTGGCGCTGACTTTGCGAGCCAAGTTCATGGTTTTGGGTACCCTCCATTCGATCGGGCGGGTCAACCCCAGCTTCAGCGTCTGCCCCGGTCAAGGCCTAGCTTTGGACGCTCGAAACGGGGACGCGCAGCGCATGCGGGACTGGCTCCGCCTTGCCCTAATATGGCGGCACAGCAATTCAAAAGGGGACGGTCGTGGGTTTCAATAATCATCGATGGGCGGCAGCTGCCCTGGCGGGTTTGGCACTCAGCTTGCTCGGCGCAGGGGCAGCCCGCGCCTGTGAAGACTGCGTGGACGATGAGCCGGCCGACGCGATCTATTTCGGTGGTCCCATCGTCACCGTCAACGACGCCCAGCCGAGCGCGCAGGCCGTGGCCATTCGCGCCGGCCGCATCGTCGGCGTGGGCAACAAGGCCCAGCTCACGCATGAATTCAAGGGCGCCAAGACCCGCTTGGTCGACCTCAAGGGCAAGACCATGCTGCCCGGCTTCATCGACGCCCATGGCCATATGAGTAGCGTGGGCCTGCAGGCCGTGGCTGCCAATGCCTTGCCGCCACCGGATGGCCGCAATAGCTCGATCCCGGCGCTGCAGAAAACCTTGAAGGACTGGGCCGCGGCCTCGCCGCTGCCGGGCAAGTACGGCCTGATCGTCGGCTTCGGCTATGACGACTCCCAGCTCAAAGAGCAGCGCCACCCGACGCGCCAGGACTTGGACGCCGTTTCCACCACGCTGCCGGTGATCGTGATTCATCAGTCCGGCCACCTCAGCGCCTACAACAGCCGCGCGCTTGAGCTGGCCGGCCTGTCGGCGGCATCCAAAGATCCGCAAGGCGGCAAGATCCGCCGCGAAGCCGGTTCGCAAGAGCCCAATGGCGTGCTGGAAGAAACCGCCCACTTCGCGGCCCTGTATCAATTCCTGGCCAAGCTGGGCGCGGGCGAGAGCATGGCCTTGCTCGAGGCCGGCCAGCAGCTCTATATGAGCTTTGGCCACACCACGGCGCAAGACGGCCGCACCGACCCCGGCACCCTGAGCCTCTTGCCCAAGGCGGCCGAGTCCGGCAAGCTCAAGATCGATGTGGTGGCTTACCCGGACTTGGCGGTCTCGGCCGAGGACCCGCTGCTGCGCAGCCCCTGGCAGAGCCGCAAATACCGCGATCACTTCCGCATCGGCGGCGTCAAACTCAACTTCGACGGCTCACCCCAGGGCAAGACCGCCTGGCTGAGCAAGCCCTATTACAAAGTCCCGGAGGGCGAGCCCGCCAGCTACGCTGGTTACGCCACCTTCAAGGATGAAGAGGCCAACGCCCTGGTCACCAAGGCCTTCAAGAATGGCTGGCAGGTGCTGGCGCACACCAATGGTGATGCGGCGATTGCGCAATATCTGAACGCCATCAAGGTCGCGGCCGAGACCGTGCCTGGGGGCGTGGACCGCCGCCCGGTCATGATCCATGGCCAGACGCTGCGCGCCGATCAGATGGACTTGTTGCAGGCCCAGGGCGTGTTCCCCTCGCTCTTCCCCATGCACACCTTCTACTGGGGCGACTGGCACCGTGACTCGGTGCTGGGCCCCGAGCGTGCCGCCAATATCTCGCCCACCGGTTGGATGATGGCGCGCGGGATCAAGTTCAGCTCCCACCACGATGCGCCGGTGGCCTTGCCGGATACCTTGCGGGTGCTCTCGGCCACGGTGAATCGCACCACCCGCACGGGCAAGGTGTTAGGCCCAGAGCACCGCGTCGAGCCCATCGTCGGCATCAAGGCCATGACTTTGTGGGCGGCGTATCAGCACTTTGAGGAGGCAGATAAGGGCAGCATCGAAGTCGGCAAGCTGGCCGACTTTGTGCTGCTGGACAAGAACCCCTTGACCTACCCGCGCCTGAAGATCGCGAGCATCAAGGTCATAGAGACGATCAAGGAAGGGCAGACGGTTTATCTGCGCGCCGGAAAGGCCAACGCGGCCAAAGGCCAGACGGCGCAAGCTCAAGGCTGCGCCGAGTCAGCGGATTGCTTCCGCCTGGCCAGCCGGGCCTTGGGGGAGGCCGGAATGATTCATTTGCATGGGGCTGCTGAAGGCCACACGCATTGATGGCTTGACGAGCAAAAAAAGGGGGCCTTGTTGGCCCCCTTTGTTTTGCGCTTAACCCAGCTTCAGCAGGTGCAGCACCACGCGTGCTGTCGTCTGCTCGGTTTCCACCAGTTCGGCGAAGGGCGCGCCGCTGGTGTAGGCATTGCTCCAGCGGTTCTTTTTCAGCTCGGCCACCCAGGCCGGGCTGGCGTTCAAGGCTGCGCTCAGGCGGATGTGCTTTTGAATTTGGGCCGGGTCCAGGCCGGGCGGGGCGAATAGGCCGCGCCAGTTGGAAATATCGGTGGCCACGCCCTGGCTGCGCAGGGAGCGGATGCCATCGCTGTCGGCACGGCTGGAAATGGCCAGGGCGCGCACCGCGCCGCTGTCCAGAGCTTGTTTGGCTTCCGAGAAACCGGTGATGCCCACATCCAGCTCACCCTTGCCCATGGCCGTCAGCAATTCGCCGCCGCCGGCAAAGGGCTGGTAGCTCAGGTTGGCCGGCGGAACCTCCAGGGCGCGGCCCATCATGCCCATCAACATGTGGTCAACGCCACCGGCGCTGCCGCCGCCGAAACGGATGCTCGCGGGTGCCGTCTTGAGCTTGGCGCTCAGATCGGCCTGGCTGCGCAGGGGCGAGTTTTTGGGCACGATCACCACCAGCGAGCTGGCGGTCAGGCGGGCGATCGGTGTCACCCGGCGCATGTCCACGGTGGCGCGGTTCAGGGCGATGGCACCCAGCATCACCATGCCGCTCACCATCAAGGTATTGGGTTGGCCAGCGTACTTTTCGACGAAGTAAGCCAAGCCGGGCACGCCGCCCTTGCCGGGCTTGTATTCAAACTCAACCTGCTCCACCAGCTTGCTGGCCTGCAGGGCCGAGGCCATGGCGCGTGCGGTCTGATCCCAGCCGCTGCCTTGCGCCGCGGGCACCAGCAGGCGCAGCGGACCATAGGCTTCGGCGGACTTGGTGGCTGCCGCTGCAGCATTCGACTTGGCTTGCGCCAGGCTCACACCCGGCAAGGCCGAGGCCGAGGCCGCTGCAGCGCCGGCGCCTGCCAGCAATATGGTTCTTCTTTGCATCTTGATACCCAGACTTCGTTCAAAAGAAAGGGCAGCCTCGCGTGCTGCCAAGTCTGCCGAAGCGCGGAATTCTGGCAGGCGCTTAGCCCAGCCCATGCCAAGGAAGTCACGGTTTCGGCAATTCTTTGGCTGGATCGGGTGCAAACATTGGCCGGGCGGTTCAGCCGCATGCCGCATGCCGCCAGATGCCAGGCAGGCCCGGGGCTGCGCCGGGTACGCGGCTCGCTCCCAGCTTGTCCGCCTGGCCCTGGGCGCATCAAGGCCGGATGATTCATCTGCAGGGGGTGCTGAGTTCCACGCGCAGGGATGGCTTGCCGACGAAAAAAAAGGGCCGTTGCCGGCCCCTTTGTCTTGCGCTTAGCCCAGCTTCAGCAGGTGTAGCACCACACGTGCGGTGGTCTGCTCGGTTTCCACCAGTTCGGCAAAAGGCGCACCGCTGGTGAAGGCATTGGCCCAACGGTTCTTTTTCAGCTCGGCGGCCCAGGCCGGGCTGGCATTCAAGGCGCTGCTCAGGACCATATGCTTTTGAATCTGCGCGGGGTCCAGGCCGGGCGGGGCGAACAGGCCGCGCCAGTTGGCCATATCGGTGGCCACGCCCTGGCTGCGCAGGGAGCGGATGCCGTCACTGTCGGCGCGGCTGGAAATGGCCAGGGCGCGTACGGCGCCGCTGTCCAGGGCTTGCTTGGCTTCCGAAAAGCCGCTGATGCCCACGTCCAGCTCGCCCTTGCTCAAGGCCGCCACCAACTCGCCGCCGCCGGCATAAGCCTGGTAGTGCAAGCTAGCCGGGGGCACTTCGAGGGCGCGACCCATCATGCCCATCAGCATATGGTCGACACCGCCGGCGCTGCCGCCGCCGAAGCGAATCGAGGCCGGCGCGGCTTTGAGCTTCTCATTCAACTCGCCCTGGCTGCGCAGGGGCGAGTTCTTGGGCACCATCACCACCAGCGAATCGGCCGTCAGGCGGGCGATGGGTGTGACCCGGCGCATGTCCACGGTGGCGCGGTTCAGGGCAATCGCGCCCAGCATCACCATGCCGCCCACCATCAAGGTATTGGGTTGGCCGGCGTACTTTTCGACGAAATAGGCCAGGCCGGGCACGCCGCCCTTGCCGGGCTTGTACTCAAACTCGACCTGCTCCACCAGCTTGCTGGCCTGCAAGGCCGCGGCCATGGCGCGAGCTGTCTGGTCCCAGCCGCCGCCTTGGGCCGAGGGCACCAGCAGGCGCAGCGGACCATAGGCTTCGGCGGGTTTGGCGGCTGCCGTGGCGTTTGACTTGGCTTGGGCCAGAGCCATGCCCGGCACGGCCGAGGCCGCTGCGGCGCCGGCGCCTGCCAGCAAGATGGTTCTTCTTTGCATCTGGAAACCTGATTCGTTCACAACAATAAATGGCAGCCGCGCATGCTGCGGGTCTGCTGAAGCGCGGGATTCTGGCAGTCGTGCTGCCTAGTCAAAACTACAAAATCCGCAGTTTTGCCAATTCCTTGGCTGAATTGAGCTTTTGCGGCGTCGCTCGCGCCGCGGAGCCCGGCTTTGTCCACCCAGGCTGTGGGTAACTATGGGGATGTCCACTGGCCAATCGTCGGCAGGGCCCTATCCATCGATGTTTTGCTGCTTTGCTCGAAAATGTGGCAGTTTGGCGGGCGGCGTCAACGACAATCGAGGGCTATGGCAGTCCTATCTATCTCCAACGCCCATCTCGCTTACGGCCACGTTGCCTTGCTCGATGGTGCCAATTTCTCGCTCGAAACGGGTGAGCGCGTCGGCCTCATTGGCCGCAACGGTACCGGCAAATCGTCGCTGCTGAAGGTGCTGGCCCAGATCGACAAGCTCGATGACGGCCTGCTGCAATTGCAGCAAGGCCTGACCAGCGTCTACGTGCCCCAAGAACCCGAGTTGCGCCCCGAAGCCAGCATCTTCGACGTGGTCAGCGAGGGCGTGGCCGAGGCCAAGGCCTTGCGCGAGCGTTATGAGATCCACGATCCCGAGGACGACCTGGAGTGGGTGGCCGAGCGCATCGAACACCTCGGCGCCTGGAACTGGGAGCAGCGGGTGGAAGAAACCCTGCAGCGCCTGAACCTGGACGGCACCCGCATTGTGGGCGCCTTGTCGGGCGGCTTGAAGAAGCGCGTGGCCCTGGCCCGCGCCCTGGTGGCCCAGCCCGATGTGCTGCTGCTGGACGAGCCAACCAACCACCTGGACTTGGATGCCATCACCTGGCTGGAAGAGTTGCTCAACGGTTTCAAGGGCAGCTTGCTGCTGATCACCCACGATCGCAGCTTCCTGGACAACGTGGCCAACCGCATCGTCGAGCTGGACCGTGGCCAGCTGCGCGGCTACCCCGGCAACTTCGCCGCCTTCACCGCTGCCAAGGCCTACGAGTTGGAAAACGAGGCGCTCTTCAATGCGCGCTTCGACAAGATCCTGGCGCAAGAAGAAATCTGGATTCGCAAGGGCGTTGAAGCCCGCCGCACCCGCAGCGTGGCGCGCATTCAGCGCCTGGAAAGCATGCGTTTGCAGCATGCCGCCCGCCGTGATGTGCAGGGCAAGGTCAAGCTGGACATCGACACCGGCGGCGCCAGCGGCAAGATCGTGGCCGAGCTGGACTGCGTCAGCAAGAGCTACGGTGGTCGCACCATCGTGCGTGACTTCACCGCCACCATTCTGCGCGGCGACAAGGTCGGCCTGGTGGGCGCCAACGGCGCCGGCAAGACCACGCTGCTGAAGATGATTCTGGGCCAGCTCGAACCCGATAGCGGCAAAGTGCAGATGGGCAGCAAGATCAATGTGGCCTACTTTGACCAGATGCGCGATGTGCTGGATTTGGACGCCACGCTGGCCGACACCATCAGCCCCGGCAGCGAGTGGATCGAGATCGGCAACCAGAAAAAGCATGTGAAGAGCTATCTGGGCGACTTCCTGTTCTCACCTGCGCGTGCCAATTCGCCCGTCAAGAGCTTGTCTGGTGGCGAGCGCAACCGCCTGCTGCTGGCGCGCTTGTTCGCCCGCCCGGCCAATGTGCTGGTGCTGGACGAGCCCACCAACGACCTGGACATCGAAACCCTGGAACTGCTGGAAGAGCTGCTGGCCGACTACGACGGCACCGTCTTCCTGGTCAGCCATGACCGCCGCTTCCTTGACAACGTGGTCACCAGCACCATCGTCAACGAAGGCGACGGCCGCTGGCGCGAATACGAAGGCGGCGTGCAGGACTGGTTGATCCAGTCCAAGCGCGCAGCCGCCATCCGCGCCAAGCAGGAGCCCGCCCCGGCAGCAGCTGCTGCTGCAGCGCCTGCGCCGGCTCCTGCCCCTGCGGTTTCTCCCGATGCCCTGGTGTCGGCCAAGCCACGTAAGCTCAGCTACAAGGAACAGCGCGAGTTGGACGAGCTGCCCGCCAAGGTCGCGGCCCTGGAGGCCGAGCAAGTGCAACTCAATGCTTTGCTCAACGGCACCGAGCTCTACACCAAGGGTGCGGCGCGAATTGCCGAAGTGACCGAGCGGGCTGCCAAGATCGACGAAGACTTGCTGGTGTTGATGGAGCGCTGGGAAGTTCTCGAAGCCAAGTAAACCAAGCACTGGGAAGGGCAAAAGCATGGACTTGCAACAGGAATGGGTGGCACTGCAAAACAAGTTCGAGCAATACGAATTTGTGGCCTGGGCCAACAAGCTGGCGGCCGTGTTTTTGCTAGCCCAGATGAATGCGGGCCGCCTGGTGCTGGCCCTGATTGCCTTGCTGTGGCTGCAAGAGGCCGTGCTCAAGACCTTCCAATCCCGCTTGGGCGAGCGCCTGCTGAAAGTGGAGCAGGGCATGCGCAAGGGCGTGACGGATGCGTTTTCGGCCGGCGCCATGCAGCTGCACAGCGACTGGCTGGCCAGCCGCCCCGGCACGGCTGGCTTGCTGGCGCAGGTGCTGCGCCAGTTGCTGCGCCCGACTGTGGCCTTGCCCTATCTGCCGCTGATGCTGTTCGCCTGGTATCGCACCGGCTTGTGGACCGGCATCTGGTACTGAGCCGGCGCAGGCAAGCGCAACGCGTTTTAAAGCGCGTTAAAGCGCGATTTGCAATTCACCAAGGCCGTTAAAGCCCAGGCTGAGCTTGTCGCCGGCGTGTAAACCCAGCAAGACCAACCAGGCGCCGGTGGTGACCACCGTGCCGGCCTGGATGCTGGCACCGTTTCGGCTCAGATGGCGCAGCCAAGCCGGTAGCAACCATGTCGGGTCGCCCAAAGGGTGGCTGCCAGTGGCGCGTAGCGGCGCCTCATCATTGCGTTGAATCCAGCATGAGAGCGCGGCCCAGTCGGGCGGCTGGTTGGGATCAAAAGCCTGCCAGGGCCCCAGGGCCAGAGCGCCGTGCGACAAGCAGTCGGCCTGGCGCAGCAGCGCCGGCGCCTCACCCGCTTCGGCCCAGCGTGAGCTGACCAACTCCGCCGAAACGGCGAAAGCGTCCACCAGCTGCATGGCCTGAGCATGGCTCAGCTGGGCGGCTTCTTGTGCGCTGATGTCCGCGCCGATGCGCAGGGCGATTTCGGCTTCGATGCCAGGCGCGCGCAGGCTCAGATCGGCGAAGTTGGCCGGGCTTGGGCGAACGCCGGCGGGCGCCAGCGGCGCATGGCTCAGCTCGCTGCTGCGGCTGGCGCCGCCGCTCTTCCAAAACCTCACCGCCTGCTGGCCTGAGGCCCAACCTAGGCGGGCGGACAGCTGGTCTTGTACCGCGTAAGCGCTGGCGCTGTCGGGCACGCTGGGCGCCCATTCGGCGGCCGGCAAGACCTGACCCTCGGTCCAGGCCTGGGCCAAGGTTTGCGACAAATCGGTGAGGCTGTGCGGTGCTTGTGTCATGCGAGTGAGTGTCGCAGCAAGTGCTGGCCGCAAAGGCTTCAGCCGCCGCTCTTGCGGCAATGCTCCAGCAATTTCCAGAAATGGGCGTCTTGCGCGGTGGCGTAGTTGATGCGCATCAGCGTGCCGGGTCGGCGTGTCGGGCTGAACAGGGCGCCTGGGGCGACCAGCCAGTTCTCGTTCATCATTTGCTGGGCCAGCTTTTCGGTGTCCATGCCCGTGTCCAGCCAGCCGAACAGGCCGGCGGGTGGCGTCACCGAGTGGCAGCCCGCGGCCTCGGCCAGGCGCAAGCTGCGCTGGCGCGCCGCGTCCAGCCGGGTCAGCACCCGTTCGGCATGGCGGCGCAGCAAGCCTTTTTCCAGGCAATGCGCGACGGCGCGCTCCAGCAAGGGGCTGGTGGTGAGTGTGCTCAGCAGCTTGAGTTGGGTCAGCGTAGCGATGCGTGCCGGGCTGGCCGCCACATAGCCGACCCGCCAGGCGGGGGTGAGGATTTTCGAGAACCCGGACACATAAATGGTGCGCCGCAGCCCATCCAGGGCCGACAGGCGCGGCGCGTGATTGGGGGCCAGAAAAGCGTAGGTGTCGTCTTCAACGATCTGAAAGTCGGCGCTCTCCGCCAGCTTGAGCAATTGGTGGGCCTTGGCCAGCGAGAGCGTGTTGCCGGTCGGGTTGTGCAGCACCGACACGGTGACGTAGAGCTTGGGCGCATGCTGGGCCACCAGCTGGGCCATCACTTCCAGGTCTGGGCCGTCGGCGCCGCGTGGCACCGGCAGCAAGCGCATGCCGGCCTGGCTCAGGCGGGCGAACTCAATCGCCCAGCCGGGCGCGTCCACCAGTACTGCGTCGCCGGGCTGCAGCAGGCTGCGGGTCAGCAGATCCAGCGCGTGGGTGGCGCCCACGGTGCTGACGATTTGCTCGGGTGCCGCCGCGATGCCGAGGTCGCTCATGCGCGCCGCCAGGGCCTCACGCAGGCGGGCGTCCCCGGCCGGCTCGCCGTAGTGGAGTGCCAGCTGGGCGCTGGCACTGCCTTCGTTCAAGACCTTGCGCATGGCGGACTGGATCATGGGCAGGTCCAGCCACTCGGCCGGCAAGGTGCCCAGGCCGGGCGCACGTTTGGCATCGGCCTGGAACATGCCGCGAATCAGCGCGCTGGCGTCCACCGGCGCCGTACTGACGGGCTGCGGGCCGGCTCGGCTGACCCGCTGGGTGGATGCGAGCGTCTCGCGGACAAAAAAGCCGCGCTGTTTGCGCGCTTCCAGCAAGCCCTGAGCCAGCAACTGGTCATAAGCGGCCACCACGGTGTAGGGACTGACACCATGCTGGCGCGCGCAGTCGCGCACCGAGGGCAGGCGGCTGCCGGGCAGCATCAGGCGTTGCTGAATGCGCTCGGCATAGCGGGCCGCCAATTGCTGGGCTAAGGGCGTGGCGGATTGGCGCGAAAGCCCCTGGGTGGCGGCCATCGCCATGCCGCTTGTGTTGGTGTTCATGCCGATACAGATGCGTTTTATGTTCTGAAAAGTGTACTGGTTCTGTGCTGTTGGCGGCAATAGACTGACAGCATTGAAGGTGCCTCGCCCAAGGAGTTTGTGAGCATGAATACAGAAATGACGCTGGCCGTGGTGGGCTTCGCCGCCGTGAGCTCCATCACGCCGGGGCCCAATAACATGATGCTGCTGGCCTCCGGGGTGAACCATGGCTTTCGCGCCACCGTGCCGCATATGCTGGGCATCAGCATTGGCTTTGCGATCCTGATGTTGGCAGCCGGCTTCGGCCTTGGGGCCTTGCTGACCCAATGGCCGCAGCTGCATCTGGGGCTGAAAGTGGTGGGCATTGGCTATATGGTCTGGCTGGCCTGGCGGCTCTGGCATGCGGAGGCGCCGGCGCAGCCGGGCCAATCCTCGGCCACGGGATCAGCAGCCTCGGCAGCATCAGCCGGGCCGCTGGGCTTTTGGGGCGCGGCGGCCTTTCAGTGGGTCAATCCCAAGGCCTGGATGATGGCCGTGGGGGCGGTGGCCGGCTTCATCGCGCCGCACAGCGGGGCCGGGGCAGTGCTGGTTTTGAGCCTGATCTGCGCCAGCGTCAACCTGCCTTGCATCAGCGTCTGGGCCCTGGGTGGCGCCAAGCTGAGCCGCCATCTGGCCGAGCCCAAACGCCGCCGCTTGTTCAATGCGGTGATGGCAATCTTGTTGTTGGCCAGCATCTGGCCGATGCTCAAGACCTGAGCCTGGCGCCAGCCGGGTGCTCGCAGGCCTCACAATCAAGCATCAATCAAAATTGCCTTTTTGCAAAAATCGGAGACTGTTCAGATGACGACCACGCCCCCTTCGGCCTTCCACCTGGCGCGTCGTGCCGCGCGCATGAACCCTTCCGTCATCCGCGAGATCCTCAAGGTCACCGAGAAGCCTGGCATCTTGTCCATGGCCGGCGGCCTGCCTTCCAGCGACACCTTTCCGGTCGAGGAAATCAAAGCCGCTTGCGACCGGGTACTGACACAGAACCCGCGCGAGGCCCTGCAATACGCCGCCAGCGAGGGCTTCGCGCCCCTGCGTGAGTGGGTGGCGGCGCGCGTTGCGTCGCTGGGCATGTCGGTGTCGCCCGACCAGGTGCTGGTGACCAGCGGCTCGCAGCAGGGCCTGGATCTGGTGGGCAAGATTTTGTGTGACGCCGGTGCGCCGGTGGCGGTGGAAACGCCCACCTATCTGGGGGCGCTGCAGGCCTTCACGCCCTTCGAGCCGAATTTCGTCAGCTTGGAAAGCGATGAGCAAGGCGTCTCGCCCGCCGCGCTGGCACGCTTGCCGCATGACGCACCGGGCACGCGCTTCGCTTATCTGCTGCCCAATTACCAAAACCCCACCGGTCGGGTGATGAGCGCACAGCGCCGCATCGATGCGATGGAAGCCGCCCGCACGGCCGGCGTGCCGGTGATTGAAGACAACCCGTATGGCGACCTCTGGTATGACGAGCCGCCGCTGCCCTCGCTGTCCAGCCTGTGGCCCGAGGGCTCGGTCTATTTGGGCAGCTTCTCCAAGGTGCTGACGCCGGGCTTCCGCCTGGGCTTTTTGATCGCCCCGCAGAGCCTCTACCCCAAGCTGCTGCAAGCCAAGCAGGCGGCCGATTTGCACACGCCCGGCTTCAACCAGCGCGTGGTCTACGAGGTGATTCGCAATGGTTTCCTCGACGAGCATGTGCCCAAGATTCGCGCGCTCTACAAAGCCAACCGCGATGCCATGGCCGAGGCACTGAAGCAGCATCTGCCGGCTGGTTGTGAATACCAAACGCCCAAGGGCGGCATGTTCTTCTGGATCCGCCTGCCGGAAGGCTTGGATGCGATGGATTTGCTGCCCAGGGCGGTGGATGCGGGCATTGCCTTTGTGCCCGGCGCGGCCTTCTATGCCCAGGCGCCGGATCCGCGTGCGCTGCGCCTGTCCTTTGTGACGCTGACGCCGCCGCAGATCCACGAGGGTGTGGCGATTCTGGGCCGGGTCTTGCGTGAAGCTCTGGACGGCGCGACTGAACACGCGCCATGAGTTTGCAAACGCGCAGATTCGCTCAAGTTGATGTGTTCACGGCCATGGCCTTGCGGGGTAACCCGCTGGCCGTGGTGATTGACGGCGAGGGCCTGAGCGACGCCGCCATGGCCGCTTTTGCCCGCTGGACCAATCTCAGCGAAACCACCTTCATCCTGCCGCCCACCGATGCGGCCGCCGACTACCGGGTGCGCATCTTCACGCCCGCCGGCGAGCTGCCTTTTGCGGGCCACCCGACCCTTGGCACGGCGCATTGCTGGCTGGCCAACGGCGGCGTGCCCAAGACCAAGGGCATGCTGGTGCAGGAATGCGGCATCGGTCTGGTGCGGGTCAAGCGCCAAGCTGATCGCAACAAGGAACGCTTGGCCTTTGCTGCGCCTGCGCTGCGCCGCAGTGGGCCGGTCGAGCCGGAGCTGCACGCCCAGGTCTTGCGTTCCTTGCGCCTGAGTGCCGAGGAGGTGTTGGACGTGCAGTGGGTCGACAACGGCCCGGCCTGGATGGCCGCGCGCCTCAAAAGTGCCGCCGCCGTGCTGGACTTGAAGCCCGATTTCGTGGCGATGCAAGGGCTTAAGCTGGGCGTCGTCGGCGCCTATCCTTCAGGCTCGCCCCAGCAGTTTGAGGTGCGTGCCTTTGTGCCTGACCTTGGTGTGCCAGAGGATGCTGTGACCGGCAGCTTGAATGCCGGCCTGGCCTTGTGGCTGCAAGAGGCAGGTCTTGCCCCGGCCAAATACATCGCCGCGCAAGGAGCGGCGCTGAGCCGTGCCGGCCGGGTGCATGTGCAGCGCGAGGGTGATGAGGTCTGGATCGGCGGCGATGTGACGCCCATGATTGAAGGCGTGGTGCGCTTGTGAAGCACAGCGAGGCGCTGTTCCGCGAGGACGCGCAGCTGCGCGAATGCGGCGCCACGCTGCTGCGGATTGACGAGCGCGGCTTGCTGCTCGACCGCACGGTCTTCTATCCCCAGGGTGGCGGCCAGGCCGGCGATGCGGGTGAGTTGCTGCTGCCCGATGGTCGCGTGCTGGTGTTGGCCGATACGCGCAAGGGCAAGGATGAGGGTGGGCGCGGGGGCGGGGGCGATGAAATCTTGCATCTGCCCGCCGCCGGGCAAGAGGCCTTGCTGGCCGAGTTGAGCGCCGGCTTGCCTGTCTCGGCGCGCCTCAACTGGGAGCGCCGCTTTGCCCATATGCGCTTTCACACTGCTACCCATCTGCTGTGCGCTCTGGTGCCACAGCCGGTGGACGGCTGCTCCATCACGGCCGGCTACGCCCGCCTGGACTTCCATATGAGCGAGCCGCTGGACAAGGAGGCTTTGACTGCCGGCCTGGCGCGCTTGGTGGCTGAGGCGCATCCGGTGAGTCAGCGCTGGATCAGCGACGCTGAACTGGAGGCCAACCCCAGCCTCGTGCGCAGCATGAGCGTGCAGCCGCCGCGTGGCTCCGGCCGGGTGCGCTTGCTGGAGATTGCCGGTGTTGATCTGCAGCCCTGTGGCGGCACCCATGTCAGCAACACGGCCGAGATCGGCGCCGTCATCGTGACCAAGCTGGAGAAGAAAAGTGCGATGACCCGCAGGGTCGTCCTGGGCTTTGCCCAGGCAAGCGCAGCCTGAAGCGCTTTTCTTCGGGTGGCACTCATATCCGCGCAGCGGATGTGGGTGATCACCAAAAGATGACCGGCATGACCCGCGGTGGCGCTGAAAATCGCGCCTGCTCTGGCGCCCGCTGCGGCGCTATGTAAACTGTGCGCCTCATGGCCAGCCCCGAAATACAACTCGTCACGCCCGATACCGCTGAGGCTTGGGCTTTGGTGCGCGATATGTTGCGCGACTACCAGGCCAGCTTGTCGGTGCACCTGGGCTTCCAGGATTTCGACCAGGAATTGCAGGACTTGCCCGGCCAATACGCCCCCGAGCCCGGTGGTTTTTTGCTGGCGCTGGTGGATGGTGCGCCCGCTGCTTGCGGTGGCTTCCGGCGCTTGGCCGATGTTGATTACGCCAATGCCTGCGAAATGAAGCGCCTGTATGTGCGCCCGGCATTCCGCCGCTTTGGCTTGGGTCGCATGCTGGTCCAAGGCTTGATCGACGCGGCCCGGCAGTCGGGCTACTCCGTGATGCTGCTGGACACTCTGGACGATATGGAGGCGGCACGCGGGCTATACGAAAGCTTGGGCTTTGAGTCCATTCCGCCTTATTACTTCAACCCGATTCCGGGCGCGCACTATTTGAAGGTCGAACTCGACTGAGCGAGTCGGTTTCACGCGGTTACCACCGTAGGATGGCGCTTTGCTTGTTGCGAGCCTCTAGCCATGTCCGCCAGCCCTGCGCCCTATCTAATTGAATTGGCTCATGCCACGCCCGCCTCCCTGGGGGAGTCGCCGCTGTGGGACGCGGCCACGCAAAGCCTATTTTTTGTAGACATTCCCGAGCGCCGCGTGCTGCGCCTGCGGACTGAGACCGGCGACTTGCGCCATTGGCAGCTCGATAGCGAGCCCGGCTGCATCGCGCTGATCGAGGGTGGTGGTTTGTTAGTCGCGCAGCGCAATGGCCTGTGGCGCCTGGATCCCGAAACCGGGGTGCACACCCAGCTGGCCGCCGCACCTTTCGATAGCGCAGCCCAGCGCTTCAACGATGGCAAGCCGGATGCGCAGGGTCGCTTCTGGGTCGGCACCATTGACGATGCGCGCCTGCCGCACGCTGGTTTGTATCGTTATGCCGGCGGTGCCATCACGCGCATGGCCGAAGGCATCGTCACCTCAAACGGCTTGGCCTGGAGCCCGGATGCGACGCGCATGTATTGGTCAGACACCAAGGCGCACGAGATCTATGCACTGAGCTTCGATGCCCAGGCCGGCAGCATCGGCGAGCGTCAGTTGTTCGCCAAGTTCCCGTCGCGAGTGGCCGAGTTGCCCTTGGAGGCTTACGGCGGCCGGCCCGATGGTGCCGCGGTGGACGTGGAGGGCTGCTACTGGGTGGCGATGTTCGAGGGTCAACGGCTGTTGCGACTCTCGCCTGAAGGCAGGGTTTTGAACGATATTGCGCTGCCTGTGCGCTGTCCGACCATGCCTGCATTCGGTGGCGCAGACCTGCGCACGCTCTACGTCACCACGGCGCGCGCGGGTCGTTCAGCCGAGGAATTGGCGGCCCAGCCCTGGGCCGGCTGCGTGCTGAAAATGCGCGTCGATGTGCCTGGATTGGCGCCGAACCGGGTCAAGCTCTAAGGCTTGAGTTGGGCCGAACCGGCGCTGTGAAGCGCCTGCCGGCACTTGGCCTGAGCAGTCGGCTCTAAAAATCCTCGGGTTTGCCCATATAATCTTTGGGTTTTGCCGACAGGCGTTCCAAAAGTCATGGGTCGAATCCAAGTGCCGAATAGCAATGATGGCCGTGGTGACCATGGCAGTAGGGGGCTTGTAAGCCAGGGGGTGCAAACTCCCGCGCTTGAGCCGAAGTCATGGCCGTCTTGGGATGATGAGGTCGAGCCAGAGTCTTTCAAGGTGTTGTCGCGAGAAGAAGCGCAGGCCTTGCGAGTCAAACACCCGCCGGTGTCACCCTGGCGAGTGGTCGCAGCGCAAGCTGCGGTGGGCGTGGTGATGGCTGTGCTTTGGGTGTTGTTCACCGGGCAGGGCAGCAAAGGGTGGTCGGCGCTTGCGGGCACGGCTACTGTGGTTTTGCCAAATGCCTTGATGGCGTGGGGCATGACCGGGCTCTCCAGAGGGATTCCAGGCGCTGAGGCGCTGGGCTTCATGTTTTGGGAGTTGATCAAGATTATGTCGAGCGTTGCCATGTTGGCAGCGATCGTGGTTTGGATGCCTGATCTGAGTTGGCCGGCGTTGCTGGTGGCTTTGGTCGGGTGCTTGAAGGTTAATTGGTTGGCTCTGCTTTGGCAGGGTCGGTTGAAACAAGTACAGCGGGACGGTATCTGACGATGGCAGCCGAAGAGCACGCACAAGTTGCACAACAGCACGCGCCGAACGCGGGCGAATACATCCAGCACCATTTGCAGCACATGCAAATGAACTTCTCGGGTGAGATGGTCAAGCAGACCGACATCGTTGACTTCAGCCTGTTCAATCTGGACTCGCTGATCTATTCGGTGATCCTGGGTCTGATCGGTTGCTTCGTGCTTTGGCGCGCCGCCCGCAAGGCCACCTCCGGCGTGCCGGGTCGCTTCCAAGCGGCTGTGGAAATCTTGTCCGAAATGGTCGAGAACCAAGCCAAGGGCGTGATCCACAATGCCACCAGCCGCAAGGTGATTGCACCTCTGGCGCTGACCGTGTTTGTCTGGATCTTCCTGATGAACTTCATGGACATGCTGCCGGTTGACCTGCTGCCTGCGCTGTGGGCCAAGATTTACGGTGGCATGGGCCACGACCCGCATCACGCCTATATGCGTGTGGTGCCGACGGCAGACTTGTCCACGACTTTGGGCTTGTCGACCAGCGTGTTGGTCATGTGCTTCTTCTACAGCATCAAGATCAAGGGCATCGGCGGCTGGACGCATGAGCTGCTGGCCGCGCCTTTCGGTGACAAGTGGTTCCTGTATCCGGTTAACTTCCTGATGCAGCTGATCGAGTTTGCAGCCAAGACCGTGTCTCACGGTATGCGGTTGTTCGGCAATATGTTCGCTGGCGAGCTGGTGTTCATGTTGATCGCGCTGATGGGCGGGGTCTGGGCCTGGGAGTTGAACCCCTTGTCGGGTGGCTTCTGGCTGGGCCTTGGCCATCTGGTGGCCGGGACCGTGTGGACGCTGTTCCACATCCTGATCATCACCCTGCAGGCCTTCATCTTCATGATGCTGACCTTGATCTACACCGGCCAGGCTCACGACTCTCACTGAGTTGGCGGCACTGACTGATTGCTGATCACGTATTTCCCTAGTTTTACCTTTCTTTTTTCTTTTCTTTCTTAAATCCATTCAGGAGCAAATCATGGAAAACATCCTCGGTCTCGTCGCGCTGGCTTGCGGTCTCATCGTTGGTCTGGGCGCTCTGGGCGCTTCTATCGGCATCGCGCTGATGGGTGGCAAGTTCCTGGAATCTTCGGCTCGCCAGCCTGAGCTGATGAACGAACTGCAAACCAAGATGTTCATCTTGGCTGGTCTGATCGACGCTGCCTTCCTGATCGGTGTGGCTATTGCTCTGCTGTTCGCATTCGCCAAGCCTTTCGCCATCTAATTGATGCGCCAACCTTTCACGGTTGAAAGGATCGTGCTGTGAATATCAACGCAACCCTGTTCCTGCAAGCAATCGTCTTCGCGATTCTTGTGTGGTTCACCATGCGCTTCATCTGGCCTCCCATGATGAAGGCCTTGGATGAGCGCGCGCAAAAGATCGCCGACGGCTTGGCCGCGGCCGACAAGGCCAAGGCCGAGTTGGCTAACGCCAATAAGAAGGTCGACGAGCAATTGGCACTGACCCGTGGCGAAACCACCAAGCTGCTGGCCGACGCTGAAAAGCGCGCCGCTGGCATCGTGGCTGCTGCCGCTGGAATCGCCGAAGAGAAGGCTGCCAAGATCGTGGCTGACGCGCAAGCCGAAGCTGCGCAGGAGTCCGTGCGTGCCCGTGAGGTTCTGCGTGAGCAGGTCGCCGCATTGGCCGTCAAGGGCGCCGAGCAGATTCTGCAGCGTGAGGTCAATGCCAGCGTGCATGCCGAATTGCTGGGCCGTCTGAAGACGGAGCTGTAATCATGGCAGAGCTCGCAACCATTGCCCGCCCGTACGCTGAAGCGCTCTACCAAGTCGCTCAGAAGCACGACGTCAAGGCTTGGGCTGACAAGCTCGATGTGCTGGCCGCAGTGTCGCAAGACGCCGATCTGCGCCAGTTCGCCGACAGCCCCAAGTCAACGCCTGAGCAGGTGCTGGCCGTTCTGACGGCCGCCGCCAAGCAAGACCTGACCCCCGAACTGCAGAACTTTCTGCAGGCGGTGATCGCCAATGGCCGGCTCACTGCCTTGCCTGAAGCGGTGGCACAGTTTCATGTGCTGGCCAATGCGGCTGCGGGCGTGGCTGATGCGCATATCTACAGTGCCTATGCCATCGAACCGGCCCAGTTGGCCGAAGTGATGGTGTCGCTGGAGAAGCGTTTCGGTCGCAAGCTCTTGCCACAAGTCACGCTCGAGCCCTCACTGATTGGCGGTATCCGTGTGGTGGTGGGCGACGAGGTGTTGGACACCTCGGTCAAGCACCGTCTGGAACGCATGAAAGTGGCGCTCACCGCCTAAGGGCGAAACGAGCGCGACGCCGACACCTAACCGTTCATCCCTGCGTCGGGCACTGGCAACAGTGGCCCGGCCAGGTGGGAGCCTCGCAATGAATTTGAATCCTGCAGAAATTTCCGAACTGATCAAGAGCCGTATTGAGGGTCTTGGCGCTTCGACCGACGTGCGCAACCAAGGTACGGTTGTGTCCGTGTCCGACGGCATCTGCCGCATCCACGGCCTGTCCGACGTGATGCAAGGCGAAATGCTGGAGTTCCCCGCCGGTGCCGATGGTCAGCCCACTTATGGCCTGGCCCTGAATCTGGAGCGCGACTCGGTCGGTTCCGTGATTTTGGGTGCTTACGAGCACATCTCCGAAGGCGACACCGTCAAGTGCACGGGCCGTATTCTGGAAGTGCCGGTTGGTCCCGAGCTGATTGGCCGTGTGGTCAATGCCCTGGGTCACCCCATCGACGGCAAGGGCCCGATCAACGCCAAGATGACGGACGTGATCGAAAAGGTCGCTCCCGGCGTGATCGCCCGTAAGTCTGTGGACCAGCCTGTGCAAACCGGCCTGAAGTCCATCGACTCGATGGTGCCCGTTGGCCGCGGCCAGCGCGAGCTGATCATTGGTGACCGTCAGACCGGCAAGACTGCCGTTGCGATCGACGCCATCATCAGCCAGAAGGGTCAGAACATGACCTGTATCTACGTCGCCATCGGTCAGAAGGCGTCGTCGATCAAGAACGTCGTGCGCGCTCTGGAAGCCAACGGCGCGATGGAATACACCATCGTCGTGGCAGCTTCGGCCTCTGAATCCGCTGCGATGCAGTACGTGTCGGCCTACTCGGGCTGCACGATGGGCGAGTACTTCCGCGACCGCGGTCAAGACGCGCTGATCGTTTATGACGATCTGTCCAAGCAAGCTGTGGCTTACCGTCAAGTTTCGCTGCTGCTGCGTCGTCCTCCAGGCCGTGAAGCCTACCCTGGCGACGTGTTCTATCTCCACAGCCGTCTGCTGGAGCGTGCAGCTCGCGTGAACGCCGACTATGTCGAAGCTTTCACCAAGGGCGAAGTGAAGGGCAAGACCGGTTCTTTGACCGCGCTGCCTATCATCGAAACCCAAGCCGGTGACGTGTCCGCCTTCGTTCCGACCAACGTGATCTCGATCACCGACGGTCAGATCTTCCTGGAAACCTCGCTGTTCAACGCCGGTATCCGTCCTGCGATTAACGCCGGTATCTCGGTGTCGCGCGTGGGTGGTGCTGCTCAGACCAAGCTGATCAAGGGCCTGTCCGGCGGTATCCGTACCGACTTGGCGCAGTACCGTGAACTGGCTGCGTTCGCGCAGTTCGCTTCGGACCTGGATGAGTCCACCCGCAAGCAGCTGGACCGCGGCGCCCGCGTGACCGAGTTGCTCAAGCAAGCTCAGTACTCGCCCCAGCCGATCAGCCTGATGGCTTCGACGCTTTACGCGGTGAACAAGGGCTTCATGGACAGCATCGACGTCAAGAAGGTTCTGGCTTTCGAACACGGCATGCATCAGTTCCTGAAGACCAGCCACGCCGCTCTGCTGGCCAAGCTGGAAGCCGACAAGGCGATGGACAAGGATGCTGAAGCCGAGTTGAACGCCGCCATCACGGCCTTCAAGAAGTCCTTCGCTTAATGCCCATGACGGGGCGGCTCACGCAAAACTGAACCGCCCCATCTGAACAGGAGAAATCATGGCATCAAGCAAGGAAATTCGCGGCAAGATCAAGTCGGTCGAGAACACCAAGAAGATCACCAAGGCCATGGAAATGGTCGCGGCTTCGAAGATGCGCAAGGCCCAGGAGCGCATGCGCTCTGCTCGTCCTTACAGCGAGAAGATCGGCAATATCGCCGCCAATCTCGCCCAGGCCAATCCCGAGTACCAGCACGCTTTCCTCGTCAAGAACGAAGGCGCCAAGGCAGTCGGTTTTGTCGTGGTGACGACGGACAAGGGCTTGTGCGGTGGTTTGAACACCAATCTGCTGCGCGCTGCGACGACCAAGTTGAAAGACTTGGAAGGCGAAGGTCAAAAAGCTGAGGTCGTTGCCATCGGCAACAAGGGCCTGGGCTTCATGAACCGCATCGGCGCCAAGGTGGTGGCTCAGGTCACACAGATGGGCGATCAGCCGCATATCGACAAGATCGTCGGCCCGGTCAAGGTGTTGCTGGACGCGTATGTCGAGGGCAAGCTCTCGGCCGTCTACCTCTGCTACACCAAGTTCATCAACACGATGAAGCAAGAACCGGTGGTTCAGCAGCTCTTGCCGCTGAGCGCCGAAGGCATGAAGACCGGTGGCGGCCAGCACTCGTGGGATTACATCTACGAGCCGGACGCGCAATCCGTGATCGACGAGCTGATGATGCGCTACGTCGAGGCACAGGTCTACCAAGCCGTGGCAGAAAACATGGCGTCCGAGCAATCGGCACGCATGGTGGCGATGAAGGCTGCGACCGACAACGCCGGCACCCTGATCGGTGAGCTCAAGCTGGTCTACAACAAGACCCGCCAGGCTGCCATCACCAAAGAGTTGTCCGAAATTGTCAGCGGCGCGGCCGCTGTGGGCTGATCTCAGCCCCCAGCACGCTCCAGCAATAGCTACGAATACTGATTGAAGGAAACGATATGTCGAACACTCAAACCAACGCCGTTGGCAAGATCGTTCAGTGCATTGGCGCGGTGGTGGACGTGGAGTTCCCCCGCAACCAGATGCCGAAGATCTATGACGCGCTGAAGATGGAAGGCTCCACGCTGACGCTGGAAGTCCAGCAACAGCTGGGCGATGGCATCGTGCGTACGATTGCTCTGGGTTCGTCCGACGGCCTGCGCCGCGGCACCCAAGTCTTCAACACCGGCGAGAACATTCAAGTTCCGGTCGGCAAGGCGACTCTGGGCCGCATCATGGACGTGCTGGGCGCGCCCATCGACGAGCGTGGCCCCGTGGCTCAGACGCAAATCGCGTCGATCCACCGTCAAGCTCCTGCTTACGACGAACTCAGCCCCTCGCAAGAGCTGCTGGAAACCGGCATCAAGGTGATTGACTTGATCTGCCCGTTCGCCAAGGGTGGCAAGGTGGGTCTGTTCGGTGGCGCCGGCGTGGGCAAGACCGTGAACATGATGGAACTCATCAACAACATCGCCAAGGCCCACAGCGGTCTGTCGGTGTTCGCGGGTGTGGGCGAGCGTACCCGTGAAGGTAACGACTTCTATCACGAGATGGCCGATTCGGGCGTCGTGAACCTCGAGAAGCTCGAAGACTCCAAGGTCGCCATGGTTTACGGCCAGATGAACGAGCCTCCAGGCAACCGTCTGCGCGTGGCCCTGACCGGTCTGACCATCGCCGAGTCCTTCCGTGACGAAGGCAAGGACGTGCTGTTCTTCGTGGACAACATCTACCGCTACACCTTGGCCGGTACCGAAGTGTCCGCGCTGCTGGGTCGTATGCCTTCCGCCGTGGGTTACCAGCCTACGCTGGCCGAAGAAATGGGCCGCTTGCAAGAGCGGATCACTTCGACCAAGGTCGGTTCGATCACTTCCATCCAGGCCGTTTACGTGCCAGCGGATGACTTGACCGACCCCTCGCCTGCAACGACTTTCGCTCACTTGGACTCCACCGTTGTGTTGTCGCGTGACATCGCTTCGCTGGGTATCTACCCCGCCGTGGACCCGCTGGACTCGACCTCGCGTCAGCTGGACCCGAACGTGGTTGGCGAAGAGCATTACCTGACCGCCCGTGGCGTTCAGCAAGTGCTGCAGCGCTACAAGGAACTGCGCGACATCATCGCGATTCTGGGTATGGACGAGCTGTCGCCTGAAGACAAGCTGGCCGTGAGCCGCGCTCGTAAGATCCAGCGTTTCCTGTCGCAGCCTTTCCACGTGGCCGAAGTGTTCACCGGCTCGCCCGGTAAGTACGTGCCTCTGAAGGAAACCATCCGCGGCTTCAAGATGATTGTTGCTGGCGAATGCGACCACCTGCCTGAGCAGGCCTTCTACATGGTTGGCACGATCGACGAGGCCTTCGAGAAGGCCAAGAAGCTCGGCTAAGTTGCCGCAGTGAGTGCAGCTTGAGCGGATCGGTCGGTGGCAACACCCGCTGATCCCTTCAAAGCCTCACTTGTTCACTCAAAGGAAGATTGAAATGGCAACTATCCATGTGGATGTGGTCTCCGCCGAAGAGCAAATCTTCTCCGGCGAGGCCAAGTTTGTTGCATTGCCGGGTGAGAGCGGTGAGCTGGGCATTCTGCCTAAGCACACGCCCTTCATCACCCGCATCAAGCCCGGTGCTGTGCGCATCGAGAAGGCTGACGGCGGCGAAGAGTTTGTCTTCGTGGCCGGTGGCATTCTGGAAGTGCAACCTGGCCGGGTGACCGTGCTGGCCGACACCGCGATTCGCGGCAAGGACCTGGACGAAGCCAAGGCCATCGAAGCCCGCAAGATCGCGCAAGAAGCCATGAAGAACGCCAAGTCGGACATCGACTTCGCTGCCGCTCAAAGCGAATTCATGGCGATGGCGGCGCAGATCGCTGCTTTGCAGAAGTTCCGCAAGCGTTAATCCAGTTAACGCGCAAGCGCTGCAATGAGACGCCCGCCAACGAGAGTTGGGCGGGCGTTTTTCATCGTGCTGCCAGCTGACTCACATCAGTTCCCTGATCGCCCAATAACCCGTATTTCTCCTCATCCGCCATGTCCACACCGATCGCCATCACCCGCCACCAAGGCCTGGACGCCTTGGAACTGCTCGCCCCTGACGGTGCCCGCGCCACCGTGTTGTTGCATGGCGGCCATGTGCTGTCCTGGGTGCCCGCCGGTGCTACCGAGCAGCTCTACGTTTCGCCCACGTCGGCCTATGTATCCGGCCAGGCCATCCGTGGCGGCGTGCCGGTGATCTTTCCGCAGTTCGGCGATCGCGGCCCCTTGAAGAACCACGGCTTTGCGCGCAGCAAGCCCTGGCAGTTGGTGATGGCCGAGCAGGGCGCTGATGACGCCCTAGCGGTGCTGCGTCTGACCGACGACGCTGCGAGCCGCATGTTCTGGCCCCATGCCTTCGAACTTGAACTGAGCTTGCGTGTCAGCGGCCGGGTGCTGCAGATCGAGCTAGCTTGCGTCAACAAGAACGAGAGCGAAGCCTTTGACTTCACCGCGGCGCTACACAGCTACTTCCGTATCAATGATCTGGATGAATGCAGTGTCCATGGCCTCTCGGGCCTGCACTACTGGGACAAAGTTGACGGCGCGGAGAAGACCCAGCGCGTGGAGTTGCTGCTGCCCTCGGGCGAGTTGGACCGGGTCTATCACCAAGTCAAAGAACCCATGCTGCTGCGCGAGCAAGGCATCAGCACCGAGCGCCGTTTGCAGATCCAGCAGCAAGGTTTTGATGACGCGGTGGTGTGGAACCCGGGCCCCGCAAAGTGCGCCGCGCTGAGCGATATGCCGGACCAGGACTACAAGCAAATGCTGTGCATCGAGGCGGCCACCGTGGAGCACCCGATTCGCCTGCAGGCGGGCGAAGAGTGGATTGGCCGGCAGGACCTGATCTTGCTCTGAGCCGCGCCTCTCAAGCAGCCTCTGCGGGGGTTAAGCTCCACCCTTCAATTGATGCATTGACGATGGAGACGCGGATGGGAACAGGAAAGGCGAAAAGCAAGCTCAAGCCGAGTGCAGCTGTGTCTGAAGCCGCTGAGCCCAAGCGGCTCAGCAAGTCAGACTACCTCGCGCAACTCGAGCCTCTGCATCTCGAGCTCAACAATATGGCGCGCTGGTTGCAAAAGACCGGCAAACGCTTGCTCGTGCTGGTGGAGGGGCGCGATACCGCCGGCAAAGGCGGCGTCATTTCTGCGATCTCCGAAACCTTGAACCCGCGCCAATGCCATACCGTGGCGCTGAGCAAGCCCAGTGACCGTGAGCAGGGCGAGTGGTACTTCCAGCGCTATGTGCCGCATCTGCCGGTGGCGGGTGAGATCGCCCTGTTTGACCGTAGCTGGTACAACCGCGCCGGTGTTGAGACGGTGATGGGCTTTTGCACGCCGGCGCAAACGCAAGCGTTTTTGCAGCAGGCGCCGGCATTTGAAAAGCTCTTGGTCGATGACGGCATCTTGCTGTTCAAGTACTGGTTGACCGTGGACCAGCAGCAGCAGGAAGTCCGCTTTGCGGAGCGTCTGGCCGATCCGCTCAAGCGCTGGAAGCTCTCTCCCATCGACTTGCAAGCCCGCGCCAAGTACAAAGAGTATGGGGAAGCCCGCGAGGCCATGCTCAAGGCCACGCACAGCAAGCATGCGCCCTGGACCTTGGTGGACTTCAACGATCAGCGGCGTGGCCGGCTGACCCTGATCCGCCATTTGCTGGACCACCTGCCCGATGTGTCCTGTGCACCGACCAAGCTGAAGTTCCCGCCTTTGGGTCAGGCGCCGCTAACGGAAGTCTTCAGCGGCAAGCTCAAGCCACTGGCGAACAAGTTCTGAGCTTGGCCGCAAGCGAGGCCTAGCAGCCTGAGACGCAGGCGGGCCTGGCTTGCGGCGGTCAGCAACTCAAACTCAAAGAACCACCACCCGGTCCGGCAACTCATTGCGGTTGACCGTGCCGGGTCGCAAGGGGAAGTGCTCGGTCAGCAGAGCATCGACGGCTGCGACAGCCTCGATCAGCCCGGCCTCACATCCGCCGGCCTTGAGTTGCTCCCGCAGCGCGGCCACCACGCCCAGCCATTCCGCCGCCGTGACATGGGCGTTGAGGCCACGATCGGCCACGATCTCGATCGCCCTGTCGGCGATCTGCAGATAAATCAACACGCCGTTATTGGCATCGGTGTCCCAAACCCGCAGCTTGCCGAACAGGGTGACGGCGCGTTGCCGCGCGGTCAGCCCTTTCCACAAATAGGACAGCGGCAAGCCGCCCTCCACGCAGATGCAGATCTCGCCGCTGTGGTGGCGCTCGCTTTGTTGGACCAGGGTTTGCAGGTTTTCGACCGCGGCTTGCGGCAGCAGGCGTTCCACATCTTTGTGGTCGATCCAGCGGTGTTTGAAAAAGCGTTGCAACTTCATCTCGTTCACCAATCACCGGAGGCACCGCCGCCGCCAAAGTCGCCGCCGCCGCCCGAGGAAAAACCGCCACCGCCGCCGCCCCCACCAAAGCCTCCGCCTCCGCCACCGCCGAAGATGATGGGGCCGCTGCCGCCGCCAAAGCCACCGCCGCCTCCCCCGCGTCGACCCCCGCCGCCGCCCACGCCCATGACGCCGACCAAGACGAGCGCAATCACGCCCGCCAGCCCCGCCACGATCAGGCTGCCCGCCAGCACCCAGCCCAGCGCGCCGGCGGCGCCGCCGGTCAGCAGGCTGCCGAGTTTGCGGCCAAAGATGCCGGTCAACACGGCGCCCAGCACCGGCACGCCAATAAAGATCAGCGCGCCGAGTTCTTCAAAGTTAAAGCCTTGTGAGGAGGCCTTCTTGGCACCAGAGGGTTGGCTGGGCAAGGGCAGGTTCTCGCCGCGTATGCGGGCCAGCAGTTGATCGATACCCAGGTTCAAGCCGCCCGCGTAGTCGCCCTTGCGAAAGGCCGGTGTGATGGCGTTTTGGATGATTTGGCTGGCCGCTAAGTCGGGCACCGCGCCCTCCAGCGCCTTGGCCACCTCGATGCGCACCTTGCGGTCATTCTTGGCCACGACGATCAGCATGCCGTCGCCCACGCCGCGCCGGCCGATCTTCCAGCTGTCACCCACGCGTTGCGCGTAGGCGGCAATGTCTTCCGGCTGGACGCTGGGCACGAGCAAGATCACCAGCTGCGAGCCGGCTGCTTGCTCGAAGGCCGCCAGCTTGGCCTCCAGGGCTGACTGCTGCGCTGCGCTGAGCGTGGCAGTTTGGTCGATGACACGGCCGCTCAGGGCCGGGATGGGCAGAACGTCCTGGGCCCACAAAGCCGGCGCCCAAACCAGGCACAGCAGCAAGGTCCAAAGACTTGCAAGGCGGCGCATCATGGGCGCTGCCTTATTTGGAGGCAGCTGGGGCGGCAGGCTTGGCGGTGTCAAAACTCACCGCCGGCGCGGTGCTGATGGCTGCGGCGTTCTCGACCGTGAAATTGGGCTTGACCTCATAACCCATCACCTTGGCGGTGAGGTTGCTGGGGAAGCTGCGCGCCAGCACGTTGTACTCGGCCACGCTCTTGATGTAGCGATTGCGGGCCACGGTGATGCGGTTCTCGGTACCTTCGAGTTGCACGCGCAGGTCTTGGAAGCCTTGATTGGCCTTGAGGTTGGGGTAGTTCTCGCTCACCACCAGCAAGCGCGACAGTGCGCTCGACACCTCGCCCTGCGCGGCCTGGAACTTCTTCAGCGCCTCGGGGTCCTTGGCCAGCTCGGGCGTGACTTGGATGCTGGTCGCCTTGGCGCGGGCTTCGATCACCTTGGTCAGCGTCTCTTGCTCGAAATTGGCCTCGCCTTTGACGGTGTTGACGATATTTGGGATCAGGTCAGCGCGGCGCTGATACTGGCTCAGCACCTCGGACCAGCTCGCCGTGACGCTTTCGTCCAGCTTCTGGAACTCGTTATAGCCGCAGCCCGACAGGCCCACGGAAGCGGCGAGAACAAAGGCGGCCAGGGACGTGCGTTGGAACATGCGGGTCATGAAAATCCTCCAGAAATTGATCGTGCAACGAGGCGAAGTATCACTCTGCTTTGAGCCATATCGAATGGCAAGGTTCACGAGCAAGGATAATCGCCGCCCATGAGCGCACCATTACAAAACGACACCTTCCTGCGCGCCTGCCTGCGCCAGCCCACTGACTACACGCCCGTCTGGCTGATGCGCCAGGCCGGACGCTATTTGCCCGAGTACCGCGACACGCGTGCCAAGGCCGGCAGCTTCATGGGCCTGGCCACCAATCGCGACTACGCGACCGAGGTCACGTTGCAGCCGCTGGAGCGCTATCCGCTGGATGCCGCGATTCTGTTCAGCGACATCCTCACCGTGCCCGACGCCATGGGCCTGGGTTTGACTTTCGCGCAGGGCGAGGGCCCCAAGTTCGCTAAGGTCGTGCGCGACGAAGCCGCCGTGGCCGAGTTGGCCGTGCCGGACATGAACAAGCTGAAGTATGTGTTCGACGCTGTCTCGTCGATCCGCAAAGCCCTGAACGGCCGCGTGCCCTTGATCGGCTTCTCCGGCAGCCCCTGGACGCTGGCCTGCTATATGGTCGAGGGCGGTGGCTCGGACGATTACCGTCAGGTCAAGAGCCTGATGTACGCACGCCCCGATCTGATGCATCGCATCTTGGCGATCAATGCCGATTCGGTGGCCCAGTACCTCAACGCGCAGATCGAAGCCGGCGCGCAGGCCGTGATGATTTTTGATTCCTGGGGCGGCGTGCTGGCCGACGGCATGTTCCAGCAATTCAGCCTGGAATACTCGCGCCGCGTCTTGGCGCAGGTGAAAACCGAGCATGACGGCAAGCGCATTCCGCGCCTGTTGTTCACCAAGGGCGGCGCCCTGTGGCTGGACGAGCTGGCCGATGCTGGCGCCGATGTGGTGGGCCTGGACTGGACCGCCAATCTGGGCCGCGCCCGCGCTCAGGTGGGCAACCGGGTGGCCTTGCAGGGCAATCTGGACCCCAACGTTTTGTTCGCCCCGCCAGACGCCGTGCGTACCCAGGTGCGCGCCGTGCTGGACAGCTTTGGCAACCCGCGCCGCGCCGACGGCAGCTGGGATGGCCATGTGTTCAACCTGGGCCATGGCATCAGCCAGTTCACGCCCCCTGAACACGTGACAGCCTTGGTGGACGAGGTGCATAGCTACTCACGCAAGCTGCGCGCACTTTGACGGAGCAAGCGCCACGCCAGGGTGTTTTCTGGCGCGGATAAAACGTGAAGTAAGCACTCAGGTTTTGACTTATCCCCAAAACAGGGCAGCTTGCCCACAGGGGGAATCCATGTTGCAGCGCAGCCTATGGTTTTCCCGATTGAATGCTAAGTGCTTGATTTAAAACAGTTTGTAAACTTTCCCCCGAAATTCGTCGTCGACGGCTGGCTTGGGTGACAGAGACAAATTGATACGGTTGCCAGCACTTTTCCCACAAAGTTATCCACAGCTGAATTGGCGCTCAAATCGGCGCCATTCCTGGCCCTTCTAAATCATGCACTTAGCGCGTAAATCTAAGGTTAGGACTAAGAATTTAAGCAGCCATCCGGTTTTGGCCGGGCGCCCGCATGAGTGAGCCGGTGGCTGATGCGTCCGCCGACCAGCCCGCCGCGATGGTGAGGCTGCGGGTGGCGGTGGATACGCCGCAGCACAGTGGCCTGACCGGGCCGCTCGACTATCTGAGCCCTAAAGCCTTGGCGCCGGGCAGCTTGGTGCGCGTGCCGCTGGGGCGGCGTGAGCTGATGGGCATTGTTTGGCCGGGTGAGCCGTCTGGCGACACCGATCCCGCCTTGCTGCGGCCCATTTTGTCGGCCTTGGATGGCTTGCCGCCGCTCAGCGCCGCTTGGTGCCAGTTGGTTGAATTTGCGGCCAGCTATTACCAGCGCAGTGTGGGCGAGGTGGCTTTGTCGGTGCTGCCGCCGCAGCTGCGTGAGCTGGACGGGCAAAAGCTCAAGCTGCGCCTCAAACGCGTGGCCAAGCTGGGGGCCGAGTCCCGGGGTGCGCAAGCAGAGGCGGGCCGTGCGGCCGCGGCCCAGCCGCCCGAACTCAGCCCGGCACAAGCCGAGGTATTGCGTCAGCTGGACGAGATGCTCACCAGCCCGGCCCCCGCGCCGGTCTTGCTCTACGGCATCACCGGCAGCGGCAAGACCGAGGTCTATCTGCGCGCGGCCGAACACGCGCTGCAACAGGGCCGCCAAGTGCTGGTCCTGGTGCCCGAGATCAATCTGACCCCGCAGCTGGAAGCGCGCTTCGCCGAGCGCTTTGCCGACCGAAGCATCGTCTCCCTGCACAGCGGCCTGACGCCGGCGCTGCGCCTGCGCCATTGGCTGGCTGCCCACCTGGGCGAGGCCGAACTGGTCTTGGGCACCCGCCTGGCCGTGTTCGCCTCGATGCCCCGCCTGGGCCTGATCGTGGTGGACGAGGAGCATGACCCCTCCTACAAACAGCAAGACGGCGCGCGTTACTCGGCGCGCGATTTGGCGGTGTATCGCGCGCATCTGGAGAAGCTACCGGTCATCCTCGGCTCGGCCACGCCGTCGCTGGAAAGTTGGCAGCGCGCCAACGAGGGCCGCTACAAGCGCCTGGCCTTGCCCGGCCGGATCGGCGGCGGCGCCTTGCCCAAGGTGCGCTTGTTTGACATGAAGCTCTTGCCGCTCAGCAAGGGCGTGACCACGGCGCTGACGCGGCCGCTGATCGAGGCCTTGCGCAGCCGGCTCGAACGCGGTGAGCAGAGCTTGATCTTTCTGAACCGGCGCGGTTATGCGCCCGTGTTGCACTGTGGTGAGTGCAACTGGAAAAGCGATTGCCCGCACTGCAGTGCCTGGCGCGTTTTCCACAAGGGCGACCGCACACTGCGCTGCCACCATTGCGGCTTCACCGAGCGGGTGCCCAGCGCCTGCCCGACCTGTGGCAATCAAGACATCGCGCCGCTGGGCCGGGGCACCGAGCGCCTGGAAGAGCAGCTGGCCGAAACCTTCCCGGAGGCCCGCGTCGCCCGTATCGACGCCGACTCCACCAAGCACAAAGGCCAGCTAGAAGCCCAGCTGCAGGCCGTGCATGCGGGCGAGGTGGACATCCTGGTCGGCACGCAGATGATCACCAAGGGTCACGACTTCCGCGGCATCACCCTGGTCGCCGCCATCAACCCGGACGGCGCCTTGTTCAGCAGCGACTTCCGCGCGCCCGAGCGCCTGTTCGCGCTCTTGATGCAAGCCGGCGGCCGGGCAGGGCGCGACGCCGCCCAGGCCGCCCGCAGCGAGATGTGGGTGCAGACCTGGCACCCGGAGCATGCGCTGTACAAGGCATTGGCCAAACATGACTTCGAGGCCTTCGCCGCCAGCCAGCTGGCCGAGCGTGAATCCGCCGGCCTGCCGCCCTATGCCCACCTGGCCCTGTTGCGTGCCGAAGGCCGCACGGCGGAGGCTGCCAAGGGCTTTCTCGACGCCGCGGCGGCCTTTGCCCAGCAGATGCCCGAGGCGGCGCAGGTTCTGGTCTACCCCTGCATTCCGATGAGTGTGGCGCGGGTGGCCAATGTGGAGCGCATGCAGATGTTGGTGGAAGCCAGTAACCGCAGCGCCCTGCAACGCCTGCTGTGGCACTGGATGCCCGAGCTGCACGCCCTGAAGCGCGAACACAAAGGTTTGTTGCGCTGGGCGGTGGATGTCGATCCGCTGGCGATCTGAGTCGTCAGCGCCAAAGCGCGCTGGCTGGCTTGGCCGCGCTCAGCGCATCTGTGCCAGCACCTGCCTGAGCTGCTGCCACAGGGGAGCGGCCTTCGTCCAGTCGCCCTGAGCGGCGGCTTGTTCCAGCTGCTTGGCCAGATCATGACCCGCGGTGTCGCCCAGCATTTGCAGCGCTGACTTGAGGCTGTGCGCCAGCAATTGCAGGGCGCCGGCATCAGCGCGCACGCAAGCGAGGTCGCCGCAGGCCAGGTCGGCCGGGAACTGCTTCAAGCAGCTTTGCCGAAAGGCCGTGTACAGGGCTTGGTCGCCTTGAAAGTGTTGGGCCAGCACTTGCGGCGCGGCGCCTGGCGTGGCTTGGCCAAGTGCCAAGGCCTCTTGCACGCAGGCCAGCAAGTCGGCCAGCGAACAGGGTTTGGACAGCAAGCGCCATACATGGGGCTGCTGCAGGCGCGCCCGCACCGCTTCGTTCAGGCCGGCGCTGAAGATCACCAGCTTGGCCTGGCCTTGCAAGGCGGGCTGCTCGCCCAGCACCTGCACCAGCTCGAAGCCGGTGCGCACGGGCATCATCAGGTCGGTCAGGATCAGCGCGGCGGCGTGTTCGGCCAAGCTGGCCAAGGCGGCATCAACGCTGCTGCAGCAATGCAGTTCAATCGGCAGATCTTCCAGCGCCGCGCGCACGAAATGCTGGACGGGGAGGTTGTCCTCCACCAGCAAAACGCGCGGCAAACTCATGAATGGCTGTCGGCCAAGTCAGCAACTGGCACGGCGTCGGCCAAGGCCTCGCGCAGCAGGGGGGGCAAGTCACGCACGAGATTGGGTTTGTGCACCACCGGCACGCCGGTCAGCGCAAAGGCGTAGGGCGCGCGCTGCTCTTCGTCCAGCGAGGTCACCACGATCAGCTTGCTTTGCGCGAACTGCGCTTGCGAGCGCAGGCTGGTGATCAGGGTGGCGCCGTCAATGCCGGGCAACAAGATGTCGACGATCAGCACATCGGGCAGCAATTGCCCGCACATGGCCAGGCCGACGATGCCGTCTTGCGCGATGTGCAAATCAACGCCGGGGAAATGCTGACCCACCAGCAGCGACACCAGGTTCTGAAAGTGCACCGAGTCTTCGATCAGCAGCACGCGCGGCGCCGTGGTCGTCCGTCCGCTGCGGTTGCCCCGTGGGCGCGTCTGCAGGCTGGTGCCCGCGCTGGACTCGGGGCGGCGTTCTGTGCGGGCGTTGCCGTTGGCAATGTTGCTACTGCCGCGGCGCTGGGCGGTCCAGGCTTCCACCGAATTGCGCGAAATGCGTCTGTGCCCGCCCGGCGTCTTCCAGGCCACCAGATCGCCCCGATCGACCATCAGCTGCACCGAGCGCACGGCCAAGCCCAACATGCGGGCGACCTCCATGGTGCTGCAGTCCGGGCTGTCGTTGGCGGCTTGTGCTTTATTGTTGGGCATTGTTCGATTTTGCCGAAATTTCACACGAGCTGGCGCAAAATTGCCCGGCAAATCAGCACCATTGATAAATTCATTGGTGAAAATAGTATTTAGCGGCGCGGCCTGTGCAGACTGGCATCTATTTTGGTGAACCCGCCGAGAAGCCTGCAGCAATTCGGGCGAATGCGCACAAGGGCCGGTTTTTGCGAACGCGAAGTGTCCATGCGCGGGCAATCAGGCTCGGCAGCGGGGATGATGCAAGAAGCGCGGTGCTCGATGTCGGGTCGGCGCGCAAGGTGCTGGATTTTTGCTCTGCCAATTCACCCAAGCCCTGGAGAAACACAAGATGTTGCAAGCAGGAAAGTTGGCCGGTCAGTGGGCTGCGGTGCTGAGCCTGGTGGCGCTGCAAACGCTGCAGCCCGCCGGTGCGCAGGTGGCGCCAGCCACGCAGGGGGCCAAACCCGGCCCGGCCGGCGCTCCCGCGCAAGCAGGATCCCCCGTGCTGGAGCGGGTGCGTAGCAGCGGCGTGCTGCGGGTCTGCATTTGGCCGGACTATTACGGCGTCACCTACCGCGACCCGCGCAATCAGCAATTTGGCGGCATCGACATCGAGTTGTCCGCCGAGTTGGCGCGTGACCTCAAGGTCAAGCTGCAATATGTGGAGTCCTCGTTTGTGCAACTGATTGCCGACGTCACCGGTGAGCGCTGTGACGTCGCCATGTTTGCCATCGGCGTGCTGCCGCAGCGCAAAGAGCACCTGAGTTTCAGCCAGCCCTATTTGCGCAGCGATATCTACGGCGTGGCCAGCCGCACCAGCCGCAGCGTGCGCGAGTGGGCCGACATCGACAAACCCGGCGTGGTGGTGGCCGTGCAGGCCGGCACCTTCATGGAGCCGGTGATGGCCGCCGCGCTGAAGAACGCCCGCATGACGGTGGTCAAGCCGCCCGCCACCCGTGAGCAGGAATTGGAAAGCGGCCGTGTCGATGTTTTCATGACCGACTATCCCTACAGCCGGCGCCTGCTGGAGAACGCGGACTGGGCCAAGCTGATTTCGCCGCCCCAGCCTTTCTACACCTTGCCCTACGCCTATGCCGTCAAGCCGGGTGACGCGGCTTGGCTGGCGCGGGTGGATGAGTTTGTGGCGGCCATCAAGCGCGACGGCCGCTTGGCCGCCGCAGCCAAGCGCCACGGCTTGAGCGCCATCGTGGTGAACTGAGCGCAGCGGCCGCCGACCCTCACATGCCCGCCGCGCCAGCCTTCAGCCGCCGCTTCCTGCTTCGCCGCGCGTCCAACCGCATCGTTTTGGTCTCGGGCGGCTTGCTGGCCGCGGCCTTGGTGCTGACCTTGGTGAGCTTGGCCTGGTACGAGCGGCGCGAAGCCTTGCTCAGCACCTTTGAGCGCAGCGAGTTGCTGGCGCGGGTTTTGTCGGATCACGCCACCGGCAGCGTGGAAACCTCGTCCCTGATGCTGCGCACCTTGGCCGAGACCATTTCCCAGCAATCGCAGGCCGACCCGGGCCGGCTGCAGCCTTTGCTCAGCAACTCTTTGCAAGGTCTGCCCTTTTTGCGCAGTTTGGCGGTGATTGACCCTCAAGGCCGGGTGCTGGCCAGCTCGGTGCATGACGATGTTGGCCATGTGATCGACCTCAAGCGGCTTGGACCCTGGCCGGCGGTGGGGGCCGAGCGCCTGCAAAGCTTGCTGGCTGGCCGCGGCTTGGCCGATTTGCTGCCCGGCCCGGCGCCTGCGCGGGTCACGGTCACCATGCTGCCCCTCTTGCGCCAGGTGCGTACGGCCAATGGCGCCAACCTGCTGCTGGTGGCCCTGATCAACCCCGAGACCCTGGCCACCTACCAACAGCTGACCATGGCGGGCAGCAAAAGCATCGCGGCGCTGATGAGCTACGAGGGCCAGGTGCTGGCCGCCACCGAAACCGTCAGCGTGGAACCCTCGGCACGCCTGCTCACGCATCCGATCTATACCGACTGGCTGCCCAAGCGTGAGCATGGCAGCTATGTGGGCGCCGGCGTGTTGCCGGGCGAACAGGTGGTGGCGTTTCGGGTCTCGCGCAGCCGGCCTTTGCTGGTGTCGGTGGAGCTGGACCTGCCCACCGCCTTGCAAGGCTGGCGCGACAATATGCTGTGGTTGCTGGCCTTCGGTGCCGGCGCGCTGAGTCTGATTGCTGGCGCCTGCGTTATCGCCTTGCGCAGCCTGAGTGTGCGCGAATCGGCCCGCCAGGCTTTGGATGCGGCCCACGAGCAGGTCGCCTGGCGCGAGCGCGAATTGCAGGTCTTGCTCAAAAGCCTGCAGGAGTTGGTGTTCCGCACCGACGCCCAGGGAGCGATCACTTACGTCAATGCCCGCTGGGAAGTGCTCAGCCAGGAGCGCGCCGAGCAGGCCATTGGCCGCCATCTGCAAGAACTGGTGGAGCCCGCGGGTCGGCTGCAGGTGCAAGCCTTGTTCAACCCGGACGATCGCATCGGCATCCGCACCGCCGCCATCACGGTTCGCGCGGCCAGCGGTGAGTTGCTGTACTTTGATGTGGCGGTGATGCCGCTGTTCGGCCCGGTGGCCGGGCGCAATACCTTGATTGGTTTTGCCGGCAGCGCGATTGATGTCACCGACCGCACCAACTCACGCCAGCGCCTGCAGCAGCAACTCGCCTTGACCGGTGTGCTGCTGGAAATGAGCCCCTTGCCGGTGGCCATGTACGACCAACACTTCAACTACCTCAGCCTCAATCAGGCCTGGGAGCAGTTCACCGGCCTGCGCCGCGGCGATGTGATCGGCAAGCCGCTGGGCCGCAGCCTGTTGCCGTCTGACGCGGCCCAGCACCGCGAGCAAGACAGGAAGCTGATGGCGCAAGCCAAGGTTCAGGGCATGGCTCTGGGCGGTCAGCTGCGTTACGAGGCCCAGCTGATGGGCGCCGACGGCCAGCGGCACGATGTGCTGATCACCAAGGTGCTGGTGCCCGATGAAAACGGCGGCGTGCGCGGCACCTTGTGCACGCTGATGGATGTGACCGAGTTCCGCAATGCCGAGCGCGCCACCCGCGAGGCCCGCGATGTGGCGCAGGAAACCTCGCGCGCCAAGTCAGAGTTCGTGGCCAATATGAGCCATGAGCTGCGCACGCCGCTGCAGTCCATCCTTGGCTTTTCGGAGCTGGGATTGAAGAAGGCGCGCGAGCATGCCTCGCTGGTGGAGATGTTCGGGGAAATCCATGCCTCGGGCGAGCGCATGCTGGCGCTGGTGAATGATTTGCTGGACGTGGCCAAGATCGAAAGCGCCGTGGGCATTTTTGAGCTTGAGCGCACCGACTTGCGCGGCCTGGTGCAACAAGTGCTGCGCGAGCTGCGGCCCTTGCTGGATCAGCGCCATTTGAAGCTGAGCCTGCAGCTGCCCGACCAGCCCCTGGCCGCCCAGGTGGATGCGGTGCGCTTCTCGCAGGTGCTGCGCAATGTGCTGGCGAATGCGATCAAGTTCTCGCCGCAGGGCGGGCAGCTGCGGCTCAGCGCCGAGCGCAGCGCCAACGGCGAAGCCCATCTCAGCGTGGCCGACCAAGGCCCGGGCATCCCCGAGGCCGAACTGGAAAAGATCTTCGAGGCCTTTGTCCAGTCCAGTCAAACCAAGGACGGCGCCGGGGGCACCGGCCTGGGCCTGGCGATCTGCCGCAAGATCCTGGAGGTGCATGGCGGCCGCATCTACGCCGAAAACGGCGCGGGCGGTGGCGCCTTGCTGCACATCGTGCTGCCGCCGCGCTCCTCACCGGACTCGCAGATGGGCAGCTTCTGATTGGATCTCCGCGATTTCAGTTGTCGCCGCGCGGGTCACCCAAATAGCGCTTGAGCCAGTTGCTCATTTCCCACTGCACATGGCCCACCGATTCGCGCGCCGTGTAGCCGTGCGATTCGAAGGGTAGGGACACATAACGCACCGTGCCGCCGGTGCCGGCCAGTGCTTGGTAGAGGCGTTCTGACTGCAGCGGGAAGGTGCCGGAGTTGTTGTCCGCCTCACCGTGAATCAGCAGCAGCGGCTCGCGGATCTGGTTGGCCACCAGGAAGGGCGACAGCTTCAGATAAACATCGCGCGCCTCCCACAGTGAGCGGCGCTCGCTCTGGAAGCCAAACGGCGTCAGTGTGCGGTTATAGGCGCCGCTGCGGGCAATGCCGGTCTTGAACAGCGAGGTGTGCGCCAGCAGGTTCGCCGTCATGAAGGCGCCGTAGCTGTGGCCACCCACCGCCATGCGCTTGGGGTCCACCACGCCCAGCTCCTCGGCCTTGTCGATGATGGCGCGGGCATTCATGGTGATCTGCTCCACAAAGCTGTCATTCACCGTCTTGGGATCGCCGACAACCGGCATGGTGGCGTCGCTGAGCACCACAAAGCCGTCCATCGCCAACATCAAGGGGCTCAGCGGCGCGAAGCTGGCAAAGCGGTTGCTGGAGCCGCCCACCTGGCTGGCGGTGCTGGCATCGGTGTATTCCAGCGGATAAGCCCAGACCAGCGCCGGGCGGCGTTCACCCTGCTTGTAATCGGGCGGCAGATAGAGCCAGAAGCTCAGCTCCACCCCATCGGCGCGCTTGAAGCTGACCAACTCGCGGCGGATCTGGCGCAGCTGCGGGCTGGGGTCTTTGTTGCGGCTCAGGGCCCGGGCCTGGCTCAGGCCGGTGCCTTGGCGCAGGAAGAGATTGGGCGGCTCGGTTTCGGTTTCGCGCTGGGTAATCAGGCGCCCGCGGTCCAGCAGCAGCACGGCTTGCTCGTAGGCGTCTTCATCGGACTGGAACAGCCGCTGCGTACTCAGGTCCTGCAGCGAGAGGCGGTCCAGGAAGGGCCGCTCACCCTTGGGGCCAGCGCCCGGCCCGGCCAGTAGCAAAGCGCCCTGGTCGCTGATCACGGCATTGCGGCCATTGGCCAGCATATGGGTTTGCGGCGTGCCGGGGTGGCGATAGCGCTCGCGCAGAGCGTGTTCGAACAAGGTCTTGCCCGGCCCGCCCGCCAAGGGCTGCAAGCTGGTGCGCAGCCAGGACTTCTGGCGGTCAAACTCGGTCAGCAGGGCGTGTTCGCCGTCGTCCAGAAAGCTCAGGCGCGTCAGGCGCTGGGGCAGTTGCGCCACCACCTGTGGCTTGCCCGAATATGGCGGGTCCAGGCGCATTAGGCGGTCGCGCAGCGCGGCAGCCTGGTTGGGGTTGCCGCCGTCCAGTGCTTCGACCCAGAAGATCGCCGCATCTTTGCCGGGCGAGGCCTGGAAGCCGCGCGGCCCCGGCAGCACGCCTTCCAGCACCACGCCTTGCTTGAGCGGCAGGCGGGCCAACTCGCGCAGCGGCTGGCCGTCTCGGCGGCGCAGCTCAACGCTGCGGGCAAAGTCCTGCCAGGGCAGGGTGTAGCTGAAAGGGCGCAGCAGGCGTTCACTCAGAATGACTTGGGCCGCGCCCTCGCCGGTCACGGCCAGGCTGCTGAACAGGCCGGGCTCGGCCAGCGGGCGGGTGGCGCCGGTCAGCAGATTGACATGGGTGATCTGGCTGCGGCCGTGATAGGCCAGCAAGGCCTCGTCATGGGCGTTTCTCAGCAGGTCTTGATAAGTGCGCTCGGGCGAGTTGCGGCCCAGGCTTTCCTGAATCACCGGCCCGGCGGGCGCGGCCGGCAAGCTGGGCGGGGCGCCGCGCGGCTTGGGCAGGGCCAGCACCAGCAATTCGGTAGGGCTGAGCCAGACCGGCTCGGTGCCGCCCAGCACCAAATTGAGCTGGAGTTTGGGGATGGGGTGGATCTCGCCCGTGCGGGCATCGCCCACCCACAGCTCGCTGGCCGTGGCGGTGCGGCGGCTCAGGATGAAACGCTGGCCGTCCGGCGCCCAGTGGAAGGCGTGAAAGGCCTGGAACTTGCCTTCGCTCGGCAAGGCCACCGGCCGCTCCGGCGCTTGCGGGTCCAGCAGCGCCCGCAGGCGCAGGTTCTGAATCACCGGCTGGGCTTGCGGGCAGGCGCAGCCCGGGTCAATGCGCAGGCCGGCCAGGCGCAGCACCGGCCGAGCCAGCTCTTCCAGATTGTTCAGGCGGCGCAGTTGCACGCTGGCCAGGGTTTGCTGGTCGGGCGAAATGATGGATCGCGGCAGATTGGGCGCGTCCAGCAGGGCGCGCACCGGGGCCGAGGGCTGCTGGTAGCTCAGGGCCAGGGCTTTGGCATTGTTGCCATTCGCCGTGCTATTGCCAGCGGCCAGGGCGGCGCTGGGCAGGGCCAGGCTCAGCAAAGCGGCCGAGGCGAAGAGCAGGGCGGTGGGCTGGCGTCGGTGGGGCCGAGGAGGCTTTTGCATGGTTTGTCTTCAGATTTAGGGACGATTGCCCCAAGCTAGGGGCCTCAATTTCGGCCCAAAAGCTGGGATGATGCCAGTTCGCGCCGGGACCGGCGCGGCTGCGGCACTGCGCTGACGACTCCCCCCTGTGTGAGTGGCAGCGGCCCGCTGGCTCCCCCAGATGCGGGGATGCAGTGCCCGGCTTGGCTATTCGAGCAACCTAACATCAGCGAAAACCCGTCATGCGCATGCCTGAACTCGCCCTTCCACCGCCTGCCGCGCCAGCTTTGCTGGGCGTTGGCGCGGCGCTGGGCGTGTGGCGGGTGCGTCAGGCCTTGGCGGCGGCCCGCGAGGCGGCTGCAGCCTCGGCCGGCCCCGTGGCGCAATGGTATGAAGCCAGCCACGCCCTGGCCAAAGACAAACAAGCCACCGTGCTGCTGCTGCCGCGCAGTGAGCGCGCGATGGGCCTGATGCTGCGTTTTGGCGACTTGGCGGCTGACTTTGAGCAGCTCGGCCAGCCCATGATTGCCGTGCCCACCGACAGTGGTGTCACGCCGCAAGGCCAGCCTTATCTGGTGTTTGAACAAGTGCAAGGCGGCCAGCCGCTGCTACAGGCCGCAGCCGCCATGCCGCTGCGTGCCCGCATCGAGTTGCTGCTGAGTTTTTGCGAAGCCTTGCGCGCTTTGCACACCCAGGGCTGGCTGTGGGCCGAAATCGACCCCGCCATGCTGTGGCTGGACCGCCGCCAGCAGCTCAAGCTGATGGCGCTGGGCCTGCTGCGCATGGCCGACCCGAGCGACCCTTTTGAGCATGTGATGGCGCTTAGCTCGGCCCCGGGCTATGCCAGCCCCGAGGTGGCCGCCGGCCATCCGCCCAGCTTGGCGAGCGAGGTGTTTGGCGTTGGCCAACTGCTGGCCGCTTGCTTGGATGAGGCCAGCCTGGCCAGCTTGAGCCCCAAGGATCGCTTCAGCCTGGAGGCATTGATTCGCAAAGCGCATGCCAAGCAGGTCGATTTCCGCTACGGCTGCGTCGAGGCCTTGGCCGATGATTTGCGCGCCTGGCTGGCGGGTGACGGCCATTCCGCTCTGCGCTTCCAGCCCATGCCTTCGCAGCGGGCGCCGCAAGCCCAAGCCTTGGTCAGCGACGCTGCCGCTTCAGCCTGGGGCGGAGCCAAATCCAAGCGCGGTCGTTCCCTCTGGCTGGCGGCCGGCGGCGTGGCCCTGAGCCTGACGCTGGCGGGCTGGCTGGGGCGTGATGCCGTTCCTTCGGCCTGGGCGCAACGGCTGGCGGGTGGTGTGCGGCCAAGCCCAAGCCAGAGTTCGAGCCAAAGCGCCAATGCCAAGCCCAGCTTGCTCAGCGAGAGCGGCGGTGCAGCAGACAAGGCCCCTGCCGACGCCAGCACAGCCACCGCCGCTACGCCTGCGGCCACTAATTCCGTTCTGACGAACCAGCCCGAGCCCACGCCCGGGCTGGCCAATGCGGCGCCCAAACCGCAAGCACAACCGCTTTTGCGGCCGCGCACCACGCCCGCACCGGCCAGCAAACTGGCGCCGCTTCCAGCCAGCGACTCAGACGCCAAGCAAGCCGCCAATCAAGCTGCCAATACCGGCCGGCCCGACTTGCTGATGAGCGGCGCGGTCACCGAGGCCACGCCCGTGGCACCGGGCAACGCCCAGGTCGAGCTTGCGCCGCCCGGCGGGCTGCGTCCCTGAGCGGGGCGATCTGAATCAAGCCCTTCGGTCCGCCAGCCGCCGCCCGGCTGGCTATGATTCGCGCCCCAGCCCGAGAAAGCCATGGCCGAAAACACCCTGAATCCTGCCCAATTGGCGGCCGTCCACCATCTGGACGGCCCTTGCCTGGTCATTGCCGGCGCCGGTTCTGGCAAGACCCGGGTCATCACGCAAAAAATTGCGCGCTTGCTGCAAGCCGGCTACCAATCCAAGCAGATCGCCGCCATCACCTTCACCAACAAGGCCTCGCAGGAAATGCGCGAGCGTGCCAAGCACCTGATTGGCGCGCGGGCGGCCAAGGATCTGGTGATTTCCACCTTCCACAGCCTGGGCGTGCGCATCTTGCGCCAGGAGGGCACGCTGGTTGGCTTGAAGGAGCAGTTCTCCATCCTCGACAGCGACGATGTGCTGGGCTTGCTACGCGATGCCGGCGGCACGGTGGACGCCAACCAAGCCAAATCCTGGCAGTGGACCATCTCGCTGTGGAAGAACCAGGGCCTCACGCCCAAGCAGGCGATGATGATCGCCAAGGACGATAACGAACGCGCCGCTGCCGCTGTGATGGAGCGTTATCAAGAACGCCTGGCCGCCTACCAGGCGGTGGACTTTGACGATTTGATCAGCCTGCCCCTGCGCCTGCTGGAGTCCAATCCCGAAGCGCGCGGCCGCTGGCAAGACCAGCTGCGCTATGTGCTGGTGGACGAATACCAAGACACCAATGCGGTGCAGTACGACCTGCTCAAGCAGCTGGTGGGCAAGCGCGCCATGTTCACCGCCGTGGGTGATGACGACCAGAGCATTTACGGCTGGCGCGGCGCCACGATTGAAAACCTCAAGCGCCTGCCGGTGGACTTCCCCCAGCTCAAGGTGATTCCGCTGGAGCAGAACTACCGCTCCACTGGCGCCATCCTGCGTGCGGCCAACAACGTCATCGCCATCAACCCCAAGCTGTTCCAGAAAACGCTGTGGAGCGACTTCGGCGACGGCGACCCGGTCAAGCTGATCGAAGCCGATGGTGAGGAACATGAGGCCGAACGCGCCGTCAGCCTGATCCAGGCCTTGATGGCCGATGGCAAGGCCAAGGAGTTCAAGCAGTTCGCCATCCTCTACCGCGCCAACCACCAGGCCCGCATCTTCGAGCAAGCCCTGCGCCGCGCCGAGATTCCCTACAAGGTCTCCGGCGGCCAGAGCTTCTTCGACAAGAGCGAGATCAAGGACTTGTGCGCCTGGCTGCGCCTGCTGGTCAATCAGGACGATGACCCGGCCTTTCTGCGCGCCATCACCACGCCCAAGCGCGGCATTGGCCACCAGACCCTGGGCGCACTGAGCCAGTTCTCCGGGCGCTGGAAGTGCAGCATGTTCGAGTCCCTGTTCGCCGAAAGCCTGGCCACCGTGATGACCACGCGGGCCTTGGGCTCACTGCACGAGTTTGGCCGCTACATCACCGATCTCGAATTCAAGGCCAAGACCACCAGCGGCAATAAAGAGGCCAAGGCCTTGCTGCTGGAATGGCTCAAAGACATCGGCTACGAGCAACACCTCTACGACAACGAAGAGAACGAGAAGGTGGCCGCCGCCCGTTGGAACAATGTGCTGGACTTTGTCGACTGGGTGGCCAAGCGCTGCGGCGGCGAAATCACCCAAGACAGCGGCAGCCAGTTTGAAAGCGAAAAGCAAACCGTGCTGCAGGTGGCGCAGACCATCAGCGTGATTCTGTCCATGGCCGAGCGCGGCGATGAGCAAGACCAAGTCACCCTGACCACCTTGCACGCCTCCAAAGGCCTGGAGTGGCCGCATGTCTTCTTGGCCAGCGTCAACGAAGGCCTGCTGCCCTTCAAGGCCGACGACGAAGAGATGACCGCCCAGCGCCTGGAGGAAGAGCGCCGGCTGATGTATGTGGGCATCACCCGCGCCCGCACCACCTTGGCCGTCAGCACCCTGCGTCGGCGCAAGAAGAGCCGCGAATTGGTGATGGGCATCCCCAGCCGCTTCATCACCGAGATGCGCCTGAACGAGAACGAGGTCAAGGAAGACCCGCGCGAAAAACTCAAGCGCTTGCGCGAGACCTTTGCCGCCAAGGGCGCGGCTTCGACCGCGGCACAGGCGGCGGAAGGCAAGAAGGCTTGAGTCGGGTTTTGGGCAGGTGAATCGCCCCGGGGCGATTCACCGCCGCCGACAATTTGAGGCGCATTTGGAGGCGGGTCTACCTACGCTAGCGCGCTTCCGTAGTAAAGAGCTTGAGCCGCGGTTTTCGCTGCCCTGAACCGAAAACTAGTGCCCCGTCAAGATTTGGCGTTTGTTCCGCTCCCGCGCGTCAATAATGTGACGATATCGGGACTGAACTTTGGATCACTATGGTTGCTGCACTGCTAGCTAAGGACGAGCCTGCGCGCATCAAGGCTTTGGTGGATCTTGACGTTCTCGATACGGGGCCGGAGGTGGAGTTTGATGCGCTGGTGCAGGCTGCGGCTGCTGTTTGCGAGGTGCCGATTTCGCTGGTCAGCTTGGTCGATGTGGAGCGCCAGTGGTTCAAGGCCAATGTGGGCTTGCCTGGCGCAGAGCAAACGCCGCGTGACATTGCGTTCTGCGCGCATGCCATCCTGCAAGACGATCTGTTCGAGATCGACAACGCGACGGATGACCCCAGGTTTGCAAGCAACCCCTTGGTCACCACCGATCCCAATATTCGCTTTTACTGCGGCGCCAGCCTGACGCTGAGCAGCGGTGAAAAGGTGGGCACTCTGTGCGTGATTGACCGCAAGCCCAGGCACCTCAATGATCACCAGCGCACCGTTCTGAGATTGCTCGCCAAGGCCGCGGCCGCCGCGCTGGAGCGGCGTCGCGATGCACTTGCCTTTTATAAGACCGAGGCTAAGTTTCGAGCTTTGAGCGATGCCGCGCCGCTAGGCATCTTTAGCGCCAATGCCGCTGGCGAGTGCATCTACACCAATGCGCGCTGGCAGCAAATTCATGGTCTGACGCTGGCGCAAAGCCTGGGCTCCGGCTACAGCCAGACGCTGCACCCTGAAGATCGCGATCACATGCTGGAGGAGTTGCGCCGGACCTTGCGGGCGCGCCAAGATTTTCGGCAGGTCTACAGAGTTGTTCCGGCACCGGGCGTGGTTCGCAATGTGCGAGCCTGGGCTAAGGCCGTGCTTGGGCAGGATGAAGAATTGCTTGGTTTCGTGGGCTCGGTCGAGGACATTACCGACACCGTTGCCGCCGAGCGGACCCTGAATGACGAACGCCAGTTTTTGGCGTCGGTGATCGAGAGCACCGGCGCGGGAATCTGGGAGTGGAATGTCCAGACCGGGGCGCTGAAGCTGAACGAGAAGTGGGCGAGCATGCTGGGTTACACCTTGGCGGAACTGGCGCCCACCGACGTCTCGACCTGGCAGCGGCTTTGCCACGATGAGGATTTGGCCCGGGCTACGGCTGCCTTGACGGCGCACTTTGAAGGCAGAAGCGCCTACTACGACGTCGAGCTGAGAATGCGACACCGCGCGGGCCACTGGGTGTGGGTTCAGACGCGGGGCAGCCTGAAGTCAAGGCTGGCGGGCGGCGAGCCCGAGTGGATGTTTGGCACCCACCTCGACATTTCGGATCGCAAACAAGCACAGGCAGGGTTGGTCGAGCGTGACCGCTTCATGCGCATCCTCGTGGATGTGCTGCCCGGCCTTGTCGCGTATTGGGACGCAAGTCTGCATTGCAGATTCTCGAATAGCGCCTACCAACAGTGGTTTGGCAGAACGCATGAGCAGATGACCGGCATCTCGATGACCGAGTTATTTGGGCCAGACTTGTTCGCCAAAAATACTCCCTACATCCAGGCGGCACTGCGTGGTGAGGCGCAGCATTTCGAGAGGACGCTGACCAAGGCCGATGGATCGACGGGCTATACCTGGGCTCATTACGTGCCCGATATGGATGGCGATGTGTTGCGCGGATTCTTCGTGCTGGTGTCCGACATCACCGAGATCAAGCAGGGCCAGGTCAAGCTGCAGAGTCTGAACGAAGAGCTTGAACTCCGAACGCAGCAGGCGGAGGCCGCCAGTGCAGCCAAGGGCCAGTTCCTCGCCAATATGAGCCACGAGTTGCGTACGCCGATGAACGCGGTGTTGGGCATGCTTCAGTTGATGCGGCGCACCGATATGACGCCGCGCCAGTTTGACTATGTTGAGAAGTCACAGCTGGCCGCCAAGTCGCTGCTCTCGATACTCAACGACATCCTCGACTTCTCCAAAATCGAGGCCGGCAAGATGGCGCTGGATCCGCAGCCCTTCAGCTTGAGCCAGCTGCTGGACGATCTAGCGGTGATCGTGTCGGCCAGCATCGGTGAGAAGAACATCGAAGTCTTGTTCAAGATCTGCGCCCAGATGCCCGATGGGCTGATTGGGGACGCCCTTCGCCTCAAGCAGATCCTGATCAATCTGGCCGGTAATGCGATCAAGTTCACCAGCCAGGGTGAGGTCGTGATTGCCGTCGATGCGATCGTCATGGATGAGCATCATGTGAAGGCCAAGTTTTCGGTGCAGGACTCCGGCATCGGCATTCCGGCGGACAAGCTGCAAACCATTTTTGAAGGCTTTTCGCAGGCCGAAGCCTCAACCACCCGACGTTTCGGCGGTACGGGGCTGGGGCTCGCGATCAGCCAGCGCTTTGTGGACTTGATGGGCGGCGTGCTGACCGTGCAGAGCGAGCTGGGTAAGGGCAGTTGTTTCGGCTTTGAAGTCATATTGAATCGAACTGCGGCGGTCGATGAAGCGCGACCCCGCACGCCTTCACCACAGCCCTTGCGGGTGCTGGCCATCGATGACAACGCGCTGTCGCGCGAGCTACTTTCGACCTATGGGCACGCGTTCGGCTGGCAAATGCAGTTGGCTGAAAGTGGCCCGCAGGGCCTGAGCCAAGTGGCCGATGCTGCCGCGAACAATCACCCCTTCGATGTGGTGCTGGTGGACTGGCGCATGCCCGAGATGGACGGCTGGGAGGTGTGTGAGCGGATTCGCCATCTTGCCCAGGACAAGCCGCCGGTGCTGATCATGGTGACCGCGCATGAGCGTGAGGTGTTGGCGAAGAAGGCTGAAGTGTCGAGCGATTGCTTGGACGGCTTCCTGATCAAGCCGCTGACACCCTCGATGCTTTTGGACGCTGTGACCGAAGCCCGCGCCAGAGTGAAATCGACTGCAGAAGTGGCCACCCGCGCCAGCCATGTCAGCGCCATGCAGCTCCAGGGTTTGCACATCTTGTTGGTGGAGGACAGTCCTCTCAATCAGCAGGTGGCCACGGAGTTGTTGATTGACGAAGGTGCCAAAGTCTCGCTGGCGGTGGACGGTCAGGCCGCTGTTGATGCGGTGCGGGCGGCAAAGCCCTTGTTTGACCTGGTCTTGATGGATGTGCAGATGCCGAAGATGGACGGCTATGAGGCCACCCGCCTGATCCGCCGCGAGCTTGGGCTGACGGCGCTGCCCATCATCGCCATGACGGCCAATGCCCTGCCGGCCGACCGCCAAGCCTGCCTCGATGCCGGCATGAATGAGCACATCGGCAAGCCGATGGATTTCGCCGAATTGATCGAGGTCGTCAGGCACCATGTCAAGCGTTCGAACCCGCTGCCCATCGACAGTGCGCCGCGCCCGTCCCGAGATGAAACCGCCGCCGCTGGACCCTCCGTCCTGGATATGCCGCTGGCGCTCTACCGCTACGGCGGCCGCGAGGCGCTGCTGCAGCGCAGCGTCCGCCACCTGATCGCTTCGCTGGCCTCTTTGCCGGAACAATTGCGAGAAGAAGGCGGTCGGGACAGTAGCGCGGCAATCCGGCTCTTGCACACCATCAAAGGCAATGCAGGCATGACCGGTGCGGTGTTGCTGGCGGAGGTGGCGAGCAAAGCCGAGGACCGCATTCAAGAACAAGCAGGCAGCGCAACTGGCCTGGCACGGCCCTTCATCGACGATTTGCTGCGCAGTTTGGAGCTTGTGGTGCAGCAGACGGTCGACGCCCTTGAGGCCTATCTGGCGCAACACGCACCGCTGCCGGATCAGGCCGTAGCCGCCACCGCTGCGCTTACAACGGCGAGCGAAGATTTGCCGCAGCGACTTGAGGAGCTGCTTGCACTCTTGCATGATGGAAATATGCGCGCAAGCGAGGCGTTTGAGGCCATGCGATCAGACTTGGGTAAGGTGTTCAGCGCAGACTTGACGGGGCTTGACGCGGCCATGGCCAAGCTCGACTTCCAACAAGCGGCCAAGGTCTTGCTACAACTTAGGAAAGCATCATTGTGAAATCAGGGTTCGTGGACTTGCCGGACGACGTTGAGGAGAACCCGCTGCTGCCGTCACGCCGCTCATCGATCTTGATCGTGGATGATCAGGCGACGGTGCTGCAGTCGCTCTATCAGCTCTTCAAGGTCAGCTACGAGGTGTTCGTCGCCACCAATGGCGCGCAGGCGCTGAGCATGGTGAAGATGAACCCGCCGGACCTCATCCTGCTCGATATGGTGATGCCCGGGATGAGCGGCATGGAGGTCTGCACGCAGTTGAAGGGCGACCCGGAGACGCAGAACATTCCGATCATCTTCCTGACCGCGAGTTCCAGCGTCGATGACGAAGCCCTGGGCCTGGATGCCGGTGCGGCTGATTTCATTTCCAAGCCTTTCAATCCAAGAATCGTGCTGGTCCGGGTCAACACCCAGTTGCGGCTCAAAACCAAGTCCGACCTCTTGCGGCGGATTGCCAGAACAGATGCCTTGACCGGCCTGAGCAATCGGCGCCATTTCAACAGCACCCTGCTCAAGGAATGGCGCCGCTGCGCACGCAACGCGCTGCCGCTGTCCTTGGTTTTCATCGACGTGGACTTCTTCAAGCGCTTCAATGACATCTATGGCCACCCGATGGGCGACTACTGCTTGTCCTCGGTGGCTACGGCCATGAAGTCGCGCATCTGGCGGCCTGCTGATTTGTTAGCCCGTTATGGCGGCGAGGAGTTTGTCTGCCTTCTGCCGGAAACCCCGCTGGAGGGCGCGATCCATAAGGCCCAAGAACTCGAAGCCTCGGTGCGGTCCCTGGCGATTCCCCATGAGGGATCGAGTGTGGCCCCCGTGGTCACCATCAGCTTGGGCGCTGCGGCGGCCCACCCTGCCCAAGGTGATGAGCCCGGCCATTTGATCGATGCCGCGGACCGAATGCTTTACGAAGCCAAGGCGGGCGGGCGCGGGCAGGTCAGGTTTGTTCAAGTCGATGGCGATGCGCCGACATCAGTGGGCAGCGCTTCGTCTGATTGAGCCCTGCAGCGGGCCGCCCTCAGCCTCGCGCCCGAGGCGCCAGGAAAGCTGCCTCGGCCCTTCAGCTCGGCGGTCTTACATGCCCTTGAACAACTGCGTATAGCTGCGGCTGACTTCGAGCTTTTCCGTCACGCCTTTGACGCCCACCATCTGGCGGCCGCGGAAGTCGCGGGTGATGCCGTCGATGGCGCGGGCGTTGACCAGGGTGGAACGGTGGATCTGCCAGAAGAGGGCGGGGTCCAGCTCATCGACCAGCTCTTTGATCGGCTTGCGGATCAGGGCTTCGACGCGGGCGGTTTGCACCCGGGTGTATTTCTCGTCGCTGATGAAGAAGAGCACGTCTTCCACCGGAATCATCTGGATGGCCTGGCCCACCGTGGCCTGGATCCATTGCAGGTATTTGGGTGCACCGCCGGGGTTGAGCTGGGATGAGAGCTTGTGCAGCAGCTGCTGCAGCGGCGCGCTGGCCCGGGCGGCGGAAGACTCATCGGCAGCTTCGCCATCGGCCTGCTTGAGCGTCAGGCGCTTTTTGATGCGGTCCACCGTCACCAGCAGGCGCTCACGCTCGGCTGGTTTGAGCACATAGTCGGCCACGCCTTGCTCGAAGGCTTCGACGGCATATTGGTCGTAGGCGGTGATGAAAACAATCTCGGGCACCAGCCAATCGTCGTCCTCGGGCAGCTGGGCAATTTGGCGGGCGGCGTCCACGCCGGTGAGGCCGGGCATGCGGATGTCCAGGAACACCAGCTCGGGACGATGTTGGCGCACCAATTCCACCGCCTCGATGCCGTTCTTGGCCTCGGCCACGATCTCCAGCTCGGGCCAGACTTCCATCAGCCGGCTGCGCAGTTGCTCGCGCATCAGGCGCTCGTCATCGGCAAGAATGGCGCGTACGGATTTGCTTTGATTCATGGTGCGGGGATGAGTGGGAGGTGAGTGTGGCGGTCCACACTGGCAGGCAAGCAGGCTGTGGATTCTGACTGAATCAGCCTGCTTTGGTGGGATTGGCAGGCCTAGCGAGCGGCGAGGGCGGCGCCGCCTTCTTCGGCGAGCGCAGCAGCAGCCACAAAAGCAGCAGCATCACCAGCACCGGCGAGGCCAGCAAGCTGCCCAGGCTCAAAGCACCCAGCAGCACGGCACCCAGTACCAGGCCGAGGATCAGCAGCGGCAGGCCCAGACTTAACAGCAGCACCAAGGGCAGGGCGATGCAAATCACCACACCCGCCAGCACGCAGATGGCCAAGGCGCTGACGCTGTCACCGAAGAAGTCGCTGCCCTCAAAGCTCAGCTCCTGGCCGTTGACGGTGACGTGGATGCCCGGCATGTCTGAGAAGGCCTGCCAGAGCGCGCCGCCGGTCAACATGGCCAGCAGCGCCATGCCGATGGCCAGAATGATCAAGATCTTGAAGGCATTGCCAATCGCTCTCATGCTTGCGCTCCCTCATAGCCTCGGCTGCGGTAGGGCACGGTGATACACACCACGCAACCCGAGGGTTGGTTTTCTGTAATGGACACGGCGGCTTTGGCGCCGTACAGCAGGTTCAGGCGTTCGCGGATATTGGCCAGGCCCACGCCGGTGCCGGCGGTGGCCGCGCGGCCGAAGCCCAGGCCCGTGTCGGCCACGCTGACGGCCAGCTTGCCGTGCAGGATCTCGGCCTTGACGGTCAAGGTGCCGCCCTCGGCCTTGGGCTCCAGGCCATGCTTGATGGCGTTTTCCACCAGGCTTTGCATCATCATGGGCGGGAACTCGGCGGACAGCAGGCCGTCGGGCACATCGATCACGGTGTGCAGGCGCTCTTCCATGCGCACCTTCAGAATTTCCAGATAGGGCTTGATGACGGCCAGCTCGCGGCCCAGGTCGCGCACGCCGGAGGCATTGGCCTCGCGCATGGTGGGCATGGAGGCACGCAGCAGGGCGATCAGGTTCTTCTGCATGATGGAGGCGCGCGGCGGGTCGGTTTCGATCAAGTGATCGATCGAAGCCAGGGTATTGAACAGAAAGTGCGGCTCCACCTGGGCTTGCATGGCGGCCATGCGGGCTTCCACCACCTGGCGCTTGAGCGACTCGGCCTCGGCCGTCTCGGTCGCTTGTGCGGCCTTGACCTCGGCCTGGATGCGACCCTTGTAAGTGATCTTGATGATGGCCGATGCCAGCACCAGCAAGACCGAGAGATTGGACAGAAAGTCCCCCAGGCTGATCACCGTGGTGCGCTTGCGGGTGCTGCGGGTGGCTTCGCGCACGGCGTCCCGGGCTTCTCGTGCGGCTTGTTGGGCGGCTTCTCGGGCGTCCTTGACGGATTCCTCGATGCTTTGCTGCGCCTCTTCGATGGCCCCGCGAATCTCCTCGGTGTTGGCGCCCTTGGGCAGGTCGATGCGCACGCCGGGCATGCTGTCGTCGACTTCGCCTTCATTGCCCGAGGCCGCTGATGCACCCCCACTGGCGGCAGCCGCCGGCGCTGCGCCCTTGCGCGGGGTGATGCGCACGCCCTTGTCGTCGATGCTGATCTCGTAGTGGATGGGCTTATCGAACTTGGGGCTGGGTTTGCTGTGCTTGCTGCTGGTCGGCGCCGGTGGTTCGGGCGGGCTGACGGGCTCGTCAAACAGCACTTGCTCGTTGATGCGCCAGGTGAAAGGCGGCAGGTCTTGCAGGATATTGGCCGCGATGATCAGGGCCAGAGACAAGACCACAAAGCGCCGCCAGCTGATGCTGACCAGCCAGCTGGCATAAACGTGGAAACCCGCCACCACGGCTTTGGCAAAAGTTTGCCAGCGCGCGTAGATTGTTGGGGACAGGGGGGCAGCGTTCATGGGGTGGGGACCTAGCTTCGTCGTTTGTTCGCACTGTACGCAAGCCGAGCGGACTCAGCCCGGTGCAGGCGATGCGCTGTGGCGCCAAACGGCTGAAATGCAGATCCGGGCGATAGTCCGTGGCGCCCTGCCGACAAAAAACAAGGCCCGTGCCCCTGTGCAGGGGGACGGGCCTCGGCTTGGCCTTGCCGGCGGTGCAGGCGCTGCGCGCGGCTCCGCCTGCTCTTCGGCAATTACTGCTTGATGGCTTCGACTTGGATGATCAGCTTGACGTTCTTGGGGAAGCCGTAAGCCAGACCGTAGTCGATGCCCCACTGGGTGCGGTCGATCACGGCTTCAAAGTCGCCACCGCAAACTTCGCGCTTGAGCATGGGGCTTTGGTAGCAGTTGAAGTTGGTGGCCTTGAGGGTCACCGGCGCGGTCTTGTCCTTCAGGGTCAGCTGGCCTTGCACTTCGCTGACCTTGTCGCCGTTGAAGCTGAACTTGTCGCCAACGAACTTGGCGGTGGGGAACTTGTCGGACGAGAAGAAGTCGTCGCCTTGCAGATGCTTGTTCATGCCGGGCACGCCGGTGTTCACCGAGGCGATGTCGAAGCTGATCTCGACCTTGCCGGTCTTGGCGGCCTTGTCGAGCTGAACCGTGCCCTCCTTCTTGTCAAAGCGGCCGCGGTTGGTCGAGGTGCCGAAGTGCGAGATCTCGTAGGTCACGAAGGTGTGGGTGGGTTCGATCGTGTAGGTGGCGGGTTCCGCTTGGGCCAGGCCGCACAGGCTCAGTGCGGCGATGAAAAATGCTGCTGTCTTCATGGATGGTTCTTTCTTGATTGAGAGCGTTGCTTGGGGTGGTGCGAGGGAAAACGAACTGAGAGAAATCGATTAAATGAGGCGGAGCAGTTAAAGCGCGGCCACGCCGTTGAAGGCCAGCTTGAACTTCACTTGCACTTCGTTGGCCACCATGGAGGTGTCGGCCCATTCGCCGTCGCCGATCTTGAATTCCAGGCGCTTGAGCACAAAGCTGCCGGTGGCAGTGCTCAGCTTGCCCGATTGCGTCAGGGTGATGGGAACGACGATGTCGCGGCTCTGGCCCTTGATGCTCAGCTTGCCGCTGACTTCAAACTTGCCACCGCCGATGGCTTTGATGGCGCTGCTCTGGAAGTTGGCTTGGGGCAGCTTCTTGCTGTCAAACCAGGCCGGCTTGGCCAATTCAGCATCAAATTCGGCCGCGCCCAGGCTGACGCTGGCCAGATCGATGGTGAAGCTGACCCGGCCGGCTTCCGGCTTCTTCGGGTCGAAGGCGAGTTGAGCGTCAAAGCGCTTGAAGTGGCCGTCCACCGGCACGCCCATTTGCTTGCTGATGAAGCTCAGCTCGCTCTGGGCGGCCAGGAACTGAATTGGCGCCGCGGCAGCAGCAGCCGGCGCGGCGGCTGGCTTGGCTTGGGCCTGGGCGGCAAAGGCGGGCAGCAGCAGGGCGCTGCTCAAGGCGAGTGCGCTCAGGGCGGAGCGGCGCAAAAATCGGGCGGTGTTCATAGGACTCCTTGGACAACGAGTAGGTTCAACGGCCACGGCCGGGCAGCATGCGCTGGACTAGACCGTCCCGGTCGATGAAGTGGTGTTTCAGCGCGCCGCCCACATGCAGCACGACCAGCAAGGCCATCGCCCAGGCCAGCAGTTCATGGGCGTCCTTGAGCAGGTCGGCCAGGGCTTTGTCCTTGGGGACGAAATCCGGCAGCGGGATCACGCCGAACCACACGATGGGGAAGCCTGCTGCGGAGCTATAGGCCCAGCCGACCAGGGGCACGGCGAAAAAGAGCGCGTACAAGAGGCCGTGGGTGATGTGGGCCACAAAAGCCTGCCAGCGCGGCATGGGCAAGTCGGCCGGTGGTTTGTGGCTCAAGCGCCAGAGCAGGCGCAAGGCCGACAGGGCCAGGATGGTGACGCCAGCCCATTTGTGCCAGTTGTAGAGCTTCAGCCGATTGGGGGAGAAGGGCAGATCCGCCATGTACAAGCCCATGCCGAAGGCGCCCACAATCGCCACCGCCAGCAGCCAGTGCAGGGCAATCGCGGGGGCGCTGTAGCGGGTGGCGGCTGAGGACGTGGCGATCTGATGACGCATGGCGAAGATCCTGTCTGAGCGGTGTTGACTTGACGCTAGTGTGAGCCCTGACGCCTGAGCGCGGATTCACCCCGCTTGACGCCAAGGTTCAGTGAATTTGAACACCCCTGAGCCAGCTGCGGGCATGTCATGCCCTGGTCACAGGCGGCAGCACAAGATAGCGGCTGCAGTTAAGGGGTTGAGTGATGGATATTGTTTGCAAGATCGAGGCCTTGTTCGAGCGCCGAGGTGCCACGCTTTACAGCGGCGAACATCTGGCCCGCCGGGAGGCGGTGACTGCGCTGGCCCACGCACTGCAGTGCGCACAACTGGCCGAATGGGCACACGCCGACAACACCCTGGTGGCCGCAGCGCTGTTGCATGACTTGGGCCAGCTGCTGGATGGCGCGGCCGAGGACGCCTTACGCAATGATCACCATGAGCTACGGGCACTAACTTTTCTTTCAGGTGGAGGCTTTGGCCCCGCTGTGCTGGAGCCGATCAGCCTGCATGTGCAGGCCAAGCGCTATCTGGTGGCCACGGATGAAAGCTATGGCGAGAGCTTGTCGCTGGCCTCGCGCCATTCACTGGCTTTGCAGGGCGGGCCGATGAATGCCGAAGAGCGCCTGCTCTTCCTGGCCCAGCCGCATGCCAGCCGGGCCTTGCAGCTGCGCCGCTGGGACGATCTGGCCAAACACCCCGGCAAGCGCACGCCGCCGCTGGCCTATTACCTGGACCTGCTTGACGCAGTTTTAAGGGACAGCCAACAAGTCAAACGCGTGGCTGTTGCCTGAGGCGAGCCCCGTTTGCGCAGACCCATGTCTTTCGGCATCCCTCTTGAGAGGGATAGCGGTGGCGCCAAGCGCCGGGAATACTGGGCACCAGATTGACACGCCGCCTGGACCTCGGCGTGTTGATCGAGGGGAGGAGTGCTATGCCGACAATCAAAGCCCGCAAGGGTGGCGATTGTCGGCTTAGTTTTTTGTGCCGACCGTTCGTGCGGCAGGCCTTGGTTTTGCGTGCGCAATGCGCCCCGCGAGCGAGTGAAACGCAGTGCTGGGGCCCAGTTTTCGCTGCGCCGACTTGGATCGTTAGTATTCACCTTCGATGGGCGCGTTTGGCCACCCAAACTAGGGTGTCTGCCCAAGTCCTGCGGGCTGACCTGGGCAGTATGCTCGGTGGCTTTGCAAAGTGCGGCGCTCAGCCGCGCGCGCGAGGCGCCGAGAGCGCTTGTTTGGGACCTGTCATGAATTCGAATCGCTCGCAAGAGCAACTAGCGGTCGATGAGGAATTGCTCCGTTTCCTGGCACGCCAGGGCCGACGCATGCCCGTGCCGGTGGGGCTCAGCGCCGTGCTGCTCGGCGCGATTGCGGCCTACGGCAATTCTTCGGTCACGCAAGCGCTGAGCGCGGCCTGGGTGCTGGCGGTGTTGGCGGTGCTGGCACTGCGTTGGTATGTGCTGGGCCTGCTGCCCGATCTGCATCAGCTGAGCGTGCGCAAGCGCCTGAGCTGGGTGACCGGCCTGAGCGGTTTGTGCGGCCTGCTGTTCTGCCTCACCCTGCTGTTCACGCCCTGGATGAGTGACTACGAGCGCATGGTGCAAACCATCCTCTTGCTGGGCTTGTGCGCGGGTGCGGTGGCGTCCACGGCCGGCTACTGGCCGGTCTTGCTGGTGTTCATGCTGCCGCTGTCCTTGCTCAACAGCCTGGCCTGGTTTTTCCATTCGGCCTCGCATCAGCTGTGGTGGATGGACTGGGCCTTGGGTGTGCTGATCCTTGGCTTTGCGGGCGTCTTGGCCGTGATGGCGCGCGATGGCCACCGGGTGTTCGTGGATTCGGTGATGATCCGTCTGGCCCAGGCCAAGAGCAATCAGCAGCTCAGCTTGGCACTGCAGCAGGCGCAGGCGGCGATGCAATCACGCACCCGCTTTCTGGCCTCGGCCAGCCACGACTTGCGCCAGCCCATGCACACCTTGTCGCTGTTCGGTTCGGCCCTGGTTCGGCGGCCCCTGGATGCGGCCACTTCGTCGATTGCCAGCCAGATGAATCAGGCCGTGCAATCGCTGACCGCGCAGATGGACGCCTTGCTGGACATTTCCAAGCTCGATGCGCAAGTGGTGCCTGTCAATAGCCAATGCGTTTCACTCGCCCAGACCTTGCAGCGCCTGTGCCAGGAAATGCGCACCGCCGCGGCGGCCAAGGGTTTGGCCCTTGGCCTGAATTGCCCGCCGGATGCGTATGTGGACACCGATCCGGTCTTGCTGGAGCGGGTGCTGCGCAATCTGATCGACAACGCCATCAAGTACACCGAGCAGGGCCATGTCGATGTGAACGTGGTGCAAGCGGGCAGTGGCGAATCGGGCTTGTGGCGCATTGATGTCTGCGACACCGGTGTGGGCATTGCCTTGCCCGAACAGAGTCAGGTCTTCGAAGAGTTCTATCAGGTCGGCAACCCGGAGCGTGATCGCGCCAAGGGTCTGGGCCTGGGCTTGTCCATCGTCAGCCGTTTGGTCGATTTGCTGGACTTGCACCTCGACTTGAGCTCGCAACCCGGTGAGGGCAGTTGCTTCAGCCTCAGCGTGGCGGTGGCCAGTTCCGCCTTGCCCTCCGCCGCGCTAGGCGGCGAGGCCGGTGCGGCCTCCGCATTGGCGCAACTGCCCCATGTGCATGTGCTGGTGCTGGAGGCCGAAGCGCCGGTGCGCCAGGCCATGCAGGCTTTGCTGAACAGCCATGGTGCCGAAGTCAGCCTGGCCAGCACCGCCCGCGAGGCGGTATTGACTAGCCTGCAGCGCCGGCCCGACATCGTGCTGACCGATCTGCGCCTGCAGGGCGGCGAGGAAGGGCTGCAGGCACTGCGTTCCTTGCGCAGCGCCTTGCCGCAGCTGCCTGCCATCCTGATCACCGGCGACACCTGCCCCGAGCGTTTGCGCGAGGCGCATGACGCCGGCTTGCTGGTGCTGCACAAGCCGGTGCTGGAGGCGCAGCTGCTGAGCGCGATCAAGTCCGCGCTGGCCATGCCTGTTGAGGCTGCACCAGCAGCCGTAAGCGCCTAACTTACCACTTCATCTCACCCTTGTTGACCTTGGCGCCGATGTCCAGGGCGATGCCCAGCCCGGCTTGCGGATAGGCGGTCTTCATGGTTTCGATCAAGCTGGCGGCGTCCTTGGCCTTGGGCAACTCGGATTCGAAGCGGACCAGATAGTCGCGGGTGTAGCGCAGCGAGGAGGCGTCTTGGGCGGTGCCGGGCAGCATATGGCCGGGTACCACGGTGACGGGCTTGAGCGCGCTGATGGCGTCGATCTTGGCCACCCAGTCGGCGCGGGAGGCGCTGGTCTGGGTGTCGGCGGTCCAGGCGTGCAGGCCGCCGAAGATGTTGACGCCGCCCACCACGGCCTGGATGGACGGGATCCACACATAGCTGCGATGCGCCAGGCTGTCGTGCAGGCCGCGCACTTCCAGGCTCTGGCCTTCCAGCGTCAGGGTCTCACCCGTCATGGCCTCGGGCAGCACCGGTTGGCGCGGCGCGTTGCCACCCAGCTTGGGGCCCCAGAACTGCACTTTGCCCTTCACCGAGGCTTCAATCTTTTTCAGCGTCGCGGCACTGGCCACGATCTTGGCGTCAGGGAATTCGGCGTGCAGCACTTCCAGGCCGAAGTAGTAGTCCGGGTCGGCAGCCGAGATGTAGATGGTGCTGAGCTTCTTGCCGCTGTCCAGCACGGCGGCGGCCACGCGCAGGGCGTCGGCACGGGTGAAGCCGGTGTCCAGCAGCACGGCTTCCTTGGCCCCGCTGACCAGCACCGAGTTGACATGGAAGCTGGCCGGGCCGTGGTTGATCACGGTCAGCGTCAGCGCTGCGGGCTCAGCGGCGGCGGCGGGCTGCACGGCGCTCAAGGTGGCGGCGAACAGGGCGCCCATGCCGAAGGACTTCAGCAGGCGGCGCAGGCTTGGGTTTTGGGTCGAAAACATGGTCTGTCCAATCAGTTGTGTTGCGATGGATGAACTTTATTTGCTCTGAATCTCAAGATAAACAGCGATTGGATAGACTGTTTGTTTCATAAATCGAGCAAATCAAGGCGGTGACCATGGACAGATTGCGGGCCATGCAGTTGTTTGTTGAGGTGGTGGAGCGCGGCAGCCTGACCGCGGCGGCCGAGCATTTGCAGATGTCGCGCGCCATGGCCTCGCGCCACTTGGAGGCGCTGGAGCAGTGGTTGGGCGCCCGGCTCTTGCAGCGCAGCACCCGGCGCCTCAGCCTCACGGAGGCCGGCACGCAAGCCTTGTCGTCCTGCCGGCAGATGGTGGCCTTGGCCGACGAAACCCTGCTGGCGGCCGGCAATCACCAGCAGACGGTGCAGGGGCAGTTGCGCGTCAGCGCCAGTGCCTCGTTTGCCCAAGGTCCGCTGGCGCCGGCGGTGGTGGACTTTCTGCGCCAGCACCCGCAAACCCGCATCGAGGTGCTGGTGCAGGAGCGCGCGGTTAATCTGGTGGAAGACCGCATCGATCTGGCCCTGCGCATCAGCAATCAACTCGACCCGCAGCTGATTGCCCGGCGCTTGACCTGGTGCCGCTCCGCGATTTGCGCGGCACCGGCCTATCTGGCCGCGCAGGGCCAGCCGCAATCACCGGCCGATTTGATGGATCACGCTTGCATGGCGCACCAGCTTTACAGCCCCGATGCCTGGCGCTTGCAGCGCGGCGGCGAGCGCGTGGTGGCCAGCCTGCCGCAGATCCGCCTGAGCGCGAATGACAGCGTGACGCTGCTGCGTGCCGCGCTGGCCGGGGGCGGCATCGCTTTGTTGCCGACTTATCTGGCCGGGCCTTTTCTGGCCAGCGGCGAGTTGCAGCGCGTGCTGCCCGAGCATGAGCCCGAATGCCTGGGCCTGCATGCGGTCTACACCAGCCGGCGCTACCAGCCGGCGCTGCTGCGCAGCTTTATCGACTTCCTGGCGCAGCGCTTCGATGCGGAGTTGCCGTTCTGGGATGTCGGCGCTAATTGATCTCGCCCGCGTAGGCCAGGCGCAGGGCATCGACGCGCAAATGCCGTTGCAAGGCGGTGTTGAGCTGCGCCAACGTGAGTGCTTGGATGGCTTCGTCCAGCGCTTGGGCGCGCAGCAGGCTGTGGCCGCGATACAGGCCGCTGGCCAGGCTGGCGGCCAGGTGGGCGTCTTGCATGCGGGCCAGGCGCCGCTCACCCAGCAGGGCTTGCTGGGCGCTGCGCAACTCGGCCGCGCTGGCGCCTTGTTGGCTGAGTTGGCGAACCTCTTCCCGCAGGGCTAGCTCCAGCTGCACGCGCTGCTGCGGGGCGAACAAGGCGCCCAGATGCCAGACGCTATTGAGGTCCGGCCCACCCCAGCGCCAGTAAGACCAGACGTTGTAGGACAGGCCTTCGCGCTCGCGGATGCGTTTCCACAGGCGTGAATCGCTGCTGCCGCCGAGGATCAGGTTTGCCACCAATAAGGCCGCGTGATCGGCGTGCTCATCGTTGACCGCCAGGTCCAGGCGCGCCAGCAGGGCGGCATTGCGCTTGTCGGCGAGCTGCAGCTGTTGAGGCGCTTGCGGCGCACCGGCCTCGGCACTTGCTGCGGCATCGGCCAGCGGGCGCGGCAGGGCGGCGTAGGCGGCGGGCGCCTGCCAGTCGCCCAGCGCTTGTTGCAGGGCCGCGCTCAGCTCGGCGGGATCAAAGTCGCCCACGGCGGCGAACTGCGCATGCGTGCTGCCGTAAAAGCGCTGGTGAAAGCCGCGCAGCTGATCCAGGCTGACGGCCTGCAGATCGGCCGCCATCTCGTCAAAGCTGCGGGCATGGCGCACATCGCCGCGTGGCCAAGGGCTCAGCGACTGAGCCAGCGCATTCGCGGCCAATAGCTCCGGGTCATTGCGCTGCGCCTGCAGATTGCCCAGCAGCTGCGCGCGCACCTCATCGAGCAGCGTCTGCTGCCACAAGGGCCGACGCAAGACCTCGGCCACCAACAGCACGGCGGCAGCGGCATGCTGGCGCTGGCTGCGCCAATTCAGCGTCAGGCGATCGGCCTCGGCGCTGATCTGCAAGCTCATCTTCAAGGCGTCCATGCGGTCGCTGAGGGCTTGGGTGTCCAGGCTTTGCGTGCCCTTGCCCAGCAGGCCGGCCAGCAGTTCCGCCACCGCCGCCTGGCCGCGCAGATTGTTGGCATCACCCATGCGCAGCACAAGCGTTGACTCCAGCATGCCGCCGCGTGTGGGCTTGGGCAGCAGGGCCAGGCGCATGCCGCCGGGCAGCTGGCTGCGCTGGGTCAGGCGCTCCATCTCGGCAGGTCGGCTGTCAAAGGCGGGCATGGCGGCGGGTGCCGGGCCGGGGGTGAAGTCGCGCAGGGCCTGGCGCGCATCGACGAAGCTGGGCTTGGGCGCGCGCTGGGGCTGCTCGGTCGGCAGGTAAAGCACCAGGGTCCGATTGGCGGGCAGCAGGCGCTCGCGGGCCACGCGTTGCAGCTCGGCCAGGCTCAGCGCCTTGACGCGGTCGCGCAGCAGAAAGTAGAGCCGCCAGTCGCCCTGGCCCACGGCGTTGGACAAGGCCAGGCTCAGGCTCTCGGCATCGGCGAACTGCTGCTCCCACTGGTTGAGCCAGCGGGTCTTGGCGCGCTGCAACTCTGTCGCGGTGACGGGGCTGGTGCTCAGTTCTTGTTCCAGCACCTGCAGCATCTCGCGCTGCAACTCGGCAGGCTCGGCGCCTGCGGCCAGCTCTGCGGTGAGCATCATCACGCCGGGCTCGGCGCGCAGCTCATTGCTGGCGCTGATGCGGCTTGCTAGCTTGCGCTCGCTCACCAGGCGTTGGGCCAGCCGCCCGCCGGGGGCGGCACTGAGGATGGTTTGCAGCAGCTCGATGGCTGCATAGTCCGGGTGCGCGGCGGCCGTGGCGTGATAGGCCGCTCGTAGCGCAGCCACGCCGCCGCTGCGGCGGATCACCACGCTGCGTTCGCCGTCCTGCGCGGCTTCCAGGGTGTGGCGCGGTGCCGGGGCGCCGGGCCCCGCCGGCAGGGCGCCAAAGCTTTGCTGCACCCAGGCCAGCGCTTTGGCGGGCTCGAAGCTGCCGCTGATGATCAGCGTGGCATTGCTGGGCTGGTAGTAGCGGTGATAGAACTGGCGCAGCTGGCTGGCCTTGATGTGTTCTACATCGCTGCGCGTGCCGATCACCGGGCGCTTATAGCTGTGCCACTGGTACATGGCGGCCAAGGCGTGCGATTCCAGGTTGAAGTCGAGATCACCGTCGCTGATGTCCATCTCGCTGCGCACCACGCTCATCTCGGCATCCAGGTCAGACTGGCGGATCAGGCTGTTGTGCATGGCATCGGCCTGCCAGGCCAGCAGCCAGCGCAGCTTGGCCTCATCGACGGCGAAGCTGGCGAAGTAATTGCTGCGGTCGTGCCCGGTGCTGGCATTGGCATTGATGCCCAGGCGGCCGAAATCCGCCCAGGGGTTGGGGTGGCGCGGCGTGCCTTTGAAGATCATGTGCTCCAGCAAATGCGCCAGGCCGGCTTCGCCGTAGTTCTCATGCTTGGCGCCGACCCGGTAGGTCATATTGACGTGGGTGCTGAGCTTGGAGTTGTCGGGCGCCAGCAGCACTTGTAGGCCGTTGGCCAGGCGGTATTCGCTGATGCCTTCGGCGCTGGCCTGCAATTGCGGCGCGGCCCAGGCCGACGCTGCAGGCTGCAGCAAGCTCAGGCTCAAGAACAGCAGCCGCAGCGGCTTGGTGACGGAGAGGTTGGAGGAGGGCCCGGGCATGCAGTGATGAGCGAAAAGATGGCGGAGGCGGCAAGCGTAGCAGGCGAGCTTGGCTGCCTTGCGGCACAGCCATCGGCGATGGCGATCAGGGCCCGGCGAAATCAAACCGGCGGCCCACCCGCAGCGCCGGCAAAGTCAGGGACAATTCAACACCGCGCGAGGCATCCGCCCAGCGCCTATTTGCCTCAGCCCCCGTCAGCGCCTGCATGAACTCAAAACCGGTTGCCCTCAAGCCCAAGGATCGCGCCAAGATTCTCATCGGCAGCCTTTTGCACCCGCGGCAAACGCGGCGCTGGCTGCAGTTCGTCGGCCAGAACGAGATCCTGCAAGACAAGCTGGCGCAGTTCCCCTTCGCGCACAGCAAGATCTACCGCCCCTATTTGTCGAACCGCCTGAGCTGCGCCAAGCGGGTTGATGTCTTGATTGCGCATTACCGCTTCCTGAGCGACTTCGGTCTGAGCGACTGGGTGCGTGACGCCTCGCAGCAGCCGCAGCCCTTGGTGCAGCTGGAGTGCAAGTCCGGCGCCAGCATGGCGCTGGAGCTGAGCGCCATTCACGAAGGTCACCGTGAAGGCGAGTTGTGCCTGCGCTTGGTCTACAAGGGTGAGTACATTTTTGCCGCTTCCCTGGTGGTGTTCGAAGAAGACGGGCAGCCCTGCCTGATGCTGGGTCGCCTGCAAGGCAAGGCCACCGATCAGGCCCGCGAGTTGGTGCGCGAAGCCACCAAAGATCTCTACAGCACCCGCCCGGCCGGCTTGCTGGTGCTGGCGGCCAGGCATTTCGCCCATTTGCTGGGCTGCTCAAAAGTGCTGCTGGTCAGCAACCACAACCGCATCAGCATCAATCTGTGGCGGCGCTGGCACATCACCTCCAATTACGACCAGATGTGGACGGAGATGGAGGCGGTGCAGCGTGCTGACGGCAATTACGAGCTGAGCGCGCTGGACAAGCCCTTCATCGACATTGAGGCCATCGCCTCCAAAAAGCGCTCGGAAGCGCGTAAGAAGCTGGCCCTGCTGGAAGCGATGTTCGAAGGCCTGGCGCTCAGCCTGAACACGGCGCGCAGCAGCAACGCAAAAGCCTAGGCCTGCCTGGAAAAGCGCTGCCGGTATTGCTCCGGCGTGATGCCGGCATGGCGCTTGAGGCTGCGCTGCAAGCTGTCCACCGAACCGAAGCCGGCCTTGTGCGCCACCCGGGCCAGCGGCCAGGGCGTTTGTTCCAGATGGCTTTTGGCGCAGTCCAGCCGCATCGCCTCCACAAAGCGCGCCGGGGTCTGCCCGGTTTCCTGCCGGAACTGGCGCGCAAAGTGGCGCTCGCTCATGGCCACGCGCTGGGCCAATTCCGCCACGCCCAAGTCAGCTTGCGGATGTTCATGCATCCAGCTCAGCAGATCCCGGAAGCGATGGCTGGCCCGCGTCTGCGCCTGCAGGCCGGCTGAAAACTGCGATTGCCCGCCCGGCCGGCGCAAGTACAGCACCAGGTCACGCGCCACCGCGAGTGCCACCGCCTGACCCAGATCGGCCTCCACCAAGGCCAGGGCCAGATCAATCGCGGCCGAGATGCCGGCCGAGCTGTAGAACGGCGGGTCGGCCACAAAGATGGCGTCGGGCTCCAACGCAATGCCAGGGTATTGCCGCGCCAAGGCCGCGCAGGAGCGCCAATGCGTGGTGGCGCGCCGGCCCTCCAACAAACCCGCGCCCGCCAAAGCAAATGCACCCGTGCACACGCTGCCGACGCGCCGCACCACCCGGGCCTTGCGGCGCAGCCAGGGCAGCAGGGCATGGGCCGTGCCGCCGGTATCGAAGGCCTGCTCGTCGCCGCCTGCCACCAGCAAGGTGTCGATGCTGCCGCGCAGCTCGGCAATGGGGACGGAGTCGGCCCAGCTCAGCCCCGAGTTGCAGCGCACCGTGCCGCCCTTGGGCGAGGCCAAGATCAGCCGGTAAGCCGGTGCTTGGCCCTCGCGGGCGCTGAACTGCGCGGCCTTGGTGAAGACCTCCCAGGGGCCCGTCACGTCGAGCGACTGGCAGCCCTCGTAGGCCAGCAGCACGATGACGCGGCTGCGCCGAGCGGCCGTGTTGGCTTGAGTTTCGGGCATGGCTGAATTTGCGGTGATGTTGTCAGAACAGACATGCTACGCCTGCCTAGACTGGGCGCATGAATGAATCCAAACTGCAAGTCTGGCTGTTGGTCTTGTGCCAAGCCCTTTATGTGTGCGCCTCGGCCATCGGCCTGACGCTGACCGGCCTGGTGGGCCTGAATCTGGCGCCCTCGCAGGCACTGGCCACCTTGCCTTTCGCCCTGGTCACGGTAGCCACGGCCTGCAGCACCATCCCGGTGTCGCTGGCGATGGCGCGCTGGGGGCGCAAGCCCTTATTCCTGCTGGGCGCCTTGGCCGGCGGCGTGGGCGGAGGTCTGGCGGCCTGGGCCATCGTGCGGGGCAGCTTCACGCTGTTTTGCTTGGCCATGCTGTTCCAGGGCTTGTTTCAGGCCAGCGCCCAGTACTACCGCTTTGCGGCCACCGAGGCAGCTGCGGCCGACTTCAAGGCCAGGGCCATTGGCCTGGTGATCGGCGGCGGCGTGCTGGCGGCCGTGCTGGGGCCCACACTGGCCGCCTGGGCGCGCGACGCGCTGGGGCCGCACACCTTTGCCGGCTCCTACCTGGCGGTGCTGGGTTTGGCGCTGGTTTCTAGCCTGGTGCTGGTCAGGCTGCAAATGGCCGCGCCCCCCGCTTTGCCGGCCGGCCAGGCCGCCACGCCCTGGCGGCGCATCGTCAGCCGCCCGGCTTTCGTCGTGGCGGTGGCCAATAGCGCGGTGGCCTATGCCGTGATGATGTTTGTGATGACGGCCACGCCCTTGGCTGTGCTGGGTTGCGGCCTGAGCGTGGGTGCAGCGGCCACGGTGATCCAGTGGCATTTGTTTGCCATGTTTGCGCCGGGCTTCTTCAGCGGCAAGCTGGTGGCGCGCTGGGGTGTGCGGCGAGTGCTGCTGCTGGGCACCGCGCTATTCGGCCTGGCTGCCTTGCCTGCCTTGCTGGGGCTGACGCAGCTTCATTTCGGCATGGCGCTGGCGCTCAATGGCCTGGCTTGGAACCTGATGTTTGTGGGCGGCACCAGCTTGCTGGCCCAGGGCTTCGCGGCCGACTCCGCCGTGGACCGGGCCCGCGCCCAGGCCGCGGGTGAGTTCATCACCTTCGCGGCCGTGGCGGGCGCGTCACTGGCTGCCGGCGCGCTCTACGCCAGCCAGGGCTGGGCAGCAGTCAATCTGCTGGTGCTGCCGCTGCTGGCCTTGGCTGTGGGCGCCACCCTGTGGCAGCGGCAGGTGCAGCAGCGCGCCGGCCGGCTGGCGGCGAGCGCTTAAGCCTGCCACTGCCCCATCAAGCTCGCCCACTTGGCGCGAGCCGCCTTGAGGTGGCGCTCCTTCACATGCCCATAACCGCGAATTTCCTCGGGGATGCGGGCGATGTCCACGGCCAGCTTGAGGCGCTCTGCCGTCAGGCCCTTGGCAAGGATGGCTTCGATGCTGGCGCGGTACTCGGCAATCAGCGCGCGCTCGGTCTTGCGCTCTTCGGTGTGGCCGAAGATGTCGAAAGCCGTGCCGCGCAAGCCCTTGAGCTTGGCCAGCAGGCCAAAGGCCGGGCGGATCCAGGCGCCCATCTGCTGTTTGACCAGCTCGCCCTTTTCGTTCTTCTTGGCCAGCAGCGGTGGCGCGAGGTGGTGGATGATTTTGTAGTCACCCTCGAACTGCGCGGCCACCTTGTCGGTGAAGCGCTTGTCGGTGTGCAAGCGGGCCACTTCGTACTCGTCCTTGTAGGCCATCAGCTTGAACAGATAGCGCGCCACGGCCTCGCTCAGCTGGCTGCCGCCCAGCGGCTTCTCGGCGGCTTGCACCTTGTCGACCAGGGCCTTGTAGGCGGCGGCGTAGGCGGCGTTCTGGTAGTCGGTCAGGAAGGCGACGCGCTTGCTCACCAGCTCTTCCACGCCCGGGCGCTTGACGATGTTGATGACCTGCGTGGCCACAAACAAGGCCTGCACGGCGGCCAGATCATGGGCGCAGCGGCGGCCCCATTCAAAGGCGATCTTGTTGTTGTCGATCTGCACATTGTTGAGCTCGATGGCGCGCATCAGTGCGGCATAGCTCAGCGGAATGCGGCCCTGCTGCCAGGCATAGCCCAGCATCAGCGGGTTGGTGTAGAGCGAATCGCCCACCAGCTTGACGGCCACTTCCTCAGCATCAAACATGCCCAGATGGCTTTGGCCCACGGCGGCCAGCACGGCGCTTTCGCAAGCGGCGCCGGGGAATGACCAGTTGGCGTCATTGACCAAATTGGCCGTGGGTGAGCCGTGGGTGTTCAGCGCCACATAGGTGTGCCCCTCGCGCATCACGGCCAGGGTGGCCTTGTTGGCGGCAACGATGGAGTCGCAGGCGATCACCAGCTTGGCCTCGGCCGTGCCGACCTTGGTGCAGTGCAGGTCTTCGGCCTTGTTGGCGATTTGGATATGGCTCCAGGTGCTGCCACCCTTTTGCGCCAGACCGGCCGCGTCCTGCGTGATCACGCCCTTGCCTTCGAGGTGCGCAGCCATGCCCAGCAATTGGCCGATGGTGATGACGCCGGTGCCGCCCACGCCGCCCACCACAATGCCCCAGGCCTTCTCGGCATTTGGCACAACGGGTTGAGGAATGGCGCCGAGCTTGGCGCTGTCGAAGGGGCTGAGTTTCTTGTCCTTCTTGGGCTTCTTGAGCTCGCCACCTTCCACGGTGACGAAGCTGGGGCAGAAGCCTTTGACGCAGCTGTAGTCCTTGTTGCAGCTGTTCTGGTTGATCTGACGCTTGCGGCCGAATTCGGTGTCGACCGGCTCGATCGACAGGCAGTTCGATTGCACCGAGCAGTCGCCGCAGCCCTCGCACACCAGCTCGTTGATGAGCACGCGCTTGACCGGGTCCACCAGCTTGCCCCGCTTGCGGCGGCGGCGCTTTTCGGTGGCGCAGACCTGGTCGTAAATGATGACGCTGGTGCCGGGGATCTCGCGGAACTGGCGCTGCACGGCGTCAAGCTCATCGCGGTGATGCACGCTCACGCCGGCCAGCAGGGACACGCCTTGGTATTTCTGCGGTTCGTCCGTCACGATGCAAAGCTTGCTCACACCTTCGGCCGTCACGCTTTGCATGATTTGCAGCACGGTGTGGCCTTCGGCGCGCTCACCGACTTGCTGGCCGCCCGTCATGGCAACGGCGTCGTTGTAGAGAATCTTGTAGGTGATGTTGACGCCGGCGGCGATGCTCTGGCGGATCGCCAGCAAGCCGCTGTGGAAGTAGGTGCCGTCGCCCAGATTGGCGAAGATGTGCTTCTCGTTCGTGAAGGCCGACTGGCCCACCCATGGCACGCCCTCACCACCCATTTGCGTGAAGGTGGCGGTGTTGCGGCCGGGCATCCAGCTGACCATGTAGTGGCAGCCGATGCCGGCCACGGCGCGCGAGCCCTCGGGCACGCGGGTGGAGGTGTTGTGCGGGCAGCCGCTGCAGAACCAGGGCGTGCGGTCGGCGCCGCCGGCGGTCTTTTCCTCGGCCTTGAGGGCGTTTTCCTTGGCGTCGATGATGGCCACGCGGGCATCCAGTCGCGCCATCACATCGGCATCCACGCCCAGCTTCTTCAGGCGCTTGGCAATGGCGCGGGCGATGATGGCCGGCGTCAGGTCGGCTTGCGGGCGCAGCAGCCAGTTGCTGCTCGGGTTGGGCAGGCTCCACTCGCCGCCTTCGCCTTCATGGTCGTCGAACTTGCCGAGCACATGCGGGCGCACATCGCTGCGCCAGTTGTACAGCTCTTCCTTGAGCTGGTATTCGATCATCTGGCGCTTCTCTTCGATCACCAGAATTTCTTGCAGGCCTTCGGCGAAGTCGCGTGTGATGGTGGCTTCCAGCGGCCACACCACATTGACCTTGTGCAGGCGGATGCCCAGGCGGCGGCAGGTGTCGTCATCCAGGCCCAGGTCATGCAGGGCCTGGCGGGTGTCGTTATAGGCCTTGCCGCTGGCGATCAGGCCAAAGCGGTCTTGCTTGGTTTCGATGACGTTGTAGTTCAGCTTGTTGGCGCGGATATAGGCCAGGGCGGCATACCACTTGTAATCCATCAAGCGCTTTTCCTGCTCCAGCGGCGCGTCGGGCCAGCGGATGTGCAGGCCGCCCTCGGGCATCTGGAAGTCCTCCGGCATGATGATCTTGACGCGGTCCGGATCGACGCTGATGGACGAAGAGCTTTCGACGATTTCCTGAATCGTCTTCAAGCCCGACCACAGGCCCGAGAAGCGGCTCATCGCAAACGCGTGCAAGCCCATGTCCAGAATGTCTTGCACGCTGGTCGGGAAGAACACCGGGAAGCCCACGGCCTTGAACACGTGGTCGCTCTGGTGCGCGGCGGTGGAGCTCTTGGCGATGTGGTCATCACCCGCCACCGCGATCACGCCGCCATGCTTGGCGGTGCCGGCCATATTGGCGTGCTTGAACACGTCGATGCAGCGGTCCACACCCGGGCCCTTGCCGTACCAGATGCCGAACACACCGTCGAATTTGTTCTTCTCGGGGAAGAGGTCGAGCTGCTGGGTGCCCCACACCGCGGTGGCCCCCAGTTCTTCATTGACGCCGGGCTGGAACACGATGTTCTGCTTGGCCAGATGCTTCTTCGCAGCCTGCAGCGCTTGGTCATAAGTGCCCAGCGGCGAGCCGCGGTAGCCGCTGATGAAACCGCCAGTGTTCAGGCCCACCATCGCGTCGCGAGTGCGTTGCAACATCGGCAGGCGCACCAGGGCTTGCACCCCGCTCATGAAGGCTCGGCCGCTGTCCAGCGCGTATTTATCGTCCAGCGTGACGGTCTCTAGCGCACGCAAGATATGGTCGGGCAGGGGTGCATTCATGATGTGGCTTTGGGCTCCAGGGGTGGTGTGGCTGGCGCAGCTTCGAGGGCGCTGACCGCTTGTGGCGGCGCACCGTGGCTGGCGCGGTTCTCGGCTTTTTACCGGGTACGGGAGTGTATGAAAAGCCCGGCCTGCTGTGCTTGCTTTTTGGCGCTCCAGATTCGCAGTTCGCGCAATAATCATGCTGAGAACTGCGGAAGGTCTTGCGAATGATTTCGAAAAATCAAACTTCAGTAAAAACCCTTGAGTCGCAGGAAGGGGCGCCGGCTGGTGCGCCCGGCGCAGCCACGGGCCTGGATCGCTACGACATCGCCATCCTGCAAGCCCTGCAGCGCGACGCGCGTTTGTCGAATGCCGAGCTGGCCACCCGCATCGGCCTGTCAGCGGCGCCGACCTGGCGGCGCGTCAAATGGCTGGAGGAGCAGGGCTTCATCACCGGCTACCGGGCGGAGATCGACCGTCGCAAGGTAGGTCTAGGCGTGCTGGCCTTTGTGCGGGTGGATGCCGACCGCAATAACGGCGCCTCCACCAAGGTGCTGGAAGAGGCGCTGCGCCAGCTGCCCGAGGTGATCAGCTGCCACTACATCTCAGGCACTGGCACCTTCGAGCTGCAGGTGATGGCCACCGACCTGGACGCGTTTTCCCGCTTCACCATCGACACCTTGCTGCACCTGCCCAATGTGAAGGACGTGCACACCCGCTTTTCTCTGGGCGAGGTGAAGGCGGCCGGGGTGACGCCGCTGGGGCATTTGGGCGCGGCCTAGCGCAGCTGCAGCTCACTTGCTGGGGCTGCCGGTCACGTCGATCTTGAGCTGGTAGTTGCTGTGCTCATTGCGCCGCGCGGCATTGCGCATCAGATAGACCCGCACGCTGTATTCGCCCGCCTCGGTGCTGTCCAGCTTGAACTCATTGCCGGCGCTCGAGCCAATGTGAATGGCCTCGCCCTGTGAGCCGGGTGGCAAGACATTGAAGTAAGTCGAGGGATTGCTGGGCTTGAAGTTGACGGTCAAGACCTGCCCCGCACCCGTGCGCAGCTTGTAGTCAATAGTTTGCTCACCCTTGATGCTGGCCTTGATGGTGCTGCCGGAGCTGCCTTTCTTGAACTGAACCTGCTTGACCTGAATGCCGGGTTCGGCGGCCAAAGCGATTGGCGGTGCAACTCCAACGGCCGCAGCGAGGAGGGCAGAAAGACAAATACGCATCTTCATGGTCAGTCACCTTGAATGGGTAGATAGAGTGAGTGGTGGGCGTGCAGGAGTGCGCAGCAGCGCAGCCTCAGGGGCCGCTGCCCAAGGTCCATTTGACCAAGGCGCGGAACAGGGCTTCGCGCGGATAGCCGCGCTCGCTGGTGCTGGCGCGCACCCAGGCGTTGGGGTGGCGTTCGCGCGGCAGGGCAATGTCCCAGTGGTCAGCGCGGGCTTCGGCCAGCAGGCTGCTGCCGGGCAGGATGGCGTCCCGGCTGAGCAGCTGCCCATCATTGCGCGGGTCGATATTGCTGAGCGCGCTATTGAAGGGGCGCAGCGAAATGCCTACTTCATGCGGCGGCACAAAGCCCAGCACCGAGTGGTAGCGCAGGCTGCGGGGTGGCGGGTGTGCGGCCAGCCAGGCCACGCTCTCGCGCTGCGTCACGCTGCTGACCTCCTGGCCATCTGATGCCGTGCAGCCAAAAGCATTGATGCGGGTGGACAGGCCTTCAAACAGGTCTTCAAAGTGGTCGGCCAAACGGGTGCCCATGACCACGCCGGCCACCGCAACCAGATCAATCACGGCCGCTGGCAAGCCCTCAGCTTCTGCCTGCAGCAGCGCCAGTGCGCGCAAGGTGTCGGGCACGCCTTTGGAATAGGCGATCAGCACAATGCGTTGTACGCCGGGGCGCGCGGCTTCTTGGCGAATGGCCGCCGCCACGCGCTTGGCATTGGCGGCGCTGGACTCGCGCCCGGGCAGGCTCAGCGCTTGAACTTGGGCCAGGCCCAGATCGGCATATTGGCGATAAGCCTCGCTGCGGCTGAGCGCGCGTTCGCGCAAAACGCCGTCACCAAATGGCACGGACTGTTCCTCAAAACAGTCGGAGAACAAGCCGGGCACCAGCAAGACCGAGCTGCCGGGCGCTTGAGCCTGAAAGCGCTGCTCCAGCGCGGCCAGTCTTGGCTTGGAGGCCGCGAGGTTGGCAGGAGGCGGGGTGGCCTCAAGCCCATACAACCAAGCCTGAATCGGCTGCGGTTTGGTGCCGGGGTGGGCCAGCAGCTCTTGCGCAAACAGGGCGCCAAAATCTTGCCGCTCGTCTTGGATGCCGGCGGCGGCCCGCGGCAGGTTGACGATGGGCCAGGGACTCATCATCGCCGGTGGGGCGACCCAGCTGGCGCAGGCGCTGAGCAGCAGGGCAAGTGTTGGCGGGCAAATTCGCGTCAGCAGCAGCAGGGGTGTTCTCACGATTCAGTCCATGCCCACACTGGCTTCGGTCAGAAAAAAGCGCTCGGCGCGGCGCTTGGCTTCACTGCGATTTTCATTGCGCGTTTCTTCGGTGGCATCAAAGTCGAGCTTGGCGGCTTGCACGGCGCGGCAGGTCATATAGGCCCTGGCGCGCGGCTCGGTCAAGTCGTCCAGATGGCCGCCCAACAAATCCACCAGCTTGGCCTTGCGCCTGAATAAATCGACTTGCTCGGCATAGTCCTTGGGCTGCTCGGCCCGCAGGTTCGCCACGCATTCATCAAAGCTGGCGCCCTTGCACCAGCTGGGGAACTCGGCGCGTATCAAAGTGCGGGTGTCGGCATCGACAAACTGTTTGACCTGCATGATGGCGTCCAGCATCGCGTCTTGGTAGGCGTGGGCGTGTTCGTAGAGCGTGGCGTCACAGCCCTCACAGTCCGGGCCGAAGCGTTTGAGCAGCCAGCCCACCAGACTGCCGCGCGACTCCCGCTGCTTGCGCACCAATTCGCCGTCCACCGCGCGGATCGCGTCCACCGGCACATTCAGCGAGCCGCAGGTTTGGCCTTCCCAGGCGGCCATCAGCTCGTCATCGCTTTCCACCGGGTCTTCGCCATGTGGCATCAGCTCGCCGCGCACCAGGATGCGCTTGGCCGCCTCGTCGTAGGCGAAGCTGACGCGGCGGTAGGCCACCGGCCAATCGGACAGCGAGCTGACGTTGAGCTCCAGCACCGGGCGGATGTCGAGCTCCCGGTGGGCGGCCCAGAAGCCGCGGTGGGTGTGGGCCGACAAGTAGACCAAGGGGTGGTCGACTCGTGACATCAGGCTGCGCAGCAGCAAGCGCGAAGGCAGGCCGAGCGCGCGCCAGTTGTGGTGGCCAGCAAAGACCACCAAGTCCCCTTTTTGCTTGGCCTCGGTGACCCAGTGCGTCAGGGCGCGCACTTGGTCCAGATTGACGTGGCCGATGCTACCGGGGCTGCGGCCCATCAAGGTGTCCCAGCTGCTGACCAGGGGACCGGCTTGGTTGGTGTCCAGCCCAATGACGATCACGTTGCGTGTGGCGCCAGGGGCCCGTGGCAGCTGAATGCGCTGGGCCAGGAAGGAATCGGCATAGGCATAGCCGTCCAGCACATGGGCCTCAATGCCGCTGAGGAAGGCTTCGGCATTGGGGTTGCGCCAGCTGACGCGGTGCGAGCCTCGGGCCGGGGGGAGTTGGATGCCGGGCTGCGAGGGCACGGCCGCCTGGCCCTCCAGATACATCTGAATGAAGTCGCGTTTGCTGAAGGCCTCGTTTTGGCCCTTGTTGGCCTTCTCTTCCAAGCTTGCGCCGCGCCGGCAGGCCTGGTTCCACTTCTGCGCATCGCGGTTGAGGATGTCGTCCATGATGCTGTAGCCGTAGATGCCAAACATCAGCCCATCGTGATTGCCGGGCAGGATGGCGCCGGCCCGGCCCGCCGCGTTGAAGACCCGGCTCATGCGCTGCGCTTCGGAGCGGCAGGACAGATCGAGCACATCGCCCAGATGTAGAAAGTTCTCGTTGGGGTGGGCCTGTAGCGCCCACTCCATGATGCGGCGCCCAAACAGCGGCTGTTCGGGCGGGCGCTGGGCCACTTCCACATAGGCGTCCACCGCGCTGTCGTTGTCGTAGAGCGGCCAGCCCGTGGGCTCATGCTCCTGCGTGTCACCCAGGGCCACGATGGGCGTGGTGAGCACTTGGTAATTGCCGCTGCCGGGCACTTGGGCGTCAGGGCCGGGCTGGGGTGAAAAGCTGACGCAAGCACTCAGCGCTGCGGCCGCGAGGCTAGCAAGAGCAAAGGAGCAACGGCGCAAGATCGTGTGGCACATGTCAGCGGCGCCTTCAGTAATAGCTGGACGGCATCAGCTTGAAGAACCAGCTCTGCAGGCGCTGCCAGTGGCTGCGTGCGGGGGCTTGTTCCAGTACCTGCTGCTCGCCATGCCAGACGACGGCTTGCGCGGCATTGAAAGCCAGCCGCCAGCTGTTGGCGCTGCTCATATCGCGCTCCATGCGCTGCGCCAGGGTGGCGGCCAGGGCGGGGCTGTCGATGATCACGCCCATCTCGGAGTTGATGACCTCGGAGCGCGGGTCCAGATTCATCGAGCCGATGAAGCTGCGCGCGCGGTCGATCACCATGGCCTTGGTGTGCAGCCCGGCAAAGCCCGAGCGCACCGGCGCGGTATCGACCCAGTCGGTTTTGATCGTGGGGTCAGGTCTTAACTCGTGCAGCTCGGCACCGGTCTTCAGAATCGGTGCGCGCCAGTCTTCGTAGTGTGCGTTGACGGCCGGCACATCATGCGAGGCCAGCGAATTGGTCAGGATGCGCACGCGCACGCCGCGCGCAGCCAAGTCCGCCAGGTCTTGCATGAAGTTGGCATCCGGGATGATGTAGGCATTGGTGATCAGCACTTCCTTCTGCGCCGAGCGCATCAAGGCCCGGAAGGCCTCGGGCGTATGGTTGCGAACGCCTTCGGCCCGCGAGGGCGAGTCGGTGTGCACCACGCTGCGCCCCGGCGCCAGGGACGCGCTTAGTTGCTGCTGCTCAGCCGTCCAGCTGTGGCGCCCGGCCAGCAAGTCCTGCATGGCGGGGTGTGCGGCAGCGGCCTCGGGCAACTCAATGGCGGCGGCGGTGATGCGGCCTTGGCTGCGCGCGGCGCTGCTGCTTGGAATCGGCCGCACCCAGTCGCTGTTCCAGTAGCGATCGAAGACGGCGCTGGCCTGGCGAGCGACCGGGCCGACGCCCATCACATCCAGATCATGGAAGTTGAATTCGCTGTTCAGGCCGAAATACTCATCACCGATATTGCGCCCGCCGATGATGGCCACGCGGTTGTCCACCACCATCTGCTTGTTGTGCATGCGGCGGTTGATGCGGCTGAAATCGCGCGTGCCTTCGGCAATCCGGCCGATCCAGTCGCGGTTCTGCCAGGCGTTGAAGGTACGGACTTGAATATTTGGGTGCGAGTCAATATAGGCCAGCATCTCGTCGCGCAACTCCGGCGCCGTCATATGGCGCAGCATGGTGCTCAGGTCATCGAAGAGCAGGCGTACCTTCACGCCCCGCTCGGCCGCGGCGATCACCCGCGCCATCAGCAACTGACCGCTGGCGTCGCCAAACCAGACGTAGTACTGCAGGTCCAGGCTGTGCTTGGCCTGGTCGATCAGGGCCAGGCGCCACTTCAGGCCTTCCGAGTTCTTCTCCAGCAAGCGGAATCCGGAGGCGTCGCTGCCGTGCTGCGCGGCCACTTGGCTTTCGGTTTGCGCCCAAACGCCGGAGTCCTGCGGCGCCATCGCGTAGGCGGGCGGCAGCTTGGGGGGCGGTGGTGCCGTCCCGGCGCAGGCCGCCAAGAACAGGGTGAGCAGGACGACAGAAAGCCGCAAGCCAAGGCTGCGCCATCGCGGCTTGGTCGACATGGCGCTCATGCAGGCTGGCTCATGAATAGCTGAATGAAGGGGTGGCTGCTGGCTTTGACTGGGCATTTGACAGCAGAAACAAGCCCGGGGCTGCCCTCAAAAATAGGGGCTTACGCTGATGGGCAGCGCTGCTGCTGCAAGTGGCGCCGGCGCGGGGAAGCTAACGGGCCATTGTTGCGTGTTGATGTCGGCGTGGCGGCAAGGCTGGCGCGTCAAATCGACGCAGCGATGCTTGCCGCGGGCGCGCGGAATGACTCGGGCTTCAGGCAGAATAAATCGGCGCTGACCCAAATTTTTCCGCCCCTATGCTTTGTGGCGGCTCGCAGCTTGCGAGGGGTCTGACCTGTGATTGAACAAAACTCGCTGAAGTACACCTCGCTGCAAAAGAAAAGCTGGCCCAACACAATGCAAAAAAAAGTACGCGTGCTGCACCTGCTGTATGCCTTGGGAGTGGGCGGTGCCGAGCGCCGGGTGCTGCGGCTGGGCCTTGGGCTTGATGCCGACCGGTATGACATCCATGCCCTGAGCTTGCGACCTGTGGAGGGGGCCACCTTGCCTTGGCCGCCCGAGCGCCATACCTATTTCCCCATTCCCTCCGGCCTTCATCGTGACCGTCTGCTGGGCTTGGCGCGCTTCATGCGCGAGGGGCAATTCGATGTGGTGCACACCCACAACTGGGCCACCATGTTTTACGGCGTGCTGGCGGCCAAGCTGGCGCGGGTGCCGGTGGTGCTGCACGGTGAGCATGGCCGTAATGAACGGGATCGCGCCGGTTTCCCGCTGCGGCGTGAGATCGCGGCGGCCACGCTGGCGCGCTTGGCGACCCGTGTGGTGGCGGTCAATGAGTCGATTGCGGCGGACGTGCAGGGGCGCTGGAAACTGCCTTCTAGTCGCATCGTCTGCGTGCCCAATGGCGTGGATCTCGGCCGCTTCAAGCCGCGCAGCGAGCGCGGCCCCGACACCGGTCGCGATGCTGACGAATTCGTCATCGGCACGATTGCTCGTTTTGATGCCATCAAGAATCTGCCTTGCTTGATTCGTGCTTTTGAGCGCCTGGTGCAGGCTCAGCCACAACTCAAGTTGCGATTGGTTCTGGTCGGCGCCGGGCCGGAACAAGAGGCGCTCTCGCAACTGGCCCGCCAGGGTGCTGCGGCCAGCAAGATCGATTTCGTGGGGGAGACCGCAACGCCGGAGCAGTGGTATCCCAGGTTCGATCTGTTCGCCAACACCTCGCATTCGGAAGGCATGAGCAATTCGGTGCTGGAGGCCATGGCCTGCGGCGTGCCGATTGTGGCCTCCGCGATTGCCGGCAACCTCTGCTGGCTGCACGATGGCGCCAACGCGCTGTTCTTCCCGTCTGACGACGACGCGGCTTTGGCGGCGCATTTACAGCGATTCGCAACCGAGCCTGGGCTGGCTCAGCGCATGGGCGCAGAAAATCTGCGCCGCGTCCATGCTGAGTATGACAACAGCTTCTTCCTGCAGCGGTATGACATGCTGTACCAGAGTCTTTTGAAGTAGTTTGGACAAGCGCGGGGGAAAGTGCGCTGAAGAAGGTCTGTGCCACCGGCCGATCAGCTGTGATAGCCTTTTCCTTAGCTGCCCGTCATGGGCGGGAAGGGACCGGCCATGGGAAGTGGGTGCAGATCTTTTCGCGCGCTGCCTGCGGCATGGGTGGCGTTCGCCGCGCTGCTTGCAAATTGCCTGCTTTTTGCGCTGCCGCTGCGGGCCGCCGAAGTCAGCATGGCCTTCGGCGAGAAGATTCCGCCCTTCTGCTTTCCCACGAGCGACACCGGCATCGAGCTTGAAGTGATGCGTGAGGCGCTGGCCTTTAAGGGGCACCAGCTCAAGCCCCGTTACTTTCCATTTGCGCGGATTCCGGTAGCCTTTCGGGACGGCACGGTGGATGCGGCCATGACGGACTTGGGCCAGGACCTGAGCGCCGCCGGTGCCCATTACGGCGCCCCGGCCGTCACCTACGACAACGTCCTCATCAGCCTGAGCCGGCGCCAGCTCAAGATCCTCAAGCCGGCCGATCTGAATGGTTTGAGCGTGGTCTCTTTCGTCGGCGCCATCAAGCGCTACCCCGAGTGGCTGGAGCCGGTGCGCCGCGCCGGGCGTTATGTGGAGATCAATGACCAGTCGGCCCAGGTCAAGACCTTGATGCTGGGCCGCTACGACGTGGTGCTCAGCGACCGCAATATCTTCAAATACTTCGCCCTGCAGCTCAAGCGAGAGGGCGTCGCGCTTCAGCCCGTCGATGAAACTTCTTTCGTCAAGCTCAATCCGCAGGACTACCGCCCGCTCTTTCGCGACGCCCAAGTGCGTGACGATTTCAACCAGGGCTTGAAGCAGCTCAAGGAGTCGGGGCGCTTGCAGGCCATCTACGACAAATACCTGAAGGAATAGGGCGGCCGGTCTTGCTTGCGGCTGGCACCACGCCAATCCAGCGTGAGGCGCCGCGTAGCGCCAAGTTGAGGCAAACTCTGCGTATGTTCAAGTCAGCCGTTTGCGCGGTCATGGTACCTAGGCGGCTCCTTTCGGTGCTGCTGACGCTGCTGATTTTTTTCCTGCAGCTGCTGGCTGGCGCCTGGGTGGCCCGGGCCGAAACAGCGCCCTTGCTGATCCGCCATGCCCTGGGCCAAGAGCAGCAAGCCAAGGTCCTCACCTACGAACAAGCGGTGCTGCGTTTGCTGCTGGACAAAACTATTCCCAGCCACGGCCCTTACCAACTTCAGCCCAGCGCGGTGGTGTCACAAAGCCGAGCCTTCTTGCAACTGGCCAGTGGGGAGCTAGATGTCGTGAGCTCGATGAGCACGAGCAGCCGCGAAAGCCAAGGCATTCCGATTCGTGTCTGCCTGTATCGCGGGCTTTTGGGCGTGCGCCTGCCCATCAGCCTGAGCAGCCGCAGTGAGCGCTTTGAAAGTGTCAGCAGCCTGGCGCAGGCGCAGGCCTTCAAGCTCGCCCAAGTGGCCGATTGGCCCGACACCCAAATCCTCCATGCCAATGGCTGGCATGTCGAACGCATCCCTCGGCTGAGCACTTTTCCGGAGATGCTCAAGCGGGAACGCATCGACCTGTTCGCCTTGGGCGCCATTGAAGTCTTCCCCATCGTCGATGCCTTGCCGGAGTTGATCGTGCTGGAGCATTGGCTGATCGCCTACCCCTCGGCCTATTACTTCTTCGTCAATTCGAAAAAGCCGGAACTGGCGCAGCGCCTGCGTCAGGGTTGGGATTTGGTCTTGGCCGACGGCAGCTTTGCCGCCTTGTTTGAGCAATGGGTCGGCCCGCAACTGGCGCGCGCCAAACTGGCCGAGCGGCGCTGGCTGGTGCTGCGCAACCCTGAACTGCCGGCCGAAACCCCGGTGCAGGACAGCCGGCTCTGGCACCCCTTGGTGCGAAGCCGCCTCTTGCGCGCAGTGGGCGAGCACTGAGGGTCTCAGGCGTCCTGGGTCAGACCTTGGCCGTTTGAAACAGCGCTTGAGCGCTGACCCGCTTACAGGCGCTGGAGCTTGGTGGCCGGGATCAAGGCCGGGCTACCCTTGAGTTGCACCAATAACTCACCCTGGCTGACCACCACGCAGCTCACCGTATCGGTCATGCTGCCATGTTTGACCTTGTCGCCGGCTTTCAGGCTGGGGATGACGGGCATGGCAATGGGCAAGCGCAGCGGCGCGCTCGGGTTGGTGGCGCGCATGACGCTGCTCAGGCGCTGATGCAGCTCTGGCCGCTCTTTGGCCAAGGCCGCCAGGGCTTGGGTCATGGTGGCCTTGAGTTCGGCGGCGGTGAAGGGCTTGCGCAACAAAAAGCGTGAACCCGCGGCGTGCGCCTGCTGCTCTTGTTCGGGCCCGACTTCGAAGCTCAAGAGTGCTAAGCGGCAGCCGGGGTTTTCGAGCTTGAGGCGTTGATGCAGACCGATGCCGGTCATGTCGCTTTTCGGGAACCAGTCGGTGATCAAAAAGTCGGGCCTGAATGTCAGCCCCAGTGCCAGCGCGGCTTCGGGTTCACTGGCGCAGCGAATGCTGTCCGGCGCCATGCCAAAGCCTTCGAGCAATTGGCGGGCGAAGGTTTGCACGCCGGTCAAACCATCGACAACAAGGAAACGAAGATCGGCACTCATGGATGGGCGGGGGGCCAGAGAGGGGACGCAGCAAAAGCGGAGGCTGCATGGTAGCGGTTTGCCACGCGGCTTGCCGCCAGCTGCGCCGCAAAGCTGGCCCTAGCGTGATTGGTTTGCGCAAAGCTGAGGTTCTGTCAGCCTTGGGGCAGCTGAACTGACGCAGCGGTACGCGCAAGCCCCCGCCCTTTAGACTTTGCGCATGAGCAGCTTTCACTCACTCGTCGCACTTGTTGCCGCCATCGTCTTGTTCATCTACGGCCTGCAGGGCTTCAGCAGCGAGTTGCAACTCGTGGGAGGGAAGTCCTTGCGGGTCTGGCTGGCGCGAATTACCCAAAGCCGGTGGAAAGGCTTTGCCGTCGGCGCGCTGGCCACAGCGGCGGTGCAGTCCAGCAGTGCCATCACGGCCTTGACCGCGGCCTTGGTGGATGCCTCCGCACTCTCCTTCCGGGCCAGCCTGGGTGTCTTGCTGGGCTCGAATGTCGGCACTACGGCAACGGCTTGGCTGGTCTCGCTCAAGCTCACCGGCATAGGCCCGGCATTTATTGTCCTGGGCGCGCTCTTTACGGCCCTGCCCAAGCGCTTCAGCATGGCGGGCAAGTCGGTGTTCTATTTCGGCCTGATCTTCTTTGCGCTGGATCTCATCTCCTCGGAGTTGAAGCCGCTGCAGCAAGAGCCGCTGTTCATTGAGTGGCTGGCGCTGGCGCAAACGCCGTGGTTGGGGCTGGTGACGGGCGTGGTTTTCACCGCCTTGGTGCAGTCAAGCAGCGTGACCAGCGGCGTGGCGATTTTGTTGGCGCAGCAAGGCGTGTTGCCTGCGGAAGCGGCCATCCCTATCGTGGTGGGAGCCAATGTGGGCTCGACCTCAACGGCCTTGTTGGCCAGCGTGGGCATGAGCGCGACGGCGCGCGCCACAGCCATCGCGAATGGCTTATTCAATGCCGTCGGGGCGCTGGCTTTTTTCCCTTTTCTGACGCCCTTTTCTCAGCTCATGGTCACGCTGGCTGGGGACCCGGGTTTGGTCGTCGCTTTGGCGCATCTGGTCTTCAATTTGACGGTCAGCCTGGCTTTTTTGCTGTCGCTGGACTGGGTCGAGCCGCAGTTGCGGCGCCTCTTGTTCAAAGGATCTGCAGGTCACGCCGTCTGAACCCATGCATGCCTTGGGTTTGGCGCCAGGCAGCAGCCCGGCGCGTGCTCCGCTCTGGCCTTGACCCGCTGAGCCCCGCAAACTTTCGGCTCGCCTTGCTTCTGCCCTGAGAATGGTCTGCATGAGCCCGAGTACCAGCCTGCCCTTCAAGCACTTCCTCCTTGCCTTGGCCGTGGTGGCCATCTGGGGTAGCAACTTCGTGGTAATTCGCCTGGGGCTCAACACCCTGCCGCCGCTGCTGTTCGCCACCCTGCGCTTTGCCTTTGCGGTGCTGCCAGCGATATTCTTTTTGAAGAAGCCGGACCTGCCCTGGCGCTTGTTGGCCAGCTATGGCCTGCTGATCGGCGTGGGTCAGTTCGGCTTGCTGTTTCTGGCGATGCGCGGCCCGAATGCCGCGATCTCACCCGGCCTGGCTTCGCTGGTGATCCAGACCCAGGTCTTCTTCACTCTGATGCTGGCGATGCGGGTGACGCGCGAGATGGTCAAGCCCTATCAATGGCTGGCACTGCTGATGGCGGCGGCCGGCATTGGCGTGATCGCCAGCCACACCGACGGCAGCGCCACGCCCCTGGGGCTGCTGATGATCTTGTTGGCGGCCTTTTCCTGGGCCTGCGCCAATATGGTGGGCAAGCGCGCCGGGCGTGTGAATATGCTGGCCTTTATGGTCTGGACCAGCGTGTTCGCCGTGCCACCTTTGTTGGTACTTTCGTTGATGATTGAAGGCCCGGCGCTGATGGCCCAAGGCTTGGCTCACGCCGATGCCCTGACCTGGGCCGCCGTGCTGTGGCAGGCTGTTGGCAACACTTTATTCGGCTACGGTGTCTGGGGCTGGTTGCTGGCGCGGCACGCCCCGGCCACCATCGTGCCCATGGCCTTGCTGGTGCCGATTTTTGGCATGAGCACGGCGGCCTGGGTGCTGGGTGAAAGCCTGCCGGGCTGGAAGCTGCTGGCGGCCGGCTTGGTGCTGGGCGGCTTGGCGCTGAACTTGTTATGGCCGCTGCGGCCCTGGCGTGCGGCGGTGCAGCTGGAAGGAGCGAGCAAATGAGAACGTCGGTCTTGGTAAAGGCATCGCTAGCGCTGCTGGCCTGGACGGCGCTGGCCGCCACGGCGGCCGAGCCGCGCAATAAGAATTTGTGGGTCGAGATGCGCTGGGTCGAGAGCAGCGTCAGTGGCGCCGCCCTGGCCGGCGTGCGCGATGGCGCGGTGGTGGTGGGCACCGCGGGCTCGGTGTCACCGCGCGGGCAAATCGTGATGAGCACGCAGCGCCGTGACGAGGCTGCGCAGCAGGTTCAGCGCGTGTTGGTGCTCAACGGTGGCACGGCGAGTGTGCAGCTGAGCGAACATACGCCGGTGCAGTGGCTGGATTACGGTGTGCAGCTGGAGGCAGGGACGGTGGGCGGGCGGCCGGCGCCTGATGGCAATGGTGCGCCCAATGGTTCGGTCGGAGGCGCCAAGGTCCTGGCCTTGCCGCGCACCGGCTGGGTTGAGCGCAGCAGTGGCTTCACCGTCAACCCGCAGTGGCCCGGCGGGCAGCAGCCGGTGCGGGTTACGCTGACCGCCTTGTCGGGCGGCCCCAGCGCGGGCGGGAGCTCAGCGGGCGATGTGCCGGGCCAAGGCCGCCAGGCCCAGTTTCAAAGCACGGTCATGGTGCCGCTGGGCGAATGGCTGACCGTGGCGCGCAGCGGCGCCGAACTGCAGCGCGCTGAGCGCGGCGTGACCAGCAGCCGTGACGCCGAAACGCGCAGCCTGCGGGAGTTGCAGATCCGGGTCGAGCTGGCGCCTTGACTTGTTCGCTAAGTGGTATCTGATTGGCATCTTCGTGAGCGCAAAACTGTTAGGCTAGCGGCAACCTTAGCTGCCCCTTACGCGCCATGTCGCTCCGTCCTCAGTTTTTCGTTTCCCTGAGCCTTGCTGCCGCCGCTGCCTTGTTGGCCATGCCGGCAAGTCATGCCGCCCCAGCCGCCAGTCCGCCCGCCTACCCTTTGTTCAGCGGCAAGCCCCTGGCCGTGGAACGCACCAGTGCCAAGGTGGTGGGCGTTTACACGCCGATGTGGGATTCGGTGAACCATGTCGAGCGCCTGAACGGCGACAGCGTCACTCACTTGCTCTACGCCTTTTTGCGCGTCTGCGGCCCCGGCCAATTGCCCAAGGACGCGGCGCGCTGCGCGGGCAAGCGGGACTTTGAGCTGACCACCGGCCCGGTGGAAAAAACCTTTGACGCCGCCTTCAGCCGCCTCAAAGCGCGCGCCCCGCATGTGAAAGTGCTGGCCTCGGTGGGCGGCTGGGGCGGGTCCGGCCCGATTTTTCATCTGGCGGGGGACGCGCAAAAGCGCGCCGTCTTCATTGCCTCGGGCGTGCAGTTTCTGCGCGATCACCCTGGCTTTGACGGCCTGGACATCGACTGGGAGCACCCCGGCAATAACGGTGCCGCCAACGGCGTTCAGCTCGGCAGCCCGCAAGACGGCAAACATTACGCGGAACTGCTGTTGGAGTTGCGCCAAGCGGTGGACGCGCTGACGGCCGAGACCGGCCGGCCCTATCTGGTCAGCATTGCCCTGAACACCACCCAGCCCATCGTCAGCCTGATCGACTTCAAGCGTGCCAGCCCCGCGCTGGATCTGGTCTTCATGATGACCTATGACCATTACGGTGCCTGGTCCGCTGGCGTTGGCAATCACAGCAGCCTGCGCAGCAGTTCGCCCGAGGCGGACGATAGCCTGGAGCGCGCCGTGCGCAATCTGGCGCAAGCCGGGCTGCCCGCTGCCAAGATGGTGGCCGGTGTGGCCATGTATGGCCGTGGCTTCAGCGGCGCCGCGGGGCCGCAGACCGGCGCGGCCAAGGCCGCAGGCTTCCCCGGCGCCGACGGCTCGCTGGGCTACCGCAGCATCGCCGGCCGCTACCTGGATGCCAAGGGCCAGGGCCTGCACGGCTGGCAGGCAAGGCTTGACCCCACCACCCAGGCTTGGAACCTGTTCCACCCCAAGCACAAGCTCTTCATCGGCTATGACGACCCGCGCGCCGTCATCGCCAAGGGCCAATACGCCGTCAAGGCCGGCCTGGCCGGTGTGTTTGCCTGGGAGCTGAGTCAGGACAATGGCGACCTGCTGAATGCGATGAACTTCGGCGTGGGCAATTTGCTCTTGCCGCAGCAGAAGCAGCCCTGAGGCGGCGGGCCTGCGCGGCCCATGCAGCGATCTGGCCGAGAAAAGCGGCCGAACTGAACTTGGATAACTTGTATAACTTGTATAACTTGGATGAGGGTTTCCAAGTAGCTACAGTGCGCGCATGAGTTTTTCAAAAATGTTTATTGCGCCCCGCTCCACCGCATTGATGCTGACGCTGGCCTCCGCATGGGGCCTGGTCCAAGCCGCCGCGCACGAGCTGGAGGCGGAACCCGCTGCTGCTGCCGCTGCGCCCAAGGCCTGGCAATGGGCGGGCATCTACAAGGCGGACGCCTTGCATGCCAACACCGGCTCTCTCAATAGCTGGGTGGGCAATCTGAACTTGCGGGCCGATGCCGATGCCGGCCAGCTCTTCGGCTGGGCCGGCACCAGCTTCCATATCGAAGCCTTGCTCAACCACGGCGGCAAGCCCAATCAGCTGATCGCCAGCACCCAGGGCGTGAGCAATCTGGAGGTGGCGGAAGGGGCTGCGCGGCTGTACGCCACCTGGCTTGAGCATGAATTCGCAGATTCAGGCACGCGGGTCTTGTTTGGCTTGTATGACCTGAACTCCGAGTTTTACGCCACCGAGGCCTCGGCGCTGCTGATCAATCCCTCCTTCGGCATCGGCATTGATGCCTCGCAGACCGGCCGTAACGGCCCCTCGATTTTTCCGAATCTGGGCCTGGCGCTTAGGCTGCGCCAGGCGCTGGGGGCCAGTCACTATGTGCAGGCCGCGCTGATCGACGGCGTGCCGGGTGATCCTGCGCACCCGGGGCGCACCGTGGTCAAGCTCAGCCGTGAGGATGGCGCCCTGGGCGTGCTGGAGTTTGGCTACCAGGAGCGCGGTGAAGACGGCAGCAACGGCCCCGGCCATTGGGCCGTGGGGGCGTGGCAGTACAGCGCGCAGAGCCCGTCGCGGGCGCCCGGCAACAATGGCACGGCGCGCAATCACGGCATCTACGCCCTGGCGCAAGGCCTCATGCATCAGGGCCAAGGCAGCACTCGCAGCATCGGCTTTGTGCGCAGCGGCCTGGCGCATAGCAAGGTGAATGCGGTGGACTGGGCGCTGGATACCGGCCTGCTGATCGAGCACCCGCTGGCCTCTGTTCCCGCGCTGGCGAACCTGGCGCCGCAGGCCTTCACCGCTGGTCTGGCTTATGCCCATTACGCCAAGGCCTGGCGCGATGCGCAGCTGGCCACAGGCACGCCGGTCAGCAGCCATGAACTGGCGCTGGAAATCGGTGCTCGCTGGCAGCCCCTGCCGACGCTGGCGGTGCAGCCCTTGCTGCAGCGCCTGTGGCATCCGGGTGGCCGGCGCGAGGCTAGCAGCACCTTGATTGGCGCGCGTTTGGAGTGGAGCTTCGGCGCGCCCTGAGCCGCCTTGGCTGCCGGCTTGCAGCCTTAGCTGCGGCCTGGCCCGTGATCCAGATCGGGCTTGCGCCAGGGATCCAGATGGGTCATCAAATCGAGCACGCGGTGGCGTTGCAGCACGCGCTGGCGGGCCAGCACCGCAATATCGTGGCCGGCCTCGACGGTGATCAGCGCATCCACCTCCAAATGCGCGTCCACCACGATCAAATCGCCCATCTTGCGGGTGCGTAGATCGTGCACGTTATGCACGCCGGGGGTTTCTTCCAGGGTTTTGCGGATGGCGGCCACTTCCTCTTCGTCAATGGCGCGGTCCATCAAGTCGTTCAGCGCGTCCCAGCCGAAGCTCCAGCCCATCTTGCCGACCATAAAGCCCACGATCAGCGCCGCAATCGGGTCCAGCAGCGGGTAGCCGGCCAGATTGCCGATGATGCCCACGCCCACCACCAGCGATGAAGCGGCGTCCGAGCGGGCATGCCAGGCATTGGCCACCAGCATGCTGGATTTGACCCGCGTGGCTACCGCCAGCATGTAGCGGAACAAGCTTTCCTTGGCCACCAGGGCGATGCCCGCCACCCAAAGAGCCGTGCCATGCACGACCGGAATGCTGTCGGGGTCCTGCAGCTTGTGCGCCGCCGACCACAGCATGCCCACGCCCACCGCCAGCAGGATCAAGCCCAGCACTAAGGAGGCGGCGGTCTCGAAACGGTGGTGGCCGTAGGGGTGGTCCTCATCGGCATCTTTGCGGCTGTGGTGGCCGGCGAACAGCACCACAAAGTCCGATACCAGATCCGACAGCGAATGGATGCCGTCCGCCACCAAGGCCTGTGACTTGGCCATGATGCCCACCACGATCTGCACGCTGGTCAGCACCACGTTCACCACCACGCTGACCCAGGTGCTGCGCGAAGCGGCGCGCACCTTTTCTTGCGGGCTGAGGGCGGGCAGGCCGTCCTCGCCCAACTCGGTGCTTTCGTGGTCGCTGGTGTGGGGCTTGAATTCTGAATGAGGGGGCATGGTGGGGCAGCAGGGCAGAGCGAGGCAGGCGGACATTCTCGGCGACTGAGCTTAAGGCTTTCTGAGTGCATCCGCGCTGACATGCCGCAAGCCGGCTCTTAAGAAAGCCCTAAGCCCAGCCGGGCAGCATGACAGGCATCGATAACAAGCTGGTGAAAAGGAAAGAGAGCCTGCGATGTCCTACTTTCTGAAACGAGTCTCCGCGACCTTGATGCTGACCCTGCTGGCTGCTGCAGCCCAGGCTGACACGCCCGAGCAGATGTTGGCCGCCTACAGCGCCCAAGCTGGCGTGCCGGCCAGCCCGCAGCGTGGGCAGCAATTCTTCAATCGCAACCATGGGCAGAGCTGGCAATGCGCGTCCTGCCACGGTGTGCTGCCCACCCAAGTTGGCCAGCATGCGGCCACGGCGAAGCCGATCCAGCCCCTGGCGCCGGCCTTCAATCCGGCCCGCTTCAGCGATAGCGCCAAGGTAGAGAAATGGTTTGGCCGCAACTGCAAAGACGTGCTGGCCCGCGCCTGCACGCCTGGCGAGAAGGCCGATGTGCTGAGTTGGTTGCTGACGCTCAAACCTTGAATAGGAGCTGGTCATGAGTGCAAACAAATTCCACCGAGCCCGCGCCATCCTTGCCGGCCTCTTGCTGGGCGGCCTCGCCGTCGGGCCGGTGAGTGCCGATGGCGATCGCTCACGCGCTGCCGGCGCGCCCTTGCTGCCGCTGTACAAGCAGGAGTGCGCGGCCTGCCACATGGCTTATCCGCCGCAGTTCCTGCAGGCCGCGTCCTGGCAGCGTTTGATGCAAGGCCTGCCGCAGCATTTCGGCAGTGATGCCTCGCTGGATCCGGCGACGGTCAAGGCCTTGTCCACCTGGCTGACGGCCAACGCGGGCACTGGCAAGCGGGCGGCTGAAAACCCGCCACAAGACCGCATCACCCGCAGCGCCTGGTTTGTGCGCAAGCACGACGAGGTCTCGGCCGCCAGCTGGAAGCTGCCCGCCGTCAAGAGCGCCGCCAACTGCGCGGCCTGCCATACCCAAGCCGACTCCAAAGGAAATTTCAATGAACACGATGTCCGCATCCCCCGCTAAGCCGGCTGATTCGGCTGACGCAGCTGGGTCGCACGCGTCTGCCAGCCACACCCCTGGTGCGTCAAGCCAGCTGATCTGGGATCTGCCGCAGCGCTTGGTGCACTGGTTGATGGTGCTGAGCTTCTCCGGCGCCTACCTCACCGCCGAAACCGAGCGCTGGCGCTTGGTGCATGTGAGCTTGGGCTATACCTTGGCCGGCTTGGTGATCTTTCGCTTGGTGTGGGGCCTGCTGGGCAGCCGCCATGCGCGTTTTGCCAACTTCGTGCGTGGGCCAGCCGCGGTGCTGACCTATCTGCGCGGGCTGTTGCAGGGGAGGCCGCAGCACTTTGCGGGGCACAACCCGGCCGGCGCGCTGGCGATTGTGGCCATGCTGGGCCTGGCCCTGGGCCTGACCGCCAGCGGCTATGCCACTTACACCGACTTGGGCGGCGAATGGCTGGAGGAGACACATGAGCTGCTGGCCAACGGCCTGCTGGCCGTCATCGGCCTACATGTGCTGGGCGTGCTGGTGTCGAGCTGGCTGCACCGCGAGAACCTGCCGCGCGCCATGATCACAGGCCGCAAGCTGGCCGGACCCGAGCAAGGCATTCGCCGCAGCTGGGCGCCGCTGGCGGCCCTGATCTTGGTGGCGGTGCTGGGCTTCTGGGCTTGGCAGTGGCAGCAGGCGCCTGTGGTGTCAGCGGCAACGGCGCAGCAGCATCATGACGATGATGAATGAACCTAGATTCGGCAGTTGACCGCTTGTTCTGACCTGGAAAGCTCTATGCCTAGAACCTTTGCCCTGCTTGATTGCGTTCAGCCATTGAGTGACAGCGCTACGCGCCCGCCTGGCTCGCAATGCAGCACGCGGACGGCGTTGCTTCTCCTTGTGGGCAAGAGCCCACTTCGTCGGCGCGCCTTGTCCTCGCACCGCCTTGCGATCCTTTCGGGCGCGTCCAACTGCCGAATCTAGGTTGAGCGGCAATAATTCCTCATGCGAATACTGCTTGCAGAAGACGACCCGCTCTTGGGCGATGGCTTGCGGGCCGGCCTGCGCCAGCTCGGCTTTCAGGTCGATTGGGTGCGCGATGGCCTGGCGGCCGAGCGCGAGGCGCGCGCCCAGAGCTATGCCGCAGCGGTGCTGGACCTGGGCCTGCCCAAGCTTGATGGCATGGATGTGCTCGCCGCCTGGCGCCGCGCCGGCCTGACCCTGCCGGTGCTGGTGCTGACCGCCCGTGACGCCTTGTCCGAGCGCATCCGCGGGCTCGACGCGGGCGCCGACGATTACGTCATCAAGCCGGTCGATCTGCATGAGTTGGCCGCCCGCCTGCGTGCCCTGGTGCGGCGGGCCCACGGCCAGGCGCAAGAATGCCTGGTGGCGCAAGACCTGCAGCTGGACCCTGCCGCGCGCAGCGTGCGGCAAGCCGGCGTGGAGGTGGCTTTGTCCACCCGCGAGTTCGATCTGTTGCAAGCGCTGATGCTCAATGCCGACCGGGTGCTGTCGCGCGAGCAGTTGGAGCAACAGCTCTACAGCTGGGGCAGCGAGGTGGACAGCAATGCCGTCGAGGTGCATGTGCATCATCTGCGCCGCAAGCTCGGTGCCGGCCTGATCCAGACCGTGCGCGGCGTGGGCTATTTGCTCACCGCCAAGGCGGCGCCGTGATGACAAGGAGGCACCGGCCGACCAAGCGCGCGCCGTCCCTGCAAGGCCGTTTGCTCGCCTTTGTGTTGAGCCTGGTCTGCCTGCTGTGGGCGGCCACAGCGGCGCTGACTTGGTGGGATGCCCGGCATGAGCTGACCGAGCTGCTGGACGGCCATCTGGCCCAGGCCGCTGCCTTGCTGGTGGTACAGCAGGCCGCGCATGAATTCGCTGAGGATGCGCATGAGGTGGACGCGCCCAGCCTGCACCGCTAAGCCCCCAAGGTTTTGTTTCAGGTCTTTCACGAAGGGCATCTGGCGTTGCGCTCGGCCAATGCGCCAGCGCAAGCCATGCTGGATTTGGAACAAGTGCGCGTGGGCGGCTTCAGAACGGTAAAGCGGGACGGCGAGTCCTGGCGCTTCTTCGTCGCCCGCGGGCAAGAGCGCGATGTGCTGGTGCTGGTGGGTGAGCGCATGGACTCGCGCGACGCCATCTTGATGGCGGTGCTGCGTAGCACGCTCTGGCCCATGCTGCTGGCCCTGCCTTTGCTGGCTGCCGGCCTGTGGTGGGGGGTGTGGCGCGGCTTTGCGCCGCTGCGGCGCATTCAGGCCGATCTGGCTGCCCGGCCCGCCGGTGATCTGCGCGCACTCGATCTGGCCGCCGCGCCGCGCGAGACCCAGGGCATGCTGCAGGCCCTGAACGATCTATTCGCCCGCATTGCCGCGCTGATGCAGGCCGAGCGCCGCTTCACGGCCGACGCGGCGCATGAGCTGCGCACCCCCATCGCCGCCATCCGCGCCCAGGCGCAAGTGGCCCTGGCGGAGCCTGATGCCCAACTGCGTCAGCACGCCCTGCATGCCACGCTGGCGGGCTGTGACCGGGCCGGGCGCTTGGTGGATCAGTTGTTGACGCTGTCGCGCTTGGAGGCTGGCGAGATGCCGGCCATGCAGGCGCTCAATCTGGCCGATGTGCTGCGCGGCCAGGTGGCCGAATTGGCGGTGCAGGCGGTGCAAAAAGGCCAGCAGCTGGAAGTAGCGGCTGAGCCGGCGGTCTGGGTGGCGGGCAACCCGAGCTTGTTGGCGGCGCTGTTGCGCAATCTGCTGGACAACGCCATCCGCTACAGCCCGACTGCCGCGCAAATCCGCCTCAGCTTGAGCGCGAACGGGTCGGCAGGCGTCTTGCTGCAGGTAGAAGACAGCGGCCCCGGCCTCAGCCCGGCCGACGCGGCCCGCCTGGGCGAGCGTTTCTTCCGCGTGCTGGGGCATGAGCAGCCGGGCAGCGGCCTGGGCTGGTCGATTGCCCAGCGCATCGTGGCGGCACATGGTGGGCGCATCAGTGCCGGCGCTTCGGCGGAGCTGGGCGGGCTGGCGGTGCGGGTGGAACTGCCTAGCGCTGCAGCGCCCGTGAGTGCGGCCCCTTCCGCCGCAACTTGACGCTGGTTTGTAACTCGCCTCGCCCTAGCTGCCCTAGGATTTGGGCATGAACATCGCCCTGATCGCCCACGACGGCAAGAAGAACCAGATGGTCGCCCTGGCGGCCGAATTCAAGACTTTTTTGCAGAGCTGCCATTTGCTGGCCACCGGCACTACCGGCGGGCGCCTGCAGCGCGAATGCGGCTTGCAGGTGGAATGCCTGCTCAGCGGCCCCTTGGGTGGCGATCTGCAAATCGGCGCCCGCCTGGCGGCCGGCGAGGTGGATGTGGTGATCTTTCTGCGCGACCCCATGACCCCGCAGCCCCACGAGCCCGACATCAACGCCCTGGTGCGCGCCTGCGATGTGCACAACATCCCCTGCGCCACCAACCCGGCAGGCGCACGGCTCTTGCTCTCAAAACTGGGGTCAGAGTCGATTAACTTGCCGGCTCAATAAATCGACTCTGACCCCAGTATTTGGGCTTGGGGGCGTGGCCGTGGCGCGGCGCCCACAATCGGGCGCGCGGTGGCTCAATTTGCAGGGTTTCGGGCCGCGTCAGCGTCAGAAAAAGCGCTTGGGCCCAGAACACCGTAAAATGCGCGGTTCATTCCAACTCAGTCGCGCCGGGTTTGGCTTTGTTTTCGGGTTTTACGCCCTGGCTTCATTTTTCGAATTGAGCCGGGCGGCAGAGTCTGAATCGGGGCTGCGGCAGCGGGTTGGTGATCTTTTGCAATACCTTTTCTTGCATCCAATCCCTTGTACCGGAGCCATTCATGGGCAACAAAATCATTACCGAAGCCGCTAGCCGCGCCACTCCCCGTCCCGTCGCTCCTAAGGGCGTGACCTTCACTGCCCCCAAGGGCCAGAAGTGCAGCCTGGAGCGTGGTTCGCACACCCGCAGCAAGAAGAACCCCGGCAAGCGTTGCAGCAACGGCGGTTAATTCAGCCTCGGCATTTGGCCGAACTTGCTGGATTTGCTGAAAACATCAGGCCCTTCCTTTTGGCAGGGCCTTTTGTTTTTTCGACCCTGAGTCTGTGAAGATTCCGGTCAAACTTTGATTCACTGAAACACCCTTCACCATGCTTCGCATCACCGAACTCCGCCTGCCGCTTGACCATGCCGAGGACGCGCTGCGCCCCGCTGTTGTGCAAGCCCTGGGCCTGGCGAGCGATGCGCAGCTCTTGAACTTCACCGTCTTCAAGCGCAGCTATGACGCGCGCAAGCGCTCGGCCATTCTGCTGATCTACACGGTCGACTGTGAGCTGGCCGCCGGGCTTGAGTCCGAAGTGCTGGCGCGTCATGCCGCCAACCCGCACATCAAGCCTTCGCCCGACACCAGCTACAAATTTGTCGGCCACGCGCCGGCGGATTTCTACGCCGCCGAGTCCCGGCCGCGCCCGGTGGTGATCGGCTTTGGCCCCTGCGGCATCTTTGCCGCCTTGATCCTGGCCCAAATGGGCTTGCGCCCCATCGTGCTGGAGCGCGGCAAGCAAGTGCGTGAGCGCACCAAGGACACCTGGGGCCTGTGGCGCCAGAGCGAGCTCAACCCGGAGTCGAATGTGCAATTCGGCGAAGGGGGCGCGGGCACCTTCTCGGACGGCAAGCTGTGGAGCCAGATCTCCGACCCACGCCACCTCACCCGCAAAGTGCTGACCGAATTCGTCAAGGCCGGCGCGCCGGAAGAGATTCTGTACGTCAGCAAGCCGCACATCGGCACCTTCCGCCTGGTGTCCATGGTGATCAAGATGCGCGCCGACATCGAGGCCCTGGGCGGCGAGATCCGCTTCGAGCAAAAGGTCACCGACGTCTTGATCGAAGACGGCCCCAAGGGCAAACATATTCGCGGTGTGAGCTTGGCCAGCGGCGAGCAGATCCGCACCGATCACGTCGTGCTGGCGCTGGGCCACAGCGCCCGCGACACCTTCACCATGCTGCACGAGCGCGGCGTGTTCATGGAGGCCAAGCCTTTCTCGATCGGCTACCGTATCGAGCATCCGCAAAGCCTGATCGACAAGGCCCGTTTCGGCCCCAATGCCGGCAACGAGATTTTGGGCGCGGCCGATTACAAGCTGGTGCACCACGCCAAAAACGGTCGCTCGGTCTACAGCTTTTGCATGTGCCCCGGTGGCACGGTGGTGGCGGCCACGTCCGAGCCCGAGCGTGTGGTCACCAACGGCATGAGCCAGTATTCGCGCAATGAGCGCAATGCCAATGCCGGCATCGTCGTCGGCATCAGCCCGCAAGACTATCGGCAAGACGGCAAGACCGACGGCCCGGTGAGCCCGCTCGACGGCATGGCCTTCCAGCGCATCTGGGAAAGCCGCGCCTACGAGCTGGGTGAGGGCGGCTACAAAGCCCCCGGCGCGCTGGTGGGCGACTTCATCAAACGCCAGCGCAGCCGCGTGCTGGGCAATGTGGAGCCGTCTTACAAGCCCGGCATCACGCTGACCGATTTGCAGCAAAAAGGCCGCGGCAGCTTGCCGGAGTACTGCCTGGACGCGATCCGCGAGGCCTTGCCCGCGTTTGAGCGCCAGATCCGCGGCTTCTCCATGCCCGATGCGGTGCTGACCGGGGTGGAAACACGCACCTCCTCACCGCTGCGCATCACCCGTGGGCGCGACTACCAAAGCCTCAACGTCAAGGGCTTGTACCCCGCCGGTGAAGGTGCGGGTTATGCCGGCGGCATCATGTCCGCGGGGGTCGATGGCATCGAGGTGGCCGAGGCTCTGGCCAGCGCGATGCTGGCAGCGGGCTGATCGGCGCTGGTCAGCCTAAGTAAGCGCCAATCAGCAAGTGGCCGCAGCTTTCTCGGCCCTCTTGCCTGATCGCAACCAGCAGGCTTGATCGCTGGGATCTAGCTTTGCTGCAAGGGCAGTAGCAAGACAATCTTGCAGCCCTGACCCGGCGCGCTGTCGATCTTGACTTGGCCGCCCATCAGGTCGCAAACCAAGCTGTTGACGTAGCTCAGGCCCAGGCCGGTGCCGCTCTGCCCCAGCTGGGTGGTGAAAAAAGGCTCCAGCACATGGGGCAGGTGTTCGGCGGCAATGCCGCGGCCGTCGTCCTGCCAGCTCAGTTGCAAATGCGCGGGCTTGGCGTGGGCCAAGCCAATTTGAATCAGGCCTGTTTGGCCTGGCGTGAAGCCGTGCAGCAAGCTGTTTTCAAATAATTGCTGCAGGGCTTCGTCCAATGCGCGCGGGTAGCCCTGGAGGCGCCAGGCCGCGGGCGCTGGCTCGAGCTGAATCCGCACGCCGCTGTCGGCCAGCTTCGCCTGCCAGCTTTCCAGGCAAGTGCGCAGCAGCTGCACGACATCAAAGTCCACGCGAGCTTCGTCATGCTGGCTGATGGCCAAGGCCTTGAAGCGCTGCACCAGGGTGGCGGCGCGCTCGAGTGCGCGGTCGATCACGGCGCTGCCGCTTTGCAACGTGGCCAGGCTGCTTTGCAATTCACTGCGGCGCATCTGATTGGTCTGCAGGTCGGCCAGCAAATGGGTGCAGCTGGCTTGCATGGTGCTGGCCGCCATGCGGGCATTGCCGAGCGGTGTGTTCATCTCGTGGGCCACGCCCACCACCATGCGCGACAAGGCCAGTTGCTGTTCCTGGCGCATCAGCGCTTGCATGGCGGTTTCCAGCTCGCGGCTGCGCAGGCGCACCTGGTCTTCCAGTTCATCGTGGGCGGCTTGCAGCTCGGCTTCGGCGGCACGGCGGGTGCGGGCTTCGGCCTGCAGTTCCGCCAAGGCCTGTTGCAACTGGGCATTGCGCTGGGCCAGCGAACCTTCCAGCAAGATGCCTTGTTCGGCCAGCTGCGCATTGCGTTGCTGCAGCTTGGGCCGCTCCATCACATCGTCCACCGTGTCGGCCAGGGTCTTGGACAGCTTGCGCCGCAACTCCACCTGCAGATGCAGCAACTCCTGGCTGGCGGCCAGGGCCTGCTCGAAGCGGCCTTGCTGACGCCCCAGGCGCACGATGGTGGCCAGTGCGGCTTCGCAAATATGTTGATGCACGCCTTCTTGCCCGCGCAGCGAGTCGGCCAGATCCAGCAAGTCCGCCCATCCTGCGTCGGCTGACTCGCTTTGGCAGGCCAGCATGGCGGCGCACAGGCGCCGCCAACCGCGCCAGACCGTGCTGATGCCCAGAGGCGCCAGCGTCTCCTCGCAGACCAAATCGAACTGCGTCAAATGTTGCTGGGCCGCTACTGACTGGCCCAGAGTGGCGTTGACCACGGCCAGATTCAAATGCGAGATGGTGGCGCGCGTGGTCATGCCGGCCGCGCGGGCAACTTGCAAGGATTGCTGATGCATGTCCAAGCAGGCGGCCCAATGCGGCCCCGCCTCGGATTCAGGCAGATTGCTGGCGAGGAAGAAATGGGCCGAAGCCGTGCTGTTCAAGACGGCGCAGATGGCGCTGGGTTGCAGCAAGTCGCGCCTGGCCAGCAGCGCGGCGCTGCGTGTGATCACTTCGGCGTAAAGCTCGGCATCCACCAGGGCCGCGCACAAGGCACAGCCCAGTGCGGCGGCTTGGTGGCCGCGGCCAGCGCGGGTCAGCAGGTCCATCGCCATGGCGGCGCTGTGCAGGGCGGAGTGATGCAGACGCAGGCGGAACTGCACGATCTGCAGCGACTCCCAGGCCCAGGCCTGCGCCAGCACCGAGCCCATGGCCTTGGCCAGCTCCAGCCGCACCGAGCCTTCTTGCAACTGCTGGCTCAAGCTCTTGCCTGAGCGATTGGTGCTGGGATATTCGCGCAGCAATTCCGCGAGCAAGGTTTGCTCGGGGCTCAGCTCGGCCTTGGACAGGGCTTGCAGCGCGGCGTGCAGGGCGTCGCCATCCAGGTTGTCGCAGAGCTGCTTGCAGGCGTCCAGCCGCGACGCGATGTCGTCAGGGGCCGCCACCGCCGTAGTCGCCGGCTGGGGCTGAACTGCTTGCGATGAATGGGCCTCGCTCATGCTGGCACGAGTTGAGTCGCAAAATGTGAATAGCACCATTCTGCGCCAAAGCCGGCCGGTCTGCTGCTGAGCAGACCGTTGAAACGTCGGTGAAATCCCGAAAGCTTCGTTAGCGCGATTCGCCGGGTTCAGCCGCGGCGATCATCATGTCGATCAGCTCTTTGACGAATTCCAGGGCTTCTTCGGGCGTGGCGAAGTAGTACTCCTGCCCCAGGTCCGCCACATCGCCCTCCGGGCCGATGTGCACCACCGACCAGCCCTCCGCGCCGCCGCCTATGGCGCAGACGCCGAAGCTGCCCGGCGCCAGCTCTTTGGCTGAGCCGGCGGTGATGAAAATGTCTTTGTCTTGGTGGGAGTAATAGCGTTTCACCTCGCCATTGTCGGTGCTGGCTATAGTCCCCCACGATCAGTCAGCAAAGAGGGCGTGAAATGAAAGCAGTTTGGAACGGTGTGGTGATCGCCGAGAGCGACAAAACGGTGCTGGTGGAAGGCAACCACTACTTCCCGCCCGAGTCGCTCAAGCGCGAATACACCAGCTTCAGCAACCACCGCACCGGTTGCGCGTGGAAGGGCCAGGCGCATTACCTGAGCTTGTTCGTCAACGGCGAGATGAATCCGGACGCGGTCTGGTTCTACCCGGAGCCCACCGAGGCGGCGGCGGAAATCAAGGGCCATTACGCCTTTTGGAAAGGCGTGCAGGTGCTGTGATTGCAGCCCTGTGGCGCTAGGTGCTGCAGGCTAGGCCTCAGCGCGGCGGTGGCGACTGGCCTTGCGAGCTGGCGCTGCTCAGCGTTGTCAGCACGATGCCCTGGCCTTCGGCGCTGAGGAAGAGGTCTTGAATCAAGACACCGGCAAAGATCGCCAGCACCGCCACCAAGAGCGCCATATGCAGGCCGCCTTCAGAAAACACATGAAGTTTTGCGCTGGACATGATGAACTCCTTGCCTGTCATTTGCGGTGATTTGCTGGGGGTCGAAACCCCGCGTCCCACCGCTCAACTCTAGGCCGCAGCGCGCGGTTTATCCAGCCGCAATTGCCGCGCACTCCATAGTGCTGGCGAGTGCCGATTCAGCGGCTGGTGCCAGTGCCGTCGTCCGGCCACAGCGCCCACAGCCGCAGCGGTTGCTTCATGCGCCCGGCCTGGGTTTCGGCCTCGCGGCCCCAGCCCCAGAAGTAGTCGGCCCGCACCGCGCCGACGATGGCGCTGCCGGTGTCCTGCGCCATGGCCAGGCGGCGCAGGGGCTGGCTGCTCAGGGGCTCGCTGGCATCCAGCCATACGGGCGTGCCATAGGGCACGCTGTTGCGGTCCACCGCGATGGAGCGGCCCGGTGTCAGCGGCACACCCTGGGCGCCGCGCGGGCCCAGGTTCAGGTCGGGCAGGGCTTCTTCGCGGAAGAAGACGTAGCGGGGGTTGGTCCACAGCAGCTCGTTGCTGCGCTGCGGATTGCGGCGCAGCCAGTCGCGGATTTGCGGCCAGGAGGCCTCGCCGGGGCGCAATTCGCCGCGCTCGATTAAGGTCTTGCCGATCGATTGGTAGGGGTGGTCGTTATGCCCCGCAAAAGCCAGGCGCACCCATTGCTGGCTGCCGTCCAGGCTGGAAAAACGCACGCGGCCGGAGCCTTGGATTTGCAGCACCAGCAGGTCCAGCGGGTCATCCAGATAAGCCAGTTCGCGCTCGCGCAAACGGGCTTTCACGGCCGGCTCGGACTCGATTTGCTGGCGGGTGAAATAGGGGCGGCGCTGCTGCAGATCCGCCGGCGCACCGAGCACCGGCACCTTGAAGGCACCTTGCGGCCGCCGCGTGGCTTCCAGCTGCGGTTCGAAATAACCGGTCAGCAGGCCTTGGGTTTCGCCCTCCAGGCTTTCCACCCGGTAGGGGCGGAGATGTTGCATCAGCCACAGGCTGGCGCTGGTGTCGTCTGTGGGGGGCGGCTCCATGCGGGCGCGGGCGCAAACCGCCGCCCAGCCCGGCGCCGGGCGGGCGCAGCTTTGCAGCAAGGCGGGCCATAGCTCGGTAGCGCGATCTTGGCCCCAGCCGGGCAGCTCGCTCCAGTCGGCGGCCACCCAGCGCGAGCGCTCGCGCAGCAAGACCTGGCGCTGGCGCGGCGCTTGTTCTTCCAGCGCCGGCGTGGCGGCGGGCGGGGGTGTGCTTGGCTTGACCGGTGGGGCAGGCGGCGCAGCGCAAGCCACCAGCAGCCCTAGAATCGCCAGCGCCGCCAGGCTGCCCCGCAGCCGGCCAACCCGGGACGGAGAAGACATGGCTGTGATCTTGCTGGAGGCTTTGCTGGCCTTGGCGCTATTGGTGTTCATCGTGTGGTGGACCATGTTCTCCGGCCGCAAAGGGGGCGAGCGCCGGGGCGATCGGGATCAAGAATAAGCCAAGCCCGCTCTGCCCGCCTTAGGCCTTGTCTTGTGTCGCGGCTTCGGCTTTGGGCGGTAAGAAGAAGCTGCGCGGGTGCTGCCGCAGGCGCTGCCAGATCGCCGCAGTGACCCGCGAGCGATCAGCCAACCGGATGCCACGTGAACGCAGGGCCACCTTCAATGCCAGGTAGAAGCTCACGCCCAGATTGAGCAAGCCGGTGGCCGCAATGCCGGCCACACACCACCAGAAAGCGCTCAGGTGGAAGATGCCCAGGCCCAATGCACCGACGCTTGCGGCCAGCTGCCCGGTGGACAAGGTGACGTGGCGCACATCCAGCGGCAGGCCGATGAAGGCCAGCACCGGTGGCACCAGTCCCAGCATCATGCCCAGCGCCACATTGGCGGCCACGCCGCTGATGTTGTCGCGCCACCAACGTGCCCAGCGGGCCGCGCGGTTGGCACCCAGCCGGTTGATGATGCTGGGGTTCCAGGCGATGGCGCTTTCCAGGCGGTGGAACACAAACCAGTTTTCCACCCAGCCAGCCACCAAGCTGCTGGCGAACAGCAGCACGCCGGTGAAGGCGGCGAACAAAACGGTTGGCCCCAGCAGGGTCAGGCCGTGCAGGACATAGTCCGCCTGCGCCGGGCCCACCAGAGGGGCACCAAACAGGGCGCGCCAGAGCAGTTGCACGCCCAGCACCACCGGCGCCACCACTGCCAGATTGCCCAGGATACCGGCGATCTGTGAGCGGAATAGATTGGCCACCTCGTCGACAAAGCTCTCCAGCCCGCCTTCGGACTCGATGTGCTGCAGTTTCTGCGCCATCGCCGGGGCCGTCATGGCCGGCTGTTTGGTGGCCACGGTCCAGTGCAGCAAATGGATGATGAGAAAGCTCATCGCGTAATTGATGCCGGCCCAAAAGCCCGCCCACAGCGCGCTCAAGCCCAGGGCCATGACCAGGAATTTGACGAAGGTGGTGCCGGCGATGATGGCGCCGCCGCCAGCGGCGTGGCGCAGCATGACACGGTAGTCAGCGCGGTCGCGGGTGATGTAGTGCTCGCCGGTTTCGGCGCTGCGTTCCGCCACCTTACGCGCCAGCAGCGAGTAATGGCGGGCGAACAGGGTGCGGATGCTGCGCCGCTCATGCCCCACGCGAACCAGGGCAGCCAGCAGCCGTGCCAACTCTTGCTGCGGGTGCTCGCCGGCCAGGCAGTCCAGCAAGGCCTCGATGCGCTGGATGCGTGCCAGCAGCTGCTCCACCGAGAACATGATGTCCACCGAGACGCCGAACTGTTCCAGATGCTCGGGCACGCTATTGGCGGCCTTGCGGCAAGCGTCCAGCAGGGCGCGCAAAAAGGTCAGGGCTTGCAGCGTGGCTGCGCGGTCGTCGGCCTGCACGGCCAGGGTCAGCGCATCGCAGGCGCTGGCGAGTTGCTCGAAGGGTTTGGCGGTCAAGAGCGCCGTGCTCATGCGCCGGCGCAGCGTGCCGTTGAGGCCGGCGGAGCGCACCGCGCTGACCAGGGCGGTCAGGCCGAACAGCATGGGTTGCAACCAGGGCTTCGCACGGCTGCCGTCCGCTGGGCCAGCTTCAGGCTTGCCGACTTCCAGCAAGCGCTCCAGGCGCAGCAAGGAGTTGGCATCGATGCCCAGCAGCCATTGCTCATCGGACTCTTCGGGGAAGAGCAGCTTGAACAGTTCGGCCAGATCGTTGGTGTCGGCGGTGCTGGGCAGCAGATGCTGGCCCAGGCGGTGGAAGAACTCGGGCCAGAAGGCCACGCGCGGGGCGAAGCCCACATCCACAAAAAGGCTGGCCGCGTCCAGATCGCGCCAGATCGAATTGAGCAGGCGCGAGACCTTCAGCGCATGTTCGGGGTGGCGGTCCAGCACATTGAGCAGGTGCTTGAGCCGCAACAGCGGCAGCGGCGTTTGCACGGCGGCTTCCTCGCGCTCGGCCGGGTGGCGCAGCCACTCCAGCAAACGCGCCAGCCACAAATTGCGCGCCGCCATCTCCGCCCGTGGATCGGCGGCATTGAGCAGGGCGGTCAAATCCCAGGCAACGCTGCGGCGCAAGCCCAAAAGTGCCATCAGTGCAGGGCGCCGCTATCGGCCAGCATGAACTCGGGCACTTCGCTGTAGAACACCTCGGCGTCTTCGGTCACGCACAAAAAGCGCCCGCGCATGCTGCCTTGCTTGGTGCCGATCTGCGCCCAGCTGCTGTACTTGAAGCTCTGGCCCGGCGCCAGCAGCGGCTGATGGCCGACGACGGCCAAGCCATCCACTTTTTGCTCATGGCCGCGTGCGTCGATGATGGTCCAGTGGCGGCCAATCAGCTGTGCCGAGATGTCGCCCACGTTCTCGACCGTGATCGTGTAGCTGAAGGCGAAAACACCTTGCTCGGCTTGAGTCTGCTCGGCCAGTACTTCGACCTGGGCACTGCATTTGAATTGGGGGTTTGCCATGGCGCTGATTCTAGGGCGGGCGCTATGCTGCGGGCCAAAGCCCCTTCAATGCAAGCGCAGCGCCATGACTCAGCAAACTCTCTATCTCCCCCCCGACGGCTGGCCGCGTTGCCGCTGGTGCGCGGCCGCCGCCGGCGATGAAGGCTATCTGCGCTATCACGACACCGAATGGGGTTTCCCGGTGGCCACGGATCAGCGCCTGTTCGAAAAGCTGTGCCTGGAAGGTTTTCAGTCCGGCCTGTCCTGGCGCACCATCCTCAATAAACGCGAGGCCTTTCGCGCCGCATTTGCGGGTTTTGACTTTGCGCAGCTCGCACAGTTCGGCGCCAACGATGTGGAGCGCCTGCTGCAAGACGCCGGCATCGTGCGCCACCGAGGCAAGATCGAGGCCGTCATCAATAACGCGCAACGCTGCCTGGAGCTGGTGGCTGAGCAGGGCTCCTTGGCGCGCTATATCTGGCGCTTCGAACCGCACCCTGCCGACTTGCCCGAAACGCCGCAAGCCCTGACCGAGTCAGAGGCCTCACGCGCGCTGTCCAAAGACTTGAAAAAGCGTGGCTGGAAGTTTGTCGGCCCCACCACCATGTACGCCTTCATCCAGTCCATGGGCTTGGTCAACGATCACGCGCTGGGGTGTGTGACCCGCGAGCGGGTGGATCAGGCGCGGGCCGAATTCAAGCGGCCCTGAGTCGGGCGCGGTGGGCTCCGGCATGGGCTCAGGTCTTGCCGTGGCGCGGCGAGCGTTCCGTCGCCCGCGCTGAGCCTCGTCACAGGTAAGTACACACTGTCATCGCCGTTTCATCGAGGCTCGCCACACTGCCCGCATTCACAAACTTGGGGCGACCTCATGAAAAAGAACAATCTCAATGGCGGTGCCCGTGCAACCGCCCTGGCTGCCGCGCTCTTGACGGGCCTGGCCCTCAGCGCTTGCGGTGGCGGCGGTGATGTGCAGACGCCGCTGCCCACGCTGGGTGGGCTGGACCCGCTGGTGATCGGCCACCGTGGCCTGCCGGGCCTGTTCCCGGAAGAAACCGGCCCCAGCTACGAAGGCGCAGCCGATGCTGGCGCTGATTCGCTGGAGCTGGACCTGCACCTCACCAAGGACTGCGTGCTGGTGGCGCGCCACAACCCCTGGCTCAGCGACAACACCAATATCGCCGAAGTGGCCAAGACCAATGCCGTGGTGGCCGCGCGCAAGCGCACCGTGCCGGGCGTGCTGGTGCCGGTGAAGTATGACGCCGCCAAATTCGGCGGCCCGGCCAGCTATCTGAGCGACCTGACCAACCCGGCCGACCCGAAGTCGGTGCTGAAGTCGCTGGTGGTGGATGGCGAAGACCATACCAATGACTGGTCGATCAGCGACTTCACCGCCGCTGAACTGAAGCAATGGCTGGGCGGCACCAGCTACGACAACGCCGCCGACCGCGTTCAGGCCACGGCTCAGAACGGCAAATACCCGGTGCTGACCTTCCAAGAAGTGATCGACATTGCCGTGGCCAAGAGCAAGGCCAAGGGCCGCAGCATCAGCGTCTACCCCGAGCTGAAGAACCCGATCTGGAATAACGGCCAGGCCAAGGCCAATGGCTGCGGCAGCGGCGACCACGCTTTCGAAGACATCTTCCTCAAGCAAATCCGCGCTAACAATCTGGACAGCAAGGGCTCCGCCCTGCTGGTGCAGAGCTTTGACCCCGCCACGCTGAAGTATTTGCGCGCCCAGGGCATGAAGGCCACAACCGTGCAGCTGATCGACGGCAACGACGTCGACTACAAAACCGGCGCCATGATTTACGAGCAGCCCAACTCGGATCATTTCGTCTCCGGCCGCCCCTATAGCTGGACCCTGGCCGGCGACCCGCGTTACTTTGGCGTGATGCTCACGCCCGCCGGCCTGGCCGAGATCGCGACCTATGCCGACGCCATCGGCCCCTGGAAGCCAGAAGTGATGCTGCTGACCTCGCCCGATGGCAAGGGCGGCGCCAAGGCGGTCAACAAGGCCGTGCCCAATAGCGTCATTGCCGATGCGCACAAGCTCGGCCTGGCCGTGCATGTGTTCACTTTCCGCAGCGAAGCGGGCCGCCTGGCCGGTGTCTACGGCGGCGACCCAGTGGCTGAGTACCTGACCTACTTCCGTGCCGGCGTGGACGGTGTGTTCAGCGACTTTGCTGGCACGGCGTTCGAAGCTCGCAAGCGCTATCTGCAGGAAATGGGCCGCTGATCGGCGAGGGGCTTCTTTGAGGCCTCTTTGGGATTGAGAGTGACTCACCCAGGGCTTGCCACGCGGCAGGCCCTGAAATGGGTGGCAAAAGCGCGCTGGCGGGCGGGCTCATAGAATCCAGGCCTGCGTTCTTCGTGCCCATTCACTCCTTTTTAGCCGTCCCGCCATGACCACCAACTTCCGCATCGCCCCCAGCATTCTTTCGGCCGACTTTGCCCGCCTGGGCGAGGAGGTGCGCAACGTCCTGGCGGCGGGCGCCGACTGGGTGCACTTTGACGTGATGGACAACCATTACGTGCCCAATCTGACCTTCGGGCCGATGGTCTGCGAAGCCCTGCGCAAGCATTCGGTCAAGCCCGATGGCACGCCTTGCCCGATCGACGTGCACCTGATGGTGGAGCCGGTGGACGCCCTGGCCGTGGCTTTTGCCAAGGCGGGTGCCGATCTGGTGAGCTTCCACCCCGATGCGTCCAAGCATGTGGACCGCACCCTGCAGCTGATCAAGGCCGAGGGCAAGCAAGCCGGCCTGGTGTTCAACCCGGCCGAGCCGCTGGACGTGCTGGAATGGGTGATCGACAAGGTGGACCTGGTGTTGATCATGAGCGTCAACCCCGGCTTCGGCGGCCAAAGCTTTTTGCCCAGCGCGCTGAAGAAGCTGGAACAAGCCCGCCGCATCATCGATGCCAGCGGCCGCGACATCCGCCTGGAAATCGACGGTGGCGTCAAGGTGGACAACATTCGTCAAATCGCCGATGCCGGCGCCGACACCTTTGTGGCCGGCTCCGCCATCTTCGGCAAGCCCGACTACAAGGCCGTGATCGACGCCATGCGCGCTGAGCTGGCGCGCTGATCAAGATGCCTGCGGTCCTGCTGGTCTGCACGGCCAATCTGTGTCGCTCGCCGCTGGCCGAGCTGCTGATGAAAACACGCCTGCCGAGCTTCGGCCCCGGCGCGGCGCAGGCCTTTTCGGTGATCGAGTCGGCCGGCGTGCGCGCCGCACCTCGGCCCGGCCCCATCGACGCCCGCGCCGCAGCCGCCGCGCAGCGTGCCGGGCTCAGCCCCAACAAGAAATGGCGTTCGCGCCGTGTGGTGGCCGCGGACTTTGAGCGCTTCGATCTGATTCTTGCCATGGACAGCGAGAACCTGCGCGAGCTGAAACTGCTGTGCCCGGCCGCTTTGCATCCGCGCTTGCACCTGCTGCTGGACTTCGCACCCGGCCTGCATGGCCAGGAAGTGCCCGATCCCTATTTCGGCCCGGCCCATGGCTTTGACCATGTGATGGGCTTGCTCAGCCAGGCTGTGCAAGGCCTGGGTCAAGCCTGGCGAGAGGGGCGACTGACGCCTGAGGCCACGGCCCGCTCATGTGCCTGATCGCCTGGCGCTGGCAGCCCGGCACGGCCACGCCCTTGCTGCTGCTGGCCAATCGCGATGAGTTCTATGCCCGGCCGACGGTGCCCTTGCGCTGGTGGCCGGGTGGCCGCGTGCTGGCGGGTCAGGACTTGCAAGCCGGGGGCACCTGGCTGGGCCTGGGGGCTGGTGGGCGGCGTTTGGCGGCACTGACCAATTTCCGCGACCCTGGGCTGCTGCCCAGTGCGGCGGCGGCAGGCGCTGCGCAACCGCCTTCGCGCGGCGCTTTGGTCAGCGAATTTTTGCAAGACGAGTCCCTCAGCGCAGCCGACTACCTGGCCCAGTTGGCGCCGCGCGCGGCCGAGTTCCAGGGCTTCAATCTGCTGCTGTTTGATGGCCAGCAATTGCTGGGTTTCGAGGGCCGCGCCAGCCGTGGGCATCGCAGCGTCGTCCTAGAACCGGGCTTGGGTGCGGTGTCCAATGCCGGCTTTGACACACCCTGGCCTAAGCTGCTGACGCTCAAGTCCGCGCTGGCTCAGCGCTTGGCCGAGGACCATGCGGAGCCGGGAGGAGACGAGGCTTTGCTGGCCTTGTTGCGTGACCCGCGCATCGCGCCGGACGAAAGCCTGCCCGCCACCGGCGTGCCGCTGGACTGGGAGCGGGCTCTTTCCGCCATCTTTATCGCCACGCCCAATTACGGCACGCGGGCCAGCGCCTTGCTGCGCCTGCGGCAACAAGGTGGCTTTGATTTTCTGGAGCGCAGCTTTGACGCCAGCGGCGTGATCGGCATGCGCGAATTCAGGGTGGTGGCTTAGCCAGGCTTAGCTCGGCATGGGCAGATGCAGCCACAGCGCCAGCCGGTCGAAGAACAGGCTGTAGAGCGCAATCGGCAGCGGCAGGCCGATCAAAGTGCCCAAGGCATAGCTGCGCCATGGCACGCCAGACAGCGCCAGTGCCACATTCAGCGCCGGCACGGTTTGGAACATCAGGCGCAGCAGGGTCACGCTTTGCAGCGGATGATGGTCCAAGCGCGCAAACAGGCGCTGGCTCAGCCGGCCCTTGTTTTGCCAGGCGCGCAAGGCGTCACCACCCAGCCCGCGGATGAAGACAAAGCTGCTGAGGCAGGCGCAACAAGCGGCCAGATAAGTGCCCAGGCCACCCCACAGCGGCCCCAGGGCCAACACCGCCGCAGCCAGAAAAATCCAGCCCGGAATCTGCAGCAGATTGCCGGCCATGAAGAGCAAGGTGAACAGCAGCAGGCCCAGGCCTTGGTGACCATCAAACAGCGCGCGCAACTCCGCCAGGGTGAAGAGTTGGGTCGACAGGCCGCTGAGCTTGAGTGCTAGCCAGGCGGCGACCAGCAAGGCCAGCACCAGCAGCAGGCGCTGCTGGCGGCTCATGCCCGGCCTGCTTCAGTAGGCGGCGCGTCGGGTGGCGTGTGGCAAACCACGCAGAGCTTGTTGCCATCCGGGTCGCGGAAATAGGTGCCGTAGTAATGTGCGTGATAGTCCGGCCGCAAGCCCGGTGCGCCCTCGCAGCGGCCGCCGTGGGACAGAGCCAGTGCATAGGCCTGGTCCACCACCGCGCGGCTGTCGGCCAGCAAGGCCGTCATCGGCCCATTGCCAGGCTGCGCGGCCTGGCCATCGAAAGGGTGGCCGATCAGCAGCAGGGGCCGCGCCACGCCGGGGCTTTGCCAGCCGGCCCAGGGCCGCTGCCGCTCACAAAACCTCTGCGTCAGGCCCAGGCTCGCCAACACCGGTTGGTAGAAGGCGAGGGCACGCTCGAAATCGCTGACGCCGAGGAAGATGTGGGAGAACATGTGGCTGGCAATTCCTGAAAGCGCTGCGTTTTTCGGTGGCTTGTTACTGATGGGCCGTCATCCGGCCCGGCGCCACCTCACGCATATCCGGCCCCTTGCCGCTGAAGCGGTCCAGGGCCAGGTAGATCACCGGGGTGATGTAGAGCGTCACCGCCTGGGACAAGATCAAACCACCGACCACCGCCAAGCCCAGAGGTTGGCGCAGTTCGGCCCCGGCGCCCAGGCCCAAGGCAATCGGCAGGGCGCCCATCAGCGCGGCCAGGGTGGTCATCATGATGGGGCGGAAGCGCAGGATGCAGGCCTCGCGGATCGCTTCAGGCGGGCTCATGCCGCCGTTGCGCTGGGCGTCCAGCGCGAAGTCGATCATCATGATGGCGTTCTTCTTGACGATGCCGATCAGCATCAGGATGCCGATGGTGGCGATCAGCGTCAGGTCCATATGGAAGAGCTGCAGCGTGATCAAGGCGCCCACCGCCGCCGAGGGCAGGCCGGCCAAGATGGTCAGCGGGTGGATATAGCTTTCATACAGCACGCCCAGCAGCACATAGATCACCGCGATGGCCAAGCCGATCAGCAAGACCTGACCCCCTTGCGAGTCCTGGAACACCGCCGCATCGCCGCCGTAGCTGGTGATGATGCTGCTGGGGAGTTGCAGCGCTTTGGTGTAGCCGTCTAGCTTGGCGGTGGCGTCGCCCAAGGGCACATCGGGTGCGAGGTTGAAGCTCAGGGTGATGGCTTGCAGCTGCCCCTGGTGATTGACTGCCGTTGGGCCGAGCGCTCTTTGCACGCTGGCGAAAGCCGTCAGCGGCACCAGGGCGCCGTTTTTGCCGCGCAGATAGATCTTGTCGAAAGCGTCCTCGGTCAGGCGATCGGCGTCGCTGGCCTCCATGATGACCTGGTAGGTATTGCTTTCGGCGTAGATGCTGGACACCTGGCGCTCGCCAAAAGCGTCGTAGAGCGCGCTGCGCAGGTCTTGCATCTGCACGCCGAGCAGCGAGGCACGCTCGCGGTCGATGATCAGATTGGCTTGCAGGCCGCGCAGCTGGGAGTCACTGGTGACGTCGCGGAACAGCGGGTCAGCACGCAGCTTCTCTTGCAGCTTGCTGGCCCAGACATTGAGCTCGCCGGCGCTGATCGATTGCAAGGTGTACTGGTAGCGGCTCTTGCTCTGGCGCCCGCCCAGCTGCAGGTTTTGCACCGGGCGCAGATAGACGGCGATGCCGGGCACGCTGCGCAGTTTTTTGCGCAGGCCTTCGAGCACTTGCGCCATCGGCGGGCGCTCGCCACGCGGCTTGAGGTTGATGAACAAGCGCCCGGTATTGCCGGCGCTGCCGCCGCCGCCCCCGCCGCCCACGGCGGCCGAGACGCTGGCCACGGCCGGATCATCCTTGACCAAGGCGGCCACGCGTTCTTGCAACACCGTCATGGCGGCGAAGGAAATGTCTTCGGAGGCCTCGGTGCTGGCCTGGATTTGGCCAATGTCTTCTTCCGGGAAGAAGCCCTTGGGAATGCTGGTGTATAGCCAGGCACTCGCCACAAAGCTGGCCAGCGCCACGCCCAAGACCCAGCCGCGATGCCGCAAGGCTGCGTCCAGGCTGCGGGTGTAGGCGTTCAGCACGGCGTTGAAGCCGCGCTCAAACACGCGACCCAGCGCGTTTTCTTCCACATGCGCATGGGGCTTGAGAAAGCGGCTGCACAGCATGGGCACCAGGCTCAGCGAGACGCCGGCGGAGACCAGAATTGACAGCGACACCACCACCGCGAACTCGTGGAAGAGCAGGCCGATCACGCCGGGCATGAAGAAGATGGGGATCAGCACCGCCACCAGCGAAATCGAAATCGAGACGATGGTGAAAGCCATCTCGCGCGCGCCGCGCACGGCAGCCGCGAAGGGCTCCATGCCATCCTCAACGTGGCGGTGGATGTTCTCCAGCATCACGATGGCATCGTCCACCACCAGGCCCACCGCCAGGGTGATACCCAGCAGCGAGATATTGTCGAGGCTGTAACCCAGGGAATAGAGCAGGGTCAGGGCACCGATCAGCGAGATCGGCAGCGACAGTGTCGGGATCAGCGTGGCCACGGCGCGGCGCAGGAAGAGGAAGATCACCAGCACCACCAGGGCCACGGTCAGGGCCAGGGTGAAGTAAACGTCATGCAGGGACTCGCGAATCGAGATCGAGCGGTCGTTCAGCGTGCTCATTTGCACCGAGGCCGGCAGCTGGCCTTCGAAGCGTGGCAGCATGGCCTTGACCGCATCGACCACCTTGACGGTGTTGGCATCGGGCTGGCGCTGCACGGCCAGCACGATGGAGCGTTCCCCGTTGAAGTTGGAGAAGGACTTGACGGTTTCGAAGCTGTCCTGCACATCGGCCACATCGCGCAGGAAGACCGGCGCGCCGCCCTTGGAGGCCACCACGATGGCGCCAAACTCGCGCGCATTGCGCAGCTGCTTATTGGCCTGGATGGTCAGGGTCTGGCGGTTACCGTCCAGCACACCCACCGGCGTGTTGGCATTGGCGCCCTTGATCGCGGCCTGCAATTCTTCCAGGGTGATATTGCGCTGCTGCAGCAGCTCGGTGCGCGCCTTGATGCGCACCGCAAAACGCTTCTGCCCGTAGATGGAGACCTGGGCCACGCCGTCGATGGTGGACAGGCTGGGGGTGATCAGATTCTCTGCAAAGTCATTCAACTCCGAGAGATTGATGCTGGGTGAGGTCAGCGCCACCAGCAGCACCGGGGCATCGGCCGGGTTGACCTTGCGGTAGCTCGGCGGCGAAGTCATCTCCGTCGGCAAGGCCCGCAGCGAGCGGAACAGCGCCGCTTGCACATCGACCGCCGCCGCATCGATATTGCGGCTGGGGTCAAACTCCAGCGTCAGCGAGGTTGAGCCCAGGGTGTTGGTGGACGAGATGGTGCTCAGGCCGGCGATGGTGGAAAACTGCTTCTCCAATGGCAGTGCCACCGAGGAAGCCATGGTCTCCGGTGAAGCGCCGGGCAGACTGGCCTGCACATTGATGACCGGCGTGTTGTAGGACGGCAGCGCCGCCACCGGAATCTTGCCCCATGCCGCCAAGCCGGCGATGACCAGCGCGATATTCAGCAGCACGGTCATCACCGGCCGTCGGATGAACAACTCCGTCAAGTTCATGCGCCGGCCCCGGAAGCTGCCGAGCTGGCTGCGGCTGCTGGCGCCGAAGCCGCTGATGCAGCTGATGCAGCATTCCCGGCTTCGCTCGCCGCCTTCTTGCTGGCGGCCGCGGCGGCTGGGTTCAGCGCCGCAGGCTGGGCCTTGACGGCGGTGCCGGGGCGCAGATTCTGCTTGCCGTCCACCACCACCTTGTCGCCGGCCTGTATGCCTTCCACCACCGCCATCTCACCAAAGGTGTAACGCTGCTGCACGGTTTTGAGTTGGGCGTTCTTGTCGGCATCCACGATATAGACCGAGCGTTCGCTGCCGCGCTGGATGATGGCGGCTTGCGGAATCACGATGGCATCCTTGAGCGTGCGCAGCGTCATGCGCACCCGCACAAACTGGCCCGGCCAGAGCTGCTGCTGTCGGTTGTCAAACTCGGCCCGCACCTTGATCGTGCCGGTCGTGCTGTCCACCAGGTTGTCCACGAAAACCAGCTTGCCCTTGGCGCCGGCTTCAGCCTCCGCGCCCTTCGCTGCGCCGCGCCCGCCGGCCGGCGCGATTTGTACCTGCAGGGCTTCAGGGGCGCTAGCGCCCGCTTTGCCCGCGCCGCGTGTGGCAGCCAGCAAGGGCTGCAACTTCGATTCGGCCAGGCTGAAGCTGACGCCAACGGGATCCATCTGCGCGATATTGACCAGCGGCAGCGCGCTCGCGCTGGCCTGCACCAGGCTGCCGGGGAAGACGCTGAGCGCGCCGGCCCGGCCGCTGATAGGGGCGCGCAGCTCGTTATAGCTCAGTGCCACATTGGCAGACTGCACGGCCGCTTCGTCGGCAGCCACCAGGGCGCGGGCGGCTTCGGCATTGGCTTGCGCCGTGTCCACTGCGCTTTGGGCGATGAAGTTCTGGGCCTTGAGTTCTTGGGCGCGCTTGAACTGGCGTTCGGCATCGGCGGCGGCGGCGCGGTCGCGCAGCAGCTGGGCGCGGGCGCGTTCCAGATTGGCGCGGTCGGCGCGGTCGTCGAAGCGCAGCAAGACCTGACCCTTGCGCACCGTGTCGCCGTCCTTGATCAAGACTTCTTTGACGGTGCTGGTGGTCTGCGCCCGCAAGTCCACACTGGCCAGCGAGGCCACTGTGCCGCTGGCTTCCAGATTGACCGGCACATCCTGCTGCTGCGCCTCGATCACACCGACCGCTTGCGGGCCGCCCTTGCCGGCGCCGGCCGCCGGGCTGGAGGCGGCGGTGGGGCCGCTGGTCGTGGCACTCGGGCTTTGGGATTTCCACCACCAGCCGGCGGCGGCCAGGCTGATGAGAGTCAGGGACAGGATGATTGTTTTTCTGCTGCGCATGCTGGGGCGAGGTCGGTGATTCGCTTGGCCTCGGCGCAGGCTGCGCCGTGTATACAAGGCAAGACCGTGAGCTTACCCGCTCAGCGCCGCCCGCATATTGCTGCCGTGTGAACCGCCCCGCGCGCGTGCTCAGTTTTGCAGCGCTTGTGCGAGCCGTGCGCCGGCCACGGCATTGTGTTTGACCAGGGCGATATTGGTGGCCAGGCTGCGGCCGGCCGTCAGCGCCTTGATGCGCGCCAGCAGGAAGGGCGTGACGGCCTTGCCGCCAATGCCCTGGGCGGCGGCCTCATCCAGCGCCTGCTGCGTGATCGCATCGATCTCGGCGCGTGGCATGGCTTGCGCGACCGGCACCGGGTTGCTGATCACCACGCCACCGCGCAGGCCCAGCGCCCATTTGGTTTGCAAAAAGCGCGCTTGCTCAGTCGCGCTGTCCAGGCGGAAGTCGGCCTTGAAGCCGCTGTCCGGCGTGTAGAAGGCGGCGAAATTGTCCTGGCCGATGCTGAGCACTGGCACGCCGTGGGTTTCCAGATACTCCAGCGTCAGGCCGATGTCGAGAATGCTTTTGGCGCCGGCGCAGACCACGGCCACCGAGGTTTGTGCCAGCTCCTGCAAGTCGGCCGAGATGTCGAAGCTGGTCTCAGCGCCGCGGTGCACGCCGCCGATGCCGCCGGTGACAAAGACGCGAATGCCTGCCAGCTCGGCGCAGATCATGGTGGCCGCCACTGTGGTGGCGCCGATCTTGCCGCTGGACAAGACAAAAGGCAGGTCGCGCCGGCTGACCTTCATGGCCTCGGGCGACTGACCCAGCAGCTCCAGTTCCTCGTCCGCCAGGCCGATGCGGATCTTGCCGCCCAGCACGGCGATGGTGGCGGGCACCGAACCCTCGGCGCGGATCAGGGCCTCCACCTCACGGGCCGTCTGCACGTTCTGCGGGTAGGGCATGCCGTGGGAAATGATGGTGGACTCCAGCGCCACGATGGGCCGGCCGGCGGCGCGAGCCGCGGCCACTTCGGGCGAGAAGGCGAGGAAATTCTGTGCGTTCAGTGTGTTCATGGCAGGAGCAGTTCGGGGCTGAGTTCGGGCGAGACGCTGTGCTCGCTTTGCAATGTGAGGCGGGCCAGGCGCAGGCCCAGCTTGCAGGCGCTGGCCAGATCGTCCGGGTCTTGCAGCAAGGCCGCGCACACGCCGGCGGCAAAAGCATCGCCGGCGCCGCTGACCTCCACCACGCGGGTCGCCGTCGGCTTCAAGGACTTCAATGCCTCGCCGGCATGGCCGAAGTAGAGGCGCTCGCTGCCTTGGGTGACGATCAGGCTGCCCAGGCCACGCGCGGCCAGGGCCTGATGGGCGCGTTGCAAATCGGCCTCGTCGTTCAGGGCCAAGCCGGTGGCGGCGGCCAACTCGTCGTGGTTCAGGATCAAAAGGCTCAAGCCCTGCAGGGCCTGCGGCAGCCGCGCCATCTTGGGCGCCGAGACCGCCACCGCCACCAGCGGCGCCGCAGCCTCGCTGGCTGCTTGTGCCAGCAAAAAGGCCAGGCTCTCTGCCGGCAGGTTCAGGTCCACCAGCGTCAGGCTGGCCTGGGCGCGCTGCGCAGCGCATTGGCGCAGATAGTCGGGCCTCAGGCGTTCGCACAAATCCATTTGCGCCAGGCCCAGGACCAGCTCGCCCTCGGGGCTCAGCACGGCGGTGTAGCTGCCGGTGGGGGCATCGCTGGCGATCAGGCTGGCGCTGCAGTCCACGCCCAAGGCAGCGGCATGGCTGCGCAAAAAGCGCCCGGCGGCGTCATCGCCCAAGGCAGTCAAAAGCTGCACGGGCAAACCCAAGCGAGCTAGGTTTTCGGCCACATTGCGGGCTACGCCGCCTGGGCTTTCGCTCAAGCTTGCCGGGTTGGAGTTGCCCATCTGCAGCGGCTCCAGGCCGCGCAGCTTGCGGTCCACATTGCTGCCGCCGATGCACACCACATGGCGGGCGCCCGGCAGCACATAGGCGCGCCCAAGGATGCGCCGCTCCTTGGTCAGCGCCGCGACATGGCCGGCCACCGCCGAGCGCGACAGGCCCAGCTGCTCGGCCAGGTCTTGCTGGCTGATGAAGGGGTTGTGGGCGATCAGGGTCAGCAGCTGATCTCGTTTGGATTTCATGTCTGCATCATAAAACAAATGTTTTTTCAATAAGACAAATGTCTGAATCTGGGGCTTTGTTATTGCCCTTGTTCGTCGCAGGGTCACTGCAGTTAGACTCAAGTCGCGCAAGGCGAGCTGGTTTGCCTGGCTTGCAACTCCCCGCCCCGCTCACCTTGCCCGCTCCGGAAGGAAATGCATGAACGTCTTCGCGCGCGCGCTGTTTGCTGTGCTTTGTTTCGCCTGCCTGACGCAGGGAAACGCGGCTGCACCGGCGCCTATGCAGCCGCGGCAAGCCATCTTGGAGGTGGTGCGCGGCAACGAAGACTATCCACCGTTTGAAATGATGGTCGACGGCAAGCTCGCCGGCTTGCATGTGGACATGGTGGAGGCTGCAGCTAAAAGCCTGGGGCTGCGGGTGCGCTGGACCAGCCTGCCCTGGAAGCGCGCACTCCTGATGGTGGAAACCGGCCAGGCCGATGCCATCACCTACATCTCGCGCACGCCCGAGCGCGAAGCCTGGGCGGTGTTTTTGGAAGGCAATTTCCTGTCCAGCGCCGATGTCCGCTTCATCGCCCGCAAGGAAGACGCCGCGCGCCTGGTTTTCAATGGCGATCTGCCGGACTTTCTGGCTCAGCACAGCTTGGTGGCGGTGCGTGGTTTTCAGTTCGGCAATGCCGAGATCGACCGCGGCCCCCGCATCGAAGCCAGCAATACGGACGACCTCTTGCGTCGCCTGTTGGCAGGGCATGCCACGGTCGGTGTGGTGGCCTGGGACAACTTCAGGGCCGCCCATCAGGATCGCCCCGAGTTCGCCCGCATCGTAGCGCTGCAGCCGCCGATCATCAGTGCGCGCAACTACATCGCTTTTTCAGCGGCGCGTGGTCATACGCCGCTGGCGCAGCGTTTCTCGGTCGCGCTAAGCCGGCTCAAACAGAGCGCTGAATACGCGCAGCTGCAAAAGCGTTACGCGCAAGCGCCCTAATCGCAGGGCGCCTGCGCCGCTTTCAGCTCAAGGCGCGATGGAAGCTGCGCGCAGCTTCAGGCCCACGGCCTGAGTCATGGTTTGCAGCTTGGGGTTGATGGCGGCGGCGCTTTCGTTGGCCACCTTTTCGCCCAAGGTCTTTTCCATCACCGGCACGAGCTTCTCGAACTTCTTCTTCACCGGCGATTCCAGCAGGGCAATGATCTGGCGCAGCTCGTTGTCGTCAAAGTTTTCCAGCAGCATGGGGCCAACGGTGGGTGTGACCAGCTTTTGCGCATTCGCCTTGGCAATCGGTGTGGCTTCGTCCACATAGGTCTGCACATCGCCGCTGATGTCTTTGAGCGTGCGGTCGCGCTTCTCGGCGCTGACCCGGCCTTGCAGCACCACGCGGGCTTGCTCCATGGCGTTGACCGCCGGGCGCTGCACCATCACCACGGCCACATCTTCCACATGCCACAGGCTCAGCAAACGCTCCACCAGGGCCTGGCGCGCCGGGCTGGCGGCGGGTGCTGAGGCGGCTGCGCTGGGTGTGGCGGGAGCAGCAGCTGCCGTGGTTTTGGCTGCGGGCGTGGCCGCGGTTTGGGCGCTGGCGCCCTGACTCAAAAGCGCCGCCAACAGGCCGGCGGTGAGGGAGCTTGCAAAGGACAGAGATGAGGGCAGCTTCATGGCGAGAGGGAAATAGAGAAGGGGTCGTCGGAAACAAAGAAGGGCCGAGAGACAGAGCCCGTCTTGGGCCCTGTCATGGAATGGCATCAGAAGGGATGGCTGAAAGAGATGCCGCCGTAGCGGATGTAGATGCCGCCATTCACATCCAGGCCGGCATAGGGGTTGTAGATCACATTGCTGAAGTTGGTGCAGTTGAGATTGCAGCTGGTGTTGGCGGGCAGGTTGAAGCGGCCGTGGGCGTAAGCCACGGTGGCGTCGATGCGCAAGCCCTTGTCGCTTTGGTAGCCGACGCCGGCGCTATAGACCTTCAGATCGGGCAGCGGTGCAATCAAGTCCATCGCCGAGCTGGGCACCGAGCTGCGGCGCGGCTCGTAGCCGCCGCGCACATGGAAGTGCTTGCCGACGCTGAGATCCACCCCGTAGCCGAAGTGCAAGGGGCTTTTGTAGCCGCGCGGGATGATCAGCTTGCTGGCGTCGCCCTGGCCGAACAGACGCGCCATCTGCAGCAGGGAGATCTGCTTGTCGAACTGGAAGGTCATCTTGTCCCAGCGCGCCCAGTTGGTCCAGTTGACGTCCACATTGAACTGCAGGAAGGACAGCGGCTTGATCTTGATGCCGGCCTGAATATGCTCAGGGAAGGGCAGCACCAAGGTGGCATTGCCGCTCTGCGACTCGGGGATGCTGCTGGGCATGGCGAAGGTGGCCGCCATGATGGGGCCCAGCAGGCTGGCGTACATGCCGTCCACGAACTTGCGCAGCATCGGGTTGGCGTTGAAGGTGTAGCGCCCGGTCAGCGTGGAGCTGGATCCGAACTGGTACACCGCGCCCGCCGCAAACCACTCCTTGGGCTCCCACAACACGCCCACATTGATGGTGGGATCCATCGGCGCGGTCATGTCGAAGTTCATGCTGCCCACGGAGTTGAAGGGCCGCAGGCGTCCCTCCTTGCCGCCGCCGCACAAGCCGAAGGCCAACACGTCGATGGGGTTGCCGCTGTCACCGCACCAGGCGTCCTGCAGCTTGCCGATGATGCCCAGCAGCTCATTGGGCATGCGCATCTCGGTATTGAGCATGAAGCCCTGGTGGGCGATGGGCACGGAGACGCCCAAGCTCAAGGTATCGGTGAGCTGATAAGCGGCAGTGGGTGAGAGATAGACCAGGCGCTGGATCACCACCTTGCGGCCGTCGAAGCGGCCGGGGTCATTGGGATCTTTGGTGCGGTCGATGCCCACGGCCTGCGGTACATAGGTGGCGGTGCCGAAGGTCCACTTGGACTCGGGCTCGTGAAAGGCCAGGCCTAAGCCCGCCGCAAACGCGGCCGGCAAACTCCAGGTGGGCGAGCCGTAGATGGGCAGATAAATGCTCTGCCGCACCGGCCCGGTCTTGGTGCCGTTGAGCGGGTCTTCCTTCCAGCCGCCGATGTCAAAGCCATCGGGTTGATGGAAGCTGGCATAGGGCTTGATGGAGGCGCCGAACAAGGCGTCCTGGCGCCGATTGGTCTTGATGCGGGCCAGGCCGGCGGGGTTGAAGTGGATGCTGTCCAGGCCCGGCGGGTCGGCCGTGACGGCATTGCCCAAGGCCATGCCCACCACGCTGACGCCCAGGTTTTCGGTCAAGGCGGCGTGGCTGCTCGAGGCCAGGCCTAAGCCCAGGCTTGCGACAGCGCCCAGCGCGCAAAGCCTTGCCGCTGGCGCCCGGCGGCGCCAGTCCTTCTGAAGCTGAGGCAACATGGCAGCCTCAGAGGTTCAGAGGCATATTGAAGCCCAGCGTGAAGCTAGGTGCATCAGGTCCCAGGCCGACGCCGACCGAGACATTCATGGTGGTCTTGGGTGAGGCACGCACGCCCAGGCCGAAGCTCAAGATGCCCGAGGTCTGCGGCGCGGTAGCGCTCATCTTGCCGTCGGCCAGGTAGAGGTGTGAGCGCGCCGACACCGTTTCCTGGAAGGACATGGTGGTCGAGACTTTGTACGACAAGGCGTAGGCGAAGCCCATGCCGAAGCTCAGGCTGGCGCCAGGGCTCATCTTCACCAAAGTGCCGCCGTTGACGGTCTGATCCAAACCGGTGGCGGCCTGGCCCAGGGTGACCGACACCGAGCCGAACACGGCCACCGGGTCCATCACCTTGGAGGCATTGGCGCCGAAGGTGATGCTGTTATAGCCCGAGCCGGTTGCCAGGCCTTGGTTGCTGATGGTCTTGAAGGGGCTGCGGCCGGTGGCCACGCGCAGGGTGCTGGAGGCGGTCAGCGCGGGCAGGTCACGGCTTTGCGCCAGGGGCTGCCAGCGCACACCCATCGAGAGGTCGCCGATGCCGTTGGACAGGCCGGAGAAGCTCTCCGACTGGCTGTACTTACTGACCAGAGGAATGGTGACGTTGCCGGTCAGGTTGTCGAGCAGGCCGTAGTCGGTCGACACCGTGTTGGTGATGGTGTGCGAGCGGGTGTTCTGGATGCTGAACAGCGTCAGCGAGTTATCGGCAAAGCGGGCGTCGATCAGCTGGCTGCCGATGTAGGCGTAGTTGAGGTCATAGGTCAGGGCCAGTGAGCCTTTTTTGATCAAGGAATACTGCTTGTCGGTCGCGGTGAGGGTGGCTTTGAGCAGGGCGGCCTGGTCCACATCGCCATCCTTCTTGGCGAGTGCTTGGCGGGCAGCTTCGGCATCGGCGCTGGCGCTGCTGGTGGATGGGGTGCTGGCGGCAGTGCTGGATTGAGCAAGGGACAGTCCGGTGTGCAGCAGCAGGGCCAAAACGAGGCCGGAGGCGGCGCGAGAGCGGGTCGAGATTGCGGTCATCATGATGAGAAGGATCGTTAGCGTCGGAGATTGAAAGTGCCAAAGTTGGCTTGCACCGCAGCGCGCAGGGCTTCGGTGTTGTCGAGGGGAAGGGAAAGGCGCGCCTGGCTGCGCAGTTGATCGGGGTCGATCACACCCAATTCCTGATCGTTGAGCGCGAGCAGGTTTTTGGCTTGGCCCTGCGTCTTCGAGGGATAGAGCAGGAATAAGGTGTTGCGGTCCCAGAGTTCAGTGAACTCGGCCACCGAGAAGACGATGTGGCCCACCGAGGGGTCGGCCAGGAAGACCTTGCCGTCGCGGATGCCGCGGAAGACCACAAAGTGCTTGAAGCCGGCGTAGTCGATGGGCACGATGCCGGGCACGGTCAGCTCGGCCAGGTCTTTGATCTCGGCCTTGAAGCCGGCGCTGTCCGAGCCCAGGGTGGCCACATAGCGCTTCATGTCCAGCAGCGAGAAGCCGCGGCGCTCGATGATTCGGTCGCGCTCGCCATGGGCCAGCATGCCTTCCATGGCGGCTTGTTCGGTGACCTGGATGCCCAGGTAGTTGTTGATGATGGTCACCAGCGCGGCCGAGCCGCAGCTGTAGTCGTAAGCCTGGTGCACGATGTTCTTGAACTTCAGCTCCGACAGCGGCTCGATCACCACCGAGGCCGGCACCACGCCGCCGCCCACCTGCGCCATCGGCAGTTCGAACTGGCGCTCGGGGCGGTCTTGGGCGGGCTTTTGTGTGTCCAGCGTGGCGCCGCCGATCAGCATGGCCAGGGTGCCCAGCAAAATCATCAACATGGTTGGTCTAGGATGCGTTGGAAGTGAATAGATGGATGAGGAGCGGGCGGGTTGCTTTACTTGGCCCACATCAGCAACTGGCCCTGCATCTGGGCGCTGCCGCTGAGCTGGATCTGGCCCAGGCTGTTGTTGATGGGCGCCAGCGGGTCGCCCTGCACGCCGATGGCGCGGATGCCAAAGTCCTTGAAGCCCAGAAAGCTGGGCATGCCGACCTGGATCACATCGCCCTGGCTGCTGCTGGTGGCCGGCTTCACTTCCAGGCCCAGCAAATCCAGCGTGCCGCTGACCCGGTCCAGCAGCAAATAGCTGGTGTTGCCTTGCACCTTGAAGCCCAGGCTGACGCGGTTATTGCTGCCCGGCTGGGTGTTGAGTTCCAGGTGCGCGTTCATCACGATGCCGTCGCGGCCGCTGACGCGGGCCAGTGCGGCGTCATCCAGCGGCGTGGCGGCTTGGGCGGCCTGGCCCAACAGGCCAAGTAGGGCCAACAAGGGAAGCAAGAAAAGTTGCCGGACAGTCAGCGCACGCATCTCAACGGCCGCCTTTCAGTTTGATGTCGAGGTACTGGATCTGCATGCCGCCGATGCGGCTGCTGCCCAGATCCACATTGCCGCCGATATCGCTTTTGAAGCTGATGTTGTCGATCACCAAACTGCCCACCGGCGCTGGCTGGCCGGCGCTGGGCCAAGCCAGATTCAGATGCAGCACGCCGCCGCTGCCATCGGGCGCGGCCAGGGTGTTGAGCAGCAGGGGCTGTTGATCGAGATCGGCCAGGCGCCAGGGTGCGCCGCTCAAGCCGGTGGCAATGCTGTTGGCCGCGCCCAGATGCAGGCCACGCAGGCTGAACTGCTCCGGCGCGCCGGGCGCGTCCAGCAGCGTGGTGTCGCTGCGGCCGCGCGGGCGCAGGCTCAGGGCGCCGAGGTCCAGCTTGAGGCTGAGGCCAAAAGCGATGCCCTGCACATCGGGGTTGGCATTCGGGGCCAGGTCCAGGCTCAGGCCGCTGCTGCGCAAGTCCTGCAGCAGCAGGGCGCCGGCCTGAAAGTTGCTGCCGGCGGTGTCTTGCAAGCTCAGGTCGGCCGCGAACTGCCAGCGCAGCAGGCCGAGGCTGTTGAGCGGGCCGCTGAGCGTGAGCTTGTCCGGCAGGCCCGCGCCGCGTTGGCTGACGCTCAGCTGGTAGGGGTCGCTGAAGGTGCTGGCAGGATCGTCGCTGCGCGACAGGCTGATATTGCCCAGGGTCAGGCCGCTGGCATCGCTGCTGCTGCCCAGGCGCAGCGTCAAGCTGCCGTCCAGCGAGAAGCCGCGCAAATTGAAGGCAAAGCCATCGCGCGCATGCACGCTGGCCAAATCAGCGTCCGAGATGCTTTGCAGGCCGGCCTGCGCCAAGCCGCCGCACAGCAAGCTCATCGCCGCAGAGGCGACAACAGCGGCCCGGGCTGCCGCTGTGATGAGGATGCTGTGGAGGAGGAAATCGGCGCGCATGACGGCTCACCCTCCCGGTTTGGGCAGGTTGGGCGGCAGGGCCGCGCCGGGGTTCAGGGCCATCAGGCGGTCGCGCCAGTTCAGCCACAGGCCTTGCATGGCCGCGCTGCTGGGCGGCTGACCGGCGGCGCTGGGGTATTGCACCGACTGTTTCAGAATCGAGATGAAAAAGTCGCGGCTGGGTCCGTTGTTGTCACCGGCCTGAATGGCGCTGACGTTGGCCAGATTGAAGGGGCAGGTGTTGCCTGCGCCGCAGTTCGTGCCGTCCCAGCGTTTGCCGCCTTGCGGGTCTTGGTTGGTGTCGAGCGTGCGGCCCAGGGTATCGGTGAAAGCCAGCGAGCCGCTGATGCTTTGCGCGGCCAGGCCGATGTGGCCACTGATGCCTTCAAAGCCCAGGCGCATGCCGATCACTTCGCGGGTGCTGGCATTGCCGGCATTGCGGTAGACCAGCTCCAGATAAGGGTTGCTTAGCGCCACGGTGCGCGCGGCGTCGTCCAGATCACTGCGGCCGAACTGCAGGCGGTTGATGGCGAAATCGGCACCGGCGCCGTTATTGGCGGCGATGCTGTACTCGCCCAGGCGAATATTGCTGAAGTTGGCGTTCAGCTTGATGTCGGCGTTGAGGGTGACGCGCGAGAAGTCGTAGCCGTTGATGCTGGTGTTCGTCACCTCCACCATGGCCTGACCCCAGACACGGGACAGTTCGTAATCGGGCAGCGGCGCACCTTGCGCCCAGGCGACGCTGGCGCTGCTCAGCACCAGCACGGCTGCGAAGAATTGACGCAGCATCTTCAGCGGGCCCATATCCACACCTTGGAGCCTTGCATGTCCAGATTGGTGAGCGAGAAGCTGCCGAAGGACGCACTGCTATTGCCCATGGTCACCGAGCCCACGCTGATGCTGGGGCTCAGGCGGTGGTCGAGCCCGGCGTTGGGGATGGCCAGCTGGATCACATCGCTGCGGTTGTCGTAGAGCCCGCTGCTGATCAAGCGGGCGATGCCGGCCGCGCCGTCGGCGCCGTAGGCCGCCATCGAGTTGCTCATGGCGCTGGTGAAGCTGTTGGCGCTGAGCACATCCACGGTCATCGCGAAGAGACCGGTGACCTTGATGTCGTTGAAGGCGATGGAGCCGCCGTTCGGGTTGTTCGTGCTTTGCGTGCTGTAGACGAAGGAGCCGATGTGGATATTCAGATCCGACGCAATCGTCACGCCGTCGCGGCCATGCACTTCGGCCATTTCTTCGTCCTCCATCCGGGCCATGGCATGCGCGGCACCGACCGAGGCGGCCAGCAACACAGCGATGACAAGGGCGATCAGGATGCGGTTCATGGCGAAAAGGCACACGAAGGAGGCGAAAGGGAAAAAAAGACCCGGGTCCTGGGACCCGGGTCGGTCGATCAGGCGAAGCTCAGATCAAGACTGATCTCAGTGGGCCCAGATCCAGACCTTGGTGCCTTGCAGGTCCATGTTGTTGATGGCCACGCTGCCGAAGGAAGCTGCGCTGTTACCCATCTTGATGGCGCCGACCGAGATGCTGGGCGACAGCTTGCTGTCCAGCTTGGCATTGGGGAAGGCGAACTGCACGACATCGCTGGCGGCGTCGTAGATGGCTCCACCGGTGGCGGCGCCGAAGGCGTCAAAAGTAGGTGCAGTCAGCTTGCCCAGCTGGGTTGCCACGGCAACGCCACCGGCGGTGGGGGTCACAGCCAGGCCACCGGCCAGTGCCTTGCCGACATCAGCGTCAGCTTGGGTCAGGCCCAGGCGGGCGCCGATGGAGTCAGCCACGGTGCCGACGAAGGCGCTCTTGCCCAAGATGTCCACGGTCATGACGAACATGCCGTTGATCTTGATGTTGTTGAAGGACACAGAACCACCGCTTGCGTCGGTGTCGGTGTACTTGAAGGAGCCGATGTTGATGTTCAGGTCACCGGCGATGGACACACCGTCTTGGCCGCTGACTTGCGACAGAGCGCCGTCATCGATGGCGGTCATGGCGGATGCCGACAGAGCAGCAGTGGCGAGCAGGGCGGCGACAGCGGAGAGTTTGAAGAACTTCATGATGATGAATTCCTAGCAATACAAATTTGAATGGGATGTTTTTGATGCCGGCCGATCGCTTGAGCGGCCGGGCATCGCAAGGTCAAAAGTCAGATCAGTGAGCCCAGATCCAGACCTTGGTGCCTTGCAGGTCCATGTTGTTGATGGCCACGCTGCCGAAGGAGTTGGCGCTGTTACCCATCTTGATGGCGCCGACCGAGATGCTGGGCGACAGCTTGCTGTCCAGCTTGGCATTGGGGAAGGCGAATTGCACGACATCGCTGGCGGCGTCGTAGATGGCTCCACCGGTGGCGGCGCCGAAGGCGTCAAAAGTGGCAGCAGTCAGCTTGCCCAGTTGGGTTGCCACAGCAACGCCACCGGCGGTGGGGGTCACAGCCAGGCCACCGGCCAGTGCCTTGCCGACATCAGCGTCAGCTTGGGTCAGGCCCAGACGGGCGCCGATGGAGTCAGCCACGGTGCCGACGAAGGCGCTCTTGCCCAAGATGTCCACGGTCATGACGAACATGCCGTTGATCTTGATGTCGTTGAAGGACACAGAACCACCGCTTGCGTCGGTGTCGGTGTACTTGAAGGAGCCGATGTTGATGTTCAGGTCACCGGCGATGGACACGCCGTCTTGGCCGCTGACTTGCGACAGGGCGCCGTCGTCGATGGCGGTCATGGCGGATGCCGACAGAGCGGCAGAAGCGAGCAGAGCGGCGACAGCGGAAAGCTTGAAGAAGGAAGCCATGTTTGATATCTCCAGATGTGGTTTTAAAAGGGGAGGAACTCTTTTTCTCTACGCGCCTATCGACCGTGAACCTTGGTGCTTTCGTTCACGACCTAACTCTTCATCTGTACCGTCTCCGATCGGATCCGGCTCGGCGCAGAGTTGTCAGCGGCGTGAACGAATGATGCGGATTTGTGCGCAGATTCTTCTGACTTTGCGAGCCAAGCTCTTGGCCTTGCAGGCCCTCCGTTCGGTGGGGAGTGACAACCCCAAGGAAGGTCGACGCGGATTTTTCGGGTATCTCCTGATGCTTGTTTTGATGTCTGAAAGATGCCGCGAAAGCGCTCAGTGAATCGGGTGCAATCGCTGTTGTGGCGTGTGGGAATTCATGCTGAAAACTGCCTTGCAGGCCTGGGGCCGTGCTTGCCTGAAAGCGTTTGAGGGTCAGGTCTTGCCTAGGTGAAGTGCGTGGCAGTCCGCGCGGGCTCAAGCGCCGCAGCGCAGATGGCTGGGCGAGTGGCCGAACCAGCGCTTGCAGGCACGGTAGAAATTGCTGGGGTCGGCAAAACCGAGGGCGAAGCTCATCTCGGTGGCGGAGATGCTGCCCTTGGCCAGAAAGCGCTCGGCCTGCTCGCGGCGGGTTTCGTCGAGCAGCTTGTTGAAGCTGGTACTTTCTTCCAGCAGGCGGCGCTGCAGGGTGCGCTCGCTCATGCACAGCATGGCGGCGATGGTGTCGCGCTTGGGGTCGCCCTTGGGCAGCTGCTGCACCAAGGCCTGGCGCACGCGGCGCTGCACGCTGCCCTCGTGCGAGGCCATTTGCTGTTGGGCCTCGGCCACGCAAAGTGCCGCCACGGCGGGGTTGGCGGTGGGGATGGGGGTGTGCATGTCTTCGCTGTGGAAGACCATGCAAAAGACTTCGGCGCTGAACTGCAAATCGCAGTCGAAGGCCGCTTGCCAGGGCGAGGTGTCGCGCGGGGCCAGAAATGGATATTCCACACAAGCCGGCCGGATGCGCGTGCCGGTCACCCAGGTCAGCGCTTGCAGCAACACATGGGCCATGAAGTCATAGCGCTGCATGGGGGGCTTGTGCAGGCCCTTCAGAAACTCAACGCTGAGCCGGCTGAAGGCGGGGCCATGCTGCAGTTCCAGATTGATGGTGGGCGACAGCAGCACCGAGTAGCGCTGCAGATGGGCCAGGGCCTCACCCAGGCTGCGGGCCGACAAAATCAAATGGGTCAGGCTGCCCATGGCCACCAGTGGGTGCTTGAGTTCACACAGGCCGATGCCGACGTCGCCGCTGCGTGCTGCGGCCAATTCCCAGACCTTGTTGTAGGCGTCGGACAGCACGCGCAGATCGGTCTCGGCGGGGTTGATGCCCAGCTGGCGCAGCAAGTCGTCCAGCCCGAGGCCTCGTGTGGCCAGGCCTTCCGCCATGGCATTGCGCCAGCTCGATTCGAGCGCAGTTTTGCTCAGAATGCGCCCCGCCGGGCCAGCCGGGCTGGCATTGCTCTGGAGTTTGTTTTGCGTAAGGGGTGCGGCGTTGGCTGCGTGGACGCGCGTCATGGACACAGAGGGCAGGGAGGGGAAAGGTGCCCGACTCTAGGTGCCGTGTTGGGGCTTGTCGCCGTCCAAAGGGTGAGGTGCCGCGCGTTTCGGGGGTTAGTCCGAGCTATCCGAAAGGATAGGGTTGGGATGGGTCAGTGCCGCCGCCGCAGCCGCGAGCCAATTGGCCTGCGGGTAAACACCAGCGCGGGTGTTGCCTGGCGGGTCTTTCGTGCCTTGTGGGGGCTTTCGCCGGCAGCCCAGGCGGGCTGCCCTTGTGTGTTTGAGGCGGGTGCTGGCTCGCGCTGTCAGCGCACCCAGCCGCGCTCACGGGCGATGAAAACCGCGTGGGTGCGGTTGCGTGCATCCAGCTTGTGGTTGACGTTGCGCAGATGGAACTTCACCGTGGGTTCGGAGATGTGCAGATTGCTGGCGATCTGCTTGTTCGGCATGCCGGCGGCCAGGCATTGCAGGATTTGCAGCTCTCGGGCCGACAAGCCGCTGGGCGCGCCGGCGGCAAGCGTCGACTCGGCGCCCGCCTCGTCGGCCGCGCCGGAGTCTGCGCTGCTGTCGAGCGAAGCGCCGGCCACTTGCGAGGCGCGCGGAGCCCCTTCGGCGAGGGGCTCACGCGGCGCTGCGGCCTTGACCGGAGTCGCCGCTGGGCTGCCCTGGGCCAGGGCCAAGTCCACCAGGCTGGCCAGCACCTCTTGCTGCGCGAGGCTGCTGCCTGCGTTTTGGGCGTGCAGCTGCTGCAACAGGCGCGGCACCAGCGGGCCTTCTTCCAGGAAACTAGCGCGCAATTGCTGGCCCACATCGCTACGCAGCAATTCGCTCAGCAAGGCCAAGGCCTCGGCTTCGCGCCCCAGCAACTGCAGCGCCTGCACCTGCAAGATGCCCAGCTTGAGCTGGCGGCGCAGGCGCCCCAGCCGGCCGGCTTTTTCGCGCTTGCTGCTGCAGGCTTCCAGCACCTCGACGGCACGGCCTTCACGCAGGCCTTGGCGCAGGCCGGCCAAGGCCTGGTCCTCGACGTCGTTGATGGGCGTCATGCGGTCGGTCGCAAAGTCCCATTTGGCATGCAGGGGCAGGCGGGTGGCGGGTGAGGCTGGGCCGTGATCCAACTGGTGCACCAGCTGATATTGCTGCTCCAGCCGCATGGGGGCCACGATGCGAGCCAGGCCCAGCGAGCGGCCCAGCTCCGCGCCGGCCACGATCAACGCGCCGGCCTCGGCATATTGGCCGCGCCGGCAGAGGCCGCGTGACAGCACGCGGTGGGCGATCACGATGGCGTCCAAAAACACCAGCTCGGCCGACAAGTCCAGGTACTCGCGTGCCAGGCTTTCGGCGCGCTCGAACTCACCCACTTCGTAGAGTGCGCCGGCCAGATAGATGCCGATGTAAGCGCTGCTGACGCTGTGGCGGCCGCCGCTGCGGCACAGCTCGGCAAAGCAAGGCTCCAGCAGCTGAATCACCTGCAAGGGCTGGCCCTGGGCCAGCAGGGTGTAGGTGGCAATGCCGAAGCTGAAGGTGGTGCCGTAGACGCCGCCTAAGCGTTTGAACAGGGTGCGGGCACGGTCAGAATTGCGCAGCGCCGCCTCGAAGCGGTGGGAGCACAGCTCCACATAGGCATTCAAGCAGCAGAACACCGCTTCGCTCAGGCCGCCGACGCTGGTCATGGCGATATTGGCCTGGCTTTGCAGCAGGGTCTCGCCCTCGCTCAGCCGGTCCATCAGGATCAGTGACAAGGGTTCCAGCAGGCGGTACTCGGGCAGATCCTGCACGCGCGGTTCGCTCTTGAGCTGGCGCGCGATCTGGCCGGCCAGTGCGTACTCGTACTGGAAGATGTAGGCCCAGCTCAACACCACCAGCAGTTCCGGGTAATGGGCCAGCACCTCTTGCGGGATGCGGCTCATCCAGGCCCGGCAGGTGCTGATGTGGCCCCGCGCCAGGGCGGACCAGGCGTGGCTGGACAGGATCTCGCAGGCCTGCTCGTGATTGCCGGCCGCAAGTGCATGGTTGATGGCCGAGGCCGAATCGCCCGTTTGCACAAACCAGTTGGCGGCGCGCTGGTGCAAGCCCGGCAGGGCCTCGGGCATGTCCTCGCACAGCTTGCGTTCCAGAAATTCGGCGAACAAGGGGTGGTAGCGGTACTCGTTGCCGGCCGCGCCCATGCGCAGGATGAACAGGCTTTGCTGTTCCAGCTGGCGTAGCAGCTGCGCGGCATCGTTGATCTGCACCACCGCATTGCAAATGCCGGGGTTGAGCTGCTTGATCGGGCTGCTCAGCAGCAGAAAAGTTTTCAGCTCGGCCGGCTGGTCCCAGAACACTTCTTCGTAGAGGTAGCGGCCGATGTCGGCGGTTTGCTCGCAGAAGTTTTCGATGAAGCCGCGCTTGTCGCCGCGCGCTTTCAGTGCCAGGGCCGCCAATTGCAGGCCGGCGGGCCAGCCTTCGGTGGCATGCACCAGGCGGCGCACGCTGGCGGCATCCAACTGCAGCTGATGGCGTTGGTTCAGGAAGATGTCGGCGCGCTCGGCGTCAAAGCTCAGCTCGGTCATGCCGATCTGCAACAAGCGGCCTTGGGCCTTGAGCTTGTAGAGCCGCAGCAAGGGCGTGTTGCGCGCCGTGATGAAGAGCTTGCAATGCGCCGGCATGCGTTCGATCAGGCGCTGGATCAGGTCGATCAAGCGCGCGTCGCGCAAGTGGTCGAAATCATCCAGAAAGATTGCTGTGGGCTTGGCGATCTGCGCCACGGTTTCCAGCACATCCTGGCCCAGCTGCGAGCCGGCGTAGCGCGCGTCCATCAGATTGGGTAGCGGCAGCGCGCTGCCTTGCTCGCTGCTGGCGCTCAGGCCGGACTGCATCAGGGTGCAAAAGCGCTCGACATGGTTGTCTTCGGCGCTGAGCTGTATCCAGGTGGTGGCGTAGCCGCGGGCCCGCAGCTGCTCGAACAAACTCAACATGGCCGTGGTCTTGCCAAAGCCGGCCGGCGCAATCGCCAGCACCAGGCTCACATCGTCACAATCCTCCAGCCAACCGGCCAGATTGGGGTTCTCCACCAAGTGGCGGCTGGGTTGTGGGGCGTCGAGAAGCGGCATGGAGGGCTGGCAGTGACTGAGGCGCTAGGGTACTTGATCGTGAAGCTAGCGCGGGCTAGTGAAAGCCTTGATGTTGTTGCAGCGACATTCTTTTGCCGGCCTTACACGCCGAAAAATCCCAGCGGATGCTTGCTGATCGCCACCGACACCATCCAGGCGACGGTCAGCAAGGCGCCCAGGAAAGCGGCGGCTCGCAAGCCCAGCGGCCGCCCCGGCTTGAGGGCCAAGACGCCCAGGCCAATATAGACCAGTAGGCCGATCAGCTTGGCTGTTAGCCAAGGGGCTTGATCCAGTTGCAGGCGCAGCTGCCAAGCCAGACTCAGGGCCGACAGCAGCAAGACCGTGTCGATGATGTGGGGCCAGGTTTTGGCGGCGCGACTGCTCACCCAGCCCGCACCCAGCAAGCCGCCCAAACCGCGCGCAAAAAAGCCGCTGATGGACAGCGCCACGGCGGTCTGATGGACGGTCTTGAGTGTGCTGTAGTCCATGGCTATCAAGCCGTCCTTTCGCCTGTCGGTGGGCGGCGTGTGCACTGCTGCGGCATTGTGTTCATGAGTGGGCTTTCTGGGTGGCTGGCGCCAGCCATTGGCGGATGAAGTGGGTGGAGTGTGTGGCGCAGCTGCGCGAGTGAGACTGTTAGGGATTGCAGAGTTACATCGCTGAGCTTAAGGTCGCCCGCATTTGTAAAAAAGTGAAGTGCAATGCGATTGCCGAGCGATGCCAAATGCTAACTCGCGCGATCGATTCGAATGATCTGAGCGCTTGGAAATAGAGTCGGCGGCCGAAGTCAAATTCGGGTGTGCCAGCGCGTGCTAGCAAGACCTGACCCTGACCGAGGCCAAGCAATTTGCTATTTGCAGGCGTGTGGGGAGCAGTCGTGCAGGTGTGCACAGGGCATCGGCAGCGATGCATATGTTTGACAGCCAGAAGGGCACGCCGGTATAAACAGGCGCTCTGGGGCGATTCAGTTCAGTCTTGATGCAAGCTGAACAAGGAGACGATCTTGCAAAGTAATGGCAGCGATCCTCGTGATGAGGTGTCAGCAGATGCTCCGTCCACGCGAACTGAAGAGTTGCGCAGCTTTCTTTTCCTGTCGGCAGTGACGGCGCCCATCCTGGCCGCTTTGCTTGTCGCTGGTTTTGGCTTCGCGGTCTGGATTTACCAGATGTTTGCAGGCCCCCCGGGTGCTTGATCGGCATGAGCCACTTACTCGCTTGCCGCCAACGTCCATGAGCGAAGAACTTCACATCACCAGTCTCGTGGTGCATGCCGTGACGAGCTCGGTGGCGGATGTCATCGAAACCATTGCCGCCCTGCCCGATGCACAAGTCCACGGTGTGGACGCGGCCCGTGGCAAATTGGTTGTCACGCTTGAAGCCGCCACGTCCGGGGCCATCCTGGATCAGATCGAATTGATCCGGCAAGCCCGTGGCGTGCTGACCGTCGCCATGGTCTATCAGCACACCGAATCCCTCGAAACCCTGAGTACGGAGATCAACCATGTCGACTAGACGTGACTTTGTCAGGCAAGCCGCCGCAGCAGCGGCCGGTACCGTAGCCGGCATTCCCATCGCAGTGGCGCAGGAGGGCAATGCCTATGCCGAAGCCAATAAGCTGACGTGGTCGAAGGCGCCCTGCCGTTTCTGCGGGACCGGTTGCGGCGTCACCGTGGCGGTCAAGGACAACCGTGTGGTGGCCACCCAAGGCGACCCGCAGGCGGAGGTCAACCGTGGCCTGAACTGTGTCAAGGGCTACTTCTTGTCCAAGATCATGTACGGAGCGGATCGCTTGACGACGCCGCTGCTGCGCATGAAGAACGGCCAGTACGCCAAGGACGGCGAGTTCCAATCCGTCTCCTGGGACAAGGCCTTCGATGTGATGGCCGAGAAATTCAAGGCGGCACTCAAGGCCAAAGGGCCTTCGGCCGTGGGCATGTTCGGCTCCGGCCAGTGGACCGTCTGGGAAGGCTATGCCGCCTCCAAGCTGATGAAGGCCGGCTTCCGGACCAACAATATCGACCCCAATGCGCGGCACTGCATGGCTTCTGCTGTGACCGGATTCATGCGCACTTTCGGCATGGACGAGCCGATGGGTTGTTATGACGATATCGAGGCCGCCACGGTGTTTGTGATGTGGGGCTCCAATATGGCCGAGATGCACCCCGTGCTGTGGACGCGCGTCACTGACCGCCGCCTCAGCGGCCCCAATGTCAAAGTGGCGGTGCTGTCCACCTTCGAGCATCGCTCCTACGAGTTGGCCGATCTGGAATTGACCTTCACGCCGCAGACCGATTTGGCGATCTTGAACTACATCGCCAACCACATCATCACCACCGGCCGGGTCAATAAGGATTTCGTCAACAAGCACACCAACTTCAAACTGGGCAATCCCGATATCGGCTACGGTTTGCGCCCCGAGCATCCGCTGCAAAAAGCGGCGAAGAACGCGGGCGACCCCAATGGCGCCAAGCCGATCAGCTTCGAGGAATACGCCAAGTTCGTCTCCACCTACGACCTGGAATACACGGCCAAGCTCTCGGGCGTGCCCAAGAGTCGCTTGCTGGCGCTGGCCGAGTTGTACGCCGACCCCAAGACCAAGGTGATGTCCTTCTGGACCATGGGCTTCAACCAGCACACGCGCGGCACCTGGGCCAACAACCTCGTTTACAACATTCACCTGCTGACCGGAAAGATCGCGACGCCGGGGAATAGCCCCTTCTCGCTAACCGGCCAGCCTTCGGCCTGCGGCACTGCGCGCGAGGTGGGTACCTTCTCGCACCGCTTGCCGGCGGATATGGTGGTGACCAACCCCAAGCATCGCGCCCACACCGAAGAAATCTGGAAGGTGCCGGCCGGCACGATTCCCGACAAGCCGGGCTTCCACGCGGTGCTGCAAAACCGCATGCTCAAGGACGGCAAGCTCAATGCCTATTGGGTGATGGTCAACAACAATATGCAGGCCGCCGCCAATATGGGCAACGAGGGCTATCCGGGTTATCGCAATCCGGACAACTTCATCGTTGTCTCCGATGCCTATCCCACCGTCACCGCCGTGGCGGCTGACTTGATCCTGCCCACCGCCATGTGGGTGGAAAAAGAGGGCGCGTATGGCAATGCCGAACGCCGCACGCATTTCTGGCACCAGTTGGTGACTGCACCGGGCGAGGCCCGTTCCGATCTGTGGCAGCTGATGGAGTTCTCCAAGCGCTTCAAGATCGAAGAGGTGTGGCCGGAGGAGTTGATTGCCAAGCAGCCGGAGGTACGCGGCAAGACGCTGTTTGATGTGCTCTACCGCAATGGCAATGTGGACAAGTTCCCGCTCTCCCAAACCAGCCCGGATTATGAGAACGCCGAATCCAAAGCTTTCGGCTTCTATGCGCAAAAAGGCCTGTTCGAGGAGTACGCGACCTTTGGCCGTGGGCATGGGCATGACCTGGCACCCTTCGATGATTACCACGCCGTTCGTGGCCTGCGTTGGCCGGTGGTGAACGGCAAGGAAACCCTGTGGCGCTACCGCGAGGGCACCGACCCCTATGTCAAGGCCGGCACCGGCTTCCAGTTCTATGGCCACCCGGACGGCAAGGCGGTGGTGTTTGCACTGCCTTATGAGCCACCGGCCGAGTCGCCGGACAAGGAATTCCCCTTCTGGTTGTCCACCGGCCGTGTGTTGGAGCATTGGCACTCGGGCTCGATGACACGCCGGGTTCCTGAGTTGCATCGGGCCATGCCCAATGCGCTTTGCTATATGCACCCGGACGATGCCAAAGCCCTGGGCGTGCGCCGGGGTAGCGAGGTGGAGGTGTCATCGCGGCGCGGAAAAATGCGCACCCGTGTGGAAACACGCGGCCGCAACAAGCCGCCGCGTGGACTCGTCTTCGTGCCTTGGTTCGATGCCAGCCAACTCATCAACAAGCTCACTTTGGATGCCACGGACCCGATCTCGTTGCAGACCGACTTCAAGAAGTGCGCCGTCAAGATCACCAAGGTCTGAGCGAACAAGGAGTAGTGATCATGAACCGCATCCTTCGACACCTCGCCTTGCTGTTGTGCTGGGTCGCCGCCTGCACGGTGGCGCATGCCCAGCAGGGCCAAGCCTTCATTGACCAGGCCCGTGGCTCCACGCCACTCATGGAGACCACCAAGCCGCCCTTGCTGGGCAATGCGGTCAATGATGACCAGCGCCGCACCCGCAACTACGCCATGCAGCCGCCCATCATTCCGCATCGGGTTGATGGCTATCAGGTGGACAAGAACTTCAACAAGTGCCTGGACTGCCACGCCCGGGCGAAGACCTCGGCCTCCCAGGCCGTGCCGGTCAGCGTCACCCACTATATGGACCGTGATGGCCACATCCTGGGCCAGGTGTCCACGCGCCGCTATTTTTGCCAGCAGTGCCATGTATCACAGGATGTGGCACGTCCGATCGTGCCCAATACCTTTGAGGATGTGGACACAGTGATCCAGCGCAGCCTGCAGGGCAAGGCGCCCAAGAAGTGAACGGATCGAGGAGCCCCCTGCCATGTTGAAACTTCTCAAGCGCTATTGGACGGTGATCTGTAGGCCCAGCGTCTACTTCAGCCTGGGTTTTTTGACCATCGGCGGCTTCATTGGCGGGGTGATTTTCTGGGGTGCGTTCAACACCGCCTTGGAGTTCGCCAACACAGAAAAGTTCTGCACCAGTTGCCACGAGATGCGCGAGAACGTCTATGCGGAGCTGAAGAGCACCATCCACTACACCAATCGCTCCGGCGTCCGTGCGATGTGTTCGGACTGCCATGTGCCGCATGGCTGGACCGACAAGATTGCCCGCAAGATGAAAGCTTCCAAGGAAGTGTGGGGCAAGGTTTTCGGCACCATCGACACGCCTGAAAAGTTTCATGACAAGCGCCTGGAACTCGCCCGCCATGAATGGGAGCGCTTCAAGGCCAACGATTCGCTGGAGTGCCGCAACTGCCATAACTACGACTCCATGGACTTCACGCGCCAAAGCGTGCGCGCCCAGACCATGCACTCCACCTATCTGGCCAGCAAGGAAAAGACTTGCATCGACTGCCACAAAGGCATCGCCCACCGCCTGCCGCACATCCCGCCTGGCGAAACCGCTTTGGACAGTCCTGGCCAAGCCGTGCCCCGTGGTGACGAGGGCGCCCGGGTCGACCCAGCCAAGCCCTGACGCTGGCGCATGAATGGGCTGCGCGGGCTGTGTAAACGCTGCCCGCCTTGCTTGGTGCTGAGATTGGGGCTTTGAGTCTCCGCCGGACAAATGCTTTCTTGTGACCCATCACGAGTTGGTGCGATGCGGGATGTTTGCCAGCGCAGCTTCTGCTGGATACGGCGCCAAGAAGGCAATCTCTGGCGAATTTTCCAGCCAGTTTTGGCGAGGCCTACCTCGTCGAGTTGCCTGTCAGTCTCAACTAATTGCCAGCTGGCGCGCCGGCTGGCTGTTGGGCTGAGCAGTTGACCCATGCCAATCTAGTCTGCCTCAGCTGCATGTGGATTGGCTTGGGCTTGGCGATGTGTCGCCATAGAAGCAACTCAATCCCAGCGGACGCCAAGCTCGCGATTCTTGACTTGGGGTGGGTTCAATTTTCAATAACTATCGCTACAAATTTGCCACATCTTGGCGCTGCAATCGAGGCAAACTGACGTCGGCAAATCACTACGCCGCGGACTGCTGAAGCCTAAGTTCCCCCGGTGAGCCCTTACGCAGATGGCAACAAGCGCCGCGACGAAATTCATTGCGATGCCATTGAGGCTCGCGAGTTGGGCCTGATTCCCTGTGGCGCTGGATTTGGCGCGCCACCACCTATTGCCCAGTATTCCGGGCATCAACTAGCCAGTGCACCGTCACGGGGCAAACCTTGGCACTGAGTTGCTCCATGACTTGCTGAAAAGCATCAGCAAGCGATTGACACGCGAATCGCAAAACCGAGCAAGACCGAAGTCGTTCAACCGGAGAGTTCATGAGTACGAATCTTGTCACTATCGGCAGTTATGGCACTTTGGTCGCTGCCTCACTGGTTTTGCTGTTCGGCCGCTTTCTGGTTGAGAAAACCGCACTCCTCAAGGCCTTCACCATTCCCGAGCCGGTTGCTGGTGGTTTGGTCGTCGCTTTGCTGATGCTGATGGTTCAGCAAATCACGGGAGTCAGTGTCAAGTTTGATACCACCATACATACGCCGCTGATGTTGGCCTTCTTCGCCACCATTGGCTTGTCCGCCGATTTGTCCAGCTTGCGAGCCGGCGGTAGCGTCATCATGAAGTTCCTCTTGGTGGTGTTGGGTCTATTGCTGATGCAAAACATGATCGGCATCAGCTTGGCCAAGGTGCTGGGGCTGGATGGTCATCTTGGTCTTTTGGCAGGCTCGATTTCTCTCTCGGGTGGCCACGGCACGGGCGCGGCTTGGAGCAAGGTATTCAGCGAGCAGTTTGGAATTGCCGGCGCCACCGAGTTGGCCATGGCGTGCGCCACTTTCGGCCTGGTGCTGGGCGGTTTGATTGGCGGCCCGGTCGCCAAGATTTTGCTCAAAAAGGTGACACCGCCCGGTGCGCAACACAATCAGGATCGCGACCCCGGCATGTTTGAGGAACCGCAGGCGACGCGCCTGATTACGGTGAACTCGTTCATTGAATCCCTGGCGCTGATCGTTCTGAGTATGGCCGGTGGCAATATCCTTGCCGAAGCCTTGCAGGGCACCCCGTTTGAGTTGCCCACCTTTGTTTGTGTTCTGTTCAATGGCGTCTTGCTGCGAAACATCTTGTCCGGCCTGGGTTGGTACGAAGTGTTTGACCGTGAAATTTCGGTCTTGGGCAATGTGAGCCTGGCGCTATTTTTGGCGATGGCCTTGATGAGTTTGCGCCTGTGGGAATTGGCCAATTTGGCCCTGCCCATGCTGCTGATTCTTTTGGTGCAAGCAGGCGCCATGGCGGCCTATGCCATCTTCGTGACTTTCCGCGTGATGGGTAAGAACTACGATGCCGTCGTTCTGGCCGCTGGCCACTGCGGCTTTGGCCTAGGCGCCACGCCCACTGCGATTGCCAATATGCAGGCGGTCACCCATCGCTTTGGCCCGTCCCATCTGGCTTTCATCGTCGTGCCGATGGTTGGCGCATTCTTCATCGATATTGCCAATGCCATCGTCATCAAGCTGTTCATGGCACTGCCTATCTTCTGAGCGGAAGGGGCTGGTTTTTGAGCCAGGTGCGGGTGTTGCAGCCATGCAGGCGGCGATCGGCGTGATGGACGCTTTGTCGGCCCTGCGATCCCAGCAGCTACGATCCGGGCTCAGCAGTTTTTGAATGCCATTGAGTCATCCCAACCTATGCCCACCGCTCTCATCTTCGACCTTGACGGAACTTTGATCGACACCCTGGGCGATTTTTGCGTCGTGCTGAATCGGGTCTTGGCCGAGTTGGCCTTGCCGGCCGTGACGCGCGACTTTGTCGAGCTGACGGTCGGGCAGGGCAGCGAGCACTTGATTCGCAGTACCTTGGCGCATGTGGGTGGTGATGCCGATTTGTATGAGCGCGCCTGGGCCGCCTACCAGGCGCATTACGCCGCCATCAACGGCGAGTTCTCGGCCATCTTTCCCGGTGTCCTGGAAGGTTTGGAACAGGCCAAGCAATTGGGCTTGCCCTTGGCCTGTGTCACCAACAAGCCGGCGGCGTTTGCCAAGGACTTGCTGCGCCGCAAGGGGCTTGCGGGCTACTTCAATGAAGTCTTCGGCGGCGACAGTTTCGCGCGCAAAAAGCCCGATCCCATGCCACTGCTGAAGACCTGTGAGGCCTTAGGGACCTTGCCTGGCGGCACCTGGATGATTGGCGATTCCAGCAATGATGCCAAGGCGGCTGCAGCTGCGGGCTGCCCCGTGGTGTTAGTCAGTTATGGCTATAACCACGGCGAGCCCATCCGCGCGGTGCCGGCCCTGCAGCATGTGGACCGGCTGGATCAAATCAGTTACGGCCTCGCGCCTCGCGTTTGACGCCCATCAGCGCTTCTTTGAGCGCCTGATCGGCAGGCGATTTACCCAGCCAGATGCGCAAGAAGGCTGAATAGAACTCGGGCTCGCGGATCGGCGCGCCCTGCACCTTGCCATTGAGTTGAATCACCGAGCCGGTGCCGGGGATGTAGTCAACCGAGAAATGTTCGCCCACTGCCAGGCCCTTGCGGCTGGAGAAAATTTCGCCCACGCGCAGCACGCCGTTGATGGCCTTGCCGAACTCTTCGCGGGTGGCGTTTTGCTCCATGCCCTTGGTGAACAGGCGGCCCAGCTCGGCGGCATCCACCTCGCGCAACATGGTCAGGTGCAGGCGCTTGGGAACATTGCTGTTGAGCGCCGTATCGATGTCATCGGTCTTCTTGCCGAGGTAGAGCCCTGCGGTATAGACCTTGAAGACGGCCTTGTAGCGCACGCCCGCGCCATTGAGTTCGATCATATTGCCGTTGACGTTGACGGGGCTTTCGTACTTCACCCCGGCCACTTCGACCGTCTCGGCATGTAGCGCCGGGCTGGCCAAAGGAAGCAACAGGCCCAAGGCTGCGGCGATCAAAAAAACACGCATGCTGTATCTCCTAGTCTAGTTATGGCTGTGGTCTGGGTGATGTGGCGCACAGCTTGGGCTTCTTTGCTTGCCCAGCTGCGGAGTATCTGCCAGCGATGTGCCTCGTTCCTCATCAGGAACTGCGATTGGGCGACACGCGGCGTTACATATTTCACCAATCGCGGCGCCTCTTGTTCGGGAAATCTGCTCTGGCAAGCCCGAGCGACTTGCTCGCAATCTTGGCGCCGCAGATGTTGCAATGCATTGATTCTTGCCTTTGGTCTTGCTGATGGCGGCTGGCGCGCCAGTGGCTTGGCTGAGATTAGTTTCGCATGCACTCTTGCCGCGCAAGCAGGCGAAATGGCGGCCTTGGCGGCGGCATTTTGGCTGTCATTTGCGCCGCACGAGGCGCTGCTACACTGGGCTTATGTTCATCACGCGCAAGCACATCAAAGGGTCGCATGACCGGGGAGCCTGGCCCTGGCGTCGTCACTCGCACGTCTTCAATCGCTGAAGCCGCTTGATGCTGCATGACCGGTTGCCTCTCACTCCGATGAGTGAAGCGGCCGGCGCGAAACCTGACCTGAGCCCATGTTGGCGAACCGGTCGGTCGCGTGAAAAATTCGCTGTCAGCCAAGCGCCCTGAATCCAGCGGCGCGCCCCAACACCTGCATGGCCGGGCCGCCGTTTCCCTTCCTTCAAAGGGTTTCGTGATGACTGAACTTGAATTCAAAAGCCTGGCCGCCCAAGGCTTTAACCGCATTCCGCTGATCAGCGAAGCCTTCGCTGACCTGGAAACCCCGCTCTCGCTCTATCTCAAGCTGTGCGCCAGTGGCGCGGGCGGCGGCAAGAACAGCTTTTTGCTGGAGTCGGTGGTGGGCGGCGAGCGCTTCGGCCGCTATTCCTTCATCGGCCTGCCGGCCCGCACGGTGCTCAAGAGCCACGGCCGTATCACCGAGGTGACGACCGATGGTCAGCTGACCGAGCGCCATGAGGGCGACCCGCTGGCCTTTATCGAGGCCTATCAAAAGCGCTTCAAAGTCGCGCTGCGACCCGGTATGCCGCGGTTCTGCGGTGGCCTGGCCGGCTACTTCGGCTATGACGCGGTGCGCTATATCGAGCCCAAGCTGGCTAAGACGGAAAAGCCCGGTGGGCTCAATACCCCCGATGTGATGCTTTTGCAGTGCGAAGAGCTGGCCGTCATCGACAACCTGTCGGGCCGGCTCTATCTGATCGTCTACGCCGACCCGGCCCAGCCTGAAAGCTATTTCCGCGCCCAGAAGCGCCTAACCGCCCTACGTGACCAGCTCACCTATAGCGTCAGCGCGCCGCAGGTCAAACGAGTGCAGCCGCATCCCGTCGAGCGCGAGTTTGCCAAGGCCGACTATCTGGCCGGCGTGCTCAAGGCCAAGGAATACATCGCTTCGGGCGATGCGATGCAAATCGTCTTCGGCCAGCGCTTGCGCAAGCGCTATACCGAGTCGCCGCTAAGCCTGTACCGGGCGCTGCGTTCGCTCAACCCCAGCCCCTATATGTACTTCTACGACATGGGGGACTTCCAGATCGTCGGCGCATCGCCGGAGATTTTGGTGCGCCAGGAGGCTGCGGTGGCTGGCCTGGCTGGCCAGCAGACGGTGACCATTCGCCCCCTGGCGGGCACCCGCCCGCGCGGCGCCACCACCGAGCTGGACCACGCGCTGGAAGCCGAACTCAAGGCCGACCCTAAGGAGCGCGCCGAGCACTTGATGCTGATCGACCTGGCCCGCAACGACCTGGGCCGCATCAGCGAGACCGGCTCGGTCAAGGTCACCGATGCTTTCGCGGTGGAGCGCTACTCGCATGTCATGCACATCGTTTCCAATGTGGAGGGGCAGCTGCGCCAGGGCCTGAGCAGCATGGATGTCTTCCGCGCCACCTTCCCGGCGGGCACCCTTAGCGGCGCCCCCAAGATCCGCGCGATGGAAATCATTGATGAGTTGGAACCCGTCAAGCGCGGCATCTACGGCGGCGCCTGCGGCTACCTGAGCTTTGCCGGCGATATGGACTTGGCCATCGCCATCCGCACCGGCATCGTGCAAGACCAGACCTTGTATGTGCAGGCCGCGGCCGGTGTGGTGGCCGATTCGGTGCCGGAGCTGGAATGGGCCGAGACCGAGCACAAGGCCAGGGCCTTGATTCGCGCAGCCGAGTTGGTGGAAGAGGGGTTTTGATATGTTGCTGATGATCGATAACTACGACAGTTTCACCTTCAATCTGGTGCAGTACTTTGGGGAGCTGGGCACTGAGGTGAAGGTGGTTCGCAACGACGAAATCAGCCTGAGCGAGATCGCGGCGCTCAAGCCCGATCACCTGGTGCTCTCGCCCGGCCCTTGCTCGCCCGCCGAGGCTGGCATCTGCGTGCCGGCGATTCAGCACTTCATGGGCAAGCTGCCCATCCTGGGCGTTTGCCTGGGGCACCAAAGCATGGGGGCGGCACTGGGCGGCAAGATCGTGCGCGCCAAAACCCAGATGCATGGCAAGGCCAGCACCATCAGCACCGACCAGAAGGGTGTGTTCAAGGGCTTGCCGCGCGAGTTCAGCGTGATCCGCTATCACTCCCTGGTGATCGAGGAAGCCAGCATGCCGGCCGAGTTCGAAATCAGCGCCCGCAGCGAAGACGGCGAGATCATGGGTGTGCGCCACCGCGCGCTGGCCGGCACGGCGACACCGATGGAAGGCGTGCAATTCCACCCCGAGTCCATACTCTCGGAGCATGGCCACGCGATGCTGAAGAACTTCCTCAATCTGGCCCTTTGATCGGTTCGCTCTCATGAAAATTATTGACCTCCGCAGCGACACCGTCACCCGACCCACGGCCGCCATGCGCGAGGCCATTGCGCGCGCCGAGGTCGGCGACGATGTGTTCGGCGACGACCCCACGGTGCTGGCCCTGCAAGCGCGCGTGGCCGAGCTCACCGGCATGGAGGCCGCGCTTTTCATGGCCTCGGGTACGCAAAGCAATTTGTGCGGCTTGCTGGCGCATTGCCAGCGCGGTGATGAATACATCGTTGGCCAGTTGGCCCACACCTACCGTTACGAAGGCGGCGGTGCGGCCGTGCTGGGCAGCATCCAGCCGCAACCGCTAACGCAGGACGCGCAAGGGCGCATGGCCTTGGCCGATATTGCCGCCGCCATCAAGCCCGACGACCCGCACTTCGCGCGCAGCAAGCTGCTGTGCCTGGAAAACACCTGGAACGGCCAGCCCATGCCGCACAGCTATCTGGCCGAGGCTACGGCGCTGGCGCGCCAGCATGGCCTGGCCTGCCATCTGGACGGCGCGCGGGTCTTCAATGCCGCGGCTTTTGATGCCGGGCCGGGGGGCGATGTGTTCGCCGCGCTGCGCCGCATCACGGCGCATTTCGATAGCGTCTCGGTCTGCTTCAGCAAGGGCTTGGGCGCGCCGGTGGGCTCGATTCTGTGCGGCTCGCGCGAGCTGATCGGGCGCGCGCATCGCATCCGCAAAATGGTGGGCGGTGGCCTGCGCCAGGTGGGCTTGCTGGCCGCTGCGGCCAACCATGCGCTGGACCATCATGTGCAGCGCTTGCATGAGGACCATGCCCTGGCTGAGCAACTGGCTGAGGGCCTGGGCGGCATCCCGGGCTTGAGCGTGCGCTCGGCCGCCACCAACATCGTGTTTGTCGACGTGGCCGATGGCCGCGGTGCCGCCTTGCTGGCGCATTTGAAGGCGCGTGGCATCTGGGCCACCGGCCTGATCGGCCTGCGCTTTGTGACCCATCTGGATGTGGACAGCGCCGGTGTCGAGCGCACGCTCGCAGCGGTGCGCGAATTCTTCTCGGCCGACGCCGGCCCGCACGACCTGGCCACCGCCCAATCAACGGCCGGACCCTATTGACTGTGAGAGACAAGATCATGCCTATCAGCAATGCCGAAGCCCTGACCCGCGTCATCGAACACCGCGAGATCTTTCACGACGAAATGCTGGCGCTGATGCGCCGCATCATGGCCGGTGAGATGTCGCCCGTGATGGCCGCCGCTATCCTGGTGGGTCTGCGGGTCAAGAAGGAAACCATCGGCGAGATCGCCGCCGCCGCCGAGGTGATGCGCGAACTCAGCAACAAGGTGCCGCTGGACCCAGCCGCCCACCCGCATCTGGTCGATGTGGTGGGCACCGGCGGTGATGGCGCCCACACCTTCAATATCTCCACTTGCTCGATGTTTGTGGCGGCTGCGGCCGGCGCGCAGGTGGCCAAGCATGGCAATCGCAGCGTCAGCAGCAAGACCGGCAGCGCCGATGTGCTGGAGGCGCTGGGCGCCAACATCATGCTCACGCCCGATCAGGTGGCGCAAAGCGTGTACGACACCGGCATCGGTTTCATGTTCGCGCCCAACCACCACCCGGCGATGAAGAACATCGCCCCGGTGCGCAAGGAGCTGGGCGTGCGCACCATCTTCAATATCTTGGGCCCGCTGACCAACCCGGCCGGCGCCCCCAATATCTTGATGGGCGTGTTCCACCCCGACTTGGTGGGTATTCAGGTGCGCGTGATGCAGCGTCTGGGCGCCGAGCATGCGGTGGTGGTTTACGGCAAGGACGGCATGGACGAAATCTCCCTGGGTGCCGCCACCTTGGTGGGTGAGCTCAAGGACGGCGCCGTGCGCGAATACGAAATCCACCCCGAGGACTTTGGCCTGGCCATGGTGTCCAACCGCACGCTGCGGGTGGCCGGGCCGGAGGAGTCGCGCGTGATGCTGCTCGGCGCGCTCGACAACCAGGCCGGCGCCGCACGCGACATCGTGCTGCTGAATGCCGGCGCTACCCTTTACGCCGCCAATGTGGCCGACTCGATTGCCGACGGCATCGCCCGCGCCCGCGCAGCCATTGCCAGCGGCGCAGCGCGCGCCAAGCTGGATCAGTTTGTGGCCGCGACGCAGCGCTTGGGCGCGGCTTGATGCCATGCGGCGCCTGATGCCAGCCTTGCAGCAAGCCAAGCCGGTGAGGGCGTTTGTGAAGGCTTGCCCTCATCAGCGCCAATGGGCCAAGCTGGTGGCGCTGGCTTGCGGGGCCTTGCTGTTCAGCACCGGTGTGCAGGCACAGTACAAATGCAAATCCGCCGACGGCGCCGTGACGTTTCAGCAGACGCCTTGCGCGGCCAGTGAGCAGCAAGAGCGTCTGCGCCATGCGGCGGGCTCTGCGTCCGAGCCGGCCTCGGGCCCGCCCAAAGACGGTCAGTCCGCGCAAGCAAAGTTGGTGGAGCTGGAGCGGCGCCTGCGCATCCGCGAAGCCATCAATGTGGGTCGGCCCATGGTGGGCATGACGCAAGATGAACTGAGCCAGGCGCTTGGCAGCCCGGATCGGACCAATACGGGCCAGTACGGCGGCAGCCAGCAAGACCAGCTGATTTACTACCGCAATGGCCGCACGGTCTATGTTTACACACGCGATGGTGTGGTGACTGCGATTCAAGATCAGGACGGTGGCAAGAGTGCTGCGCCGCCCAAGCCATGCCCCTCAGCGCGCGAGATTCGCGACATCGAAATGGACATCAGCAAAATCGCCAACCGAGACAATCCGCAGTTGCAGGCGGAACTGCACAAGCGCCTGCACGATGCCAAGGCTTGCCGCTAGGCTGGCGCGAACGCCGCGCTCACCCTTTTGGAATGGATTGCTTGGTGTGAACGCCGAGCGTTTCAATTTACGACCCGTCAACCGAATCAATCACCATGTCCGACATCCTCAATCGCATCGTTGCGGTCAAACACGAAGAGCTCAAGCTGGCCCGCCAGGCCCGCTCGCTGGCCAGCCAGCGCGACGACGCTGAGAGCCGGCTTGATACGCGCGGCTTCGAGGCCGCGCTGCGCGCCAAGATCGCGGCAGGCCAATCGGCCGTGATTGCCGAGATCAAAAAAGCCAGCCCCAGCAAGGGCGTGATCCGCGCCGACTTCCGCCCGGCCGAGATCGCGCAAAGCTACGCCGCTCATGGCGCGGCCTGCCTGAGCGTGCTGACCGATGTGCAGTTCTTCCAGGGCTCGCAAGCCTATCTGGAACAGGCGCGGGCGGCGTGCGCCTTGCCGGTGCTGCGCAAGGATTTCATGGTGGACGAATATCAAGTCTTCGAAGCGCGCGCCATGGGTGCGGACTGCATTCTCCTGATCGCCGCCTGCCTGGATGACGCGCAAATGGCCGACCTGGAAGCCGTGGCGCACGCGCTCAAAATGGATGTGCTGGTGGAGGTGCACGACGGCGCCGAACTGGACCGCGCCCTCAAGCTCAAAACCCCGCTGCTGGGCATCAATAACCGCAATCTGCGCACTTTCGAAGTGACGCTGGACACCACACTGGGCCTGCTGCCCCGAGTGCCCGCCGATCGTTTGCTGGTCACCGAAAGCGGCATTTTGGTGCGGGCCGATGTGCAGAAGATGCGCGCGGCCAATGTGCATGCCTTCCTGGTGGGCGAGACCTTTATGCGCGCGCCCGAGCCGGGTGTGGCCTTGGCAGAACTGTTCGCCTGAGCGGATGGGAATGATGATGTCGCGGGCAGACATCGCCGATGCCGCCGCTGGCATTGATGCCGGCTGGCAGCCCGTGCTCAGCGCCTGGGCGGCCAGTGCGGCCGGCCTGCAATGCCTGCAGTTTGTGCAGGCGCGCCAAGCAGTTGGGGCGCTGATCTATCCGCCCGACCCCTGGCGGGCCCTGCGCCTGACGCCGCTGCGCGAGACCCGTGTGGTGATCCTGGGTCAAGATCCGTATCACGGCCTCGGTCAGGCCGAGGGTTTGGCGTTTTCGGTGCCGCCCGAGCTGAACAAGTTTCCGCCCAGCCTGCGCAATATCTTCAAGGAATTGCAGCGCGACCTGGGCCTGCAGCCGCCCATGCATGGCCATTTGGGCGATTGGGCGCAGCGCGGCGTGCTCTTGCTCAACACCAGTCTGACGGTGGAAGACGGCGCGCCCGCCAGCCATGCCAAGCAAGGCTGGGAGGCCTTGACCGACGCCCTGATTCAAGCCGCGGCCCAAGACCCCGCGCCCAAGGTTTTCATGCTCTGGGGCGCGCATGCCCAGGCCAAGGCAGCGCTGATCGCGGCGGCAGGGCCTGCGCATTTGATCCTGCAAGCCAATCACCCTTCGCCGTTGTCGGCCCTGCGCCCGCCTCTGCCCTTCATTGGCTGCGGGCACTTTTCGCAAGCTTCGGCTTGGCTGCAAAGCCAACGGGGGCAGGGGATGGACTGGGCTTTGTAGCGCCAGCGGCAGGGCTTGCCGATTCATTCGATCTTTCGTTTTGGCCCAAGGTGCTGGGTATGGGTGAGATCAGGACGGCTGGCCGCTCTGCTTCGTTCATGTCACCCGTCGCCGGCCTGCGGTCAGCGCCTCCTTCTTGACTTCACTGCGCAGAGCGGCCAGCCGTCCTGATCCGGCATGGGAGTGTCGGTTGAGCATGGCGCTGGTCTAGCGTGCACGAGGCCTTGACCGGCGAAAACTGCGCTTGCGCAAGGCGCGCTTTTGCAGATGCGGCAAGCTGCCCCAAAAGCGGGCATGGCGAGTAGCGTTTTTGCCCTGCGGTCGCTCAAATCAGGGCTGCTACCAATCGCGCACTTGGTTCTAAACTGGTATTGTCCCTAGGTGGACTGGTGCTGTTGGCAGATGACTGCGCGGAATAGGTGCAGTCCAAAAACTCAGGGCAACACCGATTGACCAGTCTCGTCTTTTGGTATTAGACTGGTATCACTATGAATTCAGCATCCTCCACCGTGCCTGCCCATGTCTTGGGCTCCGATGTCGTCAATCTGGCCGGTGTGGCCTATTTGGTCGGTGTGGATGGTGGCGGCACGGGCACGCGGCTGCGTTTGAGCGCGCGCGATGGCCGTTTGTTGGGCCAGGGCGAGGCCGGGCCTTCGGCTCTGGGGCAGGGCGCTGAGCAGGCTTGGCGCCATATCCAGCAGGCCTTGCAGGCTGCGGCGGCGCAAGCGGGGATTGCTGAGTTGCCGCTGTCGCAATGCGCCATTGGCCTTGGGCTTTCGGGTGCCAGCGTGGTCAGCCAGGCCATGGACTTTTATGCGCGTCAGCCCGGCTTTGCCGTGGTGGCGCTGGATGGTGATGGCTTCACCACGGTTTTGGGTGCCCACGGTGGCCAACCCGGTGCGGTGGTGGCGGCGGGCACTGGCTCGGTCGGTGAAGTGCTGCGCCGTGATGGCTCGCGCGACTGCATTAGCGGCTGGGGTTGGATCGTTGGCGATGAAGGCAGCGGCGCCTGGCTCGGCCTGAAGGCGATTCGCCATGCCCAGCAAGCGCTGGACGGGCGCGTGCCGGCTGGTGCGCTCGCCCGGGCCATCTGGGCCGTGGCCGGTGACGACCGCGAAGCCATGCTGGATTGGTGCTCCAAAGCTGGCCAACATGCCTATGCCAGCTTGGCGCGCCTGGTCTTCGAGCATGCTGAAGGCGAGGGCGCTGACCCGGTCGCCGCAGGCTTTGTGGCCGAGGCCGTTGTGGAGTTGGAGCGCCTGGCGCTGGCGCTGGATCCGGCCGCCGAATTGCCCTTGGCGCTGTGCGGCAGCATCGCCCTGCGCTTGGCTCCCAAATTCTCAGGCACCATTGCGTCCCGTTGTGTTGCGCCGCAAGGCGATTCCGCAGACGGGGCGCTGCATTTGATTCGCGGCGTCCTCCAACGTTTGGAACAGTGATCTCATGCCATTCAAATTCAAACCGGACCCCACAGCGGCTTCGCCGCTGTACATGCAATTAGCGCAAAAACTGGCCCAAGCGATTCGTGACGGGGTGTTTCAGGCCGATGAGGCCTTGCCATCGGAGCGCGTGCTGTCGGAGCAACTGGAGCTGTCCCGCGTCACCGCCCGCAAGGCCATCGACCGCCTGGTCGAGCAAGGCATGATCGTGCGCAAGCGCGGCTCGGGCAATTACATCGCGCCCAAGCTGGAGCAGCCGCTCTCACGCCTGACCAGTTTTTCGGAAGAGCTGCAGCAACGCGGCTTCAAGCCCAGCTCGCGCTGGCTGACCCGCACATTCACGGCCGCCGCCCCTGATGAACAGCTGAGCCTGGGCTTGAGCACCGGCGGCCGCGTGGCGCGCCTGGAGCGTTTGCGCCTGGCCGACACGGTGGTGATGGCCTACGAGGTCAGCGTCTTGCCGGAGTCGGTCTTGCCCGACCCACAAGCGGTGCAGGCCTCGCTGTACGAGCATTTGCAAACCCTGGGCGGTGCGCCGGTGCGCGCGCTGCAACACATCCGCGCCATCAATGCCGACTCCAAGTTGGCCGGCTTGCTGGAAGTGCCGGTGGGGCAGGCGGTTTTGTTCATCACGCGGGTGGGTTATCTGGAATCGGGTCATGCGGTGGAGCTGACCCATTCCTATTGCCGCAGCGATTACTACGATTTTGTCGCCGAGATGCGGCGCGAAGGATAGGACGGCGAGGGATGATGGCGGAGTTTCAACAAGTTGACGGCTATGTGCTGACGCCTGCGGGCTTTGTACGTGGCCGAATCGAGCAGCGCGAAGGGCGCATCACCGCCATCACCGGCGAGCCGGTCACCGAGGCGCAAGTGCGCCACGACAAGCTGGCCCTGCCCATCATCCTGCCCGGCTTCATCGACGTGCATGTGCACGGCGGCGGCGGCCACGACACCATGGAAGGCGGCGACGCCGCACGGCAGATCTCCAAGCTGCATGTGCGCCACGGCACCACCGCCATGCTGGCCACCACCATGACGGCGCCGATGGAGGACATCCGCAACGCGCTGGCCGCGCTGGGCGAGATCTGCACCACCCGCGACCCCCAGGGCGCACGCATCCTCGGCGTCCATCTGGAAGGTCCTTACATCAACCCTGGCAAGCTGGGCGCGCAGCCGCCCTTCGCCAAGGCGGCGGCGATGGCGGAAGTGCGTGAGTTGAACGCGCTGGCGCCCATCAAGCTGATCACCATCGCCCCGGAGCTGCCCGGCAATCTGGAACTGATCACCGAGCTGCGCGCGGCCGGCTTCCAGGTGCAAATCGGCCACACCCTGGGCACTTACGAAGATGGCGTGGCCGCCTTGGCGCATGGCGCGCAGGGCTTCACCCATTTGTTCAATGCCATGACCGGCTTGCATCACCGCGAGCCCGGCATGGTCGGCGCCGCGCTGGCGCATGGCCGCTATGCCGAAATCATTCCAGACCTGCTGCATGTGCATCCCGGTGCCATCCGTGTTGCCCTGCGCTCGATTCCCTGCACCTTCTGCGTGACCGACTCGACCGCCGCCGCCGGCCAGCCTGATGGTGAATACAAGCTCGGCCGTCACACGGTGACCAAATGCCTGGGTGGCGTGCGCTTGCCCGATGGCACCTTGGCCGGCAGCACGCTGACCATGGACCAGGCGCTGCGCAATCTGGTCGGCATGGGGCTGGAGATTGAAGACGCTTCGCGGCGGGTCTCGACCTATGCGGCGGAATACATGGGCGTGAGTGATCGGGGTCAGTTGACGGTCGGTGCTTGGGCTGATTTGGTGGTGTTGGACCGGGAGCTGCAGCTGCAGCGGGTGGTCGTTGAAGGAGAAGAAATTGACCTCGTTGGATAACTTGAAGACCCGCATGCTCGAAGAAGCCCTGAGCGCCCCCGATGTGGTGGCGAATCAGCTGGCCCACGACCAAAACGCCTATGCCGAACTGGGCGAAGCCCTGCGCACCCAGCCGCCCACCTCGCTGCTGACCGTGGCGCGTGGCAGCTCCGACCATGCCGCTCACTACATGGCTTATCTGATGATGGCGCGCATGGGCACTTTGGTGACCTCGCTGCCGATGTCGCTGATCACCCTGTACCAAAGCAAGATCAAGAGCGACGGCCTGGTGTCGCTGGCCTTCTCGCAGTCGGGCCAAAGCCCTGACCTGGTGGCGCCGACCAAATTTTTCCGTGCCGGCGGTGCCCGCACCGTGGCTTTTGTGAATGCCCCTGGCTCGCCGCTGGCCGAAGCCTCGCAGTTTGTTTTCTCCCTGCATGCCGGCCCTGAGAACAGCGTTGCCGCGACCAAGAGCTATATCGCCCAGCTGGTGGCCGGTGCCCGCGTGGTGGCCGCCTGGGGTCAAGACGAAGACCTGCAAGCCGCCCTGCAACAGCTGCCCAACGCCCTGCGCGAAGCTGCCGCCCAGCGTTGGGATGTGGCGGTGGACGTGCTGAAGAACGCCGACAAGCTTTTCGTCATCGGCCGCGGCACCAGCCTGGCCATCGCCCAGGAAGCGGCGCTGAAGTTCAAGGAAACCTGCGGCATTCAGGCCGAGGCTTTCTCGGGCGCCGAGGTCAAGCATGGCCCGATGGCGCTGGTGGACCAAGGCTACCCCATGCTGGTGTTCGCACCGCGCGGCCCCGCCCAAGCCGGCTTGCTGGCGCTGGCCGAAGAGATGCGCGGCCGTGGTGCCCGCGTGCTGCTGGCAGCACCTGCTGGCACGCCTGGCGCCGAGCTGCCGCTGAGCTGCACCGGCAATGAGGACCTGGACCCCATCGCTGCAATTCAGAGCTTCTACCCGATGGTGGAAGCCCTGGCCCGCGCCCGCGGCCGCAACCCGGACCAGCCGCCGCACTTGGCCAAGGTCACCAAGACCAATTGATGTAGCTGCGGCGGGTTGCCACCCGCTGCGTCCGCTGCGATCTCGAAGAAACGGCGGGCCTCGGTGCCCGCCTTACTGCTCAAAATCATGAACGCTTTCCACCCCGGCCAGTTGGTCATGGTCGACATCCAGGGCAAGAGCCTGGATCTGGCCACCGCCGAGTTTCTGCGCGCCAACCAAGTTCGTGCTGTTTGCCTGTTCCGCAAGAACCTGGGCACCGAGGCCGAAGTGCGCCAGCTCACCGCCGACCTGCGCAATGTGATGGGCCCCACGGCCTTGATCGGCCTGGACCAGGAAGGCGGCTCCGTCGTGCGCGCCACCTTCTTGCCGCAAGCTCCTTCGGCCATGGCCCTGGGTGCGGCTGACGATGCCGCCTTGGCGGAAAGCGTGGGCGCGGCCGTGGCACGCGGCCTGCGTTCCATCGGCATCAACTGGAATTTCGCGCCGGTGCTGGACATCAATAACAACCCGGCCAACCCGGTGATCGCCGAGCGCAGCTTCTCGGAAGACGCCGACGACGTGACCCGCCTGGCCGGCGCCTGGATGGCCGGCTCGCTGCGCGAAGGCGTGGCTTGCTGCGTCAAGCACTTCCCTGGCCATGGCGACACGCATGTGGACTCGCACCTGGCCCTGCCCACGGTGGACAAGAGCCGCGCTGAGCTGGACGCGCTGGAGCTGCGCCCCTTCAAGGCCTTGCGTGACGAAGCGCCCGCCGTGATGACGGCCCACATCGTCTACCCGCAGATCGACCCCGAGCATCCTGCCACTCTGTCCAAGAAGATCCTCGGCGACATCTTGCGCCGTGAGTGGGGCTATGACGGGGTGGTGATCACCGACGCACTGATGATGAAAGCCATCTTCGAGCGCTACGGCTACGCCCGCGCCGCCGTGATGGCCATCGACGCCGGTGCCGACATGATCCTGGCCCAGGGCGACCTGGAAGAGCAGGGCAAGTCCATCCAAGCTTTGAAAGACGCCTTCGCCAGCGGCGAGCTGTCGGCCGAGCAAGGCCGCATCGCCTGCGCCCGCCTGGACAAACTGGCCGCCGCCTACCCGGTGCGCCATGACGACTACCAAGGCGAGCCGCGCGCCGCTGACGACCAGTTGATGCGCCAAGCTTGGGCGCGTGGCCTGACGGCCTTGCGCGGCGCCAAGGCGCCGGCCCTTGATGCCAAGCTGCGCGTCTTCGTGCAGCCCGAGGTGCCCACCGACGGCGTTTCGGAAGCCGGCCCCTCGGGCCAGCAAATCGTTGCGCTGTTCGCCAACTTCCCGCAGGCCGAGATCCGTTTTGTGGACGACATCCTGGCCCTGGACTGGGCGCAGCTGCCGCCCGCCGAGGCCGGCACGCTGAACATCGTGGCCTCCACCCATCGCATGCGTTACGGCGCCAATGCCAAGACCTGGCAGCCTGATTTGCATCTGGTGCTGTGGAACCCCTTCCAGGCGCTGGATGTGCCAGGGCCTACCGTGGTGAGTTGGGGTTATGCCGATGGCGCCCTGGCTGGCCTGCAAGCCTGGCTGGAAGGCCGGGCCGAGGCCACGGCGCAGTCGCCGGTCAGCCTGGGCTGATTCAGCCAGCCCAAACAAGTCGAACATCAGGAGACCTGCGCATGTCCCAATCCACGCCGCCGACCTCGGCCCCCGCGCCACAAGCGGGCTCGCCCATCCGTTGGGTGCCCAGCCTGTACTTTGTGCAGGGCATGCAGTTCTTCGTCGTCATGCTGCTGGCCGGCCTGATGTTCAAAAACATGGGCGTGCCCAACGACCAGATCGCGCGCTGGACCGGCTTGTTGGGCCTGGCCTGGGCGATCAAGCCGCTGTGGAGCCCCTTCCTGGAGTTGGCGCGCAGCAAGAAGCTGGTGGTGGTGGCGATGCAGTTCACCGGCGCGGTGGGCTTAGGCCTGATGGCCCTGGCCGTGCAGATGCCGATGTACTTTGCCGCCAGCATTGCGGTGCTGTTCCTGCTGGCCTATGCCTCGGCCACGCATGACATCGCTTGCGACGGTCTTTACCTCGCCTCGCTCGACCCCAAGCAGCAAGCGGCTTATGCCGGCTGGCAGGGGGCCTTCTTCAATGCCTCCAAATTCCTGACTCTGGGCGGCCTACTGGTGCTGGCCGGCCATCTTGAAAAGAGCATGGGCGTGTTCAACGCCTGGAGCGTGATCTTCGCGGTGTTGGCGATTTTGCTGGCTGCCCTGGCGGCCTATAACGCCAAGGTGCTGCCGAATGTGCTGAGCCCCGTCACAGCGGACCGCAGCGCAGCCAATGTCTGGCGCACGCTCAAGGAGGTCATTGCCGACTTCCTCAAGAAGCCCGGCATCTGGGCGATGATTTTGTTCATCGTGCTGTTCCGCTTTGCCGAAGGCCAGGTGCAAACCATCGGCCCCTTGTTCCTGATCGAAGCGCGCGAGAAGGGCGGCCTGGGCCTGACGACCGAACAGGTCGGTGGCATCTACGGCACGGTTGGTACCGGCGCCTTTTTGATCGGCAGCATTCTGGGCGGCTACTTCACCTCCTGGCTGAGCCTGAAGCGCGCCATGCCCATCCTGATTCTGGCCATGGGCGTGCCCAATCTGACCTTCTACTACCTGGCCGTGGCGCACCCGGCCGACATGCTGCACATCGGCGCGGCGGTGGCCGTGGAGATGTTTGGTTATGGCTTTGGCTTCGTCGGCATGATTTTGTTCATCATGCAGGTGGTGGCGCCGGGCAAGTTCTCGACCGCGCATTACGCCCTGGGTTCGGGGGTGATGCAACTGGGTTTCATTTTTTCCAAGACCATCAGCGGTGACATTCAGATGGCCATGGGCTATGAGCATTTCTTCCTTTGGACCATCGTCTGCGGCCTGCCGGCGCTGTTGCTGATGTTCTTCGTCAAGATGCCGACGCTGGGCAAGACTGAAGTTGTTTCTGCTGGCGAGCCCAAGGCCGACGCCGTCACGGCGCAGTGAAGCTGAGCATGATGCGTGGCGTGTTTTTCCGCACCAGTTGTCTCCGAGTGTTGACCGTCGCTTTGGCGGCAGGGCTGAATTTGGTCTTCAGTCCGGCCTTTGCTTTAGGTGGAGGGGAGCAGCTTGCAGCAGCATCGGCTGCAGCAGCCGCTCCCGCAAAGGCCGGATTCTTTTTTGACGACTTCAATTACCCCGACCTGGCCGCGCTGAAGGCCGGCGGCTGGACACCGCGTAGCGCTGCCGGCCACCCCGGTGTGCCCGGCGCTGCTTGGTCGCCCGAGCAGATCAGCTTGGTGGCCGACCCGCAGCAAGCGGGCAAGCGTCTCTTGCGCCTGACCGCACAGACTGACGGCACGCCCGCTGGCACCCAGCAAACGCAGCTGTGCCACGCCCGTAAGTATCTGGAAGGCACTTATGCCGCCCGCATTCGCTTCACCGACAAGCCGCTGCGCGGCGTCGATGGCGACCCGGTGATCCAGACCTTTTACGTGGTGGCGCCGCTCAAGCACGACTTCGACCCCGAATTCAGCGAACTCGACTTTGAGTACCTGGCCAACGGTGGTTGGGGGAGCGAGAAGACCCGGCTCTACGGCATCACCTGGCAGACCGTGCAGCTCGACCCTTGGCAGGCGTTCAATCAGTCGCACGAGGAACACGGCAGCCTGGACGGCTGGCATGTGCTGATGATGCAGATCGCCGATGGCAAGACGCGATTGTTTCTGGACGGCCGCCAGCTCGCCCAGCATGGCGGGCGCAACTACCCCGTTGTGCTGATGTCGATCAATTTCAATCTGTGGTTCTCGCCCGGCGGGCTTTTGCCGGCCAGCAGCGAGCCGCGGGTGTATCAGCAGGATGTGGACTGGGTGTTCCACGCCCGCCAGCAAGTGCTGAGCCCTGCGCAGGTGCAGGCCGAAGTGGATCGCCTGCGCGCCGGTGGTGTGGCGCGTGTTGACACCGTGCCAGCGGCCGAGCCGGCCTTGGCCAGCCACTGCGACTTCTAAGCTTTAGCGGGCGCGTGCCCGCCTTTGGTATTTCGAATAAAAAAAAGGATGGGGATGAGCGCAACGACAGCAAGCAAACGTTACGCCTCCGTGGATGCCCTGCGCGGCCTGACGGTGGCCGCCATGTTGCTGGTCAACAACCCCGGCGACTGGGGCCATGTGTATTGGCCGCTGGAACACGCCGAGTGGCATGGCTGCACGCCCACCGACCTGATCTTCCCCTTCTTCTTGTTCATCGTCGGCGTGTCGATTGCGCTGGCTTTTGGCTCGCGCATCGAGGCACACGTGCCGCCGGCGCCGATGGCCAAAACGATTCTGGTGCGTGCCCTGCGCATCATCGGCTTAGGGCTGGTTTTGCATCTGCTGGCCTGGTGGCTGATGGACAAGCCCGAGTTCCGCATCATGGGCGTGCTGCAACGCATCGGCTTGTGTTTTGCGCTGGTGGGTTGTGCGGCGGTCTATCTGCGGGAGCGTACGCAATGGCTCTTGCTGGGCGGCTTGTTGCTGGGTTATGCGGCTCTGCTGCTCGGTGCGGGTAGCCTGGACAAGCTGGGCAATATCGCCTCGCGCGTGGACGCCGCCGTCTTGGGCCGCCATGCCTACGAATGGGTGGCCGCTACCGGCTTCGGCCATGAGCCCGAAGGCCTGGTCAGCACCCTGGGTGCCTTGGCGACCTGCCTGCTGGGCCTGCGCGCCGGCCATCTGTTGCGCCAAGGCAAGCTGCAGCAACTGCTGATCTTCGGTGTGGCCGCAGCGGCGCTGGGCTGGCTGGTAACGGGCGTGTTGCCTTTCAACAAGCAACTGTGGACCTCCAGCTTTGTGCTGTGGACCGGTGGGCTGGCCTGCCTGGCCCTGGCCCTGGCGCATGTGTTGATCGACCAACGCGGCTGGCCGGCCCTGGGCCGCAGCTTTGGTGTCAACGCCATCGCGGCCTATGGCGGCGCCTGGATGTGCACCGTGCTGTTGGAAGGCTTTGGCCTGATGGCGCCGCTGTACGCGCATGGCTTTGCCTGGCTGCAGCCGCTGGTGGGGCCGTGGGGTCAATCGCTCGCCTTTGCCCTGGCCTTTGTGGCCGTGTGGGCGGTGATCGTGAAGCTGCTGGACCGGCGCGGAATCTACTTCAAGGTGTGAGCGCCAGCCTTGCGCGATAGGGCGCTTGGCGGCGTATCGGGGCAAGAGCATGACAGTCAAAAGTATCGCAATCATCGGCGGCGGCACGGCCGGTTGGCTGGCGGCTAACCATTTGGCCGTGGAGCTGCGGGCCGAAACCGGCATCAGCATCACGGTGATTGAATCGCCCGAGATCGGCATCATCGGCGTGGGCGAGGGCACCGTGCCGCAGATTCGCAAGTCGCTGCAGAAGTTCGGCATCTCGGAGGCCGAGTTGCTGGCTACTTGTGACGCCACCTTCAAGGACGGCATCAAGTTCGTCGATTGGCTGGCGCCCACATCCGCACCGGGTGCCAATGCCTACTACCACCCCTTTGCCTCGCCTTACCCGTCTGGCATCGATGTCACATCGCACTACCTCAAGCATGCGGACTGGATGGCGTTTGAATCGGTCTGCGAAGTGCCGGCCTTGGCGGATGCGATGAAATCGCCCAAGCGGGTGTCCTCGCCGCCCTTCGAAGGGCCGCTGAATTACGCCTATCACTTCAATGCGGTGAAGTTCGGCCAGTTGCTGGCCAAGAACGCCCGCGACAAGCTGGGCGTCCTGCACAAGCAGGCCACCATCGTCGACGCGCGGCTCAATGCCCAGGGCGAGGTGGATGTCCTGATCACCCAGGACGGCGAACGCCTGCAGTACGACTTCTATGTGGACTGCTCGGGCTTTCACTCACTGATTTTGGGCAAATTGCTCAAGGTGCCTTTTGTCGACAAGTCGGCGCATATCCTCACGGATAGTGCGCTGGCCGTGCAAATCCCGACCGCCGATGACGCGCCCATTCCGCCCTACACCTTGGCCAAGGCGCATTCGGCTGGTTGGCTGTGGGACATCCCGCTGACCAATCGTCGTGGCGTGGGCTTTGTTTACGCGAGTCAGCACCTCAGCGAGGCCGCAGCGCTGCAGGGCTTGGCTGCCTATTTGGGTGTTGGCGAAGACAAGCTCTCGCCGCGCAAGATTCCGATGCGCATCGGCTATCGCGAGAAGTTCTGGTGCAAGAACGCGGTGGCGCTGGGCTTGGCCCAGGGCTTCGTGGAGCCGCTGGAGGCGACTTCCATTTTCGTCACCGACTTTGCTGCTGAGTTGTTCGCGCGCAATTTCGTGCCCGACAAAGCGCAGATGTCGGCGGCGGCGGACTACTGCAACAAGGTTGTCAGCTACACCTGGGAGCGGGTGATGGATTTTGTGCAGTTGCACTACTGCATCTCAGACCGCCGTGACTCGGACTTCTGGCGTCGCGCCACCTTGGAGGCGCCGCGCTCCGAGGTGCTGAGCGAGCGTCTGGCGCTGTGGCAGCAGCATGCGCCAAAGAAGAGCGATTTCTTCAGTCGCTTCGATCTGTTCGACGTCGACAACTACCTCTTCGTGCTTTACGGCATGCGCTTCAAAACCCGCCCCAAGCGCATGACAGCGTTTGAGGAGCAGGTGTTTGCGCATGAGTTTGACAAGGTGCGTCAGCACACCCTCCAACTCGGGGCTGAACTGATGCCGCAGCGTGAGTGGCTGGACGGCTTCCTGGCGGCCTACCGTGCATCGGCGGGGTCTGCCGGGCGCTGAGTAGCATATCCGCGAAATGCGCCCGCCCTTGTGCAAGGGCTGAGCGGGCCGCGCCGGAAACGACCTACAGTTCGCTCAGCATGATGCTGTGCGCCATGCTCCCAGAGCGCCTCAACTCCTTCGACTCGCCATGACCGACGCTTTTTCCATTCGCATGCCGCCCGATATCCGATCGGTCAAAGTGGGCGATCACCAAGTGGTCTTCATCGACAACTTCCTGGAAGACCCCCAGGCCTTGTTGGAACAGGCCTGCCAGAGCCGCTTTGAGCCTTATCCGGGGCAGGTGAACAAAAAAGGCTATCCCGGCATTCGGGCGGAAGCGCCGGCGGCCTATTCGGCCAATTTGACCGAGCTGCTTGAGCCCTTGATCAAATTGAATTTCCAGGTGCCCGAGGACTTGCCGCTGCGCAAGAGCATTTGTGCCTTCTCGCTCACCACCACGCAGCCGCAGGACATGGGGCCCTTGCAATGCACGCCGCACTTTGATGCCAGCACGCCGCACCACATGGCCGTGCTGCTTTATCTCTGTGACGAGCAACATGGCGGCACCGGCTTCTATCGCCACAAGGCCACGGGGCTGCAGCAGATCACGCCCGAGACCCGCGAGCAGTATCTGGACGTGTACTACGAAGAGATCAATCGCCGCCTACCGGCGCAGCGTTACTTCGACCGCGGGGACGAGCAGTTCAGCTTCCTGGGCATGATTCCGGCGCGCTTCAATCGCTTGGTGGTCTACCCCGGCAGCCTGCTGCACAGCGCCTGCATCAATCCGGCGCGCAGCATCAATAGCGACCCGCGCACCGGGCGCCTGACGCTCAATACTTTTTACGATTTCGGACTTGCTGCAAGCGCCTCGCTCGATTGAGCTGGCTTGAGCCCAGCTTGGCTGAGCGCCCCGATGGGCCCTTGGCGACCCCGCCACCAGTGCAGGATCGCCGCGCCACTGCGCCACTGCGCCGCTGCGCCGCTGCACATGCTTCTCCCGAACCGGGCAGTGCTTTTTGGAGTTAGCCGGGACGACGCCGTGAGGTGATTGGCTGGCTCGTCTGCGCGTTGCGCGTGCAGTGCAGACGTCCGTTGATGTATCCGCCCGCCGAAGGTCGGCGCAGAATAAAAAAAGCCCGGCTAGTGCCGGGCTTTTTGCTGTCACAGGCTATTTACTTGCCTAATCAGAATTTGGCGCTCAGGCCAACGCGGTAGGTGGTCTCGCCCTGGAAGTACCAGGTCGGGAAGCCAGCCTTCAGCGAAGGACGCACGCTGCTGGCGGCATCTGCGGCACCGTACTGGATGTCATCAGCCTTCAGCAGGTTGGCGGCGTCCAGGGACAGGCGCAGCTGCTTGGTGATGTTCCAGCCCAGGCTCAGATCCAGGCTGCCGTAGGCGTCGTGCATACGGTTGCCGTACCAGCCGCTTTCGCGAACCATGTACTTCGAACGCCAGTTGTAGGCCAGACGTGCCGAGTAGGTGGAGTCCTCGTAGTAGCCCACCAAGTTGGCGTTGTGCTTGGACGACAGGGTGAACAGGTTCAGCTGATCCTGGTAGGAGCTGGCCGGGGCCGATGCGTCGGAGTAGGTGTAGTTAGCAGCGGTACCGAAGCCGTTGTTGAAGGCATGGTTAGCCTGCAACTCGAAGCCCTTGATCTTGCCGCCACCTGCGTTGACGTAGCGGTTGATGGTCCAGCTATCCACGCCAGTGTCAGGGCTGACCACGCCAACCTTTTGGTTCAGCTGAGTCTCGGTGGTGATGAAGTTGTCGATGCTCTTGTAGAACACAGCAGCCGACACCAGGTTGCCACGGCCGTAGTAGTACTCAAGGCCCAGGTCGAACTGAGTCGACTTCTGGGGCTTCAGTGCAGGCGTGCCGTAGTTGAAGGTGTCATTGCTCTTGTTGGTATCCGCAAAGCCAACCACCGAGGCGTTGAACATATTGGCGAAGTTCGGGCGGGTGATCGCCTGAGCCACGGCGAAGCGCACGATGGTGTTCTTCTCCAGGTCGTAAGCGGCGTTCAGGCTAGGCAGCCAGTCGCTGTAGCTGGCCGACTGGCTGGTCTTGCCCTTGCCCCAACCATTGTTTTGCTCGGCGTCGTTGGCCCAGTTGCCGGACCACTTGGTGCCGTCGAACACATAGCCGGTGGCGGTGGCCTTGGTGTGAACATAGCGCAGGCCGACGTTACCGTGCAGCTTGCCCGATTCGAAGTCCAGCATGCCGTAAGCGGCTTGGTTCTTCTCGTTCAACTCGCCGTAAGCAGAGCGGTCTTCAACCCAGCCCGTGACATTGGCGCGCGCTGCGGACAGCATGGCACCGATGTTTGGCTTAGGCACCGACCAGCCGCCCACCACATCGAGCGAGCCGTTGTACAGGGAAGCCGAGTCCACGGTGGTCACGGTCGTGGGGCGCAGGCCGCGCTCACCGGTCTTGGTGAAGGTGTGGTCGGTCAGGCGAATACCGGTCTTGAAGGCGGTGATGACGCCGCTGTTCAGGTCAAAGGTCGCGTCGGTCTGGAAGAAGTTTTCCTTGTCCTTGTTCGGGCCGCGGCCGTTGGCCCACAGCTCAGGACCCGACTTGCCAGGCAGATTGCTGACGCCGATGTTCTGGTTGGACGAAGGCGAGATCACAGGCTTGTTGCCGGTGAGGTCGATGGTGCCGGTCCAGTAAGGCAGCTTGCCAGGAGCGGCGGTGAGCGCCGGCTCGCCCTTGCTGAAATCAGGCGTGAACTGGCCGTAGGCGAAGTTAGCCGTTTGGTTCGTGCCGCCTTCAGCCTTGGTGGTGCCGCCGGTAGCGGTCAGCTTGAAGCCGTCGCGCTTGTAGGTGCCGTCCAGCACCAGGCTGTCCGAGCTCATCGAAGCCGAACGGGCCCAGTTCTGCAGGAAGATGTTGTGCTTGTTGTAGTCCGCCGTGGGGCGGGTGCTCACCACGCACAGGCCGTTGACCGGGTTGGTCTTCGTGCAGTCGGAGGCCACGTTGCCGGTGAAGATGTAGTGGCTGGTGTTCGAGTTGTCTGCATCGACGTTCAGGTGCAGATAGTTCAGACCCAGCTCCAGGCCGTCGGCCGGACGTGCTTGCAGGGTCACGTTCATGGCCTTGCGTTCGCGGTCTTGCACGAAGGTGGTGGGCGAAACGTCGCCCGACCAGCGCATGTCGGACTCAACACCGCGGCGGATGTAGTTGGTCTTCTCAATACCGCCGGCGACCAGCACGCCGAAGGTCTTGGATTCATTGCGCCAGCTGTACAGGCCCGAAGCGTCCTTGGTCGTGTCGCTAATGGTGCCCTTGCCGAACTTGGCGCTCAGGAAGGCAGTGCCAGCAGCTTGCTCGAGCGGCTTGCGGGTCTTGACGATCACGGTGCCGCCAATGCCGCCTTCGGTCAGGTCGGCTTGCGAGGACTTGTAGACCTCCATGCCGCCGATCAGCTCGGAAGGCAGCAGGGAGTAGTTGAAGGAACGGTCGATGTCCTTCTGGTCATACCAGCCGGTCGACGCCACGGTCTGGCCGTTCAGCGTCGTGTAGGTCATTTGCGGGTCGGTACCGCGGATGGACACCGAAGCGCCAACGCCGAAGTCACGGCCCACGGTCACGCCAGGAATGCGGCCCAGGGACTGGCCGACGTCGGTGTCGGGCAGCTTGCCGATGTCTTCAGCCGAAATGGCGTCCACCACAGCAGTGGCGTTCTTCTTGATGTTCGCTGCGGTTTGCAGCGAAGCGCGGATACCAGTCACCACCACGGCCTCAAGCTGGGCGGATTCAGTGGCGGGCTTTTGTTCAGCTTGTTGTGCTTGCGCTGTCAGCGCGAACCCCAGCAGCGTCATCGTGACCGCGGCGGCGATCGGATTTTTTTGGATCTTCATTCATGCTCCTCGATGTGGCCAAGTGATTCGAAACTGGCCAGTTTCCAAAGGAATCAAGCTGTTCCCCATCTATTCAATGAGGCAAGCTGGATCCCACCATGTCTACCAATGCAACCAATGCCATGCCACTATACGGCTGGCTAGTGCCACTTTGCTACCAATTTAAGGACCGTGTTTTCCCTGAAACGCGGCGTAACTGCCACACCAGGGGCTAGTCCCCAAGGGCAACGAAGGCGAAAACAGCGTTCCAGCTGCGGAATTCTTGGTAGTTGACTGGTATTGCTGCGAGAACCGCTTTGGTCTCTGCTAAGATGGCGGCTTGTCGGCACCCGTGGCGGCACAGGCTGGATGTAGCGCCTGAAGACTTTTTGAAAAAAGTCTTTGGCACTGCAAAAATGCTGTGCTATAGTTGCGGGCTTGCCTCGGAGGGGTGGCCGAGTGGTTAATGGCAGCAGACTGTAAATCTGCCCTCTTACGAGTACGCTGGTTCGAATCCAGCCTCCTCCACCAAGGCAAAACGCATCGCTTGATTCGAGTCGCTGGAAATTCCGGTGACTCGATCATCAAGAAGTGGCGAGAAGAGTAAGACTCATGCGCGGGAGTAGTTCAATGGTAGAACTCCAGCCTTCCAAGCTGATCACGCGGGTTCGATTCCCGTCTCCCGCTCCAGTTGATGTTTGGTTGTAAAAGTCGTCGATACAGATTTGCTGATTTGGGTTTTCTGAATCAAGTGGTCCGCAAATCTGTGTCGATGCCCATGTGGCTCAGTGGTAGAGCACTCCCTTGGTAAGGGAGAGGTCACGCGTTCGATCCGCGTCATGGGCACCACCGCTTTTCTCTCGTAATGTTTTCCTGAAGTCTGATCAGATTCCCTAGCAGGAGCGCAGAAATGGCAAAGAGCAAGTTTGAACGTACCAAGCCGCACGTCAACGTCGGCACCATCGGTCACGTTGACCATGGCAAGACCACGCTGACGGCTGCAATCGCAACCGTGCTGTCGGCCAAGTTCGGCGGCGAGGCCAAGGCCTACGACCAGATCGACGCAGCCCCCGAAGAAAAAGCGCGCGGCATCACGATCAACACCGCTCACGTTGAGTACGAAACGGCTAACCGCCACTACGCTCACGTTGACTGCCCCGGCCACGCTGACTATGTGAAGAACATGATCACCGGCGCCGCTCAGATGGATGGCGCGATCCTGGTTTGCTCGGCTGCTGACGGCCCAATGCCCCAGACTCGCGAGCACATCCTGTTGGCTCGTCAGGTCGGCGTGAAGTACATCATCGTCTTCCTGAACAAGTGCGACATGGTCGACGACGCTGAGCTGCTGGAACTGGTCGAAATGGAAGTGCGCGAGCTGCTGTCCAAGTACGACTTCCCCGGCGACGACACCCCCATCATCAAGGGTTCGGCCAAGCTGGCTCTGGAAGGCGACAAGGGCGACCTGGGCGAGCAAGCCATCATGCGTCTGGCCGATGCACTGGATACCTACATCCCCCAGCCTGACCGTGCCGTTGACGGCGCTTTCTTGCTGCCTGTGGAAGACGTGTTCTCGATCTCGGGTCGCGGCACTGTGGTGACCGGTCGTGTTGAGCGCGGCATCATCAAGGTCGGCGAGGAAATCGAAGTCGTCGGTATCCGCGACGTTCAGAAGACCACCGTCACCGGCGTGGAAATGTTCCGCAAGCTGCTGGACCAAGGTCAAGCAGGCGACAACGTCGGCATCTTGCTGCGCGGCACCAAGCGTGAAGACGTCGAGCGCGGCCAAGTTCTGGCCAAGCCCGGCTCGATCAAGCCGCACACCCACTTCACTGCTGAGATCTATGTTCTGAGCAAGGAAGAAGGCGGCCGTCACACGCCTTTCTTCAACAACTACCGTCCCCAGTTCTACTTCCGTACGACTGACGTGACCGGCGCTGTTGAGCTGCCTGCAGACAAGGAAATGGTCATGCCTGGCGACAACGTCGGCATCACCGTGAAGCTGATCGCTCCGATCGCCATGGAAACCGGTCTGCGCTTCGCTATCCGCGAAGGTGGCCGTACCGTGGGTTCGGGCGTGGTTGCCACCATCCTGGCCTAAGTACTGAATTAAGCATTAAGCGCCACAGGGGCGTAGCTCAATTGGCAGAGCGTCGGTCTCCAAAACCGAAGGTCGGGGGTTCGAGGCCCTCCGCCCCTGCCAGCCCCCATTGATCACGGGTGCTGGGTTGTTGGTCCAAGCATCGGCCCGCGGGATTTGATCCCGGCGGGCTTTGCTGCTGATGGCTACCTTGTTTTTCTGATTTGAGTTCGCGTTGATTTCAGGGCGAATATGCGTGTGAATGTCGGTGCCTCTTGGCTCGGCATGGAGTGAATCAATCAATGTCCAATCCTCAAGTTGAAACAGTGACGACCAGCGCCGACAAGGTGAAGCTGGGCGGCGCCGTATTGTTGTTGGCTGCTGCCTTGGTGGCGTTCTACGCGCTGGCTAAGCAGGGTCCGGTGGCTCAGTGGGCTGCCTTGTTGGTTTTGTTGGCAGGCGCTGTGGCTGCTTTCTTTACCTCTGAGTCTGGCAAGTCCTTGATTGCTTATGGTCGCGATTCTTTGCGTGAAGTCCGCAAAGTTGTGTGGCCGACGCACAAGGAAGCGCGCCAGATGACGGGCTATGTGTTTGCCTTTGTCGTGGTGATGGCCTTGTTTCTGTGGCTGACGGACAAGACGCTGGAATGGGTGCTGTACGACCTGATCCTGGGCTGGAAGCGCTGATTTACTAGCCCGCTAAAGCCTGTCAACGCCCGCAAGGGCTTGTTCGCATTGAAGGATTGCAATGACTGAAGAGCTGCAAAGCATTGTCCCCACCGAAGCGGCCGCCGCGCCCGTCGGTCTGCCCAAGCGCTGGTATGTGGTTCACGCCTATTCCGGTATGGAAAAGGCGGTTGAGCGCAATCTGCGCGAGCGTATTGACCGCGCCGAGATGCAAGAGAAGTTCGGCCGCATTCTGGTTCCCACCGAAGAAGTGGTTGAGCTGAAGAATGGCAAGAAGGCTGTGACGGAACGCCGCTTTTTCCCTGGCTATGTGCTGGTGGAAATGGTCATGGACGACGACACTTGGCACTTGGTCAAGCACACCTCTAAGGTGACCGGTTTTGTGGGTGGCGCGAAGAATCGCCCGGCCCCCATCTCCGAGGCTGAAGTGATGAAGATCGTCAGCCAGATGCAAGAGGGCATCGAGAAGCCGCGGCCTAAGGTCGAGTGGATGGTTGGCGAGATCGTGCGCGTCAAAGAAGGCCCGTTCACGGACTTCAATGGCGCCATCGAGGACGTCAACTACGACAAGTCCAAGGTTCGCGTTTCGGTCACGATTTTCGGCCGTGCGACTCCCGTGGAGTTGGACTTCTCGCAAGTCGAAAAGGTTTGATGAGCGCAGCTCGGTAAACCTTTCGCTGGAGGCCAAAGGGGCCGAAGGCAAAAGGTCAACAAGAAATAAGGGTCTGACAGGGCCCGCGCATACCGCAAGGTGGGCGCATCCTGTCCGTAGTCAGTTCACAACGAGATGTGAACAAGAGGAGCAAGGGTATGCGGCATCGCGCTGCGAGCCCCTTGCGCTAGCACTCAGGGTTCGCGGCGAGGCTGCTGTGAACTCGGTTAGGAGAAATTATGGCCAAGAAAATTGTCGGCTTTATCAAGCTGCAAGTTGCGGCAGGCAAGGCTAACCCCTCGCCGCCAGTCGGTCCTGCGCTGGGTCAGCGCGGTCTGAACATCATGGAATTCTGCAAGGCGTTCAACGCTCAGACCCAAGGCCATGAGCCGGGTATGAAGTTGCCGGTGGTCATCACCGCCTACGCAGACAAGAGCTTCACCTTCGTCATCAAGTCGGCTCCTGCCACTGCGCTGATCAAGAAGCTGGCCAAGATCGACAAGGGTTCGCCACGTGCGCACCTGGACAAGGTCGGCAAGCTGACTCGCGCCCAGTTGGAAGAAATCGCCAAGATCAAGGTTAAGGACTTGACTGCTGCTGATCTGGACGCCGCTGTTCGTACGATTGCTGGTTCCGCTCGCTCGATGGGCGTGCTGGTGGAGGGTGTCTGAGATGGCAAAGCTGACTAAACGCCAAAAGGCCTTGCAAGGCAAGGTCGAGACCACCAAGCTGTATTCGCTGGGCGAAGCACTGGATCTGGTCAAGAGCCTGGCAACTGCCAAGTTCGACGAGTCCATCGACGTTGCTGTGCAACTGGGCGTGGATGCCAAGAAGTCTGACCAAGTCGTTCGCGGCGCGGTCGTGATGCCTCACGGTATCGGCAAGACCACACGCGTGGCCGTGTTCGCCCAAGGCGCCAAGGCTGAAGAAGCCAAGGCCGCCGGTGCTGACGTGGTTGGCATGGAAGACCTGGCAGAGCGCATCAAGGCTGGCGACATGCCCTTCGATGTGGTCATCGCCTCGCCTGACACGATGCGTATCGTTGGTACCCTGGGTCAAGTGCTGGGTCCTCGCGGCCTGATGCCTAACCCCAAGGTCGGCACCGTGACGCCTGACGTCGCTACTGCTGTCAAGAACGCCAAGGCTGGTCAAGTCCAGTTCCGCGTTGACAAGGGCGGCATCATTCACGGCACCCTGGGTCGTCGCTCGTTCGAGAACGACAAGCTGGAAGGTAACTTGCGCGCGCTGATCGAAGCGCTGAACAAGTCCAAGCCTGCTACCAGCAAGGGTGTCTACCTGCGCAAGGTTGCCATCTCCTCCACCATGGGCGTTGGCGCTCGTGTGGATGTCGGCAGCATCAACGCTCAGGCATCGGCCTAAGTTTGGAAATGAGGTGCAGCGCTAGTCTGGCGCTGTACTGATGAATTGGTGGGGCGAACCGGGCGCAAGCCGGGTTCGCGTCATCCAAGACCGTTGGTGTGGCGCCGCTTTTTAGTGGCGTCGCTTAATCGAAGAGTCGGTGCAAGCTGACTCGGAAGCCAGCGCAGATGGCGGTCCCGCTGTAAAGGTTTGAATTTTTGCGCTTCGCGAGAAGTGCTGAATGCTTGTCCTGGACAGAAGGTCGCTGAACCCGGGTGTGTTTGGAGCCGTAAGGCAAAGAACACGTTTTTTGTGAGGAGTAGACCTTGAGTCTCAATCGCAACGAGAAAGCAGCCGTCGTTACGGATGTGGCAGCCCAAGCGGCTAAGTCGCAGACCCTGGCGTTGGCCGAATACCGTGGCCTCACTGTGGAAGCCTTGAACAAGCTGCGCGTCGACGCACGTTCCAAGGGTGTTTATCTTCACGTGCTGAAGAACACCCTGGCACGTCGCGCTGTCGCCGGCACGCCGTTCGAAGCTGCTGCAGAGAGCATGGTCGGTCCGCTGATCTATGGCTTTTCTGAAGACGCTGTTGCAGCCGCAAAAGTCATCGCTGACTTTGCGAAAACCAACGACAAACTGATCATCAAGGGCGGCGCCTATGGCGGCAAGGCCCTCGACGCTAACGGCATCAAGGCCTTGGCATCTGTGCCCAGCAAGGAAGTCCTGCTGGCTCAGTTGTTGGGTCTCATGCAGTCGCCCGTCTCGCGCTTCGCGCGTGTCGTGGCCGCTGTGGCCGAGCAGCGTGGCGCCCCGGCAGAAGCCGCGGTTGCCGAAGAAGCTGCTCCTGCAGCTTGATCATCAGCAAACAACCAATCTATCTAGGAGCCTCAAATGGCATTCGATAAAGACGCATTCATCACCGCCCTGGACGCAATGACCGTTCTGGAACTCAACGACCTGGTCAAGGCCATCGAAGAGAAGTTCGGCGTGTCCGCCGCTGCTATGGCTGCTCCTGCAGCTGGTGGCGCTGCTGCTGGTGCAGCCGCTGCTGAAGAGCAGACCGAGTTCAACGTCATCCTGGCTGACGTCGGCGCCAACAAGGTGTCCGTCATTAAGGCTGTCCGCGAAATCACCGGCCTGGGCCTGAAGGAAGCTAAGGACCTGGTTGACGCCGCTCCTAAGGCTGTCAAGGAAGGCGTGTCCAAGGCTGACGCCGACGCCGCTAAGAAGAAGCTGGAAGAAGCCGGCGCCAAGGTCGACGTCAAGTAATTTTGACAGCAGGTGCAGGGCGGTTCCGGCCGCCAGCACTTGCCGGCTGGGTCATGCGACCGGGCTACTCAGAAGTTTCAACGCGCCTGACGAGGTAGTTGAAAAAGAGGGTGGCCAACAACGGTGGCGAATGACTGATAAAGGGGTGACCTTCGGGTCTCCCCTTTTAGCGTTTGAAGGTCAAATTAGTTCGAGGATAGTTGAAAGCCTCGCGCGGTGTATCATGCGCGGTTCTTTCAAGTGTTCTCTGATCCGACTGCAGAGAGCCGGTTTGGTCGGACCCAGGTGCAATGCCGGGGTTGTCCGCCAGCGATTGGTAGTGGCCAATCACCAAGCGTCGAGCCCTCCGTCCTGGAGTGGGTTCGGAAAGCCAGTCGCCGACGAAGCCTGTTCCACGGCCAGGGACGGGCTCTCGACACGGAGTGTTTATGGCGCAAGCAACCCCCTATAGCTATACCGAGCGCAAGCGAATTCGCAAGAGTTTCGGCAAGCGTGAGAGCGTTCTCAACGTTCCCTATCTGTTGACCATGCAGAAGGAGGCTTATGTCGCCTTCTTGCAAAAGGATGTACCCGCTGCAAAGCGCAAGGCCGAAGGCCTGCAGGCAGCATTCTTGTCCGCGTTCCCGATTGTTTCGCACAACGGTTTCGTGGAAATGAAGTTCCTCGAGTACAACATTGCCAAGCCCCCGTTTGACACTCGCGAGTGCCAGCAACGTGGCTTGACCTATGCAGCCGCCGTGCGCGCGCGCCTGCAGATGATCATTTATGACCGTGAGTCGCCCCAGGCGAAGACCGTCAAGGAGATCAAGGAACAAGAGGTCTACATGGGCGAAGTGCCCCTGATGACCGACTACGGTTCCTTCATCGTCAATGGCACCGAGCGTGTCATCGTCTCCCAGCTGCACCGTTCGCCCGGCGTGTTCTTCGAACACGACAAGGGCAAGACCCATTCGTCCGGCAAGCTGCTGTTCTCGGCCCGCATCATTCCTTACCGCGGCTCGTGGTTGGACTTCGAGTTTGACGCTAAGGACATCTTGTTCTTCCGCGTTGACCGTCGTCGCAAGATGCCCGTCACCATTCTGCTCAAGGCCATCGGCCTGAACCCCGAGCAGATCCTGGCCCACTTCTTCGTCTTCGACAACTTCCGTCTGATGGACGCAGGTGCGCAGATGGAATTCGTGGCTGACCGCCTGAAGGGTGAAGTCGCTCGTTTTGACCTGACCGACAAGAGCGGCACCGTCATCGTCGAGAAGGACAAGCGCATCACCGCACGTCATGTGCGTCAGATGGAGCAGTCGGGCACCCAGCACGTCACCGTGCCGGAAGACTTCCTGCTCGGCCGTGTCTTGGCCAAGAACATGGTCGACGGCGACACCGGCGAAATCATCGCCAAGGCCAACGAAGAGCTGACCGACGCGCTGCTGAAGAAGCTGCGCCAGGCCGGCATCAAAGACATCCAGTGCTTGTTCACCAACGAGCTGGATGAGGGTGCTTACATCAGCCAGACCCTGGGCGCTGACGAAACCAGCGACCAGCTGGCTGCGCGCGTGGCCATCTATCGCATGATGCGCCCTGGCGAGCCGCCAACGGAAGATGCCGTCGAGGCCCTGTTCAACCGCCTGTTCTACAGCGCTGATACCTACGATCTGTCGCGCGTCGGCCGGATGAAGTTCAACGCCCGTGCGGGCCGCGACACGCCCGAAGGCGCCATGACCTTGTCGAACGAGGACGTCCTGGACGTCGTCAAGATCTTGGTCGAGCTGCGCAATGGCCGCGGCGAAGTCGATGACATTGACCACTTGGGCAATCGTCGCGTGCGTTGCGTGGGCGAACTGGCTGAGAACCAGTACCGCTCGGGTCTGGCTCGTATCGAGAAGGCCGTCAAGGAGCGTTTGGGCCAGGCCGAGACCGAAGCCCTGATGCCGCATGACCTGATCAACTCCAAGCCGATCTCTGCGGCCCTGAAGGAGTTCTTCGGTGCATCGCAGCTGTCGCAGTTCATGGACCAGACCAACCCGCTGTCGGAAATCACGCACAAGCGTCGTGTTTCCGCCCTTGGCCCGGGTGGTTTGACCCGCGAGCGCGCTGGCTTTGAAGTCCGTGACGTGCACCCCACCCACTACGGTCGTGTCTGCCCAATCGAAACGCCTGAAGGCCCGAACATTGGTCTGATCAACTCCTTGGCTCTGTACGCACAGCTGAACGAGTACGGCTTCCTGGAAACGCCTTACCGTCGCGTCGTCGATGGCAAGGTGACGACCCAGATCGACTACCTGTCGGCCATCGAAGAAGGCAAGTACGTCATTGCGCAGGCGAATGCTTCGCTGAGCAAGGACGGCGAGCTGATCGACGAGCTGGTGTCGGCCCGTGAAAACGGCGAGTCGGTGCTGACCTCGCCCGAGCGCATCCAGTACATGGACGTGGCGCCTACGCAGATCGTCTCGGTGGCGGCATCGCTGGTGCCCTTCCTGGAGCACGACGATGCGAACCGCGCATTGATGGGCGCCAACATGCAGCGTCAGGCTGTGCCAATCCTGCGTCCTGAAAAGGCCATGGTCGGTACCGGCGTTGAGCGCGTGGCGGCCAAGGACTCGGGCACGGTCGTGGCGGCTCGCCGCGGCGGTATCGTTGACTATGTGGATACGAACCGTATCGTGATTCGCGTGCGTGACGAAGAAACCGTGGCTGGCGAAGTTGGCGTCGACATCTACAACCTGATCAAGTATCAGCGTTCGAACCAGAACACCAACATCCATCAGCGCCCCATCGTGCGCCGTGGTGACAAGGTGGCTGCCGAGGACATCATTGCTGACGGTGCATCCACCGACATCGGTGAGTTGGCGCTGGGCCAGAACATGCTGGTCGCCTTCATGCCTTGGAACGGCTACAACTTCGAGGACTCGATCCTGATCTCGGAGCGTGTCATTGCTGAAGACCGTTACACCTCGATCCACATCGAGGAACTGGTGGTCAACGCGCGTGACACCAAGCTGGGTAGCGAAGAAATCACCCGTGACATTCCCAACCTGTCCGAGCAGCAATTGGCTCGCCTGGACGAGTCGGGCATCGTCTACGTTGGTGCTGAAGTCAATCCTGGCGACGTGCTGGTTGGCAAGGTCACGCCTAAGGGCGAGACCACGCTGACGCCGGAAGAGAAGCTGCTGCGCGCCATCTTCGGCGAGAAGGCTTCCGACGTGAAAGACACGTCCCTGCGTGTCGACCAAGGCACCTCGGGCACCGTCATCGACGTGCAAGTCTTCACCCGTGAAGGCATCCAGCGTGACAAGCGCGCCCAGCAGATCATTGACGATGAGCTGAAGCGCTTCCGCCTGGACCTGAACGACCAACTGCGTATTGTTGAGGCCGACGCTTTCGACCGTATCGAGAAGCTGCTAAACGGCCGCGTGGCCAACGGCGGCCCGCAGAAGATCGCCAAGGGCACGGTCATCGACAAGGCCTATCTGGCCGGCGTCGAGAAGTTCCACTGGTTCGACATCCGTCCCGCCGAGGACGAAGTCGCCAACCAGCTGGAATCGATCAAGAACTCGCTGGAACAGACTCGCCACAGCTTCGACCTGGCTTTTGAAGAAAAGCGCAAGAAGTTGACGCAAGGTGATGAGCTGCCCGCTGGCGTGCTGAAGATGGTCAAGGTCTACCTGGCCGTCAAGCGTCGCCTGCAGCCTGGTGACAAGATGGCCGGCCGTCACGGTAACAAGGGCGTGGTGTCCAAGATCGCTCCGATCGAAGACATGCCTTATATGGCCGACGGCACACCTGCTGACATCGTGTTGAACCCGCTGGGCGTGCCTTCGCGGATGAACGTGGGTCAGGTGCTGGAAGTTCACTTGGGCTGGGCCGGTAAGGGCATTGGCCAGCGCATCGGCGACATGCTGCAGGAACACGCTCGCGTGGCCGAACTGCGCAAGTTCTTCGATGAGCTGTACAACCAGCACGGCGGCAAGACTGAGCATCTGGAAGACCTGAGCGACGACGAAATCGTCGAAATGGCTCACAACCTGCGCAACGGCGTGCCTTTCGCGACCCCGGTGTTCGATGGTGCCAAGGAAGACGAAATCCGCGCCATGCTGAAGCTGGCTTACCCGGACGACATCGCCGCCAAGAAGGGCCTGACCGCTTCGCGCACCCAGGCTTATCTCTCGGATGGCCGCAGCGGCGAGCGCTTCGAGCGCCCGACCACCGTCGGCTATATGCACGTGCTGAAGCTGCACCACTTGGTGGACGACAAGATGCACGCCCGTTCGACCGGCCCCTACAGCTTGGTCACCCAGCAGCCGCTGGGTGGTAAGGCTCAGTTCGGTGGCCAGCGTTTCGGTGAGATGGAAGTGTGGGCGCTGGAAGCTTATGGCGCCTCCTACATCCTGCAGGAAATGCTGACCGTCAAGTCCGATGACGTGAATGGCCGTACCAAGGTGTACGAATCCATCGTCAAGGGTGAGCACACCATCGAAGCCGGCATGCCGGAATCGTTCAATGTGCTGGTCAAGGAAATCCGGTCGCTGGGTATTGATATCGAGTTGGAGAGGAACTAACAGCCTTGCGGGACAGACCTGCCCACGCGCCGCAGGCGCAGGGCCGCTCTGTCCCCAACAAGCTAAACGTTCTTCGCACCCAACCACAAATTAGGAGAAGCCATGAAAGGCTTACTGGACCTGTTCAAGCAGTTCACACCGGATGAACACTTCGACGCGATCAAGATCGGGCTGGCATCGCCCGAGAAGATTCGCTCGTGGTCATTCGGCGAAGTGAAGAAGCCCGAGACCATCAACTACCGCACGTTCAAGCCCGAGCGTGACGGCCTGTTCTGCGCCAAGATCTTCGGCCCCATCAAGGACTATGAGTGCTTGTGCGGCAAGTACAAGCGCCTGAAGCATCGCGGTGTGATCTGCGAGAAGTGCGGCGTTGAAGTCACACAGACCAAGGTTCGCCGTGACCGCATGGGTCACATCGACCTGGCCGCGCCTTGCGCCCACATCTGGTTCCTGAAGTCGCTGCCTTCGCGTCTGGGCCTGGTGCTGGATATGACGCTGCGCGACATCGAACGCGTGCTGTACTTTGAAGCGTATGTGGTCGTCGACCCAGGCATGACCCCGCTGAAGAAGTTCTCGATCATGACCGAGGACGACTACGACGCGAAGCGCCTGGAATTCGGTGACGAATTCATCGCGCTGATGGGTGCCGAAGGTGTCAAGAAGTTGCTGGAAGACATGGATCTCGACATCGAGATCGACCGTCTGCGCAACGACATGACCGGCTCCGAGCTCAAGGTCAAGAAGAACTCCAAGCGCCTCAAGGTCATGGAAGCCTTCAAGCGTTCGGGCATCAAGCCGAACTGGATGGTGCTGGAAGTGCTGCCCGTGTTGCCGCCGGACTTGCGTCCGCTGGTGCCGCTGGACGGCGGCCGCTTCGCGACCTCCGACCTGAACGATCTGTATCGTCGCGTCATCAACCGTAATAACCGTCTGGCTCGTCTGCTGGAGTTGAAGGCTCCCGAGATCATCGTGCGCAACGAAAAGCGCATGCTGCAAGAAGCCGTGGACTCGCTGCTGGACAACGGTCGTCGCGGCAAGGCCATGACAGGCGCCAACAAGCGTGCCCTCAAGTCGCTGGCCGACATGATCAAGGGTAAGTCGGGTCGTTTCCGTCAGAACTTGCTGGGTAAGCGCGTCGACTATTCCGGTCGTTCGGTGATTACCGTGGGCCCAACGCTCAAGCTGCATCAGTGCGGTCTGCCCAAGCTGATGGCCCTGGAACTGTTCAAGCCTTTCATCTTCTCGCGCCTCGAAGCCATGGGCATCGCGACGACGATCAAGGCCGCCAAGAAGGAAGTCGAATCCGGCACCCCCGTGGTCTGGGACATCCTGGAAGAGGTCATCAAGGAGCACCCGGTTCTGCTGAACCGTGCGCCTACGCTGCACCGCCTGGGTATTCAGGCTTTTGAGCCCGTGCTGATTGAAGGCAAGGCGATCCAACTGCACCCGCTCGTTTGCTCGGCCTTCAACGCCGACTTCGACGGTGACCAGATGGCCGTTCACATCCCGCTGTCGATCGAAGCGCAGATGGAAGCCCGCACGCTGATGCTGGCCTCCAACAACGTGCTGTTCCCGGCCTCCGGCGAACCGTCGATCGTGCCTTCGCAAGACGTGGTGCTGGGTCTGTACTACGCGACCCGCGAGCGCATCAACGGCAAGGGCGAGGGCATGGTCTTCTCGGACATCTCCGAGCTGATCCGTGCGCTGGAAAACGGCGCCGTGGAAATCACTGCCCGCGTCAATGTGCGCATGGTGCATTACACCAAGGGTGCTGAGCCGGGCGAGTGGATCCCTGAAGTCAAGCTGACCAGCACGACGGTGGGCCGCGCACTGCTGAGCGAAATCCTGCCCAAGGGCTTGCCGTTCGCGAACATTGACAAGGCGCTGAAGAAGAAAGAAATCTCGCGCCTGATCAATACCTCCTTCCGCAAGTGCGGTCTGAAGGAAACCGTGGTGTTGGCCGACAAGCTGCTGCAAAGCGGTTTCCGTCTGGCCACGCGCGCCGGTATCTCGATCGCGATTGACGACATGTTGGTGCCGCCCGAGAAGCCCGTGCTGATCGCTCGCGCCGAGCAGGAAGTCAAGGAAATCGAGCAGCAGTACATCTCCGGTCTGGTGACAGCCGGCGAGCGCTACAACAAGGTGGTGGACATCTGGGGCAAGACCGGCGACGAAGTCGGTAAGGTCATGATGAGCCAGCTGTCCAAGCAGAAGACGACCGACCGTCACGGCAAGGAAGTGGATCAGGAGTCCTTCAACTCCATCTACATGATGGCCGACTCCGGCGCCCGCGGTTCCGCGGCCCAGATTCGCCAGCTGTCCGGTATGCGCGGTTTGATGGCCAAGCCTGACGGCTCCATCATTGAGACGCCTATTACGGCGAACTTCCGCGAAGGCCTGAACGTTCTGCAGTACTTCATTTCCACCCACGGTGCTCGTAAGGGTCTGGCGGATACGGCTTTGAAGACAGCGAACTCGGGTTACCTGACTCGTCGTCTGGTGGACGTGACGCAAGACTTGGTGGTGATCGAGGACGATTGCGGTACCGACAACGGCCTGGCCATGCGCGCCTTGGTTGAAGGCGGTGAAGTGATCGAATCCCTGCGCGACCGCGTGCTGGGCCGTGTCACTGCCATCGAGGTGCTGCACCCCGAGACGCAAGCCGTGCTGCTGCCTCCCAAGACCATGCTGGACGAAGACGTCCTGGACATGCTGGAAGCTGCCGGCGTGGACGAGGTCAAGGTTCGTACGCCGCTGACTTGCGCCACTCGCTTCGGCCTGTGCGCCCATTGCTACGGCCGCGATCTGGGTCGTGGTGGTCTGGTCAACACCGGTGAAGCTGTCGGCGTGATTGCTGCGCAGTCGATCGGTGAGCCAGGTACACAGCTGACCATGCGTACATTCCACATCGGTGGTGCGGCTTCGCGTGCGGCAGTGGCTTCGAGCGTCGATGCCAAGTCGGAAGGCTTGATCGGCTTCAACGCCACCATGCGTTACGTGACCAATGGCAAGGGCGAGTTGGTGGTGATTAGCCGTTCCGGCGAAATCATCATTGCCGACCCGCACGGCCGTGAGCGTGAGCGTCACAAGGTGCCGTACGGCGCCATCCTGAGCATCAAGCCGGACCAGGCCATCAAGGCTGGCACCATCTTGGCCAATTGGGATCCGCTGACCCGCCCCATCATTACCGAATTCGCCGGTACGGCGAAGTTCGAGAACGTGGAAGAGGGCGTCACCGTGGCCAAGCAGGTCGACGAAGTGACCGGCTTGTCGACCCTGGTGGTGATCGATCCGAAGCGCCGTGGCGCCGCCAAGATCATCCGTCCGCAGATCAAGCTGCTGGATGTGAACGGCAATGAGGTGAAGATCCCTGGCACCGACCACTCGGTGACCATCGGCTTCCCCGTGGGCTCGCTGATTCAGGTGCGCGATGGCCAGGAATTGGCTCCCGGCGAAGTGCTGGCACGTATCCCGATGGAAGGTCAGAAGACTCGAGACATTACCGGCGGTCTGCCGCGCGTGGCTGAGTTGTTCGAAGCCCGCTCGCCCAAGGATGTCGGCATCCTGGCCGAGCAAACCGGTACCGTGTCATTCGGTAAGGAGACCAAGGGCAAGATTCGCCTGGAAATCACCGACCCGGACGGCAAGAAGCACGAAGAGCTGGTGCCCAAGGAAAAGAACATCTTGGTGCACGAAGGCCAAGTGGTCAACCGCGGCGAATTGATTGTGGACGGCTCCGCCGACCCGCAAGACATCCTGCGCCTGCTGGGTATCGAAGAGCTGGCTCGCTACATCGTCGACGAAGTGCAGGACGTGTATCGCTTGCAGGGCGTGAAGATCAACGACAAGCACATCGAAGTGATCGTTCGCCAGATGCTGCGTCGCGTGCAAATCACCAACTCTGGCGATTCGTCCTACATCATCAACGAGCAAGTGGAACGCTCTGAGCTGCTGGACACCAATGACCGTCTGCGTAAGGAAGGCAAGATGATTGCCACCCATTCGGACGTGCTGATGGGTATCACCAAGGCTTCGCTGTCGACCGATTCCTTCATCTCTGCGGCTTCCTTCCAGGAAACCACCCGCGTGCTGACTGAGGCTGCCATCATGGGCAAGCGCGACGAGCTGCGCGGTCTGAAGGAAAACGTCATCGTGGGTCGCCTGATCCCGGCTGGTACCGGCATGGCCTTCCACCGCGCCCGCTACGCCAAGGAGAAGATGGACGACGCCGAGCGCCGCGCCATTGCTCAGCAAGAAGCCGAGGAATTGGCTTCCGCACAAATGGCCAGCGTGGATGCTGGACAAGAAGGCGCAGCCGAATAAGCTTCGCTAGTGCTGGAAAGCAAAGGCCACCTTCGGGTGGCCTTTTTTTTATGGCGTTGGCGGCAGGGTGCCTTTTAGGTGCTGCTCGGTCCAGCGTTCCGGCGTGAGGATTTCCGTATGCGTCCGGGCATCCCGTCTTGAATTGAGGCATTGCGACTGCAAGGATCGTGTCCACGTAATCACAGGTGGACACGATGGCAAGCGACAAGCCCACGAGGCGACGGACGTATAGCGAGGCGTTGAAGGTACAGGTGCTGGCCGAATGCGCAGCGCCAGGCACATCGGTGGCGAAGGTGGCCCTGGGCCACGGCATCAATGCCAACGTCGTGCACCGCTGGCGGCAACTGGCGCGCGAAGGCAAGCCATCAGTGCCCACGATCTCAAGCGGCTTCGTTCCGGTGTCGCTTGCATCGACACCTGCGCCTGATCCTGTCTCCAGCGCCGCCATCCAGGTCGACCTGCGACGCGGCGCCATCGCCATGACGATCAACTGGCCGACATCGGCGGCGGCCGAGTTCGCCGCCTGGACCCGCGAGTTGCTGCGTTGATCCGCATCGACGCTGTGTGGATGGCTGTCGAGCCGCTGGACATGCGCGCCGGAACCGAGTCGGCGTTGGCCCGCGTGGTCAAGGTCTTCGGCGCTGCTCACCCGCACACCGCCTACCTCTTCGCCAATCGACGCGCCAACCGTATGAAGGTGCTGGTGCACGACGGTGTCGGCATCTGGCTGGCCGCCCGGCGGCTGCATCGCGGCAAGTTCATCTGGCCCCATCACGTCGAAGGCACATTGAGTCTGAGCCGCGAGCAACTCGACGCGCTCGTGCTGGGCTTGCCATGGCAGATGATGGGCGAGGCCGGAGTCATTCGCGTGCTGTAGTGCAATTGCCGGAAGTGCCGATGCCTGCTGGTATCGAAGCGGGCAAGATGCATTCTCGTGATCCACGAAGCCCAACTCGATGACCTGACACCCGCGCAGTTGCGCGTGCTGACCGAGCGACTGCTGAACGAGGTACGCCACAAGCAGGCCACCATCGACAAGCTCACGCACGAGAACGCGGTGCTCAAGCGGATGAAGTTCGCGGCCAGCAGCGAAGTGTTCCAAGGCGATCAGCGCAGCCTGCTCGAAGACTCGGTCGACGAAGACCTGGAGGCGGTGCAAAGCGAACTGCAGCAACTCGCCACCAGGCCAGCCAGCCCAGAGCGCCAGACACCCAGGCGCCAGGCTCTTCCGGCCGAGCTGCCACGCCGCGAGTTCCGCCACGAGCCTGACAGCACCCTGTGTACGTGCGGCTGCCAGATGAAGCGCATCGGCGAGGACGTGGCCGAGAAGCTGGACTACGAGCCCGGCGTGTTCACCGTCGAGCGTCACATCCGTGGCAAGTGGGCCTGTGCCAAGTGTGAGCGCTTGGTGCAAGCGCCGGTCGAGGCGCACGTCATCGACAAGGGCATTCCCACCGCTGGCCTGCTGGCGCAGGTGCTGGTCGCTAAGTACGCCGACCATCAACCGCTGTACAGGCAAGAAAGCATCTACGCCCGCTCCGGTGTGGCCTTGCCGCGGTCGACACTGGCCGCCTGGGTCGGCGCCTGCGGCGTGCAGTTGCAGCCGCTGGTGGACGCACTCAAGGCCGAGATGTTCAGCCACCGCGTGCTGCATGCCGACGAGACACCGGTCGCGATGCTCGATCCAGGTGCTGGCAAGACGCACAGGGCCTATTTGTGGAGCTACTGCACCGGCCAGTTCGAGGACAGCCGCATCGTCGTCTACGACTTCGCCGAGAGTCGCGCGGGCAAGCATGCGATGGAGTTCCTGGGCGACTGGCGCGGTGCGCTGGTTTGCGACGACTACTCCGGCTACAAGGCTCTGCTGGCCAAGGGCATGACTGAGGTGGGCTGCATGGCGCATGCGCGGCGCAAGTTCTACGAACTCTGGGCCAACCATCGCAGCCAGATCGCCGAGCAGGCGCTGAGCCACTTCGGCAAGCTGTACGAGGTCGAGCGCGAGGTGCAGGCATCTGCACCAGAGCAGCGACTGCAGGCCAGGCAGCGGCAGGCCAAGCCCGTGGCCGATGCCTTGCATCTCTGGCTCACGCTGCACCGGCAGAAGGTGCTAGACGGCTCAGCCACAGCCAAGGCCATCGACTACAGCCTCAAACGCTGGGTGGCGCTGATGCGCTACCTTGATGACCCCATGCTGCCCATCGACAACAACTGGGTCGAGAACCGTATCCGGCCTGTCGCGCTGGGGCGTTCGAATTGGCTCTTCGCTGGAAGCCTGCGCGCGGGCAAGCGAGCTGCGGCCGTCATGAGCTTGATCCAATCGGCCAAGCTCAATGGGCTGGAGCCATGGGCTTACCTGAAGGACGTGCTGACCAGGCTGCCGACACAGCCCGCCAGCCGTATCGCTGAGTTGCTGCCGCATCGCTGGGCGCAGCCGTCATAGCTTGAAGCCAGGTCAGCCAGTCAAGATGACTTGGCTGGACGCATACGGATTTCCACCCCGAAGGCGCGCGCCCGTTTGGCCAGCGCCAAAACCGCCCGGTCGCGCGAAATCAGCCAGCGCGCCTTGGCTTCAACCGCTAGGTCGATGAACATTTGGTCATCCGGATCGCGACAAATCAGGCGCACGGCCCGCGGCGGCACTTGGCTTGCCATGCTGCAGTACTGGGCAAAGCCTGCGCTCACCTGCGCCGGATCGGGGGCGTAGCTGGCCGCCACACCTCGGCCCAAGACGTGCAAGATTTCATCCAGCATGGCGGGCTGCCCCAGCCAGCGCAGGCGCCCGCTGCTCACTTCGGCCACCAGCAACTGCACGCGCACATCGTTGAAGACCAGCCAGTCCATCACGACTTGGGTGTCGATCACCACAGCCGGCGGGGGCGATGTGGAAAGGCGGGGCGCAGTTGGCGTGTTGGGCATGGGCTTGTTAGTGGCGAAGGCCGTCGAAAATTGCGGAAAAGCCGACAAGAATACCTGCAGCAGCCCATGTCAGAAGGGCGAATCGCCGCACCGCTTGTGCCTTTTCAGTGATCTGGTCTACAATCACAGGCTCTTCGGTGGGCCTTGCTGCGCATTTCGCGCGCGGTCACGAATTTTGATCTGGCGGGCATTCGTGCCTCCCCCAGTTAGACCGGATTCACTCCGGCCAGCCTCTCAAGCCTTGAGACAAGATTTTTAGGTCAGCTCATCCTGAGCCTCGCCGCCGAAGCGTGTGACTTCAAACGGGAACAAGTTACTTATGCCAACCATCAATCAACTCGTGCGCCACGGTCGTGAGACCGAGGTCACGAAATCCAAATCGCCAGCGATGCAGGGTTGCCCCCAGCGTCGTGGCGTGTGCACTCGCGTGTACACCACCACTCCTAAGAAGCCTAACTCGGCCCTGCGTAAGGTTGCCAAGGTTCGTCTGACGAACGGTTTCGAAGTGATTTCCTACATCGGCGGCGAAGGCCACAACCTGCAAGAACACAGCGTTGTGCTGGTTCGCGGCGGCCGTGTGAAGGACTTGCCTGGTGTGCGTTACCACATCGTGCGTGGCTCGCTGGACTTGCAAGGCGTGAAAGACCGCAAGCAGTCGCGTTCCAAGTACGGCGCGAAGCGTCCGAAGAACAAGTAAGAGTTGTCACGCGCAAGCACTATGCTCGCGCAAGATATTTAGCGGTTTGTGTCTGAGGCGAAAGCCCTGGCAGCAACCGAGTAAGTGGGTAGCCCCAAACAGAGCCCCGGCTCTTGGTGGATATCCAGCGGTACGGATCTTTGGTCCCTACCAACTGAAGCAAGAGGAAGAATCCCATGCCACGTCGTCGCGAAGTACCCAAGCGGGACATCCTGCCTGATCCTAAGTTCGGTAATGTCGATCTGTCCAAGTTCATGAACGTCATCATGGAATCGGGCAAGAAGGCTGTTGCAGAGCGCATCATCTACGGTGCCCTGGAACAAGTCGAAAAGAAGGTTGGCAAGGACCCCCTGGAAGTGTTCCTGGTCGCCTTGAACAACGTCAAGCCAATGGTCGAAGTGAAGTCACGCCGCGTTGGCGGTGCGAACTACCAAGTTCCCGTGGAAGTTCGTCCTGTCCGCCGTATGGCTTTGGCCATGCGTTGGCTGAAAGAATCGGCCCGCAAGCGTGGTGAAAAGTCCATGTCGCAGCGTTTGGCCAATGAGTTGCTCGAGGCCGCAGAAGGCCGCGGCGGCGCCATGAAGAAGCGTGACGAAGTTCACCGCATGGCAGAAGCCAACAAGGCCTTCTCGCACTTCCGCTTCTAAACTAGTTCGATTCAGCCGCCTCGGGTTATTACTGACCCGTTGGCGGCTCCTGCCTTTTTGGAGTGACATCATGGCACGCAAGACCCCCATCGAGCGCTACCGCAATATCGGTATCTCGGCGCACATCGACGCTGGCAAAACCACGACGACCGAGCGGATCCTCTTCTACACCGGTGTGAACCACAAAATCGGTGAAGTGCATGATGGCGCCGCCACCATGGACTGGATGGAGCAGGAGCAAGAGCGCGGCATCACCATTACTTCCGCAGCAACGACCTGCTTCTGGAAGGGCATGGACGCGAGCCGCCTTGAGCATCGCATCAACATTATTGACACCCCCGGCCACGTGGACTTCACCATTGAGGTGGAGCGTTCCATGCGCGTGCTGGACGGCGCCTGCATGGTCTATTGCGCCGTGGGTGGCGTGCAGCCGCAGTCGGAAACCGTCTGGCGTCAAGCCAACAAGTACAAAGTGCCGCGTCTGGCCTTTGTCAACAAAATGGACCGAACTGGCGCCAACTTCTACAAAGTCGTTGACCAGATGAAGGCTCGTCTGAAGGCGAACCCGGTTCCCGTCGTGCTGCCGATCGGCGCCGAAGAAAACTTCAAGGGCGTGATCGACCTGATCGTCATGAAGGCGATCTACTGGGACGAAGCTTCCCAGGGCATGAAGTTCGACTACCGCGAGATCCCTGCCGAGTTGCTGGCAGAAGCTCAAAAGTGGCGTGACAACTTGGTTGAGGCCGCCGCCGAAGCCAACGAAGACATGATGAACAAGTACCTGGAAACCGGTGAGCTCAGCGAAGCTGAAATCATGCAGGGCATCCGTACGCGTACTCTGGCTGCCGAAATCCAGCCGATGTTCTGCGGTACCGCGTTCAAGAACAAGGGCGTGCAGCGCATGCTGGACGGCGTGCTGGACTTCATGCCTTCGCCGATCGACGTTCCTCCCGTGCCTGGCACCGACGAAGATGACCTGCCGGTGACGCGTGACGCCTCCGACTCGGCCAAGTTCTCGGCTCTGGCCTTCAAGCTGATGACCGACCCCTACGTCGGTCAGCTGACTTTCGTGCGCGTTTACTCCGGCGTGCTGAAGTCGGGCGACTCGGTTTACAACCCGATTCGTGGCAAGAAAGAGCGTATCGGCCGGATCTTGCAGATGCACGCCAACCAGCGCGAAGAAATCTCGGAAATTCTGGCCGGCGACATCGCTGCATGCGTGGGCTTGAAGGACGTGACCACAGGCGAAACCCTGTGCGATCCCGAGTCGATCATCACCTTGGAAAAGATGGTGTTCCCTGAGCCTGTGATTTCGCAGGCCGTGGAACCCAAGACCAAGGCTGACCAGGAAAAGATGGGTATCGCCCTGGGCCGTCTGGCCAAGGAAGATCCTTCTTTCCGCCTGCGTACCGACGAAGAATCGGGCCAGACCATCATTTCCGGCATGGGCGAGTTGCACCTGGAAATTATTGTCGACCGCATGAAGCGTGAGTTCGGCGTGGAAGCCAACGTGGGCAAGCCGCAAGTGGCTTACCGCGAAACCATCCGCAAGACCGCAACCGACGTCGAAGGCAAGTTCGTTCGCCAGTCCGGTGGTAAGGGTCAGTACGGCCACGTGGTTCTGACGGTTGAGCCGCAAGAGCCGGGCAAGGGCTTCGAGTTCGTCGACGCTATCAAGGGCGGTGTGGTTCCTCGCGAATTCATCCCCGCGGTTGAGAAGGGCGTCATCGACAGCCTGCCTAACGGCGTGCTGGCAGGCTTCCCCGTGGTTGACGTCAAGGTCACACTGACCTTCGGTTCGTACCACGAAGTTGACTCGAACGAAAACGCCTTCAAGATGGCCGCTTCGATGGGCTTCAAGGAAGGCTGCCGTAAGGCTTCGCCGGTGATCCTGGAGCCGATGATGGCCGTGGAAGTTGAGACGCCTGAAGACTACGCCGGTAACGTGATGGGCGACCTGTCCAGCCGTCGCGGTATGGTTCAAGGTATGGACGACATGGTCGGCGGCGGCAAGGTCATCAAGGCCGAAGTCCCGTTGTCGGAAATGTTCGGCTACTCGACGACTCTGCGTTCCGCAACGCAAGGCCGCGCTACGTACACCATGGAGTTCAAGCACTACAGCGAAGCTCCTAAGAACGTGGCTGAAGCCATCATTACCGCTCGCGGTAAGTAAAGTCTTGGGGTTGGACCCGCGCAGCGGCTCCGACCCCATTGATTGAGTTGGGGTTGGGTCTGCGCAACCGATCTGGCCCCTCCTACTGAGTTGGGCTGAGGTTTTATCGCCTTGGTTCACTCACTTCATTTGAATCGTCTTCGTGAGGCTCTTCCCGTTTGCCAGTCGGCGGGAAATCAAGAGTGCACGGAAACGCTAAACCCTCAGACTGGCGACATGTTCTTTTTGGAGCAATAGCAATGGCAAAGAGTAAATTTGAGCGCACCAAGCCGCACGTCAACGTCGGCACCATCGGTCACGTTGACCATGGCAAGACCACGCTGACGGCTGCAATCGCAACCGTGCTGTCGGCCAAGTTCGGCGGCGAGGCCAAGGCCTACGACCAGATCGACGCAGCCCCCGAAGAAAAAGCGCGCGGCATCACGATCAACACCGCTCACGTTGAGTACGAAACGGCTAACCGCCACTACGCTCACGTTGACTGCCCCGGCCACGCTGACTATGTGAAGAACATGATCACCGGCGCCGCTCAGATGGACGGCGCGATCCTGGTTTGCTCGGCCGCTGACGGCCCAATGCCCCAGACTCGCGAGCACATCCTGTTGGCTCGTCAGGTCGGCGTGAAGTACATCATCGTCTTCCTGAACAAGTGCGACATGGTCGACGACGCTGAGCTGCTGGAACTGGTCGAAATGGAAGTGCGCGAGCTGCTGTCCAAGTACGACTTCCCCGGCGACGACACCCCCATCATCAAGGGTTCGGCCAAGCTGGCTCTGGAAGGCGACAAGGGCGACCTGGGCGAGCAAGCCATCATGCGTCTGGCCGATGCACTGGACACCTACATCCCTCAGCCTGACCGTGCCGTTGACGGCGCTTTCCTGCTGCCCGTGGAAGACGTGTTCTCGATCTCGGGTCGCGGCACTGTGGTGACCGGTCGTGTTGAGCGCGGCATCATCAAGGTCGGCGAGGAAATCGAAGTCGTCGGTATCCGCGACGTTCAGAAGACCACCGTTACCGGCGTGGAAATGTTCCGCAAGCTGCTGGACCAAGGTCAAGCTGGCGACAACGTCGGCATCTTGCTGCGCGGCACCAAGCGTGAAGACGTCGAGCGCGGCCAAGTTCTGGCCAAGCCCGGCTCGATCAAGCCGCACACCCACTTCACTGCTGAGATCTATGTTCTGAGCAAGGAAGAAGGCGGCCGTCACACGCCTTTCTTCAACAACTACCGTCCTCAGTTCTACTTCCGTACGACTGACGTGACCGGCGCTGTTGAGCTGCCCGCCGACAAGGAAATGGTCATGCCTGGCGACAACGTCGGCATCACCGTGAAGCTGATCGCTCCGATCGCCATGGAAACCGGTCTGCGCTTCGCTATCCGCGAAGGTGGCCGTACCGTGGGTTCGGGCGTGGTTGCCACCATCCTGGCCTAAGTCTTTTGCGTGATCGTCCCGGGAGCTGTTTAAAGCGGCGCCCGGGCTTCACCACCATCGCGACTTCGGTCGCTCGTTCTTTGAAGGAATCGTCATGCAAAAGCAAAAGATCCGCATCCGCCTGAAGGCGTTTGACTACAAGCTGATCGACCAATCGGCTGCCGAAATCGTTGAGACGGCTAAGCGCACTGGCGCCATCGTCAAGGGCCCCGTGCCCCTGCCGACACGCATGCAGCGTTTCGACATCCTGCGTTCGCCGCACGTCAACAAGACTTCGCGCGACCAGTTCGAAATCCGCACTCACCAGCGTCTGATGGACATCGTGGACCCGACCGACAAGACGGTTGATGCCTTGATGAAGCTCGACCTGCCGGCTGGCGTGGACGTCGAAATCAAGTTGCAGTAAAAGTTTGCTGGCCCGAGCCTCTCGGGTTGCAAATGAAGAAGGGCGGCCTCGGCTGCCCTTTTTTATGGCGCTTAGCAAGTAGTGCTTGCCTGAAACAAGGCGTGCACGCTATACTCGCAAGCTTTCCCGCGTTGGAATCTCCTGCGCGGGATTTTTCGCACCGGTAATTGGCGAGGATTTTGGTCCTTGTTGGTTAATCGGTGTCGAGGTCGCCCCGGCCAATCGTTGTCGGGTGTTTGTAAATGGCTTCCAGGGTCAACCTGTGGGGCTGGAGAAAACCATGAGTCTAAGCAATCGTCTCGGATTGCTGGGCCGCAAGGTGGGCATGATGCGCATCTTCACGGACGACGGCGATGCCGTGCCTGTGACGGTGTTGGATGTGTCCGATAACCGCGTGTCCCAGATCAAGACCGTAGAAAACGACGGCTACACCGCCATTCAGGTGGTGTTCGGTTCGCGCAAAGCTTCGCGCGTGACCAAGCCGGAAGCCGGTCACCTCGCCAAGGCGGGTGTTGAAGCCGGTCGTGTGATGAGCGAATTCCGCGTTGCCGCTGAAGTCGCTGCTGAGTACAAGCTGGGCGCGCAAGTGCCGGTCTCGCTGTTCGCAGCGGGTCAGCTGGTGGACGTGCAAGGCACTTCCATCGGTAAGGGCTTTGAAGGCACCATCAAGCGTCACAACTTCCATTCGCAGCGTGCGTCCCACGGTAACAGCCGTTCGCACAATGTTCCTGGCTCCATCTCGATGGCCCAGGATCCCGGTCGTGTGTTCCCTGGCAAGAAGATGTCGGGCCACCTGGGTGATGTGACCGTGAGCGTGCAAAACCTGGACATCGTGCGCGTTGACGAAGCTCGTCAATTGCTGCTGGTCCGCGGTGCCGTTCCGGGCGCCAAAAACGGCCACGTGGTCGTGCGCCCTGCCGTCAAGGTCAAGGTCAAGAAGGGAGCCAACTGATGCAGCTCGAGCTCCTGAATGAGCAAGGTCAGGCCACTGCCAAGGTGGACGCTCCTGACACGCTGTTTGCTCGCGATTACAACGAAGCCCTGGTGCACCAGGTGGTCGTGGCCTTCCAGGCCAACGCTCGCCAAGGTACCCGCGCCCAGAAGGACCGCGAACAAGTCAAGCACTCGACCAAGAAGCCGTTCCGTCAAAAGGGAACTGGCCGCGCGCGTGCTGGTATGACCTCCTCGCCTTTGTGGCGTGGCGGTGGTCGGATTTTCCCGAACATGCCCGACGAAAACTTCACGCACAAGCTGAATAAGAAGATGTACCGCGCCGGTATGGCCGCCATCTTGTCGCAGCTGGCTCGTGAAGGTCGCCTGGCCGTGGTGGATTCGATTTCCCTCGAAGCCCCCAAGACCAAGCTGTTGGCTGCCAAGTTCAAGGCCATGGGCCTGGAATCGGTGATGCTGATTGCCGACCAAGTGGACGACAACCTGTTGCTCGCTTCGCGCAATCTGGCCAATGTGCTGGTTTGTGAGCCCCGTTACGCTGACCCGCTGTCGCTCGTCTTCTACAAGAAGGTGTTGGTGACTAAGGCCGCAATGGAGCAACTCCAGGAGATGCTGGCATGAGCGCTGTGAAAACTTATTCTGAAGGCCGTTTGGCCTCGGTGCTGTTGGCGCCCATCGTGTCTGAAAAGGCTACGGCGGTTGCTGAGAAGCACAACCAAGTGTTGTTCAAGGTCTTGCGTGACGCCACCAAGCCCGAAATCAAGGCCGCTGTTGAACTGATGTTCAAGGTCGAGGTTGCGGCTGTGAACGTTGTTCAGGTCAAGGGCAAGGTCAAGAAGTTTGGCCGCTCCATCGGTCGACGCGACCACGTCAAGAAGGCGTACGTGTCGCTGAAGCCGGGCCAAGAGCTCAACTTCTCCGGGGAGGCTGCGTAATGGCCGTCGTTAAAGTCAAGCCAACCTCACCCGGCCGCCGTGCCGTTGTGAAGGTCGTGCACAAGCATCTGCACAAGGGCGCGCCCCACGCAGCTTTGCTTGAGCCGCAAATCCAGAATTCTGGCCGTAACAACAACGGTCACATCACGATTCGCCACAAGGGCGGTGGTCATAAGCACCACTACCGCGTGGTCGACTTCAAGCGCAACAAGGACGGAATTCCGGCCAAGGTTGAGACGATTGAGTACGACCCGAACCGTACGGCCCACATCGCTCTGGTGTGCTATGCCGACGGCGAGCGTAGCTACATCATCGCTCCTCGCGGTCTGGAAGTCGGTGCAACCATCTTGAGCGGCGCGGAAGCCCCGATCAAGGCCGGTAACTCCCTGCCGATCCGCAACATCCCGGTGGGTTCCACAATCCACTGCGTTGAAATGCTGCCAGGCAAGGGTGCTCAAATCGCCCGTTCGGCTGGCGTTTCGGTGGTGTTGATGGCGCGTGAAGGTGTTTACGCTCAGCTGCGTTTGCGTTCGGGCGAAGTCCGTCGCATTCACATCGACTGCCGCGCCACCATTGGTGAAGTGTCTAACGAAGAACATCAGCTGCGCCAGTACGGCAAGGCCGGTGCCATCCGTTGGAAGGGCATCCGTCCGACCGTTCGTGGTACTGCCATGAATCCGGTGGATCACCCGCACGGTGGTGGTGAAGGTCGTACCGGCGAAGGCCAAGCGCCCGTGTCGCCGTGGAACACCCTCACGAAGGGCTACCGCACTCGTAACAACAAGCGTACGCAGACGTTCATCGTTTCGCGTCGCAAGAAGTAAAGGGTAGGCCATGACTCGTTCACTCAAGAAGGGCCCCTTCATTGACCATCACCTCTTGGCTAAGGTCGAGAAGGCGGTTGCCAACAAGGACAAAAAGCCTATCAAGACTTGGTCGCGTCGCTCGACGATCCTGCCCGAATTCATCGGACTGACGATCGCTGTGCACAACGGCAAGCAACACGTGCCAGTTTATGTGTCGGACCAGATGGTCGGCCACAAGCTGGGCGAATTCGCGCTGACCCGCACCTTCAAAGGCCACCCCGCCGACAAGAAGGCCGGGAAGAAATAAGGATGCCAACGATGGAAACCAAAGCAATCGTTCGCGGTGTTCGCCTGTCGTGTGATAAGGGCCGCCTGGTGGCTGACCTGATCCGCGGTAAGAAGGTGGACCACGCGCTGAACATCCTGGAATTCACCCAGAAGAAGGCTGCAGTCATCATCAAGAAGGCGCTGGAAAGCGCCATCGCCAACGCCGAGCACAACGACGGCGCTGATATTGATGAGCTCAAGGTCACCACGATCTATGTGGAGCAAGGTGCAACTCTGAAGCGTTTCTCTGCCCGCGCCAAAGGCCGTGGCAACCGCATCAGCAAGCCCACTTGCCACATCTTCGTGTCGGTCGGCAACTGAAGGCTGAAGGAAGACTATGGGACAAAAAATCCATCCGGTTGGCTTTCGCCTGCCAGTCACCCGTAATTGGGCTTCGCGTTGGTACGCGTCGAACAAGAACTTCGCCACCATGCTGGCCGAAGATCTGCAAGTTCGCGAATACCTGAAGACCAAGCTGAAGAATGCCGCTGTGTCGCGCATTCTGATCGAGCGTCCTGCCAAGAACGCACGTATCACCATTTACTCGGCTCGTCCGGGCGTGGTGATCGGCAAGAAGGGCGAAGACATCGAAAACCTGAAGGCCGAGCTGACCAAGCGTCTAGGCGTGCCAGTGGCAGTGAACATCGAAGAAGTGCGCAAGCCTGAAATCGATGCTCAACTGATCGCTGACTCGATCACCCAGCAGCTGGAAAAGCGCATCATGTTCCGTCGCGCCATGAAGCGTGCGATGCAGAACGCAATGCGTTTGGGCGCTCAGGGCATCAAGATCATGTCGTCGGGCCGTCTGAACGGTATCGAAATCGCTCGTTGCGAGTGGTACCGTGAAGGCCGTGTGCCGCTGCACACCCTGAAGGCTGACATTGACTACGGTTTCTCTGAAGCCAGCACGACCTACGGCATCATCGGTGTCAAGGTCTGGGTCTATCGCGGTGACCGCCTCGCCAATGGCGATGCCCCCGTGATCAAGAGCGAAGCTGGTGAAGACGATCGTCGCCCACGTCGCAATACCCGTCCTGGCGCACCGAGTGGCCGTGGCCGTCCCGGTGGTGACCGTGGCCCGCGCGCCGACGGTGACAAGCCGGCCGGTGACGCTGCTCAGCCCGCTGCCAAGCGTGTGGTCCGCAAGGCCGCACCGGTGGCTGGCGAAGCCAAAGGAGAATAACAATGCTGCAACCAGCTCGTCGCAAATATCGCAAGGAGCAAAAGGGTCGTAACACGGGTGTTGCTACCCGTGGTGCTGCGGTGTCTTTTGGCGATTTCGGCCTGAAGGCAACCGAGCGCGGCCGTTTGACGGCTCGTCAGATCGAAGCTGCACGTCGTGCTATCTCGCGCCATATCAAGCGCGGTGGTCGTATCTTCATCCGCATCTTCCCTGACAAGCCGATCTCCCAGAAGCCTGCCGAAGTCCGTATGGGTAACGGTAAGGGCAACCCAGAGTACTATGTCGCTGAGATTCAGCCTGGCAAGGTGCTCTACGAGATCAACGGTGTGCCGGAAGCCCTGGCTCGCGAAGCGTTCACTCTGGCGGCTGCAAAGCTGCCCCTGAGCTGCACCTTCGTGACGCGCCAGGTCGGCACCTGAAGCGGAGAACACCATGAAAGCATCTGAACTGCGTGGCAAAGACGTCGCTGCCTTGGAAAAGGAAGTGACCGATCTGCTCAAGGCCCATTTCGGCCTGCGCATGCAAAAAGCCACACAACAGTTGAGCAATCACACTGTTTTGGGCAACACGCGCCGTGACATCGCTCGCGTCAAGACCATCTTGAACGAGAAGAAGAAGGGAGCCGCGAAATGACGCAAGCTCAAGCAACTACGAACACACGTACCCTGGTGGGCCGTGTGGTCAGCGACAAGCGCTCCAAGACCGTGACCGTGCTGGTCGAGCGTCGTGCCAAGCACGAGCTCTACGGCAAGATCGTGGCCCTCTCCCGCAAGTACCACGCCCATGATGAAAATGGCGAGTACAAGATGGGTGATGTGGTCGAGATCGCCGAAGGCCGTCCGCTGTCCAAGACCAAGAGCTGGGTTGTGACCCGCTTGGTTGAGAAGGCTCAAGCCGTCTAATCTCTCGTTGATTGAAGACGTTTGCTTTGTGTGGTCTTGTGCCGCATAAAGCATGAAACGGTCGGAACGCTGGAATACTAGCGGCCGACCGTTTTTTTATTGGCGCCGCATAAGTACGGCGACGCCTTTCTCACCAAACAAGGAGCTGCTATGTTGAAGATTGGTGATCAAGTGCCCGCAGGCAAACTGCAGGAATTCATTGAAGTCGCGGGCGAGGGCTGCTCGCTCGGCCCAAATGCCGTGGATATTGCCGCGGCTACTGCCGGCAAGAAGATTGCTGTGTTCGCGCTGCCAGGCGCTTTCACGCCCACTTGCTCGGCTCAGCATGTGCCGGGCTACAAAGAGCAGGCTGAGGCACTGAAGGCTGCTGGCGTTGACGAGATCTGGTGTGTTTCCGTCAATGACGCGTTCGTGATGGGCGCATGGGCGCGCGACCAGAAGACGAACGGCGTCATCCGTATGATGGCCGACGGCAATGCCGACTTCACCAAGGCTACGGGCCTGACTTTGGAGTTGGGCGCGCATGGCATGGGCTTGCGCTCGCAGCGTTATTCGATGTTGCTGGTCAATGGCCAGGTCAAGACGCTCAACATCGAGGGACCGGGCAAGTTTGAAGTGAGCGATGCGGCCACCATGCTGGCCCAAGCCAAGGCAAACTGATTGACTAGGCGCAGGGTAGAGCTGTTTTCTGCCCTGCGCCTTAATTTCTTTTGAGAAAGTGCTTGACGCACCAGGTGCGTTCAGTGCACAATCTAAAGCTTCGCCGAACGCAAGACACATCCGGTGGTGTGCTCTGGCCTCGGATCCGCCCTCAACTGCTGAGCGCAAGACTCTCACTGACGTGAGCAAGGTTTTGAGTTTGGTCAACGGGCCCAAGACTGCTTGATGACTCTGTTGCGCTGGGATGATCCTGGGTGGCGGGGAATTTAAGAAAAGTTGGGGATAACATGATTCAAATGCAATCGCGACTCGACGTCGCGGACAACACTGGCGCCAAGTCCGTCATGTGTATCAAGGTGCTTGGTGGTTCCAAGCGTCGGTACGCAGGCATTGGCGACATTATCAAGGTCAGCATCAAAGAAGCTGCTCCTCGTGCCCGAGTGAAAAAGGGTGAGGTCTACAGCGCTGTGGTCGTTCGTACCGCCAAGGGTGTCCGTCGTCAAGACGGCTCGCTGGTGAAGTTCGACGGCAATGCCGCCGTGCTGCTGAATGCCAAGCTGGAGCCGATCGGCACCCGTATCTTCGGCCCCGTGACGCGTGAACTGCGTACCGAGCGCTTCATGAAGATCGTGTCGCTGGCGCCAGAGGTTCTCTGAGCTCGGTCACAGTCAAAGGTAAGCCATGAACAAGATTCGTACAGGCGACCAAGTCATTGTTTTGACCGGTCGCGACAAGGGCAAGCGTGGCGCAGTTGCGCAACGCATTGATGCCGACCACATCGTTGTGGAAGGTATCAACGTCGTCAAGAAGCACGTCAAGCCGAACCCCATGAAGGGTACGACTGGCGGCGTCGTCGACAAGACAATGCCTATTCATCAATCCAACGTGGCGATTTTTAACGCTGCATCCGGCAAGGCCGATCGCGTGGGCATCAAGTCCCTCGCCGATGGCAAGAAGGTGCGCGTTTACAAGTCGACCGGCGAAGAGATCAAGGCTTAAGGGGTTAGACATGGCTCGTTTGCAAGCGTTTTATCGCGAAAAAGTTGTGCCTGGCCTCACCGAGAAGTTTGGTTACACCTCGGTCATGGAAGTGCCTCGCATCACCAAGATCACCCTGAACATGGGTGTCAGTGAAGCAGTCGCCGACAAGAAGGTCATGGATCACGCGGTCAATGATTTGACCAAGATTGCAGGTCAGAAGCCTGTTGTGACGAAGTCGAAGAAGGCGATTGCCGGCTTCAAGATTCGTGACAGCGTGCCTATCGGCTGCATGGTGACTCTGCGCGGTGTGCAGATGTATGAGTTCCTTGACCGCTTTGTCACCATCGCTCTGCCGCGTGTGCGTGACTTCCGTGGTATCTCGGGTCGTTCGTTTGATGGCCGTGGTAACTACAACATCGGCGTCAAAGAACAGATCATCTTCCCTGAGATCGACTACGACAAGGTGGATGCGCTGCGTGGGCTGAACATCAGCATCACCACTTCCGCCAAGACGGACGACGAGTGCAAGGCCTTGCTGGCTGCATTCAAGTTCCCGTTCAAGAACTGAGGTGACTCGTGGCAAAAACATCCCTTAAGCAACGTGAACTCAAGCGCGACGCGCTTGTGGCCAAGTATGCAAAGAAATACGCCGAACTGAAGGGCATCGCTAACGATGCCAAGAAGTCCGACGAAGAGCGTTACGTTGCTCGTCTTGAGCTGCAGAAGCTGCCCCGCAACGCCTACCCCACTCGCCAGCGTAACCGCTGCGCGTTGACAGGACGTCCCCGCGGTACTTTCCGCAAGTTCGGCTTGGGCCGTAACAAGATTCGCGAGCTGGCCTTCAAAGGCGACATCCCTGGTGTCGTCAAGGCTAGCTGGTAATCGGCACGATTAGGAGAAATCGCAAATGAGCATGAGTGATCCTATCGCCGACATGCTGACCCGTATTCGCAACGCCCAGAGCGTTGAGAAGGTCAGCGTCGTGATGCCGTCCTCGAAGTTGAAAGTGGCGATCGCCAAAGTCCTGAAGGACGAAGGCTATATCGACAGTTTCGCGGTGCGTGGCGAAGCCGCCCGCCCTGAGCTGGAGATTTCGCTGAAGTATTACGGCGGTAAGCCCGTGATCGAGCGCATTGAGCGCGTGAGCCGTCCCGGCCTGCGCATCTACAAGGGCCGCCACGACATTCCTCAGGTCATGAATGGCCTGGGTGTGGCGATTGTCACCACTCCGCAAGGCGTGATGACTGACCGCAAAGCACGTCAAGCCGGTATCGGCGGCGAAGTGCTCTGCTACGTCGCCTAAGCGCAAGGAGATATAACAATGTCCCGCGTTGGAAAAATGCCGGTCGCCATCCCGCAAGGTGTGGACGTTACCGTTACTGCTGAATCAATCAGCGTCAAGGGCTCGCTCGGTACGCTGGTGCGTCCGATCAACAGCCTGGTGTCGGTCAAGAGCGAAGGCGGCAAGCTGAGCTTCGCCCCGACGGACGACTCGACTGCTGCTGGTGCCATGAGTGGCACCGTGCGCGCCTTGGTGGCCAATATGGTCACTGGCGTTAGCAAGGGCTTCGAGCGCAAGCTGAACTTGGTCGGCGTGGGCTTCCGTGCCCAGGCTCAAGGTCAGAAGCTCAACCTGCAAATCGGCTTCTCTCACCCTGTGGTGAAAGACATGCCGGCTGGCATCAAGGTTGAGTGCCCGACTCAGACCGAAATCCTGATCAAGGGCTCGGACGCTCAAGTGGTCGGTCAGATCGCCGCCGAAGTGCGCGCCTTCCGTCCGCCAGAGCCCTACAAGGGCAAGGGCATCCGCTATTCTGACGAAAAGGTCTCTCTCAAAGAGACCAAGAAGAAGTAAGGAGCAGCGCAATGTTGACCAAAAAAGAACAGCGCATCCGTCGCTCGCGTCAGACCCGTGCTCGCATCGCCAACCAGCGCGTTGTGCGCTTGACGGTGTTCCGCTCGAATCTGCACATCTACGCCAGCGTCATTTCCGACGACGGCACCCGTGTGCTGGCAAGCGCTTCGACCGCCGAGAAGGCAGTTCGCGAACAACTCGGTGGCAATGGCAAGGGCGGCAACGTCGCTGCCGCGACACTGATTGGCAAGCGTATCGCCGAGAAGGCCAAGGCCGCTGGCGTCGAGAAGGTTGCTTTCGACCGCGCAGGCTTTGCCTACCACGGCCGGATCAAGGCCCTGGCCGAAGCAGCCCGCGAAGCCGGTCTGCAGTTCTGACGCACAAAGGAATTCGAAATGGCAAAGTTTCAACCCCGCGTTCAGACCGAAGGCAATGACGACGGCCTGAAGGAAAAGATGATCGCGATCAACCGCGTCACCAAAGTTGTGAAGGGCGGCCGTACGCTGTCTTTCGCAGCTCTGACGGTGGTCGGTGATGGCGCAGGTCGTATCGGCATGGGCAAAGGCAAGGCGAAGGAAGTTCCCGTCGCCGTGCAAAAGGCCATGGAATCCGCTCGCCGCAACATGATCAAGGTCGATCTGCGCAACGGTTCGATTCACCACAATGTGGTGGGCGAGCATGGCGCTTCGCACGTGATGATGGTGCCTGCACAGCCCGGTACCGGCGTTATTGCTGGCGGCCCGATGCGCGCAGTCTTCGAAGTGATGGGCGTGACCGACATCGTGACCAAGAGCCACGGTTCGACCAACCCTTACAACCTGGTGCGTGCCACCTTGGACGCTCTCAAGCGCTCCACGACGGCAACGCAAATTGCTGCCAAGCGCGGCAAGTCGGTCGAAGAAATTCTCGGCTGATCGCAGCACTGGAGTCACATATGTCTGACAAGAAAACTCTGACCGTCAAGCTGGTTCGCAGCCCCATCGGCACACGTGCTTCGCACCGTGCTACCGTGGTTGGCCTCGGCTTGCGCAAGCTCAACAGCACCAAGGTGCTGGAAGATACGCCTGCGGTTCGCGGCATGATCAACAAGATCGCCTACCTCGTGCAGGTGCTCTAAGCACCATCACGATTAGAGGACAAGAAGATGCAACTCAATACGATTCAACCCGCGTCTGGTGCTAAGCACTCGAAGCGCCGTGTGGGCCGTGGCATCGGTTCGGGCTTGGGCAAAACTTGCGGCCGCGGCCACAAGGGTCAAAAGTCGCGTGCTGGTGGTTACCACAAGGTGGGCTTCGAAGGCGGTCAAATGCCTTTGCAGCGTCGCCTGCCTAAGCGCGGCTTCAAGTCGACCACGCTGAAGTTCAATGCTGAGATCAACCTCGACGACCTGCAAAACCTGGTTGCCGAAGAGATCGACCTGCTGACGCTGAAGGCTGTTGGCTTGGTGCCTGAACTGGCTCGCAATGCTAAGGTCATTCTGTCTGGCGCCATCAGCCGCAAAGTTACGCTCAAGGGCGTGGCTGCAACGGTCGGTGCTAAGGCTGCGATTGAAGCCGCTGGCGGCTCGGTTGCCTAAATAGAACGGCAAGGGAACTGTGGCTACCAACGCAAACCAACTGGCCAAGAGCGGCAAGTTCGGCGACTTGCGTCGTCGGCTTGTGTTTCTATTGCTGGCACTGGTGGTCTACCGAATCGGGGCGCATATCCCCGTGCCCGGTATCGATCCAGGCCAGCTGAAGCAGTTCTTCAAGGGTCAGGAGGGTGGCATCCTTTCCCTGTTCAATATGTTTTCGGGCGGTGCGCTGTCGCGCTTTACCGTCTTCGCGCTGGGCATCACGCCCTACATCTCGGCTTCCATCGTCATCCAATTGATGACTTATGTGGTGCCGGCGTTGGAAGCGCTGAAGAAGGAAGGCGAAGCAGGGCGCCGCAAGATCACGCAGTACACGCGTTATGGCACTTTGGGCCTGGCGATTTTTCAGTCCTTGAGCATTGCTCTGGCGCTGGAAAGTTCGGCAGGCCTGGTGATCAGCCCCGGTTTTGGTTTCCGCCTCACGGCAGTTTCCAGCTTGGTGGCAGGCACCATGTTCCTGATGTGGTTGGGTGAGCAGATTACCGAGCGTGGCTTGGGCAACGGGATTTCGATCCTGATCTTCGGCGGTATCGCTGCAGGTCTGCCAGGTGCCATCGGTGGTTTGTTGGGGCTGGTGCAAACCGGTGCCATGGGTCCTGTGTCCTCTTTGTTCATTGTGGCCGTTGTGGTCGCTGTGACGTACTTGGTGGTGTTTGTCGAGCGCGGTCAGCGCAAGATCTTGGTGAACTATGCCAAGCGCCAAGTGGGCAATAAGGTCTACGGCGGCCAGAGCTCGCATCTGCCTCTCAAGCTCAATATGTCGGGCGTGATTCCGCCAATCTTCGCGTCGTCTATCATCCTGCTGCCGACCACCATGGTGAGTTGGTTTGCAACCGGTGACAGCATGCGTTGGTTGAAGAACATCGCGGATATGCTGCATCCAGGTCAGCCGATTTACGTGCTGCTGTATGCCTCAGCCATTGTGTTCTTCTGCTTCTTCTATACGGCTCTGGTGTTTAACAGCCGTGAGACAGCAGACAACCTGAAGAAGAGTGGCGCGTTCATCCCGGGCATTCGCCCAGGTGAGCAAACTGCGAAACATATTGACAAGATTTTGTCCCGTCTGACTCTGGCTGGCGCCATCTACATCACCGGTGTGTGCTTGTTGCCTGAGTTCTTGACCTTGAAGTACAACGTGCCCTTCTATTTCGGTGGCACCTCCTTGTTGATCATTGTTGTGGTCACCATGGACTTCTGGGCTCAAGTGCAGTCATACGTGATGAGTCAGCAGTACGAATCGCTGTTGAAGAAGTCGAATTTCAAGGCCAGCTGAAAAGCTGAGTCAACGTTTAACCAAGATCCATCAGAACAGAAACGAAGGCATGGCGAAAGACGACGTCATTCAGATGCAAGGCGAGATTCTTGAGAATCTTCCAAATGCTACGTTTCGTGTGAAGCTGGAGAACGGGCATGTCGTTCTCGGCCACATCTCGGGCAAGATGCGTATGCATTACATTCGTATCTTGCCAGGTGATAAGGTCACCGTTGAACTAACCCCGTACGACTTGAGTCGTGCTCGCATCGTGTTCCGGGCGAAGTGAGCTTTTTAATTCCCCGGGTTCCGCGCTGAGAGCGCTTTTGAGAAGGTCAAGGAGCAGACTATGAAAGTTTCGGCATCCGTCAAGCCGATGTGCCGCAATTGCAAAGTCATCCGTCGCAAGGGTGTGGTGCGTGTGATCTGTACAGATCCGCGCCACAAACAGCGTCAGGGCTGATTGCTGCATTAACGAGCGAATTAGAGGACGCAAATGGCACGTATTGCTGGTATTAATATTCCACCGCACAAGCACACTGAGATCGGTCTGACTTCGATCTACGGCATTGGCCGTACGACCGCCCAGAAGATCTGCACAACTTGCGCGATTCCGTTCGACAAGAAGGTCAAGGACCTCACCGACGCTGATCTGGAAAAGATCCGTGACGAAGTGGGCCGCATGACCATCGAAGGCGATCTGCGCCGCGAGATGTCGATCAACATCAAGCGTTTGATGGACCTCGGTTGCTACCGTGGTTTCCGTCATCGTCGCGGTCTGCCGATGCGCGGTCAGCGCACCCGCACGAACGCTCGCACTCGTAAAGGCCCGCGTAAGTCGGCCGCTACGGGCAAGAAGTGATCTGCGCTAAGCATTGAAAGAAGGTCAAGATGGCAAAAGCACCCAATAACTCGGCTGCGCAGCGCGTTCGCAAGAAGGTTCGCAAGAACGTCGCCGATGGCATTGCACACGTTCACGCGTCGTTCAATAACACGATCATCACGATCACTGACCGCCAAGGCGGCGCACTGTCCTGGGCTTCCAGTGGCGGACAAGGCTTCAAGGGCTCGCGCAAGTCGACGCCTTTCGCAGCTCAAGTCGCTGCTGAAGTTGCAGGTCGTGCAGCTCAAGATCAAGGCATCAAGAATTTGGATGTCAAGATCAAGGGCCCAGGTCCTGGCCGTGAGTCCTCGGTGCGCGCATTGGGCGCCCTGGGCATCCGGATCAACTCGATCTCTGACGTGACGCCAGTGCCGCACAACGGCTGCCGTCCGCAAAAGCGTCGTCGTATCTAAGGGCTTTCCCTTTTGATGCGGAAGATGCCATAATCGACGTTTTTCCCGCGCCGGCGGGCACGCAAGTGCCGCGCCGGCTGTTTCGTTGAACTTGCAGGTGCAGTTTCTGTGCCGAAGTTTGTAAGACCACCGTCTGAGTCGTAAAAAAACACTGGCCAGACTCGCGTGCGAGCAGTTTGCTTCAAAGCATTCGGCCGTACGTCAGATTGAATAAGGACACGCAAAGTGGCACGTTATCTCGGCCCCAAGGCCAAACTTTCCCGCCGCGAAGGCACCGATCTGTTCCTGAAGAGCGCTCGCCGCCCGATCAGCGACAAGGCTAAATTTGACAGCAAGCCCGGCCAACACGGCCGCACTTCTGGCCAGCGTACGTCGGACTTCGGTCTGCAACTGCGTGAAAAGCAGAAGGTCAAGCGTATGTACGGCGTTTTGGAGCGTCAGTTCCGCCGCTACTTCGCTGAAGCCGAGCGCCGTAAGGGCTCGACCGGCACCAACCTTCTGGCTCTGCTGGAATCGCGTCTGGACAACGTCGTCTATCGCATGGGTTTCGGTTCGACCCGCGCTGAAGCACGTCAGCTCGTGTCGCACAAGGGCATCACCGTGAACGGTGAAGTCGTCAACATTGCTTCTTACTTGGTTAAGGCCGGTGACATCGTCGCCGTGCGCGAAAAGGCCAAGAAGCAGCTGCGTATCATCGACGCGCTGAAGTTGGCTGAGTCGATCGGCCTGCCGGCCTGGGTGACGGTTGACGCCACCAAGCTGGAAGGTGTGTTCAAGAAGGCGCCTGACCGTGATGAGTTCGGCGCTGAGATCAACGAATCGCTGATCGTTGAGTTGTACTCGCGTTAATCGTTTCGCTGTTGCCGGCGGTGCCCTTTGACTAAAAAGTTAGCGGGCCCTGTCGGCGTTCCCTCGTCTGGGCTAGGCCTATCTGTGGCTCTGCCCGGTTGGTCCCTCAGCCTTATCGGTGTAACGAACCGAGGGTATTGAAAGAAAGACCTCATGCAAACAAATCTGCTCAAGCCCAAATCCATCAATGTGGAACCCCTCGGCGGTCATCGCGCGAAGGTAACGCTGGAACCGTTCGAACGCGGCTATGGCCACACGCTGGGCAACGCCCTGCGTCGCGTGCTGCTGTCTTCGATGGTGGGTTATGCGCCGACGGAAGTGACCATTGCTGGTGTCTTGCACGAGTACTCGGCAATCGACGGCGTGCAAGAGGACGTGGTTCACATCATGCTGAACCTCAAGGGCGTGGTTTTCCGTCTGCACAACCGTGAAGAAGTGACCCTGGTCCTGCGCAAGGAAGGTGAAGGCCCGGTGACGGCTGCCGACATCCAGACGCCGCATGACGTCGAGATCATCAACCCTGAGCACGTCATCGCCCATCTGTCGCAAGGCGGCAAGTTGGACATGCAGATCAAGGTTGAAAAGGGCCGTGGCTATGTGCCCGGCACGATGCGCCGCTACGGTGACGAGCCGACCAAGTCGATTGGCCGTATCGTTCTGGATGCGTCCTTCTCGCCCGTGCGTCGCGTGAGCTACGCCGTTGAGAACGCCCGCGTTGAGCAGCGTACCGATCTGGACAAGCTGGTCATGGAAATCGAAACCAACGGCGCTATTTCGCCTGAGGAAGCGATCCGTGCGTCGGCCAAGATCCTGGTGGAACAACTGGCGGTGTTCGCACAGCTGCAAGGCACGGACGTGGGCGATATCTTCGACCAGCCGGCCCAGCGTTCCAGCAGCTTCGACCCGATCCTGCTGCGTCCTGTGGATGAGCTCGAGTTGACCGTTCGTTCGGCCAACTGCCTGAAGGCAGAGAACATCTACTACATCGGCGATCTGATCCAGCGCACCGAGACCGAGTTGCTGAAGACCCCGAATCTGGGTCGCAAGTCGCTCAACGAAATCAAGGAAGTTCTGGCTTCGCGTGGCTTGACTCTGGGCGCTCGCCTGGAGAACTGGCCCCCGCAAGGTCTGGACAAGCGTTAATTAGTTTTTGAAAAAGGGTGGCTAACCGCCACCCGGTGCCCCCGGGCAGTACCTGATACGGCTGCTGGGATTAATCTAGAAAGGAATAGCACCATGCGTCACCGTAACGGCCTCCGTAAGCTCAACCGTACCAGCGAACACCGCAAGGCAATGTTGCGCAATATGTGCAACTCGCTGCTGCAACACGAAGCCATCAAGACCACGGTCCCCAAGGCCAAGGAACTGCGTCGCGTTGTCGAGCCTTTGATCACTTTGGCCAAGGTGCCCACGCTGGCTAACCGCCGCCTGGCATTCGACCGCCTGCGTGACCGCGACATGGTCACCAAGTTGTTCAACGAACTGGGCCCGCGTTTCGCCGCGCGTCCGGGCGGCTACACCCGCATCTTGAAGATGGGTTTCCGCGTTGGCGACAATGCACCGATGGCCTATGTTGAACTGGTGGATCGCGCCGAAGGCGAGACCGCTGGCGAAGCCGTCGAGTAAGTTAACGGTTACCGAGCTTGCTGCCCTTCGGGTGCGCAAGCGCGGCAACTGAGTTGAAAGGCCGGCTAATCGCTGGCCTTTTTTTCGCCTATTGTTCGCGTACTGATCTCGCGGTGCAGCCAGTAAGGCTCGGGCTCCCAAGCTTAGCGCTGTGAATGCGTATAAGCTGGCGACCCGCACGCCGCTCAGGGCTTGCCTTCTCGTGAATTCCAATTTCCATGACTCGACTTCTCAAGTTCAAAGCGCTCGCGCTACTGGCCCTGTTTTCTTTGGCGCTCCTGCCGGGGCTGGCACGTGCCGATGATTTCCTGGAGCCCGAACAAGCATTCAAGCTGACCGTCAAAGCCATTGGCGGGGACAAGCTGGCCATCAACTATGAGATTGCGCCTGGCTACTATATGTACCGCGAGCAGTTCAAGCTCGAGGCGGCTGGGGCCACGCTAGGGGCCATTGCCATCCCTGCTGGGAAAACCAAGTTTGACGAGACCTTTCAAAAGACGGTGGAGGTCTACCGCGATGGCTTGAACGTGCCGGTCACGGTCAGTCAGGCGGCGGCTAAGTTCAATTTGTCGATCACGGGTCAAGGCTGTGCAGACAAAGGCTTGTGCTATCCGCCGATGACGGCGGTGTACGAGGTAAGCCTGCCGGGCTTTGGTGGTGAGGGCAGCGTCAAGCGGGCTGAGTCCATCGAGCCGGGTAGTGCAACGCAGGGTATTGCCGCAGGCACGGAAACGTCGTCCTCGAAGCCCGCTCCCGGCGCAGTGAGCGCAGGCCCAGCCTCCGAGATAGGGCGTTTGGATGCCGCCCTGCAGTCGGGTCGTTTCTGGACCGTGGTGGGCGTGTTCTTCGTTGCCGGGCTGCTGTTGTCGTTGACGCCTTGCGTCTTGCCGATGCTGCCGATCTTGTCGTCCATCATCGTGGGCACAGCGGGTGCAGGCAAGGCGAGCCGCAGCCGCGGTCTGGCCTTGGCCATGAGCTATTCCTTGGGCATGGCCTTGATCTATACCGCTTTGGGCGTCGCAGCCGGTCTCGCCGGAGAGGGCTTGGCGGCCACATTACAAAAGCCCTGGGTCTTGGCGGCATTCGCCGTGGCGTTGGTGCTGTTCTCCTTGTCCATGTTCGGTGCGTATGAGTTGCAGTTGCCGAGCGGGTTGACAGGCGGTCTGTCGCAGGCTTCACAACGTCTGCCAGCAGGCCGCTTCCTGGGTGTCTTTGTCATGGGCGGTGTGTCTGCCTTGATCGTCAGCCCCTGCGTGGCGGCGCCCTTGGCTGGTGCTTTGCTGTACCTGAGCCAAACCCGCGACGTCATGTTGGGTGGCAGCGCGCTGTTTGCACTGGCCTGTGGCATGAGTGTCCCCTTGCTGCTGCTTGGCGCCTCCGCTGGCAGCCTGCTGCCACGTGCCGGTGCCTGGATGGACGGGGTCAAGCATTTCTTCGGCATGCTGCTGTTGGCGGTGGCTTTGTGGACGGTGCAACCGGTGCTGCCAGCTGGTGTGACACAGGCGTTGTGGGGTGCTTTGCTGATCGGCACGGCGGCCATGCTGGGTCTGTTCCAGCCGGCCCATGCCATTCATCGTCCGCGCACCTGGTTGCGTAAGACGGCTGCGGTGGTGTCGCTTGTTTTTGGATTGCTGCAATTGGTGGGAGCCGCGGCAGGCGGCACCGACCCGCTCAAACCTTTGGCTGGCTTCGGTCGTGTCGAGGCGCAAAGCCTTGGTGCCGAGCCGGCAGGCGCACTGAAGTTCCAGAAGATCAGCAGCGTAGCTGAGCTCGACGCGGCGATCGCCCAGGCGGGCCGGCCAGTGATGCTGGACTTTTATGCCGACTGGTGCGTGTCCTGCAAAGAGATGGAGCGTTTCACTTTCACGGACCCGGCCGTCAAGGCCAAGCTCGCTGGCGCGCTGCTATTGAAGGCCGATGTGACAGCCAACAGTCCCGAAGACCGCGCCTTGCTCAAGCGCTTCAAGTTGTTCGGCCCGCCGGGCACCATCTTCTTTGATGCCCAGGGTCAGGAGCTGGCGGGTGTGCGAGTAATCGGCTTTCAAAACGCCGAACGCTTTCTTTCTTCACTCAATATGGCAGGACTTTGACGTAAACCCTAAAAGTGCGCTATACTGCTAGCTTCAGTCGCGGGGTGGAGCAGTCTGGTAGCTCGTTGGGCTCATAACCCAAAGGTCGTAGGTTCAAATCCTGCCCCCGCAACCAAAATTCAGTTGTTCGTCGATCCAGAATGCAGGTCGGCGAAATAGCAAAAAAAGAGCCGCCCAACCAGAGCGGCTTTTGTTTCAGATCAGTCGCGGGGTGGAGCAGTCTGGTAGCTCGTTGGGCTCATAACCCAAAGGTCGTAGGTTCAAATCCTGCCCCCGCAACCAAAAAATCGTAAGTAAATCAAACACTTACGTTGATAAGACGCCAGCCGAAAGGTTGGCGTTTTGCATTCTGCGCCCAACTTTGGCCCATGCTGTGCCCACGCAATCGTGGCATTTCGGTTCTGGACTTGTTCGCGCCGAGAGCTGTCGGCGTCGTGCGTAGCTCGCAAATCGCCGAAGTCCTTTGGCACCAGCCGAAATTCCTGCCGACGCCTCTTTTGCACTGCCCTGCGACCTCGGTGGCTCGCGCCGCACTGGTCTTGCTAGGGCGCCAGACTTGTCGGTCCAGCCAAGCTACCGGGCTCAGACTGCGCGCCGTTCACTGTGCCGTCGACTCGGCTGACTTGCCCCATGCCCGGCAGTGCAGCGAGATCTGAAAAGCCGGCCTGCCCGGCTTCCTAGATGGTTCTACTGCAGCCGCCGGGCTCGGCATCAAGCCAATGCTTTGAGCAAGGCCAGCGCCGCGGGTTCAGAAGACGCTGGGTTTTGGCCGGTGATCAGAAGCCCATCGGTGACGACGTAAGGCTGCCAGTCGGCGACCTTGGAGTAGATGCCGCCCTGTTGCATGAGCATGTCTTCAACCAAAAAGGGCACGACCTTCGTCAGGCCAACGGCTTCTTCCTCGGTGTTGGTGAAGCCCGTCACCTGCTTGCCTGTCACCACCGATGCGCCGGCGGGCGTTTTGGGGTGGCGGAGCACGCCTGGCGCATGGCAGACGGCGGCCACGGGCTTGCCGGCGTTGAGCATGCTTTCGATCAGGGCGATGGAGTTGGCGTCTTCGGCCAAGTCCCACAAGGGGCCGTGGCCGCCGGGGTAGAACACGGCGTCGAAGTCAGTGGCCGACATATCTTTCAATTTGAGCGTGCTGGCCAGCACGGCCTGGGCGGCGGGGTCGGCTTTGAAGCGCAGAGTGGCTTCGGTTTGCGAGGCAGGGTCATCGCTCTTGGGGTCCAACGGCGGCTGGCCGCCCAGGGGCGAGGCTAGGGTGATGTGAGCGCCGGCGTCCTTGAAGGCGTAGTAGGGTGCTGCGAATTCTTCCAGCCAGAAGCCGGTCTTGGCGCCTGTGTCACCGAGTTGGTCGTGAGAGGTCAGCACCATCAAAATCTTGTTCATATCAGTTCCTGAGTAGGGGTGAAGTGAGCGACCTACAGGCGCTCACTGAAGCCGTGAATTGAGTTCACGAGGTGGTCTTTAGTCTTTGGCAACGCGCACGATCAACTTGCCGAAGTTCTTGCCTTCGAGCAGGCCGATCAAGGCTTGCGGGGCGTTCTCCAGGCCGTCGACGATGTCTTCCCGGAACTTGATCTTGCCTTGCGCCAGCCATTGGCCCATGTCTTTGGCGAACTCGGGATAGCGGTGGCCGTAGTCGTCAAAAATGATGAAGCCTTGCATGCGGATGCGCTTGGTCAGCAGCGTGCGCATCAGCAGGGGCGAGCGGTCGGGGCCGCTCGGCAAGGCGGTGGCGTTGTACTGCGCAATCAGGCCGCAAACCGGTACGCGGGCTCCGGTGTTGAGCAGGGGCAAGACGGCATCAAACACCTTGCCGCCGACGTTTTCAAAATAGACATCGATGCCGGCCGGGCAAGCCGCGGCGAGTAGGGCGGGCAGATCGGGGCTGTGGTGGTCGATGCAGGCGTCGAAGCCCAGCTCTTCCACGGCGGAGCGGCATTTGTCAGCGCCACCGGCAATGCCCACCACGCGGCAGCCCTTGAGCTTGGCGATTTGCCCGACGACCGAGCCCACCGCGCCGGTGGCAGCGGCCACCACCACGGTCTCACCGGCTTTGGGCGCGCCAATGTCCAGCAAACCCATATAGGCGGTGAAGCCGGGCATGCCCATCACGCCCAGGGCGTAAGACAGCGGGCCCAGCTTGGGGTCCAGCGGGGTCAGGCCGCTGCCGTTGGAAACGGCATAGTCCTGCCAGCCGGCAAAGCCCAGCACCCAGTCGCCCACCGCGAACTTGGAGTTGTTCGATTGCTCGACACGGCTGACGGTGGCGCCCACCATGGGGTCGCCCAAGTTGACGGCGGCGGCGTAGCTTGCTGCATCACTCATGCGGCCGCGCATATAGGGGTCCAGCGACAGATACACGGTGCGCAGCAGCACTTCGCCGGGGCCGGGGCTGGGCACTGCAGTGCTGGCCAGATGGAAGTCGGCGGTGGTGGGGGCCCCCACGGGGCGGGCAGCCAGTTGAATTTGGCGGTTATGGCTTGTGGTTTGAGTCATGTGATGGCCTTAGAAACTGTGTTCGGAAAAGCGTTTAAAGCGCGGCGGTGAGAATGCGGCGGCTGATGTCCAGGCTCAGATCGCGGTGCTCGCTGAGTTGCGTCATGCCGTGCGCTTCGAGCTGGCGGATGACGATGTCGATCACCTCCGCCCCCAGGCCGTAATCCTTCAGGCGAGTGGGAATGCCCATGGCCTCGAAGAAGGCGCGGGTCTTGGCGATGGCGGCGCTGATGCGCTCCTCGTCGCTGCCGGTGGTGATACCCCACACCCGTTCGCTGTACTGCAGCAGCTTGGCATGCTTTTGCGTGCGGCGCTCTTCCAGCAGGGCCGGCAAAACGATGGCCAGGGTGCGGGCATGGTCGATGTTGTGCAGGGCGGTCAGCTCATGGCCAATCATGTGCGTGGCCCAGTCCTGCGGCACGCCGGCGCCGATCAGGCCGTTCAGGGCCAGGGTGGCGGTCCACATCAGGTTGGCGCGGTCGTCGTAGACGGGGCTGGGCGCGTTCAGCAAGCGCGGGCCGATCTCGATCAGCGTTTGCAGCAGGCCTTCGGCGAAGCGGTCTTGCACCGCGGCATTGACCGGGTAGGTCAGGTATTGCTCGATGGTGTGCACGAAGGCGTCCACCACGCCGTTGGCGATTTGCGCGGGCGGCAGGGTGTAGGTCTTGGTCGGGTCCAGCACCGAGAACAGCGGGAACACCTTGGGGCTGCGGAAGGGGCGCTTGGCGCCGATGTCGCGGCGGGTGATCACCGCGCCCTCATTCATCTCCGAGCCGGTGGCCGGCAGCGTCAGCACGGTGCCGAAGGGCAGCGCCTGGGTGACCTTGCTGCCCCAGCTGGTCAAGATGGTCCAGGGATCACCTTCGAACAGGGCGGCTGCGGCGATGAACTTGGTGGCGTCGATGACCGAGCCGCCGCCCACGGCCAGCAAAAAGTCAAAGCCACCCTCGCGGACTTGTTGCACCGCCTTCATCGCGGTTTCAAAGCTGGGGTTGGGCTCAATGCCGCTGAAGGTGCTGTGCTGGCGCGTGCCCAGGGCTTCGCGCACTTCGCCCAGCGTGCCGGTTTTCTCGGCGCTGGCGCCACCGACCAGGATCAGCACCCGGGCGTTGGCGGGCACAAGCGTGGCGAGATCGGCAATGCGGCCCTGGCCGAAAACGATGCGGGTGGGGTTGTGATAGTCAAAGTTCAGCATGATGTCCTCGGGAGGGGTGAAAAAATATTTGCAAATGATGCAAATAGACCGGTCAACTAGTTGAGTGTGAAAAATCGGAGCAAGTGGCCCGAAGGCCATTGAAACGTTTGAAATCTAGGTGCCCTTGCCGGTTAAACCGCAGCAGGCGCCAGCAGCAACTCGGTGCTGCGCAGCGCGTGCTCGAACGGGCTGCCATCGCGGCGCAGCTTGGCCAGCAAGCTGGCGCCTAACCAAAGTTGGTAAAGCGTCACAGCGGTATCGCTCGCGTTCAAGCCTGCGGCGACCGAGCCATCTTGGCGCGCCTCATCCAGGCATTGGGCGAGGCGCTGAATTACGCGGTCCGTGCCCTCACGCAAGGTAAGCCGCATCGCTTCCGAGATATCCGCCACTTCGGCGCTGAGTTTGACGATCAGGCATTTGGCGCCCGCCGGCGCCTGTGCGCAATCGCCATCGCCAACTCCACCATCAGCGCCACATTGGCTGACGTTCCAATATGACCAGTAGCGCATCAAGCGCGCCCGCGCCGTGCTGCCATCGGTCTTGAGCAAGGTGTCGAGCCTAGCCAGGTAGTCGTCGATATAGCGCTTGAGCAGCTCTTCGCCAAAGCGTTCTTTGGAGCTGAAGTAGTGATAGAACGAGCCCTTGGGCACATTGGCCACTGTCAGGATCTCCGCGAGGCCCACGCCCACGAACCCCTTGCTGGCGATCAAGCGCTCGCCGCAGTTGAGGATGTGGTCTTTGGTTGCTGAGTGCTCGTTTGCCATGCCGCAATCATCGCGCAAATAGACCAGTCGTCTAGAGTTCTTGCCGAATTACCCGAGCGGATTGCTGGGTCTTTGGCGGCAGGCGGCGGGATGCGCCGAAATTTGCGGCCGCTGCGGCTGAACTTCGGCGGCGGAGGCTAGGTCGGTGACGGCGCTGCCGGCTTAGAACTTGTCCGCCAGCAGGCCCCAGCTATTCGCAGATAAGTTCTTAGTACTGGTCGCCGAAGGCGAAGATGGGCTTGCGGTTCTGCCAGCGCCCTTCGGTGAAGTCGGGGAAGGGCAGGGTCTTGAAGCCTTCGGCAATCGACTGCTCTGACAGCGGCGTGATGGCGCTCCAGGCCACTGCGTCGTAGACGTCGATGGGCATGGGCGCTTGCGCCTTCAGCGCCTCAACAAAGGCGTGAACCACAAAGAAGTCCATGCCGCCATGGCCGGCGCCCTCGGCCGTGGTCGCGTACTTTTTCCACAGGGGGTGATCGAACTGGTCCTGATAGGCCTGAAAGTCTTCCCAGGCATGCGGCTTGCTGACGCCTTCGATGTGCACCGAGCGGTTGAGGTCCATCCAGATCCCGTCGGTGCCCTGGACCCGAAAACCCAAGGAGTAGGGCCGCGGCAGCGAGGTGTCGTGCTGCAGCAGAATCGTCTCGCCGTTCTGGCAGGCCAAAGTGGTGGTCACCACATCGCCCAGCTGATAGCTTTGCTTGGCATTGGGGTGATCCTTGGCGCCCATCTTCTTGCCCACATAGTCTTGCAGGCCACGCGCCTTGCTGGCGAAGCTGTTGATGTGGGTGAAGCGGTTGCCGCGATGGATATTGGTGAACATCGCGCAAGGGCCGATGCCGTGGCTGGGGTAAAGCTCGCCATTGCGCTGCACCGAGTGCTGGGTGCGCCAGCGGGCTTCGGACCAGGCCTTGGCGCCGCTCTCAACACCGCCGCCATAGGGCTTGGCCGGGTCGCCGGAGTTGAACTTCACGGCCCGCAAATCATGCTGATAGCCGCCTTGCAAATGCACCAGCTCGCCGAACATGCCGGCGCGCACCATCTGCAGCACCGCCATCACATCGCGCCGGTAGCAGACGTTTTCCAGCAGCATATAAGGCGTGCCGGTGCGTTGCTGGGTGCGCAGCACATCCCAGTGATCTTGCAGGCTGATGCCCGCCACCACTTCGCAGCCCACGGCGATCTTGGCGTTCATCGCGTCAATCGCCATCGGCGCATGCAGCTCCCAAGGCGTGGCGATGATGACCCCATCCAAGTCCTTGCTCTCCAGCAGTGCCCGGTAAGCCAGCGCATCGCCGCGCTCACCGTAGATGCGCGGCTGGGGCTTTTTGAAGCTCTGGCACATGGCCAGGGCGCGACCCAGCATGATGGGTTCGATATCGCAAAGGGCCACCACGTCCACGTCTTCGCGGCGCAGCAACTCCTTGAGCAAGACCTGACCCCGCATGCCGGTGCCGATCAAGCCCAGGCGCAGCCGCCGGCCCTTGCCGCCGGCTTGCGCCCAGACGGGCAGGGTGCTCGCGCCCAGCGTGGTGGCCAGGCTGGCGCTGGAGGCGCGGAGAAATTGGCGGCGTTGAAGCGTCATGGTGTTGCTGGCCAGGGAGGCAGGGGGATGTTTACTCGTCGAACAGGCTACCGGCCGCTTTGGGCGGCGTCACGCCCAAATGCTTGAAGGCCGCCAGAGTGGCGACTCGGCCGCGCGGCGTGCGCTGCAAATAGCCTTGCTGGATCAGATAAGGCTCGATCACATCTTCGATGGTGCCGGCCTCTTCGCCGATGGCGGCTGCCACGTTTTCCAGGCCCACCGGACCGCCATCGAAACGGTGCACGATGGCCTCCAGCAGTTTGCGGTCCATCAGGTCAAAGCCTTGCGGGTCCACGTCCAGCATGGCCAGGGCTTTGTCGGCCACGGTCTTGCCGATATGGCCATTGCCCTTGACCTCGGCGTAGTCGCGCACCCGGCGCAGCAAACGGTTGGCAATGCGCGGTGTACCGCGTGAGCGGCGGGCAATTTCCAGCGCGCCCATCTCATCAATCGGCGTGTTCAGCAGCGCCGCCGAGCGGGTGACGATGCGCTGCAACTCGGTGGCGGTGTAGAACTCCAGGCGCGCCACGATGCCGAAGCGGTCGCGCAGCGGATTAGTCAACATGCCGGCGCGGGTGGTGGCGCCAACCAGGGTGAAGGGCTGCAGATCGAGCTTGATGGAGCGGGCGGCCGGGCCCTCGCCGATCATGATGTCGATCTGGTAGTCCTCCAGCGCCGGGTACAGGATTTCTTCCACCACTGGGGAGAGGCGGTGAATCTCGTCGATGAAGAGCACATCGTTCTTCTCGAGATTGGTCAGGATGGCGGCCAGATCCTTGGGCTTTTCCAGCACCGGGCCCGAGGTCTGGCGCAGGTTCACGCCCAGTTCGGCGGCGATGATGTGAGAGAGCGTGGTCTTGCCCAGGCCCGGCGGGCCGAAGAGCAGCACATGGTCCATGGCCTCGTCGCGTTTGCGGGCCGCGCCGATGAAGATCTCCAGCTGCTCGCGCGCCTTGGTCTGGCCCACATACTCGTCCAGCAGCTTGGGCCGCAGGGCGCGTTCAATCGCTTCTTCGCGCGGCGAGCTGGGGCTGGCGGCGATGACCCGCTGCTGCGGGGCGCTGGCGAAGTCGTCGGTCTGAATGCTCATTTGGACAGTGCCCGCAAGGCCAGCTTGATGCCGTCGCTAACGCCAACATCCGGCGGCAGCGCTTTCAGCGCCAGGCCAGCTTCTTTTTCGCTATAGCCCAGGGCGATCAGGGCTTGCAGGATGTCGGCCTGGTTGTCGCTGCCCACGCTGACCGGGCCGCCCAACTCGGCGCCGAGCTTGCCCTTCAGCTCCAGCAGCAGGCGCTCGGCGGTCTTCTTGCCGATGCCAGGCACTTTGACCAGGCGGCCGAGTTCTTGTTTGGTGACGGCTTGCGCCAACTCCGCCACCGACAAGCCCGACAGCAGGCTCAAAGCCATCTTCGGGCCCACGCCGGTGATCTTGATGAGCTGGCGGAAAGTGCCGCGCTCTTCGCTGCTCAGGAAGCCGAACAGGATTTGCGCATCTTCACGGACCACGAAATGGGTCAGCAGCGCGACCTTCTCGCCCAGGCCGGGAAGGTTGTAAAAGGTGCTCATGGGCACGTCGACTTCATAGCCGACGCCCTGCACATCGATGAGAACCTGCGGGGGCGATTTTTCCGCGATGACGCCAGTGAGTCGACCGATCATCGGCCCATTATCGGGCCGTCAAATCAGTTGCGTCCGAAGAGGCCGAGCCGCTGCGCTTCAAGTGCCGCTTCGGCGCGCGAAGAGACATTGAGCTTGCGATAGATCTGCTTGACGTAGTCCGCAATCGTGTGGCGGGACAGGCCCAGCTGCACGCCGATTTCGGGCAGGGTGTAGCCCTTGGCCACGCGCAGCAAGACCTCGGTTTCGCGGTCCGTCAGCGACACCTCATGCAGCACCGCAGCCACCTGCGGGCGCTTTTGATTGGCGAAATGCGCGATCACCTTGCGGGCGATGGAAGGCGACAGTGGCGGCTCGCCCTGGCTCATACGCTGCAGCTGTTCAAACAGCAGCTCGCGCGATTGCTCTTTCAGCAGATAGCCAAAAGCACCGGCTTGTAGGGCAGGGAAGAGGTGTTCGTCGTCGTCGTGGATGGTGACGATGACCGACTGCGCCTCGGGCTGGCGCTCGCGGAGCGCGGCAATCACGTCCACGCCCGAGCCGTCGGGCAGGCCCAGATCCAGCAAAGCCAGGTTGAAGCGCTGGCTGTTCACCAGGGCCAGGGCGTCCTGCACGCGTGAGCATTCGGTGATTTCGGCGTTGACGAAGACCTGCTTGACCAGGGCTTTGAGCCAAGCACGAATTTCCGGAATGTCTTCCAGCAGAAGGATATGGTCCATGGTCTTGTGAGTTTCCCGGTAGTAGGTCGCTGAAGCGGCGCGCTAGCCAACCAGCAGGTTAGCCGCTCAACGGTAAGGCTTTATCGGCTCACTGCCAAGGGCAATGAAGCCGGCTCAGGGCATTTTCAGAGCGGAATCGTGAGGCGGATCACGGTTCCCCAGCCGGGGCCGGACTCCACCAGGCATTGCCCGTGCATTTGTTTGGCACGCGACTTCATGCTGGCCATGCCGTGGCCGCGGTCCAGGCGCCCATCCAATTCGGCCGGAATGCCCTGGCCGTTGTCCTGGATGATGACCTGAAAGTCACCGCCCTGCACATTGCAGCTGATCGTGCAATGGGTGCCGCCGCTGTGTTTGATGATGTTGCTGACCGCCTCGCGGAAGATCCGCGTGGTCTGCACATAGGCCCGCGCTGGCAAGGTGTGCACCACGTCTTCGGCCGGCGCCTTCCACTCTGCCAGGATATTGGCTTGGCCCAGGCGCGACACCACCTCGGCGCGCCAGTCGCCCAGGGCATCCAGCAATTGCACCGGCTTGCCGGTCAGGCCGCGCACCGACAAGCGCATTTCCTCCAGCGCTTCACGTGCCAGGGTGGAGATGCGATCCGACTCGCTGGTGTGCACGATGGTCAGCAGCTTGGCGCCCAAGTCGTCATGCAGATCGGCGGCGATGCGCTTGCGCTCGCGTTCGGTGACTTGCTCCAGCTTTTGTTCCACGGAGGTGGCGAAGTTGCGCTCCATCTCGGCAACGCGCTCACCCATGCGCTGTTCCAGCTGAATTTGCTGCAAATCACTGTCGCGCCGGGCGCGTGCGAAACCGGCGCAGAAGTGCAGGCACAGGCCCACCATGATCAGCGGCAGGCCAAGGCCGAGCCAGAGGCTCCAGCGCAGCGCCGCTTCGGGCGCCAGAGTCAGGCTCAGGACCACATCGGCCAAAAGGGCGGCGCCGCTCAGGGCCAGCAGCAGGCTCAGCCAGCGCAGGTCGCCGTTGGCACCCTCGTCCACCGGCAAGGTGCTGCGCAAGGCTTGCCAGCGTTGGCGCATATACCATGCCAGCAGGGCCAATAACTCCAAGACCAACAGGCCATGCCAGGCCTGGCTGAGCCAAGCGCCGAATGATCCGCCTGCCAGCATCAGGCTGATGGGCATGAACAAGGTCTGCAGCCACATCAGCTGCTCCAGCTTGGGCTGCTGCACCGCCAGCTGGCGCAGCAGGTACTGCGCGCCAAAGTTCAGCACCAGGGCCAGCGTTAGCACGCAGCCGGCTTGCAGCCACAACACTGGGGCAGGGCTGGCGTAGTGCAGCACTTGGAAGGCCACGCCCGCCAGCATCATGCTGCCCAGGCAGCTGAGCTGCGCCTCACGGCGGTAGAGCTTGGCGACGATGCTGCTCATGACGCTCAAAACCAGCAGCATGCCGGTCAGCCATTGCTGGGCCAGGGAGGCCGAAAAACCCAGCTGCAGCGCGGCGGGCTCAAGCGCTGTGCCCGCCTGGGCCAGCAGGCCGGTGGGTAGCAGCAAGGCGCTTGCAGCCAGTAGGCCAAGGGCGGCTTTGCCCCGCAGGCTTACCCGCGATAGGCCGGCGCGCATCTTTTGTTTGATTTTTTGCATGAGGGGCGATTGTGCAGGAGCTATGTGACCCTGGATGCCCCTGTGTCTGCGGGGGGTGATGGCGGCTACGGGCGACAATATGCGTGCGTCGTGGGTGGATATCAGTAGGCACATCTGTAGATATGCGCGGACATGAGTGGCTAAGCCCGGCATCAGCCGAGGGCTTGCCAAGCTCAAGCCCTTCCACGGCCTCCTATTGCCCGCCTTCGCTCCCTTCACGTTCTCTCAAGAAAGTGCTTTTGTGATTCTTCGCCTTGACTTCACGCCGGTCGACAACAAGCGCTTGGCCCACCTCTGCGGCAGCCTGGACGAACACCTGCGCCAGATAGAGGCCGCCATGGCCGTGCGCATCAGTCGCCAGCATGATCATTTCCGCATCGACGGGCTGAAGCCGGCAGCCCTGCGCACGCAGCAATTGCTGGAGTCGCTGTATGAGCGCGCCCGCCGCGCCATTCCGCCCGAGACCCTGCAGCTGGCGCTGGCCGAGGCCACCGCCGAACTGATGGCAGCAAGCGCTAAGGGTGGAGCAGGCCCAGCCAAGGGCCGCAAGAGTGCCAGCAAAGCTGATGCTGAGCCCGCGCCTGCAGCGGCCGCAGCCGTCGGCGCAGATGCGCTGGTGCTGCGCACCCGCCGCCCCGACTTGGCCGGCCGCACGGCGCGTCAACACGAATACCTGCGCCACATCATGGCGCACGACATCACCTTCGGCCTCGGGCCGGCCGGCACCGGCAAGACCTTTTTGGCCGTGGCCTGCGCGGTGGACGCGCTGGAGCGCAGCACCGTGCAGCGCATCATCCTGACCCGCCCGGCGGTGGAGGCCGGTGAGCGCCTGGGCTTTCTGCCTGGCGATCTGACCCAGAAGGTCGACCCCTATCTGCGCCCGCTGTACGACGCGCTCTACGACTTGATGGGTTTCGATCGCGTCACCAAGGCCTTTGAGAAGGGCTTGCTGGAAGTCGCACCCCTGGCCTTTATGCGCGGGCGCACGCTCAACCATGCCTTCGTGATCCTGGACGAGGCGCAGAACACCACGCCCGAGCAGATGAAGATGTTCCTGACCCGCATCGGCTTCGGCAGCAAATGCGTGGTGACCGGGGACACCAGCCAGGTGGACCTGCCCAAGGGCACGCTGAGCGGCTTGGTCGATGCCGAGCGAGTCTTGGCCAAGGTTAAGGGCATTGCTATGACGCGGTTCACCAGTGCCGATGTGGTGCGCCATCCGCTGGTGGCCCGCATCGTTGAAGCCTACGAGGCCCGCAGCGCCTTGCAGGCCAAACAAGAAGCCCAAGCCATCAAGAGGAGCGCTGCATGAGTCAGCCGGAATTGAATTTGTCCCTGCAGTTTGCTGACCCACGCCACCGCGCCCTCTTGCCCCGCCACAAAGTGGCCAAGTGGATCCGCGCGGCGCTGGAGTTGCCGGGTGAAATCACCGTGCGCATTGTTGGCGCCGAAGAAGGCCAGCGCCTCAACAAAGAGTTCCGCGCCAAGGACTACGCCACCAATGTGCTGACCTTCGACTACAGCCATGAGCCGGTGGTCTGCGCCGATCTGGTGATTTGCGCCGAGGTGGTGGAGCGTGAGGCCCTGGACGCCAAGATCGACATCGCCGCTCACTACGCCCATATGCTGGTGCACGGCACCTTGCACGCCCAGGGTTACGACCACGAGGAGGACGACGAGGCCGCCTGCATGGAAGCGCGTGAGACCGAGTTGATGCTGGCGCTGGGCTTCGCCGACCCTTACTGATTGGTTGATTGATCGCCCGACTGGCCTGTTGCCAAGCGTGGCGCGGCAGCTCAGTGGCGGCTGCTGAGGTAGCGCTTGCGCCAGAAGAACAGGCCCAGCCCTAAGCCCACCGCCAGCATCAGACCGAAGGCGAACCAAACGCCGGTGGCCTTGTGAATCAGTGGCAGGCCATCGAAGTTCATGCCGAAGATGCCGGTGATCAGATTCAGCGGCAGGAAGATGGCGGTCAGCACCGTCAGCGTGCGCATGATGGCGTTGGTGCGGTGACCCAGGGCCGAGAAGTGCATTTGCACCGCCGCCTCGCTGGAGGACTCCAGGCGCCGCACATGGGTCAGTACCCGCTCGATATGCTCCAGCACATCGCGCGAGCGCACCCGCAGCAGCTCCCGTTCCCGCTGAATCTTGGCGTTATCGCTGGCCGGCCATTCGTCCAGCGAGTCGATCCATTCCTGCACCGCGCTGCGCTGGTCCTCGCTGATTTCTTCCAGCCGGTGCAGCGCGTCGCGTGAGGCCAGCAGCAGGGGCCAGTTGTCGAAATGGGTGTGGCCGTCCATCAGCGCGCGCTGCAAGCTGCCCAAGTGGCGACTGAGCTGGCGGCGCAACTCCAGAAAGTTGTCCACCAGGTGGTTGACCATGCGCAGCATCAGCTCGGCCGGGCTGCTGGGCAGGCGTGAGCTACCGCGCAGATCGCGCCCTTCGGTCAGCTGCCCCAGCTTGTCGGCGAAGAACTCGCGCACCGAGCAGGCATCGGGGTGGATGGTGATCAGCACATGGTCAAACACCGCGAAGCCGAGCGGGCTGGTGTCGATGTTTTTGAGCGCCGTCTCCGCCGCAGCAAGATTGGCCTTCACATCGTCTGGCGCCGGCTCTTCACCGGCGGGCTGGGCCGCCAGGCGCTGGAAGATCATCAAGTCATACCAAGACGTGTAGTCGAAGTTCGAGGCCAGCTGCGGGTTGAGCAGATCGGCGATGTGCAGATCCACCAGCTGGCCGCAGTCCCAGCGTTGCAAGGCCAGTTGCAGCTCCAGGTATTGCTGATCGAATTCCTTGCGCGCATAGCTGATCCACAAAAAGCCTTCGGCGGGGCGGTCCGAAGGCAGCTGGGCCAGCTCGATGAAGTGCTCGTCGTGGATGTGGAAAAAGCGCATGGGCGGGGCGGAGGCGGCTTGGCGAACGGGCTTAGGCCTTGCCGGCCTTGAGCAAGCGGGCTGCTTCCAGTGCGAAGTAAGTCAGCACGCCATCGGCGCCGGCGCGTTTGAAGGCCAGCAGGGCTTCCATCATCACCGCGTCATGGTCCAGCCAGCCATTCGCGGCGGCCGCCTTGATCATGGCGTACTCACCGCTGACCTGGTAGGCGAAGGTGGGCACGCGGAACTCGTCCTTGACCCGGCGCACGATGTCCAGATACGGCATGCCGGGCTTGACCATCACCATGTCCGCGCCTTCGGCCAGATCCAGTGCCACTTCGCGCAGGGCCTCGTCGCTGTTGGCGGGGTCCATCTGATAAGTCTTTTTGTCGGCCTTGCCCAGATTGGCAGCCGAGCCCACGGCATCGCGGAAGGGGCCGTAGAAGGCGCTGGCGTACTTGGCGCTGTAGGCCATGATGCGGGTATGGATGTGACCTTTGGCCTCAAGCGCCTGGCGGATGGCGCCGATGCGGCCATCCATCATGTCGCTGGGGGCCACGATGTCGACGCCGGCTTCGGCCTGCACCAGCGCTTGCGCGGTGAGCAACTCGACGGTGCGGTCATTGATGATGTAGCCGCGCTCGTCCAGCACGCCGTCCTGGCCGTGGCTGGTGAAGGGGTCCAGGGCGACGTCGGTCAGCAGGCCCAGCTCGGGCACTTGGGCTTTGAGGGCGCGCACCACGCGCGGCACCAGGCCGTCGGGATTGGTGGCTTCGATGCCGTCGGGTGTCTTCAAGCTGGCGTCGATGACTGGAAACAGGGCCAGCACCGGAATGCCCAGGTCCACGCATTCACGCGCCACATCAAGCAGCCGGTCCAGGCTCAGGCGCGACACGCCGGGCATGGACAGCACGGGCTCGACGCGGTTGGCGCCCTCGTGCACAAAAACGGGAAGTATCAGATCGCTGCTGCGCAAACCGTTTTCACGCACCAGGGCGCGGGTGAAGGCGTCGCGGCGCAGGCGGCGTGGCCGGCTGGCGGGAAAGGGGGCAGGAATAGCACTTTTCATAGTGGGCATGCGGCGGCAAGGGGTCTGATGTGGGCGGCGGCGCTGAGGCGTCACCGTATCTGGCTGAGGCGGTTTCGCGCCGAAATTGCTCAATCTAAGCAATTGCGCGTACTGTGCATCTGTATCAATTCTGTTATTATTTCTTCTGAATGATAGCCGCAAGGTGGTCGTTCCCTGCTTTTCCTCCCTGAGCAGGAGCCTTAGCGTCATGACAGCGATAGGGCTTTCTCACCCCGGCCTTGAGCCGGGGTTTTTTTTGCCCGCGCTTTTGCCGGCGCGATGGGCCGCCCGCTCGATCAAGCCCAGTTGATCCCGCCCCGCATAATGGCGCCATGCTCTGGATCAAAGCCTTTCATATCGTCTTCGTGGCCAGCTGGTTTGCCGGCTTGTTTTATCTGCCACGATTGTTCGTCAACCTGGCCATGGTGCCCACAGACAGCCACGCCGAGCGCGAACGCCTGCTGTTGATGGCGCACAAGCTCTATCGCTTTTGCACGCTGCTGATGTTGCCCGCCCTGGCCCTGGGCCTGCTGCTGTGGCTTTACTACGGCATCGGCCGTGGCCCGGGTAATGGCTGGATGCATGCCAAGCTGGCGCTGGTGCTGGCCGTGGGCGGCTACCACCATGCTTGCGGGCGCATCTTGCGCAGCTTTGAAACGCTCAGCAATCGGCGCAGCCATCGCTGGTTCCGGGTCTTCAACGAAGTCACGGTTCTGCTCTTCATCGCCATCGTGGTTTTGGTGGTGGTCAAGCCCTTCTGAGCGCCCAAACCATGGTGCGCCGGCAAAGTTCCGCCACCTGGCTGCTGCTGGCCTATCTGGCCTTGGTGGTCTATGCCAGCCTTTACCCGTTCTGGCCCTGGACCTGGCCGCCGGGCATGGCGCTGCCCGATCTGATCGGCCTGCCTTGGCCGCGCTATTTCGGCACGTTCGACATGCAGGCCAATGCGCTGGGCTATCTGCCCCTGGGCCTGCTGTCTTTTGCCGCGGCGCTGCGCAGTGGCTGGGGTTTGCGCGGCAGTTTGGCCTTAGGTCTGCTGCTCGCGCCGGTCTTGTCTTTTGCGTTGGAGAGCTTGCAGTACTTCCTGCCCGGGCGTGTGCCTTCCTCGCTGGACTGGCTGCTCAATGTCGGCGGGGCCTGGGCCGGCGTGGCCTTGGGCGCGCTGCTGCATGCTGTTGGCGGCCTGCGGCGCTGGCATGAGCTGAGCGAGTACTGGTTTCAGCCGCACAGCGCCGGCGCGCTGGCGCTGCTGGCCTTGTGGCCGGTGGGTTTGCTGTTCCCCACCGCCGTACCCCTAGGCTTGGGCCAATGGCTGCCGCGCCTGCAGAACTTGGCGGTGAGTTTGTTGGCCGACACGCCCTGGGCCGTGCAATGGGCCGACGACACCGATGTCGCCCTGGACATGGCCCGCGCCCTGCCGCCGGGCCTGGAGGCGCTGGTGATTGCGCTGGGCTTGCTGTCGCCGATCTTGCTGGCGCTGGCCGTAGCGCGGCCCGGTTGGCGCCGCCTGGTGCTGGTGTTTGGCGCGTTGGCGCTGGGCATGTTCGCCACCGCGCTGTCCACCGCGATGAATTTCGGGCCGCAGCATATCTGGGCCTGGCTGACCCTGGCCACCTGGCCGGGCCTGGCTTTGGCCATGTTGCTGGCGCTTTTGGCCATGCTGCTGCCGCGGCGCTTGTGTGCGGCCTTGGGCCTGGTGGTGATGTGCGCCCTGATCGGGTTGATCAGCCAGGCGCCCACCAGCCCCTATTTGCACCTGAGCCAGCAAGCCTGGGAGCAGGGGCGCTTCATCAACCTCTACGGCCTGGCGCAGTGGATCGGGTGGGTCTGGCCTTTTGCGGCAATCGCCTGGCTGCTGACCTTGATTGGGCGACGTGTGGTCTGAAGGGCTGCGGCCGCAGGATGCGGCTGCCTACAATAGACCGCATGAGCTATTTTGAACGTCACATCTTCTTTTGCCTGAATCAGCGTGAGAACGGTGATAACAGCTGCGCCCAGCATGGCGCGCAGCAGGGCTTTGACCATTGCAAGGCGCGGGTTCGCGATTTGGGCCTGGGCGGCCCGGGCGCGGTGCGGGTCAACAAGGCCGGCTGCCTGGATCGCTGCGCCGGTGGACCGGTGGCCGTGGTCTACCCCGAAGCGGTCTGGTACAGCTTTGTGGACAACAGCGATATCGACGAGATCGTCGAGCAGCATCTGAAGAATGGCGTGGTGGTTGAGCGCCTGCGCCTGCCCGACAACATCGGCCGCTGATCTGTGAATCCGCGTACCCAGAAAATCGTGATCGCCGGCCCCGCCGGAGCGATTGAATGCGCCCTCGACCGCCCGGTCGGTGAGCAAGAGCCCAAAGGGCTGGCGCTGATCTGCCACCCCAACCCGACCCAGGGCGGCACCATGGACAACAAGGTGGTGCAGACGCTGGCACGCGCTTTTGTCGAACTGGGCCTGCGCACCGTGCGCTTCAACTTCCGCGGCATCGGCAAGTCCGAAGGCGGCTGGGACGAAGGCCGCGGCGAGATCGACGATGCCCTTGCCGTGCTGCAGGCGCTGCGTTCGCCGGGCGAGCCCCTGGTGCTGGCCGGCTTTTCCTTCGGTGGCTATGTGGCCTCGCAGGCTGCGCTGCGCTTGCCTGAAGAGCAGCGCGCCCAGCGCCTGGTGCTGGTCGGCCCCGCCACCAGCCGGTTCGATACAGCCGCCGTGCCGGCTGACACCTTGGTGATCCACGGCGAACAAGATGATGTCGTGCCGCTCAGCTCTGTGCTGGACTGGGCGCGCCCGCAATCCCTGCCCATCACCGTGGTTCCCGGTGTGGGTCATTTTTTCCACGGGCAGCTGCCGCTGCTCAAGAGCATTGTGCTGCGCGCCTGGTCAGCCTAACTGAACATTCGAGCGGCATTCTTGCCTCACTGATTTCGAGACTCCTCCCCATGAAACAACTGATTGTTTTCAGCGTGGCCGCGGCCACCGCTTTCGCCAGCCATACCGTCGTGGCCCAAGCCCCGCAGTCCCCCGAGCTGGCCGCACGCAGCTATCTGCTGCTGGACATGACCGCCAACCGCGTGCTGACCGAGTACGACGCTGACAAGCCGAACGACCCGGCTTCGCTGACCAAGCTGATGACCGCCTACGTCGTCTTCGGCGCCCTGCGCGACAAGAAGCTGACGCTGGAGCAGACCCTGCCCGTCTCCAAGCGCGCCTGGGATGAACGCAAGGGCGACCCTTCGCTGATGTTCATCGACACCTTGATGACGCCCAAGGTCGAAGAGCTGCTCAAGGGCATGATCGTGCAGTCCGGCAATGATGCCTCGGTGGCGTTGGCTGAGGGCGTGGCCGGTTCGACCGAGCAGTTCGTGGCGATGATGAATCGCCAGGTGCAGGCTTGGGGCCTGAAGAACACCGAATTCAAAAACGTCACCGGTATGACCGAGCCCGGCCACAAGAGCAGCGCACGCGATCTGTCGGTGATCGCCTCGCACCTGATTCGCGACTTCCCCGAGTACTACAGCTACTACTCGCAGAAGGATTTCACCTTCAACAAGATCCGCCAGGAAAACCGCAATCTGCTGCTGCGCCGCGACCCGACCGTGGACGGCATGAAGACCGGCTACACCGACGCCGCAGGCTACTGCCTGGTGACCAGCGCCCAGCGCGACTTCCCCAATGGCAAGCGCCGCCTGCTCAGCGTGGTGATGGGCACGGCCTCCAAGGAAGCCCGCGCCAATGAAAGCCAGAAGCTGCTGAACTGGGGTTACACCAGCTTCGACGCGGTGCGCTTGTTCGACAAGGATCAAGCCATTGCCACCGTGCCCGTCTGGAAGGGCGCTGCGCCCGAAGCCAAGCTGGGCGCGGCGGGCGCCGTGTTTGTGGCCGTGCCGCGTGGCGATGGCGCCAAGCTGCAGACCAAGATTGAGCGCACCGACCCACTGGTGGCGCCGCTGACCAAGGGTCAGCGCGTCGGCACGGTGAAGGTCACCACTGCTGCTGGCGTGGCCGTCTCCGAAGTGCCGCTGGTGGTGCTGGACGCCGTGCCGCAAGCCGGCATCTTGGGTCGCGCCTGGGATTCTTTGCGCCTCTGGATCAAGTAATTTCGGCGCACTTGGGCGTAAGCTCGGTTCTTCGAGGTGTTCGTCAGCTTTGAGGGATCACGCATGAACCGACTGCCCGATGTGATGTGCTACTTGAACGGCGAGTTCGCGCCGCTGGCCGAAGCCAAGGTCTCGGTGATGGACCGGGGCTTCATCTTTGGCGACGGCGTGTACGAGTTGCTGCCGGTCTATGGTGGGCGCATCTTCCGCTTCGAAGCGCATATGGAGCGGCTGGAACGCAGCCTGGCCAAGTTGCGCATGAGCAGCCCCATGCTGCGCGAGCAACTGCTGGCGCTGGCGCGCAAGCTGATCTCTAAGGTGGATGCGCCGGATCAGTGGGTTTATTTGCAAATTACCCGAGGTGTGGCGCCGCGCAACCATGTGATGCCGCAGGACTTGGCGCCGACCTTGTTTGCCTACAGCAGCCCGGCCAAGTGGCCGACGCCGGAAGAGCGCCATCACGGCGTGGCCTGCATCACCGCGCGCGACTTCCGCTGGGAGCGTGGCGACATCAAAAGCATCTCGTTGCTGGGCAATGTGCTGGCCCGGCAGATTTCCGCTGACGAGGGCGCCGCCGAGACGATTCTGTTCCGCGATGGCTTCCTCACCGAGGCCTCGGCCTCGAATGTCTGGATCGTCAAAGAAGGCGCCTTGCTGGGCCCGCCCAAAAGCGAGCATGTGCTTGAAGGCGTGCGCATGGAGTTGCTGCATGAGCTCTGCGCCGAAGCGGGCCTGGGCTTTAACCAGCGCCCCATCACCGAGGCCGAGGTCTTGGCGGCGGATGAAATCATTCTCAGCTCGGCCACCAAGGAAGTGCTGGCTGTCACGCGCCTGGATCATCAGCCGGTCGGCCACGGTGCGCTGCACGGCAAGCCTGGCCCGGTGTATGCCAAACTGTTCGAGGCCTATCAAGCGGCCAAACGCATTCAATCTATTTAGAAAAAGTCTCCGTCATGAAGCCCGTTCCTCCCGAGCAATCGCTGATCGAATACCCCTCGCGTTTCCCCATCAAGGTGATGGGCGCCCATGTGGAGGGCTTTGTCGAGGCGGTGGTGATGGTGGCGAAGAACTTCGACCCCGAGTTTGACGCCGCCACGGTGGAGACCCGGCCCAGCAAGGCCGGCAACTATCTGGGTGTCACCATCACCGTCTTGGCTACCAGCCGCGAGCAACTCGACGAGCTCTACCGCACCTTGACCACCCACCCCATGGTCAAAGTGGTGCTGTGAGGTCCGGCGCCTGCAGGCGCTGATCGATTTCCTTCACCTTGTAGGGTGCGGCCACGTCGCCGTTGTGCGCGGCGGCCTCGTACCAGTAGCGCGCCAAGCGCAGGTCTTGCGTCAGGCCCAGGCCTGCTTCGTACATCGAGGCCAGCAAGTACTGCGCACCCTCATCACCTTGATTGGCTGCAGCGCGGAACCAATGCGCCGCTTGGGCCATGTCGGTGGCCACGCCGCGGCCCAGGTAGTAGGCCGTGCCCAGGGCAACTTGGGCCTCGCTGCTGCCATGCTTGGCCGCCAGGCCGTACCAGTGATGGGCTTGCAGCAAATCGGGCCGGCCCGTCGCGGATTGCAGGCCTTGCTCGTAAAACGTGCCCAAAGCCAATTCGGCGCGCAGCAGACCGTTGGCCGCCGCGCGTTTCAACAGCCGCTGCGCCTGACTCAGGTCATTGCGTGGCAGCTCGCCACGGATGTGCAGCATGGCCAGGTTGTAATCGGCCAAGGGCAGTTGCTTGCGGCTGGATAGTGTTTTGAAGCCGCGGGCTGCGGCCTTCACATCGCCGGCTTCATAGGCGGCCAGGGCTTGATCCAAGGCGCTGCTGGCGCCTTCTGCGGCCCAAGAGCGCAGCGGTGCAAGACCCAGCAGCAGGGCGGTGACGATGATGAGGGGTCCGCGCATAAGAGATCCTTTTCGGTTGCCAAGGTGCCAGGCTGACAAGCCTAGTTCAAGCTGAGTCGGCCCGGGGTTCTGGGGTCTTACAGGCTGGCGCTAACATTCCGCCATGATTCTTGTGAAAACACTGGGCCTGGTCGACTACGAGACCACCGTCGCCGCCATGCGCGACTTCACCGAGGCTCGCGGCCCCGACACGCCGGACGAGATCTGGCTGTGCGAGCATCCGCCCACCTACACCCAAGGCCTGGCCGGCAAGGCTGACCATGTGCTGGATGCCCAGGGCATCCCGGTGGTGCAAACCAATCGCGGCGGCCAGGTGACCTATCACGGCCCCGGCCAGGTGGTGGCCTACCCGCTGATCAATCTGCAGCGCGCCGGCTACTTTGTGCGCGAGTATGTGTTTCGCCTGGAATCGGCGGTGATTCAGACGCTGAGCGGCTTTGGCCTTACCGGCCACCGGGTCAGTGGCGCGCCGGGCATTTATGTGCGCTTGGATGAGCCCGGCGCCCATGCGGCGCTGAGCGGGCCGGTCGACCCCTTGCAGCCTTTTCAGGGCCTGGGCAAGGTGGCGGCTTTGGGCATCAAGGTCAGCCGCCATTGCACCTATCACGGGGTGGCGCTCAATGTGGCCATGGACCTGAAGCCCTTCGCCGGCATCAACCCCTGCGGCTACGCGGGGCTGGCCACGGTGGACCTCGTTACACTTGGCGTCTTTGCGGACTGGCCCACGGTGGCCCAGCGCTTTGGCGAGCGCCTCAGCGCGCAGCTGCAAAACTGAATCAAGAATGGGGCTCCACAAGAGCTGACGAAAGAAGCAGTAATGGCTAGCGACAACACCACCCACGAACTCAAGACCGGCGAGGCCTATGACGCCAGCGCCAAGCAAAAGGCGCAAGCCAAGACCGCGCGCATCCCGATCAAGATCGTGCCGGTTGGCGAAATGCTGAAGAAGCCGGACTGGATTCGCGTCAAGGCCGGTTCGCCCTCGACCCGCTTCTACGAAATCAAGCAAATCCTGCGCGAGCACAAGCTGCACACGGTGTGCGAGGAAGCCTCCTGCCCGAATATCGGCGAATGCTTCGGCAAGGGCACGGCCACCTTCATGATCATGGGTGATAAGTGCACCCGCCGCTGCCCCTTCTGCGATGTGGGCCATGGCCGACCCGATCCGCTGGATGTGGACGAGCCACTGAACCTGGCCAAGACCATCGCAGCGCTCAAGCTCAAGTATGTGGTGATCACCAGCGTGGACCGCGACGATCTGCGCGACGGCGGCGCCGGCCATTTCGCCGAGTGCATCCAAAAGGTTCGCGAACTCAGCCCCAGCACCCAGATTGAAATCCTAACGCCCGATTTCCGCGGCCGCGCCGATCGCGCCCTGGACATCTTGCGTGCCGCGCCGCCGGACGTGATGAACCACAATCTGGAAACCGCGCCGCGCCTGTACAAGGAAGCGCGCCCGGGCTCCGACTATCAGTTCAGCCTCGATCTGCTCAAGCGCTTCAAGGACGAAGTGCCGGGCGTGCCGACCAAGAGCGGCATCATGGTCGGCTTGGGCGAAACCGACGAAGAGATCCTGCAGGTCATGCGCGATATGCGTGCCCACAATGTGGACATGCTGACGCTGGGGCAATACCTGGCCCCCAGCGGCCACCATCTGCCGGTGCGCCGTTATGTGCACCCGGATACCTTCAAGATGTTCGAGGCCGAGGCTTACAAGATGGGCTTCAGCCACGCCGCCGTGGGTGCCATGGTGCGCTCCAGCTATCACGCCGACCATCAGGCGGAGCAGGCCACGCAGGCGATTGACGCCGCCGCAAGCAAGTAAGCAGGCAGCAGGCAGCCGGCGCCTTTTTGGCGCTGCTCAGAAGCAAACAAGCCGCTGAAGTCGGGGACTTCAGCGGCTTGTTCTATTTCGGCGCCGCAAAGGCGCGCAAGCGCTCAGCTCTCGGCCAGCAGCTTTTCTACCAAGCCGTGCAGGGCCGCGAAATCCGGTTCGCCGACATAGCGTTTGACGATCTCGCCGCGCTTATTGATCAAGAAGGTGGTGGGCGTGAGCTGCACCTTGCCGAACTGTTTGGCAATCTCGCCGGTGTTGTCGATCGCCACGCTGAAGGGCAGGCGGCGGCTCTCGGCAAAGTTGGCCACAAAGGCCGGGGCGTCATAGCTCATTGCCACCGCCAGAGTGTCAAAGCCCTTGGCCTTGAACTTCTCATGCGTGGCGATGAGTTCGGGCATCTCTTTGACGCAGGTGGTGCAACTGGTGGCCCAGAAGTTCACCAGCATGACCTTGCCGGCCCACTGGCTGGAATCGAACTTGGCGCCGTCCAGCAGCACATAGCTGACTGCCGGCGCTTTTTCATACTTGCTGCCCAGCGTGGCCCAAAGCCCTGCGGCGCCAAGGGCGAGCAGGAGCAGGGCGGGGGCGATCCATCGAGAGGTCTTCATACCCGCAGTTTAGCGGGCGCGGGGCTCAGAACTCTTTGGAGAGTTCGAACAGCAGCACGGAGGGCAGGGCATCGCTCAGGTGCTGGCGTGAGATGCGAGCCAGGCCGTCGCTGGTGGCGGTAGACAGCTGGGTCATGTGCGACTCGGCCATCACCTCGACAAAGCTGAACATCGGCACTTCGCGCATGATGTCTTCGAACAGCATGTCGAAGTCCGGCCCGCGCAGCGCGCTTTCGAACACGATGCCGTGCGGCAGGCCCTCGGCGCAGAACACCGAGGCTTCGTCCATGCTGCTGACCACATCGACGATCAAGCCCATGTGTTGAATCGCGGTCTGGATTTGCGTGCGCAGATCGCGGCTCTGGGCAATGATCAGCACATGGCTGCCGGCCAGGGGCTTGGAGTTGCTGGACGGTTGGTAGTCGCGCCGGCCCGCGGTGGTCGATGGTTTGGATTCCCAGATTGACTCGCGGCCCTCGGGGTCCACGTCCGACATGCCGGGCTCTTCGCCCACCGTGTGGGGGAATTCCAGCGTCAGCACGGTGATGCCGGCTTCGTCTTCGCGCAGGGGCAGCACGCCCATGGTCAGGGCGGTTTGCTCCACCAGGCGCCAGCCCAGGGCGTTCAGGTTCGCCGGTGTTTCGAATTCTTGCTGCGCATCGAGCAGCTCCAGCGAGCGATGCGCAAAGCGGCAGACCAGGCGAGCCTTGGCCGGCCAGGAGCTGAGGTCCAGGCGCAGGTCGATGGAGGAGTGGGTATTGGCCAGTGCCCAGTCCATCAAGGCGTTCAGCAGCGAAAACAGCAGCGAGCCGTCGGCCATCACTTCGATGGGCTTGAGTGACTGGCGGATCTGGATGCCGCGTGCCTGGGTTTCACGGCTGCGCTGGGTCAGCACGCCGCGCAGGATTTGCGTCAGGTGCAGGCGTTCACGCGACAGGCGCAAGCGGCCCGAGGCCAGCCGAGCCAGTTGCTGGCCCACCATGCCGGCTTCACGCGCTTGCGAAACGCTGTCGCGCAGGGCGCGCAGGCTTTGGCGGTCGATCTGGCCGGTGCTCACCAGGCTGTGGATGCGCTCCAGCGCGGAACTCAGCGGGCCGGCGATCTCGGCGCCCAGCAATTGCACGATCTCACCCCATTGCGCATGGTCAGGCGCGCTGGCGACGTCGTTCGCGGCAGCGGTGCCGGCGTTCGCGGAGTGAGGGGAAGTGGAGTTGGTGACCATGGGTCGTGCAATCTGCGGGTAGACCTTTGTAGAGGTTTTGGGCTTTTCGTGGAGTGCCCACAGCGGCGCTGATGGTCGGGGCCAGGCTTGCTAGCGTCTATCCCCCGATCCGGGGGAATTCCTGATAATGCCTGCCGGTTAGCGGCAAAACGAGTAAGTTTTAACGAAAACCAGGGAAATTTGCCAATTCCCGCTGGCTCAGGCAACGACCTTGGCGGCCAGCAGGGCCTGGATTTGCCCTTCATCCAAGCCGGCTTCGCGCAGCAATTCGTGGCTGTGCTGGCCCAGCAGGGGCGGCGCATGGCGATAGCGCACCGGCGTGGCCGATAGCTTGATCGGGCTGGCCACCAGGCGCAGCTGCTCGCTCAAAGGATGGGGCATGGCCACCGTCATCTCGCGCGCCTGCACATGCGGGTCGGCAAAGGCTTCGGCCAAGTTGTTGATGGGGCCGCAAGGCACTTTGGCCGCCTCCATGGCCGACAACCAGTGTTGCCGAGGCTGGGTTTTGATGACGGCGGCGATCGGTGGCACCAGGAGTTCGCGGTGGCGCACCCGGGCGGCATTGCTGGCGAAGCGAGGGTCTTGCGCCCATGCTGGCTGCTCCAGAATGTCGCAGAACTTGGCGAATTGATTGTCATTGCCCACGGCGACGATGACATGCCCGTCGGCCGCTTCAAACACTTGATAGGGCACGATGTTCTGGTGCGCATTGCCCATGCGGCCCGGTGCCTTGCCGGTGCACAGATAGTTGCTGCCCAAATTGGCCAGCATGGCCAGTTGCGTGTCCAGCAAGGCCATGTCGATGGTTTGGCCTTGGCCGGTGGCGTCGCGGTGGCGCAGCGCCGCGAGGATGGCCACGGTGGCGTAAAGCCCGGTGAACAGGTCCGCCACGGCGACGCCGACCTTTTGCGGCCCGCCTCCGGGCAAGTCATCGCGCTCGCCGGTGACGCTCATCAGGCCGCCCATGCCTTGAATGGCGTAGTCGTAGCCGGCACGGTCTTGGTAAGGCCCACTCTGGCCAAAGCCGGTGATGGAGCAGACCACCAGGCCAGGGTTCGCGGCCTGTAGGCTTTGCGCGTCCAGGCCGTAACGCGCCAGATCGCCAACCTTGAAGTTCTCCACCAGCACGTCCACGCCAGCCGCCAGTTGGCGGATCAAAGCTTGGCCCTCGGGCGTGGCGATGTCGATGGCGATGGAGCGCTTGTTGCGGTTGGCGCCCAGGTAGTAGGCGGCCTCGCTGGTGTCGGCGCCTTCGGCATTTTTCAGATAGGGCGGGCCCCAGGCGCGAGTGTCGTCGCCGCTGCCGGGTCGTTCGACCTTGATCACATCGGCCCCCAGGTCGGCCAGGGTTTGCGTGCACCAGGGGCCGGCCAACACTCGGGAGAGGTCCAGCACCCGCACGCCGGCCAGTGACATGGCGGGCAATGCCGGGGCGGCGGAGGGAAAGCTAGGCTTGTTTGGCATGGCTTGAATTGTGCGTCAGGGTTTGGCGGCCGCCGCTCCCATAATGCCCGCATGAAAAGCGCTCGCACCTTTGTTGCCTTTGGCTTCGCCGCTGTTGCCGCCACCCTGCTCGGCGCCTGTGCACCTACCCTGGACTGGCGCGAAGTCAGGCCTGAAGGTTCGGACGCGCAGGCCTTATTCCCCTGCAAGCCGGAACTGCTCAGCCGGCCGGCCGGCGGCGCCCATGCGCCCGGCCGCATGGGGCTGGCGCAATGCAAGGCCGGCGGCGCGAGCTTTTCGCTGTCGTGGGCCGAGGTGGCTGATCCTGCCCAAGTGGCCCCGGCCTTGCGGCAGATGCGCGAAAGCCTGGCCACCAAGCTGGCGGCCAAGCCCGGCGAGCTGCTGCCGGTGCAGGTGGCGGGCATGACGCCCAACCCCGAGGCGCAGATGCAAACCCTGCTTGGCGCCAATCAATCCGCCCAGGTGGCGGTGTTCACGCGCGGCCAGCTGGTCTATCAAGCCATGCTGTTATCGCCCAAGCCGGATGCCGCGGGCTGGCAGACTTTTCTTGCGGCCCTCAAGTTGGGTGGGGCTCAATGAAGTCCATCTGCGTTCCGCACTGATAATGAAGCCATGCCCGGACTTCTTGTGATTGCCCATGCGCCCTTGGCCTCCGCCCTCAAAGCGGTGGCCGAACATACCTTTCCGCAATGCGCGCCGCAGTTGGCGGTCTTGGATGTGACGCCGGATCAGTCGGTGGAAGCCATCGAAGCGCAGGCGCGCGCCTTGTTGTTGGCGGCGGGTCATGAGCAATGCCTGGTGCTGACGGACGTGTTTGGCGCCTCGCCGCACAATGCCGCTTTGCGCCTGGCGGGTGATTCGGTCCGGGTGGTTTGCGGTGTCAATGCGCCGATGTTGTGGCGCTCGCTGTGCTACGCCCGTGAGCCCTTGGATGTGCTGGCCAAGCGCGCCGTTGATGGCGGTGTGGCGGGCATCATGCAATGCGGTCAAACTGTGTTGAGTTCTTCTTCCGAGCCCTGAATTTCAATAATGATCAAATCGACTTTGACCATCAGCAACAAGCTCGGGCTGCATGCCCGCGCCTCCGCCAAGCTGACCAAGCTGGCCGGCTCTTTTCAGTGCGAAGTCTTCATGAGCCGCAACAGCCGACGCGTCAACGCCAAAAGTATCATGGGCGTGATGATGTTGGCCGCCGGCCTTGGTTCACAGGTTGAACTGGAAACCGAAGGGCCGGACGAGCAGGCTGCGCACGACGCCCTGACCGCCCTGGTCAACGACAAGTTCGGCGAAGGCCAGTAAACCTGAGGCTTCGCTGCGGCGAAGCCCGGCCCCTTATTCGATGAAGTGGCGCCGGTAGCGCGCCGGCAGATCCTGGATGCGCATCATCATCGGCAGGTCGGCGGTGTTGAAGTCCGGATCCCAGGCGGGTGCGCCGAGGATGCGCGCGCCGCAGCGCAGATAGCCCTTGATCAGCGGCGGCGCTTCCACCACGAGGTCTTGGCGCAGGTCATCCACCGGCAGCGGCAAACGCGGCCTGACTTGCCATTCGATGCCGGCCAAATGGGTTTTTTCGAGCTGTTTCCACAAGCTGGCGGCGAAGTGGCCGCCGTCGCGCATGCTGACGCTGGCGCAGCCGATCATGGTGTCGAGTTCATTGCGCAGCATGAATTCCGCCAGGGCGCCCCACAACACCATGATGGCGCCGCCGGAGCGATGGTCGGGGTGGATGCAGGAGCGGCCCAGCTCCACCATGCGTTCACGCAGGCTGCGCAGACGGGTCAGGTCGAACTCGGTCTCGCTGTAGAGGCCGCCGGCGCGCTTGGCGGCCGCCGGGGTCAGCACGCGGTAGGTGCCGATGACCTTGCCTTTGCGGCCGTCGCCGCGTACTTCGCGCACCAGCAGGTGTTCGCAAAAGGCGTCGAAGGTGTCGATGTCCAGCTTGGGCGGTGCGCCCTTGGGCACGCACAGGCGTGCGCCCATTTCTTCGGCAAAGACTTGGTAGCGCAGGGCCTGGGCTTCGCGGACTTCGTCCTCGCTGCGCGCCCAACTCACGTCCAAGCGGGCTGGCGCGGCGCGCTTGCTGTCCAGCTCAATCGGCGCCAGCGGGGAGTGGGGCTGCTGCCGCGCATGTGAATGCTGCTCGGCCAACTTCTGCGGCTTGGGCCTCAGGTCGGAGAAGGGGAGAGTCGGCAGGGGAAGATCCCGCATGGGTAGCCTCATTCAAGTCGTTGCAAGCCCAGCCATGCTCGGCGTTACGGGTGACGCCGGCGTGACTCAGGAATGACGATTCAATGACGAGGTGAATTGGCGCCGCCGGCTGCTAAAGTCAAGCCATGAGCTTTCAGGTCTTTGGCATTCCGGTTTCGCGTGGTGTGGCCATTGGCCGCGCCGTTTTGGTCACGTCCAGTCGCATGGACGTTGCCCACTATTTCATTGCCGACGATCAGGTCGAGGCCGAGATCAAGCGCGCCATGCGGGGCCGCGACGAAGTGGCGCAGGAGCTGGAGGCGCTCAAGCAGGACCTGCCCGCCGATGCGCCTCATGAGCTGGCAGCGCTGCTCGATGTGCACCTGATGCTTTTGCACGACGAGGCCTTGGTGGGCGCAACCCGGCAGTGGATCATCGAGCGGCACTACAACGCCGAATGGGCTTTGTCCGCGCAGCTGGAAGTCTTGGCGCGTCAGTTCGACGAGATGGAAGATGACTATCTGCGCGAACGCAAGGCCGACTTGGAGCAGGTGGTTGAACGGGTTTTGAGCGCTTTGGCGCGCGAGCAAGGTCAGGCACCGACGGATGCGGCCAGCGTGGTGCAGCGAGATTTCGCCGGTGAGGATCCTTTGCTGCTGGTGGCCGCTGATATCGCGCCGGCGGACATGATGCAGTTCAAGCGTAGTGTGTTCCATGGCTTCATCACCGACATCGGCGGCCGCACCTCGCATACCGCCATCGTGGCGCGCAGCATGGATATTCCGGCCATCGTCGGCACCCGCGAAGCGTCGCGCCTGATTCGCCAGGACGATTGGGTCATCATTGACGGTGATGCTGGCGCCGTGATCGTCAACCCTTCTCCCATCATGCTGGAGGAGTACCGCTTCCGCCAACGCCAGAGCGAGTTGGAGCGAGCGCGTCTAGCCCGCCTGCGCCATACCCCGGCGGTGACCTTGGATGGCGAAAAAGTGGAGTTGCACGCGAATATCGAATTGCCCGCTGACGCCGTGGGGGCGGTTGAGGTGGGGGCCACGGGTGTGGGCCTGTTCCGCAGCGAGTTTCTGTTCATGAATCGCGGGGGTGAGTTGCCCAGCGAAGAAGAGCAATTCCTCGCCTACCGTGCCGCCGTGGAGGCCATGCGCGGCATGCCGGTCACCATCCGCACGGTCGATGTGGGGGCTGACAAACCCTTGGATCGCATGAGCGCCAGTGAATTACGTCACGAACATGTGCTTAACCCCGCAATGGGTTTGCGCGCGATTCGCTGGAGCTTGGCCGAGCCGAGTATGTTCCGCCAGCAGTTGCGGGCCATTTACCGGGCTAGTGCTTTCGGCAAAGTGCGTTTGTTGATCCCGATGGTGGCCCACCTGAGTGAAGTGCGGCAGATTCAGGAGGCACTCAAGAAGGTTCAGCAGCAATTGACTGATGCTGGCCGCGCCTACACCAAGGTTGAGTTGGGTGTGATGATTGAGATTCCCGCCGCCGCCGTCATGTTGCCCCTGCTGTTGCCGCATGTCGACTTCGTGTCCATCGGCACCAATGATTTGATTCAGTACACCTTGGCGATTGATCGCGCCGACGAAGCGGTGGCGCATTTGTACGACCCGTGGCACCCGGCCGTGCTGCATTTGCTGGCGCATTCCATCAGCCAGGCCCGCGCGGCCGGGAAGTCGGTCAGCGTCTGCGGTGAAATGGCTGGCGACCCGCTGTTCACTGACCTATTGCTCGCCATGGGTCTGCGCAGCTTCTCTATGCACCCCTCGCAGATTCCCTCGGTGAAGCAGCGCGTGCTGCGGGCAGACGCCAGCCGTCTTGCGCGCGTTCTGCCTGATTTGCTCACCAGTGACGATCCTCAGCGTGATGCCGAGTTGGCGTTCAGCCTTCAAAGGCCCACATCTTTAAAGCACTAAGAGAGATGGGGTGGCCCCGCGCTTCGCGCTTAGCTGCCCGGAATTGTTCCCAAGGCTGCGCGCGCATGGCGTCGGACACGGCCTGCCATTTCTTTGCCTTCATCTGCGGATTGTCTTGCGACCCTCAAAATTCCTGTGCTACAGTAGAGGGCTTCGCTACAGGGAAGTTTGTTTCGGCAACGAGACAGCACTGAATGAGAATTCAGTTTTGTAGTGTGAAGTGAGGGCGTTGAAAAACATATCGAAAGAAGTTTTTAAAACGCTTGACCGGTTTGAAGAAAATAGGTCATAATCTCGCTTCTGTGCTGCTGACGTCAAGTCGGTGGCGAATAAGTTAACGAAGGCTGATGCCGGAGTTGCTTGAGCTCTTTAATAATTCACAGCCGATAAGCGTGGGCGTTTGAAGATGAGTGCTGGTTGCAGGTGACTGCAGCCAAGTCTCTTAGACTTTAAACGCTCACGGAAATTAAGATTGGAATCATGCAAATGGTTTTAGTCGATTCCGTTGAGTAAAAAGCAAGATCGAACTGTAGAGTTTGATCCTGGCTCAGATTGAACGCTGGCGGCATGCCTTACACATGCAAGTCGAACGGTAACAGGTTAAGCTGACGAGTGGCGAACGGGTGAGTAATATATCGGAACGTGCCCAGTTGTGGGGGATAACTACTCGAAAGAGTGGCTAATACCGCATGAGACCTGAGGGTGAAAGCGGGGGATCGCAAGACCTCGCGCAATTGGAGCGGCCGATATCAGATTAGCTAGTTGGCGGGGTAAAAGCCCACCAAGGCGACGATCTGTAGCTGGTCTGAGAGGACGACCAGCCACACTGGGACTGAGACACGGCCCAGACTCCTACGGGAGGCAGCAGTGGGGAATTTTGGACAATGGACGCAAGTCTGATCCAGCCATGCCGCGTGCGGGAAGAAGGCCTTCGGGTTGTAAACCGCTTTTGTCAGGGAAGAAACGGGTTTCTCTAATACAGAGACCTAATGACGGTACCTGAAGAATAAGCACCGGCTAACTACGTGCCAGCAGCCGCGGTAATACGTAGGGTGCAAGCGTTAATCGGAATTACTGGGCGTAAAGCGTGCGCAGGCGGTTATGCAAGACAGAGGTGAAATCCCCGGGCTCAACCTGGGAACTGCCTTTGTGACTGCATAGCTAGAGTACGGTAGAGGGGGATGGAATTCCGCGTGTAGCAGTGAAATGCGTAGATATGCGGAGGAACACCGATGGCGAAGGCAATCCCCTGGACCTGTACTGACGCTCATGCACGAAAGCGTGGGGAGCAAACAGGATTAGATACCCTGGTAGTCCACGCCCTAAACGATGTCAACTGGTTGTTGGGAGGGTTTCTTCTCAGTAACGAAGCTAACGCGTGAAGTTGACCGCCTGGGGAGTACGGCCGCAAGGTTGAAACTCAAAGGAATTGACGGGGACCCGCACAAGCGGTGGATGATGTGGTTTAATTCGATGCAACGCGAAAAACCTTACCTACCCTTGACATGTCAGAGATCCCGCAGAGATGTGGGAGTGCTCGAAAGAGAATCTGAACACAGGTGCTGCATGGCCGTCGTCAGCTCGTGTCGTGAGATGTTGGGTTAAGTCCCGCAACGAGCGCAACCCTTGTCATTAGTTGCTACGAAAGGGCACTCTAATGAGACTGCCGGTGACAAACCGGAGGAAGGTGGGGATGACGTCAGGTCATCATGGCCCTTATGGGTAGGGCTACACACGTCATACAATGGCCGGTACAGAGGGCTGCCAACCCGCGAGGGGGAGCTAATCCCAGAAAACCGGTCGTAGTCCGGATCGTAGTCTGCAACTCGACTGCGTGAAGTCGGAATCGCTAGTAATCGCGGATCAGCTTGCCGCGGTGAATACGTTCCCGGGTCTTGTACACACCGCCCGTCACACCATGGGAGCGGGTTCTGCCAGAAGTAGTTAGCCTAACCGCAAGGAGGGCGATTACCACGGCAGGGTTCGTGACTGGGGTGAAGTCGTAACAAGGTAGCCGTATCGGAAGGTGCGGCTGGATCACCTCCTTTCTAGAAATGGTCGAGCCACGGTTGAGTTACTTGTAATTCAGCATGAGCGAGATCCACATGCACTCAGATTGAAGCGCCCACACTTATCGGCTGTAGTAACAACTGCAAGAGTAAATACAAAAAGCGTGAGCCTGCCGAGCTGGCCTCTAAGGTAAGCGTCTGAGCTCAGGAGCACGCGAGAAGAACGCGTGGGTCTGTAGCTCAGTTGGTTAGAGCACCGTCTTGATAAGGCGGGGGTCGCTGGTTCGAATCCAGCCAGACCCACCACGGAATTTAATTCCCGGGGGATTAGCTCAGCTGGGAGAGCACCTGCTTTGCAAGCAGGGGGTCGTCGGTTCGATCCCGTCATCCTCCACCATGTATTTACTCGAAGTTGGCAAACCAGAGCGTCTATAGAAGATGTTGTGGTTTGCCAGTTTTTATTGGCATTGTTCTTTAACAATTTGTAGAGTCGAATCAGCGTTGTCGACGGAAAGTTTAGTCTCTTCGTAAAGGGGACTAGACACCGTGCCGTCGGCAACATTTTGATTGCGTCAAACACAAGACTTCAACTGAGCAAGAAATTGTTTAGATATGAAGAACGGCGTAACGCGTAAATACTCAATAACGTATGGACTCATGAATGGGGTCTGTACGAGTTCTTGACCGACAGTGCCGTCAGCGCTGTCAAAGTTATAGGGTCAAGTGACTAAGTGCATATGGTGGATGCCTAGGCGATTACAGGCGACGAAAGACGTGATAGCCTGCGATAAGCTTCGGGGAGCTGGCAAATTAGCTTTGATCCGGAGATTTCTGAATGGGGAAACCCACCGCGCGAGCGGTAACTCTGACTGAATACATAGGTCATTGTGGCGAACCGGGTGAACTGAAACATCTCAGTAGCTCGAGGAAAAGACATCAACCGAGATTCCGAAAGTAGTGGCGAGCGAAATTGGAATAGCCTTTACGTTTTAGCATCGTGTATATCAGAACGGAATGGAAAGTCCGGCCATAGCGGGTGATAGCCCCGTATGAGAAATGCTGCGGTGTGGAACTAAGCGTAAGACAAGTAGGGCGGGACACGTGTAATCCTGTCTGAATATGGGGGGACCATCCTCCAAGGCTAAATACTCGTAATCGACCGATAGTGAACTAGTACCGTGAGGGAAAGGCGAAAAGAACCCCGGGAGGGGAGTGAAATAGATCCTGAAACCGTATGCATACAAAAAGTAGGAGCCGCAAGGTGACTGCGTACCTTTTGTATAATGGGTCAGCGACTTACATTCAGTGGCGAGGTTAACCGAATAGGGAAGCCGTAGAGAAATCGAGTCCGAATAGGGCGAATTAGTCGCTGGGTGTAGACCCGAAACCAAGTGATCTATCCATGGCCAGGATGAAGGTACCGTAACAGGTGCTGGAGGTCCGAACCGACTAATGTTGCAAAATTAGCGGATGAGCTGTGGATAGGGGTGAAAGGCTAAACAAACTTGGAAATAGCTGGTTCTCTCCGAAAACTATTTAGGTAGTGCCTCAAGTATTACCATCGGGGGTAGAGCACTGTTATGGCTAGGGGGTCATGGCGACTTACCAAACCATTGCAAACTCCGAATACCGATGAGTACAGCTTGGGAGACAGAGCACCGGGTGCTAACGTCCGGACTCAAGAGGGAAACAACCCAGACCGCCAGCTAAGGTCCCCAAAATTGGCTAAGTGGGAAACGAAGTGGGAAGGCTAAAACAGTCAGGATGTTGGCTTAGAAGCAGCCATCATTTAAAGAAAGCGTAATAGCTCACTGATCGAGTCGTCCTGCGCGGAAGATGTAACGGGGCTAAGCCAGTTACCGAAGCTGCGGATGTGCAATTTATTGCACGTGGTAGGAGAGCGTTCTGTAAGCCTGTGAAGGTGGGTTGTGAAGCCTGCTGGAGGTATCAGAAGTGCGAATGCTGACATGAGTAGCGTTAAAGGGGGTGAAAAGCCCCCTCGCCGAAAGCGCAAGGTTTCCTACGCAACGTTCATCGGCGTAGGGTGAGTCGGCCCCTAAGGCGAGGCAGAGATGCGTAGCTGATGGGAAACAGGTAAATATTCCTGTACCGATCTGTAATGCGATGTGGGGACGGAGAAGGTTAGCTCAGCCAACGGTTGGAAGTGTTGGTTCAAGCGTGTAGTCATGCCCCTTAGGCAAATCCGGGGGGCTAAGATGAGGCGTGATAACGAGAGTGCTTGCACTTGAAGTGAGTGATACCCTGCTTCCAAGAAAAGCCACTAAGCTTCAGTTACAGATTGACCGTACCGCAAACCGACACTGGTGCGCGAGATGAGTATTCTAAGGCGCTTGAGAGAACTCTGGAGAAGGAACTCGGCAAATTGACACCGTAACTTCGGAAGAAGGTGTGCCTCTATTAGGTGAAGAGATTTACTCTCGGAGCCGAATGGGGTCGCAGAGAATCGGTGGCTGCAACTGTTTATTAAAAACACAGCACTCTGCAAAGACGAAAGTCGACGTATAGGGTGTGACTCCTGCCCGGTGCTGGAAGATTAAATGATGGGGTGCAAGCTCTTGACTGAAGTCCCAGTAAACGGCGGCCGTAACTATAACGGTCCTAAGGTAGCGAAATTCCTTGTCGGGTAAGTTCCGACCTGCACGAATGGAGTAATGATGGCCACACTGTCTCCTCCAGAGACTCAGCGAAGTTGAAATGTTTGTGATGATGCAATCTCCCCGCGGAAAGACGGAAAGACCCCATGAACCTTTACTGTAGCTTTACATTGGACTTTGAACAGATCTGTGTAGGATAGGTGGGAGGCTTTGAAGTGAGGACGCTAGTTCTCATGGAGCCAACGTTGAAATACCACCCTGGTGTGTTTGAGGTTCTAACCTTGGTCCCTTATCGGGATTGGGGACAGTGTATGGTGGGCAGTTTGACTGGGGCGGTCTCCTCCCAAAGTGTAACGGAGGAGTTCGAAGGTACGCTAAATACGGTCGGAAATCGTGTTGATAGTGCATTGGCATAAGCGTGCTTGACTGCGAGACTGACAAGTCGAGCAGGTACGAAAGTAGGACAAAGTGATCCGGTGGTTCTGTATGGAAGGGCCATCGCTCAACGGATAAAAGGTACTCTGGGGATAACAGGCTGATACCGCCCAAGAGTTCATATCGACGGCGGTGTTTGGCACCTCGATGTCGGCTCATCTCATCCTGGGGCTGTAGCCGGTCCCAAGGGTATGGCTGTTCGCCATTTAAAGAGGTACGTGAGCTGGGTTTAAAACGTCGTGAGACAGTTTGGTCCCTATCTTCCGTGGGCGCTGCAAGATTGAGAGAGCCTGCTCCTAGTACGAGAGGACCGGAGTGGACGCACCTCTGGTGTATCGGTTGTCACGCCAGTGGCATCGCCGAGTAGCTAAGTGCGGAAGAGATAACCGCTGAAAGCATCTAAGCGGGAAACTCGTCTCAAGATGAGTCTTGCCGGGGCCTAGAGCCCCCTGAAGGGTCGTTCGAGACCAGGACGTTGATAGGCTGGGTGTGGAAGCGCAGTAATGCGTTAAGCTAACCAGTACTAATTGCCCGTGAGGCTTGACCCTATAACTTTGACAGTTCAGAAATGAACGTGTTCAAGGATTATTGAGTAGTCAATACAAGTTATACCGTTCTTCAAAGAAGTCGGTGTTAGCGCAATCAAAAAAGCTGATTCGAGTAATATGACAAACCCTCAAACGGTGTCATAATACGACTCTACAAATTGGATCGGTTGTTCGAGCGATTGAACAGCAGATCAACCAGTTAAGCCTGATGACCATAGCGAGGCGGTCCCACTCCTTCCCATCCCGAACAGGACAGTGAAATGCCTCAGCGCCGATGATAGTGCGGATTCCCGTGTGAAAGTAGGTCATCGTCAGGCTAATATTAAGCAAAACGCCCGGTCACTTGGCCGGGCGTTTCTGTCTTCAGTCTGTAGACACAAGCTGCTGCGTGCAGGGTTTGTGTTTGCGGATGCGCCAGGCGAGAGTCTGGTGATGCGAAGCAGAAGATGGCGGCGAGATGAAAATCTTGATGCAATAGGTGTTGACGATAGTGAAAACTTCTGACACAATCCCATCTCTGTGCTGCTGACGTCAAGTCGGTGGCAAACAAGTTAACGAAGGCTGAGGCCGGAGTTGCTTGAGCTCTTTAATAATTCACAGCCGATAAGCGTGGGCGTTTGAAGATGAGTGCTGGTTGCAGGTGACTGCAGCCAAGTCTCTTAGACTTTAAACGCTCACGGAAATTAAGATTGGAATCATGCAAATGGTTTTAGTCGATTCCGTTGAGTAAAAAGCAAGATCGAACTGTAGAGTTTGATCCTGGCTCAGATTGAACGCTGGCGGCATGCCTTACACATGCAAGTCGAACGGTAACAGGTTAAGCTGACGAGTGGCGAACGGGTGAGTAATATATCGGAACGTGCCCAGTTGTGGGGGATAACTACTCGAAAGAGTGGCTAATACCGCATGAGACCTGAGGGTGAAAGCGGGGGATCGCAAGACCTCGCGCAATTGGAGCGGCCGATATCAGATTAGCTAGTTGGCGGGGTAAAAGCCCACCAAGGCGACGATCTGTAGCTGGTCTGAGAGGACGACCAGCCACACTGGGACTGAGACACGGCCCAGACTCCTACGGGAGGCAGCAGTGGGGAATTTTGGACAATGGACGCAAGTCTGATCCAGCCATGCCGCGTGCGGGAAGAAGGCCTTCGGGTTGTAAACCGCTTTTGTCAGGGAAGAAACGGGTTTCTCTAATACAGAGACCTAATGACGGTACCTGAAGAATAAGCACCGGCTAACTACGTGCCAGCAGCCGCGGTAATACGTAGGGTGCAAGCGTTAATCGGAATTACTGGGCGTAAAGCGTGCGCAGGCGGTTATGCAAGACAGAGGTGAAATCCCCGGGCTCAACCTGGGAACTGCCTTTGTGACTGCATAGCTAGAGTACGGTAGAGGGGGATGGAATTCCGCGTGTAGCAGTGAAATGCGTAGATATGCGGAGGAACACCGATGGCGAAGGCAATCCCCTGGACCTGTACTGACGCTCATGCACGAAAGCGTGGGGAGCAAACAGGATTAGATACCCTGGTAGTCCACGCCCTAAACGATGTCAACTGGTTGTTGGGAGGGTTTCTTCTCAGTAACGAAGCTAACGCGTGAAGTTGACCGCCTGGGGAGTACGGCCGCAAGGTTGAAACTCAAAGGAATTGACGGGGACCCGCACAAGCGGTGGATGATGTGGTTTAATTCGATGCAACGCGAAAAACCTTACCTACCCTTGACATGTCAGAGATCCCGCAGAGATGTGGGAGTGCTCGAAAGAGAATCTGAACACAGGTGCTGCATGGCCGTCGTCAGCTCGTGTCGTGAGATGTTGGGTTAAGTCCCGCAACGAGCGCAACCCTTGTCATTAGTTGCTACGAAAGGGCACTCTAATGAGACTGCCGGTGACAAACCGGAGGAAGGTGGGGATGACGTCAGGTCATCATGGCCCTTATGGGTAGGGCTACACACGTCATACAATGGCCGGTACAGAGGGCTGCCAACCCGCGAGGGGGAGCTAATCCCAGAAAACCGGTCGTAGTCCGGATCGTAGTCTGCAACTCGACTGCGTGAAGTCGGAATCGCTAGTAATCGCGGATCAGCTTGCCGCGGTGAATACGTTCCCGGGTCTTGTACACACCGCCCGTCACACCATGGGAGCGGGTTCTGCCAGAAGTAGTTAGCCTAACCGCAAGGAGGGCGATTACCACGGCAGGGTTCGTGACTGGGGTGAAGTCGTAACAAGGTAGCCGTATCGGAAGGTGCGGCTGGATCACCTCCTTTCTAGAAATGGTCGAGCCACGGTTGAGTTACTTGTAATTCAGCATGAGCGAGATCCACATGCACTCAGATTGAAGCGCCCACACTTATCGGCTGTAGTAACAACTGCAAGAGTAAATACAAAAAGCGTGAGCCTGCCGAGCTGGCCTCTAAGGTAAGCGTCTGAGCTCAGGAGCACGCGAGAAGAACGCGTGGGTCTGTAGCTCAGTTGGTTAGAGCACCGTCTTGATAAGGCGGGGGTCGCTGGTTCGAATCCAGCCAGACCCACCACGGAATTTAATTCCCGGGGGATTAGCTCAGCTGGGAGAGCACCTGCTTTGCAAGCAGGGGGTCGTCGGTTCGATCCCGTCATCCTCCACCATGTATTTACTCGAAGTTGGCAAACCAGAGCGTCTATAGAAGATGTTGTGGTTTGCCAGTTTTTATTGGCATTGTTCTTTAACAATTTGTAGAGTCGAATCAGCGTTGTCGACGGAAAGTTTAGTCTCTTCGTAAAGGGGACTAGACACCGTGCCGTCGGCAACATTTTGATTGCGTCAAACACAAGACTTCAACTGAGCAAGAAATTGTTTAGATATGAAGAACGGCGTAACGCGTAAATACTCAATAACGTATGGACTCATGAATGGGGTCTGTACGAGTTCTTGACCGACAGTGCCGTCAGCGCTGTCAAAGTTATAGGGTCAAGTGACTAAGTGCATATGGTGGATGCCTAGGCGATTACAGGCGACGAAAGACGTGATAGCCTGCGATAAGCTTCGGGGAGCTGGCAAATTAGCTTTGATCCGGAGATTTCTGAATGGGGAAACCCACCGCGCGAGCGGTAACTCTGACTGAATACATAGGTCATTGTGGCGAACCGGGTGAACTGAAACATCTCAGTAGCTCGAGGAAAAGACATCAACCGAGATTCCGAAAGTAGTGGCGAGCGAAATTGGAATAGCCTTTACGTTTTAGCATCGTGTATATCAGAACGGAATGGAAAGTCCGGCCATAGCGGGTGATAGCCCCGTATGAGAAATGCTGCGGTGTGGAACTAAGCGTAAGACAAGTAGGGCGGGACACGTGTAATCCTGTCTGAATATGGGGGGACCATCCTCCAAGGCTAAATACTCGTAATCGACCGATAGTGAACTAGTACCGTGAGGGAAAGGCGAAAAGAACCCCGGGAGGGGAGTGAAATAGATCCTGAAACCGTATGCATACAAAAAGTAGGAGCCGCAAGGTGACTGCGTACCTTTTGTATAATGGGTCAGCGACTTACATTCAGTGGCGAGGTTAACCGAATAGGGAAGCCGTAGAGAAATCGAGTCCGAATAGGGCGAATTAGTCGCTGGGTGTAGACCCGAAACCAAGTGATCTATCCATGGCCAGGATGAAGGTACCGTAACAGGTGCTGGAGGTCCGAACCGACTAATGTTGCAAAATTAGCGGATGAGCTGTGGATAGGGGTGAAAGGCTAAACAAACTTGGAAATAGCTGGTTCTCTCCGAAAACTATTTAGGTAGTGCCTCAAGTATTACCATCGGGGGTAGAGCACTGTTATGGCTAGGGGGTCATGGCGACTTACCAAACCATTGCAAACTCCGAATACCGATGAGTACAGCTTGGGAGACAGAGCACCGGGTGCTAACGTCCGGACTCAAGAGGGAAACAACCCAGACCGCCAGCTAAGGTCCCCAAAATTGGCTAAGTGGGAAACGAAGTGGGAAGGCTAAAACAGTCAGGATGTTGGCTTAGAAGCAGCCATCATTTAAAGAAAGCGTAATAGCTCACTGATCGAGTCGTCCTGCGCGGAAGATGTAACGGGGCTAAGCCAGTTACCGAAGCTGCGGATGTGCAATTTATTGCACGTGGTAGGAGAGCGTTCTGTAAGCCTGTGAAGGTGGGTTGTGAAGCCTGCTGGAGGTATCAGAAGTGCGAATGCTGACATGAGTAGCGTTAAAGGGGGTGAAAAGCCCCCTCGCCGAAAGCGCAAGGTTTCCTACGCAACGTTCATCGGCGTAGGGTGAGTCGGCCCCTAAGGCGAGGCAGAGATGCGTAGCTGATGGGAAACAGGTAAATATTCCTGTACCGATCTGTAATGCGATGTGGGGACGGAGAAGGTTAGCTCAGCCAACGGTTGGAAGTGTTGGTTCAAGCGTGTAGTCATGCCCCTTAGGCAAATCCGGGGGGCTAAGATGAGGCGTGATAACGAGAGTGCTTGCACTTGAAGTGAGTGATACCCTGCTTCCAAGAAAAGCCACTAAGCTTCAGTTACAGATTGACCGTACCGCAAACCGACACTGGTGCGCGAGATGAGTATTCTAAGGCGCTTGAGAGAACTCTGGAGAAGGAACTCGGCAAATTGACACCGTAACTTCGGAAGAAGGTGTGCCTCTATTAGGTGAAGAGATTTACTCTCGGAGCCGAATGGGGTCGCAGAGAATCGGTGGCTGCAACTGTTTATTAAAAACACAGCACTCTGCAAAGACGAAAGTCGACGTATAGGGTGTGACTCCTGCCCGGTGCTGGAAGATTAAATGATGGGGTGCAAGCTCTTGACTGAAGTCCCAGTAAACGGCGGCCGTAACTATAACGGTCCTAAGGTAGCGAAATTCCTTGTCGGGTAAGTTCCGACCTGCACGAATGGAGTAATGATGGCCACACTGTCTCCTCCAGAGACTCAGCGAAGTTGAAATGTTTGTGATGATGCAATCTCCCCGCGGAAAGACGGAAAGACCCCATGAACCTTTACTGTAGCTTTACATTGGACTTTGAACAGATCTGTGTAGGATAGGTGGGAGGCTTTGAAGTGAGGACGCTAGTTCTCATGGAGCCAACGTTGAAATACCACCCTGGTGTGTTTGAGGTTCTAACCTTGGTCCCTTATCGGGATTGGGGACAGTGTATGGTGGGCAGTTTGACTGGGGCGGTCTCCTCCCAAAGTGTAACGGAGGAGTTCGAAGGTACGCTAAATACGGTCGGAAATCGTGTTGATAGTGCATTGGCATAAGCGTGCTTGACTGCGAGACTGACAAGTCGAGCAGGTACGAAAGTAGGACAAAGTGATCCGGTGGTTCTGTATGGAAGGGCCATCGCTCAACGGATAAAAGGTACTCTGGGGATAACAGGCTGATACCGCCCAAGAGTTCATATCGACGGCGGTGTTTGGCACCTCGATGTCGGCTCATCTCATCCTGGGGCTGTAGCCGGTCCCAAGGGTATGGCTGTTCGCCATTTAAAGAGGTACGTGAGCTGGGTTTAAAACGTCGTGAGACAGTTTGGTCCCTATCTTCCGTGGGCGCTGCAAGATTGAGAGAGCCTGCTCCTAGTACGAGAGGACCGGAGTGGACGCACCTCTGGTGTATCGGTTGTCACGCCAGTGGCATCGCCGAGTAGCTAAGTGCGGAAGAGATAACCGCTGAAAGCATCTAAGCGGGAAACTCGTCTCAAGATGAGTCTTGCCGGGGCCTAGAGCCCCCTGAAGGGTCGTTCGAGACCAGGACGTTGATAGGCTGGGTGTGGAAGCGCAGTAATGCGTTAAGCTAACCAGTACTAATTGCCCGTGAGGCTTGACCCTATAACTTTGACAGTTCAGAAATGAACGTGTTCAAGGATTATTGAGTAGTCAATACAAGTTATACCGTTCTTCAAAGAAGTCGGTGTTAGCGCAATCAAAAAAGCTGATTCGAGTAATATGACAAACCCTCAAACGGTGTCATAATACGACTCTACAAATTGGATCGGTTGTTCGAGCGATTGAACAGCAGATCAACCAGTTAAGCCTGATGACCATAGCGAGGCGGTCCCACTCCTTCCCATCCCGAACAGGACAGTGAAATGCCTCAGCGCCGATGATAGTGCGGATTCCCGTGTGAAAGTAGGTCATCGTCAGGCTAATATTAAGCAAAACGCCCGGTCACTTGGCCGGGCGTTTCTGTCTTCAGTCTGTAGACACAAGCTGCTGCGTGCAGGGTTTGTGTTTGCGGATGCGCCAGGCGAGAGTCTGGTGATGCGAAGCAGAAGATGGCGGCGAGATGAAAATCTTGATGCAATAGGTGTTGACGATAGTGAAAACTTCTGACACAATCCCATCTCTGTGCTGCTGACGTCAAGTCGGTGGCAAACAAGTTAACGAAGGCTGAGGCCGGAGTTGCTTGAGCTCTTTAATAATTCACAGCCGATAAGCGTGGGCGTTTGAAGATGAGTGCTGGTTGCAGGTGACTGCAGCCAAGTCTCTTAGACTTTAAACGCTCACGGAAATTAAGATTGGAATCATGCAAATGGTTTTAGTCGATTCCGTTGAGTAAAAAGCAAGATCGAACTGTAGAGTTTGATCCTGGCTCAGATTGAACGCTGGCGGCATGCCTTACACATGCAAGTCGAACGGTAACAGGTTAAGCTGACGAGTGGCGAACGGGTGAGTAATATATCGGAACGTGCCCAGTTGTGGGGGATAACTACTCGAAAGAGTGGCTAATACCGCATGAGACCTGAGGGTGAAAGCGGGGGATCGCAAGACCTCGCGCAATTGGAGCGGCCGATATCAGATTAGCTAGTTGGCGGGGTAAAAGCCCACCAAGGCGACGATCTGTAGCTGGTCTGAGAGGACGACCAGCCACACTGGGACTGAGACACGGCCCAGACTCCTACGGGAGGCAGCAGTGGGGAATTTTGGACAATGGACGCAAGTCTGATCCAGCCATGCCGCGTGCGGGAAGAAGGCCTTCGGGTTGTAAACCGCTTTTGTCAGGGAAGAAACGGGTTTCTCTAATACAGAGACCTAATGACGGTACCTGAAGAATAAGCACCGGCTAACTACGTGCCAGCAGCCGCGGTAATACGTAGGGTGCAAGCGTTAATCGGAATTACTGGGCGTAAAGCGTGCGCAGGCGGTTATGCAAGACAGAGGTGAAATCCCCGGGCTCAACCTGGGAACTGCCTTTGTGACTGCATAGCTAGAGTACGGTAGAGGGGGATGGAATTCCGCGTGTAGCAGTGAAATGCGTAGATATGCGGAGGAACACCGATGGCGAAGGCAATCCCCTGGACCTGTACTGACGCTCATGCACGAAAGCGTGGGGAGCAAACAGGATTAGATACCCTGGTAGTCCACGCCCTAAACGATGTCAACTGGTTGTTGGGAGGGTTTCTTCTCAGTAACGAAGCTAACGCGTGAAGTTGACCGCCTGGGGAGTACGGCCGCAAGGTTGAAACTCAAAGGAATTGACGGGGACCCGCACAAGCGGTGGATGATGTGGTTTAATTCGATGCAACGCGAAAAACCTTACCTACCCTTGACATGTCAGAGATCCCGCAGAGATGTGGGAGTGCTCGAAAGAGAATCTGAACACAGGTGCTGCATGGCCGTCGTCAGCTCGTGTCGTGAGATGTTGGGTTAAGTCCCGCAACGAGCGCAACCCTTGTCATTAGTTGCTACGAAAGGGCACTCTAATGAGACTGCCGGTGACAAACCGGAGGAAGGTGGGGATGACGTCAGGTCATCATGGCCCTTATGGGTAGGGCTACACACGTCATACAATGGCCGGTACAGAGGGCTGCCAACCCGCGAGGGGGAGCTAATCCCAGAAAACCGGTCGTAGTCCGGATCGTAGTCTGCAACTCGACTGCGTGAAGTCGGAATCGCTAGTAATCGCGGATCAGCTTGCCGCGGTGAATACGTTCCCGGGTCTTGTACACACCGCCCGTCACACCATGGGAGCGGGTTCTGCCAGAAGTAGTTAGCCTAACCGCAAGGAGGGCGATTACCACGGCAGGGTTCGTGACTGGGGTGAAGTCGTAACAAGGTAGCCGTATCGGAAGGTGCGGCTGGATCACCTCCTTTCTAGAAATGGTCGAGCCACGGTTGAGTTACTTGTAATTCAGCATGAGCGAGATCCACATGCACTCAGATTGAAGCGCCCACACTTATCGGCTGTAGTAACAACTGCAAGAGCAAATACAAAAAGCGTGAGCCTGCCGAGCTGGCCTCTAAGGTAAGCGTCTGAGCTCAGGAGCACGCGAGAAGAACGCGTGGGTCTGTAGCTCAGTTGGTTAGAGCACCGTCTTGATAAGGCGGGGGTCGCTGGTTCGAATCCAGCCAGACCCACCACGGAATTTAATTCCCGGGGGATTAGCTCAGCTGGGAGAGCACCTGCTTTGCAAGCAGGGGGTCGTCGGTTCGATCCCGTCATCCTCCACCATGTATTTACTCGAAGTTGGCAAACCAGAGCGTCTATAGAAGATGTTGTGGTTTGCCAGTTTTTATTGGCATTGTTCTTTAACAATTTGTAGAGTCGAATCAGCGTTGTCGACGGAAAGTTTAGTCTCTTCGTAAAGGGGACTAGACACCGTGCCGTCGGCAACATTTTGATTGCGTCAAACACAAGACTTCAACTGAGCAAGAAATTGTTTAGATATGAAGAACGGCGTAACGCGTAAATACTCAATAACGTATGGACTCATGAATGGGGTCTGTACGAGTTCTTGACCGACAGTGCCGTCAGCGCTGTCAAAGTTATAGGGTCAAGTGACTAAGTGCATATGGTGGATGCCTAGGCGATTACAGGCGACGAAAGACGTGATAGCCTGCGATAAGCTTCGGGGAGCTGGCAAATTAGCTTTGATCCGGAGATTTCTGAATGGGGAAACCCACCGCGCGAGCGGTAACTCTGACTGAATACATAGGTCATTGTGGCGAACCGGGTGAACTGAAACATCTCAGTAGCTCGAGGAAAAGACATCAACCGAGATTCCGAAAGTAGTGGCGAGCGAAATTGGAATAGCCTTTACGTTTTAGCATCGTGTATATCAGAACGGAATGGAAAGTCCGGCCATAGCGGGTGATAGCCCCGTATGAGAAATGCTGCGGTGTGGAACTAAGCGTAAGACAAGTAGGGCGGGACACGTGTAATCCTGTCTGAATATGGGGGGACCATCCTCCAAGGCTAAATACTCGTAATCGACCGATAGTGAACTAGTACCGTGAGGGAAAGGCGAAAAGAACCCCGGGAGGGGAGTGAAATAGATCCTGAAACCGTATGCATACAAAAAGTAGGAGCCGCAAGGTGACTGCGTACCTTTTGTATAATGGGTCAGCGACTTACATTCAGTGGCGAGGTTAACCGAATAGGGAAGCCGTAGAGAAATCGAGTCCGAATAGGGCGAATTAGTCGCTGGGTGTAGACCCGAAACCAAGTGATCTATCCATGGCCAGGATGAAGGTACCGTAACAGGTGCTGGAGGTCCGAACCGACTAATGTTGCAAAATTAGCGGATGAGCTGTGGATAGGGGTGAAAGGCTAAACAAACTTGGAAATAGCTGGTTCTCTCCGAAAACTATTTAGGTAGTGCCTCAAGTATTACCATCGGGGGTAGAGCACTGTTATGGCTAGGGGGTCATGGCGACTTACCAAACCATTGCAAACTCCGAATACCGATGAGTACAGCTTGGGAGACAGAGCACCGGGTGCTAACGTCCGGACTCAAGAGGGAAACAACCCAGACCGCCAGCTAAGGTCCCCAAAATTGGCTAAGTGGGAAACGAAGTGGGAAGGCTAAAACAGTCAGGATGTTGGCTTAGAAGCAGCCATCATTTAAAGAAAGCGTAATAGCTCACTGATCGAGTCGTCCTGCGCGGAAGATGTAACGGGGCTAAGCCAGTTACCGAAGCTGCGGATGTGCAATTTATTGCACGTGGTAGGAGAGCGTTCTGTAAGCCTGTGAAGGTGGGTTGTGAAGCCTGCTGGAGGTATCAGAAGTGCGAATGCTGACATGAGTAGCGTTAAAGGGGGTGAAAAGCCCCCTCGCCGAAAGCGCAAGGTTTCCTACGCAACGTTCATCGGCGTAGGGTGAGTCGGCCCCTAAGGCGAGGCAGAGATGCGTAGCTGATGGGAAACAGGTAAATATTCCTGTACCGATCTGTAATGCGATGTGGGGACGGAGAAGGTTAGCTCAGCCAACGGTTGGAAGTGTTGGTTCAAGCGTGTAGTCATGCCCCTTAGGCAAATCCGGGGGGCTAAGATGAGGCGTGATAACGAGAGTGCTTGCACTTGAAGTGAGTGATACCCTGCTTCCAAGAAAAGCCACTAAGCTTCAGTTACAGATTGACCGTACCGCAAACCGACACTGGTGCGCGAGATGAGTATTCTAAGGCGCTTGAGAGAACTCTGGAGAAGGAACTCGGCAAATTGACACCGTAACTTCGGAAGAAGGTGTGCCTCTATTAGGTGAAGAGATTTACTCTCGGAGCCGAATGGGGTCGCAGAGAATCGGTGGCTGCAACTGTTTATTAAAAACACAGCACTCTGCAAAGACGAAAGTCGACGTATAGGGTGTGACTCCTGCCCGGTGCTGGAAGATTAAATGATGGGGTGCAAGCTCTTGACTGAAGTCCCAGTAAACGGCGGCCGTAACTATAACGGTCCTAAGGTAGCGAAATTCCTTGTCGGGTAAGTTCCGACCTGCACGAATGGAGTAATGATGGCCACACTGTCTCCTCCAGAGACTCAGCGAAGTTGAAATGTTTGTGATGATGCAATCTCCCCGCGGAAAGACGGAAAGACCCCATGAACCTTTACTGTAGCTTTACATTGGACTTTGAACAGATCTGTGTAGGATAGGTGGGAGGCTTTGAAGTGAGGACGCTAGTTCTCATGGAGCCAACGTTGAAATACCACCCTGGTGTGTTTGAGGTTCTAACCTTGGTCCCTTATCGGGATTGGGGACAGTGTATGGTGGGCAGTTTGACTGGGGCGGTCTCCTCCCAAAGTGTAACGGAGGAGTTCGAAGGTACGCTAAATACGGTCGGAAATCGTGTTGATAGTGCATTGGCATAAGCGTGCTTGACTGCGAGACTGACAAGTCGAGCAGGTACGAAAGTAGGACAAAGTGATCCGGTGGTTCTGTATGGAAGGGCCATCGCTCAACGGATAAAAGGTACTCTGGGGATAACAGGCTGATACCGCCCAAGAGTTCATATCGACGGCGGTGTTTGGCACCTCGATGTCGGCTCATCTCATCCTGGGGCTGTAGCCGGTCCCAAGGGTATGGCTGTTCGCCATTTAAAGAGGTACGTGAGCTGGGTTTAAAACGTCGTGAGACAGTTTGGTCCCTATCTTCCGTGGGCGCTGCAAGATTGAGAGAGCCTGCTCCTAGTACGAGAGGACCGGAGTGGACGCACCTCTGGTGTATCGGTTGTCACGCCAGTGGCATCGCCGAGTAGCTAAGTGCGGAAGAGATAACCGCTGAAAGCATCTAAGCGGGAAACTCGTCTCAAGATGAGTCTTGCCGGGGCCTAGAGCCCCTGAAGGGTCGTTCGAGACCAGGACGTTGATAGGCTGGGTGTGGAAGCGCAGTAATGCGTTAAGCTAACCAGTACTAATTGCCCGTGAGGCTTGACCCTATAACTTTGACAGTTCAGAAATGAACGTGTTCAAGGATTATTGAGTAGTCAATACAAGTTATACCGTTCTTCAAAGAAGTCGGTGTTAGCGCAATCAAAAAAGCTGATTCGAGTAATATGACAAACCCTCAAACGGTGTCATAATACGACTCTACAAATTGGATCGGTTGTTCGAGCGATTGAACAGCAGATCAACCAGTTAAGCCTGATGACCATAGCGAGGCGGTCCCACTCCTTCCCATCCCGAACAGGACAGTGAAATGCCTCAGCGCCGATGATAGTGCGGATTCCCGTGTGAAAGTAGGTCATCGTCAGGCTAATATTAAGCAAAACGCCCGGTCACTTGGCCGGGCGTTTCTGTCTTCAGTCTGTAGACACAAGCTGCTGCGTGCAGGGTTTGTGTTTGCGGATGCGCCAGGCGAGAGTCTGGTGATGCGAAGCAGAAGATGGCGGCGAGATGAAAATCTTGATGCAATAGGTGTTGACGATAGTGAAAACTTCTGACACAATCCCATCTCTGTGCTGCTGACGTCAAGTCGGTGGCAAACAAGTTAACGAAGGCTGAGGCCGGAGTTGCTTGAGCTCTTTAATAATTCACAGCCGATAAGCGTGGGCGTTTGAAGATGAGTGCTGGTTGCAGGTGACTGCAGCCAAGTCTCTTAGACTTTAAACGCTCACGGAAATTAAGATTGGAATCATGCAAATGGTTTTAGTCGATTCCGTTGAGTAAAAAGCAAGATCGAACTGTAGAGTTTGATCCTGGCTCAGATTGAACGCTGGCGGCATGCCTTACACATGCAAGTCGAACGGTAACAGGTTAAGCTGACGAGTGGCGAACGGGTGAGTAATATATCGGAACGTGCCCAGTTGTGGGGGATAACTACTCGAAAGAGTGGCTAATACCGCATGAGACCTGAGGGTGAAAGCGGGGGATCGCAAGACCTCGCGCAATTGGAGCGGCCGATATCAGATTAGCTAGTTGGCGGGGTAAAAGCCCACCAAGGCGACGATCTGTAGCTGGTCTGAGAGGACGACCAGCCACACTGGGACTGAGACACGGCCCAGACTCCTACGGGAGGCAGCAGTGGGGAATTTTGGACAATGGACGCAAGTCTGATCCAGCCATGCCGCGTGCGGGAAGAAGGCCTTCGGGTTGTAAACCGCTTTTGTCAGGGAAGAAACGGGTTTCTCTAATACAGAGACCTAATGACGGTACCTGAAGAATAAGCACCGGCTAACTACGTGCCAGCAGCCGCGGTAATACGTAGGGTGCAAGCGTTAATCGGAATTACTGGGCGTAAAGCGTGCGCAGGCGGTTATGCAAGACAGAGGTGAAATCCCCGGGCTCAACCTGGGAACTGCCTTTGTGACTGCATAGCTAGAGTACGGTAGAGGGGGATGGAATTCCGCGTGTAGCAGTGAAATGCGTAGATATGCGGAGGAACACCGATGGCGAAGGCAATCCCCTGGACCTGTACTGACGCTCATGCACGAAAGCGTGGGGAGCAAACAGGATTAGATACCCTGGTAGTCCACGCCCTAAACGATGTCAACTGGTTGTTGGGAGGGTTTCTTCTCAGTAACGAAGCTAACGCGTGAAGTTGACCGCCTGGGGAGTACGGCCGCAAGGTTGAAACTCAAAGGAATTGACGGGGACCCGCACAAGCGGTGGATGATGTGGTTTAATTCGATGCAACGCGAAAAACCTTACCTACCCTTGACATGTCAGAGATCCCGCAGAGATGTGGGAGTGCTCGAAAGAGAATCTGAACACAGGTGCTGCATGGCCGTCGTCAGCTCGTGTCGTGAGATGTTGGGTTAAGTCCCGCAACGAGCGCAACCCTTGTCATTAGTTGCTACGAAAGGGCACTCTAATGAGACTGCCGGTGACAAACCGGAGGAAGGTGGGGATGACGTCAGGTCATCATGGCCCTTATGGGTAGGGCTACACACGTCATACAATGGCCGGTACAGAGGGCTGCCAACCCGCGAGGGGGAGCTAATCCCAGAAAACCGGTCGTAGTCCGGATCGTAGTCTGCAACTCGACTGCGTGAAGTCGGAATCGCTAGTAATCGCGGATCAGCTTGCCGCGGTGAATACGTTCCCGGGTCTTGTACACACCGCCCGTCACACCATGGGAGCGGGTTCTGCCAGAAGTAGTTAGCCTAACCGCAAGGAGGGCGATTACCACGGCAGGGTTCGTGACTGGGGTGAAGTCGTAACAAGGTAGCCGTATCGGAAGGTGCGGCTGGATCACCTCCTTTCTAGAAATGGTCGAGCCACGGTTGAGTTACTTGTAATTCAGCATGAGCGAGATCCACATGCACTCAGATTGAAGCGCCCACACTTATCGGCTGTAGTAACAACTGCAAGAGCAAATACAAAAAGCGTGAGCCTGCCGAGCTGGCCTCTAAGGTAAGCGTCTGAGCTCAGGAGCACGCGAGAAGAACGCGTGGGTCTGTAGCTCAGTTGGTTAGAGCACCGTCTTGATAAGGCGGGGGTCGCTGGTTCGAATCCAGCCAGACCCACCACGGAATTTAATTCCCGGGGGATTAGCTCAGCTGGGAGAGCACCTGCTTTGCAAGCAGGGGGTCGTCGGTTCGATCCCGTCATCCTCCACCATGTATTTACTCGAAGTTGGCAAACCAGAGCGTCTATAGAAGATGTTGTGGTTTGCCAGTTTTTATTGGCATTGTTCTTTAACAATTTGTAGAGTCGAATCAGCGTTGTCGACGGAAAGTTTAGTCTCTTCGTAAAGGGGACTAGACACCGTGCCGTCGGCAACATTTTGATTGCGTCAAACACAAGACTTCAACTGAGCAAGAAATTGTTTAGATATGAAGAACGGCGTAACGCGTAAATACTCAATAACGTATGGACTCATGAATGGGGTCTGTACGAGTTCTTGACCGACAGTGCCGTCAGCGCTGTCAAAGTTATAGGGTCAAGTGACTAAGTGCATATGGTGGATGCCTAGGCGATTACAGGCGACGAAAGACGTGATAGCCTGCGATAAGCTTCGGGGAGCTGGCAAATTAGCTTTGATCCGGAGATTTCTGAATGGGGAAACCCACCGCGCGAGCGGTAACTCTGACTGAATACATAGGTCATTGTGGCGAACCGGGTGAACTGAAACATCTCAGTAGCTCGAGGAAAAGACATCAACCGAGATTCCGAAAGTAGTGGCGAGCGAAATTGGAATAGCCTTTACGTTTTAGCATCGTGTATATCAGAACGGAATGGAAAGTCCGGCCATAGCGGGTGATAGCCCCGTATGAGAAATGCTGCGGTGTGGAACTAAGCGTAAGACAAGTAGGGCGGGACACGTGTAATCCTGTCTGAATATGGGGGGACCATCCTCCAAGGCTAAATACTCGTAATCGACCGATAGTGAACTAGTACCGTGAGGGAAAGGCGAAAAGAACCCCGGGAGGGGAGTGAAATAGATCCTGAAACCGTATGCATACAAAAAGTAGGAGCCGCAAGGTGACTGCGTACCTTTTGTATAATGGGTCAGCGACTTACATTCAGTGGCGAGGTTAACCGAATAGGGAAGCCGTAGAGAAATCGAGTCCGAATAGGGCGAATTAGTCGCTGGGTGTAGACCCGAAACCAAGTGATCTATCCATGGCCAGGATGAAGGTACCGTAACAGGTGCTGGAGGTCCGAACCGACTAATGTTGCAAAATTAGCGGATGAGCTGTGGATAGGGGTGAAAGGCTAAACAAACTTGGAAATAGCTGGTTCTCTCCGAAAACTATTTAGGTAGTGCCTCAAGTATTACCATCGGGGGTAGAGCACTGTTATGGCTAGGGGGTCATGGCGACTTACCAAACCATTGCAAACTCCGAATACCGATGAGTACAGCTTGGGAGACAGAGCACCGGGTGCTAACGTCCGGACTCAAGAGGGAAACAACCCAGACCGCCAGCTAAGGTCCCCAAAATTGGCTAAGTGGGAAACGAAGTGGGAAGGCTAAAACAGTCAGGATGTTGGCTTAGAAGCAGCCATCATTTAAAGAAAGCGTAATAGCTCACTGATCGAGTCGTCCTGCGCGGAAGATGTAACGGGGCTAAGCCAGTTACCGAAGCTGCGGATGTGCAATTTATTGCACGTGGTAGGAGAGCGTTCTGTAAGCCTGTGAAGGTGGGTTGTGAAGCCTGCTGGAGGTATCAGAAGTGCGAATGCTGACATGAGTAGCGTTAAAGGGGGTGAAAAGCCCCCTCGCCGAAAGCGCAAGGTTTCCTACGCAACGTTCATCGGCGTAGGGTGAGTCGGCCCCTAAGGCGAGGCAGAGATGCGTAGCTGATGGGAAACAGGTAAATATTCCTGTACCGATCTGTAATGCGATGTGGGGACGGAGAAGGTTAGCTCAGCCAACGGTTGGAAGTGTTGGTTCAAGCGTGTAGTCATGCCCCTTAGGCAAATCCGGGGGGCTAAGATGAGGCGTGATAACGAGAGTGCTTGCACTTGAAGTGAGTGATACCCTGCTTCCAAGAAAAGCCACTAAGCTTCAGTTACAGATTGACCGTACCGCAACCGACACTGGTGCGCGAGATGAGTATTCTAAGGCGCTTGAGAGAACTCTGGAGAAGGAACTCGGGCAAATTGACACCGTAACTTCGGAAGAAGGTGTGCCTCTATTAGGTGAAGAGATTTACTCTCGGAGCCGAATGGGGTCGCAGAGAATCGGTGGCTGCAACTGTTTATTAAAACACAGCACTCTGCAAAGACGAAAGTCGACGTATAGGGTGTGACTCCTGCCCGGTGCTGGAAGATTAAATGATGGGGTGCAAGCTCTTTGACTGAAGTCCCAGTAAACGGCGGCCGTAACTATAACGGTCCTAAGGTAGCGAAATTCCTTGTCGGGTAAGTTCCGACCTGCACGAATGGAGTAATGATGGCCACACTGTCTCCTCCAGAGACTCAGCGAAGTTGAAATGTTTGTGATGATGCAATCTCCCCGCGGAAAGACGGAAAGACCCCATGAACCTTTACTGTAGCTTTACATTGGACTTTGAACAGATCTGTGTAGGATAGGTGGGAGGCTTTGAAGTGAGGACGCTAGTTCTCATGGAGCCAACGTTGAAATACCACCCTGGTGTGTTTGAGGTTCTAACCTTGGTCCCTTATCGGGATTGGGGACAGTGTATGGTGGGCAGTTTGACTGGGGCGGTCTCCTCCCAAAGTGTAACGGAGGAGTTCGAAGGTACGCTAAATACGGTCGGAAATCGTGTTGATAGTGCATTGGCATAAGCGTGCTTGACTGCGAGACTGACAAGTCGAGCAGGTACGAAAGTAGGACAAAGTGATCCGGTGGTTCTGTATGGAAGGGCCATCGCTCAACGGATAAAAGGTACTCTGGGGATAACAGGCTGATACCGCCCAAGAGTTCATATCG